>NZ_BMDR01000001.1 GCF_014635885.1 Acinetobacter vivianii
TGGCGCTCAAGTAACGGCATTAAAATACAAAGACCGTGCGACTGATGTTGAACATACGGTCGAGCTTGCAGGGATCTTTGTACAGATTGGGTTATTGCCAAACACGGATTTCTTAAAGAACAGTGCTGTCGAGTTGAGCAACCGTGGTGAGATCGTGATTAATGATCGTAACGAAACCAGTGTTAAGGGTGTGTTTGCCGCAGGCGACTGTACGACTGTGCCATACAAGCAAATTATCATTGCCACAGGTGAAGGCGCTAAAGCATCACTTTCTGCCTTTGATTATATGATCCGTTCTGGCGTATAAAGGATGTGATCGAAAAAAAGCCCCAATATTGGGGCTTTTTTATGGCATTTAGTTCTTTGGTTTATATAAACCATGATCAACCAGATGTTCGCGTAAAATACGACGAAGTTCTAATACAGCTTCAGGGGTTTCCTGAATGGAATGACCACCTTTGAAAATCTTTTCAGACACAGCACCATCTAGATGTGCACTTTTATAAGGAACAATTCCGTCGGTAATGACATTCGGATCATCACTCTTGGTAATGTTGCCCATAATTGAATGGAAAACTAGACCTTTTTCTGGTGGAATTGTGGCGGTTAATTCCATAAATTTGGATTTTTTACTCAGATCACTTGGCCCATTCTGGATCACGTCATTGGTCAAGGTTTTGACGAAATCCTTAAGATCCATATCATCACTAGTAAGTGTATCCGCTAAGGTTGTCAAGAATGTAGCAGGGAGCTTGATAATCTTACGGGCTGCCAAGGTAAACCAGCGATCAGCATAGTCTGTACCACGATGTGGGGCTGCCAAGAAAATGGCACGATCAAAGTTCGTAATCGGTTCCATCTTGAGACGCTCGCCGATCACAGGATGCTTTCTCAAACGCGCCTGTTGGCGGCTGTTCATCATGGTCAATGCTTCTTTGGAAATATCAGCATTGCTGACCAAAAGACGGCTGATAATGCCACCCATACTATGACCAATTAAAACAGCATCCTGAGCAGCTGCGTCTTTAGGATTGAGTGAGCCAAAAGCTTGCTTTAACACAGCATAGATTTGAAAGCGACTTTCCAGAATAGGCATATTGGTCGAATAGAAGACTTGCCAAACCTGATAATGCTCGCGCAATACTGCATCACCCATAATGTCGTTGGTTACGGCAATCCACGCTTCAGGACTACTTGCCAGACCATGCACCAGTACAATCACTTTTTTGTTCGGATTATAAGGTTCAAGCATATATAAATGCGGCATAGTGAGGTGCTGATCGCGGTCAATTAAAGTTAAATAAGCAGCAGTCCCTAAATTATTTTCAGCCAGCCAAAGCCCATAAGGCGCAGAGAAATTGGCGGCCAGAGAGTATTCTTTTCCAGCAATATTTACTTTCTCGACGCTATATGGATCGTAAACCTTGACTTCAAATTCTGGACTATTAAGCACATCGTCAACCGTTGCGGTTGTCTTTTTAGGTTGTGCAATAATGGTTGCAGCCAGATAACGTGCCTTATGAATATTTGGATTAACCCCATTGGGATAGCTATAACTTAATGGATCAAGGATGTATTTATTTTCACCATGAGCAGCACTATCGGTCGAAGGAAATACAGCCACGAAATCTGAACCGAAACCATCTCGACGGTTAATGGCTCTTAAACCAGAAAAGTTCATGTTATAGCTAGAAATAAACTTCTCGAGCTGCATGTTCTGCAAGCGTTGATAGGACTGAATATCAATGGTGTATGTGCTTTTACCAATTTTAATCGTTGGTGTAATGGTTTTGGATGGGTTTCTTAAACTATGGACATTAACCATTTTTGTCAAAGCCTGATTATAGAAATCCCGAATTTGAACTTGTCTGTTATCAAAAATTCGTTCCTGCGGCTGACGGGCAGTCTTAAATAAATAAGCATAACTGTAGCGAATACTTTTATCTAAAGCTTCAAGCTCCTGATCCAGACAGTTTTCATAGGTTTTCTGAATAGCTTTTTGTTCTTCTTCAGCTTTATGTTTGGTGAGTTTACTGACTTTACATTCAGAGGAGTCAGAAAGACTCATGGCTTTTGAAAGATATAATTCGCTGGCAGTAGATAAAAGTTGCTCATCCTGAATCTGCGGAATCTTATGCAGATCTGCAATACATTCATTAGGAGTCTGCATGCAGACTTTTGCTTCTTTGCCAGACATCGACAGGACATTTAGGCTGGCTTCGCTCAATTTTTTCTGTGTCAGAATACTATTACGCTCGTTCGCGATCGTCACATTGAGGTCTTGCTGTTTTAGACTGACGACCTGACAACCACTCATCACCATAGTACTGAGTAGGCTGATCGCAAATAAACGTTTATTCGGGGTAAATGCTAGCTTCATAAATCAGCAAGTTGGCTGGGAGATTGTAGCTATAATACGAAAATCGAATGTTTTTTCAATCATCCATAAAAAAATAGACTGTACACGACAGTCTATTTTTCATTACAGAATGGGACAGTAATTAGTTCAATACTTGCCAAACATTCCAGCGTTTTCCAGATTCAACTTCTTTGATCAAACGATCAGTAACTTCAGCTTCATCTGGGTAATTGATTTTGTAGTTCTTTAAGGTTTGAAGCGCATTTTTCTTTTGCTCTAACCAGAGATAGTTGTTAGCAGCAGAAAGATAAGCTTCTTGAACACCGCCTTTCATTGCCTTATCTAAATAAGGAATCGCTTCACGTTGACCGCCACCTTCAGACAAGCCAAAACCGAACCAGAAGTTCGTTTCAGCATCATTCGGGTTCATTGCAAGAATACGTTGAGCATAGGTCAATGATTTGGTGGTGTACGCTGTACCCAAATCCATATTACGTGCCATCACGCTTGCTTTAAAAGCACGTGTCAGTACGTCGATAGACGCATTTGGTTTTTCTGCCAAAGCATCTAATTTTTGAGTTGTTTCTTTCAACTTGGCTTCATAGCCTTTACGTTCTTGACGGTCAGGGAAGCGAGGTGGATAGTGGCGTGCCTTACCTTCAACCAGTTGTAGGAAGTCATCAATCTCAGTCACATCGACTTCATTTTCACCAGCAAGAACTGCATATTTTACATTGCGTTGTTTGCTGTCGATCGTCGGAACGATGAGTTTGTTGATATCTAATGTGGTGGTTTTTGATGGATCATTTTGTAATGACACAATCATTTTAGTCACAGGCTGAGCAGCAGCATCTTTAATTGCAACTTCGAAGCTTGGTGGCGCATCATATTTGATTGGATTTAAAGCATAGAACGGTGCTGTCGGTTCTGGCTCTTTGAATACAAATGGCTCAGAAGCTTTATCTTTTTTGACTGGGGCGATGCCACAGGCGGTTAAAAAAGAAGTTGAAAGTACAAGTAATGCCAAAGGCTTAAAATTCATGCTTACATCCATTAATTTTAGTTAAATGAGAAGTAGATCGTTGGTTTCACCAGTCTAGGAAAAGCAAAACCAACTTGCAATGATAAGCTTGTTACATTTCTTATATATTCGCTTAGGTTGCTGAAGTTTTGTTCTGTGCTTCACATTCACGTCTAACTTCTTCAATAATTTTAAGTTCTTCTTTACTCAATGGTTGATTTTTAGAACTTTGAGGTGAGAAACTCGGATCCAGTTCTGAGAGACGCTGGCACAGCACATTCATACGTTTTTCGTTTTTCTGCATACGATCCAGCAGCACACGAATACCTTCTAAAATTGGATCAGATTGATCTTGTGTCGTTGCATAAGGCTGGAAGCCGATACTTTCTGCATAGTCACGACGGCTGACTTCATCTTGTTCGACTTGGTTTTTATCTTTGAAGATGTAACGTGCAGGGTTACCGACCGCAGTCACATTTTCAGGGACTTCTTTGGTCACTACAGCATTCGAACCAACTTTCGCACCTTTGTGGACAGTAAATGGGCCTAAAATTTTTGCACCTGCACCGACTACAACACCATCTTCTAGGGTTGGATGGCGTTTGCCTTTATTCCAAGTGGTGCCGCCTAGGGTAACGCCATGATAAAGCGTAACGTCATTGCCAATTTCAGCCGTTTCACCAATCACAACACCCATGCCGTGATCGATAAAGAAACGTTTGCCAATTTTTGCACCTGGGTGAATTTCAATGCCTGTGGCAAAGCGGCTAAAAGAAGAAAGCAGGCGAGCCGTACCTTTATATTCTTTTTTCCACAATTCATGTGCCATACGATGCATGATCAGCGCATGGATACCGGGGTAGGTCGTTAGCACTTCCAGCGTGTTTCTAGCCGCAGGATCACGTGCAAATACAGCCTCGATATCTTCTTTAAGCTGTTTAATCATTTGAATGATCCTCCGTGTTTGTCTTTTTCCATGAACCTTTGGCAAGTGCCTGAACGCGACTGAAGATCCCACGTAATAAATGGTACTCCATACGATCTAATTGTATCCTTCCAAATAAACGACGCAAGCGTAATGGCAGTAAACGGGGATTATTCGGGTCTAAAAATTCGATTTCAGTCAGCATTTTTTCCAGATGAGGGTAGAACTCTTCCATCTGTTGCTGCGTCACCAGTGGTTCATCCCATTCCATGCTTTGCTGTTGTTTTAGTTGCATGTGGTCATCTGGTGTATCTGTAACTTGAGTATTTTGTTCAAGTGCAGCCATTCTCATTTCATAACACACCACCTGAATGGCTTGAGCGACATTTAGTACGCCGTACTCGGGATTGACTGGGATGGTTAAGTGGTAATTGGCTAAGGCCAGTTCTTCGTTGGTTAGTCCACGATCTTCACGACCAAAAACGATGGCAACATGTTGTTCTTTGCTAGCTGCCTGTAATGCTTCTTTTGCCGCAGGGCGAACATCGAGCAATGGCCAAGGAATGGTGCGACTACGGGCACTGGTACCGAATACGATATGACAATCCTGAATAGCTTGTTCCAGCGTCTCAACAATCTCAATCTGTTCAATTAAATCCTGTGCACCCGCTGACAGAGCATCAATATCGGGATGCGGATAGGTTTTCGGTGCAACCAATACGAGCTTGGATAAGCCCATGGTTTTCATTGCACGTAAAGCACTACCAATGTTGGCTGGTAGGGTGGTATTGACCATGACAATACGGACATGATCCAAATGTTTGGACACGTTATTTGAGTCAAACTGGTTCATATATTATCCAGAATTAAGAGTATTGAGAGACTTCTGCTTGATAGAGATCAAGCGCTTCATCCATTGACATGTTGTCAGGCGGCGGTGCGATGTTTGCCACTTTCGGGGCTTCTGCAACTTTGGCTGCTTTAGATTTCACTTGGTATTCGATCGCAATTGCTTCTTTACCAAAATAATCCCGCAACTTGCTCAGCAACTCATCCAGTGGCGCAACTTTCCATTGTGGGCCGAGATGTAGCTCGGCGGTTGCAAAACTTTGCTCAAGCTGGATTTGCAGGCCAATATGCTGGCACATATCAACATTACAATAAGGTAAAAGAATGGCTTGTAAATCTTTTGCTAAAGTTTTGCTCATCAGGTCTTGCGCTAAGCGAACCTGAATACTTTGGGCACGTTTCTGGCGAATTTCATTTAAACTGAATGCCTTACTTAATCGTGCCATTGGGCGGTCAAAGCCTTCACGTTCGTAGATTTCGCCTTCAATCACCACCACTTGTTCTAAGCGAACCACTTCTTTGTAACGCTGGAAACGCTCATGGTTACAGCTAATTTCGACACGGGCTGTGCCATCATCCAGTGTGATCATAATGCGGTTTGGGAAGTTGGCAATATCAACAACTAAACCTGCAAAAACTGTGGTAACACCACGACGTGTCGGTGTCAGCTCATTCAGTTTTGCTGAAATGAATGATTTTAATTCTGGACGATAGACATCAATCGGGTGACCTGTGAGGTAGAGACCCAGTGTGTCTTTTTCACCTTTAAGACGAACTTCGTCTGACCAAGGTTTCACGGGTTTGGCTGGTTTACGCTGAACTTCTTCAACTTCACCAAACAAGTCCATAATTCCTGTTTCACGGTTACTGCGCGCTTGTTCGGCTGCTTGCACGGCTTCTGGCAATTGTGCCATTAAGCTTGAACGTTCAATACCGAGACAATCCAGCGCACCCGCACGGATCAGGGCTTCTAAAGTACGTTTATTGATTTTTTTCAAATCAATACGATGACAGAAGTCGAATAAGTCCTTGTACGGGCCTTCGTTGATGCGTGAGTCGATGACCGATTGCATCGCTTGCTCACCAACGCCTTTAATTGCACCTAGACCATACACAATGGTTGCTTCATCGCTGGCATGGAAATGATACAAAGACATATTCACAGACGGTGGTAGCACTTCCAGCTTGTTATTACGGCAGTCGTCAATCAGGAACACGATACTGTCGGTATTCTGCATTTCCGAAGATAAAACCGCCGCCATAAATTCAGCAGGGTAATGAGCTTTTAACCAAGCGGTGTGGTAGGCAACAAGGGCATAGGCTGCGGCATGGGATTTGTTAAAACCATAGCCTGCGAACTTTTCCATATAGTCGAAGATATGGTTGGCAGTTGCTTCATCAATATCTTTTTTCGCCGCGCCTTCAATAAAGATCTGGCGCTGTTTGACCATTTCTTCAGGTTTCTTTTTACCCATGGCACGACGAAGTAAGTCCGCGCCACCGAGTGTATAGCCTGCACAGAACTGTGCTGCCTGCATTACCTGTTCTTGGTAAACCATAATCCCGTAGGTTGGTTCTAATACGCCTTCAAGCAAGGGATGAAGATATTCAAACTCACCGCCATGCATACGATGGATAAAGTCAGGAATAAGATCCATCGGGCCTGGACGATACAAGGAAACGAAAGCAATAATTTCTTCAAATTTGCTTGGTCGTGCTTCCTTCAACATCTTTTTCATGCCAACGGATTCAAACTGGAATACCGCAGTGGTATTTGCCTCTGCAAACACCAGATAAGCATCTTTATCGTCTAAAGGAACATTAGAAATGTTCAGTGGTATCTCGGATTTGATCCGCTTGTTGATATTCTGAACCGCATCTTCAATCACCGTCAGGTTACGTAGGCCCAAGAAGTCGAATTTAACCAGACCCGCAGCTTCAACATCATCTTTATCATATTGTGCTACGCGGTTGGTACCATCGGCATCACAAAGAACGGCTGAGTAATCGGTAATTTTACCGGGTGCAATCACAACACCACCCGCATGCTTACCTGTATTACGCGTGATACCTTCTAGCTTAAGCGCCATTTCCCAGATTTCAGCGGCATCATCATTGTCTGGATTTGACGGGTTGGTGACGATGTCTTTGAGCTGCGGTTCCATGTCAATCGCAGTCGCTAGATCGACACCCAGTGGCTTGGTTGGAACCATTTTAGAAATACGGTCAGCAAGACCATAGGATTTACCCAAGACACGGGCTACATCTCGAATCGCACCTTTTGCCGCCATGGTACCGAAGGTGGCAATCTGGGAAACTGCTTGACGACCATAATTCTGTGCAACATATTCAATCACACGGTCACGACCTGCAATACAGAAATCGACGTCAAAGTCGGGCATCGAGACACGTTCCGGGTTTAAGAAACGTTCAAAGAGTAGGTCATAACGTAATGGGTCAAGATCGGTAATTTTTAAGCTATATGCAACCAGTGAACCCGCACCTGAACCACGACCCGGCCCAACAGGCACGCCATTATTTTTGGCCCATTGAATGAAGTCCATGACGATGAGGAAGTAACCCGGGAATCCCATCTTGAGAATAATATCGACTTCATATTTGATCCGCTCATCATAAGGTTTGCGAATCTCGGCCCAGTCTTCGTCACGTTCAGCGATCGGATAAAGAACATTTAAGCGTTCTTCTAAACCTTCACGAGATAAATGCTCGAAATAGGTGTCGATGGTATACCCATCTGGAATCGGGAAATCAGGTAAGAAATAAGTACCGAGTTGTAATGCGACATTACAACGTCTTGCAATATGGTAGGTATTTTCAATCGCACTCGGAATGTCTGAAAACAGCTCAGACATTTGTTCGCCAGTTTTAAAATATTGTTCAGGGCTATAGTTTTTTGGGCGTTTATCATCGCCAAGTACATAGCCATCTGCAATACAGACGCGGGCCTCATGGGCCTCAAAATCTATTTGTTCAACAAAGTGCACATCATTATGGGCAACAACACCAATCTGATATTTGGCGGCCAGTTTCACGGCTTGCTGAATAAAATCTTCTTCGCCTACACGTTCAGTACGCGTTAAGGCCAAATAGACACGATTGCCAAATTTCTCAATCCATGCTTCCAGTAAAGGTTCAGCTTTTTGTGGATTGGAAGAACAGAGCATTTTGCCCACATCACTATGTTGGCCTAGCAAGACAATCAGGTCTTCTGCCTGTTCAAGTACCCACTCTTTTTGTACGCATGGGATACTTAACTGTTGGCCTTCGATAAAACCGCGTGACACGATTTCAGTCAGATTACGCCACCCAGTATTGCTCATTGCCAGTAAAGTTGCGCGATGTTCGGCATCATTGAGGCGAATGACACTGCCTAAAACGGGCTTAATGCCTTTCTTTAGACATGCTTCGTAAAATTTTACTGCTGCGTGCAGGTTGGATAAGTCTGTGAGTGCCAAAGCTGGCATCTCATCTTTTACGGCAGCCTTGACCAAATCAGGTATGCGAACAATCGATTCTGTAATCGAAAACTCTGTATGGATACCGAGATGAACAAACCGCATAGAAGGACTATCCTTTTTCAAACCAACGCATAGTTTAGCATGCAAACCGAAAATGACATGCTTAATATTTTGGCAAACCGTGTCTTTGCTTTGTTATTTTGCTCAAAAGTTAAAAATTAGTTTTTGATTTTTTCTATGTGTGGCTTAGTTTCACATAGTAATTAGACTGGGCGATGGCTTATCTGTCATGTTTAATATGAAAAGTGCTTACACGAGTAAAAGATATCCTATTGCTCTGAATGTGCTGAGAAACAACATCAAAGTAAAGCTGCACTGTTTGGAATTTGACTGTGTAAAAAGATATTTGATTTTGATTCAAAGTCTAGGGCACTGCTGTGGAAAGCGATCTAAAATCTAGACAACACATCTAAAGATTAAATATAAAAAAATCCCCCTGAATAAAAGGGGGAGTTCTTATTAACGCATTTTTGCCAAGAAACGGCCTAAGCGATTGATGGCTTCCCGAAGCTCATTTTCCGCAGGCAGGAACACCACACGGAAATGATCTGGCGTTGGCCAGTTAAAGCCTGTGCCTTGTACCAATAATACTTTTTCCGCTTTTAACAGATCCAGCATCAGTTTTTCATCATCTTCAATTGGATAAACTGCTGGATCAAGTTTAGGGAAGCAGTACATTGCGCCATCAGGTTTGACACAACTAAGACCGGGGATTTCATTCAGCATTTCCCAAGCAATATTACGCTGTTCGTATAAACGACCACCTGGGCGAATCAAATCGTTAATTGATTGATATCCACCTAATGCAGTTTGAATCGCATATTGAGCTTGGTGGTTGGCACATAAACGCATTGAAGCAAGCATATCCAAGCCTTCGATATAGTCTGCTGCACGTGCTTTGTTACCTGTAATCGCCATCCATCCTGCACGATAACCTGCAATACGATAAGCTTTTGATAAACCGTTGAAGGAAATACACAGTTGATCGCCAGCCAATGCAGCTACAGCCACATGCTCGATGCCGTCATAAACGATTTTGTCGTAGATTTCATCTGCAAATAAAATCAGGTCATGCTTTTTCGCCAATGCAACAATTTGCTCTAACACATGACGTGGATAGACTGAACCTGTCGGGTTGTTTGGATTGATAATGACAATACCACGGGTGTTTGGCGTGATTTTGCTTTCAATATCCGCAATATCGGGATACCAGTAGTTTTCAGAATCACATTTATAATGCACTGCGCTACCGCCAGACAGATTTACCGCTGCCGTCCATAAAGGATAGTCAGGCATTGGCACCAGCATTTCATCGCCATCATCCAGCAAGCCTTGCATTGCCATAACAATAAGTTCAGACACGCCGTTGCCCACATACACATCATTGACGTGCATATCAAAAACGCCTTTCTGCTGGTAGTACTGGCAGATCGCTTTACGTGCAGGGAAAATACCCTTTGAGTCGGTATAGCCAATTGCGTTCGGCAAGTTTAAAGCCACGTCATTAATAATTTCTTGTGGGGCTTCAAAACCAAAAGGTGCAGGGTTGCCGATATTCAGCTTGATAATCTTGTGTCCTTGCTCCTCCATTTCATTGGCGGCGCGCAGTACAGGTCCACGGATGTCGTAACAAACATGCTCAAGCTTAGATGATTTTTTAATTTCTCGGCTTGATTGATGAGACTGGGGAACAACAGTACTTTTAGACATAGCAGGATTCACTTTTGCATATCGGTATAAATAACTTTTAAAGGTTTCAACTGTTACCAGATTCAGGTCGTGCTGATCTCTCAGTAATTCAACAATTTTTTCGTGGGTAAAACCTGATTGTTGATATTGTCTGATGGTTGGTAATAAGTTTTGAAACACCACACTTTTTTTCTGAGACATTTTTTGTCCTATACAACCGTGCGGAACAAGAATATCACTATATTTGCTCACGCAAAAGACAATATTGTTAAAATTTGCTTACTTTGAATATTTAATTTGCTTTCTTTTTGCTATTTTTGGTTTAGATGCTTAAACTTCAATAAATTATACGATCTGAGACTAGAGTTTTTTTTGCGAATGGCGTAAATATAAAATCTGATCATCATGATATTTTTAACATCAGAATAAAAGGTGCAGGTTATGGGAAAAGTGAATAAAACAGACCGAGAATGGCAACGAGAGTTATCCGCAGAAGAATATCGCATTACCCGTCAGAAAGGCACAGAACCCGCATTTACAGGACAATATTGGAATAATAAGCAACATGGTACTTATGTTTGTCGTTGTTGTGGTGCGGAATTATTTTCTTCCGATACAAAATACGATAGCGGGTGTGGTTGGCCGAGCTTCTTTAAACCGATTGATAGTGTTGCAATAGAAGAACATGAAGATTTATCGCATGGTATGGTCAGAACAGAAATTGTCTGCCATGATTGCGATGCACATTTGGGCCATGTGTTTGAGGATGGTCCACAGCCGACAGGACTGCGTTATTGCGTGAATTCGGCATCATTACAACTTAAAACAGATGAGAAGAATGACGAGGAAACTTATCCATGAGTAACATTTATCAGTTTGAAGCTGAGTTGTTAGAGGGAGAAACAAAAGCGCTCGCTGATTATAAAGGCAAGGTCATGCTGATTGTAAATACTGCAAGTAAGTGTGGTTTTACCCCGCAGTTTGCTGGATTAGAAAAACTTTATGAAAAATATAAATCTCAGGGACTTGAAGTATTAGGATTTCCATGCAATCAATTTGGAGGACAGGATCCAGGCACCAATAAAGAAATCGGAACCTTTTGCCAGCGTAATTATGGCGTCAGTTTCCCCATGTTTGCCAAGGTCGATGTGAAAGGGCCTGAAGCACATGTGATTTTCCGTTATTTAACCCGTGAAGCGAAAGGGCTTTTAGGTAGTCGGAATATCAAATGGAATTTTACGAAATTTTTAGTTGGTCGTCATGGTGAAGTGCTAGAGCGTTATGCGCCAACAACTAAGCCAGAAGCCTTAGAAGCCGATATTGAAAAAGCTTTAGCCCAGAAATAATACGTTTTGGCTTGGAGTTAAATCATTTTGAACTCCACCGTTGAGTTTTGGAATCATCCTGACATGCCGTATGTTGAAACGCGTAGGGCATGTCAAAGTCGAATCTGTTATAAATCGCATAGTCATCCCACCTTTTCAATCGGCGCCGTAGATGCCGGGCAGAGCCATTTTTCCAGTTCTTTTGCTTCAGAGCAGCTGATTCAGGCGGGGAGCGTCGTAGTTATTCCTGCCCATGTTGAACATTCATGTAATCCTTTGCCTCAACAGGCTTGGAGTTACCAAATGATACATCTTGATGCAGCATGGCTTGCTGGACTGATCAATGAATTGCAACAGGAAATAGATTCGCACTTGGATTTAAACATCCCATATTTGCCGCAACTCAAACCCATAATTCTCCATGATCTGGATATTTACGCCGCATTTACTGGATTAAATCAGGTGTTGTTTGATCCTCAGATTCCAAGATTAGAAAAAGAACAATACTTAATTAAGACTCTAACTGAAATGCTCATACCGAATTTTCATTGGGAAAATATTGGGGCGGCAGGTTATTTCCAGCCATATTTACCGCGCTTAATTGAATGTCTGAATAGCAGTATGGATGATTTGTCGCTACAACAACTTGCTGATGAATTACAGATGAGTCGTTATGCGTTAATTCGGCTCTTTAAGCATTATTTGGGTTTAACACCACATGCCTATCAATTAAATCAAAAGGTGAATCAGGCGCGTTTACGCTTGCGTCAGGGCTGTGATCTGGCTCAACTGGCGTATGAGTTGGAGTTTACCGACCAAAGCCATTTTCATCGGGTCTTTAAACAATATACGGGGGTCACCCCAAAACAATATTCTAAAAAATCTTAGCTCCCGCAATTTTATACAAGAATAAAGTTTTAAGCTTTTTTAAGCTGGCTCTCCTTCATTTGGAGAGAAGGTATGGAGCTTTTTTTAACGATCGTGGTGACTCATTTTATTGCTTTGCTGACGCCGGGTGCTGATTTCTTCTTAATTTTAAAAACACTGATGCAAAGCAAAATAAAGGCAGCGCAATTGACTTGTATGGGAATTGCATTAGGCAATGCCATCATTCTGCTGATGATTTATTGCAGTCTGTTTCTGTTGGGGCAGGTCAATACTGAAATACTGGTCGCGATGAAATGGTTAGGTGTCCTTTATTTTGCTTATCTGGCGATTCAATGTTTTGGTGCGGCGCGTTCAGCACAGATCATCCCTAACACCGAGCCGGAAGATGTTGTAGCGTTGCAAAATAAGGCTCAATTTACGCACTTTTTACTGGGTTTAGGTTCAAGTCTACTCAATCCCAAAAACCTGATGTTTTATTCGGTCTTGGTGATTCTGGTTTATCCTCAATATAATTTTTTGCAAAACTTTTTGGTCTGCGTCTGGATGGTGGGCTTGGTGCTGATCTGGAATCTGGCGATGGTTAAATTGATGAACGCAACCATTTATCTGTCATGGTTAAATCAGCATATTCATTATTTATATTATCTGGCGGGCAGTAGCTTTCTCTTTTTTATGCTGGTACTGATTTTATCTTGAATATAAAAAAGACGATCAAATGACCGTCTTTTTCTTTTTTACTTAAATGCTATTGGGATGGTTCAATAGGTTGAGGCTGGGTTTTCCTGAAACTGTGTATCTTGCGATTAATATCGTCAATAAAGGTAT
The DNA here is from genome assembly GCF_014635885.1 of Acinetobacter vivianii. Lineage (GTDB taxonomy): Bacteria > Pseudomonadota > Gammaproteobacteria > Pseudomonadales > Moraxellaceae > Acinetobacter > Acinetobacter vivianii. The sequence continues at coordinate 13,421 of NZ_BMDR01000001.1, forward strand.
ACACCACAGGAATCACCAGTAAGGACAAGAAGGTACTGGTAATCAAGCCTCCAATCACCGAGATCGCCATAGGCGCACGGAAGCTCGGATCTGTACCAATGCCTAAGGCGATTGGTAACATACCTGCACCCATTGCCAGCGTGGTCATGATGATCGGGCGTGCCCGTTTATGACAGGCATCCAGCAAGGCATTGAAACGGGAGTAATGCTTCTCATCTCTAGCAATAATGGCGTAATCCACCAGTAGAATCGAGTTCTTGCTGGCAATCCCCATTAACATAATCAGACCGATCAAGCTTGGCATCGAGAAACTGCTTTTCGCCAATAGTAGCATCACAAACGCACCACCAAGTGATAAAGGCAAGGCCACCAGAATGGTAATCGGTTGCAGGAAATCTTTGAACAACAGCACCAGTACCACATAAATACACAATACGCCTGTTAGCATTGCCAAACCAAAGCTTGAGAACAGTTCCTGCATGACTTCGGCATCACCAATATTGGTACGTTTCACCGTTGGAGGCAGATTCTTCATGGTTGGGAGCTGGTCAACTTTTGCGGCGATATCACCCAGCGGCTGGTTATTCAGCTCAATGGTAAAGTTGATATTACGTAGTCGGTTAAAGCGGTCAATTTGTGATGGGCCACTTTCAATGTTGACATCAGCAATGGTGCCTAACATGACGGGCCCATGACTGCCTTTGACCATTAAGCGCTTCATCAACTCCTGATCCTGACGTGCTGATAGCGGTAGTTTGATCACCACAGGAATCTGACGTTGTGACAGGTTTAACTTAGCCAGATTCTGGTCAAAATCACCTGCAGTCGCGATACGCAAAGTTTCTGCAATATCATAGGTGGTGACACCTAAATCAGCCGCTTTGGCAAAATCTGGACGAATCACCAATTCGGGACGAATCAAGGCGGCACTTGAGGTGATACTCCCCACATTTGGAACAGTTCGTAATTCTCGTTCAAGGCTACGTGCTGTCGCCATTAATGTATCGGGATCATCGCCAGAAAGTGCAATTTGATATTGGCTATTGTTGCCTGCAAGTCCGACTTGGATGCGCGCGCCAGGCAGTGGTGCCAGACGTTGACGCAATTGGTCTTCTATGTCTTGCAAGCTGGCACTACGATCAGAACGCTCCGTGGTTTGAATGGTTAAAGTGGCTTTACGGGGTTCACCTGATGCGCCACCAGAAAATGGATCTGTTCCCGCAGCACCGCCACCAATAGTGGTATAGATACTTTTAATTTCAGGATGGTCTTTAATCAGGTTACGTGCGTATTCAGCCGTTTTAAGCGTATCTCCAAATTGAGAACCGGGTGTTAATTCCAGACGAACCTGTGTTTGTCCTGTATCTGGTGGAGGCACAAACCCAGTCGGTAATAAGGGAATCAACATGACCGAGGCAATAAAGAAAGCAATTGCGCCGCCTAAAGTGATCCAGCGGTGATTGAGACACCAAGTGACCAGACGCATATAACCACGCATGACTTTGCCATCTTTGGCGCGATCTTTCGCTAAACGTGCTGTGCCTTGATCTGCCGCCGTTTTGGTATCAGAAGCATCGTCCTGTTGTTCGACTTTGCCGATCCAAGGCTTCAGGATATAAGCAGACATCATTGGGGTGAGTAAACGTGCAACCAAGAGGGAAGCAAAAATTGCCAATGCTGCCGTCCAGCCAAACTGAACAAAGAATTTTCCTGCAATCCCACTCATAAAGGCAGTCGGAAGGAATACGGCAATCAGGGTAAAGGTGGTCGCAATAACGGCCAGACCAATTTCATCTGCGGCTTCCATCGCGGCTTCATATGGTGTCTTGCCCATGCGCAGATGCCGTATGATATTTTCAATTTCAACAATGGCATCATCGACCAGAATCCCCACCACCAGTGACATCGCCAGTAGCGTCACGGTATTGAGGGTAAAACCAAAGAAATACATGCCGATCATGGCGGGTAGGATGGACAACGGCAGGGCCGTTGCTGCAATAATCGTGGCACGCCAGTCGCGTAAGAATAACCACACCACCAAGATTGCCAGAATAGCGCCTTCATACAAGAGCGACATTGAGCCTTCGTAATTGTCGACTACAGGATTGACGAAGTTAAACGCTTCGGTGATCTTGATATCTGGATGTGCCGTTTTCAGTTTATCCAGTGCTTCAGTAACACCTTTTTGCACATCAACTTCACTGGCCCCTTTACTACGGGTGATTTCAAAACCAATGACGGGTTGTCCATTTAACAATGCAGCCGAACGTCTTTCAGCAATCCCATCCCGAATAGTGGCAACCTGATCCAGACGAATATGCCGACCATCACTTAACGCAATATCCATTGCACCAATTTCATCGGCTGTTTTGACCGTAGCAATGGTACGAATGGATTGTTCACTGCCACCTATTTTGGTTTGACCACCCGAGGCATCTTGCTGGATTAAGCGCAGTTGACGGGTTATGTCGGTCGCCGTTGCATTCAGTGCCAAGAGTTTTTCTGGATCAAGCTCAACATCAACCTGACGTGTGACACCACCCACACGTGCTACTGCACCCACACCTTTGACTTGGAGCATGGCGCGGGCAATATCGTAATCCACAAACCAAGACAGTGCTTCTTCATCCATCTTAGGCGATTGGATGGTATAGGTCAGAATAGGTGAGCCAGACAGGTTAATCTTACTGACAATTGGATCTCGTAAATCAGCAGGTAAATCGGAACGGACTTGTGACACGGCATTACGCACGTCATCCACTGCTTCCTGCAAGGGTTTTTCCAGCTGGAACTCGGCAGTAACGGTGACAACACCATCCTGAATATTGGTGTACTGGTTTCTGAGTCCTTGCAAGGTAGCAATCGAGTTTTCGATCTTACGTGCTACTTCGGTCTCAAGTTGTGGCGGCGCGGCACCCGGAAGGGCGGCGGTTACCGTCACCATGGGCAGTTCAATATCAGGGAACTGCTGGATCTTCATCCATTTAAAGCATAACAATCCTGCCAATCCCAGCATGATAAATAACAGGATGCCAGGAATCGGATTTCGGATCGACCAAGCGGAGAAATTCATCTTATTTCTCCTGTGTGGTCACGAGTTGTTTGGTGAGTGGTGTGTCTGGAATGTCTTTGGCAATACTGACAAGATCACCATCTGCCAAGAAACCTGTGCCTGAAGACACTACTTTGACATTCGGTGCTAAATCTAAAATTTCGACGCGATCGCCTAGACGTCGACCTACGTTGACTTTCTGTTGCGTTACACGATTTTTGTCATTGACCGTAAATACATAAGAAAAACCATCGCGTAACAACAGCGCTGTTTGTGGAACGGTTAATGCGGGTTTTTGGCCTAGATCAAATTCACCTTTGACGAACATCCCCATGCGTACAGCCTGCGTGGTTGGAATATCTACATACACCAGTCCATAACGGGTTTGAGGATCAATCACAGGTGCAATCATTCTCACTTTACCTGTTACGGCGGGCTGGGCTGGATCAGGTGAAATGATGTGCGCGGTCATGCCTTGTTTGAGTTTATACAAATCAGCGGTGGTCACTTCTGCGCGCCATTCCAGTCGATGGTCACGAATCAGACGGAAAAGTTCCTGTCCAGTTTGCGCTAATGAACCTACCGTAGCAGTTCGTGCTGAAATGACACCATTGTCAGGCGAGACCACTCTAGTTTGAGCTAAACGTAATTGATTGCTTTCAATCTGTGCTCTAGCTGCATCCAGCTTTGCTTGAGCAGTGGCTTGAGACGTTTGATATTGGGTGGCTTCCTGAGCTGAAATGGCGCCTGTGTTCTTGAGTTGCTGAATACGTTTGTTATTGGTGATGGCATCGGTAAGCACAGCTTGTGCTTCTGCATAACTGGCTTTCGCTGCTGCGAGATCGGCACGGATGGTTTCACTGTTAATTTCGGCTAAAACCTGACCGCGTCGCACCTCATCACCAACATTGACATTCACCCGAGTCAGACGCTGGCCAGAGAGTTCACTACCAATCACCACTTCTTGCCATGCAGCAATATTGCCATTCGCCGTAAATGTCTGTTTCCAGTTTTGCTGTTGAGGAGAAACCACGGTAACAGTCAGTGCCGCTTTCTGCGCGGTGGTATCAGCATTTTTTTGCTGTTTCGCAGCTGTTGTTTTCTTAGCAGTTCCAGTCTGCCAAACCACGATTACAATAATTAAAAGTACAACAACGATTGCTAAAATGAGCCAACCCTTTTTCTTTATTTTCTTGGGAGTTTGAGAAGTCATCTTTCCATAGTCATCAAGTTTTGATGGCTAAGTATAGACGAAGATTTCAACAGTAGGTCAAGATGCAATGGACAGATAAAAAAATTAATAAAGCTACCCATTTTGCTTACCTTTTACCTAAGAAAATAAGTGACTTTATTCACATTGATACATTTTAGGTTGTCCCAAAATGATAATGCCTTTTTATAAAGGCAACAGTCGGTTGGTGACTACATTTTTCATGACAATGGTCGAGGTCAGACGTTGTACATTTGGCAAGGCAGAGAGACTGTCATCATAGAGTTTCTGGAAACTTGCCAGATCTTTGGCAACGACATGCAGTAAATAATCAGGATTTCCGAATAAACGCTGCGCCTGAATCACATTGGCAATTTCAGTGACTTTTTCTTCAAAGCTGGAAAGGGCAGTTTTATCGCCATCTTTCAAGGTTACAAAGATAATCGCAGAGAAATTGAGACCGATTTTAGAGGCTTCTAGATCAGCGTGATAACCTTTGATCACGCCACTTTCTTCTAAAGCTTTGACGCGACGATGGCAAGGAGACAGGCTTAAGCCGATTCTTTCTGCCAGTTCAGTGATAGATAATCGTCCATTTGCCTGTAGTTCAGCAATAATTTTCTTATCGATGCGATCCAATTGGAAGAATCTCCCTGTTGGCGTTAAATAAATAGAAGTATTTGGAATAACATTTTCACCATTAAAGCATATCCTTTCTCAACAATCTTCACCAAATGGTGAAAAAGAAAGCTATTAAGAATAGCGTTGCTGATGCAGGAAGGGCTTGGCTTATGGAACTCAGTGTGATTTTTGCTTTCTGGTGTGTTTCGATCTTATTTGTGTTAACGCCAGGTGCAGACTGGGCCTATGCCATTCTTGCAGGCATTAAGGGGAATTTTGTCTTAAATGCGGTGACTGGCCTGATTTTGGGACATTTTATTGCAATCTTGTGTGTGGCTGCTGGGGTAGGTGCATTACTGCAACATTATCCAATACTGTTAACCACCATGACGATTTTAGGTGCCTGTTATCTGCTATGGATGGGTGCAAATTTATTGATTCATCCAGCCACCATTTCGAGTGATCACAATGAAACGCAAACCTTAGATTCTGCGCGTTCGTGGTTGCTGAAAGGTGTGGGGATTAGTGGGTTGAATCCCAAAGTTTTATTGCTGTTTTTTGCTTTATTGCCGCCATTTATTCATCCAGAAATGTCTTTTGCACCCACAACCCAGATTATTTTGCTGGGTATGATTCACTTACTGAGTTGTGCAGTCGTTTATGTACTGGTGGGAATTGCAGCGAACAAACTTTTGGCAACGCGTCCAATGGCTGTGAAAGTCGTCAGTCGGGTTTCTGGTGGTCTGATGGTGATGATCTCGATCATTTTATTTATAGGGCAGCTTGGCTAAGAAAATAGTGAAATTTCTTAAGAATAGGTAGCTTTAAATTTTATATTGATTGAATTCAGTCTGTTAATTTTAATGCCGTTTAAGTCTGGAAAAATCATGAAATTATGGAATGGCACATATAGATAAAAAATAGTGTAAAACGTATTAATTCTCATTTATTATGCGGTTTTTTTAAAGTCGGCTGAAATAAATCATGGGTAGAAAACTTAAACCATTAGTATTGATGATGACATGCGCTTCAATGGGGACAACGGCTGTTTTTGCAGATGAAGTGCAACAGGGGCAAGCAGCGGATGCAACCGTGACATTAAATACAATTCGTATTACTGCCAGTGCGGATGCATCAGCAGATGGTTTAATGGATCCTTTTGCAGGTGGACAAGTTGCCAGTGGTGGTCGCGTCGGGATCTTTGGTAATCAGAAGAATCTGGATACACCATTCAACTTAACCAGTTATACCAATGAATATATTCAGTCCAAGCAAGCTAAAAGTGTAGGGGATGTATTAAAGGCTGATCCAAGCGTTCGTGTTGGGCGTGGTTTCGGAAACTTTCAGGAATCTTATTACATCCGAGGTTTTAATTTAGGGTCAGATGATACCGCTTATAATGGTCTGTATTCGATTCTGCCGCGCCAATATATTCCAACAGAGCTATTTGAACGTGTCGAAGTGCTTAAAGGTGCTTCATCTTTCTTAAATGGTGCGATGCCGGGCAACGGCGGGATTGGTGGGGCAATTAATCTATTGCCAAAACGTGCAGGTAATGAACCATTAAATCGTGTTACGGTTGGTACAGATTTTAACGGTGGCCAAATTGCCAGTGATATGTCTCGTCGCTTTGGCGAAAACCAAGAGTTTGGTGCACGTGTAAACACAGCCTATCATGGTGGCAATACCAGCGTTGATAATGAGAAAAATTCATTAGGTTTAGCTTCTATTGGATTAGATTACCGTGGTGATCGCCTACGTCTATCTGGAGATATGGGCTATAGCAATAATCGTTTAACTGCGACACGGCCTAATATTTCACTTGCAGGTTTGACTGAAGTGCCTGCTGCAATAAAGGCGAGTCGTAACTATGCACAAAAATGGACCTATTCCAACGAAGAAGATGTATTTGGTAGTTACCGTGCAGAATATGATTTAACTGATGCTGTAACCGCTTATGCGGCTTATGGTTTCCGTCATGGTGAAGAGCAAAATAGTCTGGCAAATCCAACTGTAACCAATGTCTCTAATGGTGATGCGAAATATTCACGCTTTGACAATGGTCGGGTCGATATGGTGAATACTGGTGAAATTGGTATTCGCGGTAAGTTACAGACAGGTTCTATCCAGCATAATCTAGTGTTATCAGGCTCTGCATTCCAGCAAAATACCCGTAATGGCTGGGCCATGAGCGGAAGTAACACCACTAATATTCTTCATCCAGATTATAGCAATGCACCTGAGTTGACGATTGGTAATCCAGAGCGTGTCAATGATCCTAAGCTTGGCACACGTACCCGTCTAAGAAGTATCGCGATTGGGGATAATATTTCTGCGCTTGATGATAAGTTGATTGTGATGCTTGGCGCGCGCTATCAAAAGATCATGCAGGAAACTTATAACTATCAGACCGATGGAAGTAAAATCAATCCAGCATATAATGAGGCGAAATGGACGCCTGCTTTAGGTGTGACTTATAAACTGACGCCAGAATTTTCTGTGTATGCAAACTATATCGAATCATTGGCGAAAGGGTTAAGTAATACTACAGTGGATGTCACAACAACACTTAAACCTTTTGTTGCCAAGCAAAAAGAAATTGGTGCTAAATACGAAAATGATCGTTTAGGTGCGAGTATCAGTTTATTTGACATTAATAAGCAGCGTGGTGTCTTGCAAGATGGGGTGTTTAGTGATGCAGGTGAATACGTTCATCGTGGTGTCGAGCTAAATACCTATGGCAAGCTGACTGATTCAATTACGGTATTGGGCGGTGCGTCGTGGCTACATGCCAAGCAAAAGAATACAGGATCTACCTTATATGATGACAATAATGAAGTTGGCGTGCCAAAGTTCCAAGCCAATTTAGGTGCTGAATGGGCGTTGCCAGTTCCGCAAGATATCTCCTTAAATGCACAATTGACTTATACAGGTTCGACTTATGCAAGTCTGGACAATAAGTTAAAAGTGAATGACTGGACTACGCTAGATATCGGTGCAAACTATAAAACCCAGCTTGGACAAACACCAACCACTTTCAACTTTAAAGTGAATAATGTCTTCAATAAAGATTATTGGTCTTCTGTTGGCTTATCTGACAATATCAATAGCACTTCAAATACCAATAATGGTTATGTGGTTGCAGGTCTACCGCGTACCTTTATGCTCAGTGCAAGTTTTGATTTTTAATTTATAGCGCTAAAAAAATCCCCGAATATTCGGGGATTTTTTTATTTATAGAATGGCTTTGAGTCGTTTGACCACTTCTTCACACTGGGCTAAATCTGCAACCAGCGCCATGCGCACATGCCCTTCACCTGGATTGCCTTGTTCAGTCTCACGAGACAGATAACGACCCGGTAAAACTTTAATATGTGCTTTTTCCATTAACATCTTGGCAAAAGTTTCATCATTATCCACTTTTAACCAATAATAAAAGCCCGCATCTGGTTTTTGTAACGGCAATAAATGACCGAGTTCAGACTGGAATAAATCAAATTTAGCGCGGTATTGCTGGCGGTTTTCTTCAACATGCGCTTCATCATTCCATGCTGCGATTGAAGCCAGTTGATTTTGTACGGGCATTGCAGCGCCATGATAAGTGCGGTATTGCAAATAAGGTTTCAATAAAGCTGCATCACCAGCAACAAAGCCAGAGCGCATACCTGGCAGGTTTGAGCGTTTAGAAAGTGAATGGAACACGATACAGTTTTTATAATCGTCACGGCCCATTTCCGCACAAACTTCTAGCAGACCAATCGGTGCCTGATCAAACCAGAGTTCTGAATAGCATTCATCTGATGCAATTACAAAATCATATTGATCAGAAAGTGCAATCAGCTTTTTAAACTGTTCTTTTGACAGTACTGTTCCTGTTGGATTACCTGGGGTACAAACAAATAATAAAGCTGTTTTTTCCCATACTTCTGCAGGCACGGCGTCGAAATCGCCTAAGTAGCCATTTTCTTCGGTACAGTTAATAAAATAGGGTTTTGCACCTGCAAGTAGGGCAGCACCTTCATAAATCTGATAAAACGGATTTGGCATCACCACATACGGTGCATCTTCGCGTTTAATTAAGGCCTGTACAAAAGAGAAAATGCCTTCACGTGTTCCAGAAACGGGCAGAATATGATCCTCTGCACTGATCTGGTTCAGCTTAAAGCGGTTAGTGAGCCATTGTGCAATACTTTGGCGCAGTTCTGGCAAACCTTTACTGTTTGGATACGTCGATAAATGAGCAAAATTATCAATAATTGCTTGCTTCACAAACTCTGGCGCTGGATGTTTCGGCTCACCAATTGATAGGGGGATCAATGGTAAATTGGCAGGTTGTACCTCTTTAAAAAGCTGGTTTAACTTTTCAAAAGGATAGGGATGCAATAACGACAAGCTAGAGTTCATTTAAACAGTTACCAAACAATAAAATTTAAGATGGATTACAAATTTGATTCGATGCTTCATCCAAAGCGGCTTTTAGTGTTTCCACAAAAGTTTTGACTTCTTCATCGGTGAGCAAGACACCATTTTTCTTGGTGACAAAGAAAATATCTTCTGCACGTTCGCCCAAGGTCGCAATTCTTGCAGAATGGATATCCAGACCCTGTAGCATGAATAAGCCCCCGATACGTGCCAGTAATCCGGGTTGATCCAGCGTTGAAATCTCGACCATATGTTGCTGCAAGGTCGGGTTCAGGACGATATCCACTGTATTCTGCACATCAAAATGACGTAAATGACGCGGGATACGGCGTTGCATAATCCCCGGATATTGGTCTGAATGGCTTAAGGCATCGACCAAGGCCGCTTTCACTTTGCGTTCGCGATCTGGATCAGTCAACAAAGTACCAAAACGATCAAGAACCAAATAGGTGTCTAAACTGAATGACGTCGAAGCGGTAATAATACGGGCATCCTGAACATCCAGATTCATACGATCTAATACGGCTACAGTTGTGGCAAATAGATTTGGCTGATCGCGGGTATAGATAAAGATCTGCACTGCATCATCTGCTGCATTACGATGCGCACGTAATAACACCAGAGGTTCAGGATTATCGCCGTGTTGCAGAATCGCTTGGGTATGCCATGCAATTTCATTGGCTGATTCTTTAACAAAGTATTCATCGCCCAGTTCTTGCCAGACTTTCTCAACTTCAGCGAGAGAGAAGTCATTGACCAAGAGTTCACTGGCAGCAAATTTGGTGTCTTCAATCAGCATTTGATAATCGACTGGACGGCCCAAGCCTGAACGAATCACATCACGCGCATAGGTATACAGCTGACGCATTAACGATGCACGCCATGTATTCCAAAGCTTAGGATTCGTGGCATTAATATCGGCAACTGTCAGAGTATAGAGATAATCCAGATGCTCCATATCACCGACTTTTTCAGCAAATTCTCTGACTTCATCTGGGTCTGAAATATCTTTTTTCTGAGCCGTGAGTGACATGAGTAAATGATTATTGATCAGCCATGCCACCAGTTTGCATTCACGTTCGGTAAAACCATGCGTACGACAGAATTCAATCGCATCGATTGCGCCGAGTTCACTGTGATCACCGCCACGACCTTTGGCAATGTCATGGAAAATCGCAGCCATATACACGATGTCATGGCGGGCAATACGTTGGAACACAGAACTTACGACGGGAAATTCTTTGGCAAATTCGGGTTCTTTAAAGCGGCTCAAATTACGGAGCAGCAATAAAGTATGCGCATCGACGGTATAAATATGGAATAAGTCGTATTGCATTAATCCTGTAATTTGACCAAATGCAGGAATGTAATTGCCGAGAACGCCGTAACGTTTCATCGCCACCATGGTGTTATATAAATGCGGTGAACGGATAATCGACATGAATAGGGCTTGATGTTCTGGATTGTCGCGGAAACGCTGGTCAATCCGTTTTGCTGCAAGTACCAGCAGACGTAAGGTACGGGCACGAATCCCGGTAATTTCTGGTCGATTCGCCAACAGATAGAACAACTCCAGAATTGCGCTTGGCTCTTCTGAAAAGACTTTGTGATGCTGAACCGCAAGCTTGCCATCGACAATTTTAAAACGTTCATTAATATCGATAATGTGACGTTCATAATCAGGCAGGCGAGGTGTAATCACTGACTCATTGAAATAGGCCAGTAGCATTTCATTCAGCGTTGAAACTTGTTGCGCCGTTCGGTAATAGCGCTTCATGAACTGCTCAACTGCAAAATTTACAGGCTGACCTTCTTCACGGACATAGCCAAATTTTGCTGCAATATCGCGTTGATATTCAAATAACAGACGATTTTCATCGCGTTTGGCAAGACGATGCAAATGGGTACGGATTTCCCATAAAAAGCTTTCCGCTTCTTCGAGTACGCCGAGTTCAAATTCGGTAATAAAGCCCAAATGCACCAGATCATAAATACGATTGACACGGAAATGACGCTTGGCAATCCAGCCGATCTGGTTGATATCACGAATACCGCCCGGGGCATTTTTAATATCAGGCTCTAAGTTGCTTTCAGTATTGTTGTGCTGCGCATAACGCTTAGCTTGTTCAGCCATTTTGGCGTCATAGAAGGTTTGATCCGTCCATGTTTGCGCCACGATACGACGCGGCCATTTTGCCAGTTGCTGATTGCCGGTAATGAGTCGTGCTTCAATCAGTGTCGTAGCAACGGTTAAGTCATTAATGGCTTGTTCAACACAGTTTTGAATGGTACGAACACTGATGCCTGGTTTGAAATTACCGACATCCCATAAAGAAGAAATAAAGGTTGAGATCAGTTTTTCTTGTTCTTCACTGATTTCATCCTCAGACAAAATCATGATGTCGGTATCTGAATAGGGCAGCATTTCATGGCGGCCGTAGCCACCCACTGCAAATAGACCTAGTTCAGTTTGATTCAAACCAGCATGATTCCAGAGAAAGATCAGCGCCTCATCAATCGAATCTGAACGGGCACCAATCACTTCACGAATCGGTTGCCCATTTTCATAACTCTCCTGTAATTGATTTTCTACATCCGTTCGCCATTGGTTAATGGCTTGAATATCATGATGACTGGTGACGTAGTTCAACAATGGCGAGGTATTGATCATGAAAATGGGTCTACTCAATAGGTTAAGAGTTAGTGTGTACGCTCACTTGGTCTGCGGCTTGTTGGGCCAATTCACGCGCAAGATCTGTGGTCTCAGCACGTGCAGTGGCAACACCCATACGACGGCGTTTAAAGCCTTCTGGTTTTCCAAAGAGGCGTAAGTCTGTATCTGGATTTGCTAAAGCAAGATTCAAGTCAGCAAAGCTGAGGTTCTTCGCATCGACACCCGCATAGATGACTGCACTTGCTGCCACACTGTGACGCGCAGTATTTACAGGTAAACCTAAAATGGCACGGGCATGTAATTCAAATTCGCTTTGGAATTGTGAAGCCAAAGTCACGAGACCTGTATCGTGTGGGCGAGGTGAAACCTCACTAAACCAGACTTTATCGCCCTTAATGAATAACTCAACCCCAAAAATACCACAGCCACCTAAAGCTGTAGTTACTTTATTGGCAATACGTTTTGCTTCTTCAAGCGCGGCAGGCGTCATTTGTTGTGGCTGCCAGCTCTCGACATAATCACCCGCATCTTGACGATGTCCGATCGGATCACAGAAATGGGTTTCAATTTCGCCTGTTTCTGGATTTTTAGCACGGACGGTCAGCAGGGTAATTTCAAAATCAAAATCGATTTGCGATTCAATAATCACGGTACCTTGATTAACACGGCCGCCTTGCATAGCATAATCCCAAGCAGCGTCAACTTCATCAAAGCTCTTGACGCGAGACTGGCCTTTGCCTGACGATGACATCACAGGTTTCACGAAGTTTGGATAACCAATATCGTCACATGCGGCACGGAAACTTTCTAAAGTATTGGCAAAGCGATAAGCCGAGGTTGGTAGACCAAGTTCTTCAGCAGCTAAACGACGAATCCCTTCACGGTTCATAGTAAGGTTCACCGCTTTAGCCGATGGGATGACCGTAGCCGTTTTATTCTGTTCGATTTCAACCAAGACTTCAGTGGCAATGGCTTCAATTTCAGGAACAATCAGATTCGGTTTGATCTTTTCAATCAGTTGTTTTAATTCGGCTGGATCAGCCATATTCAGGGTATAAGCATAGTGAGCCACTTGCATTGCCGGTGCGTGATCATAACGATCTGCAGCATGAACCTCGACACCCAAGCGCTGTAAAGAAATTACAACTTCTTTACCAAGCTCTCCAGAACCTAACAGTAAAACCTTAAATGCAGAAGATTGAAGTGGAGTTCCAAGAGTGACGCTCATGCGAATAATCCTATCCTGAGTAATTTGTGTTTAAGCATAGCAGAACTTTTTGCCGAATTAAGCCTATATGACACAAAAAACATGCTTTTTGTTAGACAAAAATATTGTGAGTAAAGCCCTTTGATTTAATTAAACATTGACTTGATAATCTAGTTTTAATTCTTCCGCATTTTGCCCACGAATTCCCCAGCTGACTTTTGGTGTTTCAAAAATCGTGATTTCAACGTCATGAGGTGAAATCCCACATTGTTGTTGAATATAAGTAAAAATTAACTGGATTAGGTGTTTTTTTGCTTCTTTACTGCGGCCTTCAAACATTGATATTTCGATAATCAGATAATTGTCACTGCGATCCTCTGGATAAATAAAATCGTTGGTCGCAAGACTGATAAAATGCTGGAATTTCTTTTCTACAGGATAATTCAAGCTGTCGACCAGCGGCTGATGAATGGCATGAGAAAGCTGGTTTCTAAACTATTCAATTGTTTGTTGTAATGCATAAATTTTGATTTGTGATATGGGGATTTACTTCCTGATGAATAGTTCATTGTTTTATTCAAGTTAATATAGAGAAATTTAGCGCAAGACAAACCTGAAATCTTTCGCTGATATCGCAAATTCTATGCATGATAAAACAGTAACAATGATTGAGAATTATTCCCAAATTGACTAGCATAATGGCCTTATGTTTCATCGGCGATCTGATATGTCTAATCTAAACACTCGTGTAACAGCAATCATGTTGTGTAGTGCCTTTTTATTGGCTGCTTGCGGGAACTCAGGTGATGAGCCAAAAGAGAAGGTACAGATCAAGCCAGCGCCAAAACTCAATAATGATGCAACGACCTATGCCAATGCTGCATGGAAACTGATCAATGAAATTGATCCGATTGTTTATAACAAGCAATCGGCTGAAATTGAAGAGAAGGTTAGAAAACCATTACGCCAGCTCAGCACGGATTGGCGGATCAATGTCAAAATGACAGACTCGGTGACTGAAGGTAAATATGCGCTTTGCCGTAAGGCATTGACCAGTCTGGATACTTGGGCGCGTGATGTCAAAGATAAGGAAAATGTATCTGCCCAAAAGCAGGCAGACTACGAGCGTGATAAAGCACAATGTAAAGATGCGATTGATAACCCCGCGTTAGGAAATACCTCTCCAAAATAATTGGGTGCATATAAAAAAGCGAGATCATTGATCTCGCTTTTTTATGGTTAAAGCTATCGTTGGATTATGAGGTTTTGACTGTTTTTGCCGCTTCCTGTTTGGCTTGAGTCGCTGTGGTACTCGCTACTTTTTTGGTTGCCGAAGCAGCCTTCATCGACTCATGTTTAGTGGAGTCTTTGGCTTTAATGGCATCATGTTTTACGGTATGGGTTGCTTTGGTGGTTTCTTTTTTGGCTTTCACGACGCCAGCTGCGACACATTTTCCACCTTTATGATTTGGGCCAGTGCCACCCTGGAGTTGAGTTCCTTTTGGACATGCAAATGCGCTAGCGCTTAATACGGTAAATAAGCCTGCTGTTAGAATTGTTGCGATTTTTCTCATGATTATCATCTGCGAGGATAAGCGATAGTGCTTAGTTTTAATGTAGACGCATTGAGATAGGGAAAGCAGACTGATTTTGTGAAATATTTTAGAGCATGCGTAGCATTTTATAGTGAGAGTTTGTCTTTTAATTTAGCGTTAAGTTTAAAAGCATATTGCAATCCAGAGCTTAATCATTAAGCTGCATTGCTATCTCTTGATCTTAGATTTTTAGATCACTCACGGTTGCGAATTGTCTTAATCTATCTAGATCAATTACTGTAATTTTCTTGAATCCTAATTGAATCACCCCTTGCTTTTCAAACTGGTTCAGTTCGTGGTTGATCGTTTGTCTGGAGACGGTCAGCATATTGGCTAGTTGATCCTGAGAGATTTGAATATTAAAGTCCTGAATCGTTGAACGGTTGCCATATCCTTCCAGAATAAATAACAGACGCTGTGCCAAACGTTGGCTAATGCTTTGGGTTTGAATCGCGATTTGCTCTAAAAATACGTAACGTAGTTTTTGGCTGGTGAGCAGGGCAAAGTAATACCAGTAATAGGGATTTTTTAGCAAAAAATCATTGAGCGCTTGGGCTGGAATTTGCAGTACAACACTCTTTTTTAAGGCAATGGCATCATGCGAACGCGGTTGCTGATCAATCAGGGAAATTTCACCAAACCACATGATCGGCTCTGCAATGGCAGCAATCGCTTCATTGCCATTCACATCGATATATCCCAGGCTAATCGAACCTTCCAGCACGCCGTATACGCCATCAAAGCGATCTTGGGCATGAAAAACTGCCGCATTTTTCTCAACGCTGTACTTTTTGCCATGCTCGATAATAAAGTTTTGAAAAGGTTCAGCTAAATGGCGAAACCATAAATTTTCTTTTAAATGCTGAATATAAAGCGGCTCTAACACGATTTTTCCTTGTTTAAAAAGACATCCATTTGTCAGCTACATGACAACTTGATCACGCTATTTCTTATAGATTAACAGCATAAACGAATGATATGAGGAAAGAAAAATGACAAATCTGGAACGTTTACTGAGTCAATATGCAGCTTATCACTTAGATCGAAATAATATTGTGACTCATTTTGTGGGGATTCCTTTAATTGTATTTTCAATTTTATGCTTAACGGCCCGTGCTGGCGTAGAAATATCGGGCGTGTCAGTCACATTAGCTTCCATACTGATTGTGCTCAGTATTCTCTATTATATTTCACTAGATAAGCTGTTTGGTATCCTGATGCTGATCATCATGATAGTCGCTTACCCATTCGCTGTAAAAATTGCTGCGTTACCTATGTGGAGCTGGTTGGGCGCAAGTATTGGTTTTTTTGTGGTGGGTTGGGTGTTTCAGTTTGTTGGCCATTATTTTGAGAAGAAAAAACCTGCCTTTGTGGATGATCTGGTCGGTTTGGCAATTGGTCCTTTATTTGTTTTGGCTGAATTTGTTTTCTTGCTGGGTTTCCGTAAGTCGTTGCATCAACGGATTTTAAAAGAAGCACAAATGAAACGTGCTGAAATGGATATGAAGCCGCAAACAGTCGCTTGATGGGCTGGACTCATATATAAAAAGCCAAGTTGATCAAGCTTGGCTTTTTCATTTATTGGATTCAAAGATTCTAAAAAACTCATTCAGTTGCTAAGCTATCACTATTCAAATGTGGTGGTCAGAATTAAAAAACACATGACAGGAATTTACGAATATTGGTCATTACCTTGCAAATTAAATATTAAATGTCCCGCATGTCAGGCCAAGGCGGATTTTGAATTTGCCCGATTGGCGAAGATTCCGCTGAAAAAAGATGTCGATTATTTTCAGCAGCATGCAGATTTTGAATATGCGCGTTTTCAGGATGCTTGTGGCGGTTATTGGCATGCTGCATTTTATTATCCAAATCTTTCTGGCGGCATTGACCAGATCCATGACTTACCAGAAGGATATGATCCAACAGCTTGGAGTACGCGCTATTCAGTGCAAAGTCGGGGTGGGGTGATATGTGAATCTTGTGGTTATCGACAGAAACATGAATTGAACTGGCCGAATGATGCCTATTATGTGGTGATGTATCGGCAACAGCATTTATGGGCCTTTCACCGTGAAGCTGCACTTGAGCTTTACCATTATTTGAGTGAAGCCTTACGCGACCATAAAAAATATCGTTATTCGTTCTTTCTATTGCATATTCCGACAATCTTCAAGCAGAAAAAAGCACGGCAGCATGTGACTCAGCGATTGCAAAAATTATTGAGTTAATGGGCTGTTAACGTTGCAGTTATCTTTGAGAAAATAAAAAAACCGCCAATAAGGTCATTACTGGCGGTTTGGAAATCAAAAAACTGATTTATACGTTAAAGCGGAAGTGTAATACATCGCCGTCTTGAACAACATAGGTTTTACCTTCTAAACGCCATTTTCCTGCTTCTTTGGCGCCATTTTCACCGTTATATTGAATGAAGTCATCATATGCGACACATTCAGCACGGATAAAGCCTTTTTCAAAGTCAGTATGAATCACACCAGCTGCTTGTGGCGCAGTTGCACCGACTTTAACTGTCCAAGCACGAACTTCTTGTACGCCCGCAGTGAAATAGGTTTGTAGGCCAAGTAATTTATAACCTGCACGAATCACCACGTTCAAACCTGGCTCTTCCATACCCATTGCTTCAAGGAATTCAGCACGATCTTCATCTTCAAGTAATGAAATTTCTGCTTCGATCTGGTTGCAAAGCGGTACAACAATCGCATTTTCTTCAGCAGCAAGTTTTTTTACTGCTTCAAGATGCGGGTTATTTTCAAAACCATCTTCTGCCACGTTGGCAATGTACATGGTTGGTTTAAGCGTCATTAAACCGAAACCGCGAACTGCTTTACGTTCGTCATCAGAAAGGTCAGCCGCACGTGCTGGTTTACCTTCATCAAGCAAAGGCTGAATTTTTTCTAAAACTGCTTTGGTTGCAACTGCTTCTTTGTCACCGCCTTTTGCTGCTTTAGTTAAGCGTAATAATGCTTTTGCAACAGTATCAAGATCCGCTAGTGCCAATTCAGTGTTGATGGTTGCGATGTCATCTAATGGGTCAATTTTACCATTCACGTGAATGACATTTTCATCTTCAAAACAACGAACTACGTGTGCAATGGCATCTGTTTCACGGATGTTGGCAAGGAACTGGTTACCTAAGCCTTCACCTTTTGATGCACCTGCAACAAGACCCGCGATATCAACGAATTCCATTGTGGTAGGTAAAATACGTTGTGGTTTTACGATTGCAGAAAGTTTGTCCAAACGTGGATCTGGTACGGGTACGATGCCTGTGTTCGGTTCAATGGTACAGAACGGAAAGTTTTCAGCAGCAATGGCTGCCTTTGTTAATGCATTAAATAATGTAGATTTACCTACGTTTGGCAGACCAACAATACCGCAATTAAAACCCATGAAACCACTCACAAATGTGTAATATAAAAATTGCTGCTGATTTTACATGAAAGCCATGACAAAGTCATGGCTAGAGCGGATTATCAATTCGACATTAAACTTTGCGTTTATCGAACTGTTGGGCAATATGATCACCTGTGGTTTGAACCAGCATCACCAAAACAATCAGTACCACGATCACCGCCAGCATGACTTGCATATCAAAACGCTGATAGCCATAGCGATAGGCAATGTCTCCGAGCCCGCCTGCTCCGATCGCACCTGCAATGGCAGAAGAACTGATCATGGTGACAATGGTCACGGTAAAGCCTGCAATGATGCCTGGTAGAGCTTCGGGAAGGAGTACGTGCCAAAGAATTTGTTTGCGGTTACAGCCCATCGCTTGTGCGGCTTCAATTAGACCTTGATCGACTTCGCGTAAACTGACCTCTGCAATACGAGCAAAGAAGGGAATTGCGGCAATGGTTAAGGGTACAATCGCAGCTAATACACCATAGCTTGTTCCGACAATCCAGCGGGTAAACGGAATCAATGCCACCATTAAAATCAGGAAAGGGACAGAACGGGTAATGTTAATGACCCAGCCTAAGGACTGATTAATTTTCTTGGATGGATAGATGCCAAAATCTGCGGTACTCACTAAAATCAAGGCAATCGGTAGGCCAATCAAAAAGGCAATCAAGGCAGAAACCCCTACCATCACTAAGGTATCGATTGTGCCTGTCAACAATAGATCAATGAGTTGATTGTACATAACCGATCACCTCAAGTTGTGTAATGGCAGGATGTTGTTCAAATTGTGCATCATTTAAGTCAAATTCGAGATGACCAATGCCAATCACCAGTGAGCCAATGGTTCGCTGTTGAATGGTATCTATCTGACTGTGATAGACCTGAACGGGGCTATTAAAGCTGCCCAGCAATTCATACAGATCAGGAACCGATTTCGATTCACTGACATATTTGAGTTTTAAAATCTGCTGTGTGGTGCGCTGATCAGCAGATTGGCTCAGTTCAAAGGGTAAATTCACCTGTTCAAAATTGAGTAATTCTTGCGTGATCGGTTGTTGTGGATTCGAAAATACCGACCAGACTTGCCCAGACTCGATGATTTCACCATGATCAATCACCACCACTTGATCACAGATTTCCTGTATGACCTGCATTTCATGTGTGATCAAGACAATGGTTAACCCCAAGTCTCGATTGATCTGCTTTAACAAAGCGAGGATATTGGCGGTACTTTCGGGGTCGAGTGCCGAGGTTGCTTCATCACAGAGCAGAATTTCAGGCTGAGAAACCAAGGCACGGGCAATACCAACACGTTGTTTCTGCCCACCTGAAAGTTGGGAGGGGTAATCCTGATGCTTGGCACTTAATCCAACCAGTGTCAATACATCATTAACCCGTTGTTCAATTTCAGCCTTGCCATAACCCGCAATACGTAGCGGTAAAGCCACATTTTCCCACACTGTCTTTGCAGACATTAAATTGAAATGCTGAAAAATCATGCCAATTTTTTGTCGTGTTTTGATCAGTTCAGCATGACTCAACTCAGCAATATTCTGCTGGTGAATCAAAATACTGCCTGTATCAATCGCTTCCAGACCATTCAAGGTACGGATCAGTGATGATTTTCCCGCACCACTTTTCCCGATAATACCGACAATCTGCGCCTTAGGAATATCCAGATGAATGTCTTTCAAGGCATGTAAGCGTTGGCCTTGTACCTCATAAAATTTATTTAAACCGCGTATTTTCAGATGTGGAACTGAAAAATCGACCTGTGAACCAAAACTCACCATCATTGTTCTCCTTATTTCCAACCAGGGAACCAGAGCGTTGGGCCGAAATCGCTGTCTAATGCGGCTTTGACCTTCGGCGAATTTTGATAAATCTCGACAAATTTCTGTAGCTTGCTGTCTTTGTCCTGATAGTCATCACGCACCACAAATAAAATCGCATAACGTTTATTGGTATTGTCATCAAACAATAGGGCACTTTCAGGATCAGCCGTTTTTGCCAAGCGTAGGTAATGTGGATAGCCAAAAGCGAGATCAACATCATCAATCGCACGTGCAGTTTGAGGGCCTTCAACTTCGGTGAATTTCAGATTTTTCGGATTTGCAGTAATGTCTTTTAGGGCAGAAAGATGATTGTTGCTGTCTTTCAGTTCAATCAATTTGGCTTGTTGTAAAAGCAGTAATGCACGGCCTTGATTGACGGGATCATTAGGAATGGCAACAGTTGCGCCATTTGGAAGTTCATCGAAACTTTTATATTTCTTCGAATACAATCCAACATGTGAAGCAGCACCCGCAGCAAAGGATTTTAGCTTGAAGCCAGTTTCCTTAATCGCATTATCCAAGAAGGGTTGATGCTGGAAAAAGTTCGCATCAATGTCGCCATGACTAAGCGTAATATTCGGCGTATTCCAATCGGAAAATTCCACCAATTTCACATTGAGACCTTGTTGTTTGGCTTCATCCGCAGCGACTTGTAGTGGATGTGCAAAAGAAGGGCTAATCCCAATCACCAATTCACTGCTACTACTGTGTCTTTGTTTATTCCAGATGAATAACGCGATAATTGCGATAACAACGACAAGGCCAATACCCAACCATTTTTTTGAGGCAGTTTGAGCCATTTATTTCTCCAACTCTATTCTTAAACGTGTAAGTGCTAAGCACTAATTTCTTCAATTCTTTTTAGATCATCTGTGTTGTTATGCGTTCTACATCGGAACTGATCTGCAGGATGGCTTGCGGCTAAATGATCGCCTTGAGCAAACAGTTTGTTACGCAGTGAACCTGTTGCATATTCAGTTTTATAACGTCCACGTTGTTGTAACTCCGGAATCACCAATCGAATAAAATCATGATGTGATTCAGGGGCAACGGTACGGGTCAGGTTAAAACCATCAATGCCTGTTTGATCAAGCAGTTCTATTAGATATTCAGCAACCTCAGTGCCACTGCCGACAATCAGTGGATAACGGCCACCGAGAACATGCTGCGCTTTCAGATCATTTTTACTGATACGCTGTTCTTTAAATTTTTCATTGACGGAAGCAATGCTGTTGCTTTTTTGATAGGGGATCGCTTCATCATCTTCGAACTTGGCAAGGTCAATACCGACTGAACTGGCATAATGGGCTAAGCCCGCTTCAGGGCTGGCATATTGGCGATATTCAGCCAGTTTTTGCTGTGCGAGTTCGTGTGTTTCAGCCACAACAACGGTAATGCCGACAAAGATTTTAATGCCATGTGCATCACGACCTTGTTGCGTAGCCTGCTGACGTATTTTATTGACTTGCTGACGAATCTTTTCAGGTTGATCTCCGCCAATAAAAATACATTCTGCATGACGTGTGGCGAACTGTAATCCCTTCGGCGAAGCACCGGCCTGAAATAGGGTTGGAGTGCGTTGTAGTGATGGCGCCACCTGAAACACACCTTGGCTTTGGTAATATTGACCTTGATGATTGATCGTGTGGACTTTTTGGGGATCAGTAAAAATACGCTGTTGCTTGTCTTTCTTCAAGGCATCATTTTCCCAAGAACCTTCCCAATATTGATAGCAAAGCTGTAGAAACTCCTCGGCCTGATCATAACGCGCATCATGATCTTTTAAGCCTTTTTGTCCAATCAGGCGTTCGGCACTATCCAGATAACCTGTGACAATATTCCAGCCGAGACGACCTCGGGTTAAATGATCAAGACTGGCAAAACGGCGTGCAAATTGGTAGGGCTGTTCATAGCTTAGATTGACAGTCACACCAAAGCTTAAATTCTGTGTTACCAAGGCCATGGCCGAAATCAAGGTAGAAGGATCATGACTTGGCAACTGGATCGACTCTTTTAAGGTCAGATCGATACCATTTTGATAGACATCATAAACGCCCGTAATATCAGCTAAAAATAAACCATCAAACAAGCCTTGTTCTAAGGTTTGTGCCAATTCAGTCCAATAATTCAGCTCATTAAAGCGATGTGATTGATCACGCGGATGGGTCCATAAACCGTGATTGATATGACCAACACAGTTCATATCAAAAGCATTCAGTAAAATTTTCTTCGGGAGATTTTGACTCATCATAGCGTCCCTCGGCGTGGTGGTAAGATACCGTTCAGGACATAATTGCCAATAAAGTAATATTTCCAGCGTGCGGCATCGTGCAAGGTATGTACCCGTGCATTACGCCAATGACGATCGAGACCATCTGCACGTTGACTGCCGCGGCTGCCTGCCAATTCAATGAGTTTCGATGATGCTTTTAATGCGGTTTCCGTACTATGCGCACGAACTTTGGCGACATCAATTGAGGCTTTGGCTAAGTTCTCTGCATTAAGATCTTGTTTGGCAGCATCAACTGATTGAGCTGCTTGTTTGAGTAGGAGTTCACTGGCTTTAACATCAGTTGCCACGCGCCCCAATTCAGACAGGGTTAATGGATCTTGAGTTGCTGTTTCAATATTGGCATCAATCCAAGGGCGAGCCACACGCACGCGTTGTAATGTTTCCTCAAATGCAGCACGGGCAATCCCAACCTCAATCGCAGCATGCATGATTTGCGCAAAGGGGCCAACCAAAGACAGTTGTTTGAATGCGGTATCAAAAGGAATCACATCTTCTTTGGCAACAAAGACCTGATTAAACTTGACTGTGCCACTACCTGTGGTGCGTTGACCAAAACCAGACCAGTCATCAATCAGCTCAAGACCTTGACTGTCTCGTAATACAAAAGCTAAAAATTCACGTCCAGACTCATCCACCACTAAGGTTGGAATACGATGGGCGAATAAACTGCCTGTGCAATAAAACTTTTCCCCTTGAATCAGATAACCGTTTTCGCTTGGAATCAATGTGGTTTGCTTATGGGCAGAAGTACGCGTTTTAAATTCAGCCAGTGCATTACCGAAACGCGCACCTTGTAAAACTTCTTGATAGAGACGTTTCTTTTGTGCTTCCGTGCCTGTATTACGCAATACTTCCAAAGCATAGAAGTGATTTTGTGGAATTTGTCCAATCGAACCATCCGCACCACTAAACAGAGCAATCACTTTGGCAACAGTGAGGCTAGAAACTTCTGCACCGCCATACTGTTTAGGTACGGTAATCGCCCATAAACCTGATTGGCTATACGCTTCGATTTCTGTAAAAGGTAAGTCCCGATTTGCGTCGCGTTCCACCGCATTTTGCTTAAACTGTTGACTTAGTTGGATCGCAATTTCCAGTGCTTCTGCATCACTCTGAATAACATGCGCCGCTTTAAAATGAGTTTTGGCGAAACCTTGTAATTCTTGATATGAAGTCATGATGATTTACTCCTTAAATCCAGGCATGGCGGGCAGGGTGCGTACCATTGAGGTAATAGTCACCAATGGCATGGAATTTCCAACGCACAGGATCGTGTAAGGTATGTACACGGGCATTGCGCCAGTGTTGATCAAGATTGTGTTGGCTCAGACTGGCACGGCTGCCGCCAAGTTCCAGTAGTTTCTCGGAGATATGTAGGGCAGCATCATTGGCATAGATTTTTGCTTCAGCCACTAAAATTGAGGCGCGAGCAGCTTGCTCGGCAGAGATTTCAGTGAGTTGATCTAGTTCATCCAGATATTCGGCAGCATCATCGAGTAATAAAATGGCTGCATCGAGTAGGATGTTAAGCTTTCCGACTTCTTGCAGGGTGTAATGTTCTTCACTGGCTTTTTCTACACCTGAATCGATGATCGGTCTTGCCTTACGGATGCTGGACAACGTGTCATCAAATGCCGCTTCTGCAATGCCTACATCAATCGCGACTTGTAGCAATTGTGAGTAAGCACCACGCACATTCGGCGTATCGGCAATAATGCGTTCATCAAAAAATAATGAAGGATCAACCTCAACATTGTTTAATTTAACTGTGCCGCTGGCAGTGGTTCGTTGACCAAAGCCATTCCAGTCATTAATCACTTCCACGCCTTCGGCATGACGATCAACAATTACCAATACGGTATAACCTTCAGGATGGAGTGCGCGGATGGCTAACCAGTCTGCAAAGCTAGTTCCTGTGGAGTAAAATTTTTCACCGTTTAAAAAATATTTATCATGTTCAAAATTTAGCTTCGTTTGAATGGCTTTGGTATCTCTCGAATTTTTCTCAGGCCCACCATTGGCAATGCGTTTGCCAGCAAGAATTTCAGAATAGATAAATTGCTTTTGTGAATCTGAACCTGTGATATTGATAAAATTTAAAAGACCAAACTGGTTTTGTGGAATCTGTCCGACATTGGCATCGGCCTTAGTTAAAATTCGAAATACATGTGCCAAAGTTTTGTTGGAGACAAATGCACCGCCATATTGTTGTGGCACACGGATTCCACCGAGACCTTTTTGACTAAATTGAACGATTTGTTCTGTGGGTAAGACACGATTTTGATCTCGATTATTTCGATCTTCTAATGCAAAGTCAGCAACTTGATAGGCAGCATTAATGGCCTGCTGATCATTTGAAATCAGTTGTACTTGCGCTTGGATCACTGATTGATTACTGGACATGTGAGCACCTCTAATAGATAAGAGGAACTTTACAAAAGTTTTACTTTTCCACTAAACCATCAGTTATGGCTTAGTTATCACAATAATTCTTAAGCATTTTTTATGGTAAAAATAACAAAAAAATGAATATTAAATTTCCAGTTAAAATAATGGGTTATGAAAATTTAGACTTGAATGAATGGTACAAAAATCTTTTGCTATGAAAGAAATGAATAATCTCACCAAGAATATTGATAAAGAAAACTTCGCCAAAATTAAAAAAGATAGGCAGAAAAGGACATTGTATTCATTAGCTTTTACTTCTAAAGTATGAAAAACCTTATGTTTGATCGAGTAGAAAAATAAATCTGGAGAGTCTATGCGGGTTTTATACCAATTTCCTTTATCTCACTATTGTGAAAAAGCTCGCTGGTTGTTAGATCATAAGGAGTTGGACTATGTTGCACATAATTTGATTCCTGGCTTCCATCGTGCATTTACCTTCCTAAAATCAGGGCAGTATTTATTGCCAATGTTGAAGGATGATAAACACTGGATTGCTGATTCCACCCAAATCGCTTTATATCTTGATACGACATATCCTGAGCATGCGTTATTAAGACGTGATGAACAGTTACGTGAGCAGGCCTTAGAGATTGATAAGCTGGCTGATGAGTTAGGTGTGCATGTTCGTCGCTGGTCTTTGGCCCATGCATTATCCGTCGGGGATCATCCACTTGAAATCATGATGGGTGAGCAGGGCTATTTACGTCAGTTTGAAAAAATTTCTAAGCCGATCTTAAAAAGTCTGGTTTCAACCAATTATAAGTTGAGCCCTGAAAAAGTCGCGCAATCCAAGTTGCGGATGACGGAACTGATTACGGATCTCAACCAACGCCTGATCGATAATCAAGGGCGTTATCTGGTTGGTGACCGTTTAGGTCTGGCTGATATTGCAGTCTGTTCAATTCTCGCGCCTTTATTGGTGATTAAGGGAACGCCGTGGGAATTGGAAAATGATGATATTGAACAGTTTAATGGTGAACTGAAACAGTATTACGACTATTTATCGGACTTGCCGCTTGGACAATATGTGCAACGTATTTATGCCACTGAGCGTAATGCACGTGTCGACTGGCGTGGTTTATAAATAATTTTTCTGTAAAAGAAGCCCTGATTGGAACAGTCGGGGCTTTTTTTATGAGAAAGAAAATAGAAAAATTGCCAGAAAAGTAAAAAATTATTGGTGAATAAAATTAATTTTTAAAAGAAAATTCGTTTTAAGCAGAAAATAGTAGAAATAATTACCAAATTTACTTTAAAAAAACTGAAAAGAGGGAAATAATTGTAAAAAGGCTTTGTTATCTTATGTTTCAGGGTGTGATGGGGATCGAAACGAGTTGTCCAACTATTGGGAGATCAGTTGAACAGTTGCTCAAAAGGTCTTGTTTCGGCTTTGAGACAAAGATGAACCAAAAGTTTATCGGAATCATGTTTGCGTTATCCATGCAGCATCGTCAAAAGTTAAACGAATGTTTTCCCTTGACCCTTAAAATTACTGAGTGTAGACAGTTCCGAAAAAACGTAGATAAATTATGAGGACTGTAAAAATGGAATTGGACCGTTTTGATAAACAAATTCTAGAAATTTTAACCCATGAAGATGTCAATCTGAATGAACTATCAGAACGTATTAATCTTTCGGTCAGTTCAGTGCATCGCCGCATTAAAAATCTGATTGAATCCCAAGTGATGGGACAGCTCAAACGAGAAATTAATTTTAATAAGCTGGGGTTTAGCCTACATATTCTGTTGCAGGTTTCATTAAGTAAACATGATAGCGAAACTTTTGATAAGTTCTTACAAGAATTAGAAGATATTCCTGAAGTCACCAATGCATTTCTAGTAACAGGGCAGAGTGCTGATTTTATTCTGGAACTGGTGGCCCGTAATATGGATGACTATAGTGAAATCCTGTTACGCCGTATTGGTAAGATTGATAGTGTTGTGGCGTTGCATTCCAGCTTTGTCATTAAAGAATATAATGTTTTTAACTGCTATAAACTTTTAAACAAGCTATAAAAAATGCATCTAAAAAGATGCATTTTTTACTCAGCATAAATGTTTAAGCATCAAGTTGCGTTAAAACATCTTCAGAGAATTCAACGTTGGTATAAACGTTTTGAACATCATCAAGATCTTCAAGCATATCGATCATTTTCATGATCTGTTTCGCTTGATCAATATCATTGATTTCAGCTTTAGTTGATGGGCTCATTACAACTTCAGCATTGTCAGATTTTAGACCTGCTGCTGTAAGTGCATCCTGAACATCACCAAAGCTCTCTGGGCTAGTGATTACCAAGATACTATCTTCATCGATCTCGATATCATCAGCACCTGCTTCTAAAGCGACTTCCATAACTTTATCTTCTAAAGACACATCTTCAAAAGAAATTTCGCCACGTTTGGTGAACAGGTAGGCAACCGAACCATTGGTACCCAAGTTACCATTGGTTTTAGAGAAACAATGGCGAACGTCTGGAACGGTACGGTTCAGGTTATCTGTCATTGTTTCAACAATAACGGCAACACCACCAACACCATAACCTTCATAGGTTACTTCTTTTAAATCATCATTATCTTCGCCGCCAGCACCACGCTGGATCGCACGGTTAATGGTGTCACGTGTCATATTCACAGAAAGTGCTTTTTCGACAACAGCACGTAAACGTGGGTTGCTTGCAGCATCTGGTCCGCCTAAACGTGCAGCGGTTACGATTTCACGGATGTATTTAGTAAAAACTTTACCGCGACTTGCATCTTGTTTAGCTTTACGATGCTTAATATTGGCCCATTTAGAATGACCCGCCATGGAAGTAACTCCAAAAAATTAAAACTCAAAAAAGTGCAGGAATATTAGCATAGCGAAGGTTTTGTTGAAAACTGCCCTAACTCATATTCAAAATTTAAAATCTTGATCAAGCATCAAAGATTGATCAAATAGATTGAATCAATTAATTAATTTTTACATCAATATCGTATTCCGCATACAGCGCTTTGATTTTTTCCAGATCTTGCTGTAGATCGGTTGGGTAGATTTTACCCAAGATGCCGCCTTGTTTGGTACGTGCATTGGCATACATCAGAATGATGGGCACATTGGCAGCTTTTGCGATATGCCAGAAACCAGTACGGATCGGTTTACGCGCCTCACCATCTTTAGCACGGGTTGCTTCTGGTGCAATGACCAGATTAAAACGCTCATTCTGGTTAAAAAGCTCAACCATTTGCGTGACAATATCTTTACTGGCTTTGCGGTCAACAGGGATACCGCCTAAATGCTCTAAAATAGGCTTTAAAGGGCCTTTGAATAACTCTTTTTTAATCAGTGTATGAATTTTAATCTCTAAAATTTCAAATAAAGCCAGAGAGAGGATGGTATCGAGATTGGAGGTATGTTCAAAACCGATAATAACTTGTTTCTTTTCTAAGATTGCTGGATCAACGTTATATTTCCAACCTGTTGCTTTAAAAATAGATTTTCCTAAAAACTTTTTCATATCCGTGATCATTCGCAATGTGTGGTCGCAGTGTAATACGAGTTTTGAGGAAAATACATATCCGAAAAGTTCAGATAATAGAAATCTGGGTGGCTTTTTAATGATCAAAACCGTGCAATATTTGCTTTACTCATTATATAGAGATCAGATAGAATCAGCGCAGTTTATGATTTTTAACACTATTTTGGTGGTTTGATAAAATCATCTGCTTGTAATTTAAGTTAAATTTAACTAAGATCAGGCAGCATTGATCATATCGATATGATTGAAATTTATAGGGCCTATAGCTCAGTTGGTTAGAGCAGCGGACTCATAATCCGTTGGTCCCGTGTTCAAGTCACGGTGGGCCCACCATATATCAAGCACTTACATGCATTAATTGTAAGTGCTTTTTTAATGCTTAAATTTATGTAATTAGTATATAAATAAAATAAATTAAAATGGAGCAGCCTAGTGGAAGAGATTTTTAAAAACTCATGGTTAGGTCTAAGTGGTATTTCAATTTTTACTTTTCTTGTAGGGATTATAGTTGGGCATAAATTAAATATTCATAGAGATAAACGTAGTAGGCTCTTTGAGTTGTCAAAAGATTTAAAAAAGTACTTCTTGGATCAAGTTGACGAACCAACAATTTCTGATTATGAAAACATACACAAATCGATGAATGTTTATATTCATTACATGTCTAGTATTAATTATTTCTATAAGAAAAAGTCACTGAAATTACGTTACTTGAGTGACAATTTTTTCGAATATATTAAGAAAGCAGAATTAGCACCTAGTGAAAAGAGTGTAGGTTATTTTTATGTAAACTTATCACTCCCTAAAGATCCTGAACCAATAAGAGAGAAATCTAAAAAAATATTAGAGTTACTAAATGATTAATAAAAGGATGACTCTAAGCCCATATAAGTTTGCGGATATCTGTCAAACACCATCTGTAAGTACAATTCGTAAAAAACTTTTATTGGTACTATCTCAAGCTTGTAAAGTATGTCATAGCCTCTATACGTCCTCATAAGTAGTATGTAAGCAAATTCATTTTATTAGCATCCTCAAACAACAGATCGATTAAAAAGATCTCTGCAAGGGTTGACTCTACTATTGCTAAAAGCTTAGTTTTCTTGAGACTACTATTAGCAGTATCTATGATGATTGATCTCAATTTAGTAAAAGTATTTATAACAATTTACGATACGCAAAGCGTCAGTATCGCGGCAGAGCGTTTGAATATTACACAGCCATCTGTGAGCCATAATTTATCGAGATTGAGATATATATTTAAGGATCAGCTATTTACAAGAACAAAAGATGGCATGATTCCTACAGCGTATTCAACTCAGCTCTATGAGTCTTTAAATCAGCCATTCATTGATATTGAAAATACGATTAGTAAAGTCACCAATTTTGATATCGCCAATAGTGAACGCTGTTTCAAAATTGCGTTAACCGATATTGGGGCAATGTACTTTTTGCCAAAAATCTATGAAAGTCTGGAAAAAATAGCACCCAATATTTCTCTGGAAGTCGTTACTGTCGATATGAATAAGCTCACGGACTGGCTGATTACAGGAAAAGTTGATGCTGCGATCTGTAATAGAAATTTAGAAGATAGAAATTTAAATACCCTGAGATTATTTCAAGAAAAATATGTCTGTTTGCTCAGTAAAGATATCCAGCTAGTCAATCATCAGTTAACACTGGAAACCTTTTTAAAAGAAAATCACGCAGTTGTTTTGGCATCTACAGGACATAACCTGATTGAAAACTATTTAAACCAAAAAGGTCTGCGACGTAAAATTAAATTAAGGGTTCCTCAATTTAGTATTTTGAATGAATTGATTGAAAAGCATAATCTCATTGTGACTGTACCCATGAGAATTGGTGCTTTTTTTAAGTCAAATACCAATATTAAAATTTATGACCTCCCATTTGAGTTACCTGAGATTGATGTCACCTTACATTGGTATAAAAAAGCTGGAGATATAATGGCTCAGAAATGGTTTATCGATTTCTTACAGGATACGCTTTCGCAGAGCTGACTGAATGATTGAGAGTTTTTGTTTTCGCTTAAAAGTTATGTTGAATAAAAAGCCACTCTACATAGACAAGGGCTATAAGAGATAATATTTATTATTAATTTGATCTATATTTTGGCTGATTCTAAGATTTGTAGTGAATTACACAATCAAGGAAATATTGTGAAAACAGTTCAGCAGTATACTTATGATATTTTAAGAAAAAATAAAATTAACAAGGTATTTGGAAACCCTGGTTCGAATGAGCTTCCTTTCTTAAAAAATTTTCCAGCTGATTTCCAATATATCTTAGGTTTACATGAAGGTACGGTGGTTGGTATTGCCGATGGTTATGCTCAGGCAACAGGGCAGCCTGCATTTGTAAATTTACATTCAGCGGCGGGAACAGGTAATGCAATGGGGGCCTTAAGTAATGCATGGAACTCGCATACGCCTCTAGTGATTACATCGGGGCAGCAAACCCGTGCCATGATGGGGGTAGAAGCTTTATTAACCAATTTAGAAGCAACCCAATTACCCAAACCTTTGGTGAAATGGAGTCATGAGCCAGCAAGTGCCAATGAAGTTCCGCATGCGATCAGTCGTGCTATTGATCTTGCAAAAACTGAAGCTGCTGGGCCTGTGTATGTTTCCATACCTTATAGTGATTGGGATATCGAGGTTGATGAACAAAGCGAGCATTTATTAAGGAAGCATGTCGTATCTTCACAATGTTTATCCGATCATGATTTACAAACAATTGCTCAAAAAATTAATTCTGCTGAAAAAGTTGCTGTGGTTCTCGGAACAGATGTTGACCGTCAATATGCAAATGAAAATGCGCTTCAATTTGTAGAATCCTTAAATGTCCCCGTATGGATTGCACCGTCTTCACCGCGCTGTCCTTTTCCAACCATGCATCCTTATTTTCAGGGAATCCTGCCAGCGAGTATTGCGGGGATTTCAGCAATTTTTAAAAATTATGATTTGGTACTGGTTTTCGGTGCACCTGTATTTCGCTATCACCAATATGAACCTGGGCTGTATCTCGGAGAAAATACCGAATTAATTGCTTTTAGCTGTGATATTCATGAAGCTGCTAGAGCAGCAATGGGAATAAGCTATATTTGTGATTTAAAGGATAGTTTGGCGCGTTTAAGTCAGGTGGTAGAGAAAAAACAAGGTGAGGTTACGCCTCGACCACGGGCTAAATTGGCAGAACCTAGCCAAGGAAATTATATTAAGCCAGAACGATTATTTGATTTGCTCAATGATCTGGTGCCTGAGGATACGATTTTTACCAATGAATCTACCTCAACCATGAACATTCTCTGGGAGCGCTTGAATATTAAAGGACAGGGTAGCTATTTCTTTGCTGCTGCAGGTGGACTTGGATTTGGTATGCCTGCTGCTGTAGGAATTCAGTTGGCACACACACAACGTAGAGTTGTCGCAATCATTGGCGATGGTTCCGCTAATTACAGTATTACGGCATTATGGACTGCCGCTCAATATAAAATTCCTGTTATTTTTATTGTTCTGAAAAATGGAACCTATGGCGCATTACGTTGGTTCGCTGATGTTTTAAGAGCAGAAAATGTCCCCGGAATGGATGTTCCTGATATCGATTTTACTCAGATTGCACAAGGTTATGGTGTTGAGGCGCATCGCATCAGCAATGATGCGGAATTTATCAGCCGATTTAAACAGGCGCTTGCCTCTGATCAACCGACTTTACTGGAGATTGTTACAGTAGAAAATTAACGGGTCGAGGCAGATTTAAAATTACAAGATAGGATGCTGTTACATGCAAGAAAACCCAGTTATTGATGCATTTCAAGATTTGCTTAAACCCCGTCAGATTTTGCTGAAAGAATCTGCCAAGGCCCCTTATTTAAAAGGATTTCGGATTGGAAAAGGTGATGCAATTGCTGTGGTCATTCCTGAAACCTTATTGGAACTATGGAAGGTATTAGAGATTTGCGTGCAGCATGATGTCATCATGATCTTGCAGGCATCGAATACCAGCGTAACAGGCGGGGCTACGCCTGATTCAAATAATTATGACCGTGATGTGGTAGTCATAAGTACAAGCAAATTGAAGGGTTTGCAATTGTTGGAGCAAGCAACACAGTTAATTGCCTTTCCCGGTACCACGTTAACAGAGCTGGAAAATGCGTTAAAACCTTATGGTCGTGAACCTCATTCCGTCATCGGTTCTTCTTGTATTGGTGCCTCAGTCATTGGCGGTGTTTGCAATAACTCGGGAGGTTCTCTGATTCAAAGAGGGCCTGCATATACCGAAAAATCTCTATTTGCCCGAATTGATGAGAATGGAAGCTTAATTCTCGTCAATCACTTAGGAATTGATTTAGGTGCTACACCCGAAGAAATTTTTCAAAATTTAGAACAGAAAAACTATTTAACCGCGCACTCACAACATTGGGAAGGACGTATATGGGCAGATGATTATGCCGCAACCTTAAGAGATACGACTTCTGCAATGCCAACAAGATACAATGGCAATCCTGAATATCTACATGACAGTGCTGGATGTTCGGGTAAATTAGCGGTTTTTGCTGTGCGTTTACCGACTTTTGCCGCAGCTGCTGAGGCAAGTACCTATCTGATAGGGAGTAATGATGAATTGCAGTTCATTCAATTACGTAAATATTTATTAGAACATTTATCGGAACTGCCTATTCAAGCTGAATATATTCATAAAAATGCATTTGAGATGACCCAACGCTATGCAAAACATATGTATAAGGCGATTGATATCTGGGGTGCTGAGAAAATCCCGAATTTATTTGCATTTAAATCAAAGATTGATCAATTTTTCAAACAAGTTCCTTTCTTGCCTAACAATACAGCTGATCGTTGTATTCAGTTGTTTAATCGCCTTTCGCCGTCATGGATTGAGCCGCGTATACAAGAATTTCACCAAAAGTATCAGCATCTATTGATGATTAAGATTGATGCACAACAGAAAGACGAATTGCAAAAACTATTAAATGATTTCTTTTCTGGAAAGAAAGCACATTTCTTTCTATGCAATAAAAAAGAAGAGAAGAATGTATTTCTGATCCGTTTTGCTGTCGGTGGTTGTGTTGTTTACTACTGCGAAAGTCGATCAATTGATCCGAATCAGCGTTTGGTGTCGTTTGATGTCGCATTTAGACGAAATGATCAACAGTGGTTAATTCGTTTACCCGAGCATCTGCAAAAACAGGTGATGATGGAAAGCTGCTGTGGGCATTTCTTTTGTCTGGTATCACATCAAGACTATCTGCTTAAAGATGGTGTGGATGCCAAACAATTTAAAAATGAGGTTCTCTCTTATCTCAAGGCACGTGGTGCAAAATATCCAGCAGAACATAATGTTGGTCATCTCTATCAGGCTTCGCCAACGTATCAGGCACATTTAAGGCAACTGGATCCGACCAATAGTTTCAATCCTGGTATTGGTAAAACCAGTAAAGCGAAACATTGGCATTAGAAAACCACAAGGATCTGTCTGAAAAACCAATAGAAGGGAAACTGTTGTGTCACGTCAATTCATCAATGTTGAAGACTATCGACGTCATGCCAAAGCTCAACTGCCACGGATTATTTTCGATTATTTAGAGGGTGGTGCTGAGGATGAAAAAGGTCTACAGCATAATCGATCCGTTTTCGATCAATGGCGATTTAAGCCTCAGCGTTTCATTGATATCAGTCATCGTGACATTTCTTGTGAGCTCTTTAATAAGAAATGGGATGCGCCTTTTGCAATTGCCCCCACAGGTTTAAATAGCTCTTTTTGGCCTAAAGCAGATGCTTTACTGGCAAAAAGTGCAGCCCGCGCGAATATTCCCTTCATGCTTTCGACAGCTTCAAATATGTCGATTGAAGATGTTGCTCAAACATGTGATGGTGAAAAGTGGTTTCAGCTCTATGTTGTACACGAAGAATTAGCGGTTCAAATGGTTCATCGAGCACTAAAAGCGGGATATACCACTTTGGTCATTACTCTGGATGTTGGAGTAAATGGCTATCGAGAACGAGATATTCGCAATGAGTTTGCGCTTCCGCTACGATTTTCACCAAGTTTGGTGCTGGATGGTATGTTGCATCCAGCTTGGTCATTGCGGTTTCTTCAACAGGGAATGCCACAATTGGCTAATTTTGTAACTTCGGAGGCGCAGAGTCTGGAAATACAAGCTGCGTTGATGAGCCGTCAGATGGATACCCGTTTTAATCTGGAAAGTTTAAAAAAGCTTCGTGATATTTGGCCACATACTTTACTGGTCAAAGGTATTGTCCGTCTGGAAGATGCTCAAAGTGCCATTCAATGTGGTGCAGATGGGGTCATTCTTTCCAATCATGGTGGACGCCAACTCGATTGTAGTATTTCTCCGATGGAAGCCTTATACGATATTTCCAGTTCTATTCATCAACCCGTCTTTATCGATAGTGGTTTTAGACGTGGTTCCGATATTGTCAAAGCCTTATGTCTGGGAGCGAATATGGTATGTTTGGGCCGTGCGACTTTATATGGACTGGCTGCAAAAGGAGAGGTTGGCGTTAATGAAGTGATTGCATTGTTAAAACAGGATGTCGATCGTACTTTGGCACAAATCGGATGCCCATCGGTGAAGCAACTGGATACACGCTATATTACTCGAAGCCCATGAATTTAGAAGTTCGAGCCTTTTAATAGGGTACTCAGAAACCAATAAAAAAACCTAACTGAAGTGTTAGGTTTTTTTATTGCATTTAAATAGATATTTACAGTGGATATTGAATCCCTTTATCTAAAATACTGACCCATTGGCGCTGACTGAATTCATCAAAATTTGCTGGCCCACCGAAGCGCCCACCATATCCTGATTCTCCCATTCCTCCAAACGGTACATGATATTCATTGTTAACGGTTTGATCATTAATATGAATCATGCCGCTTTTAATATCTTTGGCTAAGTCATAGGCCCAAGCGGTGCGCGCCGTATGAATGGCAACAGCTAGACCATATTTAGATGAGTTTACGATTTCAATAGCTTCTGCAATATCATCAAAAATCAGGATCGGTGCGACAGGGCCAAAAATTTCATGTGTAAAAAGTGGATTGTCTTTACTGATATTGGTCACAACGGCTGGATGGAAGAATAATTGATCTCCTTGACCGCCGCATTCCAGAGTCGCACCTTGTTCAACCGCAGTTTCAACCATACGGCAGACTTTCTGATGTTGATTGGCATTAATTAATGGGCCCAATTGAGTTTCAGGTGAAGATGGATCGCCAACCTTGAGAGATGACGCCTTTTCTTTTAGTTTTTGAATATATTCATCTGCAATACTGCGATGTACTAAATGGCGACCTGTTTGCATACAAATTTGCCCTTGATGCAGAAAACTACCCCAAACGGCATTGTTTACAGCAGTATCTATATCTGCATCTTCGCAAATAATCATGGCGTTATTACCGCCTAATTCCAGCACGCATTTTTTCAATTGTTTGGCACAAGATTCAGCAATTTTTTTGCCTACAGCGGTTGAGCCAGTAAAAGAAATCAGATTAACAAGCGGATGATTGACCAATGCTTCACCGATCTCACTTTCGCCGCTGATCACCTGAAAATTACCCTCAGGTAATCCTGACATCTGGAAAAGCCACGCTAGCAAGGCTCCACCAGTAACATTACTAAATTCTGAAGGCTTAAGAATCACGCTATTACCCATTGCCAAAGCGGGTGCGATTGAACGAATGGATAGCAATAAAGGGAAATTCCACGGCGAAATGACGCCTACAACACCTAAAGGAACACGCTGCCAGACGTTTGTTCTGCCTGAAATGGAGGAGGGGAAAATTTCTCCTGCTGCTGCCATCGGCATGGAGGAAGCCATATATAACTGTTCTATGCAGGCATTCGCTTCCCAGCCAGCTTTTAACAATGTTGAACCACACTCCTGAACATTCCAGTCAATGAAGGTTTGAATATTCTCTTCAAAAAATTGCGCTGCTTTTCTGAGTATCTTGGCACGGCTTTCAAAGCTGGTATTTTTCCACGATTTTTGTGCTTCTACAGCGATTTCGACGGAACTGTTCACGTTATCTAGTGAGGCAAGTTGCACAGTTGAGATCATTTCGCCTGTTGCTGGATTGATAATGTCTCTTGATAAGTTATTTGTTTTAATCCAGTTTCCCTGAAAAATATATTCTTTCCAAATCTGTTCAACAATATTGGCTTGAGTATTCATCGTATTATCCTTTAACGATTTGTTGTACTGGGTTTAATTTCTGATGTGTAAAGAGGGCGATCGTAATTGCACCGATGATGCCGGGAATAGCAAATACCAAGAAGTTTTGCTCAAAAGGAAGATTAAGGGCGAGCAAGAAGCCACCAAATAATGGGCCAGCAATTGCGCCAAAACGACCGATGGCAGCGGCAAAACTGACGCCTGTGGAACGAATATTGGCAGGATAAAAATCTGCTGCGAGTGCATGTATCACCGCCATTGAGCCCACAGTTGCACCGCCAGCGATAATCAATAACAGGGTCAGAATGAGCTTGGGTGGATGAAAGCCGAGGCAACTAATCGATAGCGCAGCCAATATGTAGCCTAAAACAAGCGTTTTCTTGGCACCAAGTTTATCGGCAATGACGCCAAATACTAATGTCCCTAAAATTGCACCGATATTGAGTGTGACCAAAAAAGTAATACTAGAACCTAAAGAATAGCCACCAACATTCATAAGTTTTGGCAACCATGTATTCAGGCCATAAACCATTAACATCACCATCGCAAAGCTAGACCAGATCAGGAACGTCCTGAATGCTTTGCCTTCGGTAAATAGGCCTAGAACAGGGTTCTTCTGGGTATTGCTTGTCATCTCAACCACATAGTGCATTTGAGGTTGATGGATGTGATGAGGATTCAGCTTTTTTAATGTCTGGACGACTTCAGTCTGACGATTTTTATGAATCAGGTAGCTGATGGATTCAGGAAAGGTTTTCATCATAAAAGGGACGATGACAATACTGCTCCCCGCAATCCAAAAGGCAATTTTCCATCCAAAAGTAGAGATCAAGAACAAGCCTGCCAGACCTGAAATAATTGCGCCAACGCCATAAAAGGCGAGAACAAAATTGATTAAGCGGTTGCGATGAGTACTTGGCGACATTTCCTTCACGATCGTGACCAGATTCGGAACTGCCCCCCCTAAACCCAAACCCGTTAGAAATCGGCATATAAAAAAACTGATGACATCATGGGTAAAGCCATTCATGGTGACAGCAAGGCTCGACAGAATCGTACAGGCAATAATGACGTTTTTACGGCCAAATTTATCAGCTGCCATGCCGAGAGTAATCGCACCGACCATCATACCCATTAATGATGCTGCGCCCAGCAATCCTGCCGTCTGGGGGCTAAGCTGCCATTCAGTCATCAAATGAGGTAATACCGAACCGTAAATCACCAGATCATAGCCATCAAAAAGCATAATGATGGAACACCAAAAAACCAGAATTTTATGGTGCTTATTTAATGAAGCTTGATCAATCAACCTTGCAGCATTGATATTTTGCATTGAGTCCTTCCTTTGGATAATGAAAATTTCCTTTTCAGTTATTTTTCCTTTAAAATTTAATGAGATATCGAACTCATCCTTGAATTCTTGTTTTATAGCGCTCAATGTTAAGCTTAGATTTATTAGTAGTATTGATCAAATTGATAAATAATATTATTCAATATATATCCTATCTATAGAATCTGCCCATTTCTGCTTGAAGATGCTAGAGTTGTCCTATATTTTAGTTGATTAGTTTCAAATGGTTATTGATATTTTGTGGGTTTTTACGAGTACTATTCGACTGCATTGCAATAAAATTTCTTCATTTCTTCATTTCTTCATTTCTTCATTTCTTCATTTCTTCATTTCTTCATTTCTTCATTTCTTCATTTCTTCATTTCTCATCTGTGGATGTTTTAAGCTCATATTTACGGCATTTTTTATGCTGGGATGAGATCCAAAGCTTAATGATTGTTTTGTAAATTATATGAGTCAGTAAGATATTTTTTGAAGTAGATAGATATTTAAATACAAGGTAAATATATTGAGTTGGAATAAATTAGAATAAATACTCTTTAAAGCTAGTTTTTGATTTTTTATTTTGTGAATTTATTATATTTAATTGAATAAAGCGTGATTGGATTCACGCTTTATTTTGTATTTAAATGAGCTTCTTTTTAATAATAACTTGCAATCACAACAGCACTATTTTGCTCAGGTAACTGTTCAATACTAATGCTTGTGAGATCATTCTCTTGCATTTGATTAGTTAAATCATTCAGAGAGCTGGTTTGTACTTCAGCATTATTACGTAAGGTATTCAATGGCTGACAGTCAATGTTGTAGTGTTGCTGAAAGCAAGTATCTTCTACGATTTTACCACTAATCTGGATTGTACCTGTGGCATAACTAACCGAGGCAAATGCCATTAATGATAAAATTAGGGCAGATTTATAAATGTTTTTATACATATTTAATACCTTTTATAAATGTATTAAGTATTAATTAACATAAAAAATATTGCAGAATCAATCGTAAAAGAAAATATATATAAAATTTTTATTTAAAATGTGATCTATTTAAAGAATATTATATAAAATGATAATTAATATAAATTTCTTATTTTGTGCTGTGCATCACTTATTATTTATTTAGTGTGATTTGTTTTTAAAATGAAAAAATCCCTAAATCCTATATAAAAGATTTAGGGAGGAGGTGTGAAAGC
This sequence comes from Acinetobacter vivianii, assembly GCF_014635885.1. Taxonomy (GTDB): domain Bacteria; phylum Pseudomonadota; class Gammaproteobacteria; order Pseudomonadales; family Moraxellaceae; genus Acinetobacter; species Acinetobacter vivianii. The sequence continues at coordinate 52,495 of NZ_BMDR01000001.1, forward strand.
GATTTTTTTAGAGCTTAATCGTACTGAATTGTTACTGTTGCCATCGCACGAACAGTACCAGCTGTTACTTTGGTGGCAGTTTGATAATAACGGGCGGTCAGCGGTATATTGAATTGTACGGTTTGATTGGAGCTGACAGAACCTATCGCTAATTTCTCACCTTTACTAATCACCTTATTCTGAGATAAAGGATCTACATTTTGATAAGTAGAAAGTAATTGTACGCCTACACCTTGAGCTTTAGTAGAATTCGGAGCGATATTGGTCATTACCTGATTATTATTGCCATCTTGTTGATAGTCAAAACTTAAACTAATCAGATTCTTTTCTTCGTAGCCCGTTGGATTCTCTCCGCCATTACATAAAATATTCAGATCAAAAGATTGTTCACCTTGAGTAGATCCAACACCTGTAAAACTGGCTTTAGTGACGGTTGGTAGCTGAACAACCTTATTAATATCTCCTTGAAGCTCACAAGAGGAAGATGCGATGGTAATTGCATTGCCGTAAACGTGACTCGTTAAAATAGGGCGACCCGGGTGACTTGTTAAATAATAACTACTATATTGACCCGGTACCAAAGCTCCAGATCCTGTTTGTGTCGCTGTTTTAACAATTTCTACGACAAAATAACCTGTATCGAGGGAGTAATTTGTACCGTTCCAGTAGGGGCCACCGGTAATTGTTCTTGCATATGGATAATAGCCTGAGAAGTTGGCATTATTTTGTGCTTCCCGATATAAACGGATACCAATACCGGGAATATTCGTTGTATAGATATTATTACCCAGAGAACTTACAGGATATTGCTGGGTTAAATCGGCTCTTACAGTACCAGATGAGTTTCTCGTACAGTTAATTGTTGAGTTATTTGGGTCGATAGTGAAGGTGGCTTTACGTAAGATTTTTCCAACATTATCAGATGGTCTAACAACAACACGACCTACAGCCATACTAATGGCTTTAGTGGTAAAACCAGCAGTTGGCGCACACGCCGCATTCGCTTCACCATATACACCAAGACCCGCTGTAAACAGAGCACTGCTTAAAAGTAATTTTTTCATTTACATACGGCCTCGGTCATGATCATGCTTTGCTGATCGTTAGAAAGTTGTGCGGTGACATCATAGTTGAAGTGGCATTGCTCATTGGCTTCATTGCCCCATTTTACATACAAATTACCTTGTGGTTCCTGAGTACGTAAATAGACCATGCTGCCTTGTGCCACGATCCCAATGGCTTCATCTTGAGCATTGAATACTTGTGCTGCAAATGGCAGGTTTTCACCTGTTTCAGTCTTGGTGTCAATATAAATGGCATAACCTTTTTTAGTAGAGAAATCTACTTTGGCAATTGCACCTGCATAAGGCGCAATACGCTGACTGGTTTCCTCAAGCTCGACATTAGTCGACATGTTTTGCGGATCTAAGGTAATGTCATTTAGACGATAAGGTGTCACATACGGAATAACTGCATAACCAGACTGATTAATACTCAGACCCGCTGTATTATTTACTTTAGCGCCTGCTGCATCTGGTGCATAAACCAATACCATAGTTTGGCCTTGTTCTGGGCCGAACAGCACACCTTGATCATGCGCTACGATATTACCGCTGACACTGAGCATCGTTTGTTGATAGGTATCTGCAATGCTATAAGAACCGCCCACAGTTGCAAAGTTAGTTCGATAGCGTGCATTTACGTTAAGGCTAGGGTTGTTTCGGTCTTCATGAGAAAACGATGAGCCATAGCTAAAACGATCGCCAACCATGCCACTCATACCAACAGTTCGGTTGGTTTGAGATTGGGTAGCATTGACGATAACAGAATTCTTTCTAAAATTAATCGGGAAAGAAAGCGTCATCAAATATTCAGTATCACGGGTTTGATTGTTACTGCCATATTCAATTTGACGATTGGTTGCAGAAAGCCCATAAGTTAACCCATGATAGCTATTGCTATAGCCGACCTGATATTGACGACTGGTTTCGTTACGGTTCCAGTAATCATTCCAAGAACCCACTGCATAGATATTTCCCCAACCCTCAGGTAAACCTTGGTTTAAGGTAATCTGGAATTCACTACGTTGTTTGCCAACGGCATAGGTATTGATCCCTTTATCTTCCAGATCACGTACCAGTAGGGCATCACGTAATTTATAAAAGTTTTCGGTCGAATAGCGATAAGCGGCCAAGGTCAGGTTGGTATTGGTCGGTGAAATGAGTTTGCTATAACTTAGACGGAAACTCTGACCCGTTTGTGAACCTTGTTTCTCAAAGTCTGCTTCTGAATGAGTAACGTCAAACGATACGGCACCAATTGGAGTCGCAAAGGCTGAACCTAGTAATACAGCCGCATATTTTTCAGCTAACTGTGCACCCGCATAGCCCGTAATATAGTTATTAATACCGATCTGATATTTACCTTGCGTGACCCACGGATCAAGATCAATTTCTTTGTCGCGGAACTGACCGGCAGTCAGCGAGTAACGGCTGAGTCCAGGACGTAACATTTGTACGACCGAAGCGTAGGGAACACCAAACTTCTGTACTTCACCATTTGATTCAATGACAGAGACTTCAAGCTCACCGCCAAATCCTGTTGGATAAAGATCATTAATCTCAAAATTACCTGGTGCAACTGTCGTTTGATAAATCAGTTGGCCTTGCTGACGAATTTCAACTTTGGCATTGGTTTTTGCATTACCACGGATACGGGGCGCATAACCCAGCATACTGTTTGGTAACATACGATCATCACTGGAAAAATCCAGTCCACGATAGCCAAATGAATCAAATAGTTCACCATTGGTAAAGCTATCACCAGCCGTTAATACGCCACGATATGCAGGGAAGGCTCTTTGTAAGTAAGTACTGGTTGCGTCATAAGTCGATTTTTTTTGTTTTTTTGAATCTAGCTGATTTTGTACGCCGTCTTGCCATTGCCACTGACCATTGTGACGCAATTGCCAACCCGCGATATTCATTCCTGCAGTGAGCGCCATGAAGGCATTGGTGGTTTCTTGATTATTGTCATTTAAACGGTTAAAGATTTTGTAGGCACTACCGCTATAAGATAAAAATCCTGCATTTACACCACGATCCCAGATACTTGGATCAACATAGCCTTGCGCATTTTTCTGTAATGCAACTTGAGGAATGGAAATATCAATTCGCAAACGGGAGGTATCAAAATCGTAGTAGGCGTCTTCGATCCATTCTTCGATTTTATGACAAGCATTTGGACTTGCAGCGGAAATCCGACTCGCAAGAACGTCCTGTTTTACGCCATATTCAAGTAATGAGTTTGCGGTAAAACAGGTAAATGCATTCTGATTTTGTTCTGTAGCACGAAACACAATACGGCGTTTGCCAAACCATTGACCGTTAATATAAACATCAATGTTATATTCCCCTGGTAAAACAGGATTGCCATATTTAAAGCGGGATATATCAATTTTTTGTGCATCACCAATCAGGAAGCTTGAGTCAAACTCTGCTTCCACAGCCGGCGCTTTTACTGAATCTTCCGCATGAACTAACATGGGAACCGTCATGGTCACTATCCCTGACGCAAGCGTATAGCAAATATGTCGCTTCAATAAGCGATATGATGTGTGCTTTTTTAACATAAGAGGTTCGCCTATTTCACATAGGTGCTTTAAATATTGAGCTTATATTTAAGGGTTACTGTAAGTTGATAGGCTGCTCGACGCGGCCACCATAGTCATTAACATTTACAAAGCTCATTTTTGCGGTATTTGTTGTTTTTAGTTGCACTTGATCTTCAGAGAAAGGACTGAGCATGAGGCCCTGAGGTAAAAGATCAACGCGCTTGTTGCCGTCAAATTGATAGATTGCTGTCATTGTAATGTGGAATGGCGTTGGGTTTTTAATGACCAACTTTTGTCCAGATTTACGCCATTGCAGTTTTTCTGCAGCGGTATTCGCATCAGATTTAATACTGGCAGGGCGATAGAAAAATTTAATACGCGAACGAATTGCAAGCTGTAAAAAGTTATCTGGAATGGTTTCCTCACCTTTAGCAGTCGGTTTTGGTGGAATATCCAGCACATTTAACCAGAGCACAGTTTCCTGTTTTTGATTCAGCTGCTTTGCATTCGGCAGTGCTGTAATACGCAATGACTGACTTTTGGCTGCTTCTACTCGAGAAATAGGCGGTGTAATCATAAAAGGTACTTTTGATTGGTCTGGTGTACTTTTAGGATCGCCTTCATCAATCCAGGCCTGAACGAGCGCTGGTTTGTTGCCATTGTTACTGAGCTGTAATGTTACTTCACGCGCATCTGAAGGATAGATTACACGTGTACCGTGTAGCACGATCTCTGCATGAGAAAGTGGTGTTACGATTGCAGAAGAAAGCGCTAAACCAAGCAAAAAATTACGACTGTTCAATGACATTTGAGTCTTCTCAATAAGGTTCATAGGAAAAGTGCGGTAAAAAGGTTTCTGTGCGAACACAGAAACCCAAGTATCAATAGATTATTGATAAATAATAGTATATTGAACTGAAGTTGTTACTTCACCAGCAGTAGAAGCGCCAGTTGCATAGTATTCTGCATAGTAGTTAAGGTCAGCAGCACCGCCTTCAACAACGTCAACCCATTGTGAGTTTTCTTGAGCGCCATTGCTACCAGCAGCAAGTACTGGAATTACTTGGTTGTTGCTACCTAAAAGTTGAACGTCAACATTTTTTGCGCCAGAAGCAGCTTGGTTTAATAAGCGACCTGTATTGAAGTCAACAGTTGCACCTGGTTCGAAGTAAGTTGCAACTTTACCTTCTGAACAGTTTGCCAAGTTGATTTGGAATGGTGTACGGCCAGCAACATCACCAGAGTTTGCAAGTGTTTGTTTTGAAACAGTAGGAAGAGCAACTGTAAAGTCTTTGCCAGCAGGAGTGATAATGTCACAAGTTTTATCTGTAACTAAGCCATTGATTGTAATTGTACCGTCTGCAGCTTGAGCTTGAGCAATACCGACAACCGAAAGTGCAGCGATTAAAGCAAGTTTTTTCATAATAATTTCTCGAATACATCAGCTTAAAAATGGAAGTACATTACTTTTCCCGATGGATTCTTCCCAGAAAAGTAATGCGACGAATATATCATTTTTATTAAAAACCGCAACTTACGTCACACTTTTGGTTTTATTTTAAGCGAAATTTCCGATTTAAAATAAATTGTTGATATGTATTATGTTTTATTGATTTATATAGTGTTTAAACCAACTTTTTTAGTTGGTTTATTTAATTTTGCTTATGATTTATTGTTTTTTTCATTAATAAAAATGACCAAACTGTTTAACTTTTTTGAATAATAGGTATGAGAGAAAGTGTGTATTTTTTAACAAATGGTAAAAAATAAATTAAGAAGTACTTAAGTATGATAACAGACTTTCTTGCTGTTAACAAAAACATCAAACTTTTTTTAAGAATTTTTTAAGATTGAAACCTTAGTTTTTTAGTCATGATTAGATGAAAAAAACACCGAAAGGAGCTTTCAATGAACATGCTTTATACCCACAAACCTAACTACTATTTCTTTGCACATAAGTTTGTTTTATTCCTAGAAAGCCATTTGAAGAGTCACCCATTGGAAGAGCAAACCAGCTTTAATCTACAAACTATCTATGATTTGTTTAGCCATGACCGCGCTTCAAGTACGACAAATCTGGAAGGTATTTTAAATATTGCTGATGAATATGTGCTTGAAACAGATGAAGGGCAGCAGTCATTGATTCGTTCGTATCACGTCCATTTAGACAATCACGTACTGACACTGGAATTTAATCCTAAAGCAGTTGCAAGCCTGAAATCAGGTCAGATGATTGTGAATCCAAAGGCTGCTTAAACTGAATCTTAAAAAGACCAAGGCTTATTGAGACATTTAGCGAAAATTCATATCGCTAAATGTCTTTGACTTAGCTGATTTAAAGCTGTCTATTCGCTATGATAGTGTCATGTATTCAATGATTAGATTGGCTTAATGGGTAAGGATTTTAAATCAGAAACGTATACTGCTGATGAAAATATGGCAGATACAATGACATGGTTAATGCATCATCAAGAAGTTTTCGATTCATTGCATTTTGATGTGCATACACAGGAACTTTCAGTTTCACATGCAGCAGGCGTGGATATTATTCGAGTCGGGATGTATCTAACTGCCAAGTATGGCATTCTGGTGACATCAATCTAATTTTCATCTAAAAAAAGCCTTGTCATTTGACAAGGCTTTTTCATTTATGCACTCATGGCATCGACCGAAAGTTCTGCAACAGTCGGTTTTGGTTTTTCTGCGGTTAAACCTAATTTAGCAAATAAGATCTGATCTTTGCCTTCGCCAGCATTTGGTGTGGTTAATAATTTGTCGCCAGAGAATAGCGAGTTTGCACCAGCCATAAATGCAAGCGCCTGATCAGAATCACTGAGTGACTCACGGCCTGCTGAAAGGCGGATATAACTATGTGGCATGATGATACGTGCAACAGCAATGGTACGAATCCATTCGGTTACATCCAGCTTTTCGACATCAGCAAGTGGTGTACCTTCAATAGGAACCAGCATGTTGATTGGCACTGATTCAGGATGTACAGGCATGGTTGCCAGTTCATGTAACAGGCCAATACGGTCATCACGGCTTTCACCCAAACCGACGATACCGCCACTACATACTTTCATCCCTGCTTGACGAACGTGATCTAAAGTATCCAGACGATCATCAAAAGTACGGGTGCTAATAATATGAGAATAGTATTCGCGAGAAGTATCCAGATTGTGGTTGTAATAATCGAGGCCTGCATCTTTTAAACGCTCGGCTTGCGACTGATTCAACATACCTAAAGTCATACAGGTTTCAAGACCTAACGCTTTCACTTCACGTACCATTTCCAGCACATAAGGCATGTCACGTTCATGCGGATTACGCCAAGCAGCGCCCATGCAGAAACGAGAAGAGCCAGACTCTTTTGCTGACTGTGCTTCACGAATGACTTTATCAACAGCGATACGTTTTTCAGCTTCTAGTTTTGAATCGTAATGCGCCGATTGCGAACAATATTTACAATCTTCAGGACATTTACCCGTTTTAATTGAAAGAAGGGTACTGACCTGAATCGAATTTGCTTGGAAATGTTGGCGGTGTACGCTTTGCGCTTTAAATACTAAGTCTAAAAAAGGTTGATCATATAGAGCTTGGATTTCATCACGAGTCCAGTCATTACGTAAGGTCATTGTTATATCCATGATGATTGATGACAAACATTGAGACTAATCATACAGAAATCGTGCCAAAGCCAAAGGGCAAAAAACATCATTTTTCTATTTGGAGTACATCGACCTGTTGCAATTGCTGCTGAATTGCCCAGTCAATATGTACATTGACAATCTCGTCGTGCCACATTTTTGCGTCTTGCAAGTGCGTGACAATTTCAGCTGAGTATGGAGCATTTCCCAGACCGATTGCAATATTACGTTTGAAGGATTGATATCCTGTACGGCGGATCGGGCTACCCTCAGTATTGGCAAGAAAAGTAGCTTCATCCCAGCGCCAGATATCAAGCAGGCTGATATTATCCAGACCATGTCTCGGATCAAAATCTGGAATAGATGCAGTTTTGGCAAAGCTATTCCATGGGCAAATCAGTTGGCAGTCATCACAACCAAAAATACGGTTGCCAATTCCTGCACGTAATTCTTCCGGAATAATTCCTTTATATTCAATGGTGAGGTAAGCGATACATTTTCTGGCATCGAGCATGTAGGGTTCAACAATCGCTTGGGTGGGACAAATGTCGATACAGGCAGTACATGAGCCACAATGTGCAGTCGCTGGTTCATCAAAAGGCAGTTCCAGTGAGGTAAATAGTTCACCTAAAACAAAGAAAGAACCTGACTTTTTATGAATCAATAAAGTATGTTTGCCTGTCCATCCCATTCCTGCACTTTCAGCAAGTGATTTTTCAAAAATAGGCGCAGAGTCAGCAAACGGACGTGATTCAAAATCACCGACTTTTTCCCTGATCCGCGTGGCTAAAGTTTTAAGTCGCCCACGCATGACTTTATGGTAATCACGTCCGCGAGCATAACGCGCAATAATGGCTGAATTTGGTTCAAAAGGGATATAACGGGGCTTCGGCGATGCCACAAGATAGTTCATACGCACACAAATAATGCTTTTTGTACCTGGTACGAGCAAGGTCGGATCTGCACGCTTTTCCAGATTTTCCTCTAAATAGTGCATGTCTGCATGGTAACCACGTTCTAAATATTCTTTAAAACGAGGCATTTGATCTTGAGCATCTGGTTTGGCAATGACACAATCAGAAAAACCCAGATCCAGAGCTTGTTGTTTAATCCAAGCCTTAAGTGCTTGTGGATCGAGCTGCTGTAGTTCAATCTTTTGAGATTGTGTCGGAGATGAAGAGGTTGAAGCCATAAACCAAGAATGAGGGAGAGAACATGCAAGGTGTAGTTTACCATAGCCAGAGTATCCAAGCATGGGAACAGCGTTGGTTTGCTCAGCAAAATTCATCATTAGGGCTTATGCAGCAAGCAGCTTGGGCGATCTCGCAACAGTTAATTGCGCAATTTAAGCCAAAGAAAATTCAAAAGATCGCAGTTTGGTGCGGACAAGGCAATAACGCTGGAGACGGTTACTATATTGCTGCCTATTTAAAGCAGCAGGGAATAAAAGTGACGATCTTTGCGGCTGAACTTGGTCAATCTGCAGATTTAAGACAAGCAGCAGCTTATGCACAAAAGCAGCAAGTTGATATTCAAAGCCTAGATTATGTCTTGTCTGAAAAAGCTGTCCATCAAGAAATTCCGACCTTTGACTGTCATATTGATGCTTTATTTGGAATTGGCTTGAATCGGGAACTCGACCAACATTGGCAAGATATCATTCAGCTCTTCAATGCACAAACGGGTTTAAAAATCTCTATCGATGTTCCTAGCGGTTTGCAGGCCAATACAGGGCAGGCTTTACCCGTTGCTGTGCAGGCGGATCAGACTTTTACAATTTTGGGTTATAAGGCAGGGCTATTCACGGGGCAAGGCAAACAATATGTCGGAAAATTACATCTTCTTCGTCTCATTCCAACAGATACAGAATTAAAATCGCTCGCTTATTTATCTCCAGAGAAAGTTATCTTGCCAAAGCGACAAGCTTTTGGACATAAAGGCAGCTATGGACATGTGCTGGTTGTTGGAGGGCATGCGGATATGGGTGGCGCCGTCATCATGTCTGCTGAGGCGGCTTTTCATGCTGGGGCGGGCAAAGTCAGTATTGTTTGTCATGCAAAACACCATCAGGCTATTTTGGCGCGTTCGCCCAATATTATGGTGCGCGACATCAATAGCTTGGATCAAGAAGAGATTGAGCAGTTACTTAAACAGGTGGATGCTGTATGTTTTGGCATGGGCTTAGGGCGGGATCAATGGGCTGAACATATTTATCAGCAATGGTTTGAACTACTGAATCAAAATTCACACTTAGAAGTGGTGCTGGATGCAGATGGACTCTGGTTTTTGGCAAAATATCCGCAACAATTAAATAATCATGTATATGCAACACCGCACTCAGGTGAGGCGGCGACCCTACTCGGTTGTAGTGCAAAAGAAATTGAACAAGACCGAATTGCAGCCATTCAGCAACTGCAACAAAAGTGCGGCGGACAATGGGTGCTTAAAGGCGCGGGCAGTCTCATTTTAGAGAAAGAATTATTTATCTGTACCCAAGGTAATGCTGGCATGGGCACAGGTGGAATGGGGGATGTACTGGCAGGCATGATTGCCAGTTTAAAAGCGCAGTTTCATCAGCAAATTGCTTTGCACGAGATTGTGACCTTACATGCACAGGCAGGTGATTTGCTGGCTGAAAATGGTATACGAGGTTTACAGGCGCATGACATGGGAAAAATGATTTATCAGGTGGTGAATCAGAATGATTAACGGCGTCTGGTGCTGGCACGGCTACGGCCTCGTGCCATGCCACCTAATGCATTGAGTACAGCCATTTTACTCATACTACCAGAAGCATGCGCATGACAAATGGCTGCGGCAAGGGCATCGGCTGCATCTGATTGTGGTTTGATACTTAGATTGAGTAAACGCATCACCATCATTTGGACTTGTTCTTTATCTGCTGCACCGTAACCGACCACAGACTGTTTAATTTGTCGTGCGGTATATTCAGCCACTTGTAAATCTAGATTCACCAGAGCGGCAATTGCAGCACCGCGTGCCTGACCGAGTTTCAATGCCGAATCGGGGTTTTGTGCCATAAAGACTTGTTCTACAGCCGCTTCAGTCGGGCCATGAAATTTAACAATCCGTTCAACCCCTGCAAAGATACGTTTTAAACGCTCTGGCATTTCCTGAGTTTCGGTACGAATGGTTCCTGCATCGACAAAACGTAGTTTATTGCCATCTTTTTCGATAATTCCATAACCTGTTAAGCGTGAACCAGGATCAATACCAATAATTAATGACATGTCGAACTATAAAAATGAAAGATTGTTGATATTGTTACATAGCGGGCTTTTCGATGCATAATATTTTTGTAGGATTTTGAATTATAAGAAAATAGAGGATTTATTCAGCAAATGCGGTTTGATCTGTTCAATATTTTTAAATTTTGGCTCATTTTTATAGATCAATCATTTAAGTAAATTGCGGGGGTATTTTGAACGATTTGTATTTAATTTGAGCATTAGGCCGTAAATTACGTGATTTTTATAAAAAAAATTTGCATTGTGGGGGAGATGGGCGTATAAAGCATCTCATTGATCGAAGATGTTGATCAATATGTTGTTGCGGGATGGAGCAGTCTGGTAGCTCGTCGGGCTCATAACCCGAAGGTCGTTGGTTCAAATCCAGCTCCCGCTACCACTTTTAAAGTTAATCGAATATTAGCTCTGTGATTATTGAGTTGTTGTTATCTGAAAGATTAGACAGCAATTAAGTTAGCTGAAATAACCCTAAAGAAAGCTAAAAATTATTAGATTCTAGAATTGTAGTTTACCTCTCTCCATATATCTAGCGTTATAGTAAATCCAAATCGATCACTTGAGCTCAGGAATGAGTGATTTTGTGTTGAAAATTATTAATGAATGGCGTGTAGCCAAAGCCAGTAATGGCAATGAAATTTGTGTGCAAATTATCCCGATGAAACGTCAACAGAATACGTTGAATGGTTTTAAATGGGTAGAAGTTGGAAAGAAGATCCAGCTAGAATCCGGTCAGGAAATTGACTTTAATCTAGATGGCAAAAGTTTCTATACCGATGTTAATCAGCTTTATCGATTAATATAGATAGTTTACGCACTTGAAGTATCTATTTGTTAAAGATAGATTGAGTTAGATCAATATTAAAAATTTGATTTAACTCATAAATGAACAAAGTTTAAAGGTTTAAAAGTATGTCTGATACAGTTACTGGTACTGTTAAGTGGTTTAACGAAACTAAAGGTTTTGGTTTCATTCAAGCTGACTCTGGTCAAGATGTTTTTGCACATTTCAGCGAAATCCAAAGCAATGGTTTCAAAGTATTAAACGAAGGCCAACGCGTTTCGTTTGTACTTGGTCAAGGTAAAAAAGGACCACAAGCAACAACGATTAAAGTTATCTAATAAGATTGCTTGAAAATGAAGCTCACTTTATGTGGGCTTTTTTTATACCTAGAAAATTGTCATTGATTGCCACTCACACATTTTGGTCAATCTATAAATCTTTACTTAGGGGCTACTGCCGAAACAGCATAAAAATTTAGTCACTCGTTATTCTGCCTTTGAAGCAGATGAGGTGAAGGGGCTTATTTCGATAGAATGAAAGTAAGCCACATAAGTTTGCTTAAACCGGAGTGAGTTCATTTTCTGATAGGAAAATGCTTGAGTGGCTCAAGGCTAAATTTGAAATGAAAAACCATTTTTTGGGTGAAATCATCATGCAAAAAATAACTCAAATGTAAAAAATTAAGATATTTTTTCTATGCACTACATTGATCTATTTGAGCTATTCACTATTTTACAGGTAAATTTTTGATGTAATTTTTTGATTTAAAAGTAAATCCTGTTTTTGGAACTAGGCGATTTATTAAAACGTAATATTGCTCACTTAGCAGATAAAACTTTTTATACTTCTATTAATCTACTATCTCGTTTGGCTTAAAGTTTGGTATGCTTGCAGTATCTATCAAATAAAGATAGATTAAGTTAAATCATGATTAGAAAATTTTGATTTAATTTATAAATGAACAAATTTTAAAAGGTTTAAAAGTATGTCTGATACAGTTACCGGTACTGTTAAGTGGTTTAACGAAACTAAAGGTTTTGGTTTCATTCAAGCTGATTCTGGTGAAGATGTTTTTGCACACTTCAGCGAAATCCAAAGCAAAGGTTTTAAAGTATTACAAGAAGGCCAACGCGTTTCTTTCGTACTTGGTCAAGGTAAGAAAGGACCACAAGCAACCCTTATCACTGTTATCTAATTTTTAGACCAGTAAAAAGAAAGCTCACCTCATGTGGGCTTTTTTTTGTGGCAAAAGGATTTTAGTGAACGGTTTAACACATAGGTCACGTAGTGGTTACTCTTGTAATTAACCTAAAAGCCTGTGAAATAATATGTTAAAAATTTATATCATTATCTGAGCTGATGACTTTTAAATTAAACCTGAATAATAATTAATTGAAAATTATTGGAAAAATCATAAGAGTAGCAAGAGGTGGTTGGTGTACCGATCGTCAAATAAGGACATCTGTATACGATCAAGAAATATTCATTGCGCCTAAAAAGTAAACTCGTGTATAGTAAATTACAACTAGAAGAATAACGCTGTTGATTCAGTAAATCTTGCATTTCATAGTTTAGATAAACCTTTCGTTTTATCAGATCTAATCTCAGAGTTTATGATTCCAAGTTACTTGCTGCTAAGCATCCCCAAATTTATTAAATAGGTTAAATATATGTCTAATACTGTGACTGGTACAGTGAAATGGTTCAACGAAACTAAAGGTTTTGGCTTCATTCATGCTGATTCTGGACAGGACGTTTTTGCTCACTTCAGTGAAATCCAAAGCAACGGGTTTAAAGTTCTCCATGAAGGCCAACGCGTAACATTTACAATTACTGATGGCAAAAAAGGACCACAGGCAACGGGTATTACCGTTGTTCCTTAGGACTAAGAAATAATTGAAAAAAGCTCACCTTAGTGGGCTTTTTTTGTATCGCTGCTTTTGCATTTCTTTAAATTAAATATTTAATTATTTTGAGTGAAGCGACTATTTTTGTCATAAATCAACTTTTTTGTGCAAAATTTGTGCTAGCCATATCTACGACTTTTTGCTAATTTTATTTTGTTAATTTGTTAGGCAAATTAATAAGTGCAGTACATTTAATGAGCGGTAAAGTTATGGAAAACTTGGAGTCATATGCTCAAGGGTTTGAGCATGAAGTTCATGTACATTGTAAAAGATCTTTAGGCACGTTGTTATTTAGTTTTGTGGTATTGCTTGCAACCAGCCTATAGAGAGAAAAGCACCTTCGGGTGCTTTTTTAATATCCAGACAAATCTGGTTTGCTTAGTTTTGCTGAGCTATTTTGTCAGCCATCTTTTTTATAATTTTTCCTTATGCTTCATTTTACGCCGAATAGCTAACCAGCGATAAAATTTAAGGTTTTAACGATTCACTTAAAATTATACTTATTCAATACCTATCAATATTATTGAAAGATTCTGGTTTTATTAATCATTATTTTGCGGCTAAGCTTGTCTCATTATTTAGTAAGAAAATTTATTTTTAGGTGAATTCCAAATGTCTAACGGTATAAAAAAACCAGCCCATTTAGATGATGTTGTCTTTAAAGAAAGTAAGGCATATCAAAATTCGAATGAGTGGAGTTGGGTGAATCCTAAGCATGGAAAATTTGAGCATCCAGCCAATTATTATGAAAGCGCTTTGGAAGATTGGCATACCTTTGATGCATTCGATTCGGATCAGGTGTGTGATGTCGTGGTCATTGGCGGTGGGTTACTGGGCGCTTCCGCGGCTTTGCATTTATCTGAACAGGGTGTAGATACGATTCTGGTTGAGAAAAATCGTATTGGTTCTTCTGCCTCAGGTCGAAATGGTGGACAGCTCACACCTGGGCTTGCACGTTGGGAAGCTGAGGAAATGATTAAGCGTTTTAGTTATGAAGATGCTAAAAAGCTTTGGCATTTTACCTCTACCGAAGCGATGTCATTAATTGATCAGATCAGTGAAAAATATGATGTTGAATTGGCACGTAAGCGTGGGCACATTACCGCTGCTGTGCATGAAGGGCATCTCATTGCACTGACGCAAGGCGCAGATGTGAGAAAGTATTTAGGTGAAAACAATACCAAGGTTATGGGCGAATATGAGCTTAAGGAATTAATTAAATCTGACCTTTATAAAGGTGGACTGGTTGATGATTTAGGTGGTCATATCCAGCCATTGGCTTTAAATCGTGCTTTGGTACATGGCTTTTGTAAAAACGGTGGTCAAGTTTTTGAGCAGACAGAGGTATTGTCTATTTCTGAACGGGCGGATGGTATCTATGTCAAAACCAAGACAGGCACCATTAAAGCACGTAAAAGTGTCGTTATTGCCGTGCATCACAATGCTTTTAAATTGCTGCCCGAAAAGAAGCAGACAGCGATTCCATTCCATACCTACATTGCGGTAACCGCACCTTTGGAGGTTCCTTTAACTGAATTATTGCCACAGGATCATCCTGTCTATGATACGCAGCTGCAGATTGACTATTATCGTGGCGTTTCGAAAAACCGTTTATTGTTCGGTGGGCAAGGAACGGGTACAAGCTGGAGTGTAGGTCGTATCAACCAATATTTGCTCGGTCGGGCAAATAAAGTATTTCCACAGTTAAAAAATGTGGAAATGGATTTCTGTTGGAGCGGAGTCAGTGATCTGACCATGAACGGCGCAACGGATAACCGAAAATTTGGAGAAAAATATCCAATATATGCGGTACATGGCTGGAGTGGTCATGGTGTGGCACAAACGGTTCGTATTGGTAAAGCGATTGCAGATGATTTTTCTGGTTTAAATACAGATTATGCAATGTTAACCAAGATCCAGCACAGTGATATTTTATTTGGACGTCTGCTGGCACCGCTTGCGATTCCAATGTCAAAAGGTTGGTACGGCGTTACGGGTATGCTGAATCCTGGAAAAATGGTCTCTTTCTAAATATCGATCTATCTTGTCCCTAAAAGTGCCTCTTATGTAGAGGCACTTTTTATATTGGGAGGGGAAGGAAATAGATCATGGCTGTATAAAAATCTGTTGATGAATCTGGCTATATTTTATTCTTTAGTAAAATGGGCTGAGTGTGCTAGGCTTAATAAAAAAGAGATCAGCTCATGGATATCATACAAGTCAAAGATTTTTCTGCACTCACTGGTTATACAGAAGCAATTCTGGCAATGGATGAGTGGATTAACACGCGACCTCATTTTTATATTATCAAAGAGCATTATTTAGTGGATCAGGCGATCCGATTAGAGTACGTGATTATTCAATAGTCATGAGTTAAGTATTGAATACATTTGGATCATATAAATAGAAAAATAGCCTCTTGTTTCAAATCATTGACATAAAAAGTTAAGTTATTTTGTTATCTTTGCTTTTTCACTTTATCAGAATTCAAACTATGAAAAAGATCTTACTTTTAGGTGTGGTACTTACTTCACTTGCAGCGTGTTCAGCAACACCAAATAAAGACACAACTCCACCAAAAATTGGTATGCCTAACCCAGCAAGTAAATACTGTGTAGACCAAGGTGGACAGTTAGAAATCCGTAATGAAACCAATGGTCAGGTCGGTTATTGTAAATTACCAAATGGTCAAGTGGTTGAAGAATGGGAACTTTTCCGCGCGAGTCAACCTAAATGTATCGCTGATGAAGCCGCTAAATTGGTTGGACAGTCTGGCTTAACAGAAGCGCAAATCAAGCAAAAAACTAAATCTGAAATTGTACGTAGTGTAGGTCC
The DNA here is from genome assembly GCF_014635885.1 of Acinetobacter vivianii. Taxonomy (GTDB): domain Bacteria; phylum Pseudomonadota; class Gammaproteobacteria; order Pseudomonadales; family Moraxellaceae; genus Acinetobacter; species Acinetobacter vivianii. The sequence continues at coordinate 68,550 of NZ_BMDR01000001.1, forward strand.
AAATCAGCCAGTGACCATGGACTATCGTGAGAATCGTGTGACTGTAACGATCGATCCTCAGTCTAAGAAGATTACTCAAGCAACTTGTGGCTAATCTTTAAAAAATATCTAAGCTCCCAATTAGATTTGATTTAGTTGGGAGTTTTTTTATACAAGCTATTTTATAAGACTTGATAAATTTTAAAATGTACCCATCATTAAGGGTATTGAGTTTATTTTATTTGTTGTGTCAGGATTGATTGTTCAATATTGCACAAGGTTTTAATTTTAGAGATTTGACATGAATCTACTTCTTATCGTGGTATTTGGCACAATTGCCGAGGTTTTAGTCTGGATTGGCGTGGGTGACCTCGTTGGAAGTATGTGGTATGTCTTTTTCTGGTTCATTATCGCATTCTTTATTGGTTTAAACCTGCTGCGTTCAAGTGCTTCAACGATTATGCCGCAATTACAGCAAATGCAGATGACAGGTCAGTTGGGTGGAGATCCAGCTGTGATCAAGAAGCTGGCGCTTGCGATGGCAGGTTTCTTACTGATGATTCCTGGTCTAATTTCGGATGTATTGGCGGTATTGGTGTTGATTCCATCTGTTCAAACGGCGTTCCGCAATGCCTTGATGAAAACCATGGCAAAACGTCAGCAAGCCATGATGGATAAGATGATGGGCGGTATGGGCAACATGGGTGGTGGTGCTGGAGGGCAGAACCCGTTTGCTGACCTGATGCGCCAGATGCAAGATATGCAAAATCAACAACAAGGTGGTGGTCAGTATCGTGACTCAACCATTATTGATGGTGAAGCACGTGAAGTAAAACCTGATCAGAAGAAAATTGAATTTAAAGATGTGAATTGATTAGATTCATATTTTGTAAAAAAAGCACACCTTATTGAGTGTGCTTTTTTTATGTTTGATCTTTTTGGATGGAATGATCGGGGTGTGATTCGGAATTCGTAGAAGTCTCTGTTTCTTTAGGCTGTGGTTGATATTGGCTAGGTTGCAGGGTAGTGATTTCATTTTCTGACTGTTTGTACTTGCGACTACGGTTGGCGCGTTCGCGAAATCCACCTTTATTAATCAATTGGGCCATCATCTCTTCCACAATTTGCAAAACGTTATTTTAACAAATAACATGAAAGATCAAAATAATATTAAGAACTTAATGATTTTCTTAAAATTAAGATTCTAATCAAATTGTCATAAAAATTTGTTAATTTGAATGCATAGGTCAGAAAACGTGATTGAATTATGGTTTTTTTTCTCATAGGATAAAAGTGTGACATATGAGTATTTGTTGTAAAAAGAAAATAAAAAAATAAAGAGAGGAGGTGTTAATGATGTTATATCAATATCATTGTGCATGTTGTGACAAGGTCGTCGCATCAACAGATAAAGAGTGCCCTTATTGCGGTTCTCAGCATATTCGCAGCCCTTATGGCTTGTGGATGTTTTGTGTTGCTGCCTGCCTAGCAGTGGTGGTGGTCATTAAACTTGCACATTTATATAGTCAGCATCATCAAGAAGATCAACCAGTTCAAAGCAATTCGCTGCTGGAGATGTTCAAACAGGATAATACCAATTCGAATAAATAATGATTGGGGTTATAAAAAAGCTCGCAATTGCGAGCTTTTTTATTGAAGAGCCGTGGATTAGAGTCCAGCTGCATCTTTCAGGATATCTACTTTATCTGTTTTTTCCCAAGTAAAGGCAGAGTCAGAACCTTCACGGCCAAAGTGACCATAAGCTGCTGTTTGCTTATACATTGGTTGAATCAGATTTAGCATACGGGTAATGCCGTATGGACGTAAGTCAAAGTGTTCACGTACAAGTTGAACAATTAACTCGTCTGATACTTTACCTGTGTTAAAAGTGTTGATTGAAATTGAAGTTGGTTCAGCAACACCGATTGCATAACTCACCTGAATTTCACATTTATCTGCTAAACCAGCTGCAACAATATTTTTCGCAACATAACGGCCAGCATAAGCAGCTGAACGGTCAACTTTCGATGGATCTTTACCAGAGAAAGCACCACCACCGTGACGAGCCATACCGCCGTAAGTATCTACAATAATTTTACGACCTGTTAAACCACAGTCACCTACAGGACCGCCAATGACGAACATACCTGTTGGGTTAATATGGAATTTAGTGCCTGCATGGAACATTTCAGCAGGGATGATCGGTTTAACGATTTCTTCAATGACAGCTTCTTTTAACTGAATTTGAGAAATTTCAGGATCATGTTGAGTTGATAAAACAACAGCATCTAAACGAACCGGTTTGCCATTTTCATAAGCAAACGTTACCTGGCTTTTCGCATCTGGACGTAACCACGGTAAAGCACCTGAACGACGTAATTCTGCTTGACGCTCCATTAAACGGTGAGCGTAAGAGATTGGAGCAGGCATCAACACATCAGTTTCACGGCTTGCGTAACCGAACATGAGACCTTGGTCACCTGCACCTTGATCTTCTGGCTTTTGACGATCGACACCTTGTGCAATCTCAGGAGACTGCTTACCGATCATGTTGATCACGGCACAAGTTGAACCATCGAAACCTAAGTCAGAATGGTGATAACCAATTCCATTTACGGTTTGACGTACAATCGCTTCAAAGTCCACATTTGCTGTCGTTGTGATTTCACCAGCAAGAACAACCGCACCTGTTTTTACTAATGTTTCACAAGCGACACGCGCATACGGGTCTTCTCTTAGGATTGCATCTAAAATTGCATCGCTAATTTGGTCAGCCATTTTATCTGGATGACCTTCGCTTACAGATTCTGAAGTAAAAACAGCATACTCGCGCATGAACGTCCTATCATTGGTATTTTCAAAAAGACAGAGTATGTTACATCGACTTGGCGCATAGGACTAGCACAAGCTGACTAAAAAGCGTGAATTTATTTCATTTTCATGATGTTTTTATTGATATGAGTATCAGGGAAATTGATATTTAGTGTTTTTTATATGAATAAATCTGTAATTTGCTGCTTAAATTTTTTACTTGATATTGCTGGTACTGCCTATCGTATGAACATTTACACACTTAATGCTAAATGATTGCGTGAAAAACAAGAAATATCGTCTATTGGACTTTACCCATTGGCGTTTTTTTAAGACAATAGTGGCAGTTTTTGAAAGATGGTTTCTCATCTTCTCTCATCTTATTTGATTTAATCGGATTCTGACTTATGACAACCCCTTTAAATGAACGTCGTATTGCAAATGCAATTCGTGTCTTGGCAATGGATGCTGTGCAACAAGCAAACTCAGGGCATCCAGGTGCACCAATGGGGATGGCAGATATCGCTGACGTGGTTTGGCGTGAATTTTTAAATCATAACCCGACCAACCCGCAATGGACGAACCGTGATCGCTTCGTATTGTCAAATGGTCATGGCTCTATGTTGCAATATGCGTTATTGCATTTGACTGGTTATGATTTATCTATTGAAGATTTAAAACAGTTCCGTCAATTACATTCTAAAACACCAGGTCACCCTGAATATGGTTATGCACCTGGTATTGAAACAACAACTGGTCCATTAGGTCAGGGGATTGCCAATGCAGTTGGTTTCGCACTTGCTGAAAAAACTTTGGCTGCACAGTTCAACAAAGACGATTTAAACGTTGTTGATCACTTCACTTACTGCTTCCTTGGCGATGGCTGCTTAATGGAAGGTATTTCTCACGAAGTATGTTCACTTGCGGGGACTTTAGGTCTTGGTAAGTTGATCGCATACTACGATGACAACGGTATCTCGATTGATGGTGAAGTGGAAGGTTGGTTCAGTGATGATACTGAACAACGTTTCAATGCATACGGTTGGCAAGTTCTTCATATAGATGGTCATGATGCTGCTGCAATTCGCCAAGCAACTCTTGAAGCAAAAGCTGAAACCAATAAACCAACGATCATTATCTGTAAAACGATTATTGGTCTAGGTTCACCAAACAAACAAGGTAAAGAAGATTGCCACGGCGCACCATTGGGTAAAGACGAAATCGTTTTAACCCGTGAAGCATTAGGCTGGAAAGAAGATTCATTTGTTATTCCTGAAGATGTATATGCAGCTTGGGATGCAAAAGCAAAAGGTCAAACATCTGAAGCAGCATGGAATGAATTGTTTGCTCAATACCAAGCAAAATATCCAACTGAAGCAGCAGAATTATTACGCCGTATCAATGGTGATTTGCCAGCTGAGTTTGCAGCACAAGCAGATGCTTTCATTGCTGAAACCAATGCTAAAGCTGAAACTATTGCGACACGTAAAGCAAGCCAAAATACATTACAAGCATTTGGTCCATTACTTCCTGAATTATTAGGTGGTTCTGCTGACTTGGCGGGTTCTAACCTAACACTTTGGAAAGGTTGCCAAGGCGTACAGGAAAATCCAGCGGGCAACTACGTGTATTACGGTGTTCGTGAATTCGGTATGACTGCAATTGCGAATGGTGTGGCTTTACATGGTGGTTTCGTTCCTTACGTTGCAACATTCTTGATGTTTATGGAATATGCGCGTAATGCCGTGCGTATGTCTGCATTGATGAAGCAACGTGTGATTCATGTTTATACACATGACTCGATCGGTTTGGGTGAAGATGGTCCTACGCATCAACCAATTGAACAAATTGCATCATTACGCGGTACGCCAAACTTAAATACATGGCGCCCATGTGACACAGTTGAAGCAGCGGTTTCTTGGAAATCTGCACTTCAACGTAAAGATGGTCCATCAGCGTTAATTTTCTCTCGTCAAAACTTACCATTCCAAGCACGTAATGAAGCTCAAATTCAAAACGTTGCAAAAGGTGGTTATGTGCTTGCTGAAGAAAAAGGCGAGTTAAAAGCAATCATTATCGCGACTGGTTCAGAAGTTTCATTGGCAATGGAAGCATACGCACAACTTGAAGGTGTGCGTGTTGTGTCTATGCCATGTGCTGAAGAGTTCATGAAGCAAGATGCTGCATATCGTGAAGCGGTATTGCCTGCACATATTCGTGCACGCGTAGCAGTTGAAGCGGCTCATGTGGATTACTGGTGGAAGTTTGTTGGTTTAGACGGCAAAGTGATCGGTATGACGACTTATGGCGAATCTGCACCAGCAAAAGACTTGTTCCAATTCTTCGGTATTACCACTGAAGCGGTTGTTGCTGCGGTTAAAGAATTGACTGCTTAATTGAATTAAGTGGTATAAAAAAGCGTCCTGAATAGGGCGCTTTTTTTATGTGATTAAATGGAATATAAAATGAGAAGGTTTGCATTATCAAATAAAAAAGAACGGGGAATTCCACGTAAATTAAGAAATCTTAAGTATTGGAGTGAAAGTTTTAAAGGGTGTTTCCCTGATTTAGATGGGTATGAAGAACGATATTATAATTGGAAAATACCTGTAGCTATGAATTTAGTTCAGGGAACGCATGCTCAACAAGAAATAAAGGCACAGTGTGCCCAGTATCTAATTAATGCATGTCAGTATTTAATTGAGGCAAAACCTGTTGGTATGAAATTCTGTAAAGTCGTATGTGTCATTATTCAGCCTGATATGTTTGCTAGCGAAATTTGTTTGTATCTAGATGAAGATTATTTTAACTCCCATACTTTGTCAGCAGAATATTACGATCCTCAATATCTTTTAGCGGATGACATGAGCTTATCTCGGAGATGGGGATTGGACGTTCCTGAGAAAATCAAGGAGCGAGGAATACTTATTCATTATATTGATCCAATGGATGAAGCAGATAATTATAGAGCTGATCAGTGGTACTTTATTGAAACTTGAAAGACTGAGGTATTGTGATGAGAAAGGAGTTCGAACTTCATGCTTTTGATGAAATATTAAATAAGGTCAAATCTTTATACTTTTTTAATTTGAACGTAGATAAAAGATTTTGGCAACATGCTGAATATGATTTTTTGATTCGTTTTCTCCACGAAAGTTCAAAGATAAAGGAGCATAAAAAGAGTGTTGATAACTATTCTTCTCGATTACATTCCTATTTTGATAAAGTAATTCAAAATAGACTTAAGCTAGATATAAATAAATCATCATTAAAATTAGAAGGCAAAATTTTAGCTTTCAATGTTTATTTAACCATGTTTGATAGTTTGGGTGAGGGTGAAACAGGTGGCTTTATCGACGGTTGCGATACTCCACCACCTGAATTTTGGATTCATTTTGATGGTGAAAATTTATATTCATTTATTCCTGCTGAATTCATCGAAATAGTAAATTCAGCAATAGAAGCTTCTATGGGTGAATCATTAGTATGGTATACAGATTTGATTGAAATTTAATAAAACTATCTATTCAACAGTTAAGTCTGTCTGAATCGAAATATTTGAAGTCAATAATTTATGAATCGGGCAGCTTTCTGCGACTTTTAACAAACGTTTGTGCTGCTCTTCAGTAAATTCACCTTTTAAGATAATTTTACGTTCAATATTATTTTGACCTGACTCAGGCTCCCCATTCGGATTCAGTGCTAAATCAACCTGAACATGCTCAAGCTTGATGCCCTTATGGTTGGCATACATTTCTAAGGTAATGGTTGTGCACGCACCTAAAGCGGAAAGTAACAGCTGAACTGGATTTGGCGCGGTATCTTGCCCACCTTTGTCTGTAGGTTCATCTGCATACCAGCTATGACCAGAAGCGTCTGTAAGCGTAACACGATAAGGCGTTGAAGTATTTTGAGCTTGAACTGTATGAGTCATATTCTACCTTGTTGTTTATCTTTAAGAATTTAAATCTAAATTTATCAATTGATCATGTTATTTCTCAGATCAATTGTCGAGTAGCGAATGGTCTTATAATAGGCGTTTTAAATAACAACTGTAACGCTTTTATTGTTGCATGGATGAAACATATCGTTTTATAAAGACTAGTGAATAAAAATACTTGATCTATACACTAATGGCTATATCAAACAAGGATACGAAAAATGCAATTTAAAACATTAAGCCTCGGTTTAGCAGTCGCGTTAGCAAGTTCAGTAACTTTGGCAGCGCCTGTAGACTATAAAATTGACCCAACGCATACAGCGACTGTATTCAGCTGGAATCACTTTGGTTTTTCTACCCCAAGTGCAAACTTCACTGACATCCAGGGTGTGATCAAGGTTGATAATGCAAAACCTGCAAATTCATCAGTTGAAGTGACTATCCCTTTAAGCAGCGTAAATACCAATGTTCCTGCTTTAGACAAAGAATTTCAGGAAGAAGCATGGTTTAATGTTGCAAAATATCCAAACATTACTTTCAAAAGTACCAAAGTAGAAACCAAAGACAAAAAGCACTTTAAAATTACAGGTGATTTGACTGTTAAAGGTGTGACTAAGCCTGTGGTATTAGATGCTGTGCTTAATAAACAAGGTGAGCACCCAATGGCAAAAGTACCTGCAATTGGCTTTAATGCGACCACTAGTTTTAACCGTTCAGCATTTGGTATCGGCAACTATGTGCCTAACGTGGGTGATAAGATCACTGTAAATATTACAACTGAAGCAACTGCTGCAAAGTAATATCGGAATTTAACAAAAAAGCCTGAATGATCAGCTCATTCGGGCTTTTTTATTTGCTTATTATTCATATTTTATTAATATACTAATATTTTATTATTATCAGAATACTAATTTTTTATGAGAAATCGTTACGTTTAACTGTGCTTTATCTTGGAACGACGTTTAGATTGATAAATATAACGAATTGAATCGACCACTTCACCAACGAAAATACATTCTTCATCTAAGGGAATAATATTAGGTTTAAATTCTGGATTCAGCGCCTGTAAATATCTTGAATTATCGGTTTCGATCACCAGTTTCTTGAAGGTTGCATCTTCATGTTTTCTGACCACAATCATGTCACCTGACTGCATATCACTATACTGGACTGTTGGATCAACCAGAATATAATCGCCTTCATGAAATACTGGATAATTACTTAAGCCTTGAACTTTAAGGTAAAAGCATTCATCACAATCATCGGGCAGCGGGAGCCATTCTTCAACTTGAGTCATATCAACAGATTGTACATTGGTAAAAATACCTGCTTGTACCCATGACAAGACAGGTGCCATCTTGGCCTGAACAGGCGAAATATTAATAGAATGTTCAGATTGTGTTGGATCTAGTTCAGCCTGACCTTCGCCTGTTTGTAGCCAATAAGCATCCACACCTAAAAATTTGGCAATAGAGGGTAGATGAGAGGATGAACTGACCAATCCTGTTTCTAGTTGACTTAAAGCGGATTGAGTAATCCCCACAGCTGCAACCACATCTTTTTGAGACTTCTTCGCTCTTTTTCTAGCTTCTTTGAGCCTATCTTTTAGCATTTCAATCGACCTCAAATTCATTGAATTCAGAATATTAGCAAACTAATGTGAAGTCAAATTAGTATTCTTATTGATTTAATATTAGTTTGCTAATATTATGGGTGTGTTATTTAAATTTCAATGTTGGAGGTAGAGTATGAGTAAGGCAATTAACCCAAACATGCATATCAAACAAAACTTAAATGCTGAAATTGAAGCTTGGCTGGCAAAAGGCAATGCAATCACGACGATTCAAAGTAAATTTCAAGCGCGAAGAGTGGAATACAGCAAAAAACTAAAAGCGATGCGACTAGAAGATGAGCAGAAACAATTAAAAAAACAAAAGCGTATCGAAAATCAGGCAACCGAACAACAAATCACAATGCTTAGCAGTTGGCTTAATGAACATAAGGGGCGAGCTAAAGCTTTGGTCGAAGTTCTCGGTTGCGCGCATAGTTATATTTCTCAAATCAAGAGCTTTACCCGACCGTGTAGCAAGGCTCGATTTGAAGAAATTAAGCATGCTATCCACCGTGTGGAGCAAGGAGAAAAATATCTTTAAAGCACATATTCAAAAGTTAAGTAGGGCTGCGTTATGCAGTAAATAAAGTCATTGGATGCGGAAGCAAGCATGAAAATGATGATTCAAATTGGCAGAAGATCTATCACTTTAAGGACAACATAGATCACGCCAGAAAAATAAATAATGAGATGAGGTGAAAAGATGAATGCAATGGTGACTAAGTTTGAAAAATTTGAGTGGTTAACACACGGTTTAAATGTACGTTCTTCAGGATTTGATCACTATGTGCGTGGTACAGGTGAGCGTTTAAACTATCAGGATCGTCTGGGTGCAATCGCTGCGATGGATACACAGTTGGCGAAGTCTGTAACTGCGCTAATTGTATTTGAAAATAAAACCGCCAGTGATTATGAATATGTTCGTCAGCATTTGGCTGATATTTTTATTGAACAGGCCGTAAGGGATAAGAAGCGTGAACCAGAACGCATTGCAATGTATCACTTGGCCTGGTTAGTGGCCAGAATGGTTTTAGACTTCGTTTTAGACCCCGATCTGGAAGAAAATTACACTGCGAAAGGACGTATGGCTTATGCAGGAATTCATCGTCATCAGATCAATGTAGAGAGCTATAGAAAAACTTGGAAAGCCTATGAAAATCTGATGGTTAAAACACTTGAAGCAGCAATTGAAGAAGCTGAAATTGTAATTGAGCAATATCGAAAAAACACTTACAAAAATATGCATAACTAAGGATTCCATTATTTCGGAAAGCACGCTATAGTTTTACTATACTGGTCGTATTAAAGATTAAATATGACAAAACTGAAAAGCTCATCAACAGATGGGCTTTTTTGTTGCCTAAAGAAAACTCGGTACCGTAATGGAGACCGAGTTTTTTTATATCTAAAACCTGAAAAAGGTTTGAAATTTATAAAGAATTTGAGGTGATTGAAGATGAATAGTATCAACAATACAAATAATATTCCGTATTTAGATCAAGGCGTAACACATTTTTCTCCTGCCGATATTGTCCCATCTAGCATGAAAATGACGCCAGATGCGGTTGGTGTGACCTTGATGGAATCTAACCCGTATCTAGGTTCATTAAATGTTATTAATGATATGCAGGAGCCCACATTGACTTATGATGATTATCAGTTAATTGAGTCACGAAATATGCTTATTGTGACGGAGGCCAAGTTTATACCAGATATGACTGCATTCCGTCCTGCAAACATGCAAGGAATGATCGAGCCTCTACAGGCAGATCGTGACTATAAAATTATGATTGGTGAGCAGGCTGAGACCCTGATTCTTTTTAAGAATGATCATGACCATGTCACGCTCAGTATCGAGGGTAAACGAGTTGCGATGTTCAGTAGTATATCGCTGCCGATCACCCTGAATGATTTTAATAAAATCGAGAATTTGGTGATTCGGGTAACAGAAAACGCTGTACAGTTGCTCAAAATCAATGATAAGACCGTTCACGCACAGACCTATCAGTTAGATAAGAATTTTGATCATGTGTTGCTGGAAGCCACTGAGTTGCCTTATGACCTTTCAAATGTATTTATCCAGTTGGGATGGGCCAATCAACTGACCAATGCGCCATTTTTATCTGCCTATTTTCAGGCATGTCAGGGTAAATTTTCGTTGAGCAACTCAAATGCACCACATCATGCTTTTATGATTGTCGGACTTGCGCATCAACCCGAAAAAAAGTGGATTGCTGATCAGGTGAAACAGGGATTTGTTATTTACAGTTTGTTTGTAGACGAGAAGTTCACGGTGATATTAGGGGATTATGGCAGCATGGATAACGTCACCTTTATGCAAGATGAGCCTTCTTTAAATCCAGTTGTCACTTTTGAAATTACGGGAAAGCATTCCATGAATGTTTATATCGATGAAAAACTGGTCGGGAGTTGGGTTTCAAGTCATGGATTGGAATTACCAGAATTTTATCAAGTCATTGCACTGGATGGGCTGACTCAACTGGATTTTGATTTAAGAGAAGCATATGCAGCAATTGGAGAAGAGGTCTGTGCTGTAAATACAAACAATGCAAAAACTTATGACTCAGTGCATAAATACAAGGTTTCGCCTAAGCGAATGAGAACAGGTCATTATTTACCTTTTTATCATTCGCCGCATTTGCCGCTTTCTCCACTGTGATTTATTAAATGAGTTGGCCTCCCACACGGGAGGTTTTTTTATAGATAAAACATTTGATGTGATAGGGAGTGAATAACAAGAGTGATGACTTCAATAAGAATAAGTCGGCTGCTTTATAAAATTATCGTATTTAAATAATGCCCTGTATTTCTCAGGGCTTTTCTTTTTGGAGGAGGAAAATGGTAGATCTCGTTTCAGCGGGTGCAGATATTGCAGCCGCAATAAAATCCTATGGTGTGTTTTTTATTGTCTTGATGGCGCTAAGCTTCATGCTTTTGGCCTGGATTGTTGTTGTGATGACACGGTTGCCAAAATCTAGGCGGGAGTGGGTGGTTTCATTAATTTCTACTTCGGTCGGCAGTATTGCTGGCGGTGGTTTTGTGATTCAGCATTTTGACTTGCAAGACTGGAGTAAGAATATGTTTGGCGCATTCGCCCTTGGTGGCTTGTATTTCCTTTGCGGCTTACCTGTGTGGGCACTCATTCGCTGGACTTTTAACTATATCAATGCAAGAGAGGATTCAACGATTCTAGACGTTGCAAGAGAAGTGAAAGACTTTAAAGACAAATTCTAACAATACAATTCAATCAACTACCGCCTCAGGGCGGTTTTTTTATTTTTATAAGGAAAAAATCATGACAATAATTCAAAACGGTTTCGATATTTTACGTGAAGCTTTTGGAAAACTTAATCAGGCTCAAGTGGATGGAATTAATTTTCTTGTTTCTGTTTTAGAGGAACATCAGGAGTTGAGTCTGGCGCAAGCGGCCTATATTTTGGCAACGGCTTGGCATGAAACAGCGAAAACCATGCAACCTGTCATTGAGTACGGTTCTGAAAAATATCTGAAGTCAAAACAATATTATCCTTATATCGGATATGGCTATGTGCAGCTGACATGGTTGTCCAACTATAAGCGTATGGGTGATTACCTAAAAATTGATTTAGTCAAAAATCCAAAACTTGCTTTACAGGCTGACATCGCGGCACGGGTCATGATCGTTGGCATGAAAAAGGGTATGTTTACAGGTAAAAGACTTTCTGACTACATCAATCAACATAAAAAGGATTATGTAGGCGCACGTTACATTGTCAATGGAACAGATAAAGCTGAACTCATCGCAGGCTATGCTGAAATCTTTGAAAAGGCTTTAGAGGCTTCTGAGGAGCTTGTTTGTCATTAAATGACTGCGTTGAATGTGAATGTATTCACTTTAAAATTCTACCATCATCTATGAGCGCTCAGCTTTAACTAAGGCTGAGCGCTAAAGCTATTATGCGGTCGCATTAAATGCTTCTGCATAAACCACATCGCCGTGAGGCATTTTTTCTGTGAAAGAAAGTGTCTGGAAATATTCTGCGGGAACACCTAGTAAAACAAGTTCTGGCTTCGCTTTAAAGCCGAAGCGAGCATAATATTCAGGATCGCCCAGTAATACACAGCCAGCAGCCTTTAATGTTTTCAGCTTATCTAAACCCGCATGGATTAGCTGAGAGCCAACCCCTTGATTTTGAAATTCAGGTTGTACAGAAACAGGCCCTAATCCGTACCAGTCAGTTGTTCCATCCGAGATAGAAACAGGGGAAAACGCAATATGTCCAATGATTTGGCCTTCATACTCAGCGACTAGCGATACGGTCAATTGTTGAGAGTCGCGTAAAGCATTGACAATAAATTGCTCTGTATGACTCGAATATTCTATATCTTTAAAAGCCGCTTGAGTGAGTTTAAAAATATTGGGAACGTCAGATGGTTGTTCATTTCGAATAGATATATTCATTATGATCTCTTGCTGATTTTAGTACCAAAAATCTTCAGCTTTATTTGAACTGAATTGATAATTGCTACAAGATAGCTTAAAGGGAATATTTAAAAATCAATAAAGTACTATACCTACAATGTTTCAAAAATCGTTTTTATTTTTTAGAATGTTTTTCTTTGAGATGTAAATAAGCGGGAATCGATTTCTTGGCCTGTCGACGTAGCATCATTTTAATGTAAAGCACAATCGCGAAGCAGGCGGTCGCAACTGTTAGCATCAAGCCATTCATATAACTCATGATTGAGCTGACATAACCTATCGTGGCTAAGCGGCGTTGCATTCGTTCAACCTGAGTACTGGATTCAACACCCGTAATCGCCCAGGTACATAAGTGTTCACAGTTATTGATAATTAAATGATAGTGATTTTCATGCATGCGTGAGCGCATACGCCGTACCACCGCTTTAGCTTTATAGCGCGGAGAAGGGTAATGTCGCGTATAGATCGGTTTGCCACGTGCGAAACGCTGGATTGAAGTCATTTCGATCGGATGCTTTTTAAAAATATGAGCAAAACCAGAATAATGAATGACTCGACCGCGACCCGCATAGATCCCGTGATGGCTATAACCAAAGTGTTTGACGATCAGATGCGCGCCAAGGGAGAAATGTTGATGTTTGTGCTGCATGTTGATACAAGATTATTGTATTTACTTCCTTATTTTACTCAAAAACAGTGAACCAATCGAGTCTATTTCTTAGCTCAACCCAAGGAATATGTGTCTGGATTGTATCTGCTGTTTTCTCCCTATAAAAAGTTATGGGAAAATTGAGTAAGGAGTTTACTTTAAGAAATATGAATGATGAAAAAATGGTGGTTAGCAATCTGTACCTTTGCTTTTATGCCAATGGCTTATGCGATGCAACATCAAACAATCACCGTTGATAAGGTGAACTATGATGTGATTCAAGTTGAACATTTAAGCCAGCTAAAATTATTTTTAAAAAATCCCAATACGGGACGTTATTATCAGAAGTTCTCCAATATTCAGAAAGAATTGCCAGCTTGCAAACAATTAAGTTTTGCCATGAATGGTGGTATGTATCATGCCGATTTTCAGCCCGTGGGTTTATATATCGAGCAGGGCAAAGAAGCGACAAAATTAAATCAGGCGAAAGGTTTTGGTAATTTCTTTATGCAACCGAATGGTGTGGTCGCGTGGAATGAGCAGCGTGCAATAATCAAAACAACGGCTGATTATAAGGAGAGTGGTTTTAATGCTAAATTTGCAACACAATCCGGGCCGATGCTGCTCTATAAGGGCAAGATCAATCGCCAGTTCATTCCTGATTCAAATTCTTTAAAGATCAGAAATGGTGTCGGGGTTAAAGATAATCAGCTTTACTTTGTGATTTCGCAGCAGCGGGTAAGTTTTTATCAATTTGCCCAATTTTTTAAGCAACAACTAAAAGTGGATAATGCACTGTATCTGGATGGTTCAATTTCGAGTTTATATTTAACGCAAAATAAACGTCACGATAAAGCCTTTAATTTAGGTCCAATCGTTGCGGAAGTGGTGGAAAAAGCGGGGTGTCATTGAGACTCGAGCCTAACCTCCTGATGTAAAGAGGTTAGGCCAAGCTTGTTTCTTATTGGATCGGAGGTTTGATCAGCGCAAGTAATTCTTTGCGGCTGTAGCCTCGAGAAATCAGTACTTTCTTAATGCCTTTAATGACATCTTCATCTGTTGCTTTGACTAAAGCGTCGAGTAGCTGTTCATTGGTTTTGCAAGAACAATCGTTTTCAACGCAAGAAGTTTGATTCTTGTGTTCGTTATATTGTTCGTCTGCATTGAACAATTTTTGCCAAAAACTCATAGAGCCTTCATTTACAACCTAACATAGCTCGAAATATAGCCACTTTAAAATAAAATACAAGTCAGCTTAAGTGATAAAAGCAGCAGTTGAACCTCAATTTTTTCGATAACTCTTCTTATCTCAAACGAAATTATGACGGTATGATGACTTGACCTTTGAAAATTATCACTTTTTTATCAATATACTTTGAGCAAAAATAAAGGGTTATTGAAACCCTTTATTAATTATTGTTACGTTGAAATAATTTGTTTAAATCTTTTCAAGTAAAACGCCTGACTCAACATGATGAGTAAAAGGGAACTGATCGAACATTGCGAACTTCACAATTCGATGGGTTTGGGTCAGTGTGTTGAGGTTGTCATGTAAGGTATTTGGATTGCATGAAATATAGAGAATACGCTCGAATCCTTGTAGAAGTTTTAACGTTTCATCATCAATTCCTGCACGTGGCGGATCGACGAAAACCGTGTCAAAGTCATAGCTTTGAATGTTGATATTGGCTTCTTGCAAGCGTCTAAATTCACGTTCGCCCTGATAAGCCTGAGTAAATTCTTCCGCAGATAAACGTGCAACCTGAATATTTTCAATCTGGTTTTGTTCAATATTCCATTGCGCTGCATAAACCGAAGATTTTGCCAGCTCAGTGGCAAGGACACGTTTAAACTTCAAAGACAATGGCAGGGTAAAGTTGCCGTTACCACAATACAATTCTAAAAGATCTTTTTGAGATCCTTGTGCTGCATCACAAGCCCATTCCAACATATGTTGACAGACTTTTGCATTCGGCTGGGTAAAACTACTTTCAATTTGTTTGTATTTAAAAGTACGGCCATGAACATTCAACTGTTCAACCACATAGTCTTCGCCAATAATAACTTTTTGACCACGGCTACGGCCCATAATTTTAATATTCAGCTTTTCTGCTAACGCTTTAGCCGCTGTTTCCCATTCTTCATCCAGTTTACGATGATAAATCAGCGTAACCAGCATTTCTCCGCTTAATGTAGCAAGAAAGTCCGCTTCAAAAATACGTTGCGATAAAATAGGGACTGCTTTTAATTCTTCTAACAGACGAGGCATCAAGTCATTAATGCTTTGATCCGCGATAGGAAACTCATCCACACGAACAACGTCTTTTTGCTTACCATCTTCAGCACGTTCAAACATGGCATAGAACATATCGTCTTCTGTATGCCAGATACGAAATTCGGCACGCATACGGAAATGTTGTTCTGGTGATTGAAACACTTCTAAAGCTGGTGGATTGAACGGAGCAAACTGTACGGTGATTCGTTCAACTTTCTCTTGAAGTTGCTGCTGGTAAGAGATGGTCATAAACAAGAAAACTATAGGTGAAATCTAAACAGGAATGGTATCAAAAAAAGTGCTACAAGGTGCAGGGAAATTATCAAATTTGCTTATTTGTAAGATGGTTCCTGATTTAGAACATTTTCAATAAATATCGATTTAAGCTCACGATATTGTTGTGGTGAGAAACCTGAACATCTTTGTTTGAGCTGATTGTATTGCTGGACTAGGTCTGGATGATGTCGCAATTGATCTCGGAAGGTGAGAAAGTTTTTAAATTCTGAGCCACTCACAACGATTTGCAATGCGACATCATGTTCCGAGGATTCAAGCATACACAGCTCTTGTGTGCGTAAAGTATCAAGTTTTTCCTTAAAATTAAGCTGTTCAATGGTCAGCACAAGATCTTTTGCTGATACTTCGATATAAATATCTAAATCACCTTTTGAAATCGCATTGGGTATAGCTGAGGAACCGATATGTTCAATCACGGCAAAAGGGATAAGCTGCTCGATCTTGTTTTTATAATCTTCGAAAAGCCGAGCGCAATTCGGCTGATATTCTGTGGACAAAAAGAACTGCATTAAAAGCGTCTCATTTTATTCTTGATATTATGTACTTCAAAATAATAAAAAACCCGAACCATGTAAACATGATTCGGGTCATTGAGAGATTCAGCATCTCTCGGAAAGGAGAATATTAGTCTTCAGATAAGGTCATCAAGCTTGCGTTACCACCAGCTGCTGCTGTATTCACGCTGATTGCGCGTTCAATCACAAGACGTTCTAATGGAATTTGCTCATTGGCTTGAAGCTGAGTAATTCCAACAATTGCGCCTGAACGGGCAGCAACTTTAGTTTGCAAATCTTGTAACTGTTCAACAGAACCATGATGAAGCACGGCATCAAAGGCATCTTTTTCAACACTTGAGATGACAGTGATCGCATCTAAAACATCTTTTGGTAAAGACGCTTTGTGTTTCACCAAGAATGCATTGTCTTTCAACACAGCCGCTGTACTGCTTACTGCGAAAATCGCAAGCAATTGTTGAAGCTGACTTGCATCATCATTGGCAATTGAAAGCACACGATGACGAGGCAGGATAATGTACTGGTTACTTTCGCCAGTCGGACCTTGCAACTCGTAGAATTTACCTACACCAAATGCTGGAATTGTAGGTACTGCTTGAGCCATGTGTTGTTTTGCCCAAGCCATCAAGCTTTGGTAAGCAACATTTGATACCGCATCAAAGTTAGAGATTTCAGCTTTCACCGCAAATGGGGTCGCCAATACTTTCTCTGAACAATGTTCCATCAAGCGGTACATATAAAGTGGACCACCAGCTTTCGGACCAGTACCAGACAAGCCTTCACCACCAAATGGTTGTACGCCTACCACTGCACCGACGATATTACGGTTGATATATAAGTTACCCACTTCCGCACGTTGAATCACCGTATTAATGGTTTCATCGATACGGGTATGTAGACCCATGGTCAAGCCGTAACCTTTTGCATTGATACGATCGATCAACTGCTCAAGCTCACCGTATTTATACGTGATGATGTGGAGTACAGGACCAAATACTTCACGCTCAAGGTCATCAAGGTTTGGTAATTCGATTGCTGTTGGCGGAACAAAAGTACCTTGTGCAAGTGCCTGTTGGCTTGCAGCATCGTTAAACATCAATTGATGAACAGGGTAACCCTTAGATTTCATCTTTTGAATGTGCGTATCGATGGTTTGTTTCGCTTCAGTATCGATGACAGGACCAATGTCAGTTTTTAAGATCGCTGGGTTACCTACGATCAACTGTTGCATTGCACCTTTCAGCATTTTGATAACGGTTGCAGCGCTGTCTTCTTGTACACATAAGATACGAAGTGCAGAACAACGTTGACCAGCACTGTCGAATGCAGAACTGACAACATCGAGAACCACTTGTTCAGTGAGTGCAGAAGAATCGACGATCATCGCATTCTGACCACCTGTTTCCGCGATTAACGGAATTGGTTGACCATTTGGAGATAAACGTTTTGCGACAGTCTTTTGCAAGATTTTTGCAACTTCAGTCGAACCCGTGAACATGATGCCCTGGATACGGTCATCTTGGCTCAATTGAGCACCTACAGTTTCACCGCGACCTGGAAGAAGTTGGACAACGCCGTGTGGCACGCCAGCTTCCCAAAGCATTTGTACGGCTTGTGCTGCAATCAATGGCGTCTGTTCAGCCGGTTTTGCAATAACACAGTTACCGCTCACTAATGCCGCTGCAATCTGACCAGAGAAAATCGCAAGAGGGAAGTTCCATGGGCTAATACACAATACAGTACCTAATGGCTTCACTTGTGCATTGGCAGGCAGGTTCTCAATTTGAGTTGCGTAGTAACGTAGGAAATCGACCGCTTCACGAACTTCTGCAATCGCATTGGCATAGGTTTTACCACTTTCGCGGCAAAGTAAAACCATAAGCTCCTGAATACGAGCTTCCATTAAGTCAGCCGCACGCTTTAAGCAAGCAGCACGTTCAACTTTATCGGTTGCAGCCCAGCTTTGTTCAGCTTGTACTGCAGCTTCTAATGCCAGTTGTACATCAGCGCTGGTTGCTTCGTTAACATAACCCACAACTTCGCTGTTTTGTGCAGGGTTTGTAATTGCAAGTGCATTACTTTGCTCGTGAACCGTTGATTCAAAACCAAGTAATGGTGCACTTTTCCAAATCTGGCTGCGTAGCTTTTGTGCAGTCGCATCCAAATCCGCTAATGGTTGATCGTTATTGAGATCAAAACCACTTGAGTTTGGACGTAATGGATAAAGATCATGCGGAAGTGGAATTGCAGGGTGTTTTAAACCAAGCTGGCCTTCATCTTTCGCTGAAGTCTCGATGTCTTTGATTGGAGACTGAATGAGGTCTTCAACTTTTAGAGTCTTATCTGCAATACGGTTAACGAATGAAGTATTGGCACCATTTTCAAGTAAACGACGAACCAAGTAAGCCAATAATGTTTCATGGTTACCTACAGGTGCGTAAACACGACATGGAACACCAAGTTTATTGTCTTCTTTAGAACCTACCACTTGCTCGTACAATGGCTCACCCATACCGTGCAAGCATTGGAATTCGTATTGACCTGGGTAATATTTGCTTGGATCTGCCAGATTGTAAATCGTTGCAAGTGATTGCGCGTTGTGTGTCGCAAACTGCGGATACACTTGATCTGGTGCAGCAAGTAATTTTTTCGCACACGCAATGTAGGACAAATCCGTGTGAACTTTACGGGTAAACACAGGGTAGTCAGTCATACCATCAATCTGTGCTTTCTTGATTTCGCTGTCCCAATACGCACCTTTCACCAAACGAATCATCAGACGTTTGTTGCTGCGTTTTGCAAGATCAACGATATAATCTACAACGTAGAAACAACGTTTTTGGTAAGCTTGAATAACGAAACCAATGCCTTTCCAATCCGAAAGTTTTGGTTCGAAACATAGGCGTTCAAGCAATTCGAGTGAAATTTCCAGACGTTCAGATTCTTCAGCATCGATGTTTAAACCGATATCGTATTGTTTTGCCAAGCATGCGAGTTCAAAAACCTTGTTGTAAAGTTCATGATGAACACGGTCGATTTGCGCACGTTGATAACGTGGGTGCAATGCAGAAAGCTTGATTGAGATACCCGGGCCGTCATAGACACCACGACCATTCGATGCTTTACCAATAGCATGGATTGCTTGAGTGTAGTCGTTGTAATAACGCTCAGCATCATGTTCAGTTAGGGCAGCTTCACCCAACATGTCGTATGAGTAGCGGAAACCTTTGTGCTCAAATGGTTTAGCATGTTCAAGCGCTTCACCAATGGTTTCGCCAGTCACGAATTGCTCGCCCATCATACGCATTGCAACGTCAACGGCTTTACGGATAATACCGCGACCACTGCGTGCCAATAGACCAGTTAAAACACTTGATAAACTGGTTTGCTTTGGTGTTTCCATTAACTTACCAGTTAACATTAGACCCCAAGCAGCGGCATTGACGAACATCAGGTTACTTTGACCAACGTGTTCTTTCCAGTTGCCTTGGTTGATTTTGTCGCGAATCAATAAATCACGTGTTGCTGTATCTGGAATACGAAGCAATGCTTCAGCCAAACACATGAGTGCAACACCTTCTTGTGAAGAAAGTGAGAATTCTTGAAGTAAACCTTGAACGATACCAGCTTTACCCGCTGAACTTTTACGCTCACGTAAGTTGTGCGCTAAGCTAAATGCAAGCTCATAAATTTTATGGTCAAGTTCAGGAGAGATGTTGGCTGCTTCAGCAAGTACAGCGACTGCTTCAGGCTCTGCACGGCGCCATGCCGTATTGATGCGTTGCTCAAACTCACTTTTTTCTTTAAATTCGGTAATATAACCGTCTGCGTGAGCTGTATCCATTTGTGCGGGAGTATCCAATGTATTCATGCTAAATTCCAATAACAATCTCTAAAATATATTGAGCAGAGAGGTTTAGATAATTTATCATTACAGAATAAATCCCGAGTAACTCACTATAATTTGCTTATTTTTTAGAGGAAAATTCAGTTGAATGGCCCTATTTATACCTTAGATCGAACCGATCTGAAAATTCTGGATATTCTTCAAGCAGATGGAAGAATTTCTAACAGTAAATTAGCAGAACTCGTGAACCTTTCACCAACTGCGGTGATGGCGCGTGTGCAGAAGTTGACGAAGGATGAGTTTATCTTGGGCTATGAGGCAAAACTCAATCCGAATAAGCTCAACGCCAATTTTTTAGTCTTTGTTGAGGTACTGCTTGATAAGACCACACCGCATGTGCTGGATGATTTTATTGACGCAGTCACGCAATATCCCGAAATTGTAGAATGTCATATGGTCAGTGGTGGTTTTGATTTTCTGATTAAACTGCGTAGTGCGGGTATGGAAGAGTTTCGTCGTATTGCAGGGCAGATTTTATGGCAACTGCCTGGGGTGAAGGAAACACGTAGTTATCCAGTGATGCAGGTGGTGAAAGACAGTTCGAAAATAAAAATTAAATCGCGTACAAAATTTTAAATCAAAAAAGGGGCTCGAAAGCCCCTTAAATTTTTTCAGAAAAATTATTTCATTTCGCGTGCATAGATTTCATCAGCTTGTTCGAAGCGACTTGTTACAGCAGCATTTGGTGCTTTACCCAATAAGCTCACCACCACAATACTGATCAAGGCGAAAACGAAACCTGGAATAATCTCGTAGATACCGGTGTAGCCAAAGAAGTTTTTCCAAAGGATGACCGTCAAAGCACCCACAACCATACCTGCCAATGCGCCGTTCAAGGTCATGCGTTTCCAGAACAAAGAGAGCAGAATCAATGGACCGAATGCGGCACCAAAACCAGCCCAAGCATACGCAACTAAGCCAAGTACCTTACTTTCAGGGTTTTGGGCTAGGAAAAGCGCAAGCATTGCAACAGCGATAACCATTGAGCGACCGATCCAAACGAGTTCTTTTTGAGATGCGTTTTTACGGATAAAGCCCTTGTACAAATCTTCGGTTAACGCACTTGAACATACCAATAACTGACAGCTCAATGTACTCATAATTGCAGATAAAATCGCAGCAAGGATCACACCCACAACCCAAGGGTTGAACAATATTTTAGTGAGTTCCATGAACACAGTTTCAGGGTTAGCTGTTACTGCTGCTGCAAATTCAGGATGCATCTGGAAGTATGCAATACCGATGAAGCCTGAACCGACTGCACCCGCTAAGCAAAGAATCATCCAGGTCATACCAATACGGCGAGCCGCTGGAATTGATTTCACAGAATCAGCAGCCATGAAGCGTACAAGAATGTGTGGTTGACCAAAATAGCCTAGACCCCAAGCCGCAGCAGAAAGAATCGCAACAACACTCAAGTTGGTCGCAAAGTCAAATGCATGTGGGCGAACACTTTCGATAACGGCAGTAAACTCTTCCATGCCAATGCCTAAAGACATGTAGGTCACGATTGGAAGGAGTAATAATGCGAAAATCATTAAGCCTGCTTGGAAGGTATCTGTCCAGCTGATCGCAAGGAAGCCACCAATACAAACATAACCGATTGTTGCGAATGCACCGAGCCATAATGCTGTGCTATACGGCAATTGGAACAATGTTTCAAACAAACGTGCGCCAGCGACCATGCCAGAAGCACAATAAATCGCAAAGAATACAAGAATAATCAATGCAGATGTGACGCGTAGGATTTTCTTCTGGTCATCGAAGCGACCAGTAAAATAATCTGGTAAGGTGAGGGCATTATTTTGCACTTCGGTGTGTACACGTAAACGGCCAGCAACCAGATACCAGTTTAACCATGCACCAATAATCAAACCGATGGCAATCCACGATTCTGATAATCCAGTTAAGTAAATGGCCCCTGGTAAACCCATGAGTAACCAGCCACTCATATCTGATGCGCCTGCGGATAAAGCAGTAACAAAACTGCCTAGACTTCGGCCTCCAAGAATATAATCATCAAGATTTTTGGTAGAAAAATAGGCGTATAAACCGATGCCAAGCATGGCCAGAATATAGACCACGAATACAACAACTGTGGGATTCGAAAAATTCATAATGGATGCCTGTCCTTACATATCCATAATTTGCAATCACACCTGAATAGTAAAAAATGAATGACTATTCTTGGGATTGATAAGGTCACAGATTCAAGCATGAATGATTTTTAAAACACTGTTATTTTTATGTATTGTGTTTGTATTGTTTATGTAATAATAAATAAGTGTATGAATCTTAATTTTTTTATTCAAAAAAGTGACTTTTTTTTCTCCAAAAAAGTTTTTTGTTTTGATTGAAATTTAACCTAAATGTTTTCAAAAGTTACAAAATAGAAAAACTACAGTTGTAGATTAAATTTTAACTGTTAAAAAGTGATCAAAAATTTTGACACATGATGTTACAAGTGCAACATTTTAGAGAAAGTCCTTAATAAAAAAATATCAGGTTAAGCAGTTTTGCTAATGAAAAGTAGCTTGAAATATTTCATATTAATTCATTGCACTATAAGGGTGCATTCTCTGAGAGAAATGGAAGTGAATACGGTTCAAGCGGCAACAATAAGAATAGAGCATGATCTACTGGGTGCAAAAGAAGTTCCAGCAGATTGTTATTATGGAATCCATACTTTACGCGCAATTGAGAATTTTAAAATTTCGTCGCAAAAGGTTGGACAAAATGGCTATTTTATCCGTGCCTTGGCGCAAGTTAAAAAAGCCTCGGCACAAACCAATTTAAGTTTTGGAAAATTAACCGAAACTCAAAGTCTAGCGATTCAGCATGCCTGTGATGCCTTAATTACAGAAACAGAAAAATGGCAAAATTCTTTCCCGATCGACATCTATCAGGGTGGTGCTGGGACTTCGATTAATATGAATAGCAATGAAGTCATTGCCAATATTGCACTTGAGTCATTAGGTCATCAAAAAGGCCAATATGATGTCATCCATCCCAATGATCATGTCAATAAATCCCAATCGACCAATGATGTTTATCCAACAGCAATTCGACTATCGACTTACTGCTCACTGGATCCCTTGTTTGTGCAAATGGATAAATTGATTACTTCATTTGAAAATAAAGCAGTTGAATTCCGCTACGTCTTAAAAATGGGGCGCACCCAATTACAAGATGCCGTACCTATGACACTTGGGCAAGAGTTTCGTGCCTTTGCAACTCTATTAAAAGAAGACTTGCGATTGATTAAGCGTACCCGTGAATTATTACTCGAAGTGAATCTGGGGGCGACTGCGATTGGTACAGGGGTGAATACACCTAAAGGTTATGCTGCGAAAGTCGTGTCTTGCTTGAAGGAGATTACAGGCTTAAAACTTGTGGGGGCAGAAGACTATGTCGAAGCAACCAGTGATTGTGGTGTCTTTATTATCTTATCAAGCGCGTTAAAACGTCTGGCATGCAAGCTTTCAAAAATCAGTAATGACCTACGTCTGCTAAGTTCTGGGCCACGTACGGGTTTAGGTGAAATTCAATTGCCCGAG
Organism: Acinetobacter vivianii; assembly: GCF_014635885.1. Classification (GTDB taxonomy): domain Bacteria; phylum Pseudomonadota; class Gammaproteobacteria; order Pseudomonadales; family Moraxellaceae; genus Acinetobacter; species Acinetobacter vivianii. The sequence continues at coordinate 92,575 of NZ_BMDR01000001.1, forward strand.
CTACAAGCGGGTTCTTCAATCATGCCGGCAAAAGTCAATCCAGTCATTCCTGAGGTCGTGAATCAGATTGCATTTAAAGTGATTGGTAATGATCTTACGATTACTTTTGCTGCTGAAGCAGGGCAATTACAGCTGAATGTGATGGAACCTGTGATTGCAATTTCATTGAATGAATCAATTGAGTTATTAACGCATGCTATGCAAAGTCTGGATGAGAAATGCGTGCGGGGGATCAAGGCGCATGAACAGGCTTGTCATGATGCAGTGATGCGTAGTGTTGGAATTATTACCTTGCTTGATCCATTATTGGGTCATGCGCTCTGTGACGAAATTGGTAAGCAATGTATTGCTGAGAATAAAACCATTCAGGATGTAGTTTTAGAGCGAGGTTTATTGACTCAGGCTCAACTTGATGAAATTTTCTCTTTTGAGAATCTGGTTTCTGAGGTGGATGGCATCCCTGTAGATTACGTTGCTTAATGAATGTAAGAGTCTCAAAAACAAAAAAAGCCCAGTAAGTGTACTGGGCTTTTTGATCGAGATTTATAAAATTACAAACCTGATTCGTATTCGCTATTTGAAAGTAATTTTTCAACATCCGCCATATTGTCGGGTTTGATCTTGTAAATCCAGCCTTTGCCATACGGTTCATCATTAACGAAATCAGGATCATCTTCAAGATCGGTATTTACTTCAACGACTGTACCTGAAACAGGGGCATGAATATCTGATGCTGTTTTTACAGATTCTACAATACCTGCCTGTTCTGTCGCGGTTACATGGCTGCCCACTTCTGGGGTTTCCACATAAACCAAATCACCCAACTCATCTTGTGCATGGTCAGTAATGCCTGTTACAACGAGGTCACCCTCGACTCTTACCCATTCATGCGTGCGTGCATATTTCAATTCTGCTGGATGATTCATGACAACTCCTTAACAATCTGTCGTATCATTTTTATTTGGTTTATACATGCTTTTCAATAAAAACAAAAGCTTTCGGCATAGAAGATCTTATAAGTAAGGATCTTTACGCCAGTTACTTGGACTACGGCCACTCCAGCGCTTAAAGGCACGGCTAAAATTCGCAACATCCGAATAGCCAAGCTCATCTGCAATCTGTTCCAGACTATAATCCGTTCGGGAAAGCAGAGAGGTAGCATGACGATAACGAACTTCATCTACTAAGGTCGAAAAAGAAGTTCCTTCTGCTGCCAACTGACGCTTTAAAGTGCGGTCAGACATATGCAAACGTTCAGCTACACTTTCAATACTGAGGTAATGCTGTTCTGAATTGGTGAGAATATCACGGACACGCATCGCTAAACGACGACGTTCGCCAAGTGCTGACAGTTCAGTTTCACATTGATTAATGGCAATCTGACTGGCAATCGGATCGGCATTGACCATTTTCAAACCCAGATACTTTTTATCAAAGCTTGAGATTAAATGCGGCTGGTTAAAACGAATACTGCTACTGAGTTTATCTTTATATTTTTCAAAGCCTGCTGGTTCTGGGAAATCCAGATCCACTTCACCGCTTAAATCTTCTATTCCAGTTAAGGCTCTTGCCATGGTCATGATGCCAATGGTCAAACCTAAAATAATTTCGGTGCGTAAAGGCTCAACTTCAATATCACATTGCAGTTGTAAGGTCGCCTTAGGGCCGAAGGTTGAAAAATAAAGCTGTAAAAAAGGCAGACGTAATTGAATAAAGCGGCTTGCCAATGCAATTGCATCGGTAATGTCATGCGCCGTCATAATGGCATAACCAATAAAACCATGAATGGAAATTCGCATTTGCGTACCAAGGTGAAAACCTAGTGTACTTTCACCAGTAAGGCGCAAAGAATGCTTCACCAATTCATTGGCAATCGGCGTTGGAATTCGATAATTCGGATCAGCCAGTTGTTCGCTCGTTAAATGAAATGGAGCAAATAATGTTTCGTCGCTATATCCCCAGCGAGAAACCACATCTAATAGCAATAAGCCATAGACGCCTGGTATTCCTTGATCTTGACGAGTTGTGCTTGTTTTCATGTGCTTTCCGTGGCGCTCATCAATTTTGCCAATATCTTTTAAACTTTAAAGTCTTAAACATCTTTACATGAAATAAAATAATCAATCTTAAAAATTGTTGGACAAAACAGTCACTGAATGTCCAAGCCTTAAGCAGCTCTTCTAAATACCAAAATTTTGGTTGTAGATATTAATAGCACATCACCATGCTGGTTCAAAGCTTGGGTTACGTAGCTGACGATACCGCGGTCAGGTTTTGTTTTAGATGGAACAATTGCCGTAATTTCCACTTCAACATGAATTTTATCGCCCGCACGTGTCGGTCGTGGCCAGCGTAAGCTTGACTCTGTTCCCAGCAAGCCGCCTGCCACTGGAAAACATTCAGTCCAAAGGCGCATGGTCACGGCTGAAGTGTGCCATCCGCTCGCTGCCAAGCCTTGAAAAATAGGATGTTCAGCAGCAGCTTGCTCATCAGTATGAAAGGGTTGTGGATCGTATTGATTGGCAAATTGTTTTACTTCTTCAAGTGTCATTTCATATTCACGGCTGATGAAACGATCACCAATATTAAGGTCTTCTAAATACAACATTATTCTGTGTCCTGCGTTACCCGTTGTTCAACCAGAAAACCGCCTGTCTGACGTTTCCAAAGTTGAGCATATAAACCATCCTGAGCAATAAGTTGTTCATGTGTGCCTTGCTCAGCGATTCTGCCTTGATCAAGCACAATGAGACGATCCATTTGTGCAATAGTAGATAAACGGTGAGCAATTGCAATGACCGTTTTGCCAACCATCAAGTCATTTAAACTGCTTTGAATGGCCGCTTCGACCTCGGAGTCAAGGGCACTGGTCGCTTCATCTAATATTAAAATGGGTGCATCTTTCAGGAAAACCCGTGAAATTGCAATACGTTGGCGTTGTCCACCAGACAGTTTTACACCACGTTCACCCACATAAGCATCAAATCCAACACGGCCTTTCATATCGGTTAGCTGCGGAATAAACTCTTCCGCTTTGGCTTTTTTGACAGCCTGTTGAATTTCAGCTTCAGTCGCATTTGGACGACCGTATTTAATATTTTCGGCAACGGTACGATGTAACAGAGAAGTATCTTGTGTCACTAAGGCAATATTGGCACGTAAACTATCTTGGGTTACATCATGAATATTTTGTCCATCAATCAAAATGCGACCTTGGTTGATGTTATAGAAGTGCAAGAGCAGTTGAATCAGCGTTGATTTTCCGGCACCAGAACGACCGACAATCCCAATTTTCTCACCAGGTTTGATGGTCAGGTTAAAATGGTCAATCACATTTTTCTGATTATAAGCAAAACTAACATCTTCAAAACGAATCTCGCCGTGCTGTACTTTTAATTCAGTGGCATTTTCCTTGTCCTGAATCTGGATCGGTTTGCCCAGTGTTTTCATACCATCCTGAATGGTACCGACATTTTCAAACAGCATGGTAATATGCCACATGATAAATTCGGCTAGACTATCCAGCTTGAGTACCATCGCTGTAGTCGCAGCAATGACCCCAATTGCTGCCTGACCTTGTGTCCACAGCCAAACAGATGTTCCAATCACACTAATAAACAGGAACGCACTGAGTAAACGAATACTGATCTGGTATTTCACACCCAGACGCATTTGTTTATAGACCGTCACCATAAATTCCTGCATCGACTCTTTGGCATATTGGCTTTCACGACCAGCATGAGCAAAAAGTTTTACAGTTTGAATATTGGTATAGGCATCGGTGACGCGACCAGTCATGACTGAACGTGCATCGGCCTGTTGCTGGGAGATTCTACCCAGTCGTGGAATAAAGTAGCTGGCAATGGCAATAAATAGGGCTAACCATAAAATCAGGGGAACAATCAGCACTGGCGAAATTGCACCCATGACCAGACTAATGGTAATAAAGTAGACTAGTACATAAACCAGCATATCACCAAGAATCATCCAGAATTCACGTACTGCCAGCGCAGTCTGCATTACTTTGGCGGAAAGGCGGCCAGCAAAATCGGTATGGAAGAAATCCAGACTTTGTTGCAACAGTAAATTATGAAAGCGCCAACGCATACGCATTGGAAAGTTACTAAACAATACTTGGTGTTTGATAATCGATTGCAAGCTAACAAAGAAAATATTGGCAAACAAAATGCTGATCAGGATGGTTAAATTCTGCTGATTGTTTTCTAAAAAGGTGTTGGGCTGACTTTTAGTGAGCCAGTCGACCAATTTACCTATATAGGAAAAGAATAAAGCTTCAAAGCAGGCCGCAGCAGCAGTACATGCAATCAGTAAAAATAGAAAAGGGCGAATGCCTTGAGTGGATTGCCAAACGAAAGCAAAAAAGGTAGTCGGTAATGGTTTGTTTAAGTCTTTAGTGGGGTATGGATCGACTAGCTTCTCAAACCATCGCAGCATTTCGGTTTCCTCTAATCTAAAGTACTAATTCAGCTTGTTCTGTAGCATAGCAGAAAATCAGCAATAGAGATGAGAAAAGGATATCAATAAAAAAGCCATATCTTTTACAGGATATGGCCTAAAATGGTCTGATTTTATAGTTGTTCTAAAGAATGAGCATTAACCAAAAAATTGTAAAATCGTCTGAATAACAACAACATTTACAAGGTCAATGAAGAATGCACCCACAAGTGGAACGATTAAGAATGCTCTATGGGATGGACCATACATATTGGTAATGGCTTGCATGTTAGCAATCGCATTGGGTGTTGCTCCCATGCCAAAGCCGCATAGACCGGAGGCTAATACTGCCGAATCGTAATTTTTCCCCATTACGCGGAAAGAGACATAAACTGCAAATACCCACATTGCAATCGATTGAGCAATCAGTAAGATAATCATTGGAATCGCAAGATCAGCCAATTGCCAAAGTTTCAATGAAACCAAAGCCATTGCCAGGAATAATGCGAGTGCGGTATTACCAAACACATCAATTGAACGGTCAAAGATTTCCTGTTTTAAACCAGTTTCCAGAACGTTTCTCAATAGAATGCCGCCGCCCAATGCCCAGACGAAGGTTGGCAGTTCAAACGCCGTACCCATGGTTAAGTTCTTCATGGTTTCAGCAAATGCCAAGGCAAATGCAAACATACCTAAAGTCACAATTGCATTATCAGCAGTAATCAAGCGTACTTTCTGAGGTGCTTCAAAAGTGTATTCACTCTCTGTGAGAGGAGCCTCTTTATTTTCTGCACGGGTTTCTGCTTTTAATGGAGAAGCCAGATTATGTTTACGAATTAGGTAGCGAGCCAATGGGCCACCCATTAAGCCGCCGACTACCATACCAAAGGTTGCACTTGCAATTCCCATTGGCAAGGCGCCTTCAACTGCATATTTGGTTTCAAAGATTGGTCCCCAAGCTCCAGCAGTACCTAAGCCGCCGACTAAGGCAATTGAGCCCGCAATAACACCCATCAATGGATCTAGACCGACCATAGAAGCAATCACCATGCCTACGCCATTCTGGATTAAAACAAAGAATGAAATGGCAATCAGAAAGATGATTAATGGTTTCCCGCCTTCTTTAAGCTTTGCAAAGTTAGCACTTAAACCGATTGATGCAAAAAACATCAACATAAATGTATCTTGCATCGGTTTATTTACTGAAATGGTATAACCCGCAAACTGGTGGATTAAGTAGAAGATGATTGCACCAACCAGACCGCCAGCAACGGGCTCGGGAATATTGTATTTGGTCAAAAAAGGGATGCGCTGATTTAGAATGCGTCCTACATAGAGGACCAACACCGCTAGCATGAGCGTATATGTTGGATTAAGTGTGAAATCCATAGATGTCCTTAAAGAATGAATCACAAAGCATGCAAATGCTGTTGAGCGCGCTAGATTAAATTAAAAAAAATTCCTTTGAAATAATTGATTTTTGCTGAATCGTGAAGTTTTTAAAATTTATCCATGCTTTGAATGAGTGGAAGAAAAAAAGAAGAAAATTACAGTAAATTTAAGCATTTAATTTAATAGTTTTTTATAAAAAACTATCATTTTTCCTATGCGTTATCGTCGTTGAAAGCATGTCAATTTTCTGGAAATTGATCAATTGTCTGAAAGGCTAAATTTTATGCATCTATCACGATATCAACTTCAAAAAGTAGAATAAAAAAAGAGAGAAAGCGTTGTATCGAACATTTTTTATAAGCATAAATCAAATAATATTCACTTATTTCTATCGCACAAAATTTTTGTATTTCGCTGCTTTACATTTTCTGGTCAAAAGTATTCAAACACGATAAAAACCAAAACAGAAAGACCATTTTTTTAAATGAAAAAGACAATATATTGAGAGGCTTAATTTTTTTGTTGTATGAGAAACTTGAATGAATAAAAAACATATTATTTTGGCGACGATTGTTGGTTTGGTGATTGGCGGTTTGCTTGGCTCATTGGGCTATTCAAAAACAGCTGCGCGTTATGATGCGATGACGACAGCCTGTGTGATGGTCAATCAAGCGGTAGAAAATGAATTGTTAACACTAGAACAAGTGAAATTATTGGGGTCTTTAACTGGGCAGAGCCTCAAGCAGGACTATCCATCTGTTGCTGCAAAATTCAATTTTTCTGAAAAACAATTGGCCAATGCTTCAGAAGGTTCAAATTGCAGCCAGTTTATTGTGGGTGTAAATGAAGCGAAGTAATCTTTATTAATCAGAAAAGCCCAATTCGTATTGGGCTTTTTTTGTGATCTATGGGCGGTACAAAAGGGCATACCATGATGGATACAGTGAGCGTATACTGATGAGGTATACTAAAATCACATAGGATCAAAAAATGCTGATTAAATTTGCAGTTCGATTCATGAGTGTTTTGTTAAGTGTACTTGCTTTGGTCGCCATCGTTATCCATTTCTTCTTTTCAAGTCATTTAACGACTGATTTATGGATTATTATGGTTCCAGTGATCTTGGGGATTCCGATGCTAACATCTGTCGTTATTGCCAAAGATGAAGAGTTAAGCCTGCACTAGCAGTACCAATTTAATACTTTAAAAGTCCATCAAAAGGTGGGCTTTTTTTGTTTCTATGCTATAACAGGACTTCCAGTCATAAAGGAGTCTGAAGTGGTTATTTCCCAAATCAAGACAAGTTTAGATCAAGAATATGATTTATTCACGCAATCTCAAAGTTATCAGTTGTACAAAAATAGTGAGATACCTCTTAAAGCATTATTCTTTAGTGAAGCACTTAAATCACTTAAATATCCGCATAGTCATTTGATCCCTATGGGAGGCGGTATCTATAAATTTATGAATTTTAATAATTTTGAGTTAGATGTAAATTTATTTGATACGCCACAGTTTAAGAATAAAACTGGATTTATCAATTGGATTTCAGACACATTGCATAAAAATATTTATAGTCAGTAATTAATTTAAAATATTGACCAATTCGTCATATAAAACGCTCACTTTCAGCAATGAATTTGAGCGTTTTATGTTATGAAGATAAATAAAAATACTTAGTTCTTTTTACATTTCTTTTACGTAGTTATTAGCCTTATAAATCTGTCGTTTCTCTAGCGAATAAAGAGATATTTAATATTCATTTCTCATTCAGGTTACTTAAAAAAACATGGCTTACTTTTCATAACCGAACCTGTCTGTTTTGCATCTATTTATCTGGTTAGCTTGTTAAGTAATCACTTTTGATGATTTAGCTAAGGAGAAAAATATGGACACTATCCAGTTTTCAGATTGCGCTAAAGCTTGTCTGGTTTGCTCATTAACTTGTACCACGTGTGCATCGGCCTGTTTAGAAGAGGAAAAGGTCGAGATGATGCGGGAGTGTATTACCCGATGTCTGGAATGTTCAGATATTTGTATGTTATGTGCCAAAGCACATCAACGAGAATCAGTTTTTTTGGCTGAGATGTGCCAGATCTGCGCAAAAATATGTGATTGGTGCGCCAAGGAATGTATTAAACATGCCTCTGAACATTGTCAGCAATGTGCTGAAACCTGTCATCAATGCGCCATAGAATGTAGAAGAATGGCTGCCTAATTGAATCAAGATTGATGAAGAGAGCAGATTGTAAAGAAATTATAGCTGATACCAAAAATGAAAAAATGCTGATAAGAAATTGTGAAGACTATAAAGATAACGACCTGTCATATAGTCAAAATATTCACTCAGCTGAAAAGCAGCAATGATTGGAAAGCTTATCAACTGATAGGCTTTTTTATGTATGAACAATCCAAGTTACACAAACTCAATGTAAGTGCTTCGCTTTTGATCAAAGATTACCGATACAAACAGCTAAAAATAACAACTTTACTTAAGATAAAAACTTAATTATTAAATGAGAGCATTATCAAATGACGAATAACTTTGAAAAAAACTTTAAAAAATCTCCTAACTTAACTGTTACAACTTCGATCATCGATCGTTTTAATCCAAAGTTCTGGCGTGTAGACGGTGCGCAGACCATGTCTTTTGCAATTACGAATTTTGGTAACGGTTTTGAAGCATGTTTCCGTTCTCGTACCACCACTGATCTGGTCGGTGTTAGTTGGGATTCTTATGATGTAAAAGATCATAAATTTCTCGCTTATGAGACTAAATATGACTACAGCGGTACGATTTGGGATTTTGATATTGAATTATCGGCAAGTATGCCAACGTTAAATAATCCCGCTTTAACACCGACATTGACTGTGCAATATCATGAAAATGGGGTCGATAAAGTTGCCTATATAGTGCTGTTTAATTATGCGGATCAGCCAGCCTCACGATCAGCGCATATTCATATCAACTGGGATACCGTTAAGGCAGGGTTCTCTGCAACAGATCCATTTCCTGTAAGTAACATTCAGCGTATTTCTTTTTCTGGATTTACAATGAGTTACAATGGACACTCAACACTTCCATTGGCTCAGGCAGAAGATGGTTATATCCGAGTGACGAACTCCGTCACCACAGGCCCAAATGCCAAGCTGACTTTAAATCGGGTCTCAGTTCCTGCGCATGAGTATGGCATTTGTACCAGTTATGACGATCATTATGATCTTAATCCGCAACGACTGGTCGATAACATGGCGGCTTTGGGTTATCACGGCTTAATTAATCATTATTGTGGCATGTCTAAATATCCTGAAATGTCATGGAAAGCCGATATCAATAAATGGCAAATTCCAGATCCATTATTAAGCAATGCAGATGTGGTTAATCCATGTACCCGAAAATGGCACGAACATTTTGCTCAGGCATTACATTGTGCCGATATGCAGCCTGTTTTTGGGGTGAGCTTTGAAATGTATTCATTGGGGGCCAATGAATTCTGGGCACAGCGTGACTGGAATAGTGATCTGGGCCGTACAGGTTATGAGCCACCAAGTTATTTCTTTAGTCCATGTGATCAAAATGCGCAGGCTTATTTGCATAAAGCATTTATTGAGTTTGCAGATACCATGGTTGTTGGCGGATGTGAAGTGAATATGCAGATTGGCGAACCGTGGTGGTGGTATAACCAGGGCACAGATCTCCCATGTGTCTATGATTACCCAACCAAACTGGCTTTTAATGCAGATACTGGTTTGTATGCACCGAATCTAGGCACGATCTACGAAGCCATGAATAAGACGGGAACGCCGTATGATGAGTTTAAAAACTGGTTAAGAAACAAGTTGGGACAGACCTGTCAGGATATTCGTACTGTGGTTAAGACAAAATACCCTCAAGCCAAAGTCTGCCCATTAATTTTCTTCCCGACAATTCGCACGCCAATTGAGACTCTGGTGACGGATATCAATTATCCGCGTGAACATTATTCATATCCGAATTTTGATTACCTCATGACGGAAGCCTATGACTGGATTTTAGAAGCACGTTTGGGCTTGGCACATCAGGCGGTGGCAGAGATTCCGACGCAGGATCTGAATTATCCAGAAGGTAAGGTTGCATATCTGGCTGGCTTTGTACCGGATTCATCCATTGCTCATTTATATGGCTTTGACGCGAGCAAGGCTTATCGAACACCGATTTGGCAGCGCGTATTTGGAGATATGCAAAATAATCAACCGTTGGGGCTGATGAAACAATTCATTTGGGCCTATCCTCAGGTTATGGCTGATTCCGTCACAATCGATATTGCACAGGCACCAAGCGGTTTCTTTGTGGAGCATAGTTTATATTCTCCAGTCAGCGACGATACGCCGTATCCACCTGAAATTTATTTATAAAATTAAACTTATGATGAAAAAGGCTTTGTGATTCAAAGCCTTTTTTTAGATTCATATTTTGCAGAAAATAAATGGAATTTTTAGGGCAGCGTTTTTGCAGCACAAAGTTTAGGAAGTGTTCTATAAACTTTACGAAATAGACAAGAAATTGAAAAATAAATTCTCATTTATTCAAATGAAAACTGATATACACTAGCTTTTATTACTTTCTAGAACTTAAAGATCCTTATGAAAAACAAGATTCTATTCTTTGGTTTGATTGCAATCGTATGTGTAGGTTGTAATAAGCAGCCTGAAGTAAAGAGTGAAAAGGCTCAGGAAAGCTTCGAGACAGTAGATAATAAAATTTCTGAGTATATGGATATTCTGGATAATCCAGATACGCCTAAAGCGCAACAGACTAAAGTACTTTGTGAGGATTATCCAAAGCTGTATGAATCGAAATATATTCCAGCTTTGTTAAAGGTTGCACCAAAAGATTACACCAAAGAAAAATTGATGAACGATTTAAAAATATCGACAGATTACTACGCTGAAAAGCTGGATATTATTTGTAAATAAACAATAACGAACTGCAATAAAAAAGCTCCAATTTGGAGCTTTTTCTCTGTACAAAATTTGATATATTCATCACATAATATCAATCATTAGGCCTATTTAGGGGACAGTATGAGTGAAACCCAACACCATCTAAGAGAAAGCACAACCAATACCTTTATTGCGTGGGTTGTTATGATATTGGGATGTATTGCTGGCATTGCTTTTATTGTACTTTTCGGGCAAATAGAAACTCGAAACGATAATCTGGACATCGTTCAAGTTTGGTCTGGAAAAATTATTGCTGTCGGTATCGGCATCATTATGAATGGCTTATTGTTTGGCTATTTACTGCTCAAGGTCAGTAGTATTTTGCAATATTATGAGCAAAGAAAAATAACAAACATTGCAGACTAAGTGCGATCTGCATACAAACAACAGAAATTTCTAGTCATTTAAGCGTGTTATATCTACTCTAATAAGTTGGGGGGAGATAATTATATGTGGACAATCATTATTACGCTGGTCATCGGTTTATTGATCATATTATTTGCCAGAAAATTCCAAAATAATGAAAGTCTATCGACCTCCGCTTCAGAGGATGCTTCTTTTGCTGATAATGTCTTATATACCTTCGAGATTACTGGCGAACACTCTTATCAGCATCATCTAAGAGAAATTGCGAGAGCAACAGATCCTACTTCTAAGTTTGTGGAAACTACTGCGAGCGTTCGCTCTGAGCCATCAAATTCAAGTCATGACCACACGATTCGGGTAGAAATTCAGGGGTTAACGGTGGGTTATCTTAAAGATCAGGATGCAAAACAGTTGGCTGGTCATCACATTGATAAAAAAGTCTCAGCTGTGATCAGTTATGGCCGATTGAGTGGGCAAAATGAAGAGGGTTATGGGGTCAAGCTTGCTGTAAAGCGTTTAGACGATTTACGTTAAGTGGCGCTAATGAATCAATCTGATCACCAATTTGCGACTTATGCGCCAAAATATGTCGTTTAGTTCAATTTGATGACTTGAAAAAGTGGAAATAGAACATATTATATTTTTTTCTTATTCTGATATCACAGGCGGAATACAGTGAACGAAGAAATTTTGTTACCTGCATCACGAGCTACTGCAATTTCTAATGCCAATGTTAAAAAATTAACTGTAGATAAAATTCTCTCCAAGATTTCAAGTACCATTAAATTAAGAGCCAATGATGGCGACCGCGATGCCTTACAACAATTTTCAAAACATGAAGTGAGTAGTGAGGACGCAGATATTGTTGTCACTGAGTTAAAGGCTGCGGGTTATCGTGTTTTCCTTAATCCTAATTTTACCAATACCAATATCCAGTTCCAGCTTGAATGGGACTGAGGTAAAAAGTTAAAAAAAGCCCTAACTGTTTAGGGCTTTTTTTATGTGATCTAGAAAATATTAATTTCAATGCTTATGATGATTAAGTGGGGATAATTTTTATAAGATAAATTTTAATATCCTTAAGTGTTTAGGAAATATGTTTATAATGTTGAAAAAATAGCAATAGAGCGAACAAAATGACCTTAAAAGGGTTAGTGATTTCAATTTTAGCAATCACATTGATATCTGTGAGCTACCTGTATCTAGATTATAGAAAAACAGGGGGGTATCAGCTGAATAGTGACGGTTATTATGGTTATTCTTTCCCTGCTGATAACGGATTAAACAAAGTTGAGGATTGTGAACTCGCCAATACTGAACATCCTAATGAGCCTCCTGTATCGAAAGAATGGATGGAAGGGTGTAAGCGATATTTTGAGATGAATTAAAAAGTGATTGAAAATATTCATTTACTCTTAAGTTTTAAAATATTTGTACTCTATAAAATAAATTCTTTTCTAATGTTGCCATTGTTTAACCTTAAATATATTATGAAGTTAAAAGCAAATAAATAAGTATTAATAAAACGGGGTAAAACCATGGAAGAGTTTATTTCAAAATTAAAATCACATATTGAACATGTTAAAAGAGTAGGAAATCATTGTTCGACAGAAGAAACCACAAAACAAGCGTTAATTTTGCCGCTGTTGGATATTTTGGGTTTTAGTCCTTATGATCCAACTAAAGTTCTGGCTGAATTTGCAGCAGATTTTCCTGGAGTGAAAAGTACAGAACGAGTTGATTATGCACTATATTGTAATGGTCAACCAGTTATGTTTATTGAAGCAAAGCCTTATGTTGCTGATTTAACAAATCATGCTCCACAACTATCACGTTATTTTAATAGTAGCTTAGGTGTTACCATTGGGGCGATTACAAATGGTAGGGAATGGAGGTTTTTTACTGATTTGATTAATCCAAATATTATGGATGAAAAACCTTTCTTAGTCGTAGATTTTACAAAAAATAAAGCCGAAGAGTTGGTACAACTTGCTGAATTTAAACATGATAACTTTCATGCAGAAAAACTTCGTTTTTTTGCTGAAGAAAATCAATATATCCAACAGTTTAAAACAGTGATTAAGAAAAGTATTAATGAAGTAGATCTTGATTTTGTTCGATACGTCGCACAACAAGCAAGTATTCAACGACAATTAAATACGAAATTTTTAGAGTCTATTCAGCCTTTTGTAAAGCAAGCAGTTGAGCAGGCTATTAGTGATACAGTCGTTAAAGGTTTATCTTCGCCAACAATAATTACAGCCCAAGCAATTGAACCGACACTAAATGTTCCAGAAGAAAAACCTGTTAATATAATAGAGGAAGAGCCAGATTTCGTTGTAAATCCTGATAATGCAAAAATTATAACGACAAAGGAGGAGTTAGAACTTTTTAGGATTGTTAGCGAACTTTTCCCTGAAATTGAATTGGAAGCAAAAGATACTGAAAGTTATTATTCAGTTTTGTATCAAGGTAAAAATAATCGTTGGCTTTTTAGGTATGATGTAAACCGAAAACGTCCAACTATCCAATTTATTGTACCTTTAGATGACGAGCGTAAAAAAGAGCTTCAAAGAGCTGCTTTAGAAGTTCAATCTAATGGGCAAGTATTTTTAGAAAAACCTCAACATATTTATCGAGTAGTTGGAATACTAAGAGATTGTTTAGATTTTTGCATAAATGATGATAATTTTAAACGGACAGCGAGTTGAAAAAATAGCCTCATTTGAGGCTATTTTTATGTTTTAAATTCGAAGAGTTGTTACGCTTTTGTTTCTTGCTCAGTCGTAAGTAACTGGAAATCATGACCTGATGGCGCTTGATAAATTCTCAAACCAAACTCAGGAATAATCGCAATCAAGTGATCAAAAATATCAGACTGGATGGCTTCATAAGATGCCCATGCAATGGTATTGGTAAATGCATAGATTTCTAATGGTAAACCTTCACTGGTTGGCTGCATTTGACGTACCAGAATGGTCTGGTTCTGCGCAATCCCTTGATGCTGACGCAAATAAAACTCAACGTAAGCGCGGAACGTTCCGAGATTGGTTAAACGACGCTGGTTATAACGTGACTGGTTGCTTAGGTGATTATTGAACTCTTCAATTTCAGATTTTTTTGCATCCAGATATTGGTCGAGTAATAAAAAGTCTTTTAACTTTTGTTGCTCATCATCACTCATAAAGTGAACGCTACTTTGATCTAGAAAAAGCGAACGCTTAATACGACGGCAGCCCGATTCACTCATACCACGCCAGTTTCTAAAGGTATCAGTAACCAGTTTATTGGTTGGAATCGTTGTAAATGTCTTGTCAAAGTTCTGTACGGTCACCGTGTGTAATGACATATCAATTACATCGCCATCCGCATTTAACGATGGCATTTCAATCCAGTCCCCGATACGCACCATGTCATAAGACGCAATCTGTACGCTGGCAACCAGTGAAAGGATTGTATTCTGGAATACCAACATCAGGACTGCGGCCATTGCACCGAAACCAGCAAGCAATGTAAATACATCTTTCTTGAGGAAGGTACCCAAGATCATCAAGCCACAAACAACAAACAGGATCAGTTTCACCAGTTGCAAATAGCCTTTAATTGGCTTATTTCTTGATTTTGGATTGCGCTGATAGATCAGGTTAAAGATATTTAAAGCTTCACTCACGGTCAATGCAAGTGTAAGGAAGATAAATGCCTGCGCACCCATTTGAACCAAGCTAATGACTTTCTCTGGTAAGTGAGGAACGGTGCTAATACCATTCATAATCACAATAGCTGGAACAATATTTGCAAAACGGCGGGTAACACTATGTTGGGCAAATATAGACTGGTTCGGAGACTTAAATTTTGTAATTAAATGGCGAATCCCACGAACAATAATTCTTTTCGCAATAAAGTTTGCAAGCGCTGCAAATAAAATTAAAACAATTAAGGCCAATACCATCTCAAGCCAAGGATAATGACTTAATTCAACCCGAATATCACGGATAAAACCTAAATAATCCAAACTAATACACCTTAAAATTCTTTAAGAGAGAATTGTAAGGTGTATTTGATATTTATAATAATCTGATCACAGTTTATATACGTTCTGTAAGGCGTTTTTACATAACGCAGTGGTGTTTTACCACATTAAATCATCAGGAATGACATAAGCTGCGTATGGATCTTCTTCATCAGTAGTCTGGTCATTGTTCTCGGTATTGTTATTGACCAAGATAAAACCTTGCATTTTCTGGTCAATCTTGTCAGCCAGCGCTTTCGGCAGGTATGCATAATTGTCCTGATCTTTGGCAATGACCAGCGATCCTGAAACAAGTGCGTTATAAACCTGTTGTGAAAGATAGACTTTCTTGATTTTCCCTTCATCAATAAACTGATAGGTCACATCGCCGTTAATATCTTTCACTTTGTGCTGTTTAATCATCTGAATGATCGAAGCTTTTAGCGCTTTTTCTTCCAGAATCTTTTGCTTTTCCAGATTTAGTGCCTGATCTTTGGCTAATTTTTCTTGCTTGGCACGATCAATTTCAGCCTTGAGGACTGCATCGTCATTTTGTCCAGTACGTTGTTCGTGCTGCACCTGTTTGGTCAGTTTTTTCGCTTTTTTATTATCCACCAACCCAGCTTTTAATAATTGGGCCTGCAATGCATTTTTAACCATAATTCAATCCAAATGTGAGTTTGATGAAGAGCGAAAATAGAAAATCCAGTATGCCATACTCATTCCTAGACTTAAGCTCGCTGGAATAAGAAAGCTATTTAATTTTAAATAAGGATAAAGCGCACTCGCAATGAGTCCACCCAATAAAAAACCGATAAAAATGAGTAGATGTAGAAAAATCCGACGTTTTTCTACATTCAAGCCACGAGCTTTATATCCCAAAGCTAAACCAATATCCGTGAGCACGCCAGAAAGGTGGGTGGTTCGGATAATTGCGCCTTTGTAGTGGCTCACCATCGCATTCTGTACACCCATCGCGACACATGCCCAGAGCAAGCCATAGCGAGGGAAATAGGGAAGCAATAACCAGGTCAGCAACAGAAAGATGGCAACCAGACTAAGAGGAAGCCCATAACGCCGTCCAAATGCGACATTGCCATTTCCCAGAATCAGGCCGCTATAAAATGAGCCTGTGACAAAGCAGATGACGACTAAGGTGAGATAAATAAAATGTTCAGGCTGCCAGTCCAGCAAACTCATTGCCAAAATACTGACATTGCCTGTCATATGAGAAACAGATTGATGTAAGACCGTAAATAAGCCTAAAACGTTTACCATCCCTGCATTCAGTGCAAGTAAGAAGGCACCAAGTTGAATCCAGTTGGGTAAACGTTGAAGTGGCATATCAACCTATGAATTTGGACGGTCTCTGAAATCAACGGCAGCAGTAAAGAGAACATCGGTAGATGAGTTTAAAGCTGTTTCTGTTGAGTCTTGCAATACACTGATAATCATACCAATTGCAACGATCTGCATTGCAATTTCAGATGATATACCAAACAAGCTACAAGCAACAGGGATCAAGAGCAAAGATCCACCTGCAACACCTGATGCACCACATGCTGATACAGTCGCAACCACAGATAAAATGATCATGGTGCTTAGGTCTACTGGAATACCTAAGGTATGTACAGCTGCAAGCGTCAGTACCGTAATCGTCACTGCAGCACCGGCCATGTTAATGGTTGCGCCTAGCGGAATAGATACACTTGCTGTTGCTTCATTTACACCTAGACGATGAGCCAAATCCATATTGACAGGAATATTGGCCGCTGAACTACGGGTAAAGAATGCAGTGATACCGCTTTCTTTTAAGCATGTAAATACCAATGGATATGGATTTGCTTTCATTGTAATTGCAACCAGAATTGGGTTGATCACAAGCGCAACAAACAGCATGGTACCAATTAACACAAATAAAAGATGTGCATAGCTTTTTAATGTCGCTAAACCTGCATCGGCAAAGGTTACTGCAACCAGACCAAAAATACCGATTGGCGCAAAGCCAATCACAGTATGAATGATTTTATTCACTGCATCTGCAATATCTGTTAAGACCTGTCTCGTTGTATCTGAGCTATGACGTAAAGCCAGACCTAAACCAATCGCCCATGCCAGAATACCAATGAAATTAGCTTCACCAATCGCTTGTACAGGGTTTGCAATAAAGCTTAAAAGTAAATTCTTTAAGATTTCAGCTAGACTGCCAGGCGCTTGAAGTGCACTGTCAGTTGGTAAGTGCAAGAATAGCTGGCTTGGGAACATAATACTTGCTGTCACTGCACTAAATGCAGCCAGCAGCATACCCACCACATACAACACCAGAACTGGTCTGATATTAGAACTCTGACCAATCTGGAAATTTGCGATTGAAGCAAGAACTAAAACAAAAACTAAAATCGGTGCAACAGACTTTAATGCTTTAATGAATAATTCACCCAATAAACTTAAGTAGGGTGTAAAGTTAGGAAAGAGCAGAGCTACTCCAATCCCGAGAAAAATAGCGATAATAATTTTGCTAACTAAGCTCAAGCGAGACAATACATTAAACATATAAAGGCCTTATAAACCTATGCACGGTTTAAGGTTAAACAAGGGCGGTATTCTATACCTAAGAACCGTGAATAATAAAATTTTTTTTGCAATTCAATTACTTTAAAAATATCGAAAAAATTAAGACAATGTTTTTAAAAAAAAATTAGGAAAACATGACACATCCTTTTGTATAAAAATAATCCATTAAAATTGATCATTCTGCGAGCATATCAGGCGAAAGTGTTTGTATTGCTTGATAATGTGATAAAAATATTTGACCCGTAAGTTCCTTGGTCAGTTCTGATTTAATCAATTTATCCATCACAAAACTTTTCACTTCCGACAAATGCAACTGGATGTTTAACTGCGATAATTCACGGTTAAGATCTTCCAGCATTTCTAAAGCACTCAGATCAATATTGCTAATACTTGAGCAATTAATCACAACATGTTGCAGTTCTGCATTTTGG
The DNA here is from genome assembly GCF_014635885.1 of Acinetobacter vivianii. GTDB lineage: Bacteria > Pseudomonadota > Gammaproteobacteria > Pseudomonadales > Moraxellaceae > Acinetobacter > Acinetobacter vivianii. The sequence goes on from NZ_BMDR01000001.1 coordinate 110,785, forward strand.
CTGACTTCCGTAATTACATGACCTTTTAACACATGCGCATTTAAAAAAGTCAGATTTTCATCAACGCGAAAGGCAACTACGGTTGGTGTCGTGATGACATCATAACGTGATACATTTCTAAAATGTTGAGTCCCTTCGATCAGACCAATCACTGCAATATGTGGACGACTAATTTTCCACAGCAATAGAACAAACGTTAAAATAATACCAATCATCAATCCTGTCGAGATATCAATACAGGTTACACCAAAAAATGTTGCCCACATGGCAAGGCCGTCTGCTTTTGAGTACTTCCATGTTTCAATAAAGGGTGAAAGGGTAACCAGTTTCCAGATAGAGACAAAAATTGTTGCAGCCAACACGGCTAAAGGTAGATTTTGAAAAAAGCCAGTAAAATATAAACTGACTGCAATCATAAATAATGAAGAAAGTACCCCTGAGATTGGAGTCTTTGCACCTGCATCCGCATTGACAACGGTACGGGATAAACTTCCAGAAACAGCAAAACCTGAATTTATCCCTGCAGCAATATTTGCCAGACCTAAAGCAATCAGTTCTTGATTACTGTTTAAATCATCGCGCTTTTGCAATGCTGTTGCCTGCGCAATCGCGAGTGACTCCACAAAGCTGATCATGGCAATCATAAAGGCACTCGGTAGAAGCTGCTGAACCAAGCTTAGATTCCATGTTGGAAAATGTAAGCTTGGTAAACCTGTCGGAATGATACCCACGGTTTTAATGCCCAGAGTATTCTCGTTCATCAAGCTCAGCAAAATAATAGAAGACAATACCAGCACCAGCGGAAGGATTTTATTTAAAAATCCAGAGCGGATAAATTTCGGCAGCAAAAAAAGTAATAAGACCGAGATCAGGCCAAAACTCATCCCTGTAAATGTAATAAGGTGAAAGTTCTGAGATAGGCTAATCAGAAATTCTGGAATATTACTGGCTTGTAAGGGAATATCGAGTAGAAACTTGAATTGTCCCAATGCAATTAACAATGCTGAAGCAATGATAAAACTTTGAATAACGGGATGACTAATCAGCTGGATCAAAAATCCGAAACGCAATAGTCCCAGAACCATCGAAATGATACCCACCAAAAGCGCCAGTAGACATGCCGCTTCGATATAGGCGGTAGAGCCCACAGGGAATAATGGATTTAATGCCGCAAATACCATCATCGAAATAATGGCGACAGGGCCGATAGATAGGGTTGTGCTACTTCCAGTAAATGCATAAATAATCATGGGTAATATACTGGCGTATATCCCCATGATTGGTGGCAGTCCAGCCAGCATGGCATAAGCCATACCTTGTGGCACCAGCATTGCCAGTACAATAAGCGCAGCAACCAGGTCTGACTTAAAGCTTGAAAGTTGATACTCGCTTAACCATTTTCGTGCAGGAAATAGTCTGGAAACATTTCGGTTGAACAATTTCATGCATCATAGTCTAAATCATAAATTTGTATATATTATGCAGAAAAAATGCTAAAGAAAGCTATGATGATCTTAATTTCTTCAACAATTATGTTTGAGGACAATAGTGCTCATATAAAGTGTTTAAAATTGCTTTGAGTTTTGGGTCAAGAATTGAATAAAAAATTTGTTTACCATCACGGCGGGTAGATACCGCATTGCTTTTTCTTAGCATCATGAGCTGTTGAGACAGGGTAGGTTGGAAGATTTGCGTGATTTCTTCAATCTGTGAAACATTTAACTCTTGTTTAGCTAAATGGCACAAAATAATTAACCGATCGGTATTAGCCAGAGATTTAAGTACAGTGACAATTGTACCCGCAGATTCTCTCATTGCGTCGATCTCAAAATCCTTTTGCATACTTATACTCATTACGTTACAGCCGTGGCTAGTATAAAGTCAGTGCAAGAAAAAGTTGTAGTAAAACTGCTTATTTGCAATGGTTTTTAATGAAAATATATATAAGTAAAACTGATAAAATGATTAAAAAATGCTGATTAAATCTTAATTTTTCTTTAAAGTGTTAATTGGTTAATTTTATATCTATTTATTGTGTTTTATATCTCATTTATATCGAATTAAACATCTTTTCAGGCAACTTTATTGTGTAGTTAAACTGAAAAATAAAATTAAGTGCTTAATATATTTAACAAATATAAAAAACTCGAAAAAAAGATTGTGCTTTGATAAAAAGTATATATAATGAAAAACAAGACAGAACGATCTGTCTGCATAAGAAGGATCGGGAGTGCGAAAGTACGACCGCCAGAGGGTAATAATATTTATTATTCTTTTTACACTCAGACGCAAGCGTGAGCCACAATAATAATTATAAATCACGCTTTATTTTTTTCAATTCTTTATTCAAATCTTGCTTAAATTTGTCTAATTATTATCCCTCTATTCATAAAGGGATAACATGACTTATGCAAATTCTTTTTCAAAATTGATCAGATGTTCAACGCGCTTCCAGTATTCATCCATTTCAACGGAATGTTTGTTGACGTGTGCTTGAATCGTCATACCATCTAAAATACTGACAATCAAAGTAGCGAGATGCGTCGGATTACGAATTTCGAGATTGGCAAGCAAGTTTTGAACGAGCGCAGTTAACCAGATTTTGTACTGCGTTGCTGGTTGTAAAGTCGATGGATAAATCTTGATCACTTCTTCTAAAGCTTTCTGGAACATACATCCATTGAAGTCTTCGCTATTAAACCAAGCCGAGTACCATTGAAAAATTGCTTTAAGCTGGCTTAGGTGATCCGTTTGGTCACACTCTGCCAAAGTTGCATTAAGAGAAGTCTGAAGGTTAATATTGCGTTGGATCAGGCACTCTTCAATAAGTTTTTCCTTTGAAGGGAAATATTTATAAAAGGTCATCTTTGCAACGCCAGATTCACTAATAATACGATCAACACCAATCGAGTTATAACTGTGCGAATTAAAAAGTCTTAATGCTGTGTTAATAATATCTTCTTTTTTTGACATACAACGCCTCAAGTTAGCCCATCACCAAGAGCACCATGTTGCATTTCATCATGCAATTTTCGCTGGGATTCTACATGGTATTTTAGAAAGATCATAGGGAAAAATAATAATATTTATTTAATTGATCCTTTGAGCTTTCTTTTCAAGGGGAGTATAAAAATTAACGATATGAATATTGAGGAAATAATCAGAAATACGTTTATTCAATTGAACTTTTGAATAGAATTATTGATCAAAATAAATGGATGATAATTCATCTAATTGTTTTTACAAGATATGTGGTTTTATTCAAATAATCTTTAACGTTTGGAAAATAATGATCAGTGTCTAATTGTTGTTTGCTATGGTTTATTTATTTATCAGAGAAAATATTTTTGAAAAATTGATTCTGGAACGGGTTTTTAATAAAACTGTAATATTTAAAAGTCAGTTATTTTAGTTAAAATAAATAACTGACTTTAATCGTATAATTTTCTTTTTTATGATTTTGAGGCTTGTGTTGGTAAGCCTGCAATCAGCTTGACAAAGTTCTGGTAAAGCGTGGACTGTTGATTTGGCGTGTAGACAGAGCGCTTAATGTTACCTTTGTCGGTTTCTATCGAAAGCTCAACATTCTGAGCTTTTCTTAACTCATAGAGAAACGAGCTTGGAACAATAAAGCTATTGGAAGAGCGTCTTGGGATTAAACGGTTAATATTTTTTTGTTCAGTTGGGCCCACAGGTTGGTAGGCGAAAGATCGCCCATCGATCAGGAAGGTGATGCTTTTGATATCGTAATAGTCATAACTACTATTGAGCACAGTTTCGACTCTTAATTGCTGTTTTTGTTGTTTATCCCATTCAACAAAAACATTGGGACACAGTTCATTGGCTTTACAGTTCAGTGAACCTGCTGTTGCAAGATTATCTAATGTGGCTGGTGTTGAAGAGTCTGGTAGAGTTGAACAACCGCTTATAGCGATACACAGGCTAAGCAGGCATAAAGTTTTATTCATTTTTCATTCTCTCGTGTATGAATCTTTCATGATTAACGATGGAGTTGTGGTCCAAGAAATGCAAACGGCTTGGTGACCTTGAATTGTTGGGTTGCATCACCGGCAAAAGTATTCTGTTGATCTTTTCCAAGATCAAGTTTGCGGGTTAAACCATCTTTAAAGTTAATTTTCTTTAAATCTACCCAGAACACGTTTGGCGAAACTGCTGATTCAAAGAAATAGAGTTGCTGTTTATGATCGGCAACTGTTCTCCAGCGTGTTGAGGAAATATTCGGTTCTTCTGCTGTATTTAAACCATATGGCACGGATGCATTACGAATTACACTAAAGACCGAGGCAAGGGCATCTTTTGGATCGTCATTTTTAGGAATGGCATTGATATAGAAAGAGGCACGGGCGAAACGGTCAGACGCGCGATTGGTACCAGGTAGCATCACAGTTCCACCAATTTGTTGCCAATACGTATTAAGCGCAAGTTGCTGGTCAAAGGTCGGTGAGTTGGTCATAACCTGATATTTTTTATCATGGTGAATGACTTGTTTACCGCCAATATACTCAATAATTGCACTGTCTCCAGTTTTATCTGAAATCGATAAATGTAAGGTCGTAAGACGTTGCTCACCAGGTACACTGTCAGTAATTAGGTCAAAAGGTTCTTTTTCTAACGCACTGACCGCCTCGGCAACAGTCGCATAATTATCCAGTACATATTGAGCCCAAGCGGAAATGCTGAGTTGAGGTTTATTCGAATGCTTGGTGTCTGGATATTGAGATTCGACCAGCCATAGCACATTTGCGACCAAGCCGGCTTCATTCATGCCATCTGTTGTTGAAATGTCGTAACCAGTGGCGATCACACTGCCATACTTGGCTTTCCATTTCAGTGATTTGGGGCCTGCATTGCTGTCTCTTATCACATTGCTGGGTAGAATCCAGAGGTTAGTACCAACATCTACTTTCCAGTCCATTGATCGGGCAGTAATGATATGGTTGTTATTTCCTAGATAAACTGCACGAGTACAGGCATGGCTCGTCTGAAGGATCAGAGAGGTCGCGAGAAAAGAAAAACCTAAAATTTTTTTAAACACAAGTGGTACTCCTTGCTGTTATATAAGCATGATTTCTATTCAATGTTTTTGTAATGAATTAAATTTAGTCTATTAAAAAAATTATCTTATTCAAGCAATAAAATGTAATCAATATAAAAAGTAGGGATTTATTTTTTCTTGATTCTCATAGAGGTAGCCCGATAGGGAAAAATCTTCTCTATCGGGCCAGATGTTGGAGAGTATATAGTTTAATTTGGCGGTAATAACATCACAATCGCATTGTTGAGCAAGAGTGCGATATCTTCCAGAATTTCCGCTTCATTAAAACGTTCATCCAGTAATAGGCTTTCACCATCTGCAATTTGTTTTAAATAAGGCATGAATGCTGCTGAAATACAAACCGTATCGCCATTTGCCCAGAATTCAAAAGAGTCGCCCTGTTTTCTGTAAAGCAATCTTGAAGCAGGCTCTAAAATAATCTGGTAATCCACACCAATCACTTCAGCCACATCATTCGCATCCACTTCTTCAGGTTCAGGAATGTTATTTGGATAGCTTGCTTCACTCATGTAGGCCATGATCGCAGAATCAAATTCAGGCGCTTGGGTGAGGTAGTCTAATAGTTGAGTTTTTAAATAGGCAAACTCAGTGCTATTAATTTCACCCAGATGTGCAGTCTGTTGACGTGCGATATCTGCCAATGGATTCTTGAGTGAGGTATTTTCTGCGAATTTATCACTGACCTGATCAATCATCTCTGAAAGATTTGGCATACGGAAACCAAATGAGAAGGTTAAGCAATCATCTTCTGCAACGCCGTAATGCGATAAGCCAGGTGGTACATAGAGTAAGTCGCCTGGTGCGAGCACTTCATCAAAATGCACATCCATTTCAGCTAAAAGTTTTAATGGCTGATCTGGAATAAATTGGGTTGAATCGTCACACATTTGACCTAATTGCCAACGACGATGGCCATGACCTTGTACCAAGAACACATCATAAAAATCGAAGTGTTTTCCAACAGAACCACCTTTTGGTGCATAAGACACCATGATGTCATCGCGACGCCATTGTGGGATAAACGGGAATTTTTTCCATAACTCAGCAATATCGAATGAGTAATGATCAACTGCCTGAACTAACAGTGTCCATAGATTCGGTAATTTCTGGAAGTCACCTTTGGTCAGTGGCGCTGATTTAACATGCCACTCATTTGGATTTTTATTTTTTTGACGAATCAGGCGGGCAGTGACATGTTCTTCCAATGCAAGCTCTTGTACGTCTGCTGGCTCTAAGAGGCCAATAATTTCAGGCATAGCATTACGAACTAGTAAAGGTTTTTTTTGCCAATATTCATTAAGAAATTGTTCTGCGGTAATGCCGCCGAGTACCGCTAAAGATTGAGACATGGGAAATGAAACCAACAACATTTAAATTGGTGTGTATTGTCCCTTGAGTTGAATGTTGGTGCAAGTCTTGTATAAAACCAAGAGAAACGCTAGAAATCAGCCTTAAAAATTAAAGAATGTACTTAATCTTGATCAATTGGACGCGTATTCGTTCACAGTCTTTCAAAAAAACAGTATGCTTAACAGGCGAAAAGGAGCATACATGTATCAAGTACTGGCAAGAAAATACCGTCCACGTAATTTCAATGAGTTAGTGGGGCAAAACCATGTTTCTCGTGCTTTAACCAGCGCACTGGAACGCGGCCGTTTGCACCATGCATACTTGTTTACGGGTACGCGTGGCGTTGGTAAAACCACAATTGCCCGTATTTTAGCCAAATGCTTAAACTGTGAAACAGGTGTAACATCGACGCCGTGTGAAGTATGTACCACATGTAAAGCGGTGAATGAAGGCCGCTTTATCGACTTGATTGAAATCGATGCGGCATCACGGACCAAAGTAGAAGATACCCGTGAGTTACTCGACAATGTTCCTTATGCACCAACGCAAGGTCGTTTCAAAGTCTACCTGATCGATGAAGTACACATGCTTTCAACGCATTCATTCAATGCCTTGTTAAAGACTTTGGAAGAGCCGCCTGAACATGTCAAATTCCTGTTTGCGACCACAGATCCACAAAAATTACCGATTACTGTCATCTCGCGCTGCTTGCAATTTACCTTGCGTCCTTTGGCCGTCGATGAAATTACAGAACATTTAACCGCGATTTTAAATAAAGAACATATTGAAGCGGATCAGGATGCGATTTGGCAAATTGCCGAGTCTGCACAAGGCTCTTTACGTGATGCATTGTCATTAACGGATCAGGCGATTGCCTATGGTCAGGGCGCCGTACATCATCAAGATGTCAAAGATATGTTGGGCCTGATTGACCGAACTATTATTTATGACCTGATTTTGGCGATTCATCAAAATCAGCAAGCACGCGTGAGTCAATTGCTATTGCAATTTAGACAGCAAGCTCTCGATGTGTCTCTGGTTCTGGACCAACTGGTTTCAACCTTACATGAACTTGCTTTATTGCAATATTTACCAGATCTTGCACTAAAATATAGTGAAGAAATCAATCAGAAAATTTTGCAGCTTTCGAAGTCAATTTCTGCTCAGGACTTACAGCTTTATTATCAAATTGCCTGCAAAGGGCGTGCTGAGCTACAACTTGCGGTGACGCAAGAGCAAGGCTTTGAAATGACGGTATTACGCTTGCTTGCGTTTAGACCGATGAGCTTAAATGAAGTCACTGTAAGTGCAACGCCAGTTACCCAGATTGCAGCACTAGCAGTTCAGCAACCAGTACAAAATTTAAATCCAGAAAATCAGCTTGCAGTTCAGCAAGAAGCAGTTAGTGTTGAACCTGAACCTGAACCTGAACCTGAACCTGAACCTGAACCTGAACCTGAACCTGAACCTGAACCTGTTGCGCAAAATTCAGATAGCAATTTGATGGTGTTTGATGCAGAAGCGGGTCAGTTGATCGGACTGGAAAATTCAGCACAGACAGAAGTTGTTCAATCGAGTATTACAGATTCGGAAGACGTTCTGATTTTCCCAGTTGAAGAGAATACTGAAACAGCGCTGTCAGTAGATGAGTTGCCTCTAGAATCACAGCCTGTGATGGCGACAGAACAAGCTGTTACTGTTATCGATGAACCAGTGGCGGAAATCGCTGTTGAGTTACCAGCGAATGCGGTTGCTTCTACTCAAGAAGATTTGGGCAATTTAATGCCGCAAGATATTCTTAAGTTGAGTGAGCAGAGCTTGGAAGGCGAATGGAATCTGGAAAAATGGGAATACTGGTTTAGAACCAGCCAGCTTTCGCCTGCGGTGCAAGAGTTGGCACAACATGGCATTATGCAAGGCCAGATCAATGGCGCATCTATCTTCCTGATTCCTCAGGAATATGAAGGCATGCTGTCACAGTTACAACATGGTTTGGAAGATGCTTTAAAAGCACAATGGCCTCAAACATATTTTAATGTGCAATATGGTGCGGTGGATTCAAACACGCCGTTGTTGATGCAAAATCAACGTAAGCAAAAAGCATTTAATCGTGCCGTCGAATTGCTACATCAGGAACCGACCATCAAGAGCTTGGTCGAAACCTTTGATGCAGAATTGCATAATATTCAATTGAAACCTTAAGTATTAATAAAAAGGCAAAGATTAATCGCTTTGCTTTTTTATATTAATTTTATTCACTCGGCAGCAAATATTGCTCAAGGACTTCCCGCATTGCTGGAGGAATAGCAGTACTTTTTCGATGTTCACGATCAACAAATACATGCACAAAATGCCCTTGTGCTGCTGCTTGAGGCTGACCCTGTTTAAAAATTGCCAGCTCATATCTAAGCGATGAGTTGCCAATTTTTCCTATCGCTACACCAACCTCAACCATTTCGGGGAATGAAAGTTCCTGTAGAAAGCTACATGCTGAATCGACCACTAGACCAATAATTTCACTGTTGTGAATGTTAAAACCCGTTTTTTGAATCAGCAATGAATTGGCAGCTGTATCGAAATAACTATAGTAGGTCACATTGTTGACATGACCATAGATATCGTTATCAGCCCAACGGGTCTGGATCGGAAAAAAGAATTTAAATTGTTCTCGTGTTTTTAAAATGGGTTTACTCATGCATAAATCGCCTGATAAATCTGTAAAGCATCTTGTTCGGTCATTTCTCTTGGATTGTTTTGCAAGAGTCGGGTTTGCAGCATGGCATCTTTAGCCAGTTGAGCAAGCTTGGCCTCTGGAACATTCAGATCTTTTAATTTTAGAATCAGGCCACTTTGATCTAGATGGTTTTGCATATGATCAATAAACAAATCACATAAGCCATCTGTACAGCCTGTACTTCGTGGATCTAAGAGTTGCATTAATTCCGCATAATGCTGTTTGGCTTTGGGTGCATTAAATTTTAATACCTCGACCAGTACCAATGCATTGGTATGTCCGTGTGATAGATGGAAATGTCCACCAAGTGGATAGGCGAGGGCATGTACGGCACCTACTGGTGCATTGGCAAACGCCTGACCTGCCAACATTGAACCAACTAACATATTCTGGCGCGCTTCCAGATCAGCACCATTCTTGAGAACTTTAGCCAGATTATGATTCAGTAATTTCAACGCATTTTTCGCCAGCATATCGGCATAAAAGTTCTTTTTAATATTCGAGGTATAAGCTTCAATGGCATGAACCATTGCATCTATGCCTGTTGCCGCCGTGATATGTGCAGGAAGTCCCTGTGTAAAAGTTGCATCTAAAATGGCGACATCCGCATAGAGGATCGGAGAGACCACGCCCATTTTGGTGGTTGCACCTGTGGTGACAATCGAAATCGGGGTAACTTCAGAGCCTGTACCTGCGGTGGTTGGTATCAAGATAAGTGGTAAACGTGGTGCTTTGGCTTGGTTGACACCATAGATTTCACTGAGCTGCTGTTGCTGCTCTGGGTGTGCAAGCAAAGCAATGATTTTGGCAACATCCATTGAACTGCCACCGCCAAACCCTAGGATGACATCGATCTTTTCTTGCTTGGCAAAATCTACGGCTTCTAAAACGATATGTTCGGGCGGATCAGCCTGAATATCTGAATAGATGATATGCGCCAAATCAATCTCTTGTAAAATATCAAGAATCGGCTGATGCAACTGATGCTGAATAATGCCTGTATCGGTCACGATCAGGACTTTATGATAATTATGTTGGGTTAAAATATTTTTAAGTTCTTGTATAGAACCTAGACCCGCAATGATGTTGGGAACGGTTTGAAATTGAAACGGGTTCATACATACATCCTTATTTTTTCATCATAAATACTATATTTCTTATCGTGTGACGATAGGTCATTGCTCAAATAAATTAACATAAGATGCCCTTGAAAAGTGTAATTTTGAGCTGTTGATACCATTCCCAGTAATGTATAAATATTTAGATAGTTTATTATTCAAACTATTGAAAATAATAATGAATATTGTTTTTTCTTGTGCTTAAAACTTTTTGATGTTCCATGTGAATTTTACTCTGAACATATCCCGAGCCTTAAATACTTCGAATACATCGTTTGAGTCGCTAGTTATTTTTATTATTGGAAAATATTGCAGTTTTAATCAGGTAAAAGGGAAGCCCGCCGCTGGAAGATTATTGATGAATGAATATTTTTAAAATGATAGATAGCTTTATATCCTTTAACCATAAAATGGAGGATATTGATCAAAGACTTCGGACGCAGCTTAGGCTTCTTCTGGCTGAAGTAACTTACATCCACAAGAAAGTGAGTCATGAATACGTGCCACTGATCTACCACCAAGCTGAGTTGTAGAGTCACCTGTGATGATAATCGAAACACCAGTATGCTTCGGACAGGTTGCTTCATCCCCGATACATGCAATTGCTTGACCATTGACTAAAAAATTACGATTGCCTGTGATGACTTTACCACCACCAGTTGTGGGACACCCTACAACGATATATCGAGTTGGCATATAAAATTTACTCACGGCAGCGATTTACCGTGCTATTTTATTAAATAAAGACAGTTCTGTCTATTGACCAGTCAGTCTAAAATATTTATTTAATATTTCTTCTAATCCATCCTCTGACAAGTGAGTAAATGGTTAGGGTTGTATAACTTAAATTGATAAAAATATATAAATGAAAAATGCCAATTTTGAGGATTGGCATTTTCAAGAATGATCGGAATATCTCTATTTAGAAAATACCGATCCGTTGTTATTTTATCTATTATTCAGATTTTGCATCGTTTCAGCATCTAGAAGTTCACGGATACTTTTAAATAAAGGGTGTTTATCTGTATATTTCTCACCATAGGTGAGGTTAAATTCATAATTAAAATCATCAGGGTTGATGCCTTGATTATGCTGAAGAATCGTTTCAAGCTTATCTAACGCTTTTACTGCGATCGCTTCTTGGGTTTGTCCCGCTTCGTATTCTTCCCAGAGACCGAGTAATGAACTTCTCAGCGGCTCATCTAATGATTGAGTAATTTGAAGTAGGTCATTGCGTTCTTGTACATCTTTATTGGGATAATTCTGTTTTTCAATTGCAGGAACATCACCACTCAGTGTTTCACCTAAATCATGTACCAGACACATCTTTAGGACTCTTGAAAAATCTAACTCTTTTAATTCATCTTCAAAAACTAATGCGAGTAGAGCCAATCTCCAGGTATGTTCAGCAGTACTTTCATTTCGACCCTTGGAGGTATGAGAGCTACGCATTACATTTTTTAAATTCTCAGCTTCTTTTAAAAATAATAAGCGGCCTTGAATCGTTTCAGTTTTCATTAAAGTTTCCTATTAGCATCAAAATTTTAGAATTTTTTGACCGAGGAATGGACTGATTTGCTTGGAAGGGCGTGTGTGAGTTTAGCAAAAACAACGCTTTCTAAAAATAATAGATTTTAATGTTTTGGTAATCACCATTAAAGATTCAGAGTTGAGTGAAGCTTTTGATAATTGATATGTCATTTCCATTCATCCTTAATTCCAAAAAAGTACATATTCATAAAGAATTTTCAATAATGATCAACACGATTTCCTTTCAAATCAAAGCAATTTTTGACAAAATACGAGATGTCACAATGGTCAATTCATGCATAATGAGTTTTACGTGCGGTGCCTTTGTTTGCTGGAATTTTGCAGGCAATATTTTTATCTCCACAACATTTAAATGGTCGGAACTGTTTTGTAATGAAAACACAGTATAAAGTCTTATGTGTCTGTTTAGGCAATATTTGCCGATCTCCAACCGCAGAGGCAATTCTCAGACATTATTGTGATGCACATGGCTTGGACGTGCTTGTCGATTCAGCTGGAACCAGTAACTATCATCCCAACAAGGCGCCTGATGCACGCAGTCAGCAACATGCCACGCAGCGTGGTTATGATTTGTCTGCATTGCGTGCAAGACAAATTAACCTGAATGATTTTGTTGAGTTCGACCTGATTTTGGCAATGGATCATGAAAACTTAGATGATATTCAGGCACTCATGCAAAAAGCGTCTCAGCAATTTGGTTCAGCGCAGATCCGGGCAAAAATCGCCCTGATGAGTGAGCATGATCCTCAATTCAAGCAGCAAGCTGTTCCAGATCCTTATTATGGTGGCGCAGATGGTTTTGATCGAGTGCTGGATCAGTGTGAATCAAGCAGTAAAGCATGGGTCGATATTTTTAAAAAGCAAATAACAGCAGGGTCATAGGATTTAATTTAACATGCAAGTACAAGAGCAGGTTTCGCTTAAACATTTAAATACATTAAATCTTAATGCTATTGCTTCACATTATGTTCAGATCAATCAGCCAAATGATGTGATTGCAGCGCTGGATTTTGCTGAACAGCATCAACTCAATGTATTGGTATTGTCTGGCGGTAGTAATGTGTTATTGCCACAGCAAATACAGGCTTTGATTGTTCATTTAAATATTCAGGGCATTGATGTTGTTACTCAAGATGCGGATACGGTGACTGTTAAGGTCGGTGCAGGTCAAGTCTGGCACGACTTTGTTTTATACAGCACCCAGCAGCAGTGGTTCGGTTTACAAAATCTGGCTTTGATTCCAGGTTTAGTGGGTGCCTCTCCAGTACAAAATATTGGTGCTTATGGTGTCGAAGCAGGAGAGTTTATTGATTCTGTTCAGGTTTACGACCGTAAATTGAAACAGTTTGACTCCATTCCAGCTCAAGCTTGTCATTTTGCTTATCGTCACAGTATTTTCAAAGATGATCCAGATCGTTACATCATCGTGAGTGTCACTTTTAAACTGCTGAAAAAAGCGGATCTCAGATTGAATTATGGTGACTTAAAGCAAGCTGTGGGCGATGAGCTTAACGCAGAAAATTTGCAAAATCAGGTCATCCTTATTCGTCAAAGCAAGTTACCAGATCCGAAAGAATTCCCGAATGTGGGAAGTTTTTTCAAGAACCCGATCTTGTCCCAAGCTGAATTTGACAAAATTACTCAACAATTTCCTAACATACCGCATTATCCACAGCCGAATAGCAATGTTAAAGTGGCAGCAGGCTGGTTGATTGACCAAACGGGCTGGAAAGGTAAGCAATTAGGGCCAGTTGGCATGTTTCACAAGCAGGCTTTGGTTTTGGTCAATTATGCCGATGCAGCACTGACGGATGTAAAAAATACCTATCAGGCTGTACAAAGTGATGTAAAACAAAAGTTTAGTATTCAGCTCGAACCTGAACCTGTGTTATATAGTGAACACGGTTTGATTCAAGCGCATAGTGGATGAGGAGATTTATGGCTAAAGTGCATTGGATGGTCAGTTTAGTACGAGTAATTACCATATTATTTGTGCTATTGGGCTGTTTTGTACTTTTTTTATATTCACCTTTTTATTCACAACTGGTGGTTAAAGGGCTCAACCGCTTTGTGCCTGTAGATGTGAATGAGGTCGCAGCACAAAGCCAAAAACCCGCAGCTTTGAGTGAGCATGAGACTTTAGAACCTGGTTCGAATCTGTGGATTGCACGACAGGCTTATCTCAAGTTGATGGAAAGATCTTTTCAGTCAGAGAAATCTGAAGATTTAAGACTGATTCAGGCACGTTATAAATTGCTGCAAGAGCTGATTGCTGAGGAGCAGGAAAAAGAAAGTGCTGAAGAAAAGAAGCAACCGAATATTCCCTTGATGGGTGAGCGACCTGATCAGGATCAGGCAAGTTCAGCAGTCACCATTACAACGCCATTAGATTTTCTGCAGTGGAATACACCGGATAATCAGGCTTTGATGGGTAAATACATTGCTTTTTTAGAAACTTATCCAATCGAATTACCTGTCAATGAAGATGATAAAGACGAGACCAATAAAGATCTGATTGAGCTGAAAAAGAATAAAGATGGTACACCTGAACCACAAAATATTTCTCAGCCAAATGCCATTGTTGTGCTGGGCGGCGGTTTAACGCTGGGCGCAAATGGTAAAGATATCGTGGTAAACAATTACACCCGTTTGCGTTTGGAAAAAACGCTTCAGGTCGAGCAAAAATATGCTTTGCCTATCGTGTTGAGTGGTGTTGAAGCGCCTTATATGCAGGCGTGGTTAAAAGAGCGTGGCATAGAGGCAAAACTTCTTGAAAATAGAAGTATGAATACCTGTGAAAACACCAGATTCAGCTCTTTATTGCTACAAAAGAAAGGTGGGGCGCCAACGGTGATCCTCATTACCGATGAATATCACATGCCTCGTACCCGCCGTTTATTTGCCTTAAGCGGTATTGAAACGGTTCCTGTCATTGCACCTATGCCAACCACTTTGACAGACTGGCGTCCTAGCGAACAAAACTATGACCACAGTCGCCGTGCAAACTACGAAATGCTGGCAACAATTCGTGATATGTTGATTGGTTCAAGTGATTGTCGAGAGATACCATAATGTCCAATATTCCATTTTTAAATCCGACAATTCTAAAACAACTGGATTTGCCTGTTCCAAATCGTGAAACCACACCGCAGGTACTGGAACCTTTGGATCTATCAGCGATAGTCGAGCCATCAAAACCATTACAGGCTTATCGCAAACTCTATGGTTTAAATTTGCTGGATTGTGAACATTGGCAAGGTTATGTGGAAATGCCATTGTTTCGTTTGCATGTGCAGGTCTTCCAGCCGAAACAGCAAAAGATTCAGGGTACCGTGTGCTTATTACATGGTTATCTGGAACATAGTGGTATTTATCAACCCATTATCAAGGAAATTCTGGATCAGGGATTTAGTATTGTGACCTATGATCTTCCTGGACATGGTCTCAGTAATGGTTCACCTGCGAGTATTCAGAATTTTGATCATTATCAGCAAGTCTTACATGCTGTTTATGATGCAGTTCGTGGTGCCAAGCAATTACCAAAACCGTGGTTGGGAATTGGGCAAAGTACGGGTGGTGCCATCTGGATGCATCATTTACTCGAATTTGCTGAACGCCGCGAAGACCCAATTGTGGATCGGGTTTTATTACTTTCTCCATTGATTCGACCAGCAAAAACGGCATGGTGGCATAACTCGGTCGGGCTGGGTATTATCCGCCGTATTAAGAGTCAAGTGCCGCGACATTTCCGTCGTAATAATCACAACCCCGAGTTTCTACGTTTTATCCGCCTAACTGATCCTTTGCAGCCTCGGATGATGGGGATGGACTGGATTCTTGCGATGTCGAAGTGGATGCTTGAAATGGAGCAGCGCCCAGCTTGCCGTATTCCGGTCTGGTTAGCGCAGGGTGCTCTCGATCAAACTGTGGATTGGCGTTATAACATTGAATATATTCGTCGGAAGTTTCGATTACAGACTTTGCTGATGTTAGAAGAAGGCTCACACCAATTGATTAATGAGCGTGCGGATATTCGTGCGGCGCTGACTGGTCTGATTCCAGCATTTTTACATGCGAAACCTAACCATTATTACTACTGATTTTACTTTTTTAGCCATTACTTAAGTGATAGAATCCCGAATATTATAAAAAATATCAATGCATTAGATATTCGGGGAAATAATGAAAAAAGGTACATTAAGGGGTTTTTGTGTCTTTATTCTGCTCTGTACTGCTTTTCCAGTTTGTGCAGAAGAGCTATATAAATGTGTAACCAATCAGGGTACAACCTATCAAAGTCGGCCATGTGCGATTCAATCCAGCCAAAAAACGGCTTGTACAGGCTCGGTTGCTGATGGTTTTACGGGTGATTGCCGTAAGATGGAGCAACAACGGCAGCAAGCCATTATGCATGAGAAAAATGCTTATACACAGGATTTGGCAAGCAATAAAACGAGAACCGTGACTTCTAGATCCGAATTTCAAAAAACCATACTTGAGTTCAGCCAATGTAAACAGCGCATTCAGGCTTTGCAGAGATTCGCCCGTTATACAGATCGTCCAGCGCAATTGCTAGAAAATAATAGTCAGCTTTATGCAGCAAGAATCTGCACTGAAGATGGCGGTATTTATTTAAGTTGCAATGCATCTACCAATACTTTGGTGACCCAGACCAGTTCCACCTGTTCATTTAAACGTTAAACATGGGTTATCTTAAGTTATTCATTTTCAAATATTAAAATAACAAGGAAATGCGCAATGAGAGCAGCATTTATTGTAATTGGGGCTATTTTCACAGTTTTCTTTTTGTTAAATCATTGCTCACAGCACGAGTTAACCTCTGGGCAAGCTGTACAGAACAATCCAGTTGAGCAACGTCAGAACCTTCTGGATCAGATTATTTTACTACAACAGCTGAAACAACATGCCTTTAAAGACTACGAAAGTATTCAGCAAACGGCCAATGCTGCAGTTCAAACCGAAGAAATGCTTGCTGCCGTCAGCAGTACTTTGTGGTGGAAACTTCGAGAGATTGTTGAGAAGCAAGCAGATGACGAGGGACAACGTTTATGGGCAAAAGCCTATTTACAGCAACTTTATGATGCCAAACGCAGAGGCAATTGTTTCCCGATTGCATTTCCTCTCTATGCTAAAACAACGCTAGATGAACGAAGAAATTTGCTGAGTGTCGCCACGCAACAACAGACCGCCGCTGCGCTTGATTATATTTTAACTCATCAAGGCACGCATTCAGTGGTAGACCGCATGCAAGCTCCGCCAGCGTGGATTCAGATTGCAGAAAAGTTAAGACAGGATTATGGGGCCGATGCGGACTTGATCAATGCGGGTGAAACTGCGCAGGACAAAAATAAACAGTGTGAAGTCGTTATACGAACTTTTGAATACATTTTATCTTTACCTGTGGAACAGCAAGGTCCTGTGGTTCGCTGGATGCTAGATCGTCATATTGCAGTGAGTGTTTTTTAAATGAAAGGATTTAGTAAAAATTCTCATCTCAAAGCTAGAATGAATTGGATTCGAGCTGTATTCATGCTGGGTGTCAGTATCATTTTAATTGCATGCGGTCAGGTGAAACATGAGCCCAAAGCTGGAGAATATGGCGAAAATCTGGTGAATTCGATCCTGTTAACTTCGAGTGAGATTCAGGCTTTAAATAAGGCCGTCATTGATAAACCGAAGGACACTTTTCAACGACCAAATGTGGGAATTAGCTTTCAGGCGGATGCAACAAAAAATCCTTATCGTTTTGTGCTTGTTGTGAAAGGTGTAACCATACAGTCTGGTGAAACCGAGTTGAAGTGGATGGGAGGTGTTCAAAGTGAGACCTCGAATGGCTATCATCCTGAAGTATTTCAGAGCAATGATCGGCATGATTATGAGGCAAATGAACCCATCTTGCTGGTGATTAGTTCAGATCCATTTTCAGTGAGTGAGTCGAATAACGGGATGAATTACGCCGTTCATGCTGAATTGATGGGAGCCACAAATATTCAATTTCAGTCTGTAGACGTACAAATCTGGCAAGGTAAGGGCTCACAGTACAATTGGACGTCTTATCTGAAATTCTTGTTGATTCTGATGATTGCAATTTTTGCTATTTATCGCTTAATTAGCCGCTAATTGTTTCTTGTATATGCCATAAAAAAGCCACTCTTGAGTGGCCTTTTTTACAAAAATTAGAAATGATTTGGGTCGGCAAGTTTCCACATGCGATAGTAGAAATTGTCTTCATCTTTTAAATCACCAAGCAACAACTCATTTTCCTTTAAGAAGAAATGGATCTGTGCATAGTTTTTAATTTCACGATCATTCATACGTTGAGCTAAATGATGCGCTTTAATTTCTGAAGGATGATTGAGGCCAGCCGCTGCGATCATTTCAGAAAGTGCATGTAGGGTGTTCTTATGGAAGTTAAAGACACGTTCTGCTTTACTTGGAACATCAATCGCTTTTTGACGGTCTTTATCTTGTGTCGCAACACCTACTGGACATTGGTTGGTATGACAGCTTTGTGCCTGAATACAGCCTACTGCAAACATAAAGCCACGTGCTGAATTGACCCAGTCTGCGCCCAATGCAAAAGTACTGGCAATATCGAAGGCGCTGATCATTTTACCACTGGCACCAATTTTGATTTGGTCACGTAACCCAGCACCGACCAGCGTGTTATGTACAAAGCGTAAACCTTCTCTTAAAGGGGTCCCAATATAGTCACTGAACTCGATTGGTGCTGCGCCTGTACCACCTTCTGAACCATCTACCACCACAAAATCAGGCACAATTTTAGTTTCCAGCATGGCTTTCACAATGCTCATAAACTGCCAAGGCTGACCGATACATAATTTAAAGCCAACCGGTTTGCCTCCAGAAAGTTCACGAAGCTGCTGGATAAAGTGCATCATTTCAATCGGGGTATTAAAGCTTGGGTGTTTAGACGGTGAAATACAGTCATGATCACGGGAAATACCACGGATAGCGGCAATTTCTTCTGTAATCTTATGCTTTGGCAAAATACCGCCATGACCCGGTTTTGCACCTTGAGAAAGCTTCACCTCAATCATTTTGATCTTTGGGTTTTTTGCCTGTTCAGCAAATTTTTCTGGTGAAAATAGACCTTGTGGCGTACGGCAACCGAAATAGCCACTGGCAATTTGCCAGACAATGTCACCACCATTTTCTAAATGGTAAGGACTTAAGCTACCTTCGCCTGTGTCATGATAAAAGTTACCTAAAGCTGCACCTTTATTGAGTGCACGAATCGCATTTGCACTCAAACTGCCAAAACTCATTGCAGAGATATTCATAATCGATGCGCTGTAAGGCTGGCTACATTGTGCATTACCAATCTGTACACGAAATGAAGCTGGGTCAGATGGCGGGCAAGGTGCAATTGAATGGACAATAAAACGGTAATTTGGATCATAAACATCAATAATTGACCCAAACGGTTTATCTGCATTTTCATTCTTGGCACGTTGATAAACCAGACTACGTTGCATGCGTGAAAAGGGAAGCGCATCCTGATCTGATTCAATGAAATACTGACGGATTTCTGGACGGACATCTTCAAAAATAAAACGGAAATGTCCCAGAATCGGGTAGTTTCTTAAAATGGCATGTTTCTTTTGCAATAAATCATGGAGACCTACCAAACTGAGTAAACTGGTGACTAACCACAGACCATTGAGCAAGGTGTCTGAAATAAAGTAATAAATACTATGTGGCGTATAAATTGTTTTGAACCACGTAATACTTAAAGCAATGAAAATACAAAGAAACCAAACAGAATGTCTTGAAAAGAAAGTGTTAAGTAATTTATGTCTTATAGCTTGTGCTGGACTAGCCATAGCCAGGAGATTCCTAAAAATAAAGCAATGGACAAACGATGCCAAGAACTAGCCTGAACCACAAGTAACGAATTGTTAGATATGAGAATTATTCTCTTATGAATTGAGTTTTTATGGATTACATCGGTACAAAAAAAATTTAGATTAGGAGCTAAATATTCTATAATTATTACTAAATATGAATCTATTATCATAAAAACAATATAGGACACAATAAAAGTAAAAATGATTACAAATTGAAAAAATTAATTTTAGATAATAAGGAAGAATACAAAAAAGTGGAGGACCCTCGAAATGCCACAATATTTGCGTATTGCTGAAAAAGTTTATAAAAACCTTAAAGACGAAAATAAGTTTACGCAAGCTCCAGCCGAATATATCAATTATTTACTCAAGCAAATTCGTAAAGAGCTGAAAGGGACGGATATGAAGCTTATTTATAATTTTATTGAGTTTAATTCTGGTTTTAAAAACCAGATTATAGATGGTTACTTAAATATAGATGTCAGTTTAATTCCAAATTATAAATATCAGGATGAGTTTGTGCTGTGGTTAGCGGGATTCATTGAGAAAATTACAGTTGGCGGGAAAAAGAGAATTCCGCCGATTGTAGAAAATATCCCACCCGAATTTACAGTGCATAGCGACCTTAAGCAGATCGGATTCATGAGCAATGATAAAAATGCAGAACAGATAATTTCCTATTTTAAGCATGGAGATTTTATTAATAGTTTCAATCGACATTAGCCAAACATTGCCAGCATGGAGGAGTGTTGATCCAGCATCAATACTCCTTAAATGAGTAGAAGCCAGTAAGATATTAAAATAAAGTGTTTTTAGAAATAGTTTATCAAACTGATTTTTAATATAAATTTTTCACTATAGCCTAAAGAGATAAAATATGCCAAAACGTGAAAAAGAATTGACGATATTTGAAGCTTTGCGAGAAAGTCATGAAAAGCAAAGAGCATTTTCTGAAAAGCTCATCCAAACCTCGGGAGATACAACAGAAAGACGAGAGCTATTTGAATTGTTAAAAAATGAGCTATTTGCGCATGCAGTAGCTGAGGATCGCTTTCTATATATTCCATTGATGATGTCTGATGCAGGCTTGAACATCACCCGACATGCTTTATCTGAGCACCATGAAATGGATGAGTTACTGGAAAAACTCACAGAGACTGAATTTAGTAATTCTGGTTGGCTCGCGATTGCCAAGAAATTATCTGAAGTGGTGCATCATCATTTACAAGAGGAGGAGCATAGTTTCTTCCAGCAAGCAGGTAAAATTTTAGCTGATGATCAAAAAAAGGAGCTTGCTCAGAAATATCAGACAGAATATACAAAATATTTGAATAAAGACAAAGATAGTCTGACCTGAATATAATAAAGTTTAAAATATTTATACCCTCTTTATGAGGGTTTTTATTTCAATAAGTTTCTATATCTATTTCAATATATTTCTTTCTTTACTTGAAGTCATCGTCATTAACTTAAAAAAAATTCTTATAACGGTTTTTAACAAAGAATTTATTTAGTCTGAAACTGTAAATAGTTCATTGATTGAAACTTCTATCTCATCAGAAGGTTTCAAGTAAATATTTTTAAGGAGAATAACCATGACAAATAATGACCAATATGATCGTGAACGTATTAAAAATTCATCTGACGAAGTGAAAAAAGAATTAAATGCAGATCCAATTACCGGTGAACCTGGTTCACATCCAGTCGGCACGGGTGTTGGGGCAGCAGGTGGTGCGGTTGCAGGTGCTACCATTGGTAGTGCTGGTGGACCTGTAGGGACATTAGTCGGTGGCGCCGTTGGTGCTTTTGTTGGTGGATTAGCTGGTAATGCAGTCGGTGAGGCCATTGATCCTACGGTAGAAGATGCTTACTGGCGCGAAAACTATCTTAACCAGCCTTATTATAATGAGGCAAAAGCCAAATATCCTGATCTGGACTATGATCGGGATTACCGAGGTGCATATCGCGTAGGTTATGAAAAACGTTATGGATATGATCCTGATGTGGCTTTCGAAGAAGTCGAACCTGAGTTAAGAACACATTGGGACCAAGAAGGCAAAGCGGACTCGCGTTTGTCTTGGGAAGAGGCACGACATGCTTCACGTGATGCATGGAATCGCACCACAGATTTGAGCAAATAGAAAGTTTCTATTAAAGTCTCGAAACCCTATTCTTTGTGAATAGGGTTTTTTATACGTTGGAATATGTCTAGGCAAAAGAAAACCGCCCTTAAAAGGCGGCTGCTGAATGATTTCAGCAAATCAATAGAAGTGTGAACGGTCAAGAGCCCACTTCTATTTTTGTGAATTAGTGACTTTTATTGAATGCCTCTATAAATTCATCTGACTTAAAGTAGGAGTTGATCAATTCTCCACTTTTAGAGTATTCAGGCTGCACGGCCACGGCTTTCTTGACTTCTTTAGGCTGGGTATATTTGAATTCTGGTGGTATCTCTTTGCGAATAGGTGGCAGCTTTTTCTTCCCATCTGTGGTAATTCGCTGGATAAAACCTGCCAACCATAAGATGAATTCACCTTCATTCTTTAAGGTCGGTATAAGGCTAATATCCAGCTGAATTTTACATTCAGCATTGGGCTTATTGAGACACTCTTCAAAATCAATAAAGTTATAAAGTAATTTTAATTTAGAATCTTTTATTTCTTTACGAAGCTCAATCATCAATTTATTTAAATTTTCTAACGGATCATTGCTAAATTCTTTATTTTCCTTAAGTTCTTGGTAAATTTTTTCAGCTATCCGCAAATATTGTGGCATATCAAGTTCTCCCTAAACGCTGGTCATTTTGTGATTATGAAGCGTTTTGGGTTTCTTATTGTGTCCGTTAACCCTGTTATTGTGAGTAGTAGGAGTGTTTAGAAACAACGTAAAGAAAAAATAATGACGAAATCATTGTAGGAGAGCTGATTAAGCCAGATTTCCAGCTTAATCAGACATCCCTATCTTTTAGTTATATTCATAAACAAGTAGGGCTGTAAATTTGAAGAGGGTATTTTCATTCGCATAACTATGGCTGATTTGTTTGATATTGACCTGATGATTATATTTCGTTAACTCATTTCTAAGCCACTCATTAATATTATTTTCTAAGTCCTGAATAGATGTAGATTCAAAGGCTTTTATTTTAGCCATTATTATTTCTCCTTCGTGAAAAATATGCATCTATTTAGGGTAAGTCCAGAAGAATCAATTTTTTTATATCATTTGTTTTGATTTTGAAAGTTTTTATACTTTTCTATTAACTTGTTTCGAGATATATGGTGAAAAATCTATATATAATTCAATATGAAGATAAATTTATTATTTTTAATGGCTTATGGATTTTTTGACTAAATGTTTATGTTTTATATGATTACATAAGATTTCATTTCTTAAGAAAAGTAAAAAAACTAACAGGGAAATTTACATAAAAGATGTTCAGTATAGAGGTTGCTTAAATACATTAAGAGGTGCCACATGTTAAAAACAATTCTGACTTTAGGAACAGGTGTTGCTTTAGGTTGTTATTATAAATCTCATAAAGATAAAACTAAACTATCTGATGAGAAAAAAGATGATGATCTGAGCATGGACGATAGCGTAAAAGGCAAGAAAGTGCTGAGTAAGTTCTTAAAATAATCTAAAAAAAGGAGCTTGTGATCAAGCTTCTTTTTATATAAAGCCTAAATTTAGGTAAATATAAAATTGAGTATAAATATAAGGAAATAAAATATGAGTGCTAAAGATAATCAATTGATCGGTTCTAATTTCCATTCCAGTTCTCAATATATTCCGGATCGTATGATGGATCTAGATGAGTGGGAACGAGACTCAGCCAGACATCATAAGTCTTTATCTGAGCGTCGAAAATGCAGATTGGCGCATGAACGGAAAAAGAAATGTTTGTGGATGATGGATGAATAGAGTAGATCGTTGAGAACAATCTTAGTGACTCATAAAACCAAGCGAGAGGTAATGAAAATGAAGAATTTATTGGTGAAAAGTCTAGCAATATGTTGTGTTTTTACGTTTGCAGGCTGTGAAAAGAACCGAACTGCTGATGATCCGATGACACGAGGTGAAACAACGACACCTCATTCGATGGAAGCAGCACCTGTAAGTCCGAATAATGAAATCCATGATGATACACAACATACATCTGCGCCAGTGATGATGGAAGAGCATGGTTCATCAGAGGTTCATACGGGCAATGTGACTTCAAACTCAGGCCAATCCCCAGCATCTTAATTAAAGAAGCATGATGGGAAAATGACTAAAGTATCCTGACCTTACTTTAGTCATTTTTAGTATTTATAGCGAATTAGAATAAGTTGAAGCATGAATAATACATTTTATTGTGATGTTAATCACGCTAATTTTTATTAGTGTATTTCTAATCACTTATTGTGTGGTGTTTATGTATATGAAATTTAAGGGCTATTTCATAAAGCACAACATTATTAACAATTGATTACTGTAAATACTGCAAAATTCCTAAATAGAATATAAAGGAATAATGTCATGCATCAATATTTAAAAATAGCAGAACAAATTTATGAGCAGGTTCAATCTAAACATGGGTTCACAGATGATCATGTAGAAGATCTTAATAATTTAATGATTGAGTTAAGGACTGTAGTTAAAAAATCAAATTTTAAAATGCTTTACAATTATATTAATTTTGAAGATTTATTAATGAAGTCAAAAGCATTATCTATTAATCTGGATGTGAGTATTTTACCTAAAAGTAAAAATAAAGGTGAATACATATTATGGTTATCTGGCTTTGTGGAAAAGTTGATTGTTTCTACAAAAAAAACAGAAGCAAAATTAAAAAATAAAGTGGTGATACCAAGCTATTATTACGATGAATTGGGAAATATAGTCGATAAGTCTAAAAATAGTGGTGAAGAGATTGTTTCATACTTTAAGCATAAAGAACCAATTTAATGAAATAAAATAATCACTCGTATTTTGCCACGATTATTTTGAAACAGGAGTTTTTGAGATGTCGAAACAATATATGTTAAAAGAAGTTGATGCGAGTAGTGAGGCGGGTGACAAGATTATTGTGGAGCAAATTTATGAGAAGATGCCCACAATGGATGTGAATATCAATGATTTTTCCTGGTCGCCTTTGTTTAAAGTTGTGATTACAGATAAAGTGATCGAACTCAATGATGACCTAACCTTTACTCATCCACGGACGGGAAAAGTTTTTCGCCTTAGCAGCTAAGATGATCTGCTTTACAGCACCTAAAAACTCGGCGCCAAGTTTATAAGTGACTGTAATAAGCATAAGAAAGCATTAGTTGATATGCAATGTATTTAAAGATTCTGCCCAATCTTTTCCCTTGCATCGCGGGCATTCTTCCTCAAGATTTTTTAAGTGCTGAGTCCTTCCACAATACATACAAGAATAAAAAAGCGTTGGGTTTAAATAATCTGTTTTTTTATAGTGATTTGGAAATAGAGGCAACCCCCATTTTGTTTCATCTTTAGCATAGAACAAAATACTTAAGCAGCCGTCAGTTTCAAGTAATGCGACTTTTACTTGTCCAAGATGCTCAACACTTTGCTGGCGCATTTCGGCAAAAAACTCATCATGCGAATACTTTTCTTTTCTCATATCCTGAATGACCATCAAACCATTTTCGACAATACAAAGTGGTTTTCCTTCCAGAAGCGTTTCTACTTTTTTGCTTTTCATCATGGCCCAAGTTACAAGCCGATATAAAATAATAATGGTACACATCACCACAAAAGCTTGGGCAATCGGCGCATCATCTATAAACATCGGATCGCCAGCCGCACTACCTAAGCTGAGAATGATGGCAACTTCAAATATCGAAAGTTGTCTGATGCCGCGTTTTCCTGAAAGTTTCAAGAAAATCAGGATGAGCAGAAACATGACACAGCAACGAATGATGATTTCTACGACCAATTCCCAAGTCGTATCGTGAATGAAAACACCGATGAGATCCATTTTTATATACTCTTTCTTATAGTTTGTAAGTGATTATATTCTATGCAATAAAAATGAGCTTATGTTTTAAATAAGCTCATTCTTGTATAGGAAGGGGAAAGTTAGACTTTATCCCACGCATCTTTGATGGCTTGCTTGGCCTGTTCCCATTTTAATCTTGATTCAGCTTTTAGCTCTTCCCAAGATTCTTTGAGATTACCTTCCACATC
Organism: Acinetobacter vivianii; assembly: GCF_014635885.1. Classification (GTDB taxonomy): domain Bacteria; phylum Pseudomonadota; class Gammaproteobacteria; order Pseudomonadales; family Moraxellaceae; genus Acinetobacter; species Acinetobacter vivianii. The sequence continues at coordinate 136,699 of NZ_BMDR01000001.1, forward strand.
TTCGAAGTGAGTGTTGCGGTCGTGCTCAGAACGTGCGCGACTACCTAGCTCATATGCTTTGGAAAAATCCCGATCATAATCCAGATCTGGTGTATCCAGTGAAGCTTCTTGATAATAAGGGCGAGTTACATAACTTTCACGCCAATGATCATTTGGATCAATACTTACACGTGAAGCTTGATTATTTTGATCAGTAATATTCTGATTTGTCATTATCGTTCTCCAGCAAATTTTTAACTTATATAAAATTTAGGAGAATATTAATTTATTCTCCTAAATATTTACGGATCTCAAAATAATCAAAACTTATTTTTGCTGATTATTTTGGTTTGATCCTTGTTGGTTAGAATCTTTTTGATTCGATCCTTGTTGCTGACGGTTGTCGTTTTGCTGCTGTTGCTGCTGACGGTTGTCATTGTTTTGGTTCTGCTGGTTTTGCTGATTTTGTTGTTGCTGCTGCTGTTGATTATTGCGTTCTTGATTGCTTTGGTTATTTGTATTACTCATGATCGTACACCTCATTTGGTTTTTGATAATATCTGAGTAAATCAGATGATTTAATTAAAACATATTTTTATTTTAATCATAGGGTGAGCCTGTTTCACTATATTTAAATGTAATGCAGTTTTTTTATGGAAATAAAGATTTTTTAACAAGTTAAGTATTTGTGTTTGTTTTTAAAGCGAACAGTCTTAATATAAGTTTATACTAAAGTAACAAACTGCAACAAAGAATAAGCTCATTTGTTTTGGATATCTTTTTTATTGATAATCTTAATAATATTACGGCATATATCCTTGAGTAGAATTTTTAGCTTTGCTTCAGGTCTACCTTTATATATCTTTTTGAATATATAGGTTTTATTTTTATAATCTATACAATAAAAGAATGTTCCTACAGGTTTCTGTTTGCTTTCAGAGCCTCCTTCCTTGAGTAATCCTGTACATGAAATATAAATGTCTGATTTAAAGATTTTCTTTCCCTTTTTAATCATCTCTTCTGTGACCTGAATGGATTCAGCACTATATTTCTTAATGAGTTTTGGAGAAATTTTTAGCACCTTTTCTTTTACTTTTAAGTCATAACAAACCAAACTTCCTATAAGAATATCTCCAGAAAATGGACTCAAAGAAAACTGATAGGATAAATAACCTGCGGAAGCACTTTCAAGAAAGAAAATAGAAAGCTTCTTTTGAGCCAGTAATTCGCATGATTTTTTAAACATAGGTTTTTCTCACCAAATTTATTACTTAAATTATTAATTATTTTTTAATTCATTTTCTGATTAAATAATTCAAAATATTGAAATGTAAAAAAGTATTTTTCCTATTTTGTTGATATAAAAGGTTTTTGATTTTTATTTGTTTCAATCTTAACTTGTTTTAACAAAATGTTGGTAGGAATAAAGGATGAGCAACGTAAGGTAAATTTATATTTTCGATTCGGAGAATGGAAATGTCTGTTGTCGTAAAAAAAAGATTACTTGATTTGTTGCAGGACGATCATAAAAATTATTACGAGTTAGTTTCTTTCTTCCTTGATGGGGATATATCTAACTTTGAAAAAGAGAAAAAAGCAGTTAATTTCTTAGCACAAGAATTTGATACGATGAAGCCGAATAAGACTTCTTTGCCCAATGAGATTGAGGAAATCCGTAATTGGTATAACAATGAAAATCGTAAAGTATGTCTCAGCTATCAAGAGTATTTAAGCCAGCGCCAAGCAGGGAGCGAGCGAGAATATTTTAAAAACATCGGGCAGGCATTTGAATTTTTATTAAAAGTTGCCCCAGTAAAAAAAGTAGATGGTTCTTGGCTATATAGCCTCGTAAATTATTGGAATGATCCTGTTTTTCATGACCTCATTTTAATCTATCTAGAAGAGCTTGGTCTGGGGCAGGCGAAGTCCAACCATGTCTGTATCTACGATGACTTATTGCGTGTATTGGGTCTGGATGATTTTGAACTTTTCCTAGACGATGAGTATTACCATCACTCAGCAGTCCAACTGGCTTTGGCTTATGCACCACCAGAGTTTATTCCTGAAATTATTGGTTTTAATCTCGGCTATGAGCAGCTTCCTTTGCATCTTTTAATTACTAACTATGAACTTAAAGAGCTGGGAATCGAAGCCAAATACTTCAATTTGCATATTACCATCGATAATCTGGACAATGGCCACGCGCATAAGTCTTTAAAAGCTTTTGAAAATGTTTATAAAAAATATAAAGATAAAGAAACTTTTATGGCGAAGGTAAAACGTGGCTATGCTTTAAATCAGCAGGGTATGTCCTCACTACAAATTATTAAAGACCTGAATCTTGAAAATTTTGTTCATAAAATCTTAAAACGCAAAGCCTTAATTGGGCAACTGGTTCATAACGAAAAACAATTTGTTGGATGCAAATCTATTAATCAGTGGCTAGCCAATCCACAACAGATTGGGAGTTTTATCAATCAACTGGTCGAAAAGCGCTGGATTAGATTCAATTGTGATCCTGAAGAGAGCCCATTCTGGCGCATGATTAGCCATGAAGATGGGAAGATGTATGGTGTGTTTACACCCGTAGAAAGACAGATTATTCATGACTGGATTGCTGGCGATCAATACTCAACCCATGTCTTGCCTTATAAAAATAGCCTAAGTAAAGAACAACCTTTACATGATTATCTATTCAGTTACATCTCGGATGGCGAACTGGAACACTTACAAACCAGAGTTAGCCAGACAGACAATTTTGCACTCAAGCTTTGTAAATTGACGCCTTTTCTTGCCCCCGAATCTCATCACAAAAGCATAGGTCTATGGAGTACTCAGAAGTATGCCGAATTGTTATTTCCTTATTTAACCGCTTCACCGCGTTAAGTCAGGAAAACCACAACACCATTTAATCATTTTATTTAGCCAACAATAAAACAGGGTAGCCCAATGAATGACGATCTTAAAGATAACAATACTAAAAGTGCTTTAGCTGGGAATACACCAGACAAAAGTAATCAGACTGAAAAGACCAGACAGCTTGATCAGGCAAGAAGTGATGCCACCGACGAAGCATTAACGACCAATCAAGGGGTAAAAATTGCAGATAACCAGAATAGCTTAAAAGCGGGTGTACGAGGCTCAACTTTACTCGAAGATTTTATTTTGCGTGAGAAAATTACGCATTTTGACCATGAGCGTATTCCAGAACGGATTGTGCATGCGCGTGGTGTCGGTGCACATGGTTATTTTCAGGCTTATGAAGGCAATGAGCGGTTTACTAAAGCGGGTTTTCTGACTGATCCAAGCATACAAACGCCTATTTTTGTGCGTTTTTCGACAGTTCAGGGGCCACGTGGTTCGGCGGATACAGTACGTGATATCCGTGGTTTTGCGATTAAGTTCTATACCCAAGAAGGCAATTTTGATCTGGTCGGCAATAATGCCCCCGTATTCTTCGTTCAGGATGGGATTAAATTTCCAGATTTCGTACATGCGGTAAAACCTGAACCACATAGAGAAATTCCGACTGGTGCGACTGCGCATGATACTTTCTGGGATTTTGTTTCACTGGTGCCTGAGTCCGCGCATGCGGTGATGTGGGCGATGTCTGATCGTGCGATTCCACGTAATTTACGCTCGATTCAAGGCTTTGGTGTGCATACTTTCCGTTTTGTAGATGCGCATGAAAAAGCTCGTTTTGTGAAATTTCACTGGACACCGAAACAGGGTTTAAGTGCGCTGGTCTGGGATGAAGCACAGAAGCTGGCAGGTAAAGATCCTGATTTCCATCGTCGAGACCTGTATGAAGCGATTGAGCAGGGTCTGTATCCTGAGTGGGAACTGGGTGTGCAGATTGTTGAAGAAGAAGATGAGATGAGCTTCGATTTTGATCTGCTCGATCCGACCAAAATTATTCCTGAAGAATTGGTTCCAATTACGCCAATTGGCAAGTTTGTGTTGAATCGTAATGTTGATAATTTCTTTGCAGAGACTGAGCAAATTGCATTCTGCCCAGGGCATATCGTACCAGGGCTTGATTTCACTAATGATCCGCTATTGCAGGCTCGCTTATTTTCTTATACCGATACCCAATTAAGTCGTTTGGGTGGCCCGAATTTCCATCAGATTCCCATCAATAAGCCTGTATGTCCATTCCATAATAATCAGCGTGATGGCATTCATCAGCATCAAATCCATAAAGGTCAGGCTTCATATCAGCCGAATTCGATTGATAATAACTGGCCGATTGAGATTCCTGCTGCTGCACAGAATGGCGGCTTTGAAAGTTATCAGGAGCGCATTGATGGACATAAAATTCGTCAGCGCAGTGAATCTTTCTCGGATCATTTTTCACAAGCGCGTTTGTATTATCAAAGCTTGGCAGCGCATGAGCAAAAACATGTGGTCGATGCCTATACTTTTGAATTAAGTAAGGTGCAGCGACCGCATATCCGTGAGCGTGAAGTTCAGGAAGTACTGGCCAATATTGATACCGATCTCGCGAAACAAGTTGGACAAAATCTTGGAATCGAGGTGCCAGACTTAAAAGAAAACTTTAAGCAGGCCAGTATTGAAAAATCTGAAAAACTTTCTATGCAAGCATTTATTCCTGAGGATATTCAGGGACGTAAAATTGCCGTACTGATTCATGACAAAGTTAATGCGGAGACATTACGCACGATTATTAACTGGTCGATTCAGGAAAATGCCATTGTGCATTTATTAACGCCAATGCTAGCACCAGTAAAAGGGTCACGCGATGAAGTGATTACCTCGGATGGCATGCAGAAAGCGGAACCTTCTATTATCTATGATGCTGTGGTGATTGCAGATGGCGATAATTTAGATGCTGTTTTGGCGGATGGTGTGACCAAGCATTATTTACTTGAAGCCTATAAGCATTTAAAACCAATTGTATTCTTGGGTAATAAAGCTGAATTACTGGATCAACTTGATTTAGTGCCAGATGAAGGCACGCTATTGCAAGATGATTTCCGTCATGTGGCCGAGAAGCTGAAACAGTTGCTCCGGCATCATCGTGTTTGGGCGAGGGAAGCTGTGGCAGAAGCCATACCCGCCTAATGCTAAAAAGCTCCGTCATGGAGCTTTTTTTATATTCAAAAAAGTCAGGCAGCAGAGAGCTTGATCAAAACTACAGCAATTCTTTCAATATGTTGATAGGCTGGTTGTTCAAGTTCTTCCCCAAACACATCAGGGTCAATTTCTTCATAACTGTAGTTAAAGTCTGGATAATCTTGTATCCAGCTATGGACTGCTTCTAAAAACTTATTGCCGTCCTGACTGATCGCTATGCCAGTATATAAAAATAACGTGCCTTGAGGCGTCAGTCTTTTGATTGCTTCGGTGAGAATATTAAAGGATAAATCAGTGCCATCCAGCACATTACCACCGTGCCGATATTGACGTTCATGCAGATCCATCAGGTAAGGAGGGTTTGCAAAGATCAAGTCAAAATGTCCCTCCAGATTGGAAAAAAGATTACTCTGTGTGGGGAAAATATTACTCAACCCCGTAAAATCTTTATTCACCTGACTATAAAACAGTGCTTTAGGATTAATATCCGCAGTAAAAATTTCAGTAGCCTCAGGAATTAACTTGGCAATCGTAATGGCGACAGGTGAAGCGCCACAACAAAGTTCCACACTACGCTGTATAACATGTATCTGGTGGAGTAAGTATTGTTTAAGATGATAATAAAAACGATAAGTATCTGGCCCAAAGAACACAGCATCGATTTCAATCGTTGGAAAAGCCGAATGGATAAATAACTTTTCATCCAGAGATGCCACTCTAACTGTACTCAACCATTGCTGATTTTCAAGATGGATCAGGTCAGCATTTTTTAAGATCAGAAAAAGTTGTTGATCCAGAGCTTCAGGATAAAAGGGCAGATTCCAGCCAAAAATATCCTTTAAGCTCCTCGCTGTATTGGATAAGTGTTTCTTGCGCTTCAAAATCCGTTCATGACTAAGCGGTGTAATGACAGTAAAACGATAATGCTGTTCTTCTAAAAAATGGAGTAAATAGTGCAAAGCCCTTTGCTGTATACCTTCCATAGTAAAATGCTGATTCATTTTTTAGCCTCTTATTGTTATTAAAAAACCTCCCAAAGGAGGTTTTATACTGGCTTAGCCATTGATAATTTCACCGCCGTTTACATGGATAACCTGTCCTGTAATATAACTGGCATCATCGGAAGCCAAGAATAAGTATGCAGGCGCAACTTCACTCGGTTGGCCCATTCGTCCCATGGGTGTATCCTGACCAAATTTCTCTACTGTTTCTGCATCAAAACTACTTGGAATGAGCGGGGTCCAGATCGGGCCAGGGGCAACACCATTCACACGGATGCCTTTTTTCTGCTTCATGAGATTCGTCGACAAACTGCGGGTAAATGTTGTAATCGCGCCTTTGGTACTGGCATAGTCTATTAACTCATCGTGCCCGTGATAACTGGTAATACTGGTGGTATTAATAATACTGTCTCCTTCTTTTAAATGAGGCAGTACCGCTTTAGTTAAATAAAACATCGAGAAAATATTGGTTTTAAAGGTTCTGTCTAACTGTTCATTACTAATATTGATTAAATCTTTTTGCTGAAACTGAACGCCAGCATTATTAACCAAGATATTTATTTTACCAAAAGCCTTTACAGTCTCCTCCACACACTTTTCCGAGACGTCAGGATCAGTTATATCTTCTTTAAACAGTAAACATTGTCGACCTTCTTGCTCAACCAGTTGTTTAGTTTTTTCAGCATCTTCTTGTTCTTCAAGATAAATAATTGCGATATCTGCACCTTCACGAGCAAATAAAACGGCAATAGAACGGCCTATACCGCTGTCACCACCGCTAATCAGTGCAACTTTATCTTTGAGTTTATTGCTGCCTTGATGCGTCGACTTGATGATTTCAGGTTCTGGATGCATCGCTTGTTGCTTGCCAGGTTGGTGTGGCTGTTCTTGGGCAGGCGCAGAAGTTGGATATTGATTCGGATTGTTGCTCATCTCTAAAGTCCTTTGATTCGATTATTTTTTATCATCTTTGAAAAAGATGTTATTTTCGGTAAGGACAATGTTTTGATTAGTTGGAATTGTATTTATTCCGTAGAAGCGAGTAAAAAAATATAAATTTTATCCATTATCAAATGACTGCTAGACGAGACATAAAATCTTAATATGGTGACTGGCTATAATATCTTCGACAAGTGTTCTATTTTCAGTATCTTGGGCCCAATTTTCAATGGCTGTGGATTGTTCTAGATTGAGGATTAGTCTAATTATTTTCTCGGCTTCCTGTAATTGTTCGTTATTGATCGATGATCGTTGAGATTCTAGCGCCTTAGGATGTTCGTACTTTTCTTTATAAATATCAATATTTTTCATATTGTTAGTAATGTGTAGAATGCGCTGAAATGGTAATGTAATGTCTTTTTTTTCTACCTTATAAAACCAGTCCGAATCATATGCCAGCCAGTCGTGGTTATCTGTATCTAAATGAGCCAGCAAAATTTCAGGGCTAAGTAACGTCATAAAGCTAGGTTGTAGTTCCAGATCTGAACTTACTCCCATTTTTTTACTCATTTTAAATCTCCTGAAAATTTATTCAATCGCCTCTTTTAATGTCTAAAATTCTATTGTTTCTTTAAATGTGTGCTTTGTATTTTTTTATATCCACTTTAATGATTTTGATTGGGGTTGTAAAAGAATGTTTATTTGTTGTCTTTATTAATGCTTTCTTCTCTGTGTTATTTAAAGCGTAAAAAATATATAGGAATTTTAAAATATAATACTTAAAAATTGCTCATATAACATGATGATATCAGTTTTATAAAAAAATAAATTGGCAACATTTAAAAGTATTGAAACATAGCAGGGTTAGAGCAAAAGCATTTTATCTCTTATGGTGAATATAGCCGCTATATAACGTTGCATCTATAATTTTAATAGAGGAAGAAATAATCATGGCTAATCAAGATTCTAGACAAGATGATCAAGATAATAATTCAGGTACCTCAAACCGTGGATTCGCCAGCATGGATCCAGATCGCTTACGGGAAATAGCGAGTAAGGGCGGACGCGCAGCCCATGCAAGCGGAAATGCGCATGAATTTACCACCGAAGAAGCCCGTGAGGCTGGACGTATGGCTCATTCACGGGGAAATGCACATGAATTTACTTCAGAAGAAGCGCGTGAAGCCGGTTCTTTAAGTCATAAAAATGGCCGTCGTTCTAGCAGCCGCGATGACGACGATGATTATGATGATCGCGGTAGCCGCGGTCGCGGTAATCAAAAACGTGATGAATACGGACGTTTTACCAGCTAAATTAAGCCGTATTGTTGCATTAAATAATGTACAGGCTTTCTCTGCCTAAGCCATTGTTTAATAAAAGCTAAGGATGTTGAATAAATGTTTTATTCAATATCCTTTTTTAATTGCTATTTCAACTGCTGTAAATCTAAAAAGATATTCTTTCCGTAAAATGAATCGCCCGCTAAAAAATTCGATTGAACTCGATATTCCTAGATCAAGTATTCATCGCTTATTTTATATTTGATTGGTAGATAAGCGATCCCGCGCAACCTTTTAGATCAGTTCTATGTGTAGCTTTCCTCAGTAAGTTTATTCTCGTCAATAAGTGCTGGTTTTTGCTCTTGCCAAAGTTGTTGATAAAGCGTGATGATCTGTTCAACCGTTGGTACGACTGGATTATTTAATGGTGAACCTGAAGCCAATGCTTGTTCAGCCATCGTATGTACGACCTGATCAAAATCACTTTTACTGACACCAAACTCAGCTAAGCTGGGTACTGCCAAATCTCGATTAATCTCAATTAGCGTATCAATGAGCTTCTGATTGGCGACGTCATCCGAATCATCATGATTTGCACAGCCGATTGCTTTGGCACATTCTGCATAGCGTTCAGGGGCGGCTTGAATTGAAAAAGCAGTGATTGTCGGTAACAGCATTGCATTCGATAAGCCATGAGGCACATGGAAAAAAGCACCAATCGGTCGGCTCATGCCATGCACCAAGGCAACGGAGGCATTGGAAAAGGCAATGCCAGCCAAAGTTGAGCCAAGCATCATTTTTTCACGAGCGGATTCGTTGCTGGGTTGGTGATACGCTGTTTGCAAATTTGGTCCAATCAATCTCATTGCCGCGAGTGCTTGCGCATCACTATATGGGCTGGCTTTTTTACTTACATAGGCTTCCATGGCATGGGTAAGTGCGTCAATTCCTGTATCTGCTGTGGTTCGAGCAGGCAGTGACATGGTGAGTTCATAGTCGATAATCGCTGCAACAGGCAAAAAGCCTAAACCCGCACAGAGCATCTTTTCGCTGGTCAGGTCATTGGTGATGATGGTGAAACGTGTACATTCAGATCCTGTCCCAGCTGTGGTCGGGATGGCAATAATTGGAAGGCCTATTTCATTGACTTGTCGGGGAAATTTATAATCCGCGATGACACCACCGTGCTTGCTTAAAATGCTGATCGCTTTCGCACTATCTATCGGGCTGCCGCCACCAATCGCGATAATGGCATCGTAATCATGGTTTTTGACATGATCAACACCTGCTTCAATCGAGCTAGAGGTGGGTTCGGGAATGGTTTCATCAAAGTAATCACTCTCGATAAGTTCGGCCTTTAATATCTCTTGAATCTGTGCGATATATCCCAGTGAAACCATCATTTTATCGGTAATGATCAGTGGTTTTTTTGCACCTAAACTATTCAGAATCAGGGGAAGCTTGCTTCGTGCATTTTTGCCAATTTCCATAATCCTTGGCAGATTAATTTGATGAGACATTGTTATTCATCCTATTCTTGATTCTTGTATTTTTATATCCTGATACAGCTTGTATCATTATTTATGTATATATTTTACCCGTATGCAAGTCAAACAAAAAAGGGCGTGGAGTTTTCCTCAAAACCCATCATACGCACTCGCGTTCTATTTCTGATGCCCTGACTGCATCTAGCTCTGGCCTAAATTGTATTTCTGTAGAAGTGTTGATGTATAAACTTCATTGCTATTCATAGAACATCATCAATCAAACTTATTTCTCAACAATAAAAATCGTTTTCCAAAAAAGCCTCCTGTATTTGTTCAGTATTTTTATGATGAAAAAAATCATAAATAATGCTTTTTTTCATTAACTCAAAAGTCCTTATTTTTATATCTATCTGATAATTATAAACAATAAATTTTGGCATCATACTTGCTTAATCAGATTTATTAGTTGAAAGATAAATAATTAAATACCAATATGTTTTTGAAAGCATACAGATGAGATGCTGTAAAACTTAGCAATGTTCTAAATCATCACTTAGAACGGTATTTAGAGATAAGACAATGGACTGGATAAATTTCTTTGATAAGGAAAACTCAAGGGACGTGAGAATTTCAAAAAAAATGTTCATTTCAATTATGGACGCAATTGATGATGGTGTATTTATTACAGATGGGATGGGACAGATCTTATTTGCAAATGATGCCTATTTGATGCTGACGGGTCTTGAACGTAATGATCTGATTGATCATTCTATTCAGGAGCTGGTCAATGCAGGCGTACTCTCGCGCTCCGTTTCACTGGAAGTCATTAAAAGCTGTAAAAAAACCACGATCTTGCAGTCGCTAAAAAATGGCAAAGAATTACTGGTTACAGGTCATCCTGTTTTTCATGAAACCACCAATAGCTTGATTGCAGTGATCACTTCTGTACGTGATATTACGGCGTTATTACGTGCCCAAAATGCTCAGCGTGAGCTAGAAGATATTAAAAACACTCAGGAAAAGTACTCTCATTCCAAGCCATTTGCAGATTTGTTTGAACACTTAAGTGATTCAACCAACCAGATCTATCAACTGGCAGATCGGCTCGCAGCATCTGATATTAAAGTGCTGATTCAAGGCAGCACTGGCACGGGCAAGACCATGTTGGCACGTCATATCCATAATCGCAGCAAAAGGAAAGATAAACCTTTTCTGGAAATCAATTGTGCCACCATGCCTGACGGTTTATTAGAATCTGAACTGTTTGGCTATGTGCCTGGTGCATTCACAGGCGCATTGCAGAAAGGCAAAAAAGGCTTATTTGAAGCGGTGAATGGCGGCACTTTATTTCTGGATGAAGTGGGGGATTTGCCACTGGCCTTGCAGGCAAAAATATTAAAAGTGATTGAAGATAATCGGTTTATTCCTGTAGGCGGCAGTGATTATATTTATACCGATGTCAGGATTATTTCAGCGACACATCATAATTTACAAGAGTTAATGAAGAAGGGAACATTTCGGAATGACCTCTATTATCGACTGTGTGTGGCTAAGTTACATTTAGATGATTTAAAAGATCGTATTAGTGAAATCGAACCTTTAACAAATCATTATCTTAAGTTTTTTAATCATAAATATCAGCTCAATAGAACCTATTCCAAAACGGTTATCCAGATGATGAAGCAGTATTCATGGCCTGGAAATATTCGGGAATTGACTAATTTTATCGAACAGACCGTGGTCATGAGTTTGTCCGATCAGATTCAGCCTACCGATATTCCTGCCAATATTTTTGATGAACCTCAATCTTTCATTGATGTATCTGCCTCACAACCGACTGAGAGAAATCTAAAAAGACAGGTTGAGGCATTTGAATACGGCATTATTGCCAAGGCATTGACAGAGTTTAAAACCACACAAAAAGCAGCCCAAGCTTTAGGAATTGATCAATCTACTTTGTTCAAAAAGAGACAACGTTATATGGAGAATTTATAAAAGGATTTAGATCTTTCAGGCATCAAAAAAGGAGAATAGGAGCGGTTAATACATTGTTATTTAAAAATAAGTTTTAATTATATATCTGGTTTTACCTACGGTTTTGAGCATCCTAAGACACATTGAAATATAACAGTGAACGGGATAAGAGAAGTTATAAGGAAGTAATATGAAGATTAAAGTCGTTACAGCGTCATTATTATGTGTTTTACCGTTTTATGTTGGCGCAGCGGATGTCAATGTAGAAAAGGCAGTGATTGAATCTCATGCGCTCTATCAAAATAAATATAATTTACAAGATGAACAAGAGTTTAAAAATGCAGAAAGAGGGCTTGTTGCCAAGCCGAGTGGTCAGATCAAAAATGAACAAGGCGATGTGATCTGGGACTTCGATGCCTTTAATTTTATTAGCGGTGCTGCCCCTGATACGGTAAATCCAAGTTTATGGCGCCAAGCCAAGTTAAATAACAATGCGGGCTTGTTTAAGGTGACAGATGGTGTTTGGCAGATTCGCGGTTTTGATCTGGCCAATATGACCATTATTCAAGGGAAAACCGGCTGGATTATCGTTGATACTTTAACAGCAAAAGAAACGGCTGAAGCTGCAATCAAGTTTGCTCGACAATATCTTGGCGATCAAAAAATTTCGGCAATTATTTTTACCCATAGTCATGTGGATCACTTCGGTGGTGCGCTAGGCGTGATTTCGGCTGAAGAGTTGAAGCAAAGAAAGATACCGATTGTTGCACCAGAAGGCTTTATGGAAGAGGCCACCAGTGAAAATATCATGGCGGGTCCTGCGATGACGCGCCGTGCCAGCTATATGTATGGAACATATTTGCCTAAACGTATCGATGGTCTAGTCGATAATGGTCTGGGGAAGGCGGTCGCTGTCGGACAAATGGGAATTTTAGAGCCGAATAAATTGATTACACAGCCAGAACAGAAGCTCAAGATCGATGGTCTGGATTTCGTTTTTTATAATGTACCCAGCTCAGAAGCACCGTCAGAACTGACATTCTCCATTCCTTCGCTGAAACTCTACAATGGCGCGGAGATTCTGTCGCATACGTTGCATAACCTTTATACCTTGAGAGGGGCAAAAGTCCGCGATACCTTAAAATGGGTGGGTTATTTAAATCAGGCGCTAGAACAAACCAAAAATTCGGAAGTCTTTGTTGCCCAGCATCACTGGCCAGTTTGGGGCAATGCCAATATTCAGGACTTTATTAAAACGCAAAGAGATGTTTATAAGTTTATCCATGATCAGACGGTTCGTTATATGAACTCAGGGCTAAATGGTGCGGAAATCGCTGAAAAAATTAAACTGCCACCAGAGCTGGATCAGAAATTATATGTACATGGTTATTACGGGACCTTAAAGCACAACGCCAAAGCGGTATATCAATACTATATGGGCTGGTTTGATGCGAATCCTTCCAATCTTGATCCATTGCCCCCTAGAGATGCGGCAAAGAAATATATTGAGCTTGCTGGAGGAGAGGCTAACGCACTAAAAAATGCCCAGAAAGCTTATAACCAAGCGGAGTATCGATGGGCAGCAGAAGTATTAAAACATCTGGTCTTTAATAACCCTGACAATGCTCAGGCAAGACAGCTACTCGCCAAAACATACCGTCAACTTGGATACACTGCGGAAGCGTCAACCTGGCGTAATTTCTATTTAATGGGTGCGCAAGAACTGCAAGGCCAGCCTACAGTAAAAAATACCTCGAGTCGTTTAGGTTTACTGATTCATACACCAACCGAAAGATTTCTGGAGGCTATGGCCACCAATCTGGATGTTGAAAATTTAAAAAATGAAAATCAGTGCCTGAATCTGGTCTTAACTGATCGCAATGAAAACTTTGCATTGCGGATCGAGAATTCAGTCATGCTATTTGAAAAAATAGAGCGTAATCGTTTACCAGCCGACTGTCCGACATTAAGCCTTACCAAGCTTTCGTATTTGAGACTGATCAGTGGTGAAACCAATCCTGCCAAACTGCTGCAATCTAAAGACAGCGAGATAAAAGGCAATCCGATGAAAGTTGGACAATTCTTTGCGCTATTTAAAAAGCCAACGCCTAATTTTCCAATTTTGACTCGACCAGACTATTAATTAATATTTTAAGAAAATCGAAGGGAGTAGAGCAATAAAAAAGCTCCCTTTCATTCTACAAGGAAATGTAAAATGAATCATAAAATCAATTGTTTACTATTAGCGGTTTTTTCAACACAATTAAATGCCGCTGCTTTTGATCGAAATGGACAATCCATTTCAGCCTTTTTACAGCCAGGAAATTATTTTGAAGCAGGTTTATCCGTCATGGATAGCTCCCTACAAGGACAAGAAGCGGGTATCAATGCTTCGCGTCAATCGATCTCTGATATTGCAAATTCAAGTTATTGGCCCTCAGCCGCATTAAAACTACAACTCGCGCCAAAGTTTTCTTTTGGTTTTATTTATGATGAACCTTTTGGGTCAGATACGGAGTATTCAGGCAATAATAGCTTTGTCGCCACCTCAAATGATATTGTTTTATTGCCAGGAATGACGACCACGAGAATTGCCCAAGCGACCTCCAATAACGCGCCAACAGGAAATACCAAATCCAGCTTTGATATCCAGAATTTAAGTTTTATTTTTGGTTATCAGCCCAATAAAAACTGGAATTTTTATCTAGGCCCGACCTATGAAAACTTTAAGAGTCAGGTTGAACTTAGAGGTGCGGTGTTCAGTCTCTATAATGGCTATGATTTTCACAGTAAAGCCGTAGGTGACTGGGGCTGGTTGGCTGGTTTTGCCTATCAGATTCCAGAAAAAGGTTTGAAAGCCTCATTAACCTATCGTTCTGAAATAGAACATAAAGTCAATGCAACTGAAAATGCGCCGTTGATTGATATGTTAAGTACTCAGCAAGGACGTGATCTGGTCGACCAGCATTTAAGTTATATGGTTTCGATTGGGAAAATGACCGAGCAGAATAAAGCAGCACTCAACCATATTGTGGCTGAACTGCCGAATGCAAATAGCTCTGGAACCACCAAGTTCAAGACACCGGATTCCGTTAAACTTGAGTTCCAAACTGGCTTGCGCCCAGGAACATTGTTATTTGGTAATGTACGCTGGGTGAACTGGAGTGACTTTTCTTTTCAGCCTTATCGTTTTGGCGAAATTTCCAAGATTGTGGGTAGTTTGTCTACGCCAAGTCGACCAGATGGTTTTAATTTAGTTCGTTATTATGATGATCAATGGTCAGCAAATCTTGGGCTAGGACAAAAACTTTCTCAGAAATGGTTTGCTTCGATGTCGGTTGGGTGGGATTCAGGGGCTGGGGAGAAAGTGTCAAGTGGTGGGCCTGTGAAAGGCTACTATAATGTTGGGATTGGTGCACAATATAGTCCCACAGCTCAAACTTTTATTTCAGGTGGCGTGAAATATTTCTGGCTGGGTGATGCAAAAGCGCAACTGGGTGCACAGGCTGGCAGTGATTATTACGTGGCTGAGTTTAGTCAAAATCACTCCATCGGTTATGGGCTTAAACTGGGTTATAAATTTTAAAGCTTAAACATAGAGATGTTTTAATCGTCGTTTGGTTTTGAACCGATTGACTCATCTCTTTCATTTGATCTCGTATGGTTTTAACTTGAACGAGATCAAATGGTTTGTTTTTTTGGCAAACAATTTATTTATGTCATTAATCTGCAATATATTTTTAAGAAAATAGGAGATTGAAAAATCCGTTTCTAGTTGCTTTATCGCAAAGTAATTTATATATAAAAAAGAGTAATCAATGACCTCACTGCATGCACTCAAAAATGCTCAAGAACATAGTTTAGAAACATATCTAAATCGAGAGTTGTCGCTATTAGAGTTTCATAAACGTGTGCTTGCACAGGCAAAAGATGTTGAACATCCGCTACTGGAACGACTTAATTTTTTAATTATTTTCTCTCGAAATTTAGATGAGTTTTTTGAAATCCGCGTTGCCAGTCTACTGCAACAAATCAATATGTCGACTCAGGCCACAGGGCCAGATGGAATGCCGCTTGCAGAGGTGTTGCAGCAAATTTCTAAAGTGGTTCATGAGGCGGTAGAAGAGCAATATAAGATCCTGAATTATACCATTTTGCCTCAGCTACAAGGTCATGGCGTACATTACATACAACATACCGATATTCTGGAAAAGCATAAGGCTTGGATCAAAGATTATTTCTACAGTGAAGTACAGCCTGTAGTCACACCGATCAGTCTGGACCCGGCTCATCCATTTCCACGATTAGCCAATAAAAGTCTGAACTTTATTGTTACCTTGGAAGGCAAGGATGCATTTGGCCGTGAAATTGATTTAGCGATTGTACCCGCACCAAGATCTTTACCTCGACTGGTAAAATTACCTCATCATGTTTCGGGTAGCGCAGAACACTATATTTTACTGTCGGCGATTATTCAGGAACATATCTCTGACTTGTTCCCTGGCATGAAGGCAACAGGTTGTTATCAATTCCGTGTCACCCGAAATGCCGATTTAACAGTATCAGAAGATGTCGAAGATTTAGCGGTGGCATTAAAAGGTGAGCTGTCTGCAAGACGTTTTGGGCGTGCCGTCAGACTTGAAGTCAATAAAAACTGTCCAGATCATATTGCTGATTATTTATTGGAACAATTTGAACTCGAAAAAGAACATTTATATTTTGTTGATGGTCCTGTCAATCTGGCGCGTTTTATCTCAAATTTCGATTTACCTGAATTACGCTTTAAGCCTTATCTACAAAAAATTCCTAAAGCACTTTATAGCAAGAAGCCAATCTTTGATGTGCTCAAGGCAGGCGATGTACTGTTACACCATCCATTTGACAGTTTTGCTCCTGTGATCAAGCTTTTGCGAGATGCTGCTTATGATCCGAATGTGCTAGCGATTAAGCAAACGCTTTACCGAAGTGGAGCGGATTCTGAGATTGTGAAAATCCTTGCGGAAGCTGCAAGAAATGGCAAAGAAGTCACAGCTGTCATTGAGCTGAGAGCGCGATTTGATGAAGAATCAAATATTGAAGTGGCGAATGTATTGCAAGAGGCGGGTGCGGTTGTTGTTTATGGCATCGTTGGTTATAAAACACATGCAAAAATGATTCTGGTGGTGCGTCGCGAGCAAGACAAGATTAAACGTTATGTACATTTGGGTACGGGAAATTATCACGCAACCAATGCAAAAATTTATACAGATTATGGGCTACTCACGGGTGACGATGACATTTGCGAAGATGTCCATAAGGTCTTTCAGGAATTGACGGGCATGGGGAAAATGGCCAAGTTAAAGAAGCTTTTCCATGCACCTTTTACCTTACATGCACAACTGATTGATCTGATTCAGCAAGAAATCGAAAACAGCAAAGCGGGTAAAAAAGCGCATATCATGATTAAGGTCAATGCATTGACTGAAGCACAATTGATTCATGCACTTTATAAAGCATCACAGGCGGGAGTGCAGGTTGATCTGATCATTCGTTCCATCTGCTGTCTAAGACCGCAAGTGAAAGGGCTTTCGGAGAATATCCGTGTTCGATCGATCGTGGGGCGCTATTTAGAACATACTCGTGTTTACTATTTCTATAATGATGGTGATGCTAAGCTGTATTGCGCCAGTGCGGACTGGATGGGACGTAATCTGTTTTCCCGCATCGAAACCTGCTTCCCGATTGAAGACAAGAAACTCAAGAAATTGATTATCGAAGATGGCTTGAATAATTATCTCAAGGACAACCGCCGTGCCTGGGAGCTTCAAGCAGATGGGATCTGGACGCAATGTCAGCCTAAACCAAATCAGGCTGTGCATATCGCTCAGCGTTACCTGATGGATAGAGAATTTTAATCAAATTCTATTGGTCATTGAACTGTCATAACATCAGATTATTCTAATTCTATAAGAACAAGAAACAGTTGGTTAGAGCATAAAAATAATAATTTTGATGTTTTCTGACACAACATTCTGATGGCTTCTGAACCCACTTCGGTGGGTTTTTATTTCATAAGGGGTAAAATGTAAAGTATGGTTGAGCAAGACAACACAACAAGCTTAAATAGAAGACGAAATACGCGTCAAAGTTATCAACTCTTTGTCGCGTATAAAAAGTTTCTGCAAGAAAAGAAGCGGCAGAATGATGAAAATAGTCGCTTAATTTTTATTGTCAATTATCTGGAAAAAATCAATTTTGAATTATATGGCATGGATGGCAAAGAACAGCTGATTGCTGAACTGGAAAAATATTATAATGAAAATGAAATTCTGATTTAAACGTATAAATTGCAGACTTAATGATCTGTATTTTTTGGCTAGAACATCATTC
The DNA here is from genome assembly GCF_014635885.1 of Acinetobacter vivianii. Lineage (GTDB taxonomy): Bacteria > Pseudomonadota > Gammaproteobacteria > Pseudomonadales > Moraxellaceae > Acinetobacter > Acinetobacter vivianii. Next base: position 154,825 of record NZ_BMDR01000001.1, read on the forward strand.
TAGCTCAAGTTGATAATCATCTTTAGTGACCTTAATTTTTATCTTTTTATACCTTCTTTTATTTGGATTTAATGCTGAATCTGTCACTTCTGTGGCAAAGTTCGAGTTGCCCATAAGATGATAATAGGCTTTATAACCGATTAAAATTTTTTGTGGTCTAGCACCATGTTCATGGCTATAAGAATCAATAAGTTGGGTCAGTTTTTCGAAGGTTGATATCTCGTTCATAGTTCAATTATCGCTGTGGTCTTTATTAATTATTTATTTAAATTAATCGAACTTTGTTAAGAATTTAAGACAGCGAATAGAATCTGAATCAGGTGGTTTGCTAAAGCCTCTACGCGAATACGTCATAAATTTTTCATATTTCAACACTATTGTTTCTGGCGAATATTTTGAATAGTGATAGGACGATGAAAAAGAGTTTTTGGGGTGGATTAATTTTAGCTGCATGTTCGACGCAGACTTTTGCTTTAAATATTTTAATTGTCAATGATGATGGCTTAACCAGTAATGTCAAAGCGCTTTATGATGAGTTAAAGGCCAATGGTCATAGTGTCGCTGTATCTGTGCCATGTTCACCACAAAGCGGACGTGGTGGGGCGATTGTGATGTACAGCGCTAGCGTAATTTCGGCGGATAATGATAAGCAGATTGCGGCTGAAAATGGTTGCCATAATGGGGCGGCAGCGATTGGTGCACCAGCAGCAGGTTCTTTTACCAAAGCAGGTTATACCAATGGGGACTGGAGTTATGTACATGGCACACCTGTCATGGCAACTGCTTATGGTCTGGATGTAATTGCCAATAAGCGCTGGGGCAAAGCACCTGATCTTGTCCTGTCAGGGCCAAATGAAGGACAGAATGTTGGTCGGGTTGTGGTTCATTCGGGCACGATTGGTAATGTACAGTTTTCGGCAGCGCGGGGAATTCCTTCCATTGCCCTAAGTGCAGATCCAAATACGGTGGATGATAAGACTTTAAATAATGCCAATTCCGTGATTGTGGCAAAACAGACAGTCGTATTATTGAAAGAGCTGCAAAATAAAGCCGGTCAGGGTGCTTTGTTACCTAAAGGCATTACCTTGAATGTCAACTTTCCAAAGAACTTAAGCACCAGCACGCCGTTCGCGTTCTCGAAAATTGGTAGCTATGACTTGTATAACTTTAATTTTAAAGTCAGCAAAGATGATAAAGGTGGCAATCAATACGGTTTAGGTTTTGGCATTAATTCCAATGCACCAACAGCAGCACAAGCAACAGATGAAAGTGCTGTTGTACAAAGCAAGATTGCAGTGACTGCAATGCAAGTGGCCTATGACCATCGTCCTGCAGCGCAAGAATGGCTAAAGATCCGTCTTAAAAACCTGTTCAAGTAAGGGGAAGGCCAATGCAACGTTGTTTATGGGTATTACTTCTTGGTTTAACCTTGAGCGCTTGTCATGATGACAATAATGATCGACAAGAACAGCCAGCCGAGAAGTCAGAGCCAGTTCCTGCATTAGCAGTGGGTACTTATTCGGTTAGTATCGAAACCGATCAGGAATTACCTACAGTAGGTAAATACTATTCAGGTACGGATGGCACCAAGCTGGTGGTTTTAAATGATGAGCAAGATCGCGCTCAGATTGTGATGCATTATGATGTAGCAACTAAAACATGGCACAGCAATCAAAGCGATAAAAATCTCAAGCTTGAATTTGCCCATTATGAAAAAATTGCTGATCAAAAGCTAAGTTTGAATGAGCTGGTGGGAAGCTATACCTTATCTTTGGCTGACGGCAGTTCGATTCCTGTTGAGGTAAAAGCTCAAGGACAAATGATTTCACTTGATCAAAACTGTAGCTTCACAGCAAAAATCAGTGAGAGTTCATTGGCAAATACTGCAAGTTATCAATTCACTGAAAATAAATGTGCAGCCTTAAAAAATAATGAAAAAGGTTATGTCGTAGTCGATCAGGATCTGGAGCCTGCTGCTTTTAAATTGTTATCGGATACGGTTGATTCCAAAGATCTTTGGGCATTTCCATCTTAAAATAAGCGCATCCCGATAATATCTTGTCGGGATGCTTCTCATCTTCTATCTCCCTCATCTCGCTACCTCCTTTGTTTTGCTTCAAAATAATATTCTGCTTCTAAGGTGCTGACTTTTTGATCTTGAGACCAATGTCTGATTTAGTTGGAGGCATTTTTCTTTTTAAATTCTGTCTCCTAGCAGCTACTGCTTCGAATTGAGTTAAAACACGTTATATATGACAAGAAAAAACCAATAAAATTACACATAACATAATTTAATTATGTATTGCATAAATTTAATCTTTCTTGTAGCATGAATTTATGGTTGAGGGCCTATGCAAAGAAAGTTCATACTTTATGGTTGCATTGGCTTACTTATGGAAGGAAAGGTTTCAACACGGATGCTTTTAACATACTTATAAAAACACCTGTGACCTTTTCTAAAAGTAATGCGTATAAGTGCTGATTTGTTGAGTGAGCTGAGATGAGCCAAAACAAAATACGGTACTTTGCATTAACAACGGATGAATTTATCTAAATAAGGGAAACTAGATGGACATTTTAGATAACCCATTAGAACTATGTGGTTTTGCTTTTATTGAATTTGTTTCGACGGAAAATGGATTAGACCAAATCTTTGAAACAATTGGCTTTACCAAGGTGGCGAAGCATAAATCTAAAAAAGTTTATTTATGGCGTCAGGGTAATATCAATATCATTTTGAATTACCAGCCAGAATCTTATGCTTCATTCTTCTTTAAAGAACATGGCCCGTCAGCATGTGCAATGGGCTTTAGAACCCGTGATGCAGCGAAGGCATTTAAAAATGCAATCGAACTGGGCGCAGAGCCGATGTACTCGCAAGCTGGCCCAATGGAATTGAATATTCCTGCGATTAAAGGAATTGGTGGGATGCCAATTTTCCTCGTAGATCGTGATATTTATGAAAATGACTTTGTTTTCTTTGATGATGTCGAGCGTAATCCAAAAGGTGCGGGCTTAAACGAAATCGACCATTTAACCCATAACGTTTATAAAGGACGTATGGAATATTGGGCGAACTTCTATGAAAAAATCTTTAATTTCCAGGAAATCCGTTACTTCGACATTAAAGGTGAATACACAGGTTTGACTTCGAAAGCGTTGACTGCACCCGATGGCATGATTCGTATTCCATTAAATGAAGATTCAGACAAGGGCAATGGTCAAATTGCCGAGTTTTTGGCGGACTTTAATGGTGAAGGCATTCAGCATATTGCCTTTATTACCGATGATTTGCTTTCAACATGGGATAAGTTAAAAGGTATGGGTATGCAGTTTATGACCGCGCCACCTGAAACTTATTATGAAATGTTGAAAGATCGTTTACCAGATCATGGCGAGCCAACTGAAGAACTGCAAAAACGCGGTATCTTACTGGATGGAAATACCAAAGATGGTCAGAAAAAACTGTTATTACAGATTTTCTCTCAAAACATGCTTGGGCCAGTTTTCTTTGAATTTATTCAACGTAAAGATGATGATGGTTTTGGTGAAGGCAACTTTAAGGCGCTATTTGAATCGATCGAACGTGACCAGATTCGCCGTGGTGTGTTAGAAGCAAAATAAGCTAAAACTGAAAGAAACGAAAAAGCCAAGAAGTTTATTTCTTGGCTTTTTTATGGATGAATAAAAATTAACGAGTTTGAATATACTGATTGATCGCAGCCACTTCACGTTTAAATAGTTCCAGTTTTTCACTACCTTCCTGTACCGAGAAGAACATTTCACTGTCCAGTGCAACAATACAAAACTCCATGGAGTGATGGGCATTAAAAATTGGTAAACCGACTGCATTGATTCCGACCAGCAGGTCGCCTTGTGCAATCGCCATGCCGTGTTGTAGTGTAGTTTGTTTAAGCGCAAGGAACTCATCCCAATTACTCGGTTTGATCGGGTAGTGGTTCTGTGTCGCTTTTTCCCATTCAGCCAGCATAAGCGGCTTAATGATGGCCTCAGGCATATATGAAGCAAATACGCGCCCCGCAGCGGAGTTGATTAACGGCATAACCGATCCCACTTTGGTGACAATCGAAATCGGGTGATTTGACTCAATTGATTGCACCACTAATGGGCCTCTAGGCGACCATTTACTAATCTGGATACCGCAACCGATCTTGTTTTGTAATTCGTAAATCAGATGCTGTACCAGTTGTAATACATCGGTATGCTGAATGCAGTTCAAACCCAGACGCCATGCCTGATCACCTAAGGCATATTGGCCATCTTCAAGCTGTTTTGCATAGTTCATGCGGATCAGGCTGACCAGATAGCGGTGAACTTTGGCAGGATGCATATCCAGTCGGCTAGATAATTCTTTTAATATAATCGGTTTATTGTGTTCCAAAAGGGCATTGAGTACGGCTAGACCGACCTCAAGTGATTGAACCCCACCAGATAACTTTTCTTCAATCATTCAATAACCCTTAATCTGCATACATTTAGCTGTGTGCGTTTACTGTCAATATTTAGTGTTACATGCAGCACATAATGCCTGAGCATGACCTAAAATAGAAATCATCTTTTTAAATGATTTAAATAGGTGAATTGTATAAGCATACAATTGTTTTTAATCACCTTACACTATATTCGTATCATAAGCATAAGCCATAAAAAGCGTATACATGCCTTAAATTCAGGCAATAAAAATCGGCATTGAAGCGATAGAACCCCAATGCCGAGCGTTTGAGCCTGAATTATGCTCCTAGCTCATCTTCATGCAAGAAGTGAGTATGATGTGGAGCACGTTTGGTACGGCTCCATTCATCCAGCATTTCCATTTTCATTTCTTCTGTAATGCGTGAGATTTTGGCATTTGCGTGAACATCGTTATAGGTCAGTTCCAGACGATGACCATTTGGATCGAAGAAGTAAATTGAATGGAAAATACCATGATTGGTAACGCCTAATACTTTGACATCATTGGCTTCAAGATGTGCTTTTGCTGCTAATAATGCATTTTGGTCTTCAACTTCAAAAGCGATATGTTGAACCCACTGTGGGGTGTTCTCATCACGTCCCATTTCCGGTTGGGTTGGTAATTCAAAAAATGCCAATACATTGCCTTGTCCAGCATCGAGAAATAGATGCATATAAGGATCAAAGGCTTTGGTAGAAGGTACATGGTCTTCAGCAAATGCCAGAATGAAATCCATGTTGAGCATTTTTTTATACCATTCCACAGTCTCTTTAGCATCTTTACAACGATAGGCCACGTGGTGAATTTTTTTAATTGCAAAGCTCATGATAAAACTCCTTTTATCCCTATTCCCAATCTGGTTGTTGTTCTGGTGCAGCATGTAAAAATGCTGGAAGGGTTAAACAATGTTGATAAATCGATTCAATTTTTGGGAAAGCGCTTAAATCTATTTTGAAGCGCTTTGCGTTATAAACTTGTGGAATCAGGCAGCAGTCGGCAATCGTGGCTTGTGTACCAAAACAGAATTGCCCGTTGGAATGCTGCAACTGTTTTTCCAGACTTTTAAAGCCTTCAATAATCCAGTGCTGATACCATTGATTTTTTTGCTCATCGTTGACCGCAAGATCATTTTTGAGATATTTCAGCACTCTCAGATTATCCAGCGGGTGAATATCACAGGCGATGACCTGAGCAAAGGCACGTACTTTGGCGCGTTCAATGCGATCTTTCGGTAACAATGGGGTTGCTGGATATTGTTCTTCCAGATATTCCAGAATACTGAGTGACTGTGAAAGCGCCTGATCTTGATCAATCAACGTAGGAACAAGCTGGCTTGGATTCAGCGCAACATATTGTTCCTGTTGCTGTTCATTTTTGACCAAATGAACAGGCTGGGTTTCATAGGCAATCTCTTTCAGGTTCAGCGCAATACGGACACGGTACGCGGCCGAGCTACGAAAATAACTATACAGTTTCATAGCGCTCGTCCTTTTGTTCGTTAAAACTAAAGTGACGTGCTGGTAAAATGGTGTTGGCAACTTCGCCAAAGCCCACGCGAATACCATCTTTTTCACAATAACCTTTCATGACAACTCGGTCGCCATCTTCAAGGAAGCCACGTGTTTCGCCGTTTGAAAGGTGAAGTGGCTTGGTGGTATTCCATGTCAGCTCAAGCAAACTGCCATAAGAATTTTCAGTTGGCCCTGAAATCGTACCAGAACCCATGAGATCTCCAACCTGTACATTACAGCCTGCAATGGTATGGTGGGTGAGTTGTTGCGCCATAGACCAGTACATATATTTAAAGTTGGTCTGGCAAATCACTTCTGCTTGTTGTGCTTGAGGTGTTTGCACTTCAACACTCAGATGAATGTCATAGCTGTTTGCAACATTTTCCTGCAAATAGCCAAGAGGTTGTGGCTGTTGTTCTGGGCCTTTGAGTTTAAATGGCTCCAAAGCTTCCATGGTGACGATCCAAGGGGAAATTGCGCTGGCAAAAGTCTTGGCATTAAACGGGCCGAGCGGAACATATTCCCATTGCTGGATATCACGAGCAGACCAGTCGTTTAACAACACCATCCCAAAGATATGATCCCATGCATTTTCAATCGCAATCGGCTCACCTAGTTCAGTGGCTTTACCTACAATAAAAGCAGTTTCCAGTTCAAAGTCGAGTTTACGCGTTGCTGAAAAAACAGGACGTTCTTCATTGGGTAATTTGATCTGACCAGAAGGACGGACGATATCTTTACCGCTGACAATCACAGAGCTGGCACGACCGTTATAGCCCACTGGTAGTTCACTCCAGTTTGGCAACAAGGCATTTTTCGGGTCTCTGAACATGGTACCAACATTGGTCGCATGTTCTTTAGATGAGTAGAAATCGGTATAGCCCGGTACATGTACTGGTAAATGTAGCGTAACGGCATCTTGTTTCAATAATGCTTTCTGACGTAAGTCTGCGTTATCGCGTAATGCAGGGTTTTCAGCAGACAATAAGCTTTGTAAGGTTTTACGAACGGCTTGCCAGTTTTGCTTACCTGTTTCAATAAATTTATTTAACGTTGTTTGATTAAAACAGTTTGGGACGTTGCTGTGTAACACGCCATGCGCTTCTAATGCTGCAAGATCAAGTACCCAGTTGCCAATCGCAACACCTACACGTTTATCACCTTGTGCTGTTTCGCTAAAGATTCCGTAAGGCAAATTATGAATTGTGAAATCTGATTGTGGATCAATCTCAAGAAAAGAGTTTAATTGTTGCGCCATGTTGTACCTTCCTTGTCTCTCATTCTGTGAAAAACGTTTAAATTTTTATCTTGCTATGTTCAAGCTTTTGAAAAAACGATACATATTTTTCGTCTTATCCATTGAGTTGTCTTGGCTCAAGCAAGAAATATCGACTTTATGATTTCTATCATACTGAAAATAATTAATTACGCAATACATAATTTAATTACATTATTCATAATATTTGTTATTTATTGAATTTTCTGTTTATATGCGCGGTTATCTGAAAAGTAAATCAAATATTTTTTGATTAGAGGTAGGCATTGGTGATTAATTTATGATATACGTAATTTTAGACAAAAAAATTACGATACAAGGACGAGAATAATCATATGTCAAAACAGGAGCAAGGAAACCTGAAACATGGTTTAAGCAATCGGCACATCCAGCTTATCGCGCTAGGTGGTGCAATTGGTACAGGTCTGTTTCTCGGGATTTCCCAATCAATCAAGTTGGCAGGCCCCTCGGTCATATTGGGTTATGCGATTGCAGGACTGATTGCATTTTTGATGATGCGTCAGTTAGGTGAAATGGTCGTACAAGAGCCAGTAAGTGGTTCATTCAGTCATTTTGCCTATAAATACTGGGGCTCATTTGCAGGGTTTATGTCGGGCTGGAACTATTGGGTACTCAATGTTCTGGTCTGTATGGCAGAGTTGAGTGCAATTGGTCTCTATATTCAGTATTGGTGGCCTGAAATACCGACATGGGTATCAGCACTGGCTTTCTTTATTTTAATTAACGGTATCAACCTGTTACATGTAAAGTTTTTTGGCGAAATGGAGTTCTGGTTTTCCATCGTCAAGATTCTGGCTATTCTGGCCATGATTGCCTTTGGTTCTTATTTACTTGCAACTGGTACAGCAGGGCCACAGGCGAGTATCAGTAACCTTTGGGCATTGGGTGGATTTTTCCCATTTGGTGTTGAAGGTTTAGTCATGGCAATGGCGGTGATCATCTTTGCATTTGGTGGTATCGAGCTATTTGGTATTACCGCAGCTGAAGCACGTGAGCCAGATAAAACTCTACCAAAAGCAGTGAACCAGATTATTTACCGTATTCTGATTTTCTATATTGCGACACTTTTCATTCTGTTTGCATTATTCCCTTGGAATCAAATGGCAGCAGGTGGTAGTCCATTCGTGATGGTATTTGCCTCACTGGATAGTCAAGGTGTAGCGACTTTACTTAACTTTGTGATTTTGACTGCGGCAGTATCGGTATATAACGGTACAAGTTATTGCAGTAGCCGTATGTTGTTAGGTTTGGCTCAACAAGGCAATGCACCGAAATTCCTCAAGCATATCAATAAGCGTGGTATTCCAACCAATGCGGTATATCTTTCAGCTTTCGTGACGGTTTTGTGTGTGTTGTTGAACTATGCATTCCCCGAAAAAGCATTTGGCTTATTGATGATGCTGGTGGTTGCTGCGATTGTTATTAACTGGGTGGTGATTTCATGGACACATCTCAAGTTCCGTAAAGCCATGCAAGCAGAAGGCGTAACAACCAAATTCCCAAGTATTGCTTATCCATTTAGTAATTATCTTTGCATGATCTTTATGCTGGGAATCTTGGTGGTGATGTCATTAACACCTGATATGCGTATTGCCGTGATGATGATTCCTGCGTGGATTCTATGTTTGATGCTGGCTTATTTTCTTAAACAGCGAAAGTTAAGAAATGCGCAACATAGTGTGGCATTGAATACAGATGCATAAGTTTTGAATAAATGATGTGATGAATAGAGGGGCTGAGTTATTCAGCCCTTTTTTTATTGGCGATATCTAAAAAATAGAAGCTTCATCATGATTGAGCACGAATTAAATTTCTAAATAAGATAATATTCATGCATATATCAAGTAATAAATCTTAAGGTTTTTGAATTGTTTCAATCTCTGAATATCCAGACGCGCTTAGGTGGTTTTTACTTTTTCTACTATTCCATCGTTGGTACATTCATGCCGTATTGGAACCTGTATCTGCAAGATCAGGGTTTCAACTATCAAGAGATTGGCATTCTTTCTTCAATTGCGATTATTACCCGTTTCTTTGCACCACTCATCTGGGGCTGGATCGCCGATAAGTCTGGCAAACGCATGTTGCTGGTACGCATTGCCACTTGGATGGAAGCCTGTATCTGGTTTGCAATATTTGTGATTCCAAACAGCTTTCAATCGGTTGCTTTGCTCATGCTGATTTTTAGCTTCTTCCAGAATGCTATTCTGGCTCAATTTGAAGGGGTGACATTATTCTGGCTGGGTGAAAAACGCGCTGAACTGTATGGCAAAGTGCGTAAGTGGGGTTCAGTCGGTTTTATTGTCGGAGTGTTTGTGATTGGCGCATTATTGGAGATTATCCCAATTGCGATGTTGCCAGTTTTACTTTTGGCGATTTCATTTCTCGCTTTTCTATGGTCATTTAGCATTAAAGAGCCTGAGCATGCACCAAGCTCACAAAAAAAATTACAACCGCTATGGCCTGTTCTGAAAAAACCTATTGTTGCTGCATTCTTTAGCATTGAATTTATTTTATTGTTTTCACTGGCGCCATTTTATAGTTTCTATAGTAATTTCCTCAAAGAAATTGGTTTCAGTACTACACAAATTGGCAGTTTGTGGGCGATGGGTGTTATCGCCGAGATTGTGATGTTTGCAGTCGCGCAAAAAGTATTTTTCACTCGCTTTTCTTGGCGGACACTGGTGGTGATTTGTCTACTGCTGACCAGTCTTCGCTGGTGGCTAGTGGGGATGTTGGAGACAAATTATATCGGACAATTGCTGACCCAATGCCTGCATGCATTTAGTTTTGGGTTGTTCCATCTTATTGCCATGAAAGTGATTTTTCAGAACTTCTCGGCAGAGCAACAGGGACGTGGACAAGCGTTGTATAGCACCATGTGGGGCTTAGGTGTTGCTTCTGGAAGTTTATTGGCAGGGCATTACTGGCAGATGTTTTCAGGTATGACCATCTTTTTCTGTGCCAGTGTAGTGGTGTTGCTGGGACTATTACTGGTGTTTTGGCTGCCGAATCACATTGAAACAGCAGCCAAAAGCTAAATTAGAGTTGAATGTTTTGATATTGAGGCATCCACGGTTGCGCCTGTTCGAGCTGGGCTGCCAGTTGAAGTAAGCGATCTTCACGTCCAAACGGCGCGATAAACTGACTGCCAAGCGGCAGGCCTTGTTGATTCCAGTACAGCGGCACCGACATGGCTGGTAAGCCAGTAACATTGGCCAATTGGGTAAAGGGAACCCAGCTCAAGTTATCTTGTACCATTTTTTCGACCAGTTTACCTTGTGCGAGATAATGCGCTTTGCCAAGTTTTAACAAGCCTTTTAAGATGGGTTTCTGCCATGTTGGCGTGGCAACTTCACCATTCTTGGGTGCAACTGATGCTGTGCTTGGAGTGAGATACAGGTCATATTGTTCAAAGAAGATGTTCATCTGGGTGCTATACACACCCCAATTATCTAGAGTGTGAATATATTCTGTTGCCGTAGTTTTTGCTCCAAAAGCCGCCAATGCAATGGAATCCAGTTCAAAGTCCTGATCGGTTGCCCCATATTGTTGTTTGATTTGTGCCTGCATATAAGAGAACTGGCTGAACCATGTGGTTACAAAGTCTTTTGCCAATGCCAAACCATCAATTTTCGGGTGATCTTCCACTACAATATGACCCAATGATTCCAGTAGTTTTGCAGTGTGTTGCACTGCTTGAATCGCATCTTTAGACACTTTGGTGCCAATCGGAGATTGGGTATTAAACGCGATTCTGAGCTTTTTAGGTGCTTGTTGAATAATGTCACTGTATTTTTGTGCTGGCGCTTCAATTCTAAACAGTGAAGTTTGTTCTGGGCCTTGCTCGGCATCAAGCATGGCTGCACTATCTCGCACAGTTTTGCTTAAAATATGCTGCATTGCTGCGCCGTGCATTGCTTCACTGAATTGTGGCCCCCACGGCGTGCGTCCACGACTAGGCTTTAAGCCAAATAGACCGCAATAAGAAGCAGGGATACGGATGGAACCGCCGCCATCGCCTGCACCAGCAATCGGGACAAGGCCTGCAGCTACCGCAGATGCTGAACCGCCTGAAGAACCGCCACTATTATGTTTTAAATTCCACGGGTTATGGCATGCACCCCATGCTTCGGGTTCGGTAATACCTTTAATGCCAAACTCTGGCGTGTTGGTACGGCCAAAAGTGACAATACCGGTATTTTCCCAGCGATTGACAATTTCAGCATTAAAATCAGGGACGTAATTGCATTTTTTAAGTGCACGGCTACCATAGGAGGTCGGGATGCCTTGGTATTCCTGAAACAGATCCTTTACCAAGAAGGGAACGCCTGCAAATGTGCCAGAACGTTGTTGGCTTGCGCGTTGTTTTGCCTGTTCATACATGGGAATAATGATCGCATTGAGCTTGGGATTGACCTGTTGAGTGCGTTGTAATGCAATGTCTAGTAATTCAGAAGGATGGATTTGTTTTGTGCTAACTAAGTGAGCTAATCCAAGACCATCGTATTGCACATATTCTGAAAATTTCATGGCTTTTATCCCTAAAGCTAAATTGTTATAAAGTAAAAATAAATCTAAGTTGCGAAATAGAATACCCGAAAAAAATAACAGAACAATCAATTAAATTACCTGCTAAAAATATTGTGTTTATATGGTTATGAATGCGTGTTTTTATCAAAAAATATGCTAATTTAAGCGCATGCACCGTTTTAGATGACGACTTAATTAAATCTATGAAAAATATTTATATTATTGGATTATTATGGGCTTGCTCAACATGGACCATGGCAGAGACGGTCGTAAATAACAAGGCAGCGCCAACGCCTCAGCAAGTGGCTAAAGCGAATGCGATTCGTGTAACAACACGCCCTGAAATTATGGGTTTATGGGGAATGGAAATTCCAAATAATAAAAAATGTGTTGAGTACTATAATTTTCGTGGTTCCAGCGATGTGGTGATTAAAAGCGGACAGGAATGGTCTTACGGTTTATATGATTATCAACCTTCTGAAGATCATAAAGAGCGTTTACCTGCGCTGATCTTACAGATTAAGTATGACAATAATGAAAAAGATTGTTCTGGCCAAGCTCAGGATCAAACAGGCGAGGTTTCTCAGTATTTCGTGAAATGGTCAAACGATCACACCATTGATTTCTGTGCCAGCGAGAAGGGCGATAAATGCTTTGCTACCTTGCGTCGTGTCTTACCTTAATGAATCTGTAGATATAAAAAAAGCCTCTTATTTAAGAGGCTTTTTTATTTAGGCTTTTTCAGCTTGCGGTTCAAGCTGTTTAAGTAAATGCTTTTCTAGGTAATGAATATCCATTGCCTGTTCACAGAAGTTCTTATCTTGCAGGATAAGATCTTTATGCAATGGAATATTGGTTTTAATCCCAGTCAAAATCATTTCATCTAAGGCTTGACGCATACGAGCCAGAGATGTTTCACGATCTTTACCATGAGCAATCAATTTTGCAATCATTGAATCATAGTAAGGCGGAATGCTATAACCTTGATAAATATGTGAGTCTAGACGAATACCCGCACCACCTGGTGCATAGAAGCTTTCAATCTTGCCTGGTGAAGGCAGGAATGTAGTTGGGTCTTCGGCATTGATACGACATTCAATCGCATGACCTTTAACTTCGATTTGCTCCTGTTCAAGCTCTAGACCTAAACCAGCAGCAATGCGAAGCTGTTGTTCAATAATGTCGACGCCTGTCACCATTTCAGTCACAGGATGTTCAACCTGAACACGTGTATTCATTTCAATAAAGAAGAATTCACCATCTTCAAACAAGAACTCAAATGTTCCCGCGCCACGGTATTGCATCAATTTACATGCATTGACACATGCTTCCAGAATGTCAGCGCGCGCTTGTTCTGGTAAGTTTGGTGCAGGTGCTTCTTCTAATACTTTTTGATGGCGACGTTGTAAAGAACAGTCACGATCATATAAGTGAATCGCATGGCCGTTACCATCACCAAGAACCTGAACTTCGACATGGCGAGGTTTCTGTAAGAAACGTTCCATATAGACGGTATCATCACCGAACCACATTTCAGCATCACGCTGTGCAGCCTGAACAGATTCAAGTAGGGTGTCGACACGTTCTACAATACGCATACCACGACCACCACCACCTGCGGCAGCTTTTACGATCAACGGGAAGCCAATTTCTTTGGCTTCAGCAAGTGCATTGTGAATCGTAACTGCATGGTCACAACCCGGTACGGTTGGAACACCTGACTTTTTCATGGCAATAATGGCAGAAACCTTATTTCCCATGAGGCGGATATGTTCAGGGCGAGGGCCAATGAAAATGAAACCTGAGCTTTCTACAATTTCAGCAAATTCAGCATTTTCAGACAAGAAGCCATAACCAGGATGGATTGCATCTGCACCTGTAATTTCTGCAGCAGTAATAATCGCAGGAATATTTAAATAGCTTTCACTTGTGGTACCTGGCCCAATACATACAGCTTCATCAACGAAGCGTAAATGCATCAAGTCTTTGTCAGCATCTGAATAGATACCAACTGTTTTAATGCCAAGAGTTTTACAAGCCCGAGTAATTCGTAAAGCGATTTCACCACGGTTTGCAATTAATACTTTTTGCAACATCGGAATCCCCAAACAAATTAAGCACGGTAGCGGAAAAGTGGTTGACCGAACTGGATCACTTCACCATTTTTCACCAAGATTTCTTCAATAACACCGCTCTTTGTTGCTTCGATCGGGTTCATGATTTTCATCGCTTCGATAATACCAAGTGTTTCACCCGCAGAAACTGTTTGACCTACATTTACAAATGGTGCTTCACCCGGGCTTTGTGCTGCATAGAACACACCAACCATTGGAGAAGTTTCAACTGCACCACGTGGTGTTTTAGCTGCTGGAGCCGCTGGAGCAGAGGCTGCTGGCGCTGCCGCAACAGGTGCTGCTGCATAAACAGGAGTAGGACGAGTTAATGAGATGGACTGGTCACCTTCCTTAACTTCAATCGCTTGTAAGTCAGATTCAATCATCAAGTCGATGAGCTTCTTGATTTTACGGATATCCATGAGTGAGCATTCCTAATGTGTTTAAAATTAGTTAGAAGATTGAATTTTTTCGATAGCGTAATCGAGTGCAAAGGAATAACCCTTCGCACCTAAGCCACAAATCACGCCAATGGCCTTATCTGATAAATATGAGTGATGACGAAATGCTTCACGGGCGTGAACATTTGACAAATGAACCTCAATAAATGGAATGGCAACGCCGAGAAGGGCATCGCGTAAAGCAACTGATGTATGAGTCAGGGCAGCAGGGTTGATAATGATAAATTTTACCCCTTCAGCTTGTGCCTGATGAATGCGATCGACAATCGCACCTTCCCAATTGCTTTGAAAAGTATCTAGTGTAAGTGATGCGTGTTTAGCCTGAGCGGTGAGTTGCTGGTTAATATCATCTAAAGTGAGATAACCATAAACTTCTGGTTCGCGCTTTCCTAGCAAGTTCAAATTCGGTCCGTGAATCACCAAAATGGTTGAGCTCATTCAGCCTGCTCCAATTCTAAAACTGCAAATATTTTTTGCAAGATGTCTGCAAAGTTTGCTTATTATGGCATAAATTTCTGCAATTTTTTTATAAATTGTTTTAATTGATGAAGAAAGTTGCATACCAAGCATGGTGCATATAATGAAAACTTTGCAAGGAATTGGCAATGTTAAAATATGACAAATTTCAGCGTATTTTCGTTTTTTTATATTTTAAACTGAATTGCCCCAATTCGTTCATGGGATTTGTGTAACTCAGCAGTCAATCTTGCCGAAGCCTGTTTGTTTTTACATGACTTGTAGCTCACTATATCGTGGAAACCAGTGTTTGAAAACCTGAATAATGGAATCTATATTTTTATTGTAAATTATTGATTTTATGTTTTTTAATCTTGGTTCTTATTTTGGTTTTAATCGGCTGTAGCAAATGGTCAGGCTTAAATTCTTCTCCCTTCATCTGAGTATTCTCATTTCGTGGGTAGGTACTATATAGAGACCTATTGTGCTGCTTATGGATTGAACACTCTGCTTGTTGTTGCCATTGGCAAAAATGATGAAATCCCTGATTCTGGATGGCAGTTAATGACATAAAAATGTCCGAAAAAGATATGCATGACTTCAATATGATAACAATCACTTAAAGGATTACATCTGATTGGCGTAATCTTTTATGGGTCTTTCAATGCTGTCTTGGTACTTCAAGACAGCTTTTTTTTGTTCAAGATTTAAGTTTCTTTGGCAGCTTGATAAATCGAGCCCAAGATACAGTGCTGTGCTTGCTCAAGATAGGTGGTTTTTTCTGACGTCACATCATTCCATTTATACATTTGCTGAAATAGCCATTCAAAATCTTCTGCTTTGGGTTCAGCACTATTTTGTACGAAGTTCCGAATAATCTTCTGAATACTAAAATACTTCTCGACGTGAATCTCTGCTGAACATGGAAATTGAATCACATCAAAGTCCATCAGCATTTGCCACACCTGAGTAAAATCTTGCAATTCTCGTAATTCCTGTTGTGCTTTCAGAATCGCACGGCTCAGTGCAATGAGTGTATGGGGGTGCTGTTTGGCCCAGTCTTGTGTTACGGCAAGCACTTTATCTGCAACATTGGGAATGATTTGTTGGCTGGAGCAGACGATATGGCTCAGGCCCTGAATTTCAGCTTGTGTATTCCACGGTTCGCCTACACAAAATCCATCAATCAGGTGATTGCTGATGGCTTCAACCATATAGGGTGGTGGTAATGTTTTTAACTGAATAGATTGTGCCAATTTAGGACTGGCCAAGGCCAGCCATTCTCTTAAGCAATAATGATGAATTGAATGCTGAAATACATGAGCAAGAGACAAAGGATGATTATTCTGGATATATTCAACGACTTTATGGGCGGAGGACTCAGCCGAATCTTGGGAAACAATATTCAGTTGATAGCATAATTTTTGGCTGATGCTAATAAAGGCACGATTTTCACTTAGCACTAAGGGTGTTTGCAGCGGAATACCTATCTGATCAGCGCCTATAGCCGCAGCGGGAAGCATGGCGGATAAGCAATGGGCAGCATCTAGCAGGCCAAAAGCCAAACGGTCTCGTAAACTTGCCCAAGATGCTTCTTTGACCAGTTGAACATTTAATCCATTTTCGGCAAAAAAACCACGCTGTTTAGCCCAAAGCAGTGCAACACAGTCGAGTAAAGGAATATAGCCCAGTTGTAAGTCAGTTTTTTCTAATACGATAGAATGAACCATTTACTCATCCTTTAATTGATTATTTAACAGTTGTTGAGCATCAAGGAGGCGCCGCGCCATTTCTCCAATGGTCATGCGATGGCTCATGGCATTTTTTCTGAGCAGTTGAAAGGCGGTATCTTCGGTCAACCCATGTAATTGCATCAGCAACACTTTGGCCTTTTCAATATCTTTACGATCTGCCAGTTTGGTCTTGGCATCTTTGAGATCACCTTCCAGCTTTTTATGTTTCTTATATTGCTCAATGGAAATATCGAGAATGGTATGTAAGCGGCTTGGGTCAATACCATCAACGATATAGGCGGTAATACCCGCGTCAATGGTTTGTTTAATGGTGTCTTTATCTGCATTTTTGGTAAACAGGACAGTCGGTAGATCAAAGTTGCTGACACAACTTTCGATTACATCACGATGTGGATGATCCATATCCAGCAGAATCACATCTGCTTGGAGGTGTTCGAGTTTAAATAGATTGAAGTGATCCAGCGTAAAACAAGCCACCACATCAAAGTCATGTTCAATCAAGCATGCTTTTAGGTATTCAGCCCGAGCCTGGTCGTCATCAATAAGAGCGATCTTGAGTTTCGGCATAAGTATAAAGGTCAAACGCTAAGTCAAAGCACATCTAAGGTCATGTGCGGTATAGGATAGAGATAATTGTTTTGAAGCAAATTTAGTGCCAGTCAATGAGGAGTTAAATCTCGATCTGCATTCATAGCTAGATGCTTCATAGAGATTAGTGTACTGCGATTGATAGAAAGAAAAATGAAAAAGATGTGACCAACCAACACAAAATAAATATGCGCATTTTTGGTGCGGAAAAAGAGTTTTTTTGAGGCGGTTTCAATGCTGCTATAAAACAGTTCATTTCTTATTTTTATGAATATAGTAATGAAATAGAATGCATTTTTAGGAGAATGTCTTTAATTATAATTAATATAAAACAATTATTTATGCTGTTTTTGAAGCTGTATTTTAAAAAGTTGGCATAGCAATTGCTAAATATCTCATGAGTCAAAGATGACTTGTAAAGTTATAAGACGGCCAACGATGTCCGATCTGATCGATTTGTTCACACAACCTGATGTGTCAACAAAGCAAATTACGTTCAGTATGGGAGATGGCTATGTCTTTAGATTTATCTGCTAAAAAAGCAACTTCAATCAAGTTATTTAACTTTTCTGCACCAGCAATGCGGGCATTCCACATGAGCTGGCTGGCTTTCTTTGTTTGCTTCTTTGCTTGGTTTGCCTGTGCGCCTTTAATGCCGGTGATCGCAGGTGAATTCCATTTAACCAAAGACCAAATCGCAAATATCAATATTGCTGCTGTTGCAATCACCATTGTAGTCCGCCTCATTGTCGGGCCGCTGTGTGATAAGTATGGCCCACGTAAAACCTATACCGCTTTGTTACTCATCGGCAGTATTCCTGTATTTGGTGTAGCCGCAGCCAACAGTTACGAATCCTTTCTCTTCTTCCGTTTGCTGATTGGTGCCATCGGTGCCAGCTTCGTGATCACGCAATACCATACCAGCATTATGTTTGCGCCAAATGTGGTGGGAACCGCGAATGCCACTTCAGCGGGTTGGGGTAATGCGGGTGGTGGTGCTACACAAGCTTTGATGCCATTGCTATTGGCTGCATTGGTGATGTTTGGTGTTGAACAGGCGATGGGTTGGAGAATTGCGCTGATCGTCCCGGGTGTGATGATGGTGATCGTCGGTATTCTTTACTGGAAGCTTACTCAAGACTGTCCTCAAGGCGACTTTAAAGCATTGCGCGAGCAAGGTGTCGTGGTTGGAAGTGACAAAAAAGGTGGTGTTGCAATCTTGATGCACGCAGCACGCAACTATCGTGTCTGGATTTTGTTTGCCTCTTATGCCGCGTGTTTCGGTATCGAAATTTTCATGCACAACATCATTGCGATGTATTACGTCGAGCACTTCAATTTTGGATTAAAAGAAGCGGGGCTGGCTGCGGGAATCTTTGGTTTATTGGCTCTATTTGCTCGTGCCTTAGGTGGACTGGTTTCAGACAAAGTCGCACTCAAAAAAGGACTGGATGGTCGTACCAAAGTGCTGTTTATCCTGATCTTGGGTGAAGGCTTATTCCTGATGCTGTTTTCACAAATGAATAGCGTTGCACTTGCCATGATGAGTATGACGGTATTTGCACTATTTACCCATATGGCTTGTGGTGCAACTTATGCCTTAGTTCCATTCATTGATCGTGATGCTTTAGGCGGCGTGGCAGGCATTATTGGGGCAGGTGGCAATGTGGGTGCAGTTGCAGCAGGCTTCCTATTAAAAGGCATGGTCGATATTCAAACCTGTTTGATGGTTTTAGGTGGCCTAGTCGTCTTTGCAGCAGGTTCAGTCATGTTGATTCGCTTTTCAGTCGAACATAAAGAAAAAGAACAACGTCTGTTTGAGCAGGCCGTTTTAGAACGTGGCTCAGAACAAAGCAGCATAGCTTAATCATTCGTCAGATTTTAGGAGAAACACAATGAAATTAGTGATGATTGGTCACGGTATGGTGGGACATAAATTCATCGAAGCCATCTTGGAGAAAGCGGATGATGAATTAGAAATTACCATTCTTGCGGAAGAACCTCGTATTGCTTATGACCGCGTACATTTGACCGAATATTTCTCTGGTAAAACAGCAAAAGACTTATCACTGGCTCGTTTTGACTTTGCCGATGCGCATGGGATTGACCTCCGATTAAACACCAAAGCGGTTGAGATCAATCCTGCTGAGCAAACGGTGACCACCAATTTCGGTGATGTGATTCATTATGACAAATTGGTATTGGCAACAGGTTCTTATGCCTTTGTTCCGCCGATCTCAGGCAATGACCGTGAAAACTGTTTTGTCTATCGTACCATCGAAGACTTGGATGCGATTCGTGCAGCAAGTCTGAATGCGAAGACAGGTGTGGTGATTGGTGGTGGCTTATTGGGGTTGGAAGCAGCCAAAGCACTACGTGATTTAAATTTGGAAACGCATGTGGTGGAATTTGCGCCACGTTTGATGGCGGTACAGATTGATGATCTTGGTGGTAAAGTTCTACGCCGTAAAATTGAAAATCTTGGGGTTAAAGTTCACACACAAAAAGCCACGCAATGTATTGAAGCGGGTGAAAGTGCAACACATGTGATGAAATTTGCTGACGGTAGCGAACTGGAAACCGATATCATTTTATTCTCGGCAGGGATTCGTCCACGTGACGAATTAGCGCGTGTCAGTGGCTTAGTACTTGGTGAGCGTGGCGGGATTAAAATCAATGATTATTGCCAAACCTCAGATGACAATATTTATGCGATTGGTGAATGTGCACTGTGGGATAACAAAATTTATGGCTTAGTTGCACCGGGCTATGACATGGCACGAATCGCGGCAAAACATATCCTCGCTGAAGATACGCATTGTTTTGCAGGTGCAGATATGAGCACCAAATTGAAATTGATGGGTGTTGATGTGGCATCCGTTGGTGATGCGCATGGCATGACGCCAAACTCACTCAGCTATTTCTATGCTGATGAGGATGCATTGGTTTATAAAAAAATTGTGGTTGACGCAGACAAAACCAAATTGCTTGGTGCAGTCTTGGTTGGTGATGCCAAAGAATACAATGACCTGCTTCAAATGATGTTGAATGGTTTGACGCTTCCAGAAACGCCTGAAAGTTTGATCATGCCGGGATTTGCCGATTCGGGCGCTAAAGCAGGTGGCAGTGGTGTCGATTTATTGCCTGATAGTGCCACCATTTGTTCATGTAACAACGTCTCTAAAGCCGATATTTGCCAAGCGATTTGTGATGGCTCAACCTCTTTGGGTGCGTTAAAAAAATGTACTAAAGCGGCGACGGCTTGTGGTGGTTGTGCACCTTTAGTGACCCAAGTGTTGAAGTCTGAACTACAACGCCAAGGCGTAACGGTCAATAACCATGTTTGTGAGCACTTTCCATACTCGCGCCAAGAAATTTATCACTTGGTTCGTGTCAATGAAATCAAGACCTTTGACGATTTGATTCAGCAACATGGTCATGGTCTAGGCTGTGATATTTGTAAGCCGATGGCGGCCAATATTTTGGCATCGTGCTGGAATGATTTTGTACTTGAGCCAAGCCATGCGGGTCTACAGGACAGTAATGATTACTACTTGGGCAATATTCAAAAAGATGGCTCTTACTCAGTAGTTCCGCGTATGGCAGGCGGTGAAGTTACGCCAGATGGTTTAATCGCTGTCGGTCAAATTGCCAAAAAATATAACCTGTATACCAAAATCACAGGTGGACAACGGGTCGACTTATTTGGTGCGCAAATCCATCAACTCCCATATATTTGGGAAGAGCTCAACGCAGCTGGTTTTGAATCAGGTCATGCTTACGGTAAATCCTTACGTACCGTGAAATCATGTGTCGGTAGTACATGGTGTCGTTATGGCGTCGATGATTCTGTGGGCTTGGCGATTGAACTTGAGAATCGTTATAAAGGCTTACGTTCACCGCATAAACTGAAAATGGCTGTGTCAGGCTGTACTCGTGAATGTGCAGAGGCACAAGGTAAAGATGTTGGGGTAATTGCAACTGAGAAAGGTTGGAACCTGTATGTCTGTGGGAATGGTGGCATGAAACCACGTCATGCAGAGCTACTGGCATCAGATCTTGATACTGAAACCTTGATTCGTTATATCGATCGTTTCTTTATGTTCTATATCCAAACAGCAGATCGTTTACAGCGCACCAGTGTATGGCGTGACAACATGGAAGGTGGTTTAGATTATCTTAAATCGGTCATTGTCGATGATTCGCTAGGGCTAGCCGAAGAGTTAGAACTTCGTATGAGCCATGTGATTGGCACTTATCAAGATGAATGGCGTACCGCGGTTGAAGACCCTGAAATCCGTAAACGTTTCCAAACCTATATCAACGCCAGTGCAGAAGAGCAAGCTGATCCACATATTCAATTTACTCAAGTGCGTGATCAGATTCGCCCATTAAATGACGCTGAACGTTCAGTCGATCGTATCCCAATGGTTGAAGCATAAGGAGAATTCAAATGACCAGTTTAAAGAACATGAATATGCTGCCAGAAAATCAATGGGTTGAGGTATGTGCGCTGGATGACATCACACCAAATACAGGTGTCGGCGCATTGATTGAAGGTCAATCAGTGGCACTGTTTCGTGTTGGGCATGAAAAACGTATTTATGCTTTAAGCAATAAGGATCCGTTCAGCCAAGCCAACGTGATGTGCCGTGGCATTATTGGCGATTTACAAGGTGAACGTGTCATTGCGTCGCCGATTTATAAGCAACATTTCAGCTTAGCGACGGGTCGTTGTCTGGAAGATAAAGACCAAAAGTTATTGGTTTTCCCAACAAAAATTGAAAATGGTCGTGTTTGGGTTGGGTCTGTTCCGCAAAAAACCTATATTACCAATAATGGCGCTGCGCAAGAAAAGCTGAAACTGGTGCTGATTGGCAATGGACTGGCGGGGATGCGTTGCTTAGAGGACTTACTAGACATGGCACCAGATCGCTATGAGGTGACGGTGATTGGTGAAGAACCTTGGGGTAATTACAACCGTATTATGCTGTCACCAGTGCTTTCAGGTGAAAAAACCATTGATGACATCATGCTGCATCCACATGCATGGTATCGCGATAAAGGGATTCAATTTATCGCTGATGATCCTGCGATCAAGATTGATCGTACTCGCAAAGTGGTACATACCGAGAAAGGCGAAAGCGTTGATTATGATCGTTTGATTATTGCGACTGGTTCATCGCCATTTATTCCACCTGTGCAAGGTGTCGATTTAAAAGGCGTGATCAGCTTCCGTGATATTTATGATGTCAACACCATGATCAAATATTGCGAAACCAAGAAGAATGCCGTGGTGATTGGTGGTGGTTTGCTGGGTCTGGAAGCGGCGTATGGACTGAAACAACGCGGTATGAATGTGACCGTTCTACACCTGATGGATCGAATTATGGAACGTCAGTTGGATGGCCGTGCCAGCCGGATGTTGCGCCATAGTATTGAGCAAAAGGGCATCAATATCATTACAGAAGCCAATACTGAAGCATTGATTGGTGAAGAGGGTCATGTCAGTCAAGTCCGTCTTAAAGATGGAACGATACTGGACGCAGATTTAGTCATTTTTGCTGTTGGGATCCGTCCAAATATTGCTTTGGCTCAAAGTGCAGGACTACGTTGTAATCGTGGCATCTTGGTGAATGACACCATGCAAACCTTTGATCCAAGTATCTATGCTGTGGGCGAATGCATTGAGCATCGTAATCAAACTTTTGGTCTGGTTGAACCCTTGTGGGGACAAGCCTTCATCTGTGCAACGCATTTGGCTGAACATGGCAGCTTAACCTTTAAATCGCCAACCGTACCGACACAGTTAAAAGTCAGTGGTGTCGACGTATTCTCTGCTGGGCGAATTGATTTAGAAAATAGCGAGCCGAAGGAGGATTATGAAGACATCATCCTTAATGATGATAAGCGTCAAATTTATAAGCGTATCATTATCCAGAAAGACAAAGTGATTGGTGCAGTTTTGTTTGGTGATACCGAAGATGGCATGTGGTATGCCGAGTTGATTGCAGATCAAACACCCGTTTCTACATTTAGAAACAAGCTGTTATTTGGTAAGGATTTTGCAATGAAAAAGGCAGGGTAATATTTCTAAGAGATTAAATTCCTAAGTAAGTAATTTGATACTCGGAAGGGTCATCTGCAACCTGCATAGTTTTTGTAAGAAATGTTTCTGCGATGAAGCTAAATAGGTGACAGAAGAGAACAGGTTTTGCAGATGACAATGGTTTTGCCTACTTTTCCCGAATGAAAAGTAGGTCGAGCCGAAGGCTTAGCCTGAAAATAAGATGAGAACTCGGTAAGACTCCCGAGAGTAAGCATCTTGAAAAAGATTAACTAGGTAAAAGGGGCAGTCATGAACAGTATTCAAAATTTAGAACACAGTCGCTCCGATCAAGCAGAAACAATCATAACAAAAACAACATGCCCCTATTGTGGGGTTGGCTGTGGTGTGGATGTCAGTGTCCAACATAAAACGCATGGCACGACGGTACAAGTTGTAGGAAGTCCGGATCATCCTTCCAACTTCGGACGGCTTTGCATTAAAGGCAGCAATCTTGTAGATACGTTGGGCTTGGAAACTCGTGTCTTGCATCCGATGTTTGGTCGTAAAAACCATCGTCAAGTCACCACATGGGATCAAGCCATCGAGAAAATTTCAGATCAGTTTCAAACCTGTATTGATCAATATGGCGCAGACAGTGTTGCATTTTATGTCTCAGGTCAGTTGCTGACGGAAGACTATTATGTGGTGAATAAGTTTGTAAA
This sequence comes from Acinetobacter vivianii, assembly GCF_014635885.1. Classification (GTDB taxonomy): domain Bacteria; phylum Pseudomonadota; class Gammaproteobacteria; order Pseudomonadales; family Moraxellaceae; genus Acinetobacter; species Acinetobacter vivianii. The sequence goes on from NZ_BMDR01000001.1 coordinate 178,784, forward strand.
AGGCTATTTAGGCACTGCTAATATTGATACCAATTCACGCTTATGTATGTCATCTGCGGTTGCGGCACATAAACGTGCTTTTGGTGAAGATATTGTTCCAGCCAGTTATGAAGATTTTGAACATACTGACATGGTGGTTTTAGTCGGCTCCAATACTGCATGGTGTCATCCTGTTTTGTATCAACGCATCATGCAGGCCAAAAGTAAGAATCCAGATTTATTTGTGGTGGTGGTCGACCCTCGTTTTACCAGTACCTGTGAGCAAGCGGATTTACATTTGCCGATCTTACCTGGTCAAGATGTGGCTTTATTTAACGGCTTGTTTCAGTATTTATATCGCAATGATTATATCGATCAGCATTTTGTAGAGACCTATACTGAAGGTTTAGCGGCACTTTTAGCTGCGAGTGCCAGCGAGCAAGATTTTAATGGATTAGTGAAACGGACAGGGATCTCCGCAGAAAAACTACAACTTTTTTTTGATAAATTTGCCAAGACGGAGAAAGTGATTACGCTATTTTCAATGGGCGTGAATCAATCCTCTCAAGGGGTGAACAAAGCCAATAGCATTATCAACTGTCATTTACTGACTGGGAAAATTGGCAAATTAGGTGCAGCGCCATTTTCTATGACGGGTCAACCCAATGCCATGGGCGGCCGTGAGGTAGGTGGGCTCGCCAATATGTTGGCTGCGCATCTGGATTTGGACAATTCTTCACATCAAAAACTGGTACAAGATTTCTGGAACAGTCCTGTGATTGCCAAGCAAGCAGGCTTAAAAGCAGTTGATTTATTCCAAGCCGTGGAAAGCGGAAAAATCAAAGCGATCTGGATTATGGCAACCAATCCTGTAGTGAGCTTACCCGATGCAGATCAAGTCAAACGTGCATTGGAAAAATGTGAGTTTGTGGTGGTCTCTGATATTTGTGCAGATACAGATACCACGGCGTATGCCGATGTGTTGTTACCTGCACTGGGGTGGGGGGAGAAAGATGGCACAGTTACCAATTCTGAACGCCGTATCTCACGTCAACGTGCATTTTTAACGCCGCCAAAACAAGCCAAAGCCGATTGGTGGGCAGTTGCTCAGGTTGCAAAAAAACTGGGGTTTAACGGGTTTGATTTTAATTACGCTGCTGACATTTTTAATGAACATGCGGCTTTATCGGCTTATCAAAATGCCAGTGTTGACCAACGCGACCAAGTTGAAAATTTCCGTTATTTCAATTTAAAGGGCCTTATGAATTTAAGTCTGGATGAATATGATCATCTACGCCCAATCCAATGGCCTGTATGGGAGAAAGGTCAAAGTGTTGCGGTGGAGCAGTTATTTGATCGAGGTCGTTTTAGCCATAAAAACCAAAAAGCCAAATTGATTCCAACCGTTGCCATAGATCCAGTGCATGCGATCTCTGAAGATTATCCTTTGGTGTTGAATACGGGGCGTATCCGTGATCAGTGGCATACCATGACTCGCACGGGTTTATCGGCAAATCTCACCACACATCGCGCTGAACCATTTTGTGAGATTCACCCGAATGATGCGTTAAAATTTGGTATTCGTGATAAAGCTTTGGTCGAAGTTCGCTCGGAATGGGGCCGTTGCGTGCTGCGGGTGACCTTGGCGCAAGGGGTTCGCCGTGGTCAAATCTTTGCACCGATTCACTGGACTGAGCAAGTCGCTTCTGATGCGCGGATTGGTAAAGTAGTCAATCCTGTGGTGGATGCGATTTCAGGGGAGCCAGAGTTTAAACATACCCCTGTCGCGATTCAGCCGTTCCATACCACTTGGCAAGGCGTCCTCTATGTACGTGAAGGCTTTGAACATCATATCAAAGCTTCATTGCAAAATTGTGCGTGGTGGACCAAGATCAAAACTGCAAAAGCCATTCGTTATGAAATTGCTGATCGTCAGAGTATTGATCAAACCCAAAAGAATTTAAAAAGCTTCCTGCCTTTTGTTGATGAAACTTATGAATGGTTAAGCCTTGAAGATATTTCATCGCAACTCAGTCATAGTGTGATTTTAAAAGAAGGTGTTCTGGTTGCCAGTTTATATATCGCTCCTGCCGATTTATTACCTGATCGGGATTGGGTGGCAAGCTTATTCAAACGTGAAAGATTAAGTGCTCTGCATCGTAAAGCACTGCTGGCTGGTATGCCAATGTCCGCTGCAAATAATGATGGACCATTGGTCTGTAGTTGCTTTAAAGTGGGTAAAAATAAGATTATTGAAGCCATTAAAACGCAAAATATCACGCATGAAAAACAAGTCACTGCATGTTTGAAAGCAGGCGGAAATTGTGGTTCCTGCTTACCTGAAATTCGTGGCCTGATCAAAACCTGTCAACTGGAGGCAGAAGCATGAATACCGAATATCCTGCTACGGATCTGGTGATCTTGGCGGGAGGGCAAGCGCGTCGTATGAATGGCGTGAACAAGCTACTGCAACAGTTCGATGATCAGATTCAACTGTTAAAAATTTCTGAGCATTTTAAGACCCAAGTACAACAGATTTGGGTGAATAGCCATCGTGATCGTTCGATTTACCAACAGATTGAACCAGATATTCAATGCTATGCCGATGATCAGCAGGGTTTTCTAGGCCCATTAATGGGTATGAAAAGCGCATGGTCGCATGTTAAAGCTGACTATGTTTTATTTATTCCCTGTGATGTGACTTATATTCCCAATCAGGTTTTAGTCAAACTGCATCGAGCTTTACACAAGACGCCTCAAGCACAGGTGGCGTACGTCACAATGAATGGAGATGCGTTATATCCATTTTGTTTGCTGAAGCGAGAAAGTTTGTCGGTGTTGGAACAAGCAATCGCTGAGAACAAACTCAGCTTGCGAGATTGTTTTAAACAATTGAATGCACAGATGGTCGCATTTCAGAAGCAAAGCCTGTTTTGTCATAGCATTAACTCCTTAGATGAGTTGCAACAATACAAGCAGATGAAGGTTTTTTAAGTCATCTATTCCAGCTTAATGAATCGCTTCAGTTGATTTTAGACTCATCAGTGTTGCAATCAATAAAGCCCCCGCAGCAGTTATTAGTGAGCTATTAAGGGTGTGATAGATTGAAAATAGGGCATTTGCTGTGATTGGCCCTATAATCTGACCGAGGCCATAGACGACGGTCATGATGGCAATTAAATTATTTTTACTTTGATGAGCAATTCGCTGTGCGACAGGCATGGCAATGGTCACAGTTCCCATAAAGGTTCCACCCACTAGTAACGCACTCAACAGATAACCTAAAGTAGTTGGCAGCATGATAGGTAAGACAACACCGACAGCCTGTACCCCCAGATTAGAAGATAAAGCGATTCGTGTCCCAAGTCTCTGATGTAGGTAATGCCAGAAAAAACAGGAAGGAATCGCACCCAAACCGAAGATCGCCCAGATATGTGTCGCATCAATATTCGGTAAGGCCTGTTTGACCAGCAAAGGTAAATAGGTTGCCGTGATAATGTAGCCAAAACCTGCCAAGGCATAAATCAGAATGAGTGCGATGGCTTTGGGTGTTTTAGCATTGGTGTGTGATAGATGCGACTCTATAACCTGTCTGGGCTGAGCTCGAGATAAACCAACAATAGCAGCGAAGCCAAGGACAAAACTGGACAGCCCAAGCAATAACCACAAGCTTTTACTCTGCCACCCAAGTTCTGTACCGAAAACCAAAAGTTCAGCGGACAAGGCAATCCCAAGACCAACGCCTGCATATAAAATAGGGGCTTGATGCACTTGCTTCTGTTGTTCTAACAGCCATAACGAGGCTGAAATCATAGCGAAGGCACTCAATACACCTGCAAGACCACGAATAAAAATAATAACCGAAGCTGAATCTACATAAGCAAGAAGGGTGAGACAAAGTGCTGTACCTACCGTTGCAAATACACAGGTGAAATAGCTGTGCTGCGACTGGATTTTAATTGCGAATAAAGCCCCAAACAAATAGCCTGCATAGTTAGCGGATGCTGCGACACTGGCACTATGCAAATTTAAAATGTCTTCCTCAATCATATGTGGATAGACCGCCGTGAATGCAAAGCGGCCAAATCCCATCCCAATCGCCATAATCAGCGCTGCACAGAATGCGGATTGCAGTGTTTGCTGCTTATGAGCGTTTATTCCCTCAGTCTTGATCATGTTCAGCACCAAAATTTAATCGCTATAGTTGATGTGATCTAAAGGTCGTGCTTTGCCAAAGATTTTGCTATCGACCAAAAAAAGCCCATAGCTAAAACAACTTAGAATACAGATGAGAAATATAAGTTTAGACATGTTCATTTTGAATCAGCATGACATCTGGAGAAATTTAATAAAATTTAAACAAGAGTCACTAATCATGTAAAATGATTTGAATTGATACTAACTATCTTTAATAGTGATAGCGATGCAGATTAAGTCTTTAGAAATGTTCATGGCAGTGGTGAAGTTAGGCAGTTTTTCCGAAGCTGCAAAGCGATTACATACGGTGCAGTCCAATGTCACCAGTCATATCAAAAAACTAGAAACCGAACTTAAAGTTGAACTGTTGCATCGGCAGAATCCAATTCAGCCGACTCGGGCAGGTATACAGTTATATAGTTATGCAGAAAAAATGCTCGATCTACAACAAGAGCTGCTGGATACCTTTTGTAATACCCAACTGGCAGCCCGTTGTCCTTTAGAAATTGGCAGTATGGAAACAACAGCGGCGGTGAGGCTTCCAGCCTTATTTCGGGATTTACAAGAATCTGCGCCCGATTTTCCTTTTGCCTTATCAACTGCTCCGAGTCGAGAGCTGATCGATTTGGTAAAAATCTCCAAGCTGGATTGTGCATTTGTTGCCAATCATGCCCCGATCGAAGGCATGTTTAATTTCCATGTTTGGACAGAGAAACTGGTTTTAATTTCTTCAAAAAAAGCACCACAACAACTTTCAAAGGAATATCTGGTTCAACAGAAATTTATTGCCTTCAAGCAAGGCTGTAGTTATCGCAAAGCAATTGATTCCTTTCTTTCATCATTTCAACTTCCAGCAGCGAATATCATAGAAATGGGAAGTTTGGATGGCATCGTTAGTTGTGTCAGTCTAGATGTTGGGCTTGCGATTTTGCCTGTGAGTTATGTACAGCAATCACATTTTGCTGATCGGGTGCAGATACATGACATGGATTTTGTTGGAGATATCAACACTTATCTGATTGTAGATAAAGATATGAGCAAATGGGCAACCAATATGCATCATTTTTTTGAGCATTTACAGACGATGTCACATTCAAATGCGAATACAGAAGCAGTATGCGGGTAATAGAAATAGAGTAGACAATACAGCACCTTTTTATTTTTAGAATATCGCTAGACTTTACTCTTTTTTGTTCGAGTATAAAATAATAAGACTATATTTTATACTCGAATATTTCACTTGAAAGATAAACTTATTTTCTTTGTAAATATTTTAACACTTGATCATAAATAGACTGTAAATAAGGATTTAATGGAATGAGGTCTTGTCCAGATTTACTACGCACATATTTAAAATAAGGTGTTAAAGGATACTGGGCACTTTCACAAACAATGACTTTAGGAAACCATTCTTTATGAAATTGATCGGCTGTAAGATCAAGAATAACGCCATTTACGACCAGATAACAGTGCGCGATTTCTGGTGTGCGTGAAGAAATCTGAACTTTTCCGACCCGATAATCAGACTTAATATAATGGACATTGAGTAAATAATACTGCAATAGGTCACAGGCATCAGAACCACATTCCTTTGGAAATTTACTAAATGCTCCTGTAATAAAGCCATTCGTCACGTGATCTAAAGCTTCCCGAAAGGTAGTTGCAAGATTAGTTAAAGTCTGTATTTCGTTTTGGTACGTCATTTGCTCTCATTCTTCAAGTGATAAGTATTCATTCTAGTAAAACCCGATTAAATGTAAGATTTAACTAAATTTATTTATTAAATTGTTAATACTATTATCACGTGTAACCTTGAGATTCAGTGGAATTGACTCGATTAGTGGCGTGCGCTGAGCAGGGATTTCTTGTGTGCTTATCCATCTCATCTTTAGCTTTTATTTAAGCTCATGTATTGTTCTGGTCTTGCTTTTAAGACACTGACTTTTGCGCATTGTCATCTTAATTTTAACTTAAATTAACTCTAATCTTATGGAATGTGAATACTGAAACTGCATTAGAATAATTAAGAGAATTTTGTAGAGTAAAGTGTAAGTTATATTTTCTTTTTCTAAAAAATAGTAACATTTGTTCTTATGATTAATTTTGGTTAAAAATGATTTTCATTTAAATTAATAGTTGGATTTTTATCGTAAGTGGAATTGTTGGAAAATATTTTATTGTAAAGTTATAAGCTAGATAAATAATATTTGAATATTGGTTGTTGTTGAATTGTTTAGAATAACTTCTAATTAATGGTTTTAGATTATTATGAAATAGTAGTACGAAAATAATAAGGTAAAGCTATGAATAAAATGCTTAGGCTTGAAGAAAATATTACCGAGCTAGGTGTCGGTGAGTTCTTATTTATAGGATATGGCTATGAAATTGAGGAGATGCAAAATATTCTTCTTTTCCTAAAAGATTTGGAGACGAAGCAAATATTACAAATTGTATATCAACATACAGAGCGAGAAACAGGAAAGCATCTAACCGATATCATTAAGATTCAAAAATGTTAAAAACATCACTCTTTTTACTTGATCTAATGGTGAATCCTGACTGCGCTGCTCAGAATTTTCTTTAAACATTACAGTTACATAGTAAAAATAAAACTAAACAATCATTACAAATGATAACTAGGATATCTCCATAATTTATCCTGTATAGATAAATGGAGGATATAAGAAATGCCACAATATTTGCGTATAGCGGAAAAAGTATATAACAAGTTTAAAGATGAAAAAAAATTTACGCAAAAGCCTGTTGAGTATCTAAATTTTTTAATTAAAGAGGTGAGAAAGGAAATCAAGGGCACAGAAATGAAATTGCTGTACCAGTATATCGATTTTCAGGAAGGTTTCCAAAAGCCTTTACGCGAAGATGCCTTGAATATTGATGTGAGCTTGGTGCCACATCATCAACATCGGGACGAATTCATTTTATGGCTGGCAGGGTTTATTGAGAGAATTACTATTGGAGGTAAGAAAAAACTGCCGCCAATTCTTGAGAATATTCCACCTGAGTTTACAGTTCATTATCAGCTTGAAAAACTGGTTCGTCCTCAGCAAGAGAACTGCTATGACGAGTTGGTATCCTATTTTAAAAGTGAAGAATTCAAAGAACATTCAATGAGTTAAACAAGTTGTGCTAAAGAAGTATGAGGCTCCGAACCCCTCATACTTCTGCAATCGCTGGACTGCAGCGTACCGCCATTAAAGGCGGTATTTTTTTTATTCAAAGAAAGAGTCAGAGCGAAATATAAGGAGATGATCAGATGACATCATTTTGAACCCATGTTAGTCTAGCGCCACAATTCATTCTGATCTCTTCATTCATCTTATGCAGCTTACGCCACCCTAGTTGATTTCTCTTGCTTGAAAATTAACTCATCACTTTGACTAGTGAGGTGGTGTAGTCGTGTGCATGTATATATCACATCACTAGCCTTGATTTAAAATTATACGAATAGGCTATTTCTATGTTATCCAATGTTCGGGAACAATGGTTCTCCAATATTCGCGGGGATATTTTGTCTGGACTTGTGGTTGGTCTGGCACTTATTCCAGAAGCGATCGCTTTCTCTATTATTGCTGGTGTCGATCCTAAAATTGGTTTATATGCCTCTTTCTGTATTGCGGTCGTGATTTCCTTTGTCGGCGGTCGTCCAGCCATGATTTCTGCCGCAACAGGGGCTATGGCTTTGCTCATGGTCACGTTAGTTAAAGAACATGGACTGCAATATTTACTTGCAGCCACTATTTTGACCGGTATCTTCCAGATTATTGCGGGTTATCTGAAGCTGGCCAAGTTGATGCGTTTTGTATCGAAGTCAGTGGTCATTGGTTTCGTGAATGCTTTAGCGATTCTGATTTTTATGGCGCAGTTACCTGAGCTGATGAACGTGACGTGGCATGTATATGTTTTTGTCGCTCTGGGTTTAGCCATTATCTATTTATTTCCTCTAATTCCAAAACTAGGAAAGCTTCTACCATCGCCGTTGGTCTGCATTATCATCATTACCCTGATCGCCATGTCGATGGGAATTGACCTTAGAACGGTAGGCGATATGGGCGAGTTACCCAATACGCTTCCTATATTTTTATTGCCTGATATTCCTTTAAACCTCGAAACACTCATGATTATTTTGCCTTACTCGATTCCAATGGCTGTCGTGGGTCTGCTGGAATCGATGATGACGGCAACCATTGTGGATGAAATGACTGATACACCAAGCGACAAGTTTCAGGAATGTAAAGGTCAGGGCATCGCCAATATTGCTTCTGGATTCATGGGTGGGATGGCTGGTTGTGCCATGATTGGTCAATCGATGATTAATGTGAAATCAGGTGGTTTGACCAGATTATCGACCTTTTGTGCGGGTATATTTTTACTTATTCTGGTGGTTTTTCTGAGTGATTGGCTCAAAGTCATCCCGATGGCTGCTTTGGTCGCCGTGATGATCATGGTTTCGATCAGCACCTTTGAATGGAAATCGATTACCCAGTTCACCGCTAATCCCAAGAGCAGTAATGTGGTGATGATCGCGACAGTTGCTGTTGTGGTCGCTACGCATAATCTGGCCTTAGGTGTATTAACAGGCGTACTGTTATCCGCATTATTCCTTGCCAATAAACTGGAAAATGATATTCATGTGAAGACATCATGTGAAGGCGCTACACGTTTATATGAGCTGCATGGGCAAATCTTTTTTAGTTCGTCAGAAAAGTTCTTACAGCGTTTTGACTTTAAAGAAGGGGTGAAAGCAGTGATTATTGATTTAACTCATTCTCATATTTGGGATGTCACTTCCGTGGCAATGCTGGATTCGGTCATCAGCAAATTCCAGAAAAATGGGATACATGTCACCGTACGTGGTTTGAATGAAGCCAGTTCCATCATGATTGATAAGTATGGTACACATGCCAAAATCTAAATCTGTTTCTATAACATAACAATGATTAAGCCTCTACACGGGCAGAGGCTTTTTTGTTGCACATTGAACCTTTTATTTGCCAAAGAAACTCAAGTTGATCATTTTTTAATATGCAAATATTTTAAGACAAGAAAACTTTCAGATTTTTAGATTAAAAAACACTAAGTGGTGAATATGCATCAATTTATTCTTTATTATATTGATGTAAATTAAAAAATCCTTAGAAATAAGTACTTTAATTTTATTGTAGATTTGAAACTAAATTATTGAAATATAATGACTTTATATTTGTAAAAAATAGTGTTTTTACCGTAATTTTGTGTATAATTTCGCCATAAAAGCCTCTGTGGATTTATAGAACTTCTCTATAGATTAGCAGGGGTTTTTCTATGGAGATTTATCTGAGATGGAAGATCTGAGTTAATTTGTGTGGATGGTATTAAATGATCCTTTTTTCCAGAACTGCTCTTATTGATCCTGAAATTCAATTAAGTGCTCAACGTCTTTCAACTCGTTTTAGCTTTTTCGGTCTTGGTTTTGCCACGGCTGCATGGGCGCCGTTGATTCCTTTTGCTCAGCAACGTTTGCATTTTAATCATGCAGATTTTGGCTTATTACTCTTATGCAGTGGCTTAGGTGCAATGCTGGCTATGCCTGCGACAGGTAAAATTGTTCAGCGTATTGGCTGTCGTGCGCCGATCGGGTTCGCTTTACTCTTGCTTGCCGTTCTATTGCCAAGCCTCAGCTTATGGAATACGCCGTTAATGATGGCGATCACCTTATTCTTATTTGGCACAGCAGCAGGAAGTTTGGGCGTTGCACTCAATATTCAGGCCGTAGTGGTTGAGAAGAATAGCTTAAAATCATTAATGTCTGGCTTTCATGGTATGGCAAGTCTCGGTGGATTAGCAGGGGTGCTAACCATTACTGCATTGCTTGCTTTAAATATTTCGCCTGTAGTTAGTGCACTTGCTGTGAGTTTACTATTGGCGGTTATTGCTTTTCTGTCAGTGCCATTCAGCATAAAAGCGGTGGAAAATACGGATTCAGAAGCAGCATCGACAGTGAAAAAGTCGATACGTCAGCGTTTGCCGCGGCCTTTAATTGTGTTAATTGGTATTGCCTGCTTCATCATTTTCATGACAGAAGGCGCGGCGATGGACTGGAGTGGTATTTATTTAACCCATGAATATGGGGTTAATGCCGCTTTTGCAGGATTGGCGTATACCTTCTTCGCGATTGCCATGACCACAGGTCGTTTTACAGGGCATTTCCTGATCCGTTATTTTGGTGAGAAAAAGCTTTTAACCTATAGCGCGATTTGCGCAACTTTAGGTTTGGCTTTGGTCGGTATCGCACCGCATTGGTGGCTGGTTTTAGTGGGATATACACTGGTTGGCGCAGGTTGTTCCAATATCGTTCCGATCATGTTTTCCCGTGCTGGACGTCAGACGGTGATGGCAAGCGCAGTTGCTTTGTCTTGTGTTTCGACTTTGGCTTATACCGGTATTTTGGTTGGACCTGCTTTCATTGGAATGATTGGTGAGCTGATTGGTTTAAGTACAGTGTTTATGGCGTTATCTGTTCTATTATTATTGATTGTGGCTTTAAATCGTTTTACTTACGTGAAATAAGCGTCAGAGTGAACTGAACTGGCAATATCTGGATACTGCCAGTTCTTTACAAATCGAAGTACTATAAATTTTGATAAATAGGGTTAACGTTACGCATGCCCATAAATCTGAAATCCTGCAAAGAAGTTTTGTACTGTAAGTCATTAAGAAATGCATTGCGCCAGTCATTAATATCAAAATCTTTTAAACCTTTCATCAGTTGTTTGTAGCGTGAAATACGTTCTTGTCGTGGCATTTCCAGTGCTGTTTTTAAAGTATCGACCATTGCCGTTTTGTCGGTAGGATCAACTAGTAGTGCTTCTGACATATGCTCCGCAGCACCTGCATATTTGGATAGAATCAATACACCTGGATTCGATGGATTTTGCGCGGCAATATATTCTTTCGCGACCAGATTCATCCCATCTCGTATTGAACTGATCCAGCACACATCCGCTTGACGGTAGATTTGCATCAAATGATGATGTTTCATCGCATCATAAATACATTCCACGGGTTGCCAGTCTTCCTGTGCAAATTCCTGATTAATCATCTCGATCTTAATCTTGAAACGCTCAAATAAACGCTGATAAGCTGGAACTTCCAAGCGGCATGGGCAGGCAATCTGTAAATGTTGAATATGCTGCTGATACTCAGGATATTTTTCTAAGAACTCTGCATAGGACAGAAAGCGTTCCAGCAAACCTTTTGAATAATCAATCCGATCTACGCCAATAATGGTTTTCGCAGCATTCAACTCTACTGGGCGGGTAAAGAGGTCTTGTACATCAATAAACTGTTGGGCCGCTTTTTGAATCGCTGCTGGATTTACCCCAATCGGGTAGCATTTAATCATGGTCAGACGCTGATGATAGCTGACTAAGGTCTGTTGAATCTTCTGTGCTTTCAATAAAGATGTGCATACTTGCATACATACTTTTTGATCTTTATCGGTTTGTAGACCCACCACATCGTATTGGCATAAATCCTCAATTAATTGTTGGGCACACGGAATTCTTTGCCAGATAAATAAAGGTGCAAAAGGAATATGCAGGAAAAATCCGATCTTATTTTGCATACCCAGTTCACGACAATATTTTGCCACACTTAAAAAATGATAATCATGCACCCAAATGGTATCTTCTGGTTGTGCAATTTCAGCAAGTTTTTGAGCGAATAAATAATTGACTTGCTGATATCCCTCATATTCTGATGACTTATATTCAATCAGGTCTGAACGATAATGCATAGCCGGCCAAAGCGTATTATTGGCAAATCCAGCATAATAATCTGAATATTGATTATGTGTTAAAGGGCAGGTGATATATTCAACATTGTCTTTACGAAGTATATTAAAATGAACGTCGTCTTGTGTATCGACTTTTTCTCCATTCCATCCCAACCATACACCGCCAATATCATCTAACGCATCTTGTATGGCGACAGCAAGTCCGCCTGCGGCAGGTTTTTGTCCATTTGGAATACTGACACGATTGGATAAAATAATTAATTTAGACATATTTTCTCTCCACCTAAGTTGTTGTTACCCTTAACCTTGTTGTCATAGTTCTGAATGTGTTCTAAAAATAATTCTAAAAAATCATGCACTTGTTTTGTATCTTGAAGCTGGTATCTGGCATGGGTAAGCCCTTGACCGACCTTGATTGAGATGCCATGTTCCACCTGATTGACAAAATAAAAACCATCTTCATCCGTGACGTCGTCACCAATGAAAACGGGAATATAAAGATCATGCTGGTTGAAATGCGCTAAAACTTCCTCGATTGCCAAGCCTTTATTCGCTTGAGCAGGGATTAATTCATAAACGAATTTTCCTTGAATCAGTTTTAGGTTGGGGAATACCTGCTGACTTTCCAATATTATTTTTTTTGCTATAGATTCCAGCGCTGGTGCTTTTCGATAATGTAGTGCAATTGAAGATTTCTTATTTTCAATCAGTAAATCTGGATATGGGATACATGCCTTAGTTAACATATTATAAATATAAGAAATTTCTAGGAAATTCTTGGATACATGTAATTCTTTTTCTTTTCCAAGGTATATATCTAATCCATGCAATGCAGCAATTGGAAGATCAAGAGATTCAAATAATTTACGTGCAGAATCAATATCCCGTCCTGTTACGGCAACCACAGGGATTTTATTTGAAATTATTTTTTCTAGAGTATTTAAAGTCTTAGCTGGAATAAAACAGTCATTTGGATCGAGTTGAAAATCAGCTAAAGTTCCATCTATATCTAGAAATAGACATGGCTTATTATAATTTGAGCTAAGCTTATCTCTCAAACTCTGTAAATAATCTAATGTTGAACTTGTTTTATCTATTCTGTTGTTCAATTTTAATCTCTCTTATTGCCATTTTATTTTATTATAGAGCGATAAAATTTTTATAATAGTTGATTTGTCAATAAGTAAACACAAGCAGAACGTAATTTACATTAGTAATGCTTGTAATACATCGTAAATTTTCCTTACATTTCTCATATAGAATCTTTTAGCGTTTACCATTTATATAGTGCATGGCTCTGTTGTGGTACATACTTTAATATATTAGTTTTTAATAATCTGTATTGAGTCATAGGAGATGAATATGCAAAAAGTATCTGATTATTATGATGATTTTCCTGAATTTAATCCTGCTAATTATGATCAGGAAGGAAATTATAAGCCCGAATTTATGTTTAAAAAAAACAAGATGTATCAATCAAAAGATATGAATGAGCAATTATCTAGTGAAAAGAAAGATCTAATGTTAAAACACAAGAAGTTAATATATTGATGAGTATTATGTGATTGATTAATCATTCTTGGATCAGTTTGTTGTAATATGTCTCATATGGAAGGGCTTTTGTATTAATATGCAAAAGTCCTTTTTTTATTATCAGTGTTTTATCCTGTTTTAATCTTGATATTTAGGTAATTGTTTGAGATATAAAAGAAATATTTCGTCTAATTTTTTATTTATTAAATTAGGGTGTTTGGTATGCATTTTAATTCTTTGTGAAAATATCATGCCTAAATAAAAGACATTAGGTATTAATCACTAATTAAATTTTTATATCGTTATTTATTATTTCTATAAGATATAAATAAAAATGGTCGTTTGCATGCGTCTGTCATTATTTCCTGATTCAGACAGAAGGTCTTGACCTTTCTCTTGTTGAGTTCTATTTTAGAACTTGATTAAATTTCAAACATGTCAGGCTCGATACAATTAAGCCAATACTTGTATGCGTGCAGTGAACATCGTAATAGAAAAATAAAAGGAAGAAGGAGTAAGAGATGAGGGGAGTTCGTTATCAGCAGATTCCATTGCAGTTTTTATTTGAGCATCAGACAACCTTGGCTGGGCTTGGGAAAATTGTATTACGAAGCTTCTCAAAAGCTAAAGTTCAGCAAGGTGATTGGCAAGCGTTGGCACCGATTAAAGAAATTATTCAACCACCAAGCGATGAGTTGGTGAAGCATTATATTGAATGGAGTGGAGCATCAGCTCGTAAATATCCAGATTCCATCCCCGCACATATGGTTTCACAATGGGGACTTTCATTTGCAACCCGTCTGCTTTTACAAACAAGTTACCCGCTTAGTCAGGTCATCAATCAAGGTGTGAGCCTAAAGATTTATGGTGACATTCCCAGAAATAAAAAGCTATTGATTCAGGCCAAGATCGCATCTGTGGATGAGCGTAATGGCTTGGCTCGTGTTTCAGTGCAAATTATCACGGGTACGATTACTCAGCCAACGCTGGTCGAAGCGGTATTGCATATGGCATTTATTTTGCCCAATTTTGAGAAAACCAAGCGTACTGAAACGACAGATAATGAAAACTGGCACAGTTTAGGCGAATGGTCTGCGACAGCCGATGACGGTTTTAAGTTTGCATTATTGACGGGTGATTTTAATCCAATTCATTGGGTTGGACCGTTAGCAAAACTATCGAGCTTTGGGCAAAAAGTCCTACATGGTTTTGGCGTATTTGCACGCAGCTTTGAGTTTCTTCCTGAGCCAATTCAGCAAATTGATGTTCGTTTTTTAAAACCTGTTAAATTACCCTCAACAGATAACCAAGTAGAAATCAGCACTGAGCAACATATTCGTGTTGTGGGTTCAGCAGGGCAAATCTGTTTAATGGGCCAATATTCATAAAACAATAAGGTGAGAACAATGACGACTGGAACAGCACTAAGACAGGATGTAACGGCTTGTATTTTATGTTCACGCAACTGTGGGCTGAGTGTTGAAGTTGCAGATAATCAGTTTAAAAAGATAAAAGGTGATACCCAGCATCCTTTTTCTCAAGGCTATATTTGCCAAAAAGCAGCACGTTTGCAGCATTACCAGCAACACGCAGATCGTTTGACCGCGCCATTAAAACGTCAAGTCGATGGTTCATTCAAGGAGATCAGTTGGGATCAAGCGATTGAGGAGATTGCTGATCAGCTTGTACAGATTCGGGATACACATGGGGGAACGGCATTCGCTTCTGTCGGTGGTGGCGGCCAGGGAAACCATTTGGGAGCTGCCTATGGTCGGCAACTGTTATATGCCATGAAAAGTTTTTATTCTTATAACTCCTTAGCACAAGAAAAAACCGGAGATTTCTGGGTCAATGGTCGTTTGTTCGGTAGTCAAGCCTGTCATACCACGGAAGATGTCGAGCATGCTGACTATGTCCTGTTTATTGGAACCAATCCATTTCAGGCACACGGCATTCCAAATGCCCGTGATACCTTGAAACATATTAAGAAAGATCCGAATCGGACGATGGTGGTGTTTGACCCACGTGTTACTGAAACGGCTAAACAAGCCGATATTCATGTACAACTGAAACCTGGAACAGACGCCTATCTGATGTCTGCCATGATCGCAATCCTGCTTAAAGAGGAATTGTATGATCAGCAATTTATTCAGCAACATACACATGGTTTTGACGAAGTTAAACAGGCGTTTGAAGCGATTCCGATAGCGGAATATATCCAGAAAGCGGATGTTTCAGTTGAATTGATTTATCAGGTCGTGCGTGACTTTGCCAAAGCTAAACGTGGCTGTGTACGTATTGATTTAGGTATTCAACACACTTTAAACACGACCTTGAATGGTTATTTGGAAAAACTTTTGTATTTACTTACAGGACATTTTGGTCAGCAGGGAACCAATAACCTACATACCATGTTTATTCCAATCCTGAGCAATACCGATGAGCGGAATCCAAAGTATCGCCGTACAGTTCACCATAAAATGTTCCCCATTTCTGGTTTCTTTCCCCCGAATATTTTGCCTGATGAAATTTTAAAGGCTGGGGAAAAACGAGTTCGTGCCGTATTCGTGGATAGTTGCAATCCTTTACTGACTTATCCTGATACCGGCGCTTATGAGCAAGCCTTTCAATCACTGGAACTTTTGGTCGTGGTTGATGTTGCAATGACAGAAACTGCACGTCTGGCACATTATGTTTTACCAGCGCACACCCAATTCGAAAAATGGGAATTTACGGGATTCAACTTAGAATTTCCTAAAAATGGCTTTCATTTACGGCATCCACTTTTTAAAGCACAAGGTAATACTTTACCTGAAGCGGAAATTTATACGCGATTATTGGAAGCCATGCAGGTTATTCCCCGACAGTTTCCAATCCTGAGTAAAATTGCGGAAAAAGATCGTGCGAAAACGGCTTATCTTGCCTATTTCGCAGCGCTTGGCGCCTCTTTTGTAAAAAATAAGAAGCTGATTCCTTATGCGGCATCCATTGTATATCGCACTTTGGGCAAAACATTACCCGATGATGCTGCCTCGACAGCTTTGTTATTGCCTTTATGTATGCAATACGCAGCACAGCATTTCAAAGCAGTGAAGCGGGCGGGCTATGAAGGCAATCGTTTTAATCTTGGGGTAACGCTTTTTCAGGCCATTTTGAAACAGCGTTCAGGCGTTGTATTGTCTGCACATGATTATGCTGATGTCTGGGAGCTGATTGCCTATAAAGACAAAAAAATTCGTTTGGCAATTCCAGAAATGTTTATCGAGCTGGCTGAATTAAAGCATCAGAAATTTGCAGCCACAGCAGATTATCCTTTTATTTTACTGGCAGGTGAACGACGTAGCTACAATGCGAATCAGATCTATCGAGATCCAGCATGGCGTAAAGTGGATGCAGAAGGACGTTTAAGAATGAATCCTGATGATGCCTTGGCGTTAGGTGTTGAAACAGGACAAATGCTGCAATGTATTTCAGAGCATGGTCGTATTCAGGTTACGGTTGAGCTTGATGAAGGGATGCGAAAAGGTGTAGTGTCATTACCGCATGGTTATGGATTAAGTTATGCTGGCGCTGAGCCAGTTGGGCCACAATTGAACCGCCTGACTTCAACAGGGCATTGTGATCCGTTGTCCAAAACGCCATATCATAAATATGTACCTGTGCGTTTACAGCATTTGACGGTTTAGACGATCAGCGTATTGATTTTATGAGCATCATGCACCAAATATTATCAATACAAGGAAAGCTGCCTGAAAATAGTGCAAGGGGGCTGAACAAAAATATGCAAGACATCAGATATTTTTATGCGTAAATTGAAAGTGTTGCTTATTTGTTTGAATAAGCAACAGCAAGCCTGAACAGAGGATGTGATTGGAATAATTATTGCTGTAATAAAAAACTTTAGTTTGATACATGAACAAGCTTGCACAGAACTTGTGCTTAGCCAGTAAAAAGATCTACAAATGAGTGCGTATGATGAAGCATGAGAAACTTGAAACGACTTTACCGATTCTTCAGGATCAGTATGGTCGTATTAAGCGTAAGTTACGGATTTCCGTGACAGATCGCTGCAATTTCAAATGCATTTATTGTATGCCTGAGCATCCTGAATGGATGAAGAAACAGGATTTGCTCAGTTTCGAAGCCTTATTTGCTTTTTGCCAATATATGGTTGGACAAGGAATCGAAAATATTCGTATCACGGGCGGTGAACCGTTAATGCGTCAGGGCGTGGTTCATTTTATTGCTGATTTACAACAGTTAAGAGCACTCGGCTTAAAACGGATTTCGATCACGACCAATGCCCATTATTTGGCAAAATATGCCGAAGCATTGAAACAGGCGGGTTTAGACGATCTCAATATTAGTCTGGATAGCCTGAATCCGACCCAGTTTAAGCAACTGACCAAAAAAGAACTTACACCCGTACTGAATGGTATAGAGGCTGCAAAAAAGGCAGGGCTACCCTTTAAACTCAATTGTGTGTTGATGAAAGGTCATAATGATGACCAGATTTTGCCGATGGTACAGTGGGCAAAACAACACAACATTCCATTGCGCTTTATTGAATTTATGCCGTTGGATGGAGATCAGCATTGGACAAATGATGCTGTGGTGAGTGAAGCAGCAATTTTAGAGCAGCTTCAGCCTCATTATGATGTCCAAGTCTTACAACAGCAGCATGAGCCTGCACGTATTTATCAGCTTGATGGACATTATCCACTTGGCATTATTTCGACGATTACCCATTCATTTTGTGGGGACTGTGATCGAATCCGTTTAACGGCTCAGGGCGAACTGTATAACTGTCTATTTGCTCAACAAGGCTTAAATATTAAGCCCTATTTACAAGATTTAATTCAGCAAAATAATGAGTCAAAACAGCGTGCATTGCTGCAACTCGACCAACAGGTGAAGCCTTATATCTGGCATAAAGCCAAAGGCTATCATGCGATACAACATCAACAAGCCCGTAAAATCAGTATGCACATGCTGGGTGGTTAAAGAGCAAGTGATCTGGAGAAAATATGCAAACCATTGAGATCAAAATTGAAGCTTTTGGCGCAATTGAAAGGTTGTTGCCAAAGGCCCTTGCATTTGAGTTTGCAGAAAATCGAAGTGTTAAAGATGTATTAACCCATATTGTAACGCTTTATCCAGAAGCACATCAGGCAATGGAAAAATGTGCCTGTGCAATAGGAGAAGATATTGTGACACGTCAAATGGAATTAGATCAATCTTGTACTTTAGTACTGTTGTCGCCAGTGGCAGGGGGATAAAGATGCGTGAATTTGCCAGAGTTCAAGATCAGGCTTTAAGCCTCGACAGTTTCGACTCAATACAGGTATTTCCTGAATGTGGTGGCGTTGATATCTTTATTGGAACCGTGCGTAACCATCATGAAGGTAAAGCAGTCAAGGCATTGAAATATACCTCCTATACGCCAGTTGCTGAAAAGATGATTCGTGAAATCGAGCAGCAAGTCAAAGAGAAGTATCAAGTTTCTTATGTTCGGGTCATGCATCGTATTGGTTATTTAGAAGTCAGTGAAACTGCCATTATTGCCATTGCTTATGCTGCTCATCGCCGTGAAGCTTTTCAAGCCTGCGAAGAAGCCGTAGAGCGGGTAAAACATGAAGTACCGATCTGGAAAGAAGAATTTTTCATGGATGGTACCAGTCACTATGTTGAAGGCTGTTGTATCCGTAAAGATACCGCTGAATCAACGTCTCACACTGAACGGCATCAACATGCTCATCATCCAGAAAATTGCACACATGCGCATACACACGAATAAAGCGTTAGGAAGTTAAAATGAAAAATGTTGGGATGAAACCCGAAAGTTACCGTGTAGCAGAAGCACAAGCAATTTTACACGCACCCGCACATTGTATTCAGTTACTGCGTGATGGAAATACCGAAAAAGGCGATGCTTTAAAAACTGCACGTATTGCAGGCATTCTGGCAGCAAAACGCACAGATGAACTGATTCCACTATGCCATCCTTTACCGATTTATCGTGCTGATGTCGAGTATGACTTGCAAGATGATCATGTGGTGATCTTAACCACAGTTGAAACTATTGGGCCAACAGGTGTCGAGATGGAGGCTTTGACAGCTGCAAGTCTGGCTGGCTTAACGCTGTATGACATGCTGAAACCGCATTGTGAACCGGAAGAGTTGTGTCTGGATCAATGCAAATTGCTGAAGAAAAAAGGTGGTAAATCCCACTTTAAACGGACTTTACGCCAACCTGTTTCTGCAGCTGTGATTGTCCTTTCGGATACCGTGGCTGCGGGGCGTAAACCTGATACTGCAGGAAAGTCCGTAGTAGAGACCTTGACCGAAGCAGGCTTTGATCCGATTCATTATCAGATCCTGCCTGATGAAGCTGATCAATTAAAAGATCTGGTTCTGGAGTTAACCAAATCTTATGCTTGCATCATGACGGTTGGTGGTACAGGGATTGGCAAGCGTGATATTACAGTGGATACGCTTGAGCCGCTATTAGAAAGAAAGCTGGATGGTCTGATGGAAGCGGCACGTTCATTTGGACAGAAACGGACGCCTTATGCGGCAATGTCACGTGGTGTTGCAGGATTTATTGATCGTTCATTGGTTGTGACTTTACCAGGCAGCCGTGGCGGTGCCAGTGAGTCTATGGCAGCGATTTTACCAGCGTTGGTGCATATTTTTGATGTATGTCGAGACTTACCTCATCCAGGGGGCTACGAATAATGTCAGGATGTGGTGCTGAAAAAGGATTGATCAGTATTGATGAAGCATTTGCACTGATCCAATGCCAAGCTAAAACCTTAGCAACCGAGACCTTGCCCTTAGGCGAGTGTCTCAATCGCTATCTGGCCCAAGCTATCGTTTCTCAGGTGAATTTACCGAGCTTCTCACAAAGTGCAGTCGATGGCTACGCAATCCATAGCGCTCATGAAAACTTGCAAGATGCTACTTTCTCGGTGATTGGCGAAATTAAAGCGGGCAGTGAGTCTGATGTACAGCTTAGGGATGGACAAGCCGTTCGTATTTTTACTGGGGGGAAAATTCCTGAAGGAACCACTCATGTCGCTCGACAGGAAATCGTAAATATTGAAAGCGATAAGCTGATTCGGTTGACTGAACATATCAAGGCTCAGGCAGATATCCGCTTTACAGGTGAAGAAATTCAATGTGGGCAGCAACTGACAGAGCTTGGGCAGCGCATTAATATTGGGGCTTTAGCAGCACTGAGCATGGCTGGGGTAAAAACTCTTGAAGTGTTTAAACAACCTAAAGTTGCCGTCGTGATTACAGGTGATGAAGTTGCGGAAACACCTGACGATTTACAGGCTGGAAAAGTGTTTGATGCCAATGGCCCACTGTTAAAAGCTTGGTTGCAAGATTATGGATTAGCGGTAGAAATACGCCATATTGCCGATGAGGCTGAACAGGTGACACAATGCTTCGAACAGCTCAAACAGCATTATGATGTCATTATTACCACAGGCGGTGTTTCTGTAGGCGATTATGATTTTGTGCGACCGTGTGCCTTTGAAGCAGGCTTTGAGCAGGTTTTCTGGAAGGTGAAACAAAAACCGGGTAAACCTTTATTTTTTGCCGAATATACAGCGCAAAATCATCACTGTTATATACTTGGTTTGCCAGGCAATCCAGCAGCTGTTTATGTGTGTATGCAGATGTATGGTAAATCGCTATTCGATGCCTTACAAAACCAGACTCAATCTTTGGAATGGTTTAGTGCAATACTGACCCATGATTTGAAGTCCGATGCACGTGAACGATTCTTAAGAATGCATGCCTATTTTGAACAAGGTCAGCTCAAGCTGAAAAGCCTTGCTAAGCAACAATCGCATATGTTGAGTAATTTGATGCAAGCCAACTGTCTGGTGCGTATTCCTGCCCATATTCAGCCAGAAGCAGGAATGGAAGTGAACGGTGTATTCATTCGCAATTAAAGGTTCAGCAGAAATGAGTAAAATTTGTGAATTTTGTCACTTTTAGCCAAGTGCCAATATTGCATCTGATGGACAAGGTGGTTTAGTGTATATTTTATATTGCTTGGTTAGGGGCTGTTGACATTTCGTCCATGCATTATGTTATTGGTTAAAACGACTTAAACAAGGCATGAAATGCAGGCAATGGCGACCCCCTTGGCAAATTTCGACGGTTCAAGACATAGATTCCATGTCTGCAAAAACTTTAAAAAAATGATTAGGTGATAATAATGAAATGGGAAGAAATTGGCGATCAGCCATGTTCAGTGGCTCGGACGCTTTCAGTATTAGGTGATCGTTGGACAATGCTCATCTTACGCAACGCATTTATGGGTGTACGCCGTTTTGATGACTTTCAACGTAGTCTTGGCTTAACCCGTCATGTCCTTTCAGAACGCTTGAAGCGTTTGGTTGAGCACGAGATTTTAATGAAAGTGCCTTATGTCGACCGTCAGGAACGTTTTGAGTATCAATTGACTGAAAAAGGTTTAGATCTGTATCCGATCCTTCTGGCGATGGTGCAATGGGCGGATAAATGGATGGATATGGGACTGGGCAAGCCAATCGAATTTACACATAAAACCTGTGGCAAGAAAATCAGTCCTAAAGTGATTTGCTCAGATTGTAATGAACCTATCCATGTTAAAGATGTACGTGTTGCTGCGGGGCCCGGTTATTTTGCGTTTATCGAGCAAAAACAAAAAAGTGCTTGATGAGGAGTGAGTAAAATTCCAGTCATGCATTATTTTATCGGCTAAAAGGCCATGAAATGATCATTTCCTTATTAGGTTTTAAAGATTTTGATGTGCTATTTCCTGTTGAATTGCATGCGATAGCACCTCGAACACTTTTGGATCTTGGCATTGCGCTACATTAAAACGAATAAAATTTTTAAAATTCTGACTTTGGCTAAAGGCATTGCCGGGAGCCAGAATAACGCCTTGTTCCAGACAATATTGAGCGATTCGTGCCGTATCAAAATGCTCTGCTAACTCACACCATAAAAATAAACCTGCCTGAGGTTTCACCCACGGTGTAATCCCCATTTTTTCTAATTTTTTAACCGTGGCGTCCATGGCTTGGGCCAGATCTATTTTGAGTTCATCGAGATATTTACGATAACTGCCATCGGTTAAGGCTGAAAATAAAATTTCCGAGGAAAGATTATTACCACCGAAACTGGTTGCAATTTTGATATCAGTTAAATCCTCAATCCATTCTGGTTTGGTTGCAATATAACCTGTTCGGACTGCACCCGATAAGGTTTTAGAGAAACTGCCAATATGAATAACGCGAGACAGCCCATCCAGTGCTGCAAGTCTTGGCGCCGTGTGGAGCTCCAGATCTGCAAAAATATCATCTTCAATCACAATCAGATTTGACTGCTCAACCAGTTTTAATACCTGATAGGCTTTGGATGCGGTTAATACTGCGCCAGTCGGATTGTGAATTCCTGAATTGGTAATGTATAAGCGGGGATTATGCTTGTGAATCGCCTCCGCAAATGCCTCAATATCTGGCCCATTTTGTGTGTAAGGCACACCAATAATTTGAATTTGGTGAACTTTGAGTAAGGCGTGAAAATTAAAATAACACGGATCATCGACCAGCACGACATCATTTGGTTTCAGAAAATAGCGGCAAATTAAATCAATGGCTTGGGTTCCAGAATCCGTCAATAAGATCTGATTCGGAACTGCTTCAATGCCTTTTGCTAAGATTTTACGAGAAAGTAATTCACGTAAGGGCGCTAAACCGAGCGGCGTTGAATAATCGGTGAGAATACTTGAATTGGCTTTGGAGACTTTGCGAATTGCTTTACGTATATTTTCATGAGGCATCCAGTCATCTGGTAACCAGCCACATCCAGGTTTTAATACCCCTTGTTTTGCTTCCAGTGCTTGTCTCGAAATCCAGAGGGGATCAATATTGCGGTCAATTTTAGGATGAATTTCCGAGATGGATAATGGCGCAATCGGGCCTGCGACAAAGAAGCCTGAACCTGTTTTTGCCTCGATCAGGCCTTGTGCTGCCAGACGTTCATACGCCTCCACAATAGTGGAAATAGACAGATTTAAAAGACCAGCCAATGCACGAACCGAAGGAAGCCGAGAGCCAGGCACTAAAGAGCGGTTTTTAATCTGTTCATGAATATGCTGTATCACAAAATCGATTTTTGTACTTTTCATGTGTTTATGCCTGACTGTATTGGGCTTTATACCAGTACAGTTATTTAAAATTGTACTGCATTGTGTATGGTGCATTTACCATAGCACAGTTTAAATTCTGCATATAGATCTGGAGAATTTAAATGAAGTCTTTAAGCAGTGGCTGGATAAATGGATTCATTGGCGTGGTTATTTTTGCGGGTTCATTACCAGCCACCCGTGTTGCAGTGATGGATTTTAGTCCGACTTTTTTAACCGCAGCAAGAGCAGCAATAGCAGGGCTTTTAGGCTTGGCATTGGTCTTATTATCACGTCAGAAGTTACCCCAGAAAAAAGACTGGTTGTCCTTATTCTATGTTGCCATCGGGGTTGTGATTGGATTTCCGCTTTTTACTGCCTTGGCGCTTCAATATGTGAGTGCTGCACATACCATTGTGTTTGTTGGGCTATTGCCATTGGCGACTGCGATTTTTGGGGTATTGCGAGGGGGTGAACGGCCTAATCTGGTGTTTTGGTTATTTGCGATTTTAGGTGGTGCACTGGTTTTTGGTTTTATGTTGATCCAGACAGGTACATGGTCATTTAATTATGGTGACTTGTTCATGTTATTGGCGATATTGCTTTGTGGTTTTGGCTACGCAGAAGGTGGGCAGCTTTCGAAACATTTGGGTGGTTGGCAAGTGATTTGCTGGGCACTGATTTTAACCTTGCCGATTATGCTTCTGGTTTCTTATCTCTATATGCCAGTGAGCTTTGACCAGATCTCGATTTCTGCCAAGCTGGGTTTAGCTTATGTTTCATTGTTCAGTATGCTGATCGGTTTCTTTTTCTGGTACAAGGGCTTGGCCCAAGGTGGAATAGCCACTGTAGGCCAATTACAACTCCTGCAACCGATATTTGGACTGATCATTGCAGCGGTACTTCTGCATGAACAGGTCAGTATCGCAATGTTTGCGGTAACGGTTGCAGTTATTGCATGTGTGGCGTGTGCAAAGAAATTTGCGTGAACTCTTATAAACAGTTTGCAGGTTTGGGCACGCCCGCTAAGCGACTTAAATGACGAGCGACCAGACCTGTATTAAATCGTTGCTGTAACTCGGCATTATTAATCTCAGGACTGACAGTCTTCATTAAAAACTTAATCAATGGACGGGTCGAAGGCGAATGTCCAAACTGCTGATAAAACTGGCGTACTGCATGAAGTACATCAAAATGCCAATCGGTAAGTTCTAAGTCCAGCGTTTTCGCCAGTTCTTGAGCAACCTCAGGATTCCAGATGGTGTAATCGACCAGATGACCGTCTTGATCTAACTCTAATTGCATAAATAGCCTAAGTAAATTTTAAATAAATCGAATCAAAGCATTATTTTAACGTGATACAACGTTCAAATTGTAAAACTAAATCTGCAAATGCTGCGTAATCAATGGATTTAACCTGTTCCTGATCTTCTTTACTCAGCATCTCCTGTTCATTCGCTAAGCAGTAAAGATGAGGATAGTGGCTAAAAACTGAAGATGGAATAGACAACGTCGCATCACCCATAAGCACGATATGATCATCAGATTGTGCCATTTGTGCCAACTGTTTCCAGATTTTATCGAGATTGCTATAAGGCGATTGGATTAAAAATAAAACACTATTTTTCATTGTGAAATACCTTACCAATACAAGACATGATCAAATGAGCGGATGAGTTCAGGGGTAATCTCGATAAATTCAATTTCCTGATCGGTATTCTTTATGATGTTAAGTTGTTGATTTTTAGTCTCAACCAAGATTGGGGTCAAATCATAGAACTCAAAACTGTCCACCATATTGGCTGCAATTTTAAAGGCATGTTTTAGCTGGTCGAATTCTATTTTATTGTCCAATAAACTCAAGGCTGCGTCTCTTAATAATACTTTGACAGAAATACCAAAGGTTGCTAAAACCATAGTGGCAGACAGACTTTCATTGGTCTGCAAATTCGTTAAATTAGGCTGCGTTAGGATGACAAGTACAGATTTCACACAATTTACCTTTTTAAAGCAACACTCTATTAAAGAACTTAAATTAAAATTGAATTAAACGAGAACAGCTTTGCACTGCATCAGCAAGCTCTCCAAGCCCAACCAGCTCAAAACCTTGTGCCAAGTTGTGATGTTGAAGCGAATGACGTTGTGCATTGCTTGCATCAGTGATTCCCCGAGCAAGGGCAGCACTGACACAGACAGGGAGTCGAATGCCCAGCTTTTGCCATTCTTGTTTCAGGTTGCGTTGATCATCAGGAAACCACTGTAAATCGTTCGCAACATGAACAGCGTCTTGGTAAAAGAAAACACGAAATTCTTCATGCTTATTTTGTAATGCTTGCGCTAAACCCAATGCATGCCATGCGATCACAGAAGTTGGTGAGGAAGTAATTAACAGTAGTGTACTCATTGAACATTCACTATGGTCATAGTAGGCAAAATGATGGACAGATTAAAAAGAAGGTAAGTATACAATGATTTTGGTGACAGGTGGTTTAGGCTTTATCGGTTCACATATTGCTTTGAGTTTATTGGCTCATGGGCAAGAGATTGTCATTGTTGATAACCTGGCTAACTCAACTTTACAAACTTTGGAACGTTTGGAATATATTTCAGGCATGTATATTCCTTTTGCAAAACTGGATGTACGTAATACGCCTGCTTTAAATAAAGTATTTGAACAATATTCAATTGATACCGTTATTCATACCGCAAGCTTTAAGTCGCTTGAAGAATCGGCCTTAAAACCGCTTGAATATTATAATGATAATGTCAGTAGCATTATGAGCTTGTTACGTGCCATGCAACGGATGGGTGTGAGACAATTATTAAACCTGTCCAGTCTGGCTGTGTATGGCAAGTCGGATACCGCACTCTCTGAAGATACGGTCTTTAACTACGGTTATGCTAATCCTTATATTCGCTCGCAGCAAATGGTAGAAGACATTATTGCCGATACCTATAAAGTTGATCCTGAGTGGAAGATAGTCAATCTACGTTTATCTAATATTGTTGGTGCATTCGAGCATGGCGTTCTAGGCGAGTATGTTACTCAGCTCCCTAAAAATATTGTGCCTTTAGCATTGCAAGTTGCAGCGATGCAACGCGATTGTATTGAATTGCAAAATCAGGCTCAGACCAAAGATGGTACGGTGGAGCGCAGTTTCTTGCATGTTCTGGATGCCTGTGATGCCATCTTAATGACCTTGAATTGGCTAAAAACGCAATCTGGATGTCTGGAGTCATTTAATATTGCCCATCAGCAGCTGACTTCTATTCAAAGTTTATTGGATGAGATTTCAAAGGTGACGCAGGCCGAAGTTCGCGTTCAGCCTGCAATCTATCAACATGAGGAATTAGCTCAGCTTGGTGCAAATATAGATAAAGCACAGCGTATTTTAAACTGGACACCGAAACGGCCTTTAGCACAAATGATTGAAGATGAATGGCGTTTTTATCTAAATACCTTAAAAGGTAATTAAGATAATGATTCTTATTTACATGTTTGGCTGGTTTGATTAGGATAACCACAACCAGCCAAAGCATTAGCTTGCTTCAGCCCGTGAAAATTTTAACCAAATAGAGCAGAGGTTGTTTATGCAAATGCGAATTGAACACGACACCATGGGTGAAATCGAGGTTCCGAATGAAGCCTTGTGGGGTGCGCAAACGCAAAGAAGTTTACAGAACTTTAAAATTGGTCAGGAGCGTTTACCACGCCCGATGATTCGTGCAATGGGCTTAGTAAAAAAAGCTGCTGCGATCACCAATGCTGAATTAAAACAACTTCCTGAAGATTTAAGTCAATATATTGTTGGTGCTGCTGAAGAGGTGATTGCTGGACAATGGGATTCACAATTTCCCTTGGTGGTTTGGCAAACAGGTTCTGGTACGCAAAGTAACATGAACTGTAATGAAGTTATTGCAAACATTGCCAACCAGAAACTAG
This sequence comes from Acinetobacter vivianii, assembly GCF_014635885.1. Lineage (GTDB taxonomy): Bacteria > Pseudomonadota > Gammaproteobacteria > Pseudomonadales > Moraxellaceae > Acinetobacter > Acinetobacter vivianii. The sequence continues at coordinate 206,423 of NZ_BMDR01000001.1, forward strand.
GTCAGATATTAGGCGCGCAAAAACCTGTGCATCCAAATGATCACGTTAACCGCGCGCAATCAACCAATGATTCGTTCCCAACTGCAATTCATGTTGCTGCAAGCCTTCAAATTAATGAATTACTCATTCCTGCTGTTGAAAAGCTAAAAAATACCTTACAGCGTAAATCAGAAGAATTTGATGACATTGTTAAAATTGGCCGTACTCATTTACAAGATGCAACGCCTTTAACTCTGGGACAAGAGTTTAGTGGTTATGTATCACAACTGGAACATGGTTTAAAACGTTTACAACAGGCTCTGGCTGGACTGTACGAATTGCCTTTGGGTGGTACAGCAGTTGGAACGGGCTTAAATGCTCATCCTGATTATGCGGTGAAAGCGGCTGAGCAATTAGCTGAATTAACTGGCCTGCCATTTGTGACTGCGCCAAATAAGTTTGAAGCTTTGGCAGGTCGTGATGCAGCAGTATTTGCATCGGGTGCCTTGAAAACCTTGGCTGCAAGTTTAAATAAAATTGCCAATGATATTCGCTGGTTGGCAAGTGGGCCACGCTGTGGTTTTGGTGAAATCCGTATTCCTGAGAATGAACCTGGTTCGAGTATCATGCCAGGTAAAGTCAATCCAACCCAGAGTGAAGCGATGACCATGGTGGTCGCTCAAGTTTTAGGGAATGACACAACGATTAACGTTGCGGGTGCATCAGGGAACTTTGAGCTGAATGTGTTTATGCCAGTGATTGCTTATAACTTGTTGCAGTCAATCCAGTTGCTTGGTGATGCATGTAATAGCTTTAATGACCATTGTGCAGTTGGTATTGAACCGAATCGTGACAAGATTGATCACTTCTTACATAATTCATTGATGTTGGTGACAGCACTGAATCCTGTGATCGGCTATGAAAACTCTGCCAAAGTTGCGAAAACAGCTTACAAGGAAAATAAAACCTTGAAACAGGTGGCTGTGGAGTTAGGTTTGGTGACAGCAGAGCAATTTGATGAAGTGGTTAAACCTGAAAATATGGTTTCGCCAAATAGCAAATAAAAATATTTAATCAGCAAGATAAAAATCCTTCTGCTTATAGAAGGATTTTTTATGAGAGTAGTTTTTATAAAGTGAACTGCGTACAATATACTTTTGATTGACGAAACTGTTGCTTCATTATGCTCTCGATTTATTTAACAGATACTAAAACCAATATTCAGTTCTCTGATTTACCCAATGAAAATCCTGTTAAGTTTCTGTTGAATTTAAAGAAAATTTTTCCAAGTACGGCTGATTTACTGTTACCTGTATTGCCAGAAGACAATAATCTGGAAAATGTAACTTGGGAAGCAACCTCAAAAGATTTTGAAGTATTTAAAAAGTTACTCGAAGGTTGGGGCGTGATCGAGCTTCGTTTAAGTGCGATTACGACTTATAAAGATAAGAACTTTGCCAATGAGCTGGTTAAAAAAGCACAAGTTAAGCGTAAGCAGATTGCGCAGGCACAACCTCAATTATCCCTGATTGCCTTGGACTATGTGTTAACGCATGAGATTCATGCCTTGATTGATGCTGAACTGGTGATGATTGGTGAAAAATTCTATTTACCAACATTGCGTGAACTTTGGAAAGGTCAATTCTCCGAGCAAATTTTGCAATGTAAATTCTAAGATTTAAAAGCAGACATCGAGTCTGCTTTTTTATGCTCGATAAATAAGTACATACGTATAAATCTTGATCTACAAACATTTACAAGATTTTAGTGTGCGTATTTTGGAACGGCATATATATTGCTTATAAGGATATAAATATTATTGCGGGAGAGAAGTTCTTCAATGAACTCGCCGAAGGAGCAACGACCCCGGAAACTCTCAGGCAGAAGGACTGTAATAATAGACATAAAATCTGGAGAGCAGTGCTCAATTTGTAGGAACACAGGACTTTTTTCTTCTACGATAAACACTCACCGAAGGGGAAGGCTTAATGATTAATTGGTAATCATCTGCCGAAACTCTCAGGTACCATGACAGATGGGGCTAAGCATTATGAAATGTTATGCATTTCAAGGAGTTTGCTATGCCACATGTTGTTGTAATTGGTGCGGGGATTACGGGTGTAACGTCTGCTTATGAATTAATTAAACTGGGCTATGAGGTGACGGTGATCGATCGTCATCTTTTTCCTGCAATGGAGACTTCGTTTGCCAATGGTGGACAATTGTCTGCCTGTAATGCAGAAGTTTGGAACCAGAAAGCCACGGTGCTGAAAGGCATTAAGTGGATGAGTAAGAAAGATGCACCATTGCTGCTCAACCCATCCTTTAGTGCGCATAAATATCGCTGGTTAATTGAATTTTTAACGCATATTAAAAATTATAAAGTCAATACTATTGAAACTGTGCGTTTGGCATTGTTGGCCCGACAACGTCTATTTGAAGTTGCTGAAAAAGAAAGTCTTTCTTTTGATTTGGAAAAACGTGGCATTTTGCATATGTATCACACCAGAGAAGACTATGAGATTGCCAAGAAGGTCAATGATGTATTGGTAGAAGGCAAACTTGAGCGGAATGCAATTACGCCTGAGGAAATGAAAGCAATTGAACCGACCTTAACAGGCGAATATTTTGGTGGTTATTACACTGCTGGGGATGCAACGGGAGATATCCATAAATATTCTGTGGGGTTAGCAGAAAGAACTCAGCAATATGGGGCAAAATATTGTTTTGGTCTGGATGTGGTTGATGTTCAGTTCAATCAAGACAAAGCAATTGTTCATTGCAAAAATAGCTCGGAAAATGTGAACCCAACTGCGGACGGCATTACGGAAATTATTGCAGATGTGGTGCTGGTTTGTGGTGGAGTCGGCAGTTATCAATTGGCTGATATGTTGGGGGACAGTGTCAATGTCTATCCAGTCAAAGGTTATTCGATCACTGTCCAGCTTAAAGATGAGCGTAGTGTAAATAATGCGCCGTGGGTCAGTTTGCTGGATGAGAGTGCAAAAATTGTAACCTCTCGTCTAGGTGCAGATCGTTTACGGATTGCGGGAACGGCTGAGTTTAATGGTTATAATCGGGATATTCGTGCTGACCGGATTCAACCGTTAATTAACTGGGTCAACCAGAATTTTGATATTTCGACTGAACATGTGGTGCCGTGGGCAGGATTACGTCCAATGATGCCGAATATGCTGCCTGTGGTAAAACAAGGTAAGCAACCACGAGTCTTTTATAATACGGGGCATGGGCATCTAGGCTGGACGTTATCGGCTGCAACGGCAGTGTTGATTAGTCAGGAAATTGCGCAAAAATTCCCAAGCTGAAACTCAAAAGCCGATGTTATAACATCGGCTTTATTCCACCGAAGACTTAATCGTACAGGCGATAAATCCCTGTAAAACGCTCACAACCTTTCTGCTCTGATTTGACAATCAAAAGTGCTTTCTGAAAATCAAACTGATATTGGCACTTTTTTTCATTATCAATGATCTGATTTTTTTGCTCAGGGGTACTGTAAGCAAGCAATGACATGGTTTGAGTTTCTAGACGATTGTTAGGATTGCGGTAAGCGATCCCTTCAATTTTTAACTTGTCTTTATCGAGCTGATGAATTTGTAGATGAACAGGTTGAGATGCGATTTTGCCCTGTTCATATTTTAGATAATGTTGAGTCAAGGTCTGATTCATTGACGTGTAAAAGTTCAGGTCATCCAGACGTGCTTCAAATTGCTGCTGAAAACAGGTTTTGGTTTTACATTGGTCTATCTGGTTGAGCCACTGTGTCTGCGTATCATGTAACAATTGCAAAGGCGCATCCGTTACCAGATATGCTGTTAAAAACTTGCTATTTAGCTTTTGACGCTGTTCTTTATATTGCTTGGTGCATATTTTTTGTGCTTCCAAAGCAGAGCTGTTGCAGTCAATAGATTCCGCATAGGCAAATGTTGAGCAAAAACAACCCAATGTGATGATATAACCAGATTTCTTTAATTGATTTCTTACAGTGTTAAACAGCATAATCACTTATACTTTCAGTCTAATTTGCTCAACGTACTATAGCGAAATAGAAAGCCTGAATACAAGATTAGTTCGGTATATTGTAAAAGGAAAATCATATGGTTGCTCAAATTCGTATTGGACAAGGGATTGATGTGCATGCATTTGAAGAAGGTGACTTTGTTACTTTAGCAGGTGTCAAAATTCCGCATACGCATGGTCTAAAAGCACATTCGGATGGAGATGTGGTTCTGCATGCGCTGAGTGATGCATTACTGGGTGCTTTAGCATTGGGTGATATTGGACAGCATTTTCCAGATACAGATCCAGAATATAAAGGTGCAGACAGTCGTTTGTTGCTAAAACATGTATATCAGTTGATTTTAGATCGTGGTTATCATCTGAATAACGCAGATATTACGGTCGCGTGCGAACGTCCAAAACTGGCAAAGCATAATTTGGAAATGCGTCAAAGTATTGCGGATGTATTAGATGTGGATGTGACTCAAATTAGCATTAAAGCCACAACGACAGAGAAGCTTGGTTTTACAGGTCGTCAGGAAGGGATTCTGGCAACCGCAACCGTATTGGTTTCACATCAAGCAAAATAATGTGAAATTAGTAATTTTCATTTGATATAAGATGAATTTTTCAAGTTTTAAAAGTAATTTTTTAGATGTAAAAAGTGGTAAAAGAGGGAAAAATGAAAAATTTAATTCTGGGTTTAGTTTGTATCGTTTCTATTACTGGTTGTACTACAGCAACGACTATAGAGAAAGCTTCAACAGTACAAATTAATAAGTTTTTTAAACCAGAGTATCAGTCAAAAACAGATGAGCGAAATGCAAGTATAGTGATATTAAGAGATAAGGGTGTTTGGGGTAGTGCTTGCAATTTTATTGTATCTATTGATAACAAAAAAATTCTAACGATTAAATCAAATCAACAGGCGATGATCTATGTTAAGCCTCAATCTACATCGATTGAAGTCGAATTTTCGCCATCTGGCTTTTGTCCATATGCAAGAGTAACAGAAGAGTTAAATTTAGTTCCTAATGGCTCTACCAAATTTAGAATTAGATCATCTGGTTCTATGAATAATGCATTACAACTAATTAAAGTTGATAATTAGTAACTAACATCTTATATAAACACACATCTAAATCTTGATGCGTGTTTATATAATTTCTATCAAGCAAAATGATTGGTATTGATGAGTGACTGCTCTAATTCTTGTGTTGCTTTACGGCCTTGTAGCTGTAGAGTAATACTATGAATTAAACCTGTCCATGTTTCATTCGGTTCCCAGATCTGATGTAGTAATTCTTGTGCAGTCGGTAGATCCATATTGAGATAAAACTGACGATATAAGTACATTAAGCTACTGACACGTGTATTTTCAGTGCAATGCAGCCAAACGATCTCGTTTTGAACCAAATGGTCAATTAAGTCCAGAATTAATAAACATTGCTCAGAGCAAGGTACGTCCCAGTCAATTGGAATGTGAATATAGTTTAGACCTAAATCCAGACAGATTTGATCCTGATTCGCTAAATAGCGTTCTGATTTGCTGGTCGCAAGGTTAATGACCGTACTGCAACCATATTCCTTAATCTGTTGTAATTGCTCGGCTGTTGGTTGAGCTGAGCTAAACAGATGCTCATGCACCAAAGAAAAACTTGGTATTTGAGATAATGCTTGTTCGAGTGAAGTCATAACGTCCGCTGTGTGTTGAGTGAGGTTCTCATATGATGAGAAACTTATTCTAAAGGGCTTAGCTTACTATAAGTGTTTTTATTTCAGTGTTCAATTTAAAGCGCACAAATAAAAACAGCATCAAAAGATGCTGTTTTTTTATCACTTAATCTTTCTTAAGATTCTCATTGAGTAAGAATTCCATCAATGCTTTCTGAGCATGCAGGCGATTTTCAGCTTCATCCCAAACCACAGCATTTTTATGGTCAAGCATGTTTTCTGAAATTTCTTCACCACGGTGTGCTGGTAAGCAGTGCATGAAGAGGCAATCAGGATGCGCTAAGTCCATGAGTTTTTCATTAACTTGGAAATCTGAGAAAGCTTTCTCGCGTAACTTCTGTTCTTCTTCCTGTCCCATGCTTGCCCATACATCTGTGACGATCAGGTCGGCATTGACAGCGGCATCTTCTGCTTTATTGAATACTTCTGCACAATCTGCAAATTCAGCTAAAAATTCAGGTTTTGGTTCATAGCCTTCAGGTGAAGCAATTTTAAGTTTAAAGCCCATCATATGTGCAGCTTCAATATATGAGTTACACATATTGTTGCCATCACCAATCCATGCAACCGTTTTGCCTTCGATGCTACCGCGGTGTTCCTGAAAAGTTTGTAAGTCAGCGAGTAGCTGGCAAGGGTGGTGATCATCGGTCAGACCGTTGATGACTGGAACTTTTGAATATGATGCAAAACGTTCGACGATGTCATGTCCGAAAGTACGGATCATCACGATATCCAGCATACTTGAAATAACACGAGCTGAGTCTTCAATTGGCTCACCACGTCCTAATTGTGTATCACGTGGAGAAAGGAAGATCGCGCTACCACCGAATTGGCAAATACCCGCTTCAAAAGAAATACGTGTACGTGTACTCGATTTCTCGAAAATCATTCCTAAAACTTTACCTGCAAACGGTTGGTACACCGTATGACTATGTTGCATGCGTTTGAGTTCTTGTGCACGATCTAAAATGCGTTGCAGTTCTAGTGTGGATAGGTCACGTAAAGTTAGGAAATGCCGAAGCGCCATAGCTACTCCCACAATAATTATTGAGAAAAATCAATAATTAATTGTTGTTTGACGAGTGGTGGATAAAAAAGAATTGACTACTATACTATAGGTTCAAGAAAATGCAAAAGAATTAGACCTTTTGATGAGCCTTTAAAAACAAGTCTACAGAATAGTTAATATAATCAATGATTTCGATATCGTTTTCTGGCACATCAAGCCCCATGAGATTGCGCCATTCGACATCTCTTAGCGTACCAAAATACATCATTGCAGAAAATTTAGGTTGAGCACAGAAAATTTCATTGTTGTTATGTGCATGCTCTAGTGCATAGGCAATGGTGTTTTGAATATTGAGAGCGCATTGATTATAGAAATAATGAGCGAGCTGGATATCTTTTTGTGATTGTTCAGTAAACATGCGCATAAAAGCAATATTTTCAGGCTGAATAATATGCTGATAAAAACGATGCAGTGTCTGGGTCAGGTAGGCTCTTAAATCAGTTTTTTCTGGAACATAAGGCAAACATACTCCTTGAAAGAAAACTTCCCGACGATAATCACAAATCGCGGTAAACAGACCTTCTTTATTGCCAAAATATTTATAAATAGAGGTTTTTGAGCCACCCGCATGATTGACAATATCATCCAGAGAAACCGCTTCATAACCTTTCTCAAGAAATAAATCGGTTGCGCACAATAATAGGGCAAGGCGACGTTCATGTCCTCGACGGGTTTGCGGTTTACTACAGCTTGGATAACAAAGATCGGTCATTATTTACTTTTGGGATGTTGGGGTGCTACTAGTATAACAAAAACCATATCTATTGTATGACTATGAAATTTAGCTATGTTTCAAAAGATCTCAAAATGTTAAAAAAGCGAGTCATTTCGACTCGCTTTTTGGTGTTATTTAAGCAGAGCGGCTTTCTTCCTCTTCATCGTCATCTGTTGAGTCCATACCCAGTTCTTTCAATTTCCGAGTCAGGGTATTACGGCCCCAGCCTAAAAGTTCAGCTGCATGACGTTTACGGCCGCGCGTTTGTTGTAGGGCTGCATTAATCAGCGTACGTTCAAACATTGGAGTGGCGATATCAAGAATCTTCATTTCGCCATTTTTAAGTTTCTGGATTGCCCATTGACCTAATAACTCATCCCAATGATGAACTGCGATACGTTCAACTAAAGCAGGACTGGTATTTGATGCTGCTTGACTATCACTTGTCTTTTGGACAGAGGCTTGTTTCAGTTCAGCAGGTAGGTCTTCAGGATAAACCTCACGTCCCGTGATCATCACTGTTAACCAACGACAAGTATTCTCTAATTGACGAACATTTCCGGGCCAAGGGAGTTGCTGCATATAATCAGTGGTTTCAGTACGTAAGATTTTTGGACTGACACCAAGCTCTTTACCTGCACGTGCCAAGAAATGCTGTGCCAGCATTGGGATGTCTTCGCTACGGTGAGACAGTTTTGGAATGTGAATTCGAATCACATTCAAACGATGATAAAGGTCTTCACGGAAGCGGCCTTCATTTACCAGTTTCTCTAGATCTTGATGGGTTGCTGCAACGATACGTACATCCACCTTAACAGGGATATGTCCGCCAACACGGTAGAATTCACCATCGGCCAAAACACGAAGTAAACGTGTTTGGGTTTCAAAGGGCATATCACCGATTTCATCAAGGAATAAAGTACCGCCATTGGCTTGTTCAAAACGACCTTGATGTTGCGTATTGGCGCCTGTAAATGCACCTTTTTCATGACCAAATAATTCGGTTTCGATCAGGTCTTTTGGAATTGCTGCCATATTTAGCGCAATAAATGGTTTGGCGCGTCGAGGTGAGTGCTTATGTAAGGCGTGAGCAACTAACTCTTTACCTGTACCCGATTCACCATTAATCAATACGGTAATATGTGATTGTGACAAGCGACCGATAGCACGGAAAACTTCCTGCATGGCAGGCGATTCACCGATGATTTCAGTCGACTGTAATGGAGAAGCCGCTTTGGTGGCTTCTTGTTGCTGTAACTTATTAATATGCAAAATTGCACGATTAACCAGCGCTAATGCTTCATCAATATCAAAAGGCTTCGGTAAATATTCAAATGCACCTGTTTGATAACTTGAGACAGCAGACTCTAAATCAGAGTGTGCGGTCATAATAATGACAGGTAAGTCAGGATGAGTATTCTTCACTTTAGAAAGGAAAGTTAAGCCATCAATCCCGGGCATACGAATGTCCGTCAGAATGACATCTGGTGCATCCTCATGTAAGCGTTCAAGCGCAGTTTGGGCTTCTTCAAAGTTGGTGACATCGAAACCTTCTTCTTTAAAGGTTTTTTCCAGTACCCAACGCATGGCACGATCGTCATCTATTACCCAAATTTTATTTCGTGACATGGTTTAACTCCCAAGGTAGATATAAGCTAAATACGGTTTTTCCTGGAACTGATTGACATTCAATCATTCCGTTATGTTGATGCATAATATTTTGAGCAATACTGAGTCCCAGTCCTGTACCTTTGGCACGTCCTGTGACTAAAGGATAGAAAACAGATTCCAGAATACTTTCAGGAACTCCGGGGCCATTGTCTTCAATATCAATACGCACGGTTGAACGATTGAGAACGCCGTTAATCGTGACTAGACGCTGGATGCGGGTTCTCAACACCAGCTCTGGTTCTGAGTCGGTAAAAAAGTCTTTATTTTCGGTCATGGCTTGCACAGCATTGACACTGATGTTGAGCATGACCTGAATCAGTTGATCACGGTCTGCCATGACATCAGGTAAGGAAAGATCATAATCGCGGGTAATCTTAATTTTCTTTTTTGTCTGGTTGGCAATTAACGAGCGAACACGTTCCAGTGGCTCATGTACATTGACATGTTCATAGCTCGGTAATTGACGTGAGCCGAGCATCGTATCCGCCAGATTGGTCAAACGATCGACTTCACTAATAATAATGTCGGTAAATTCACCATAGCGATCATCATTTAAACTACGTGCCAGTAATTGCGTCGCACCACGGATACCTGCTAACGGGTTTTTAATTTCATGTGCCACACCACGCACTAACTGACGAGCCACTTGATGCTGTTGAACCAGATTTTCTTCTTTCGAAATTTTCAACATACGGTCAATCGGGTTGAGTTCAATCAATAAAAGAGGGTGATAGCTTTTGCCCGCATTCAGTTGAGATGCGGTATAGTCAACATGAATCGCTTTAAAGTTAACATTAATGACCGCTTCGCGACGGGTGTAGTGTTGTCCACTTTCCAAAGTGTTTAATAAAGCTTCATGTGTGTTGAATGTGTCGTCGTGTGCATGTAACAAGTTAAGAACAGGCTGACCCGATGCACGCAGCAAACTGATATCAAATAATGCTTCACAAGCAGAATTTAAATAAAAAATATTAAGCTGACTATCGACCAGTAAAATGGCAGTGCTCAAATTATCTACTAAGAGTCGATAGTCGATAATGTTCTGTTGATCCATTTGTGAATCATCCTGTTTTAAAATGGCGCAATAAATATAAATTTTAATGAATAGCCATTAACTTCTAAAATGTATTTTATGCAAAATACAAGCCAACTTTGTATTAATGAAATTTCAACAACTTAATTTTAAAAAAAGGGATTTATGCAGTATTTTTCACATACATGCAGTGATTTCAATAAATTATTATGTTCCAAAATAGTGCGCTTGTGGATTTTATTTAAAATTTTGGTCGTATTTTGGTGCATTACACAAAGAGATGGCTTTGCAGCTATGCGTAAGCCAAGAAAAGTCATACAATACGCCGATTCAAGTGGAGCGCAGATTCATGAAGACCCCCAAAGTCGGTTTTGTATCTTTAGGTTGTCCTAAGGCATTGGTAGATTCTGAACGAATTTTAACTCAGTTAAAGACTGAAGGTTATCAAGTTGCATCAGATTATGATGGTGCGGATCTGGTCGTTGTAAATACCTGTGGTTTTATTGAATCTGCAGTACAAGAGTCTTTAGACGCGATTGGCGAAGCCATGAGCGAAAATGGCCGAGTCATCGTTACAGGCTGTTTAGGTAAAGACGAAGACAAAATTCGCCAGATGCACCCAAATGTTCTTAAAGTTACAGGTGCAGCAGCCTATCAAGATGTAATGGAAGCAGTACATGAATATGTACCAGCACCGCCAAAACACAACCCATTTATTGATTTAGTCCCTGAGCAAGGTGTTCGCTTAACACCAAAGCATTATGCTTATTTAAAAATCTCGGAAGGCTGTAATCACCGTTGTACATTCTGCATTATCCCAAGTATGCGTGGCGACCTTGTGTCTCGTCCGGTCGGAAAAGTGCTGGATGAAGCTGCTGCATTAAAACGTGCCGGTGTAAAAGAAATTCTGGTCATTTCTCAGGATACCTCTGCTTATGGTGTAGACACCAAATATAAGCTGGATTTCTGGAATGGTCAGCCTGTTAAAACCAAATTCTATGACATGTGTGAAGCCCTTGGTCAGTTAGGCATCTGGGTGCGTTTACATTACGTTTATCCATATCCACACGTTGATGCTGCGATTGATTTGATGGCGCAGGGCAAAATCCTGCCATATTTAGATATTCCTTTTCAGCATGCCAGTCCGCGCATTTTAAAATTGATGAAGCGACCAGCTCATAGTGAAAATACCTTAGAGCGCCTTAAATTGTGGCGTGAAAAATGCCCTGAATTGGTGATTCGTTCAACATTCGTGGTAGGTTTCCCTGGTGAAACTGAAGAAGATTTCCAAATTTTGCTGGAATGGTTAAAAGAAGCGCAGTTAGATCGTGTCGGCTGCTTTACCTATTCACCAGTTGAAGGTGCAACTGCAAACGATCTTCCTGATCATGTGCCAGAAGAGATCAAACAAGAGCGTTATGAACGCTTCATGGAAGTGCAACAAGCCATTTCAGCAGCAAAACTACAAAAGCGTATTGGTCAGAAAATGACGGTGCTGGTTGATAGTCTGGAAGATGAATTCCCAGTTGCTGTTGCCCGTTCTTATGCAGATGCGCCAGAAATTGATGGCAACGTTTTTGTTGAAGATATCGATAAGAGCGTGATTAAAGCAGGTGATTTGCTTGAAGTCGAAATTACCGATGCAGATGAATACGATTTATTTGCAAAGTTAATCCAGATTAAATCTGCTTGATGTTGAATTAAATTTAAGAAAATTTTGAGATTGGTCGGTTTGGAGTAAAAGTATGTCAGCTTCTAAAAATCCACGTTATGCACGAATTTTGCTAAAGCTTTCTGGTGAAGCTTTGGCAGGTAATAAAGATATGGGTATCGATGCCCAAGTATTAGATCAAATGTCACTTTCAATTGCTCACTTGGTAGGTTTGGGTGTGCAAGTGGGTATCGTTGTTGGTGGTGGTAACTTATACCGCGGTAGCCAGCTACAAAAAGACGGTCTGGTTGGACGTGTAACAGGCGACCAGATGGGCATGTTGGCGACTGTGATGAACGGTTTGGCAATGCGTGATGCATTGGTGCGCCGTAATATCAAAACACGTTTAATGTCAGCATTGTCGATTGGTACGGTTGTTGAACCATACTCAAGCCGCGATGCGATCCGTCATTTAAGCCAAGGTGAAGTGTGTGTCTTTGTTGCTGGTACAGGCAACCCATTCTTTACTACAGATACCGCAGCTTGCTTGCGTGGTATCGAGATCGAAGCGAACCTGATCTTGAAAGCGACCAAAGTTGATGGCGTTTATAACAAAGATCCAAGCAAATACGATGATGCGGTTAAATATGACAATTTAACTTTCGATCAAGTACTTGATGAAAAGCTTGGCGTGATGGATCTTACGGCAATTTGTTTGTGTCGTGACCACAATGTGCCATTACAAGTTTTTGATATGAACAAATCTGGTGCATTACTTTCTGTGGTAATGGGCGAAAAAGAGGGTACTCACGTTACTAATTAATGTACGTGAGCCATAAAGCTCTTTATACTAATGTTTAAATATTTTGTAATACCTAATGAATAAGTAAGGAAGATCATATGATTAACGATCTCAAACAAGATAGCGAACAGCGCATGCAGAAGTCGCTTGACTCTTTAGAGTTGGGCTTTGCCAAAGTTCGTACAGGTCGTGCGCACCCATCTATTTTAAATGGTGTGATGGTTTCTTACTACGGCTCTGATGTTCCGTTGAATCAAGTCGCAAATATCGGGCTTGAAGATTCACGTACGCTGTTGGTTCAACCATTTGAACGTTCAATGGTTGCTGCGATAGATAAAGCGATTCGTGAAGCAGGTTTGGGCTTGAACCCTATTACTGCTGATGCAATCCGTGTACCAATGGCTGCGTTAACAGAAGAAACTCGTCGTGATATGCAAAAAGTTGCACGTGCAGAAGCTGAAAATGCCAAAGTTGCGATTCGTAACATTCGTCGCGATGTATTAGGTGATCTCAAAGCATTATTGAAAGAAAAAGAAATTTCTGAAGATGATGATCGTCGTGCATCAGATGATATTCAGAAAATCACTGATAAATATGTTGCAGAGGTTGATAAACGTCTTGCAGCAAAAGAAGCAGAATTGATGAAGGTCTGATTTTTATGACCTCGCAAGAAGAACAGCTTCTTCCTCAACATGTTGCCATCATTATGGATGGCAACAATCGTTTTGCCAAAAAAAATCAAATGCAAAAAGGCGATGGGCATCGTGAAGGCAAAAATGTCTTGGATCCGATTGTCGAGCATTGCAAGAAAGTTGGCATTCGCGCTTTAACCGTTTTTGCATTTTCAAGCGAAAACTGGAACCGTCCCCAATACGAAGTTGATTTGTTAATGAAATTGTTGGAAGAAACAATTCATGAGCAACTGCCGCGTATGGAAAAGTTCAATATTGCACTACGTTTTATTGGTGACCGTTCTCGGTTGTCTAATGAATTGCGTGATTTGATGCAATATGCCGAGCAAAAAACAGCAGCCTACAGCTCTATGACACTGACCATTGCGATTAGCTATGGTGGAATGTGGGATATGGCGCAAGCTGCGAAAATGATTGCTCAGGATGCGCTTGCAGGAAAGCTTCAAGCAGATCAGATAAATGTTGATTTATTTGATAAATATGTCAGTCTAAATGATCTTCCAGCTGTTGATTTATTGATCCGTACAGGTGGGGATTATCGTTTGTCTAACTTCTTACTCTGGCAAGCTGCTTATGCAGAATTGTATTTTACCGATACTTTGTGGCCAGAATTTACCATAGAAGAGCTAGATCATGCCTTTCGTGTTTTTTCAGGACGTGAACGACGCTTTGGCAAGACATCAGAACAGATTCAACAAGCGAAAATAGAGAATTAATAATGTTAGAGCGGATTATTACCGCATTGGTGTTAGTTGCTGTTGTTTTAAGTTGCATGTTTGCAACGCAATCACATTATCCAATGTTTATGCTTATGATTTTAGCTGCGGGGGTTGCAGGCTACGAATGGTTTAAGCTTATGCCACGTAGTGTAACCGCTGTTTCAAAGCCGAAGGCTTGGGTATATGGTGGCTGTGTTGCAGCAGTATCAACACTTGCATTATTTTTTGATGATGTTGCTCTTTTACTTTGGGCAGCATCAATTCTCACATGGTTGGGCAGCATCTATTGGGTCAAGAATTATCCTGAATCGGACAATTGGTACAATCCATCCCTCTATATCATCGGATTTATCCTGATTTCTGCTGCGGTAACTTCACTTTATGCCGTTTGGCATAGCTCACCGTGGTGGCTGATGTATTTGTTCCTGCTGGTTTGGGGAGCGGATAGTGGTGCTTATTTTGTTGGTCGTAAGTTTGGTAAGAAAAAACTTGCACCTTCTGTTAGCCCGAATAAATCAGTGGAAGGTTTATATGGCGGTATTGCGACAACGGTTATCATTATGCTGGTTGTGCAATATTTCTATTTAAACTTAACCGCAATACAGCTAATCTTATTCTTAATTCTTTCGATCATTACTGTGTTCGCATCAGTGCTGGGTGACTTGTTTGAATCCATGATTAAGCGCCGTGCTGGAATTAAAGATTCCGGGCGTGTACTGCCGGGACATGGTGGTGTGCTTGATCGTATTGATTCTTTACTTGCTGCCGCACCGATTTTTGCAACAGGTATGTATATATTAAAACTTATTGGTGTAGATCTTTAAATGACTCAAGCTGTTTGTATATTGGGTGTTACTGGTTCAATTGGTCAAAGTACTTTAAAAGTATTGGAACAGCACCCAGACCAATACACCGTATTTGCAGTCTCTGCATATAGTCGTTTAGATGAACTTTTAGAAATTTGTAAAAAACATCATCCAAAAGTAGTTGTTGTGCCGAATGAAAAAGCATTTGAGTTACAACAACGTTTAAATCAAGAAAATTTAAAAAATATTGAAATCCTCACAGATGAGGCTGGCTTAATTGCAATTGCAGAGCATGCTGACGTAGATATCGTCATGGCGGCCATTGTTGGTGCGGCAGGTTTGTTACCCACGCTTGCGGCAGTAAAAGCAGGTAAGCGTGTTTTATTAGCCAACAAAGAATCATTAGTGATGTCGGGTGACATCATGATGCAGGCGGCACGCGAGCATAATGCATTATTGTTGCCGGTTGATTCTGAACATAATGCGATTTTCCAGTCTCTACCGCACGACTATCTAAATGCAGAAAGAACGGGACAGCCACAATTGGGCGTGTCTCGTATTTTGCTGACTGCATCAGGTGGGCCTTTTCTCAACCATTCCTTGGCACAACTGCATGATGTTACACCGCAACAGGCATGCAAGCACCCAAACTGGTCAATGGGACAAAAAATCTCGGTTGATTCGGCGACCTTAATGAATAAAGGTCTGGAATTGATCGAAGCGTGCCATTTGTTTTCAATATCAGAACATTTTGTTACAGTTGTTGTTCACCCACAAAGTATCATTCATTCCATGGTGCAATATGTGGATGGATCAACTTTGGCACAAATGGGTAACCCAGATATGTGTACGCCAATTGCGCATGCATTAGCTTGGCCTAAACGGTTGGCAACAGATGTTCCTGCGCTTGATCTATTTGAGACAGCTCAACTGAATTTTCAGCAACCAGATATTGTTAAGTTTCCAGCATTGGATTTGGCACGTCAGACAATGCGTGCAGGTGGTTTGGCACCTACAGTATTAAATGCAGCAAATGAAATTGCAGTTGCTGCATTTTTAAAGCAAAAAATCCGATTCACCGAGATTCCTCAAGTGGTCGATCATACTTTGCAAGCTGTACAAAATGCTAAAGCAGAAAACATAGACATCATTTTACAGACTGATATGATCGCTAGACAGATTGCAGAAAAGTATATTGTGAGAAAAGGAGGCTAAATCGTATGAATGCACTATTTATGATTGTTGCAGCGATTTTATTGCTTGGTCCTCTGATCGCAATTCATGAATTTGGTCATTATTGGGTCGCGCGTAGATTAGGCGTTAAAGTTCTAGTTTATTCGATTGGTTTTGGGCCAACATTATTAAAATGGCAGTCTAAAAAATCAGGTATCCAATATCAGCTTTCTGCTTTGCCACTGGGTGGCTATGTCAAAATGCTGGATGAGCGCGAAGGCAATGTTGCAGAGCAAGATTTACCTTATGCATTTAACCGACAATCTCCGTGGAAACGTATTGCAATTGTTGCTGCTGGACCATTGATTAACCTGTTTTTTGCAGTTTTCCTGTTCTGGATTTTGTTCCTTCCTGCGCAAGAACAACTGAATACACGTATTGGTAAAGTGATGCCAAATACACCTGCTGCACAAGTTGACTTGAAAGTGGGTGACAAGATTATCAATGTTGACGGACAAACAACGCCAACATGGGAAAAATTGAATTACGCTTTGGTAAATCGTGTTGGTGAAACTGGGCAAGTCTCTATCATTGTTGATCGTGCTGGCACTGAAAAACAGTTTAGTTTACCGATTAAAGATTTCCTGAAAGATCAAAGTCAGTCTCCATTGGATGTATTGGGCTTTTTGCCTTACCGTCCAGTGATTCCTGCTAAAGTGAAAGAACTTAGTGCAGATGGTGCGGCAGTGCGTCAAGGCATGAAAGTGGGCGATCAGATCGTTGCAATTGATAATGTTGCAATGAAAGATTGGTTTGATGTGGTTGATGTAGTTCAAAGCTCTCCAGAAAAGTTGCTGAATATTGATGTATTGCGCGAAGGTCAGATTGTGCATTTGCAAGTCATGCCTCAAGGTCAACGCGATAATATGGGCAATACCACGGGCGTGCTTGGGGTGAAGAGTGATGCAGGTAAGATTACGATTCCAAACGAATACAAACAAACCATTCAATATTCACCGATTGAAGCTTTGGGTGTCGCAGTGGATAAGACCACTCAGCTCTCGGGCATGATTTTTAACTCTATTATCAAGATGGTGCGCGGTTTAATTGGACTGGATAATTTATCTGGCCCAATCACGATTGCGAAAGTGGCTGGTCAAAGTGCTGAAATGGGATGGCAAACGTTTATCTCCTTCATGGCTTTGATGAGTGTCAGCTTAGGGATTTTGAATTTATTGCCGATTCCGATGCTTGATGGTGGTCACTTGGTGTATTACTTTATCGAAGCAATTCGTGGTAAACCTGTTTCTGAACAAATACAGATGTTTGGTCTAAAAGTTGGTATGGTACTGCTCGGTAGCATGATGCTTTTGGCTTTATTTAACGACTTCATGCGTTTATAACAACGCAAATGGAATTTAACTTACTGGAAAATATATGGGCATGCGTCACACACATTTATTAATGCCTTTGGCACTGGTTAGTGCGATGGCAGTGGTACAACAAGCATACGCTGCAGATGAGTTTCTTGCACAAGATATACGAATTGATGGCTTAGTGCGTTTAACACCTGCAAGTATCTATTCTATGTTACCAATAAATAGTGGCGATAGAGTAAGTGATCCTATGATTGCTGAGGCAATCCGTACTTTATATGCTTCTGGTTTATTTGATGACATCAAAACCTATAAAGAAAATAATGTTTTGGTCTTTAAAGTTGTTGAACGTCCAGTTATTTCAAAGCTGGAATTCAAAGGCAATAAACTGATTCCAAAAGAAGCCTTAGAGCAAGGCTTAAAGAAAATGGGTATTGCGGAAGGTGAAGTTTTCAAAAAATCTGCATTACAGATTATTGAAACTGAGCTTGAGCAACAATACACCCAGCAAGGTCGTTATGATGCTGATGTTTCGGTTGAAACAGTTGCACGTCCAAATAACCGTGTTGAATTAAAGCTAAACTTCAATGAAGGTACGGCTGCTAAAGTATTTGATATTAATATCATCGGTAATACAGTCTTTAGTGATAGCGATATCAAGCAAGCCTTTGCAGTGAAAGAAAGCGGCTGGGCATCTGTCGTTACCCGTAATGACCGCTATGCACGTGAAAAAATGGCTGCCAGTCTGGAAGCTTTACGTGCTTTGTACTTAAACAAAGGTTATATCAACTTTAATATTATTAATTCACAACTGAATATCAGTGAAGATAAAAAACACATCTTTATTGAAGTTTCAGTAGATGAAGGTAGCCAGTTCAAGTTTGGTGAAACCAAATTCTTGGGTGATGCACTTTATAAACCAGAAGAGTTAACAGCGCTTAAGCTTTATAAAGATGGTGAAACTTATTCGCAAGAAAAAGTAAATGCAGTTAAACAACTTTTGCTTCGTAAATATGGTAATGCAGGTTATTACTACGCTGAAGTAAATGTTGTACCTGAGATCAATAATGAAACAGGCATTGTTAACCTGAATTATTATATTAATCCAGGTCAGCAAGTGACTGTACGTCGAATCAACTTCACAGGTAACAGTAAAACTGCAGACGAAGTTTTACGTCGTGAAATGCGTCAAATGGAAGGTGCATTAGCAAGTAACGAGAAAATCGATCTTTCTAAAGTTCGTTTAGAACGTACCGGTTTCTTTAAAACGGTTGATGTAAAACCTGTTCGGGTACCAAACTCTCCTGACGAAGTCGATTTGAATGTAAATGTTGAAGAGCAGCATTCCGGGACGACGACACTTGCTGTAGGTTACTCACAAAATGGTGGTGTAACTTTCCAAGCAGGTTTAAGTCAAACCAACTTTATGGGTACAGGTAACCGTGTAGCGATTGATTTGTCGCGTTCAGAAACACAAGATTACTATAACTTAAGTGTGACGGATCCATACTTCACCATTGATGGTGTAAGTCGTGGTTATAACGTTTACTACCGTAAAACCAAGTTAAATAAAGACTATAACGTTAACAACTATGTGACGGATAGTATTGGTGGTAGTTTAAGTTTTGGTTATCCAATTGATGAAAACCAGAGTTTAAGTGCATCTTTAGGTCTTGACCAAACTAAAGTTCGGACAGGTCCAAGCGTTTCAACTTATATTCGTGATTATTTATTGGCAAATGGTGGTAAAGCGACAGGTAGCGCGACTTACTGTCCGGAAGATCAATGGGAAGTGATTGATGATAAATACACGGGTAATTGTAAACCTGGCCAGGAAAGAACCTATGAGAATGCTTTCGAGGGTGAGTTTCTGACTTATATGTTAAATCTTGGTTGGTCTTATAACACACTCAACAGACCAATTTTCCCAACCTCAGGTATGTCTCATCGTGTTGGCTTAGAAATTGGTTTGCCAGGTAGTGATGTTGACTATCAAAAAGTAACTTATGATGCACAAGCCTTTAAATCATTAGGTGCCGGATTTGTACTTCGTGGTTATGGTAAATTAGGTTATGGTAATGATTTACCATTCTATAAAAACTTCTACGCGGGTGGTTATGGCTCGGTTCGTGGTTATGACAACAGTACCTTGGGACCAAAATATCCAAGTGTTATTTTCCAAAAAACTGATCAGAATGATCCAGATCCAGAAGAAGTCGGTGGTAATGCGCTGGTACAGTTCGGTACAGAACTGGCATTACCTTTACCATTTAAAGGCGACTGGACACGTCAAGTTCGTCCAGTATTGTTTGCAGAAGGCGCACAGGTATTTGATACTAAATGTGATATCGCAACTGGCACAATGAAGATGAATGGAAGCAATATTGATGTCAAACAATATTGTAATGACAACTATAAGTTTGACTTTGGCAATATGCGCTATAGCGTGGGTGTCGGCTTTACATGGATTACCATGATTGGTCCATTGTCACTTAGCTATGCATATCCGTTAAATGATAAGCCAGGCGATGATACTAAATCTATCCAATTCGAAATCGGTCGTACTTTCTAAGTACGGCCTTGCTTAGCGCTGTAAGATATATAAAGGATGCAATAATGAAAACATTAACAAAGCTGATGTTGGGTTTGGGTTTAACGGTTTCTGCAACAGTAAATGCTGCTGGCTTGGCTGTAGTAGATTTGGCTAAAGTTGTAGAAAGCAGTACTTATCTCAAGCAACAAAATGCGAGCTTGAGCCAGTCGGTAAAACCGACTTCAACTCGTCTTGAGCAATTGGGTAAAGAGTTAGAGTCTTTGCAACAAAAAGCACAGACTGAAGGCCAGAAAATGAATCAGGCTGATATTCAAAAGTTAACTGCTCAATATCAGTCAAAACTGAGTGAATTCAACTCAACTCAGCAAGGTCTACAAACCAAAGTTCAGTCTAGTTTGCAGGCAATGAATACAACTTTTGAAACACGTGTGAAGCAAGCTGCTGAACAATTGCGTAAAGAGAACAACTTAGACTTCATTTTGAATAAAAATTCTACGATTGCCTCTGACGCTCAGTATGATTTAACTGATAAAATGATTCAAAAGGTTAATTCAATTAAATAATCAATGAATAGACGTACTTATCGTTTAGAAGAAATTGCTCACCTTGTCAAAGGTGAGTATTTCGGTGCACAAGATTTTCAGATCTCGGGCTTGGCAAGTTTAGAACATGCACAAGAAAATCAGATCTGTTTTGTGAATGGCGAAAAATATCTAACGCAGGCAGAAGCAAGCCATGCGGGTGTATATATCGTCACAGCTTCACTTAAATCACAACTGATCAATAAACAAAATTTTATTGTTGTCGATAATCCTTATTTGGCTTTTGCGACTTTAACGCATTTATTTGAAAAAAAGATTACCCAACGCGGCATTGAAAGTACTGCCAAAATTCATCCATCTGCCATGATTGCCGATGATGTGTATATTGGACATTATGTCGTGATTGGTGAAAATTGTGTTGTTGGTAACAATACAATTATTCAGGCACATGCTTTTGTTGATGATGAAGTCGAAATTGGTAAAGAATGTTTTATTGATGCGCATGTGACGATTACAGGTGCTGCAAAACTGAAAGATCGTGTGCGTATTCATGCCAATACTGTTATTGGTACGGAAGGTTTTGGTTTTGCACCGTATCAGGGTAAGTGGCACCGTATTGCACAACTGGGCTCGGTTCGTATCGGAAATGATGTTCGAATTGGATCAAATTGTAGTATTGATCGCGGTGCACTGGATGACACAATTCTAGAAGATGGTGTCATTATTGATAACCTTGTGCAAGTTGCTCACAATGTGCATATTGGTGAAAATACGGCCATCGCTGCAAATTGTGGGATCGCAGGGAGTGCCCGGATTGGCAAAAACTGTATTCTAGGTGGTGCATCAGGGGTGGTTGGACACCTTACAATTGCAGATAATGTGACACTTACTGCAATGTCAATGGTCACAAGAAATATTTCTGAGGCTGGAACGTATTCTTCTGGCATGGGACTTTTTGAAAATAGTCACTGGAAAAAGACGATTGTACGTCTCAGACAATTAGCAGATGTGCCATTGACCCAAATCACTAAAAGGCTTGATCATATGCAAGCTCAATTAGAGTCCCTTGAATCAACCTTTAAGTTACGTAAATAATTTATTATGACTGAGTCTACATCTCCAGCATTTACGATGCCTGAATTACCAATGGATATTCTTACCATTCGTGAATATTTACCCCATCGTTATCCATTTTTATTAGTTGATCGCGTTACGGAAATAACTGAGAACAGTATTGTCGGTTATAAAAACGTCTCGATTAATGAAGAGTTTTTCCAAGGGCATTTCCCGACTTATCCAATTATGCCTGGCGTACTGATGATTGAAGCATTAGCGCAGGTTTCTGGAATTTTGGGTTTTGTCTTAACTAATCAAAAGCCGAAAGCAGGTTCACTGTTTTTATTCGCAGGTGCAGAAAAGATCAGATTTAAAAAACAAGTTGTTGCAGGTGACCAGCTTGTCTTAAAATCTGAACTTGTGATGCAAAAACGTGGCATTTACAAGTACAATTGTACTGCTAGCGTTGATGGCATTGTTGCTGCAACGGCAGAGATTATTATTTCACACCAGAAAATTGAGCAGACATGAGTAGTCAGAATTTAATACATCCCACAGCAATTATTGACCCGTCTGCAGAAATTGCATCTGATGTACAAATTGGTCCGTATTGTGTTGTGGGTCCAAATGTAAGTATTGACTCTGGTACAAAATTACATTCACATGTTGTCATTGGTGGTTTTACGAGAATTGGTAAAAATAATGATATTTTCCAGTTCTCGAGTATTGGGGAAATTTGTCAGGATTTAAAATATCAAGGCGAAGAAACCTGGTTAGAAATCGGTGACCATAATTCGATTCGCGAGCATTGTACTTTGCATCGTGGTACGGTTCAGGATCACAGCCTGACCAAAATTGGTAGCCATAACCTGTTAATGGTCAATACGCATATTGCCCATGACTGTGTTATTGGTAACCATAATATTTTTGCTAATAATGTTGGTGTTGCAGGGCATGTCCATGTCGGCGATCACGTGATTGTCGGTGGTAATGCGGGTATTCATCAATTCTGCAAAATCGACTCATATAGTATGATCGGTGGTGCAGCGCTTATACTTAAAGACGTACCTGCTTATATCATGGCCTCTGGTAATCCAGCGCGTGCTTATGGTATGAATATTGAAGGGATGCGTCGTAAAGGATGGTCTCGTGATACGATTCAGGGTTTACGAGAAGCTTACAAGCTGATCTATAAATCTGGTTTAACCACTGAACAGGCGATTGAACAGATTCGTAATGAAATTCTGGTCAAAACACCTGAGGCTCAGCTATTCATCGATTCATTGGAACAGTCCACACGTGGTATTGTGCGTTAATCGATAATGCAAAGCAAAAAAGACACGATAGTGTCTTTTTTTATGCTCAATTTTCTTCTTCTACAAATTGCTGTCGATATTGTTTAGGTGAATGCTCAAAGGTGCGTTTAAAGGCTTGGCTAAAAGCAGTTTCTGAGGAGTAACCCACTTTATTGGCAATCTGTTGTATTGAGTGATTGCTTTTACGCAGATATTGACTTGCCAGACGCATGCGATGCTGCTGTAAATAGGCGAGAGGTGATTCACCAATCACTTCATGGAAGAGGCTGGCAAACTTGGAGCGTGACATACAGCATTGTTCTGCCAATGATTCAACCGTCCAGGCATCTTCGGGATGGTTATGGATGGCCGCTAGACTATTGCTGAGTTCTGGATGATTTAAGGCACTGAGCCAACCATGTTGAGTTGAGATTTGTTGAATATGATCTCGAATACATTTGATTAATAAGATATTCACGAGATGATCAATGATGATATCGCGGCCTGCCTGAATATTTTGTGTTTCTAAGGCAAGGAAATGTAAGCCAATTTGTAGCCATTCGGGTGCATTGGTATCTCCGCGTTGGAGATGAATAATGGGAGGTAAGGCCTGAATAAAAGGACGCGCCATAATGGTGTCAATCTGGCAGCGTACCGTCAGAATGAGAGTTTTTTCGGATGACTGTGTGCCGAATTCGATGGCTTCCTCTTTATGACCATCGAACAATTTTGAAATATCAACAGCATCGACCAGTTTGGTAATCGCATTATCTGCACCTGTATGGGCTTTCCCTGAAGAAATCACCACAATTTCGCCCGCATGTGCAGTTAAACTATTTTGCGCATCAATTTGAATAAAAACAGAACCAACTAAAACAATATGAACAATTAAGGCGCTTTGATCTTGGCAGATAAAACTCCATTCTCCTTGAGTTTTCAAGTAGATATATTCAGTGTGATTTAAATGAATATCAGCAAATATTTTACTTAAAGCATCCATATGATTTTTTAACGATGTATTCATTTAAATTATAGAGAGCTGTGCCAATAACTCAATATGTGTTTATAGGACAAAAACAGGGAGGATGATGCCAAAGACTTTGACATAGCTTTTTTGGACGCTTGCAACTGTCATGAATTCCATAATTCCTCAAAATATACTTATATATACAAAGACATGGATTCGATGATGAATGCGCCAGTAAATGTTGAGCAAGAACTTACGCCAGTAAGCATTCCAAAGTCAAAAACTCAGTTGGATCGGAAACGTTATTTATGGGCCATTAGCCCAGCTTTGCCTGTAATCGGAATTGGTATTTTGGCAGGTTATCAATTTGCACCACGCCCATTGAAAAAAATCTTTGCTTTAGGTGGTCCAATTGTTTTACATATTGTGATTCCAACAATTGATACGATTATTGGGAAAGATGCCAATAATCCAACCGATGAAGATATTAAGCTGTTAGAAAAAGACCCATATTATTCTCGATTGGTAAAAAGCTTTATCCCACTACAATATGCAGCCAATGTTTATGCATGTTATTTATCAAGCCGTAAAGAAACCTCTTTCATTGATAAGATTTTTCTTGGTATTTCAATGGGCGCAATTAATGGGATTGCCATTAATACTGCACATGAGCTAAGTCATAAATCTGATCGTATTGACCATATTCTTTCACATTTGGCGTTGGTACCAACAGGGTATAACCATTTCCGTGTTGAACATCCTTATGGTCACCATAAACGTGCTGCGACACCTGAAGATCCAGCATCTTCACAAATGGGTGAAACGTTCTATGAGTTTTGGCCACGTACGGTCATTGGCTCTTTCAAATCAGCAATTGAAATCGAAACGACACGTTTAAAACGTAAAGGCAAAGAGTTCTGGTCAAGGGACAATGAATTGCTACAAGGTTGGGGCATGAGTGCCGCGTTTCATGGTTCAATGGTTGGTCTGTTTGGTAAGGGCGTAATTCCTTATTTAGCAACTCAAGCGTTCTACGGCATTAGTTTATTTGAAATTATTAACTATATTGAACACTACGGCCTAAAACGTCAAAAGGACAAAAATGGCAAATATGAGCGCACAATGCCTGAGCATAGCTGGAACAATAATAATATTGTGACCAACTTGTTCTTATATCAATTACAGCGTCATTCAGACCATCACGCTTATCCAACCCGTCCATTCCAGGCGTTGCGTCATTTTGATGAAGCACCAGAGCTACCGAGTGGTTATGCAAGTATGTTATTACCTGCTTTGATTCCGCCACTATGGTCAAAAATGATGGATAAGCGCGTCTTTGATCACTATAAAGGTGACTTGAATAGAGCCAATATTTATCCAAAACGTCGTGCCAAACTATTTAAGAAATTTGGTGTAGTTGACCAATCATTAAATGAAGTTTCTACAGAACAGGTAGCAACTGCATAATCCAAAAAACACTCTAAAAGCAGGGCACTGGTGAATCATCATCAGTGCCTTTTTATTTTCTTGTATTAAAACTTTAACCAAGTACAGATTTTGCATCTTCTTGCTGTATATCTATGTATAACTTAAGAATAATTTTATAAGCGATTTATGAGGCAAAGATGACAAAACATTATGATTATATTGCGATTGGTGCTGGCAGTGGCGGCATTGCATCAGTGAATCGTGCTGCCATGTACGGGAAAAAATGTGCCTTAATTGAAAAAGCCGAGCTAGGTGGAACCTGTGTCAACGTAGGTTGCGTGCCTAAAAAGGTGATGTGGTATGCGGCTCATGTGGCTGAGGCTATCCATAAATATGGCCCAGATTATGGCTTTAACAGTAAAGTTGAGTCTTTCGATTGGCAGACTTTAATTAAGAATAGACAGGCTTATATCGATCGTATTCATCAGTCCTATCAAAATAGCCTAAGCAAGAATCAGGTTGATCTTATTCATGGCGCGGCTCATTTCATTGATAAAAATACTATCGAAGTCAACGGTGAGAAATTCACAGCTGATCATATCCTGATTGCAACCGGGACACAGCCGTCATTACCAGATATTGAAGGGGTTGAATATGGTATTGATTCGAACGGTTTTTTTGAGTTAACAGCTTTACCTAAAAAAACAGCAGTGATTGGTTCAGGCTATATTGCGGTTGAGTTAGCGGGTGTACTCAATGCTTTGAGTTCGCAAGTCGGATTGTTTATTCGTAAAGATTTACCCGTAAGACGCTTTGATTCATTTGTTAGTGAAACCTTGGTGGAGATCATGCAAATTGATGGTATCAGCGTCCATACCCAAGCTGTACCAAAGAAAATCACAAAAAATGACGATGATTCCGTTACTTTACATTTAGAAAATGGCGAAACCTATACGGTTGATTGCTTAATCTGGGCAACGGGGCGAGGGCCAAATACTGCGAGTTTGAATCTGGATAAAGCCAATGTCCAATTGGATGAGCGAGGCTATATTCAAGTTGATAAATTCCAGAATACTTCACAGCAAGGCGTGTATGCGGTGGGTGATATTACTGGGAAAATGGAACTGACGCCGGTTGCTGTGGCTGCTGGACGGAGACTCTCTGAGCGATTATTTAATCATAAACCAGATGAACATCTGGACTATGACAATATTCCAACCGTGGTATTTAGTCATCCGCCCATTGGCACAGTGGGGATTACTGAAAAAGAAGCCATTCAGCAATACGGGCAACAAGCGGTTAAAGTATATAACTCATCCTTTACTGCGATGTACAGCGCCATTACGCAACATCGTCAGCCGACCAAAATGAAATTGGTTTGTGTGGGTGAAAATGAAAAAATTGTCGGTATCCACGGTATCGGTTTTGGCATGGATGAGATTCTGCAAGGTTTTGCGGTGGCTTTGAAAATGGGTGCAACCAAGAAAGATTTTGATAATACCGTTGCCATTCATCCAACCTCAGCTGAAGAGTTTGTGACGATGAGATAACACATAATTTATTAAAATAGAAAGGACGTGCTGAACACGTCCTTTTTCTTTGCATTGAATAAGTAAAGCAACAATTATTTCAATTCACTGGATGATTTACCTAATTCACGACGGGCAATGATTAATTGCTGGATCTGTTGTGTACCTTCAAAAATATCCAGAATTTTTGAGTCACGTGCCCATTTTTCCAGTAATTCATCTTCGCCATAACCGACACTGGCAGCCAACTCGACGCATTTTAGTGTAATTTCATTGCCAACCCGTCCAGCTTTCGCTTTGGCAATCGATGCTTCTTTTGAATTCGGCTTTTTATTGTCGGCCATCCACGTTGCTTTAATCATTAACAAACGGGCGGCTTCCCATTCGGCTTCCATTCGATAGATTTGCGCAGCTAAATTTGAAGTTTGTAAGTAGGGTGTTTTGTAGTCTGGATCAAGCTGATCTTTAAAGATTTCTTTAATTCGCTCTAACGAGGCTTTGGCACAACCAATTGCCATTGCTGCAACCAGTGGACGGGTATTGTCAAAGGTTTCCATGACGCCAGCAAAGCCTTTTGCCACGTCAATCTCAGGATTACCTAACAGATTGGCAGCAGGCACACGACAGTCAATAAAGCTAATCACCGCGGTATCTGAAGCTTTAATTCCGAGTTTATGTTCTAGACGCTCAACCTTCATTCCAGGTGTGCCTTTGGGTACCACGAATGATTTAATCGCAGCGCGACCTAGCTTTTTATCCAGTGTTGCCCACACCACCACCGAGTCAGCACGTTCACCTGATGTGACAAAGATTTTTTCACCATTCAGGATATAGTCATCACCATCTTTGGTTGCTGTAGTGCGAATTGCTGCCGAGTCAGAACCACAACCGGGTTCTGTGATCGCCATCGCTGCCCAAGTGCCTTTGAAGCGTTCTAACTGTTCATCATTGGCAACTGCTGCAATGGCAGAGTTACCTAAACCTTGACGGGGCATACTCAGTAATAGGCCTGTATCACCGTAACACATTTCAATAATGCCCAGCGCTGCTGACATATTGCCGCCATTTACAACTGTATCTGGGTTTACCGTGCCGCGTTTACTGGCATTGGCTGCACCGACACCTTCGCCACTTTCATTCATGCCATCCAGTAAGGCAGCAAGCATGTCTAGTTCTTTCGGGTAAGCATGTTCGGCTTTGTCATATTTACGGGAAATAGGTCGTAAAACATTCAGCGCAGTTTCGTGTGCCTGATCCACCAGCATTTTGAATTTTTTCGGATTTTGTAAGTTCATTATTGTTCTCCAAAATTAAGCGTGTAAGCCAGAATGTAGGATTGCAGTTGCACGAAGGTCGCGATACCAGCGTTCAACAGGATGCTCCTTAGTAAAGCCATGACCACCCAGAATTTGTACGCCATCAGTACCTATTTTCATTGATTTTTCAGCACAGAGCAGTCGAGCAAGATAAGCTTCACGATGGAACGGTTGTCCAGCTTCTGCCAAGCTTGCAGCATTGAGTACCAGCATACGCATGGCATCGATTTCAATCGCCATGTCCGCAATCATGAAGGCTACACTTTGACGATGTGAAATAGGTTCACCAAAAGCTGTACGCTCATTGGCATATTTAATACAGTAGGCTTTGATGGCTTCACAGGTTCCAACAGCCATGGCACACCACATCAGGTTGCCTAGATCGACAAAAGCGGTGTAATCAAAATCGCTGTCGCCTAAACGTAAAGCTGGGGTCTGGTTGAATTGCAGTGTTGCGGTTTCAGCAGCTTTTAAACCCATCGCTGGATTGGCTTTGATGGCAATACTTTCATTGGATTGTACCACGAAAATATCAGGCTGACCGTTAAATTCTGCACTAACCAGAAAGACATCCGCGGTATCGCCTAAAATTACTAAGGTTTTTTCACCAGTAATATAGAATTGTCCATTGGCTTCTGTGGCTTTGGTCTTTAACTGAAATGGGTTAAATGCGGGTGTTGCTTCTTGGAAGGCAAAACTTGCGGTGACATCGGTATCTTCAGCAAATACAGGTAAATACATGGACTGAACTTGAGTAGATCCCCAACGGGTTATGGCATTGATCACGCTGAAAGTACTCAATAGACCCGCAGTCAGGCTGAAATCACCTTTTGCCAGATTTTCTGCAATCAGGATATTGCTAACAATATTTTTTTCTGCTGCAACGCCACCCAAGGCTTCTGGAAGCGCGTAGTAGTTTAAACCCAGATCGACCAGATGTTGCCAGAGTTGTTCTGGAAACTGCGCGTGGTGATCTGCATCGTGTGCCAGCGCATATAAAACTTCTTCTGCAAATTGTGACATCGCGTCAACGGTCATTTGCTGTTCTTCGGTCAGGCTGAGATCAAACAGATTTTTGTTGGTCTGATTCGGAAGACGTTGTTTATCGATGGGTTGAGGCTTAAATGCTTTTTGAGTTTTATTAAGTACCTTAAAGCCTGTTTTTGAACCTTGATATAATGATTTTTCTACAAATTTTCTTAATTTGAGTTGATCAAGCACTTCGCTTCCTGCGATTTTGGTGATCAAAGATAGCCCAAACCCTTGAGCCTTATTCATCATATTCGACATGGTTATATCCTGAAGGATGGTTGTAAAATTATGCTGACATGCTCCTGATCAAAAGACTATGTCTTGTTTGACATGCGGACTGGAGAAAGATAAAGGGTAAAATGCCTATTTAAAGTTTTATAGGCTTTTGTTTTTTATGTATTTTAAAAAATATCAGAAAAATAATTTTTAAAAAAATTGACCAAAATGACAAAGTTTAAGTTTAGCTGATTGAAGGTTGGCAAAAGTTTTGGTCTAGAATAATTTAGTTAGATGGATTCGCCAGTCAAATTTTTTATTCAGATTTAGAAATACGTTATTTCAGATAGCGTTTTTATTTGAGCACTTAGATTCAAGCCTTCCTTAAACTACAAATAAGAAAGGCCTGAACTAGACTGTTTTAATTTAGTTTTTCAAGCAGGATGCTTTCCCGATAATATTTGCATCCTTTAAACAGCAAGAAAACACCAATTATTCCTGCAATCGCATTCACAATCGAAATGGAGTTTCCAACCATCAGTGTATTTTCAAAATATTTATCAGTTAATAACGCGACTGCTGTTGTGCCCACACCTAATGCAATTAGATTAGAGATAAGCAAAAATTTGGCTGAAACCTGAGCGCGTAATTGATTTGGAGTGAGCATTTGGGTGGCCGCTGCCGAGGCGGGAATTGGAAAAGTTGAGAAGAACATGGCGATAAAAATTAGGCCAAAGGATAGATACATATTGTCAACTTGAGTGAATAAAACACTTGGTAGTACAAGCGCAGCACAGCCGATCATACCTGCCCGAATGGCAGCATCGCTATACCCTTTTTTAGAAAAATAATCGATTAGCCATCCACAAAATAATGCACCTGCGGTATTGGCAATTAAAATGATACTCCCGAGGATATAACCTGTTTGGCTGGCATCTAAACCAAAGTGACGCATATAGAATGCAGGTGCCCAGCCGAGTAGTGAATAAAGCATCATGGTATAGAAAGAAAAACCAATAAAATGACAAAAGAAGGTTTTTTTGTGGGTTTTGATAAATGCAATGGAGTTTTTAAACGATGCCTGTATGACCTGTCCATTCTGATCCAGCTTTAAACCTTTACGTTTAGGTTCTTTCACCGTCAGAATCATGACTAGAGCCAGCAAAACACCTGGTAATCCTACGATAAAGAAGGTGAGTTGCCATGTTTTTAATTGTCCGATCACAGGTAAAATGACCATATCTACATTTTTTAACAGGCTAATCACATAACCGCCAATCAGAAAGGCCAGACCTGAGCCAATGAATGCCCCAATCGCATATAAACCTAAAGCACGTCCCAGTTTTTCCTTGGGGAATAGGTCTGTAACGATCGAATAAAATGCTGGTGATAAAGCGGCTTCGCCCGCACCGACACTTAATCGGGCAATAAACATCTGGATAAAGTTTTTACTCAAGCCACATGCTGCTGTAGCAAGACTCCAGAAGGCGATGCCAATAGAAATAATTTTGATTCGTGATTTTTTGTCTGCAAGCGCAGCAATTGGGATACCCATAAATGCATAGAACAACGAAAAAGCTAATCCTTGTAATAAGCTGAACTGTGTGTCAGTTAACATGAGATCTTGTTTAATCGGTTCGATCATCAAGGACAGAATCTGGCGATCTACAAAAGAAAGAATATACGCCACCATACAGATCACAACGACATACCATTGATAGCCGAAGCTTTCTTGGGTATGAGGTTCTTGCTCTTTCTGTACCGTATGCTCGGGTGAGTGATTGGTTTCGTGCTCATTCCTGCCGAGCACATGTTCTAGGTTGTTATCATTCATTGTGCATCTTCCTGTGATGACTGGGATTTTAAATTGATACTTTTTTATTAAATTATTTATTTTTTGGTATCGTGTGTTTATTTATATAAAGTTTTAATTGATCAAGCAATACACAATTAAAATAAAAGTGAAAATTACTCGAGAGAATAAAGAAAATGGATAAATATTTTATAAATAGGAAGGTTGAGGAAATAGTTTTATACAAAATAGAGATTATTTATTAAAGGTTTATTGTGAGATTGATTGGTTTGATACTTTGTTATTATTATGAGTTTTATAATAAAAGTATTATGAATTGCGCTATATTTTTATTATGATGCATACAATCTAACTCCTCCCGTCTATAATAAAAGAAGGATAATTGAAAATATGATTCAACTTCTAAGTTTTAGATAATTTTTAGTTTGATAATTAAATCAGCTTAAACCTTCTGTCAAAATCACAATATATTCACCAGCCAAATCACGATGTTTTTTGGCCTGTTGATAGGCATCACTGTGATACCAGTTTTGTGCTTCCTGCATCGTGCTAAATTTGATAATTGCAACGCCATCAGTTTCAATATTTTCCAAAGCAATAGATTGCCCATAAAAAACGATAGGTTCAGCATTGAAGCCTTGGCTGGCTTGGCGTGCCAACGTGGTATAGGTCTTCATTTCATCTTGGTTTTTTAATTTTTTACGAATAAGAATAATGTATGCACTCATGGATTTTCCTGAATTGAACTTATTTTTAAGATTCTGAATTTTTAAATGATTGATGGACACCTGATTGTATCCATCAATCTGTATAATTTAAGCTGCGCGGGCAACCAAAGTTAAAATATCATAAGTCGCCACCAGTTCGTCACGCTGATTTTTCACCTTGATATCCCAAACCACTACACCATGTTCGGGTTGAGATGGATCTTTTTGCGGTTTTGGTGTTTTCTGTTTGCAGGTCAGTTCTACCCGAATCGAATCGCCAATTTTGACTGGTTCGACAAAACGTAAATTATCCATACCATAATTGGCAATCACCGGACCTTGAGCGGCATCGACAAATAAGCCTGCTGCTGCTGAAACAATGAAGTAGCCATGCGCAACACGCTCACCAAAGAAAGAATCTGCCGCAGCGATTTTGTCGGTATGCGCATAGAAATAGTCACCACTGAGGCAAGCAAAATTGACAATATCTGCTTCAGTCACGGTACGGCGTGCAGTCAGTAAACGTTCACCAATCACCAGTTCATCAAATGATTTTTTAAATGGATGAACTCGGTCTTCATTAATATTTGAACCCGCCGTCCATGAATGGGTGACTTGCGTCAGGCTATTCGGTGAACCTTGAATCGCTGTGCGTTGCATATAGTGTTTAACTGCACGAATGCCGCCAAGTTCTTCACCGCCACCAGCACGGCCTGGGCCGCCGTGAACGAGGTGAGGTAGTGGAGAACCATGTCCCGTACTTTCTTTGGCTGACTCTTCATCCAGAATATGAACACGACCGTGCCACGGTGCAATTTTCTGGATGATCTGCTCAATATTTTCATCCGTATTTTTTACTACTGAGGCCACCAGACTGCCTTCACCACGAGCCACCAGATCGGCAAGTTCGTCGATTGATTGATAAGGCATCAAGGTACATACCGGGCCGAATGCTTCAGTGGTATGCACTGAGATGGCTTCTAATGGTTTTTCGCAGCGCAAGAGGGTCGGTGGAAAGAAGGCGCCTTTGTCTGGATGATCTGCATTAAATTTAAATGCGCTATCGCCACCAAACACAATTTGGGCTTCTTTTGCCAGTTCAGCAACTTTGGCTGCTACATCCAGTTTTTGTTTAGGGCTGGCTAGGGCGCCCATCGTTGTGTCAGGTTTTTGTGGATCTCCAACCACGACTTTTGCCAGTTTGGCGCTCAGCTTTTGCTGGACTTGTTCAAGCAGAGTATGAGGAACAAAAGCACGGCGAATGGCAGTACATTTTTGTCCAGCTTTGGTGGTCATTTCACGAAACACTTCGCGTACAAACAGATCTAGCGTTGCTTCATTCGCTTCTGGACTGAGAATCGCGCTATTGACTGAATCTGCTTCCATACTGAATGGAATGGAGTATTTATTTAAGTGCGGATGATTGCGAAGCTTTTGTCCTGTATAGGCTGAACCTGTAAAGGTGACGCAGTCTTGAGGGGCTAAATAATCAAAAAGATCATAAATTTGACCACAGATCAGTTGTAGTGAACCTTTGGGTAAAATTCCCGTTGCAACAATCGCCTCGACCACTGCTTGAGTCAATTGAGCGCCTTCAGTTGCAGGTTTAACAATACAAGGCACACCTGCCAAGAGTGTCGGCGCAATTTTTTCCAGCATGCCCCAGATCGGGAAGTTAAAGGCATCGATATGCACGGCAACGCCGGCTTTAGGACTTAAAATGTGTTTCGCGCCAAAGGTGCCGTTTTTAGAGAGCTGAATCCAGCTATCTTCAGTGATAATTTTTTCATCATTCAGTTCACGGCGTACCAGACTTGAATAGGCGAATAAGGTCTGAATCCCGCCTTCGATATCAATCCAGGCATCTTTACGTGTCGCACCAGTGGCATGAGCCAAGCTATAGAACTGTTCTTTTTGTTCAAGTAAATGTTGGGCAATTTGCTTTAAGGCATTGGCACGTTGATGAAAAGTCCAGTTTGCGAGTTCAGAACCATTTTGCTTGGCATATTGCACGACCTGTTGCATATCGATGCCATGACTACTGACGCTATAGATTGGTGCACCCGTAATTGCATGTACAACGGTACGTGTCTCTTCATGACTTGAATGCCAGATTCCATAGACATAAGACGCCAGTTTGGTTAACTGCTGGCTTAAGCTTTGTTCTGTAATATCCGTGGTCGCTTCTTCTAGATGTGCTTGTTCAAGCATGATCAAACTCCATTTTTATGTGATACATCAATTATAGAAATACTTAAAATATGATTCATAATTTCATATTGATTGCGCTAAAAGTCAACCTTATTTTGTTTTCAAGCTTGAATAAGATTTTTATTAATTTAATTAATATTATATAAATCAATTATTTGAATTTGATTTTGTGGTTGAATTTAATTTGATACGAAAATATCGGTTGACTTTGTTTTGTGTGTATCGAAAAATAGATTCATGGATGAAATCCTCAAGGAATTGACACATGGAAAATAATTATCAGAAATTTGAGCACAACATTGCCAATGACATCACCATTGAAGCCAAAGATGAAATGCCTGAGGCCTATCGTAAAACCTTGATTCGTCAGATTGGACAGCATGGTCATTCGGAAATTGTCGGGATGCTGCCAGAAGGCAACTGGATTACCCGTGCACCGACATTGAAACGTAAAGCTGTATTACTGGCAAAAGTTCAGGATGAGGCAGGGCATGGTCTTTACCTTTACAGTGCGGCTGAAACCTTGGGTGCAGACCGTGATGAGATGATGGAAAAATTGATTGATGGAAAAATGAAATATTCATCGATCTTTAATTATCCAACGGTGAGCTGGGCCGATGTGGCGGCGATTGGCTGGCTAGTGGATGGTGCTGCGATTGTCAATCAGGTGGCTTTATGCCGGACCTCTTATGGCCCTTATGCGCGTGCCATGGTGCGAATCTGTAAAGAAGAAAGTTTCCATCAGCGTCAGGGTTTTGAAGCCATGATGGCATTGGCTGCTGGATCTCCTGAACAAAAACAGATGGCGCAAGATGCGGTGAACCGTTTCTGGTGGCCTGCATTGATGATGTTTGGCCCAAGTGATGAGCATTCTCCAAATAGCGCACAAAGTATGGCATGGGGAATCAAGCGTTTTAGTAATGATGAATTGCGCCAGAAGTTTGTCGATAACACCGTACCGCAAATCTTACAGCTTGGCTTGACCGTGCCTGATGCGGATTTGAAATGGGATGAAGAAACTGGTCATTACAGCTATGGCGAAATTGACTGGCAAGAATTTAATGAGGTGATCGCAGGTCGTGGGCCTTGCAATCATGAACGGATCGACGCACGCCGCAAGGCTTGGGAAAATGGCAAGTGGGTGCGTGATGCAGCCGTTGTCTACGCCAAAAAACAGCAAAACCAAGTCGGTAAAGTCGCTTAAAACAGAATTGATGGAAAAATTTAAGGATATCGTAATGGAAAATAAGAACAATTGGTCGCTTTATGAAGTGTTCGTGCGGAGTAAGCAGGGTTTAAGTCACCGTCATGTTGGTAGTTTACGCGCACCTGATGATGAGATCGCCCTACAAAATGCACGTGATGTGTATACCCGCCGCAATGAAGGTATCAGTATCTGGGTGGTACGTTCGGAACTGATTAAATCTTCGCAGCCAGATGAAAAAGCCGAGTTTTTTGAACCTGCATTGGACAAAGTCTATCGTCATCCGACTTTCTATCATATCCCTGATGGCATTGAGCACATGTAAGGGAGTATGAAAATGAATAACACTGTTTTATCGAAGTTTTTATTACATATCGGCGACAGTCAACTGGTGTTGGCACAACGTCTAGCCGAGTGGTGTGGTCATGCGCCTGAACTGGAAATTGATATTGCGTTAGCCAATATCGGTCTGGATTTACTGGGTCAATCCCGAAATTTTCTGACTTTGGCAGGACAATACGAAGCTGAAAAACGTGATGAAGACCAATTGGCTTATTTCCGTAATGAACGTGAGTTTTTCAACCTATTGTTGTGTGAACAACCGAATGGTGATTTTGCGCAAACCATTGTACGTCAATGGCTGATGGATCATTACCATGTGTTGTTATTAACGGCGTTAACCCAATCCGCAACGCCAGAAGTCGCGGCATTGGCGGTGAAATCTTTAAAAGAAGCCAAG
The DNA here is from genome assembly GCF_014635885.1 of Acinetobacter vivianii. Classification (GTDB taxonomy): domain Bacteria; phylum Pseudomonadota; class Gammaproteobacteria; order Pseudomonadales; family Moraxellaceae; genus Acinetobacter; species Acinetobacter vivianii. Next base: position 242,472 of record NZ_BMDR01000001.1, read on the forward strand.
TATCACATTCGTTTCTCAACCAGCTGGATGGAACGTTTAAGCCTCAGCACAGCAGAAGCACATCAACGTGTACAACAGGCATTAGACAATTTGTGGCGTTTTAGTGCTGAACTGTTCGAGTTGACTGCGGAAGAAAAAACACTGGTTGAGCAAGGCATTATTCCTGATTTCTCCAGCGAAAAAGCACAATGGGATCAGGTCGTAGCTGCCGAACTGAAGCGTTTTGAATTGAGTATTCCTGTAAATGGTGCCTACCGTCGTGGTGCCAAACAAGGTTTGCATACCGAGCATCTGGGTTATCTGCTGGCTGAAATGCAATCCATTCAACGCAGTTATCCTGAGATGACTTGGTAAGGCAAGGAGTGTCGCCATGCAAATGATTCGTCATTGTATTGATCAATGTTGGGATGTTTTACAAAAGGTCAGCGATCCAGAGATTCCAGTGCTGTCGGTGGTAGATTTGGGCATGATCCGTGGTGTGGAGTTGAATGAACAGCAAGAAATTATTGTTCGATTGACGCCCACTTATAGCGGTTGTCCAGCCACGGACTTGTTAAAAGCACAGATTGTCGAAGCACTGGCAGCAGAGGATTTGATTCCCGCAAAAGTCATCATTGATCTATCAGAAGCATGGACCACGGACTGGATGTCGGACGCAGGTAAACAGAAACTGCAAGCCTATGGCATTGCGCCACCAGAAGGTACGGCACAGCAATGCGGAACGCATGTGCATTTGAGAGATGGTGTGGTATGTCCCCATTGCAAAAGTCGTAAAACCCGACTGTTAACCGAGTTCAGCTCCACCGCTTGCAAAGCCTTGTACAAATGTCAGGACTGCCTTGAACCCTTTGATTATTTTAAATGTATTTAAAGTCTTGGATAAGGAAATCAGCCATGAGCCAATTTATTCCATTAAAAGTAAAAACAATTACCCCCCAGACTGATCAGGCGATTTGCATTGCCTTTGATCTGGGCGCAGAACAACAGCAACAGTTTCAATTTCAGCCAGGGCAGCATCTCACTATTCGCCATTTAACCGAAGCTGGGGAAATTCGCCGTTGCTATTCAATCTGTAGTTATGCGCCAAAAGAAGACATCAGTATTGCAGTCAAAAAGATTGAGCAGGGCCAATTTTCCAATTGGGCCAATGAGCATTTAAAAGTGGGGGATGTACTGGAAGTCATGCCGCCCCAAGGTGTGTTTTTTCAGAAAGCGGCACGTACTGGCGGTCAAGCCTATTTAGGCATTGCTGCGGGCAGTGGAATTACCCCAATTCTTTCCATCATTAAACAAGTGTTATTTGAGCAAGAGTCAGCAAATTTTACTTTGTTATATGGCAATCGTTCGTGGAAACAGACCATGTTTTCCGAGCAGATTATGGATTTGAAAGACCAGTTTAAAGAGCGTTTTCAGCTCATCAATATCTTTTCGCGGGAGTTTAACGACAGTGAGCTGCTGAACGGTCGTATTGATGAAAAGAAGCTCAAGCAGTTATTTGAACATGACGTATTAGAGTCAGACTTTGACCATGTGTTTGCCTGTGGCCCTGATGAAATGATGGATACCGTCGAAAGCCTGTTACCTGATTTGGGGATTACGAAAGAGCGCATTCATACCGAACGTTTTAACACAGGTCATATCCGTAAACGTCCAGCGGAAGCCGATGCCTATCGTCAGGAAGAAAAAGTCAACATCGTGCTCGACGGACGAGAGTTAATTGTTGCCGTTGGACAAGAGGACGAAAGTATTCTCGATGCTGCATTACGTGCAGGTGCAGATTTGCCTTATGCCTGTAAAGGTGGCGTATGTGCCACCTGTCGCTGCAAGGTACTTTCAGGTGAAGTGGATATGTTCCTGAATTATAGCCTTGAAGATGATGAGGTGGAAAAAGGCTATGTACTGAGCTGTCAGACTTTACCGAAAGGCGCGAATGTGCGTTTGAGCTTTGATGAGTAGAGAAACAGCGATGCAAACATTGATTCAGGTAGAAACACCACTTGAGGGTGTCATGCTGCTGAGCCTAAACCGTCCAGAAAAACGCAATGCCTTGAACAACGCCACCTTACAGTGTTTATGTGATTTGCTGGAACAGGCTGAACACGATCCTCAAGTAAAAGTGGTTGTGTTAACGGGCAATAGCAATTGCTTTGCTGCGGGTGCAGATCTGAGCGAATTGGCGGCAATGGATGCGGTGTCCTTACAACTCGATATTCGTCCAAAGTTATGGCAGAAGATCGATGCGTTTACTAAACCAATCATTGCAGCGGTCAATGGTTATGCCTTGGGTGCTGGATTTGAACTGGTTCTGCATTCGGATATCGTGATTTGTGGTGACAATACCAAATTTGCTCTGCCTGAGATTGGTTTAGGGATGTTACCGGGTGCAGGTGGCACACAACGTTTAGCACGTTTGGTCGGCCAGCAGCTGACTATGCGCTGGGCAATGACGGGTGAAATGATCTCCGCCAAGCAAGCACAGCAGCATGGCATCTGTAGCGAGGTGGTGCCCGTCGCACTCACGGTGGAATATGCCATTCAATTGGCAAGTAAGATTGCCAAACAAGCGCCTTTAGCGATTCGGGCGATCAAGCAATCGATCAAAAGTATTCATGAGACAACATTAAGTCAGGGACTGAAATCCGAACGACAAAACTTTGTCTGGTTGGCAGCAACCAAGGATCGGAATGAAGGCATTAGCGCATTTTTTGAAAAAAGAAAACCAATCTTTAGAGGTGAGTGATGGACTATAAAAATATTATTGTTGAAGAAAAAAATGGTGTGGGTTATTTAACCTTCAATCGTCCACAAGCATTGAATAGCTTTAACGTGGACATGCACCGTGAGGTGGCTGAGGTTTTGAATCTTTGGGCAAAAAAACAGGACGTTCGCTGTATCGTAATCAGTGGTGAAGGTCGTGGTTTTTGTGCAGGACAAGATTTAGGTGACCGTGTGGTTGATCCGAATGCCGCTGCACCAGATTTAGGGTATTCGATTGAAACTTACTATAACCCGTTGATTAGAACCATTGTGAATATGCCAAAACCCGTGATCTGTGCGGTGAATGGCGTGGCGGCAGGTGCAGGTGCAAATATCGCTTTGGCGTGTGATCTGGTGATTGCAGCTAAATCTGCCAATTTTGTACAGGCGTTCTGTCGTTTAGGTCTGGTACCTGATTCAGGTGGAACATGGTTCCTGCCACGCGCAGTCGGTCACGCACGTGCCATGGGCCTGACTTTACTCGGTGATAAATTACCAGCTGAAACTGCCAAAGAATGGGGCATGATCTGGGATGTTGCTGAAGATGCAGAATTAAAAACAAAAGTCACTGAGCTTGCTGAACGTCTCGCGAAACAGCCGACTTTTGGTCTTTCATTGATTAAAAAAGCCATTCATCAATCCCCTAATCATAGCTTTGATGAGCAAATGCACTTGGAACGAGACCTACAGCGTATTGCAGGTCGTTCAGAAGATTATCGTGAAGGCGTACAAGCTTTTATGAATAAGCGTGAGCCAAACTTTCAGGGGCTTTAAGCATGACTCATCTGGATTTATCTGATGCCCGCATTGCCGTTATTGGCTCTGGAACTATGGGCATCGGTATCGCCCAATTAGCGATTATGAATGGTCATTTAACTGTTCTCTACGATCTTGATCGTGAAAAGACCCAGCAGGCGGTTGAGGGATTGCATCAGACTTTTGCCAAACTGGTTGAAAAAGGCAAGATAACGGACGAACAGGCTCAACAGGCATGTTCACGTTTAAGCATTGCTGATGGTATAGAAGATTTAGCTGATGTGAATTTGGTGATCGAGGCGGTGGTTGAAAAACTGCAAGTAAAGCAATCTTTGTTTCAACAGCTTGCGGCTATTTGTAACGAACACACTATTTTTGCCACCAATACCTCATCTATTTCAGTGACTGAGATTGCGGCTGGGATTCCACAACCTGAACGTGTAGTGGGCCTGCATTTTTTCAATCCTGCGCCAGTGATGAAACTGGTCGAGATTGTGCAAGGTTTAAAAACACCAGCAGGATTATGTCACGCGTTAAAAACTTTGATGCTGAACTGGAAGAAAATTCCAGTGCTGACCAAGTCAACACCGGGTTTTATCGTGAATCGTATCGCCCGTCCATTCTACGCAGAAGCATTTCGTGCCTTACAAGAACAGGTCACAACGTATGAGCAGCTGGATTATGCCTTAAAGCAGTGTGGTGGTTTTGCGATGGGGCCGTGTGAACTCACCGATTTGATTGGGCAGGATGTGAATTTTTCTGTGACTCAAAGTGTGTATGAAGCCTTCTTTTATGAGCCGCGTTATCGTCCGAGTCTAGTACAAAAGGAACTCGTCGATGCTGGTGCATGGGGAAGGAAGTCAAAGCAAGGTTTCTATCACTATGATGAAAAAAATCAGTATTCGACTTTTCAACCTGAAGTCATTACAGCGACAGCCTTTCAGGCACGTCTTCAGGTCAAAGGCGCATGGTCTCAACTACCCGAACTATTAACACGTCTAGCGCTGAATGGTGGGACTGAAAATGAAGAAAATATCATTCAGATGGATGATATTGATCTACGGTTAAGTCAGGGGGAATCTGCCAATCTGAACTATCTAAGCCGTAAAACGGTATTGATGGATTGGCATCATGATTTTTCTAAGGCGCAAGCCGTAGTGCTGAGCCACAATCAATTGTGTCAAGCCGATGATCTGGCAAAAGTTGAGGCATTTTTTGCTCAATATCAGATTCATGTGATCTGGATTACAGACCATCCTGCATTATTAACTTTACGTACCCTTGTCTTGCTGATCAATGAAGCCTGTGAAGCCAGTCTTCACGGTATTGCCAGTATGGAAGATATTGATAATGCCATGAGATATGGTGTCAATTATCCTAAGGGGCCGTATCAATGGATGATGCAATTGGGCGCGCAGTATGTGCTGCAAACGCTCAATAATTTATATGCCATTTATGGCGAAGAAAAATATCGTGCAAGTCTTTATCTCAAACAATACGTGGCACAGCAGCAAAGCGTAACGGCCAACGATTCAAAAGATTTAACCGCATTTGCATAAGCAGGAGTGATCATGGAAGACGTTTTTATTTGTGATTTTATTCGTACCCCGATTGGACGCTATGCGGGTTCATTGAGTTCAGTACGTACCGATGATCTTGCTGCATTGCCTATCAAGCATTTAAAAGAAAAACACGCACATTTACCGTGGCAGGATTTAGATGAAGTATTTTTAGGTTGTGCCAATCAGGCGGGCGAAGACAATCGCAATGTTGCACGTATGGCAACCTTATTGGCTGGATTACCAGAAGCAGTTCCTGCTATGACAGTGAATCGACTCTGTGCTTCAGGACTGGATGCAGTGGGTTTGGCAGCACGTTCGATTAAATCGGGTGAATCACAGTTTGTATTGGCAGGTGGTGTCGAGTCCATGAGCCGTGCACCTTTTGTACAAGCCAAGCAAACTGAAGCTTTTGGGCGTAGTCCTGAAATATTTGATACGACCATTGGCTGGCGTTTCATCAATAAAAAGATGAAAACACAATATGGTACAGATAGCATGCCGGAAACGGCTGAACATGTGGCTGAAAAATATCAAATCAGCCGACAGGATCAAGATGCTTTTGCAATTCGTAGTCAACAAAAAGTGGCTACGGCACAGCAAGCAGGTTTCTTTGATGAGGAAATTTTGCCAGTTGAATTGGTGGATCGTAAAAAGAACATCACAATGTTTGCCCAAGATGAGCATCCTCGTGCAGATACCAGTCTGGACAGTTTGGCGAAATTGAAAGCACCATTCCGTAAAGAGGGTGGTTCAGTTACAGCAGGCAATGCATCAGGTGTAAACGATGGCTCGGCGTGTGTTTTACTCACTAACCGCCAATTTGCAGATACGCATGGTTTAAAACCTTTAGCTCGTGTGGTGGCGATTGCCAGTGCAGGGGTTGAACCGAAATATATGGGTATTGGCCCAGTCCCAGCGGTACAAAAATTATTGAAACAAACGGGTCTGAGTCTGGATCAAATGGATGTGATTGAGCTAAACGAAGCTTTTGCTGCCCAGTCGCTAGCTTGTATGCGTGAGTTAGGCCTGAAGGATGATGATATACGTGTTAACCCCAATGGTGGCGCAATTGCACTGGGTCATCCTCTCGGCATGAGTGGCACGCGTTTGGTAATTACTGCCACCAGAGAATTGAAAAGACGCAAAGGGAAGTACGCACTTTGCACCATGTGTGTCGGTGTAGGCCAAGGTGTCGCCCTGATTTTAGAAAATGTAGCTTAATTTAATTGAAACGAAACGGTTCGAATAATATAACGAAATAGGAGAGACGGCAGTGGATAGCCTCATTACAGAAGACGTAGAAAAAATGACGCTTGTGGAGTTACGAGCGCTTCAAACCAAACGGTTAAAAGAAACATTGAGTAATGTTTACGCCAATAGTCCTGTGTATAAGAAAAAGTTTGATGATGCTGGTGTGCATCCAGATGATTTCGTCACACTGGATGATTTGGCCAAATTTCCATTTACCACCAAACAGGATTTACGCGACAACTATCCATTTGGCATGTTTGCCGTTCCGCAAGAGCAGATTGTACGTTTACATGCCTCGTCAGGCACAACAGGTAAACCAACCGTCGTTGGCTATACCCAAAAAGACATCAATACTTGGTCTGATATTGTTGCGCGTTGCTTGCGTATGGCGGGTTTGAGTGCCAAAGATATGATTCAGGTGGCGTATGGTTATGGCCTGTTTACTGGCGGTTTAGGTGCGCATTATGGTGCTGAACGCCTAGGTGCCACCGTGATTCCGATGTCAGGCGGTCAGACTGAGAAACAGGTGCAACTGATTCAGGACTTTAAACCCACGGCAATTATGGTAACGCCATCGTATTGCATCAGCATTATTGAAAAGCTCGAGCAACAGTTGGGCAGTGCGCGTAATACCTCATTAAAAGTTGGTATTTTTGGCGCAGAGCCGTGGTCGAAAGAATTACGCCGTGAGATCGAAGAGCGCCTGAATATCAAGGCACTGGATATTTATGGTTTATCTGAAATTATGGGCCCTGGTGTTGCCATGCAATGCCTCAATGAAGGTGATGGGCTGACCATTTGGGAAGATCATTTCTATCCTGAAATTATTAATCCTGAAACTGGTGAAGTGTGCAAGGACGGTGAGCTGGGCGAACTGGTATTCACCACCATCACCAAAGAAGGTTTGCCAATCATCCGTTATCGTACCCGTGATTTAACCCGTTTATTGGCGGGCCAGAATCTCGTTATGCGCCGTATGGACAAGATCGTGGGGCGTAGTGATGATATGCTGATTATTCGTGGTGTGAATGTTTTCCCAACCCAGATCGAAGAACAGATTTTACAGGTTCCAAGTCTGGTACCAAATTATGAAATTCTGGTGGCGAAAAAAGGGCACATGGACACTTTGCATATCCGTACCGAAATGTGCCATAACTGTGACATGCAAGCGCAGCAACTGGCTCAGCAGTTAATGCAACGGATTAAAACCATGATCGGGATTTCAGTAACGGTAGAAGTGGTGAATGAACTGACTTTGCCGCGCTCTGAGGGGAAAGCAAAACGCGTTATCGATATGCGCCAGATTGCTTAACATTATGATCATTCAGGGTATAGAATCTATATCCTGAATCTTAAACGCCAAGATAAAAGTATGAGTGCAAAGCTACAGCAAATTATTGATTCGATTATTCAGAATGAAACCTTAAGCGGTACATCGCTCATTTCAACCATTTTTGGTGATTCGGTGCTGCATCGTGGCGGTAATATTAGTCTTGCCAGCTTGATTCAGTTGCTGGAGCTGTTTGATTTTAATGATCGTGCTGTACGGACTTCAGTGTTTCGCTTGGTGAAAAATAACTGGCTAGATTCAGACAAGATTGGCAGAACCAGTTTTTATCGTATTACCGATGCCAGCAGATCAAAATATTTGCAAGCAGAGCAACGGATTTATAATGATCAGATGAAGGAATGGGATCATTCTTGGGATCTGATCCTGATGTCGAGTCTGGATACAGACAATAAAGCATTTTTGAAGAAAGAACTGGAATGGCTAGGTTTTGCCAATATTTCGACCAATCTGATGGCTTATCCGGGATCTAACCGCTTGCAATTGCAAAAGTTGCTGGTTGATCTCAATATGAGTGAGCAGGTGGTGGTGTTTAAGGCGGAGACTTTACAGCTGTTTAATAACTCCACCGATACCATTAGCCGTATGTTAGAGACCAACTGGCCGATTGATGAGTTGCGTCAACGTTACCTGCAATTTCTGGATATGTTTCGGGAAATCGGAGCAATCTTGATGCAGGACGATGAGCGCATTGAACCTGTTCAAGCCTTTCAGATTCGGACTTTACTGATTCATTATTACCGACGGATTTTGCTTAAAGATCCTGCCTTGCCTTTAGAGCTGCTATCGGCAGACTGGCCCGCAGTCAAGGCGCGTACTTTATCCATGAATATCTATAAAAAAGTCTTTGAAGCCGCGGATGACTATTTCTTGTCGGTTGCTGCTACATCGGAAGGGCCTATGCCCAATGCAACTGCACATTTCTGGCGTCGCTTTGGCGGTTTGAGCCAAAATAATGAGAGAGTGAGTGATGCCTTGTTACAGTATTGATGGTGTGATTCCCGTTGTCCATCCCAGCGCATTTGTGCATCCCACAGCTGTATTAATTGGCGATGTGATTATTGAGGCAGGGGTTTATATTGGCCCTTTTGCTTCATTACGGGCTGATTTTGGCCGTATTCATATCAAGGAAAATGCCAATGTACAGGACAACTGTATCATTCATGGTTTTCTGCAAAGTGTTACGCTGGTTGAGGAAATGGGACATATCGGTCATGCTGCGACGTTGCATGGTTGTCGTATTGGTAAAAATGTCTTGATTGGCATGAACAGTGTCATTCTGGATTATGCGGAAATTGGTGAAAATAGCATTATTGGTGCAAATAGTTTAGTCAAAACTAAAGATCAAATCCCTGCCAATGTTCTGGCTTTAGGCAGTCCAGCAAAAGTGGCCAGAGAACTTTCTGAAAAAGAACGACACTGGAAAATTCAAGGTACGCAGGAATATATTCAGTTGGCGCAGCGTTGTTTAAGCACAATGAGGGAAGTTGTACCTTTGACAGAAGGATCTGCTGAACGTAAGACCTATCAGGATTTTCAGTCAGAGCACCAAATTAAACCTAGCACATAAATAATCTGCCTCTTTTTCTATAATGGGGTATTTTATTTTAGATTTAATAAAACTAAAAATTAAAATCTATCCCACTGTATGTAAAATGTTGAATAATAAAAGATCAAATATCGAAGATATGCCCTAAATACAAAAAACACTGTCCTATTTTAATGGTTTATAAAGAGTTTTTTTGAATTAGAATCATAGACTGAAAGTTCTGTTTATATAGTGCTTAATTTACATGTATTAAGTCTAGAAGATATTGAACTTATTTTTAACGGTATGATTCATGATTTTATAGGAGCGTGTTTATAGATAAATTTTGTGCATATATTAATGGGATCTAAGCAAAAAAGTTACTGGGGTTACTCAGTAACTTTTTTAAGTCATCAATATAATTTAAAGAGTTGGAACGAAATAGAAATAGATGTATTTGAAATTCCTGCTCAATATGCATTGGTTAAGTGAATCTTTTGTTTTCTGAGAACCTTGTAAATAAACAGAAGTACGCCAATTGCTAACCAGAAACTGCCAAATTTTAAAGCAGATGAATCAAGATTAATCCAGAGACAAGCAATACTAATGACCGAAAGTAGCGGTAAGAAAAGGTTAAAAAATTTATTTCTAAATCCTGAACGCTGTTTTTCCTTGATATAAAACCTGACAAATACTGAAAAATTAACAGCGGTAAATGCAACCAGAGCACCAAAGCTAATCAGGCTAATCACTTGAGCCAGATTCAAAAACATGGCACTTAAAGAAATAAATCCAACAAATAACACCGAAAAAAATGGAGTGCCAAGTGAGGCATGTAGCGTGCCAAAATACTTTTTAGGGAAAATATTATCTTTGCCCATGATGTAGAGTAAACGAGAGGCGCTGGCATGTGAGGCAAGACCAGAAGCCACTGTATTCATAATCTGTCCGCACAGGAAAATTGACTGAAATAAAGCACCACCAACATATAGAACGATTTCTGGCAATGCTTCTGACGGATGTTGGAAACGCGCATTGGTAGGATAATACAGTTGTATGAACCACGATGCGGTAAAAAAGATCAAGCCACCAAAAAGTGTGGTCAGGAGAACCGCATAAGGAATCGTTTTGGTCGGATTCTTGGTTTCATTTGATAGCGTGGTAACCGCATCAAAACCGAGAAAAGAAAAACACAGTACTGATGCGCCTGCAACCAGCGGCAATAACTCCTGTGGGCCTGTCCATAAAGGATTTAAAGTGAGCACATATTCATAACCTTGTGTGCTTCCAATGCCTTGAATCACCAGATACACAAAAATGATCATCAGGATAATGGGTGCAAACACAAAAATCAGACTTAGGTTCGCGAGTAGACGAATCCTGAAGCAATTGACTAACGTGACCAGTCCAGCCGAGACAATGACCCAACACCAGTACGGAACACTGGGAATGAGGGCTGTTAAATAAATAGCTGCCAGCAAAACATTAATTAAAGGCAATAATAAATAGTCGAGTAAGGTACACCAGCCCACAAATAAACCACTTTTAGGCCCAATGCTTTCTGCGGTGTAGGTATAGGCAGAACCTGCTTTTTCAGAATGTTTGCTAAATCGTGCATAACTAAAAGCCGTCAGCAGCATTGTGGTGAGAGCTAATAAATAAGCCAAGGGCACATGCCCATGAGTAATGCCTGACACAATGCCAAAGGTATCAAATACTGTCATCGGGGTCATATAAGCAATACCGATCACAGTCACTTGCCATAATGAGAGTTTTTTAAATGAAGCAGATTGTTGTTCCATAATGTTGCAACCTGATCTATTGTTGTTTTCTATCCAGAAAAGCACATGTAATTTTTAGGCAAAAAAATCCCTTGGCTCGTTTTTGCAAGCCAAAAAATTAGAGATTTAGAGGAGCGTAGGCGTTAAACGTTGAATTGAGGTCTGATTAACGCTAAATCATGACTAACTGGAGCGACTGACTCGGTAAGCTATTCAAAGACTTATGAGTCAGGTTTTTGAGAAGTGTTCCAGTTCGGATGCTAATGTCATTTGAGGTGATGACGCGGGCAATATTATTGGTAATGACGGCTTTTTGTTTGATATTTTTGAGTTTTGGAAGCAGCACTTTCTCCAGTGCAGAGACCAGTACATCAATAGCAATAACACCAACGAATTGATCCTGTATCATCACAGGATGGGCCATAGTAATGGTATAAGCGCCATTGCAGATATAGTCGACATAAGGCCCATAAGTACAGGGTTGTTTATTTTTCGCAGGTTGCTGGAACCATTCAAAAGTACGGAAATCCAGAAAACGTTGAGCATTCTGGTAGTTTTCAAGCTGTGCTTGCTGTAATTGATTTTCTTTTTTATACCACCATTCCAGTGTCCAGTATTCCTGCTCGGTGCTTGTTGCGGGACTATAGCTGGCAAAACCCATACCTTGACTATACTGGCTTTGATGCAAAGCAAGCTTGATTTCCTGCTGCAGTTGTTTACGTTCACTGGTAGACAGTTTGATGTCTTTAAGCTTTCCTGTTTTATCTTTGGCTAGAATCTGACTCGCTTTGTTGGCAAGAAGTTCTGCCAGAGTAGAAGTCTCTTGAGTGACTTGCTCAAGCAGCTTTTGAAGCTCTTCTATTGGTGTCTGTTGGGTCATTCCGATAACTCCTAAAATTCCATATTTTTGAGATCTATGCTTTTTAGATATCTCTTTTTTTATTGTTTTTAATTGATTGATAACTTGTATTGGAGCATTTGATCCGTTTGCATAGTGATGATTTTTCTCGCCTGGAGAACTGCTTCATCCTCATTTCCCTGAGTAAATGATGACAAAATTTTATGGTATTGATCTACAACTGCTTGGTGAAAGACATCATCTTGGTACAAAACAGCAATAAGTGGGGCCCATTCTGCCTGTATCGAGAGTTCCTGATTGGCCAGTCGCGCTGATTGGGCAAATGAGGTCAAGGTGAGCAGACAGCGTAAATCCAGTTGCGCTCGTATGTCGGCTTCGCTGGCCTGATGAAATTGTTCAACCATTTCCTTGATTTTACCTAGCTCATCATCGGTGGTTCTTTGTGAGGCCAAATAAGCACTATGACTTAAAATTGCACTATGAAGCTCACCAAGATCAGCCAGATATTCACTGGATGCCTGACGTAAAGGATGCAGGCTTAGGCGTAAATCTGCAGGTAATTCACACACAAAACTTCCGCCATTTCGGCCACGTCGTGTATCAATTAAGCCTTTCACCCGCAAGGTTGTGAGCGCTTCACGCACCGTGATAGGTGAAACACCCATTAAACGAGCTAGGTCAGCTTCATTCGGAAGCTGTTCCTGACTTTTGAGCAGTCCTGAGATAATCGCATTCTCCAAACGTTCAACCACCTGTTCAGAACGGGTCGATTGTGTGATCGGTGCAAAGATTATCGTATATGCTGACATAGCTAGTTCTCTAAAAGCGAAGCTGAATGACTTCACTTAATGATACGGATCATGGATTAAAACACGCCAAAGCTGTGTATTGCCTTTTCATCTTCTGGAACAGCAGGGATTGCATCCCAAAGTTCCGCAATTTTGCCATTTTCGAGACGCCACAATTCAAAATAGGCATGTCTGTTTCCAGCAATACTTCCTTCTGAATGGGTCAGCACAAACTGACCATCGGCAATGCTTCGGTGCGTTTTGGAGTATACCAAACCTTCACCTTGATTACGGATTTTGTTCAGGAAATCAATGACGGAATTTACCCCGTCACCAATATCAGGACTATGTTGCAGGAAATGATCGCCGTCCGTATAGGTTCTGAACGCTTCATAGTCCCCATCAATTAAGGCCTTTTGAAAAAAATCTCGGATGATTTTACAGTTTGCTTCTCGATCGGCATAGTTATCAATCTGGGTCGGGCCATCCAGTTGGGTACGTCCACTGATATTCGGTTGTGCTTCAGGCACCAAACCATCCCAATGCTCAACGATCTTGCCATCTTTAATGCGGTAAATATCAAAACCGACCAAAGGCGTTTCATCTAAACCATGAAAACGACCGTGAATTGCCACTAAATCACCATCACCCAGTACACGAATCGGTTCATGGCGAATGTCTGGACAATCCTGAATCAGCTGACGAAGACCGGAAAGACCATCTGCAACCAGTGGTGAATGCTCGATAAAGTCTTTAGAAAAATAACGGTCTAAAGCACGAGGATCATGTAAATTAAACAAGACATGATGAGCCTGACTAACAAAGCGTTTGGCTTCCTGAATATCCATTCTATGCTCCTATCTGTATCTTGTGCCTTAGTCATTTGAACTCATAACATGTTTGATACGCGTGTATTCTTCAAACCCATAACCTGATAAGTCTTTGCCATAGCCAGATTTCTTGAAACCACCGTGTGGCATTTCAGCCGTTAATGGAATATGAGTATTGATCCAGACTGTACCAAAATCTAACTCGCGTGATAGACGGGTTGCGCGGGCATGGTTGGTGGTCCAGACACTTGAAGCAAGGCCATAGTCAATATCATTGGCTTTTTCAATGGCATCCGCTTCATCTTTAAATTTTTGAACCGTGATGACAGGGCCAAAGATTTCATTTTGAATGGCTTCATCGTGTTGTTGTAAACCGCTAATCACGGTGGCTTCGAAATAGAAACCTGGACGATTGGCATGTTTACCGCCAGTTTCGACTTTTGCGTGTGCTGGTAGGTTTTCAATAAACGACTGCACATTTTTAAGTTGATTGGCGTTATTTAATGGGCCATAAAGTGCATCTTGGTCATCAGGCTCACCAAAACGTGTATTTTTTGCTGCTTCCACCAGTTTTGCTAAAAACTCATCATGCACAGACTCTTCCACGATCACACGCGTCGCTGCGGTGCAGTCTTGACCCGCATTAAAGAAACCTGTCATGGCAATCATTTCTACTGCTTTATCAATATCTGCATCGGCAAATACAACGACTGGCGCTTTCCCGCCCAGTTCAAGATGTGCTTTGGCTAAGTTGGCAGCGGCAGAAGCGGCGACTTGTAAACCAGCGCGTACCGAACCTGTAATTGAAACGAGTGCAGGGGTTTTGTGTGAAACCACTTTAGAGCCAACATTGGCTTGACCTAAGAGTACATTGAATGCGCCTTTAGGGAAAAATGGTGCTGCAATTTCTGCCAGAAGCAGGGTACTTTCAGGTGTAGTATCGCTTGGTTTCAAAACCACAGTATTACCAGCTGCCAAAGCAGGCGCGATTTTCCAGACCGCCATCATTAATGGATAATTCCAAGGTGTTACCTGACCAACCACACCGACAGGTTCACGACGGATACTTGAGGTCAAACCTTCTAAATATTCACCTGTTGCTGAACCATTGAGTAGGCGAGCCGCACCCGCAAAGAAACGAATTTGATTTGCACAAATTGCCACTTCTTCAGAGGCAATCAAATGCTTCAATTGTCCCGTATTACGACTTTGTGCTTCGATTAAACGTTCTGCATTTGCTTCCACTGTATCTGCTAAATCAAGTAAAGCCTTTTGACGAACAGCGGGAGTACTGCGACCCCAGATTTTAAAAGCCTGTTTTGCTGCTGCATAAGCGGCATCTACTTCTGCGTCAGTTGCATTGGGTGATGCAGCATAAACTTGACCTGTTACTGGACTGACCAGATCGAAATAATCCGTTCCTTGTGCTACTACATATTCGCCGTTAATAAAATGTTTTAGTTGAATTTTAGACATCTGTCGTTCCTTGTCTCTAGGTTTTAAAATATAACATATAAAACTATATGTATTATGTTTTAAAATTTCTGTCAATTTTTTTTATGCATGGAATTTGAGCAAAGATTTAGATTTTAAAAAATGAGAATGCTAAGCAGCTGATATTTATTTAAATCTAGCTTGGGGATTTTTTTTACTAAAAATGGACGCTTTCCCATTTTGCTTAAAAAGGCTTTATTTGATGTATGAGTAATATTTAGACAAGATTGATGATTCCCAAAAAACTTGATTGGGATTTTTATGAGTAAAGAAAGAAGGGGCCTAAGGATTTGATTTTTATATTACATTGCGTAGCTCATTAGCAGTATTACGCAGCAAAGGCAAAATTTGCTGGACTAAATAATCTTCTTGTACACGATTGGTTTGCGACATACAGTTAAGCGCCGCAATGGCTTTACCTTGTGCATTCAGCACAGGAACTGCAATCGCAATCACGCCCAGCTCATGTTCTTCTTTTGATAGACAATAGTCCGAAAATGAGATGCTTTTTAGCACGTCTATAAACGTAGCTTCATCGATAATTGTAAAAGGGGTTAAGCGCTTTAAGCCATAACTTTTGACCCAATCGTGTTGAGCCTGTTCAGGTAGCGCTGCCAATAAAACCTTTCCTGTCGAGGTGGCATGTGCAGGTAGGCGATTACCTAAATGCATGCCATAAGGACTGACCCGCAAATTGTCGTGTTGAGGAAGATAGCTACGGGCAATCGGGACTACTTCATTGTCATCCAAGACCACCAGAGAAAAGGTTAAAGAGGTTTGGGCACACAAAAGATTCAGAAAAGATTGGGCGATTTTAGGTAGATGGGCAGAACTTAGATAAGAGCTAGAAAGACGTAACACTCGATGGGTTAGCCAGAAATAATGCTCATCTGTTTCCAAATAGCCTAAGTATTTTAAAGTTTTTAAATGTCTACGTGCTGCTGTTCGGCTAATGCCAGTACGTTCAGCGACTTGAGTAACGTTCAAACGTTGGCGATCAATTCCAAAAGCTTCAAGTAGAGCCAGACCTTTGGCTAAACCTGCAATATAGTCTTCCTGACGAATACGTTCGTGTGAACTTGGGTGCTCTAAAAAAGCATCGGTAGAGGACATCCTTCCTTCCTTGTTATTTTGCATGTTTTGTCCGATATTCGGACACATGGAATGATAAACGGTTATTTTCGATTTGAATACATCGTATACAAAACTTAAAAGCAGTAGTTTAAAAGTCAGGACATATAACAAGGATGACGTGATGGATATTTTAAAGACACAAGTTGCAATTATCGGTTCTGGCCCAGCGGGTTTATTACTAGGTCAATTGCTATATAAAGCTGGCATTGAACACATCATTATTGAGCAACGCAGTGCTGATTATGTGGCTTCACGTATCCGTGCAGGAATACTAGAGCAGGTATCGGTTGATTTACTCAAACAGGCTGGTGTAGATCAACATTTAAAAGAGAAAGGATTACCGCATTCAGGGATTGAAATATTAACCAATGGGCGGAAACATCGTGTTGATTTGTCTGCACTCACAGGCGGTAAACAAGTCACTGTATATGGACAGACCGAAGTCACCAAAGATTTAATGGCTGCTCGTGAAGCTGCACAATTGACATCGTTCTATGAAGCGGAAAATGTACAGGTCAAAGATTTTTATGACGCACCGCAAGTACATTTTGACTATCAGGGCAAAGCCTTTCAAATTCAGTGTGATTTTATTGCAGGTTGCGATGGCTATCACGGTATCTGTCGAGCCAGTGTGCCTGAGGACAAAATTAAAACCTTTGAGAAAATCTATCCATTTGGCTGGTTAGGCGTATTGGCTGATGTACCACCCGTTGCGGATGAGTTGATCTATGTACAGTCAGAACGTGGTTTTGCATTGTGTAGTATGCGTTCAGAAACCCGTAGCCGTTATTATTTACAGGTGCCATTGACGGATCATGTTGAAGATTGGTCAGATGATAGATTCTGGGAAGAATTGAAATGTCGTCTAGATCCAGAAAGCCGTGAACATTTAGTCACTGGTGCATCCATCGAAAAGAGTATTGCACCGTTACGTAGTTTTGTGACTGAACCAATGCGTTTTGGAAATATGTTTTTAGCTGGAGATGCGGCGCATATTGTTCCACCAACAGGTGCGAAAGGTCTTAATCTGGCGGCTTCGGATATTGCTTATCTATCGAGTGCATTGATCGAGTATTACACTGAGGGTTCGCGTCAGGGTATTGAGGAATATTCTGAAAAATGTTTACAACGTGTCTGGAAAGCTGAACGTTTTTCATGGTGGATGACCCACTTGCTTCATCGTTTCGAAACGGAAAGCGAGTTTGACCATAAAATTAAGCAGGCAGAATTAAGTTATATTTTAGGCTCAACAGCCGGTAGAACGACTTTGGCAGAAAACTATGTTGGACTGCCATATGAAATTAAAAAAATGCCAGAAACCTGTGCTTAACAGCATAACTTTTTGATCAATAGAGATTAAAAAAGCCTGTGCATATGAATGGACAGGCTTTTTCTCATTTCACAGGAAATGATTGATTAAGCAAATTGACGAATCATTTTGCGGACATTAGTTTTTGCATCAATTACGGTCATAAAGGTGTAGGCACCAATAAATTTACGGCTAATAAACATAAATTCTTTTGGTGGGACCGAGAAATAACGGGAAGCCATCGATTGTCCAGCCTGTTGCATCACACGGCTATGGAGCTGGCTTTTTTTCCAGTCATAACGGTCTTGATCATCCATAATTCCCGCAGGCATATCTGGATTGTTTTCTGGACAGCTAAAGGCTTCCGTTGCAATCAGGAACACATCTGCCATACCCGGTTTGACGCTTTCTGGCATACCATCAAAGAATTCATAACCTTTCATGGCTTTGACCATCGCGGTTTTGTCATGATCATAGCCAGCTTGAATCAGGTTACGTGCGACTGTCAGCAAGTTGTTATCGAACTGTCGAATTGCACCGAAGTCGAGTAAAACGATTTTATCGTTGACTTCACTGCCATCACCCAAACGAACCAGATAATTACCAAAGTTTGGATCGGTCTGCATTTCGCCCCATTCAAACAACTCACGCACTGCAATTTCTAAAGAAGCTTCGCCCAACTGGTTGCGGCGTTCTTGCGGCAGAGAAAGCATCACTGGGCTATTCACAGGGACGCCACGTTCAAACGTCATACACAGTACTTTTTCAGCGCAGAACTCATCCACAATCTGAGGGACGATATAACGCGGATCATCTTTCAAACGTTCAGCGAAACGACGTGTAGTCGCTGCTTCAATTGCATAATCCACTTCGCGATGCATCATGTCACGAACTTCGTCAAACCATTGATCAAATTCACGGGTTTGCGGCACCATCCGAGTCAGTTTCAGCATATTCTTGAACAGATTCATGTCTGAGTCGATCGCTTCGGCCACACCCGGGTACTGGATTTTAAGTACCAGTTCCTGACCATCAGATTTACGGGTCGCGCGATGAACCTGAGCAAGTGAAGCTGTGCCAATCGGCTCATGATCGATGGTTAAATCATCAAGTTTTGAACCTAACTGATCTTGTAAATGTGCTTTTATTGCAGGCCAGGCGAGGGCCACGGTTTGATTGTTCAGGGTATTTAATGCTTGTGTAATTTCTTCAGGCAAAAAATGTTCGCCGTATAGAGCCATCATCTGACCAATTTTGACGATTGAACCTTTAAGTTTGCCAATTTCAGAAACTAAATAATGCGCCTGTTCAGCCATGGCTTTTTTACGTTTCTTCTCTTTTTCTTCTTCACTTGAGAAAAGAGAAGTTGCACTTGCAGTTGCCCAACGTGTTCCAGCAAGTAAAGACGCTTTTGCGATAGATAAGCGACGATCCACCGAGGAGGTTTTTAGATTCTTAAGCTTATCGTTCTGATCTGACATGAAAGAAAAATCCTATGCTGAAATCGGAGGGTTGAAAGCCGAGAGATGAATTGTAGCGGATATTACCGCTTTTGAACGTATTAAAATAGTTCAATCTCTTGAATTATCAGTCTAAATTTGTGCAATAGGGGAATTGTCCACAAATAGCCTAAGTAGAATTTAGATCTATCTTTTGGCTTTTGTATACATATGTCCTAAATTTTAAACTGAATTTTTAATGCTGCCCGTTTCATGAGTGCGGCTCGATGGGTATGAATATGTTTAATCAACATGCGCTTGACCTGACTATGATGAAAGCCGAGCGCATAAGCTTTCACGATAATAATACTGGGCAGTGTAAAGAAAAAATACTTGGTGTCGTCTAAAGTCGCATCTTTAAAAACATCTTCTTCAACGAGGAGGTCTTTTAAAAACTGTTTTTCCGCTTGGACAGTAGAAGAGCTTTCATCGTCCCAATAATTCTGGCGCATTGCCATCAAATTATTATGTTTATAACTCATGAATTGTTTGAGCCTGTGCATTTCATCTTTAGCAAATATATGAGGTTGTTTGATGATTTATCAAGAATAGATTTATGATCAAAATAGCCTAAGCAAATTTAATCTTTCATTTTTAAAGTGCTACACTTATCTCACTTTATCCTTAAAGCAAAAATACTGAATAGATATGACACCCGCTTGTAAGTTGTTAGAAAAAAATAAAATACCTTTTTCAATTCATGAATATGAACATGATGCCAATGCAAAAAATTTTGGGCTGGAAGCCGCAGAAAAGTTAAATCTAAAGGTTGAAGAAGTATTTAAAACCTTAATGGTCACAGATGAAAAAAATTACTTTATTGCAATTTTACCCGTGAATCATCAACTCAATCTGAAAAAGGTTGCCGCAGCAGTGGCCTGCAAGAAATTACAAATGGCCAATCCAAAAGATGCTGAACGCTTAACTGGCTATCTGGTTGGGGGGATTAGCCCTCTCGGACAAAAGAAACGACTGAAAACCGTGATTGATGCTACGGCGCAAAATTTTGCCAAAATTTATGTCAGTGGGGGCAAAAGAGGACTAGATATTGGATTGAACCCTCAGGATCTGGCTAAGTTATTGGGTGCTCAATTTGTTGATGTACTTGATTTATAAAAATATTGATATTGAGTGTTAAAGTTCTTCTTAATTCAACTGTGATAATTAAAAGCTAAAGATTGGAACAACGATAGATATCAGAAGATATCTATCGTATTTGAGCTTCTGAATTACCATTTATGTGTATAAGACACTTTAGCGGTTACGCCACTCGCGAGTAAGTGACTGGTATTATTACTATTTCGCATCAGCTGGCTATAAAGCGGATAGTATTCACGATTGAACATATTTTCGATTCCAATCGTCACCGTATCCTGTTTATTGATGGCAAAACTGCTGATTAAATCCGCTGTGGTATAGGATTTGACATCATAGCGACCGAAGCCATTGTTACCATTGAGACGGTAATCTTCTGCACCGAAATATGTCGCCTGAATACGGTTGGTCCACGTATCGGTCGGGCTATAGGAAATGTAGGCGGTAATTTTTAACGGCGGGATACGGAAACCGGTCATATCCTGTTCGGTATGACTATTTTGTGGGGTTTCACGACCTTTCATCCAGCTAACGCTACCGCCAGCGCCCCAGACTTTGGCATCTTCAAGATAATCTAGAGTAGCTTCTACACCGGTCACTTTTTCCTTGGTTCGGGTCAAAATTAATCCATTGCCAAAGGATTGCACGCCACCCAGATCGGACGTGGAATGGAATACGGCTAAACTTGAGCTAAAGTTATTGAAATGGCCATTCCAGCCGAGTTCATAATTATCTACTTTGACAGGTTCTAAGAATGAAGAACCTAAGTCAAAATCTTTTCCTGCATTACGAATAACAACACCGACATCGGGTAACTGGAAACCTTGATTAAATGAGGCATAAATCGAATGTTCGTCATTTGGTGAGAAAGTAAGATTGGCATTGTACAACCATGCATCAGCCTTTACTTTACCGCCCTGAACGGTATAGGGATTAGGTTCTTTGAGCTGCGACAAAGGCACAAAACTATCAATTTTTGCATAGCTGTCTTCATAGCGCGTGCCGACTTCAGCTGACCATTGATCGTTAAATCGGTGTTTTAATTGAGCGAATGCGCCCATGCTTTGAGTGGTGAGCTCAGGTAAATAAATCAGCTTTCCATTTTTCACGAATTCGAGGCCACCAGATTGGTCATAGATATTCTGATCGAAAGTATCCAGCGGCATTTCGCTCTTTTCACGGCTAAAGTCGCCACCCCACACGAGAGAGCTATCTCCAAGAAACTCAAGCGGAGTACTTACAGTCAAGCGGCTGCCCAATACATTATTTTCTTGATAAACCTGATCGACTTGTCCACCTCGGGTAGGGACTTTACGGGCATCAAATGGCGAAAAGCGGGTGAAAAAGTCTCGATAATAAATTTGAGCATCTACCTTATTGCCGAACAAATCTTTATGACTATAAGTCAGATTATAAATCTGGTTTTCATTTTTATTTTGTTCTTTTAATTTCAATCCTTTGATTGCCTTCGCAGGGACACTTCCTGGCGGTAATTGGGCAACGCTTGGATCAGAAGCATAGTCAGAATCTTGTTCCGCATTATAATAATTCGCGGCAAGTTGCAGGTACTGGTTGTCATCAATGTGATATCCAAGTTTAGTGCCAATGCTATAGGCATCCGCATCAAAAAGATCACCCTGACTTGGTTCCGGTGCAACCCGTTTGCCTCGCGCATCGTAAGGGCTGCCAATGCGTTGATAGCCAAAATCCAGTGCATAGTCGAAATCGTTCAAACTACCCGAAAAATATTGATGAATGTCTCCACTTAAGGCATCCGAACGAGGATTGGTCAGTGAACTTTGTAATCCAACTACGGTCTTGGCGCTTGGTTCACCGCCTGCCGCTTTTGTCGTAATAGAAATGGTTCCGCCCGCAGCTCCACTACCATAGATCGCATTACTTCCACGTATCACTTCAATATTGCTGATACTCTCAGGATCTATTGCAGAAAGCCCTCTTGAAGTATCACGGGTGAGATTCATCGGGACGCCATCGACCAGAATCAGTGCATTACGGCCGCGTAAGGTTTGCCCATAATCGGTAATGGTGCGACTGGAATCGGATAAGCCAGGCACGACTTTGGCGAGTACAGTGGCAATGTTGCCCGATGAGGCATTTTTCAAAATTTCAATTTGCTGTTCATCGAGTCGAGTAACCTGCTTGGCAGAAGAGGAGAGTTCATCTGAGCGTGATGCGGAAATGGTAATTGTTGGTAGTTGCTCAGTCTTATTGTCTGAAAGTGTTGCTTCGGTTGAAGCTGCGGCAAAAGAAGCGTTTGAAAATAAAATAAATCCACTCATGGATAAAAGTGGAATAATATTTTTTGTATCTGATGTGTGATGCCGTCTTTTATTGCTTTTCATCATTGTTCCTGTGATCTCACCCTGAGAATGATTTTTAAATTTTCGGCATTATAGTGGAGAAAATAGGGAACAGTGCAACGGCGAAAAGTGATCATTTTTATAAAGTGATGCAAGAGAAGGGCAATAAGTCAGATGAAGCATTCTAGAAAGGCATAACTGAGCTATTTTTTGATGTTTTGTGCAATTAAAGTCATCATTTTGGGCTGTTTTTGTTTTAGTGCACTGTTATTTATAGGATTTTAAAATCACAAAAAACTATTGCCGATGAGTAAATTATCATTTTATCAAATAAGAACTATTATTATCTTTTTGTATCTCATTTTGCTTAAAGCATCTCTAAAGTAAGTTAATTCAATCGATTAGATTGTAATTTTTGCGGGCAGTGCTGAATTGAAAATATAAATGATAATAATTATCATTAGCTTCGTCTTAAACGTAACGTAGTTCCGCTTAGGATATGTTTATGGCCTAAAACATTTCGAAAAATAAATCAGATCTCTGAATAGAGGATATAATCGGATGCAATCACTTGCCAATCGGTTGGCGATACAACACTTCGTCAACGCCTATACGCAAGAAACAGGCAAAGGTCACTTGCTTAATAAAAATCAGCAAAGTCCACAACAACACGCGTTTAGCCAAGGTTTGACGCTGTTAACCATTCCGATCCATTCCATTCAAGCACAGTGCTATTTCCCGTTAGTGTACGTCAGCCGAGTCGGGCGACATCGCTTAGCCGACCTGCCGCAAATTATTATTCAAGGACAAGTAAGAACATTCAGTCCCGTTGCAATCGTTGGTCTTTTGCTGGAAGAACTGGTTTTTGAATCTGATATTCCTTTAGATGCTGCTTCTTTGGTCGAAAAATGGATTCAAAGCCGTGATGCTTTACAGCAGTTTTTAGTACAACGTGAACATGATTTTGATGATCTGGTCAAAGCAGGTCAGAATTTTATTGAATCTGAACAGGCTTTGGTGCTCGGGCACAGTATGCACCCTGCACCAAAGAGTAGAACAGGTTTTGTGCATGAGGACTGGCTCAAGTTTTCTCCTGAACATAAAGGCCAGACTCAACTACATTACTGGTTTGTGCATCAGGATTATATTGCTGAGGGCAGTGCGACCGATGAAGCGATTTCAGCCCAGCTTAAAAGCGCATTGCAATGGTATTTATCTGAAAATGATCTCAAGCTGCTCAACACGCATAGCGAGTATAAATTGCTGCCTTTACATCCTTGGCAGGCACGTTATTTACAAAGCAAGCCGTGGTTTGAGCGTTTAAAACAAACTGGACAACTGATTGATCTGGGCTTACGTGGCTGGCAATTTTCACCGACGACTTCGATTCGTACGCTGGCAAGTTTTAATGCGCCGTGGATGGTAAAACCCTCACTTTCTGTGATGATTACCAATTCAATTCGTGTCAATCTGGCGAAAGAGTGTCATCGTGGTGAACTGACCCATCGTTTGTGGCACAGTGAATTTGGTCAGAATATTTTAAAACATTGTCCAAGTTTAAAAGCCGTTAATGATCCTGCATGGATGGCTTTGCAAATTGATGGTGAAGTGGTCAATGAAAGTATCTGTATTTTCCGTGATCAACCCTTTAGTCCACAACAGCAAGTCACTTGTATTGCCTCATTATGTCAGGATCATCCAAGCAAGGATTTAAATCGTTTTAATGCGCTTTTCGCAAAAATTGCCAAAGCACATCCTGAAATGGATCATTCCGAGATTGCACTGGACTGGTTTAACCGCTTCCTTGAAGTGAGTCTGCAACCATTAATGTATCTCTATCATCGTTATGGGATGGCATTCGAATCTCATCAGCAAAATGTGTTGCTGGAAATGGATAATCATTTTCCAAAGACCTTGTGGCTACGTGACAATCAAGGCTTCTACTATATTGAAGAATTTGCCACTGAGATTTTAAAGGCTTTACCTGAGCTGAAAGAAAAGGCATTTGCAGTCGGGCCGAAAGACTTCGTTGATGAACGTTTCAGTTATTATTTCTTTGGAAATACCTTGTTCGGCATTATCAATGCGATTGGTGCAACGGGCTACATGAGTGAAGATGTTCTGCTTGAGCATTTAAAAGTCTTCTTGCAGGATTTATTGCAGCAGTATCCTGACAGTACCTTGTTACAGGGTTTATTGTTTAACGAAACCTTGCCATATAAAGGTAACTTGCTGACACGCTTGCATGAGCTGGATGAATTGATTGCTCCAGTTGAGCATCAGTCGGTCTATGTGCAATTGCAAAATCCTCTGTTTATTGAACAGAAGGATGTGAGCTATGCTTGATTTTATTGGCATTGGGTTAGGGCCTTTTAATTTAAGTCTAGCCAGTTTGCTGCAAAATAAAAGTGATCTTAACTATCAGTTCTTTGAACAAAAAGATGGTTTTGACTGGCATGCGGGCATGCAATTGCCCAATGCCTTGCTGCAAGTTCCGTTTATGGCGGATCTGGTCAGTCTGGTTGAGCCGACTAGTCCTTATAGCTTTCTCAATTATTTAAAGCATCAGCAGCGTTTATATAAGTTTTACTTCCGTGAAAATTTATATATTCCACGTCAGGAATATAACCACTATTGTCAGTGGGTGGTGCAGCAGTTAGAGCATATTCAATTCAATAGCCGAGTTCTGGATGTTCAGCCGATTAAAGGCGGTTTTGAGGTTGAAGTTCTAGAAAATGGTGCGAAGCAGCACTATCAAACGCGTCAGCTGGTCTTGGGGATTGGTACAGTTCCGCATTTACCTGAAAGTTTGCAGCAGGCATATCCGAAAACAAAGCAATGCTTACATTCGGCTGAATATTTAAAGCAATGTCCTGCGCAGTTAACAGGGAATGTAGTGTTGATTGGTTCAGGCCAATCAGCCGCGGAAATTTTTATCGATTTATTTGACCGTCAATATACGCAAGGAAAAACAACGCCTGATTTTCATTTGCATTGGCTGACACGCTCTGCGGGTTTTTTCCCGATGGAGAATACACCGTTGGGACTAGAACATTTCAGTCCTGACTATATGCAGTATTTCTATCATTTGCCAGCTGGATTAAAGGCTGAATTACCAGCCCAACAGGCCAATCTCTATAAGGGAATCAGTAGCAAGACCATTCGTGATATTTACGAGCGACTGTATCACCGTAGTATCGCTGGACATAACACCGAGGTCACACTCGCAGGCCATCATCAATTACAGCATGCCGAAGTGCTGGAAAATCAGAAAATTCGTTTGCGTTTCGAGCACCAGCAGCAAGGTGAACGTTATGTGCTGGATGCAGATAGTGTAATTGCGGCTACTGGCTATCGTTATCCAAAACCCGCTTTCTTGGAAAATCTGCAAACTTTGATTCCGCTTGATCAGACACAACGCTGGCAAGTGAGTGCAGATTTTGAAGTGAACTATCAAGGCGATGGGCGAATTTTCCTGCAAAATATGGAAGTTTTCCATCATGGTGTTGGCACGCCAGATCTGGGGTTAGGCGCTCATCGGGCAGCCACCATTGCCAATCAGTTATTAGGCAAAGAACTGTTTAAGCTGGATCAGGCCCAGTCCTATCAACAATTTGGCGTGGCACCCTCTGTATCGTCAAAACAACCTGCGCGAAACCATGTGCAACTGGCTGATTCAGGATTATCCCGTGTGACGCATAAATCTGGACAGGTTCGGCATACTTCTCCCGCTTTTTATGCACAAGTAAAGTTGTCAGAGCACATTGACTAAGGTCAACAGAGGAATCGCACGTATGGAACGGTCTTCTGTACCCATCAATCAAGCGGCACAAGTCGGTTTGCAGCGTTATGTTTTACTCACGGTCATGTTAGGTACAGGAACCGTAAGTTTAAACAACAGTAGTTTTAATCCTGCCATCCCCCAGCTGATGCAATATTTCCAGATTGGTGAAATATGGGCAAGTTGGGTGGTGGTCGCGTTTTTACTGGCAATGAGTATCAGCTTGCCATTGGCAGGTTATTTCAGCCAGCGTTTTGGCAAACGACAAACTTATTTAACCGCATTATTGTGTTTTGCTTTGGCTTCGACAGTGGGTGGTTTATTCAATCAGTTTGAATCCGTCCTGATTGCAAGAGCCTTGCAAGGTTTTTGTAGTGGCTTGATGATTCCATTATCACTCGGTCTGATTTTTTCAGTCACGCCGAGCGAACAACGGGGCAGTACCACAGGTTTGTGGGGCGCGATGATTATGCTGACTTTGGCTGTTGGGCCGATGTTAGGTGCGCTGGTCTTGGTGTGGCTTGATTGGCAGGCTTTATTCTTCATTAACTTGCCAATTGCCTGTATCGCTCTGGTGTTGGGATATCTCTATCTGCCTAAAGAACAAGGCGATAGTAATCAATCCTTTGACTGGATCGGTTTTAGTTGCCTAAGCCTGAGCATTATTTTGCTATTAGGCACCTTGAGTCAGATTCATCAACTTGAAGATATCGCACAGCCTGTCTATTGGCTATTGCTTACATTAAGTGCTTTCACATTCTGGCAGTTTGCCAGAAGACAAAAAAATCAGACCAGCCCATTGATTGAGCCAGCCTTGTTTGCTGCAAAAGGTTTTCGATTCAGTTTGATGATCTGTGTGGCACAAACGGTAGGCTTATTTATTGGCATGTTGCTGGTGCCGTTGTGGATTCAACATAGTTTGCATCTCAGCCCACTCTGGACGGGTTTTGCTTTGATGAGCAGTGCCTTAGTCACTGGTTTATGCAGTCAACCTGCCGGCAGATATCTTGATCGTTACGGCGCCGCAAAAATTATGAGTCTAGGGTTACTGATTACTGCATTGTCTTTTGCTTTGCTGGCATGGGCGCCTGTGAAAAATGTCTGGTTCATCATCTTCTGCATGATGTTGCATGGTCTGGGCATGGGATTGTCCTATATGCCATCGACCACAGCAGGGCTTAACAGCTTACGTCAGCAACAACAACATTTGGTCACTCAGGCGGCTGCATTGAACAATCTGTTTCGTCGGCTGTTTGCCGCAGTTGCCGTGGTGCTTGCTGCGCTATATCTGCAATTACGTCAGGATCTTTTTCAGACCAATCCTCATACAACACTGGATTCATTTAAAGGCATTCAGGAAATCTTTATTTTTTGTACAGCTCTTATCTTGTGCGCTTTGCCTTATGCGTGGCGCTTTCCAGATCAACACAAAACGAATGAATTAAATAATTAGGAAGAGCAACATGGGACAATTACATCCAGTTTTAGCAAATACACATGTGATTCAAAATACTTTTCAAGCCTGGCAACAACCACAGTCTGAGCAGGCCAAACACGTTGAACAACGTGTCATCAAGCAATTATTACAAGCCCTGATTTTTGAAGAAATTATTGCGGCTGATCATGATGGTGAAAATTTTATTGTTCAGGTGCAGGATCGCCAACAGCAAGCGGTTCAGTATATTGCCAAAGGGCAACGCCAATACAGTTATAAGTTGGTGCGTCTGGCACGTAATCAGGATGTGCTACGTCAGGATGCTGAAGGTAATCTGCAACCGGCTCGTCTGAATCAGGTTATTGATGAAATCCTGCGCTCGATTGCCGACGCGGCCAAAGTGGAAGATTTTATTTTTGAATTAAAGCGGACTTATATTCACGACCTGCAATCACAAGTTTGTTTTGAAAACTACGCCTTGCCTGCAATTCAATATCCATACGATATTCTGGAATCTTATTTGATGGATGGGCATCCATATCATCCTTGTTATAAATCGCGTGTTGGCTTTAGTCTGCAAGACAATGTCCGTTATGGGGTGGAGTTTGCCCAGCCGATGGCTTTGGTCTGGTTGGCTGTACATCAGAAGCTTGTTGCAGAAAACCATTCGAGTCACATTGAAACAGAAGCATTTTTTAAAGAACAACTCAATGCACAGGATTTAATCCAGTTTCAGCAACAACTGGACAAGCAAACTCAAAACGCCGCTGAATATGTCTGGATTCCCGTCCATCCTTGGCAATGGGAAAACCACTTGATTTCGATTTTTGCAGAAGAAATTGCAGATCAGGACATTATTTATTTAGGTCATAGCCAAGACCGTTATCTGGCACAGCAGTCTTTGCGTACAGTCACCAATTTACAGCATCCAGAAAAACCTTATATCAAGCTTTCAATGAGTTTGACCAATACTTCTAGTTCTCGAGTACTGGCAAAACATACGGTCATGAACGGGCCGATTATTACCGACTGGTTGCAACGCCTGATTGATCAAAGTGAAACTGCCCAACAGCTCGATTTTGCGGTGTTGCGTGAAGTCTATGGTTTGAGCGTTGATTTTACCCGTTTACCTGCTTCGCATGCGCAACAGGCCTATGGCACGATCGGATGCTTATGGCGTGAAAGTGTCCATCAATATTTACGTGAAGGTGAAGATGCGATTCCACTGAATGGGGTGAGTCATATTCAAAAAGATGGTCAAGCCCTGATTGCACCGTGGTTACAACACTATGGAGTTGAGCAATGGACACGTCAATTGTTGAAAGTGGTCATTACACCATTGATTCATTTGCTGTTTGCCGAAGGGATCGCGACTGAATCGCATGGGCAGAATATTATTCTGGTGCATCAACAAGGTTGGCCAACCCGTGTATTGCTTAAAGATTTCCATGACGGCGTACGTTACAGTCCAGCACATCTGGCTCATCCAGAGCTGGCGCCTGAACTGGATCAGTTGCCGCCTGAACATGCTAAAACCAATAGCATGTCCTTTATCTTGACTGATGATCTGGATGGGATTCGAGACTTTAGCTGTGCCTGCCTGTTCTTTGTGGCTTTGACTGATATTGCCATTTTCCTTAATCAGACTTATTCAGTTGCAGAACAAGATTTCTGGCAATGGGCCGCAGAAGTCATTCAGGAATATCAACAACAACATCCTGAACATCATCAGCGCTATCAAATTTTTGATGTCTTTGCGGAAAAGTTGCGTATTGAGTCATTAACCAAACGTCGTTTGTTTGGTGATGGTCGTATTCAGATCAAGTTTGTTGATAACCCATTGGCGCCGTTTAAAGCGCAGGGGAAGTGAGATTATTTATGAATGCACTTCAACCTGTCTATCAACTGACGGACAGAACCATTTTACAAGACTTTGTCAATGCCTTACTGGTTGAGGCACTGATTCCTGAGCACTCTGTTGTGAATTCTTCAACAGCACAGGCCAAGCTGGATGGATTCGGTTTTGACTTGAAACAGCAATTTAACAACACGCTTGAGCAGCAGTACTTTGTACTGTTGCCTGAGCAACATTCACAATATGTTGTTATTTTTCCAGTACAGCAAGGCATTACACAACCGTGGTCTTTTGCGGCCGAGTCGGAAATTTTGCGAGTTGAAACAGGCAATCAGCAAACTCAAGTCCACTCGATTGAATTATTTGAACTGTTTGAATGTCTGCAACAGATCGGGTTGTTTCAACACTGTCAGACCGACAAACTTCAAATTTTTTCAGCGCAAATCCAGAAATGTTTGCAGCAATATCGTCTGCTACAACAGCATCAAGTCAATGCTCATGATCTGATTCATCAAAGCTCAGTACAGGTATTCCGTATTTTAGAGCAATATGCGGGTTATCGAGATCGTCCTTATCATCCGTTATCCAAGTTAAAGGAAGGATTGAGTCAGCAGGAATATTTGCAATATTGTCCTGAATTTGCCCAAGAACTGAATATTCACTGGGTTGCGGTGCATAAAGATAAAATGATGTTTGGTGCAGGTGTTGAGGATATTTTTACCCAACAACCTAGCCAGATTTTTATTAATCGTGCTGAACGCTATCAACTGAAACAGGAAATGTTCCAGCGCGGATTGAGTGAAACGCATATCGCCATGCCTATACATCCGTGGCAATTTCAGCATTTATTTCAGCAATTCTTTGCGGAAGATATCGCGGCGGGAATTTGTCAGCCCTTGAACTTTGTTTCAAAAGGCATGTATGCCAGTGCCTCGATGCGCAGTCTTTTGTCTAAGGAAATTCCACAAGAAAGCCTGAAATTGCCGATAGGCATTAAAGCGCTGGGTTCATTGCGTTTTCTTCCGATCGTGAAAATGATCAATGGAGAAAAAAACCAGAAGTTGCTACGCCAAGCTCAGCAAAAAGATCCGATTTTGCAGCAAAAATTATGGTTATGTGAGGAAACGCAATGGTGGTCTTATTTACCTGAAAAACAACAGGATCGAAGTGCGGACAATGAATGGCTCTTTGTAGAGAAGCCAACCCATCTGGCAGCCCAACGCCGCCATATTCCAGTTGAATTATTGCAGCAGCCTTATCAACTGATTCCGATGGCCAGTCTGGGACATACCATTTCAGGTCAACCTGCGGTTTTTGACTATATTTTACAGCTTCAACAGCTACAGAATGATGCTGCACAGGTTTTGGAGCAGTTTGCCAAATTATGTGCATGCTTCTTTGAGGTGAATTTACGTCTGTTCCGCTTGGGGCTGATGGGAGAAATTCATGGACAAAATCTATGTCTGGTACTTAAGAATGGTCAATTTGATGGCCTGATGTTTAGAGATCATGATTCACTGCGTATTTATCTGCCGTGGGTGCTGCAAAATGGTCTGGATGATCCAGATTATTTAAGCCCGCATGATTTCAGAAATACGCTTTATCATGATTCAGCCGAGGCCTTGCTGTTTTATATCCAGACGCTAGGAATTCAGGTCAATTTAGGTTGTATTGTCGAGACGCTGGCAAAGTATTATCAGATACCAGCAGATCAACTGTGGCAAGTACTGGCTGAACAATTGCAACAAGTTCTGGAAAAACTGGACTTCCAGCCTGAGATTCATAGTCAGTTGCAGGCCTTACTGTTTGAGTCACCCAACTGGCCTTATAAACAGTTGATTCGGCCTTTGCTTGAACAGGATACCCGTATTGGTAGCATGCCATCAGGAATCGGGGAAACCCGAAATCCACTTTGGCATGTTTTAGCTCAATCCGCGTAAATTGCAATGAATATGTGTCGCCATTTTCAAGCAGAGTTGGAAAGCTCTTTTTCAGTGCTGCAACAGCATCTGAAACTGGAAATACATTGTTCCAACCAGCAGGCAATCATGCTGGCAGACCTATTCGATGACTCGATTTGTCGGCAGGTGCTACAGGGTTTTGCGACACGTATTCATGCGAAGAATCAGAGATGTGCCACTTCACTTTTTATTAAATATTGGGCCACGCTGTGGATACTGCCTTTTTTGTACTGTCAGGCGGCATCGCTTCCTTTTGTAAAATGGCAGCCTTCGATCTTTATCGTAGAGCTACCTGAAACATGGAACTGGGAAAGACGACTGCAACTAGCTGATTCGGCAATGTATTCGTTTCAGGTGATGTCTCTACAAGAAATTGACGTCATATTGCTACAGTTCAATGATTTATTGCAGCAGATTGCCCGCGTTGGGCGCGTTTCTTATGCATTACTTTGGGAAAATGTCGCTGTGCGTGTGGTGCAGTTTTATCATGCTTTGGCTCAGCAGAATCTAAGCAAAGACATGCATACCCAGCTCCAACAGCAACGACAGTTGCTAAAAGCAAAATCGGCAAAAAGTTTTAACTTGCAGGAAAACCCTTTTTTAAAGCTGTGGAATAACTGGCATCCCGAATTCAATACCTATATGCGACAAAAGTGCTGCTTCTATTTTCAACTAGAGGAAGCAGGACAGGAGCTGTGTCGAAATTGCCCATTACAGCTAAAAAAATCAACCGAGATAAAATCATGAGTCAAGTTATCCAGCCAGAATTGCTGGTCGAAGCCTATAAAAAAATTGCAACCTCGACCATTGGTCATTTATTGGATTTAGGGCATGTCCCACAGATTTTCCCCATGTCACCTGAGCAACAATTGGTCGGTCTGGTTAGAACTGTTCGGCTGCAATCAAAGAATGCCAGTCAGTTACGACAGGTGTTGCTCAGTTGCCAACCCAATGAAGTATTGCTCATCGACGCTAGATATGATTTGCAACGTGCATGTTGGGGAGAGCAGAGAAGTGTGGCCGCGATTCATTGCGGATTAGCGGGAGTAGTAGTGCTAGGAGCTATCACCGACCGACAGGCTTTACTTAGACTCAAATTGCCTATTTTTGCTCAGTCAGTCAGTTGTTTAACCACACGAAATGAAGGCGATAGTCTCGTCGAAATGGATATTGGTATTGAATTGAACCAGTTTACGGTGCAATCAGGTGATCTGCTGATTGGTGATGCAGATGGTGTTTTTATCTTAAAACCAGAGACTGCCCATGACTATTTGGAACAGTTCCAGCAGCTCGAACAAGCAGAAAAATTGAAAAAAGACCATTTTTTTAAACAGCAGTGTCGAGATGAATACTATTTTTAATAAAAATCATTCTCATTAAAATTTAAATTTAGTATGATGGCCTGCCTTTTGGATATTTTTTGAGTGATATAAGGGCTCTGGAGAAAGAGAAAATGAAAGTCAATAATGAGTTTAGGGCAAAACAAGTACTGTTTAAAATGACGCCATGCTGCCTTGCGGTACTGGCAATGTTCGCTCAACATGTTTATGCAGAAGAAACTGTTTCAGCAAATGCGGCTGTAACGGCAGAGCCTACGCAGAAACCTGTTGCACAATTAGAGAAAATTGTGGTGACAGCGACGCGTACACCAAAAAATATTGCAGAAATTGCAGGGACTGTGCAGACCATTGACCGTAATCAAATTGCACAGCAAGCAACTGCGGGGCGTAAGGTTGCGGATGTTTTGGCGCAACTGGTTCCGTCGTTGGCACCAAGTAGTGGAACCACCAGTAACTATGGTCAGACCATGCGTGGCAGAAATGTGCTAGTTATGATTGATGGAGTATCTCAAACGGGTTCGCGTGATGTGTCACGTCAGCTCAATAGCATTAGCCCAAGCATGATTGAGCGTATTGAGATTATTTCTGGCGCAACCAGTATTTATGGTTCTGGTGCGACAGGCGGCATTATCAATATCATTACCAAACGTGCTGATACCTCAAAACCACTCAGCTTTGAAAGTAAAGTCGGTATCACATCTTCAGACACCTTCCGTGGGGATGGATTGGCTTATGAAGTTGGACAATCGGTTTCATTTAGTCAGGGAAATGTCGATGGTTTCCTTGGGGCGAACTTTACCAGTCGTGGTTCGCAGTTTGATGGTGACGGCGATCGTATTTCTCTAAGTCCTTGGCAAGGTAGTACCATGGACAGCGATACGATTGATGTCAATGGTCGTTTGAACTTCAATCTCACAGATCAACAAAGTCTGAGCTTTGGTGCGCAATACTATAAAGATAAACAAGATACAGATTACGGCCCAGATTATTCATATTTGCCGACTACAGCAACGAGTAATGATATGGGGACGCCAAGCTATAAAGCCATTAAAGGTTTGAAGCTGAGCAATCCATTATTTACTGAACGCTATGCAGTGAATTCGCAATACCAAAATCAAGATTTCTTAGGCCAGATATTGAATGTAGAAGCCTATTATCGTAATGAAAAATCAAGATTTTTCCCTTATGGTTTAACTACTAAAACAGTCAAAACTGTAAACCAGTCGCAATCTGAAATCGAAGTTGCAGGTTTACGTTCAACCATGCAATCTGACTTTAATATTGCAGACCGAGATCTGAAATTAACCTATGGTCTTGATTATGATTGGGAAAAAGACAAGCAATATATTGATATTCTCGCAACTGAATACCCTTATTTAGTCTACACCCCAACAGGTCAGCGTAAGGGCTATGGTCCAAATACTGAAATCCAAAATATTGGTGCTTTTGCTCAGGGTGATTATGCCATTAATGATCAGTTGAATATTCAGGCGGGTGTTCGCTACCAATATATCCAAGCGGATACTGATGCCTATATTCCGAGTCGTGAATCAACCATGGTTCCAGCGGGTTCAACCCATGATGATAAACCCCTGTTTAATTTAGGGGCTGTATATAAGCTAAATGATGCACAGCAAGTCTATGCGAACTTTTCACAAGGTTTCAGTTTCCCAGATGTGCAGCGCATGCTGCGTGATGTATCGACCTTTACCGTTTCAACCTCGAACTTGCAACCGATTACTGTAAATAGTTATGAATTGGGCTGGCGTTTAAATCAGGATGATGGTTTGAACCTTGGTTTAACAGGTTTCTATAATACTTCTGATAAAACTGTTCAGTTTAATAACCGAGCAGCTCAGATTGTAGATACCGACCAACGTGTCTATGGTGCGGAAGCAACGGCCAGTTATCCATTTATGGATCATTACAAGGTTGGTGGTACTTTAGGCTATACCCGTGGTCAATATAAAGACGCTGCAAACCAATGGCATGAGCTCAATTCACTTGCTGTCGCACCAGTAAAAGGTACCTTATTTGCTGAGTGGGAAAATGATGAAGGCTATGGTATTCGCGTACAGATGCAGGCAATTAAAGGGACCAATAAAGCCTATAATGATGATCGTGACTTAGCTGCGCGTGCCAACGCTAGTCAGGATGCTGAATTTAAAGCGGCTGTGAAAGCAGATGCCAATACCGCTGCAAAAATTAAAGGCTATGCAACTATGGATGTGTTAGGGCATGTTCCAGCTTGGAAAGGTCGTGTAGACTTTGGTGTATATAATGTTTGGGGACTTCAATACGAGACAGTATTTGCCCAGCAAGCAGCTGTTTCAAACGGGAATCCATTATTGGCGATCCCTGCTGAAGGTCGTACCTATGGCTTAAGTTATACCATCAGCTATTAATTAAAACAGAGGAAGAAATATCTGTGAAGATGCAGATATTTCTTCCTTTTTATTCTGTATTTTACAGGCTAAGGCAATACGGATGAGCCCCTCAGAAAAACAAGAGATCTTTCAGTTAAGCTATCGCAGAGTATTTTTTATCTGCTTGGCGGCTTATTGTTATAGTTCGTGGCTCAGTCTGGTTTTGGCGGATTGGTTGCCTTTTGCTAAAGCTGAAAATGTCTATTTCGCCGTCTTTCTCAGTTTTATCTTTTTTATCTTTTACGTGATATTGACCAGTGCAATTATGTCTAAATGCTGGTTCTGGATCATCCATGGCTTAGGTGTGTTATTACTGGCTGGCTACGGACTCATGCATAAGTGGGGATGAGTTAAGATGAACTTTCGTCAAATTCAGGCCATTCTGCATAGCTGGTTTGGCATTATTGTCTTATGGATCATCTTCTTTATTTTCTTAACCGGATCGATTGCGTATTTCCGTACTGAAATTAATGTCTGGGCGCAACCTGAGGCGATGAGTCAGATTCAAACGCTACCGACTACCCAAACCTCAGCTCAAACTGCGTTTAATTATTTAAACCAGCATGCCGCAGATGCAAAAAGATGGCGTGTGACCGTTGCAAATGAACACATGCCAGTCAA
Source organism: Acinetobacter vivianii (assembly GCF_014635885.1). Lineage (GTDB taxonomy): Bacteria > Pseudomonadota > Gammaproteobacteria > Pseudomonadales > Moraxellaceae > Acinetobacter > Acinetobacter vivianii. The sequence goes on from NZ_BMDR01000001.1 coordinate 278,203, forward strand.
TTTGCTACAATGGCAGGATCAGATAGGGAAACACCAACAATTACAGAATCCCATGACAGGGGAATTGCTTAATCCTGCACGACAGACTCTGGCAGGTGATTTCTTTTTTAAATTGCATTACACCCTCTATCCACTCCCTGGCAAGATTGGTAGTTTCATCGTTGCCATTGTTGCCCTGATCTTATTAATCAGTTTGATTACAGGCGTGATCACGCATAAAAAGATCATTAAAGAATTTTTTGTATTTCGTTCCTTTAAAGGCCAGCGTTCCTTGCTCGATCTGCATCATATAACGGGAGTGATTACATTTCCTTTTTATCTGGTGATGGCATTTACAGGGCTACTGATTTTATTTTATCTGGTGTTGCCGTGGGGACTATCCAAGCATTATGCCCAAGACGGTATACCCCAATTTTATAATGAGATGCAGTTTCTAAAGATGGCAAAACCGCAACCATCCTCATCTCAGAGCAATATGCAGCCATTGGAACGCTTTATTCAACAATTACCAGCGCAGGCACAAACAGGCGCAATACTCGATAAATTTGAAGTACAAAAACCGAATACACCAGATGCGATGATCACCTTTGACTATAATTATAAAAATATTATTACCTTAAATACCCCACAATATATTTTTGCTGCCAATACCGCCGAGCAGCTGGATCAACCTCGAAATTTAAGCGCAATAGCCCAGTTGGCTTCATCTTCTTATGGTATTCATCTGGGCTATTTTGCCTCTTACTGGATGCGTTTGATCTTGTCTGTTATGGGCATTATTGGATGTGTGATGTTGGCTGCAGGGGCATTGCTCTGGCAGAAAAAACGTATTAAAGCGCAGCATCGTTTCAGCTATAAACTGGTACAGCATCTCAACTTTTTTACTTTTCTCGGGTTGCCTTTTGCTTGTACGAGTTATTTATTGGCAGGACGACTGTTACCTGCAGTGTCCGAGCCAAGAAGTAGTTATGAAGTTTCGGCCTTTTACTTCACTTGGCTATTAAGTTTACTGATCAGTTTGATCCTGAATATCCGAGCGGCCATATTGTTATTACTGATAAGTACAGCTTTGATTCTTTTTCTCATTCCATTGAGTAGTTTCGTTGTGGTACCTGAGGCATCTTTGTGGCAGAGCATCATCCATTCGCGTTGGTCGCTGGCGGGGGTAGATTTGGCATTACTAACGATTGGAATACTTTATCTCGGCGCAATTTATTTTTATCTGAATAAGTTCAAGCTTGCAGGAGCTTTAAAATGAGTCTTGCAGCATTATTCTGGGCCTTGGCCGCATTTATACAAGCTTGCATCCTCAGCCAATACGGGCAGAAACAACTGCAATATACTTGGCTAAATGCCTCTCGGAAAAAGCTTTTATCTTTTTCTGGCCTAATATTTTTAGCATTCTCTTTTGTGTTGAATTATCTGTATGAAGGCAGCTCAGTTGGTCCACTGAGTTGGTTGTTTGTCATCTTGCCAGCAGCATTCTTTTTACAAGTGCTTGGTTTTTATCTGTTTAGAAAATATTTTATACAGATCTGGTGGGGCGCAATGTTAGCCGCACTTATCTTTACTTTGGTTGGTGGATTAAATTCATAAGGCATTTTACGGCTATTTGCTGTTTAGTGATCTTCGCCAGATGCAGTTCATTAACAAAAAACAAGAAAAAGAACGCTTTTTGTGTTAATAAAATTGATTATCATTATCATCTAATATTAAAGGCAAGGAATATCTTAATGCTTACACTGTCACAAAAACTTCCTGATTATTTTGAGTATTATGAAGATGGGACACAATATTATGTCCGCCAAGTCCAATATCCTCAGGATATTCCTTTATTACATCAATGGATGCATGAGCCACACGTAATTCCTCAATGGCAACTGAACAAGTCTGAACTTGAACTACAAGTTTATTTCGACAAAATGCTGGCCGATGACCATCAACGTTTAATGATTGTGGGTGTAGATGGCAAGGATGTGGGATATACCGAAATTTATGAAGGGAAACGTGATCGCTTAGGGCGTTATTACGACGGTGATGAGCACGATCTTGGCTGGCATTTGCTTTTTGGAGATAAATCCGTTTTTGGTAAAGGCTTTTTAAGACCGACCATCCGTTTATTGAGTTTTTATATTTTTGAGAATTCTGAAGCGAAAAAAATTGTAGGCGAACCAGACCATACCGTAAAACCTTATGCAGCCGTGGTGGCGGATCTGTGCTATGAGAGCCAGCGTTTAATTCCAATGCCCGAAAAAACGGCGATGTTGTATTACTGTTTTAGAGAAACATTTTACGACAAATTTGGCGAATATTATGCTGCTTCACAACAGCAATCTACCCAGCAGCAGTCTCAAGATTTAAGCCTGACTTAAACTGAATTTAAGATTTAGATTGAAGATAAGCCTCAACTTGTGTTGAGGTTTTTTTATATAGAAAACATCATTTTAAAAATAAATAATATATTGATATGTAAAATTAAAAAAAGGTTTTTGATTAACAAAATAACATATTGTTATTTACTGAATTTACGAATATCATAAATCGATTACGAATAAAGTAATTATAGATTGCAAAATTATATGTAAAGCAACATGGAGAAGGAATCACCATGAAAGAAGTTGCATTAAATGATTTAATCGACCAGCAGCGCGTTGGGCGTTATCAAAAATTTATTCTATTTACCTGCTTATTGCTGATGATCATGGATGGCTATGATATTCAGGCAATGGCTTATGCCGCGCCGATGATTATAGAAGCGTGGGGTGTCGAAAAAACCATGTTAGGCGTGGTGTTTAGCGCCAGTTTATTTGGATTGTTTGTTGGTTCATTTGTTTTAAGTTCACTGTCAGATCGGTTTGGTCGTCGTCCAATCTTATTGATCTCAACGTTAATATTTTCTGTACTGATGTTGTGGACACCGCATGTCGCTAATATTGAACAGCTCGCTGTTATACGTTTTATCACGGGCATTTTCTTAGGCGGTATCATGCCGAATGCCATGGCCTATAGCTCTGAAATTGTACCTAACAAATATCGTATTTTGACCATGATGGTGATTTCTTGTGGTTATACAGTCGGTGCCATGCTGGGGGGAGGAATTTCTGCATTACTTACGCCCATAGGCGGATGGCAGGCAATATTTTATTTTGGTGGCATTATTCCTCTGATCATTTTCTTTATTATGCTGTTTAAGCTACCAGAGTCATTGTATTTCTTAGGCGAAAACAAAAAGAATGAGAAAACGATTCTATTCTGGCTGAAGAAATTTTATCCAGCATTGGAACTCAACACATCAACTCAAATCATTGGCAATGTCGGCCCTAAAATCAAAAAGTCACCATTGGAGTTATTTAAAAATAAGCGGGCTTTTTTTACCTACTCGATCTGGGTGATCAGTATCTTAAATATGATCAGTCTGTATTTTCTCGCCAACTGGTTACCAACCTTATCGAAAGAGTCTGGCCTTTCTTTGAATCAGGCGCTGATGATTGGTTCAACGCTACAGTTGGGCGGTACCATTGGTAGTATCGTGATGGGGTTAAAAATTGACAAGATTGGTTTTTATAAGGTTTTAGTTCCAGTGTTTATAGTGGCTGCTGTTAGTGTTGCCTTGATTGGATATTCGGTCAGTCATATTGCCTTACTGTTTGTGGTTATCTTTATTGCGGGCTTTGCGATTGTTGGTGGGCAACCTGCCATTAATGCATTATCTGCAAGTTATTATCCAGTTTCATTGCGTACAACGGGCGTGGGCTGGAGTATTGGGATTGCCCGTTTAGGTTCAGTGATCGGGCCATTATTCGGTGGATATCTGGCTAAATCTTTGGTCATTACCCATTTATTTGTGATTGCAGCCATTCCATCTCTATGTGTGATTTTCATGTTGCTGGTGCAGGCCAAATATAGAGTAGATCTTTGAATTTCAAGGCCGCGTTCTGCGGCTTTTTTTTGCTATTTCATTCTATTACCGAAATGGGTACTCGATTTGATATCCATAAATAGTTAAAAATATTCTATTTTTCCACTTTATTTGTCTATTTCCTATTTAATTATAAGTCGGGTTTATTCTATATCATCAAAGTTGCTGATTAAAAATCAATCATTGTTTTGTTGGGGATGCAAGTAATCTTTACAAATTTAGTCAACTATAAGCTGAAAAAAACAACTTAAGGTTGTTTTTTAATCAAATTTATTTCATTTATTTACAGTCTAAATTTTGTCATGTTTTTTTAGTTAATCTAATAAGCGCAATAACAAAACAAAGGAGTAAAGATGCTGATTTTTCATGATTATCCTGTTCAGGGAGCGCTTTTTGATATGGATGGCACAATGTTTGATACTGAGCGGTTACGCTTTCAAACATTAAAACAGGCGTCCCAAGAACTCATTGGACAGGAATTTTCAGATGAATATTTAATGCAGTGTCTTGGACTCAGTGCAAAAACTGCTGAACAGCTTGCCCAAACTTTTTATGGTGAAGATGTTCCTTATCAAGCAATCCGAAAACGTGCTGATGAACTTGAACTGGAATCAGTTCGTCATAATGGTGTTCCGATCAAAAAGGGCCTGATTCAGGTGCTGGAACGTTTACGCAAGTCTGGTTTAAGAATGGCTGTCGCGACATCAAGCCGTCGGGCAATTGCCGAAGAATACCTGATCAATGCCAATGTCTATAAATTTTTTGATCTTCTGGTATGTGGTGACGAAGTCGAAAAAGGTAAACCACATCCTGAAATTTTTATTAAAGCGGCACAAAAATTAAATTTGCAGCCTCAACAATGTTTAATGTTTGAAGATTCTGAAAACGGGATCTGCTCAGCCTGTGATGCGGGCGGGATCACCATTTTATTTAAAGATATAAAAGAACCCAATGACAGTATGCTTACCAAAGCAAATTTCTATTATCAGGATATGTATGAGTGCTTGAATGCACTGGATCAATATATTCCTGAAATGGGAATGCCGCAGTTACAAGAACCATTTCCGCAAAGTATCAATCAACTGACCGTCGGGATTCATGGTTTTGGTGCCATAGGTGGTGGCTATATCGCACAGGTATTGTCACATTGGGATGGTTTTACCAGACCGAAGCGCATTCTCGCTTCAACCCGGAATCGCCTGTACTTGGAATCAGTCAATAGTTTTGGCAGCTACAGTATCCGTTATGGACAATCCTCGTATGATGAGCGGATTGAGAATCTGACCGTAATCGATGCAGACAATGAACAGCAGATGCTCGAGATGTATATGCATTCAAGTCTGATCGCGCTGTGTTTGCCTGAACAGGCCATTGCATCGGAAGCAAAAACAATTGCAAGAGGACTATTGGCGCGTTTTATGTCTCAAGATACGGAACAGCATGAGCCGATTACCTTTTTAATTATTCTCAATAAAGTCTGTGCAAAATATCTGGTACTGAAAAATATCCGTGAAGCCTTGCTTGAGATCACCGATGAGGATATTGCAGAGCATATTCTAAGTGAACACTATTTTTGCGATACCGTCGTTAACCGAATGGTGGCAAAGCTGACCGATCAAGCCTTATATCGCCAGTTAAATATCAAGCACCGCTTATTCAAACAATATCAATCCGATCTGAATGATGAAGCAATTGAGCTGTCAGATGAAACAGCGTTGACCGAGAAACAAGAACAGCAGATCACCAACTGTTTGGCGGATATGCGTGGTCAATTTCAGGCGGGTCAGTTTTTGCAGAATATGGATTTGATCTTGTTCCATAGTGAAACTGATATGCCGATTTATGTGGAAAATCGGAGCCCAATCCTCAATAAAATGCGCCAAATGATTCTGGTTGAGCAGATTTCTGATATTCAGATCATTAAAAACCGTTTGTGGAATGGCTGCCATGCCATGACCGCCTGGTATGCCAGTATGCATGGCCATGACATGATCGGGATTGCGTTAGCGGATGCCAAGATCAAGAAATATGTGGAGCAGGTGGTTGAGGAAGTAAAACTAGGTTTAGCGAATATTGTACCGAATCAGGCCAAAGAGCTAGATCGAATGGCGGAGAGTTTTCTACATTCTTGCCGCTCGGCCTATAAAGACACTTGTGAACGGGTGGCTCGCGATCCGCTGAGAAAACTAGGCTTCAATGAGCGCGTATTTGGCAGTCTGGAAAATCATATTCAGCAGCAATTGCCTTATCAAAAGATCCTGCAAGGCGCGATTTATGGCTATGTCTATGCATTAAGACAGCTTGAAATTGAGGAGCTGGAGATTGTTCAGCATATCCGTAAGAACGTGGAAATGATGGATCTCACCTCAACTCAAAAGAAAGCTTTATTAGATATGCTTTATCTGGGGATCCAGTCGGAAATGCAGGGAGAAACCTTCACTTACCATTTCGATGGATTTAAAGCCCCATCTGAGATGGTGTAGATCTTATCAGCATTGAATAACACAGCTTTAAATCGATAAAGTTGTGTTATCTCTGATATAGATTTTAGGCTTGAATGATGTGCTGGATACGCTGAGTTCGCGGCATAGTTATGATCTGAGATTACTATCGAATCAGCTTGTGTCTAGAAGATTTTAGTGTTGATCAAGCCACAATTTAATAAAGCTATTTGCTCATATCATTTGATATTTCCTAATTTTATATTCGAAAGATTGACAAGGCTCAGAGGTAAACAATTATTTTAATTCAGTCTATGCTTATGTTTTAATGGCATATTCCATATTTTATTGAATCTATATTTTGTGTTATTGAAATCATCAACCCAACTGTGTCCGACCGTCGTTCGGGACTATTCTGAGTGGCATCGTGGCCGTTCAGACTATGGGTTATGGTATCTTGAAATTGATCAGCCTGAACTAATTGAATACTTAGACCAGATTCAGGCAGATTTTTCGGATTTGCTGATTCCTGCCAATCAACGTCAATATCATATTACCTTGTTTGTATGTGGGTTCCTGACATCCGCAGAGAAGCAATACAATGATGATTTTCAGATTCAACAATTACAACAACAGATGAAGCAACTGCAAAATCTGGAGCTATCTTCGTTCGAGTTAGAGATTGCCCAACTGGATAGCTTTAGCAGTGCCTTATTTTTGCAAGTGAAAGATACGGATCAAATTCTGGAAAAAATTCGTCGGCAACTGGCTTCAGTGTCAGATGAAATTGCTGCGCTTGAGTATTGTCCGCATATTACTTTAGGTCTGTATCGCGAAGCATGGCAGAGTGATCAGGTGCTAGAGCGAATTCAGCAATTGCCCGTTAAAAAGTGGAAAGTTCAAGTGAAGCAACTCACTTTCGGCTATTATAAGGCACAGATTTTACAAGGATTACTGTATCCTTATCAGCAAATTGAATTGGGTTAGATATGTTGCAACTGATTTTAGGCGGCGCACGTTCTGGGAAAAGTCGTTTGGCAGAACAAATCGCCAAGGATTCTGGCTTGTCGGTTGTATATATTGCCACAGCGCAGGCGCTGGATGACGAAATGCAGCAGCGTATTGAGCATCATCGGCAGCAACGTCCTGAACATTGGCAAGTGTGTGAAGAACCAATTTATCTGGCTGATCGACTGTTGCAATGTGACCAACCCAATCAACTGATTCTGGTGGATTGCCTGACTTTATGGTTGACCAATTTATTATTGGCTGAAGATACGACATTACAACAGCAACAAACCGAAAAATTCTTGGCAGTCTTAGCTCAACTGCAAGCTCAGATCATTCTGGTCAGTAACGAAACTGGGCTTGGTGTGGTTCCAATGGGAGAAATCAGCCGCCGTTTTGTGGATGAAGCGGGGCGTTTGCATCAGGCACTGGGTCAACTCGCCCATAAGGTCACGTTTTGTGTCGCAGGCCTTCCAATGATTTTAAAAGATGAGAAATAATATGACTGAACATGAGCAATGGTTTTTAGCGGCGATTCAACAACCTGATCTGGATGCAAAACAGCAAGCTGAACAACGTCAGCTTCAACTGACCAAGCCTACAGGAGCGTTAGGTGATCTGGAACGAATCGCAATTGATCTGGCTGCTTTGCAAGGAACAGTTCACCCTCAGATTCAGCAACCCTGGATCACGATTTTTGCGGGTGATCACGGCGTAGTTGCTGAAAATATCTCGGCTTACCCGCAAGCCGTGACCCGCCAAATGCTACAAAACTTTGCGACTGGTGGTGCAGCGATTAGCGTCATTGCCAAACATCATCAAGCACATTTACTAGTCATTGATTGTGGTACGGTCGGTGATGCTTATGAATATGCAGGTGTGGAGCGTCATTATATTCGTGCAGGCACCGCCAATTTTGCTGAACAAGCTGCAATGACAGAGCAGGAATGTTTAGCGGCTTTACAGTTGGGTAAGGCCAGCGTGGAGCGCGCCAAAGCACAAGCTGCTGATATTTTTATTGCAGGTGAGATGGGAATTGGCAATACCTGTTCTGCTTCAGCCTTGGCCGGTTTATTGTTAAATGAAGATGCTGCACAACTCACAGGTGTTGGAACTGGCATTACCAATCAGCAACTACAACATAAAATCAATGTGATTGATCAAGCGATAAAGCTTCACCAAACAGAAGTTAAAAATGATGCCTTAAACACTCTGTCAGCGGTCGGCGGTCTGGAAATTGCCGCGATGACAGGTGCCTATATCCGTTGTGCGCAAATTGGCTTACCAGTCGTGGTGGATGGTTTTATCAGTTCGGTTGCTGCTTTATGCGCAGTCCGTATTCAACCCCAGAGTCGGGCATGGATGCTATTCGGACACCAGTCAGCTGAGTACGGGCATCAACGTGTTTTACAAGAACTGAATGCGCAGCCTATTTTGAAAATGAACTTGCGTTTGGGGGAAGGCAGTGGTGCTGGTGCTGCATTATCCATGATCCAGCTAGCTTGTGTTTTACATAGTCAAATGGCGACTTTTGCTGAAGCAGCTGTGACAGGTGACAAAGTTGCGCCTTGATTTACTGCGCCATGGTGAAACGACATTTAGTCATACATTGCGTGGTCATCTGGATGATGAGCTGACAGAACAGGGTTGGTTGCAGATGCAATCGACCATTCAGCAAGCTCTGAATGCGCAGATGCAGTGGGATGTGATTATCAGTTCACCTTTACAGCGTTGCCAAAAGTTTGCGGTTGCATTGGCCCAGCAATTAGAAAAACCACTTTTGCTTCATACCGAAATGAAGGAAATGTTCTTTGGTGATTGGGAAGGTGTTTCAACCCAAACCATTTATGAAACAGAGCCTGAGTTATTGGCAAATTTCTGGCAATTTCCCACGCAATATCATGCACCGAATGGGGAAAGCTTTGCTCAGTTCCAGCAGCGAGTCATGCATGGGGTGAATCGTATTTATACCAAAATGCAGCAGAATCATTGGCATAGGGCCTTGGTTGTAACACATGGCGGGGTAATTAAATTATTGACCTGCTTAGTACGTCAACAGGCGCTAGATGATTTATTAAAAATGCCAGCCGAGCTTGGAAAGCTATACTCACTCGAATTGAGCCATCACGACAATGAGATTCATTTTGTAGAAAATAAATAAATGGGAAAATGACCTTGTCGCTTATTCTATAACTGAGTAGAAAGCTGTAATCGAACTGTCATTGCCACTGCCTATGATACAGGTCAATTTCTTGACCTATAATCAAATCTTTCATGAATATATTATTTAAAAGCAGTATGTTATGCGTAAGCATTTTATTGGTAGCTTGTAATAACGATGATCATCAACAAAGTCAGCCATCACCTGAAACCACGCCACAATCAAAATATTATCAAACCAAAACACCGTATCAACCGCAGCAAGATCTGAAAAAATACGAAGCTATTCCACAAGGTTTTCAGCCCGTTTTTACAGAGCTGGTTGCACGTCATGGCTCTAGAGGTTTGTCGAGTATCAAATATGATTTGGCACTTTATAACTTGTGGAAACAGGCCAAAGCAGAAAACGCCTTAACGCCGTTAGGGGAGCAATTGGGGGCTGATCTGGAAAGTATGATGAAGGCCAATATCCTGCTGGGCTATGGCGTGGAAGGGATTCGTCAGTTCGGATATGGCAATGAAAGCATGCAAGGTATTCAGGAACACCGAGGTATTGCAGATCGTCTATTACAGCGCTTACCAGATCTGTTTAAAACCGCTTCGACACAGCCTGCCTCAATTTTAGTGCAAAGTTCAGGTGTTGATCGTGCTGTGGATAGTGCGAAATTCTTTACCGCTGAACTGATTCAGCAGCAACCTCAACTGAAAAACCAGATTACGCCAATGACCTATACCAGTCTGGACAGCAGCAGTGTGCCATCAGTTGAAGATGGAGGCGTAGATCGTTTTAAACTGTATTTTCACAGCTTGAATAAGGACAGTGATTTAACTGAACCCTTATCTACACAGCAACAGGCAATCTATGATGCAAGTCAGGCTTATCAGCAGTTTGAGGAAGATGATGCTGATTTGGCAAATAAATTAAGTGAACTTGCTAAAAATAGCAAAGCTGAACAGATTGCCATGAGTGTGCTTACTCCTATTTTCAAGCCAGAATTTATTCAAAAATTAGGCTCGGCAGGATATCTTTTTAGCAATACGGGTTCCTATACGGTGACAGCGCCAAATGGTGAAAGCATTACCGAAAAAGGTAAAGGCAAGAATACCATTGCCAGTGCTGTGGATGCGGCTGCGTATATGTATGAGTTGTATTCAATTGCAGGCGGCATGCAAACAGAGCTAAAAAATATTGATTTTGATAAATATATGCCGCTAGAAGCCGCAAAATTTTATGCTGAATTTAACGATGCCAATGATTTTTATAGCAAAGGGCCAAGCTTTACTGAATCGAAGAATGTCACCAGTGCAATTGCCCAAGGCTTAAAACAGGATTTATTTAAACAGGTCGATGCGATAGTTGATCAGCAGCAAACGCATCGTGCGGTATTACGTTTTGCGCATGCAGAAATCATCATTCCTTTGGCAACCAGTCTGGAATTGCATGACATGATGCAGCCGCTACCTTTACGTCAAACTTATAATTATACCAATAGTAAATGGCGTGGTGAGTTTGTGTCGCCGATGGCTGCAAACTTACAATGGGATATCTACCAAAATACACAAGGAACAACTTTGGTGAAGATGTTCTATAACGAAAAAGAGACCTTGTTTAAACCAGATTGTAACTATGCGCGTTATAACAATAACAGCTTCTATTATGACTATTTAAAGTTGAAACAATGTTATCAAATTCAATAAGCTGACTTATTTTATATTTCATTTGGGAATCACTTGCTATTCCCAATTTTATTTCTTCATAATCATTTTATGATAAATCTTTTGAATTGAGCTGTTTCGCATGACACCTTTCTGGATTGCCTTGCAATTTTTGACGGTTTTGCCGATCGAACTAAAAAATATGCCAAGTGCAAAGCAAAATAGTCAGGCCTTGCTGTTTTATCCTGTAGTTGGCTTATTGATTGGACTGATGTTATTTGCGTTCGCGCTTATATTAGCAAAACTTCCTATTTTGTTCAGTGCAGCGCTCATTCTGGTGTTATGGATCTGGTTGACTGGTGGCCTACATCTTGATGGACTCGCGGATACCGCAGATGCATGGGTGGGTGGTTATGGTGATCCAGAACGAACCCTGAAAATTATGAAGGATCCAGCATGCGGCCCGATCGGAGTATTGAGCCTGATTGCGGTATGTTTGCTTAAATTTGTCGCACTCTATGTGTTGCTTGAGCAAAAGCTTGAAGCATTTCTTATTGTATTGCCCATGCTTGGACGTAGTGTGCCACTATTTTTATTTCTCACGACACGCTATGTACGTGCGCAAGGACTGGCAAGTTCAATGCTTGAGAATATGCCACGACTAGCAATATGGATGGTTTTTGTCATTACAATAGCATTGCTTTGTATGTTTAAGTGGAAAGGTTTAGTCGCCTTATTCAGTTTTTTGATCATTATCTTTTATTTGCGTGGGCTTTTTATCAAGCGTATTGGCGGGATTACGGGTGATACGGTGGGTGCTGCAATTGAATTGAGTGAGACGGGTTTGATGCTGAGCTTTGTTATTGCCTCATTTTATATTTAAGCCTAAAGATATGGCCTCAGTTGAAGCCATATCTTTTATTCAGTCGTTTTATTTTCCAAAATGATAGCGCAAACCTAATAAATAGGTCCGCGGCGCAGCCGGTGTGTAGCTTGCCTGATTATTGCTAAAAGATGTACTTTCAGCGTAATGCACATCGGTGACATTGATGACTTGACCAAACACTTCATAAGCATTTTTACGATAGTTAGCGCGTAAGTTCAGCAAGGTATGGCCATCATATTTTTCTGTATTGGCATCATTGATCCAGTAAGATCCAACATAGACACCTTCTACAGCAAGTAATAATTCAGGAACCGGTTTGATCTGATATTCAACTGTGCCAAAGCTTTTGGGTGCGCTTGGCATGGTATTGCCGCTGTAATCGAGTGAACTTGAGGGTTGAAACGCTTTATATTCATGTTTTGCAAAGCTACCCGAAACTTTTAAACGCTGATCATAAAGCGCATTGATCTTCCATGTGCCGCCAATTTCTATCCCTTGATGCAGGGTTTTACCAGCATTGCGTGGTTCGCGAGTATTATCTGGCTTGGTGTAATTGATGACTTCATCTTTGCCTTGTAAACGGTATAAGGTAATCTCCCCATCGACACGGTCATCCAGCAGTTTAAAGCGTAAACCGGCATCAATATTATCAAACGTCGCTTCTCTCAGATTTGGCGTGACCAGATTTGCGCCGTACAGGCTGCTTACTTCTGGCGGAACAAAACCTTGCGACCAGTTACTGTAAATGTCCATGGCAGGCGTGATATTCCAGACAAAACCGACTTGTGGGCTGGCTTTATGGAAATTACGTTTTTCATCAGGCGCACCTGTTACTTTTGATGGGGTTAATTTATTGCTGTAGTCATAACTGATCCAGTCATAACGAGCACCACCGACCAGATTTAAGGTCGGAATAACCTGCCAGTTTGCTTGTGCATAAAGGGCCTGATTATTAACGTCAACATTAAAATCGCGTAGCAACTGGCGTTGTTTATAACCCGTATAAATCAGGCTGTCTGGATCACGAAAAACCTCGATATCATTGGTTTTGGCCTGATTCGGTGAGTAATCTGTCATTGCCCCAACGATCAGTTTGACCTGATCCAATGTGGCAGAATGCTGCATATTCAAGCCATAAGACTGAAATGCGTTATATGTGGTCTGTCCACTATATGTGCCAGTCGGTTTACCATTTTTAACATCGGTACGGATACTATAACTTGGATTTTGTTCCGTGGTATTGTCACGATAATACAAGGTGAACTGGCTTTGTTGCTGATCATTCCATTGGTGATTCAGCTGTGAAGAAATACGAGTGGCCTCAACCTCACGATCAGTAAAGGTCTGATAGCTATATCCAGGACGATTACGGTAATCTTCCAGACTTAAATTGCCCGTCATGTCTGCTTTTAGGTGATTGTAGCTCACAATATTCTTGATTTGTGTCGCATCAGAAATACGCCAGTCATGTCGTAAGGTAACACTTTGCTTGTTACTTTCGGCATGGTCTTGCCAGCTGTCACCACGATCACTGGCATAGGCAGATAATCGCAAACCCTGTTCACCATACTCAGTTGCGAAGGTATTAGAAGCATCAATATCCAGACGGCGATAACCTTCTGAACTTGCACTGATTCCTATATTTGCTGTTGGTGTTGCACTCGGTGCTTTGGTCAGGAAGTTGATGGTTCCGCCAATGGCATTGCTTCCGTACAAGCTGCTGGCTGGACCACGCAAGATCTCGATACTGTCAATTCCGGCAAGGTTCACTTCATACAAGGCATTGTGGTTAAACACGCCCACAGGTCGAATTGAAATACCATCTTCAAGATACTGATAAACTGCTGCTGTGGTAATTGGCTGACGAATCGACATCATATGCTGTTCATTGCCCAGATCATTCATCAAAACACCTGGGGTTTGATTGACCAGTTGGCCGATGAATGTTGCATGTTTATCTTCGATATCCTTAATGCCGATTTTACTGATCGCGGCAGGGGTATTATTAATTGATTCGCCTTCACGACTGGCGGTCACAACGATGGTGGCTAAGGTTTTGGTCGTATCAGACGGCACAGTTTCAGCAAAAGCAACGGAGTTATAGCTGACAGAAAGGCAAGCAGCCGCTAATACAGACAAACGGAATTGAGTATTCATTTTGAACTCTATAAAAAGCAATACATAAGGACGTGCCGTAGTTGTAAGTGGGCACGAAGTAAAATTTGCGATTTATAAAGTGAGTGGCGGGGCTTGTTTAGTTGGGAAAATATAAAAGATGCGGGGTATATGCAGATCTTCTGTCCACGAATAACAGAGGTAGCGTACACGACTAAACCAAGCCAGTAGAAAGATAAAAATAAATGCAATCAATGGGATGAGAACAGCAGCATCAAGGCCATGTGTACACAAAGGGCAATGTTTCATGATCTGGCTGGCAAGCGCAAAAACTTCCTGTGCATGATCACTAAGATGTGCATGTTTAGAGCTTTGCAGTTGCTGGGTATGGTGCATGTCATGCATTGCAAGTGGGTGATGGCCTGCGTGAGTCTGAGTCATCAATGATGCATTTTGAATCACTGTCACCTGACAATGACTTGGCATTGCATAAAGTGCAGGTACGATACCTGTATGGACCATCGTTGGTAAGAAGATATGCCAGAGTAAACACAGCAAAGTCACCGCGCCAAGAGAGGCACGCCACTTAAGCAAATGTTGACGAAAACTGGACTTCATATCAGCGATACGTCGTAGGGGGAAATGTGGCAGCAGTATAATGAAAAAAAGAGGCTTATTCAAAAGATATCAGTGTAATTCAAAACAAAAAACAGGCCCATAAGAGCCTGTTTTACATCTATTTAAAGATTAACGATTTGGTAAAACGTCTTTTAACGCTTCATGCATTTCTAGCAATGCTTTTTCAGTTGTTTCCCAGTCGATACAGCCATCAGTCACTGACTTGCCGTATTCAAGATCACACAGATTTTCTGGAATATCTTGACGACCACCTTTTAAGTGACTTTCCACCATGATCCCAACGATTGATTTATTACCATCCAGAATTTGTTCTGTAATATTTTTCAAAACCAAAGGCTGTAAGTACGGGTCTTTGTTTGAGTTGGCATGACTGGTATCAATCATGATCTTGTTGCTCACTTTCGCTTTTGCTAGAGCTGCTTCTGCTTCTGCAACAGATGTTGCATCATAGTTTGGCTTGCCATTACCACCACGTAATACTACGTGTGCATATGGGTTACCTTTGGTATTGATAATCGCAACCTGACCATTTTCATTTAGGCCCAAGAAGCTGTGACCATGTTTAACCGATTGCATCGCATTGGTTGCAACGGTTAAGCCGCCATCCGTACCATTTTTAAAGCCAACAGGTGATGAAAGACCAGAAGACATTTCACGGTGAGTCTGACTTTCAGTAGTACGTGCGCCAATTGCAGACCATGAAATTAAATCTTGATAATATTGCGGTGAGTTCGGATCAAGTGCTTCAGTCGCACAAGGTAATCCTTTTTCATTCAAATCAATCAATAAGCCACGACCAATGTGCAAGCCTTTTTCAATATTAAATGAGTCGTTCATGTCTGGATCGTTGATTAAACCTTTCCAGCCCACAGTGGTACGCGGTTTTTCAAAATAAACACGCATCACCAGATATAAAGTATCTTTTACTTTTTCACTCAGGACTTTCAGGCGATCAGCATATTCATGTGCAGCTTTAGGATCATGGATTGAGCACGGACCAATCACGACAAACAAACGTTTGTCATTGCCATCTAAAATATTACGTACAGTAGCACGTCCTTGTAACACAGTTTGAGACGCAGCCTCAGATAATGGAAGATCAGCTTTCAATTCTGCTGGTGTAATCAGCGTTTGAATGCTTTTAATGTTTACATCATCGATATCGGGCTGAGAAACTGGATTTGACTGTAGAGTATTCATTGCTGTCACAAATTCAATCGAAAAAAGAGGTTATTTTGTCTGCGAATATAGCATGAAATGCCGACTGATTAACTAGCAATAACGATAATTTATGCAGAAAGCAGCGGCATTTGTTGGCTTAAACAATTGTTGTTGAATGACTTGTCTGTTGTACAACGACAGCCTGATGAGTCTCAACTGGCTTCGGTTTGGCTTTCACAGGGTTCACAATAAAGTTCACGCCCAAAGCAAATAAGGTAATCCCTAAAATTTTACGAATCAGTCTTTCTGGCATACGTGAACTAATTAAAGTCCCGACAATAATCGCAGGGATAGAACCGACCAATAACCACATCAACAGACTAAAGTCGACGTTACCTGAAGACATATGACTAAGGCCTGCAACTGCTGTAAGTAAAACGGCATGCACCACGTCTGAACCAATAATACGGATCATCGGCAAGTTAGGAAACATTAGAACTAAAGCCATGATACCAAAGGCACCCGCACCGACAGATGAAAGGGTAACAAAGATACCTAATACGATTCCCATGATGACAATGTAATGACGTTTGTGTTGCAAAGCATGTTGTTCGCTTTCCATATTCGCTTGTTCACGGTTACGGAAACGGTCAAAGAATTTTTCAATCTGTGCACGAAAGACAATTGAAATACCCGTCAAGGTCAACATAAAGCCTAAAACCATAGTCAGCACAGCTTTATAATGCGTGGATTGACTGAGGTAATGTTCGAGTGCCCAAGAGGTCGCAAATGATGCTGGAATACTGCCTAATGCTAGCCAGAGTACGATCGGCCAGACAATATTGAGTTTTTTAGCATGGACAATAGAGCCGCAAAATTTAGAGATTGAGGCATATAACAAGTCTGTACCAATCGCGATATGAGGTTCGATTTTAAATAGACTGATCAGGATTGGGGTCATTAAAGAACCACCGCCGACACCTGTGATACCAACACAGAAGCCAACCAATACCCCAGCCATAATAAATTCAATAGGACCAAACATCGACAATATGCCTAAATATGCAAAAATCAGCATATCTTATGCTTTTTTTAGATAACTCGTTGTGATGAATAATGATTTACTTATGCAAAAAAACGCTAAAGAAAAAGATAGGTTTTCTTAGAATTTATTTTTGGATTAAGAGATAAGGGTGCAATGATAGCATGAAAACACCAAAAGCTTTATTCAGATAAAGCAGGCTGGAATGTCTTTGGACGTCGCCAGCAAAGGAATAATGATATTTATAAATAAAATATATCAATGAGTTATGTTTTTTAGGCAACTTTTTATAAGTGGAGTTAAAAAGTTGCCTGACAGATTCATTTTATTTTTTTACGGGTTTAAGCTCATTAACCCAGAGTACCAATAAGAAAGTCACGGGCGTTGCGAAAATCCACCAGCTTACGAACCCAATCGAACTGCCATATTCTAAACAAAGCAGGCTACCTGCAAGCAAAAAGCATAGATAAGCCAGTACCTTGAGCTGTATTTGATAGCGAATGACAAACTGTTGTTTTGATTTACTAATCTGCTTAGAACTACATTTATAGAGCAGCATCATTCCAACAAGTATCAATATGAGGCTCAAAAGAATCATGCTTTCACCTCATTTTTGGCTAACTTCGCTTTGATTTTTTGAGCGGATTTTTCTTGAATCGGTTGGATATTTCTAAAAATAAATACAGCAAACAGGGCACAGGCCAGTAGGAATAAATCAATCCGTAAAAATAGCCAATAACTTTGCAGATCTATGATGAACTGATGATTGATGAGATAGAGCAAGTTATAAAGAGGGAGAATCAAAGCCACTAATCCAAAAATTAGTACCTGTGTTTTCCATAAATATTGCTTTTTCGTCACTAAGGCGACAATGAAACTTAAACCCCAGACGCTGAAAAATGTATAGATTTCATAATTGGGCATGGTTTCAGTCACATGTACAAATCGATTGGCAAATAAATAGCTGAGCATTGCAGTGGGCAGACCAATAAATGCAGCGACATTCAAACGATCAACCAGATAGTAACCGAAATGAAATTGATCAGATTTGTTTTGGATCTGACGTTTTAAGCTCCACAGCAATAGGCCTGAAGCAATCATTAAACAACCCAAAATACCTGAACAAAAGAATGCGAAGCGCAGTAAAGGTTGGGCGAAGGTCGCCATATGTAAGCCATAAACACCCGAATGTAAGGTTGCGACAGCACTATTATTACGGGTATTGCCGATAATTTTGCCTGTGCCGTCAAAGGTGATTTGTGCCTGATTTAAGGTGATTGATCGATCTTCTAACTGCTTAAAGGTAATCACTGCTTGGTCAGTATTGGGATTTTTAACTTCAATTGATGCCAGCGCTTGTTCGCCCCATTGTTGCTTTACTTTTTCCAGCAGTGTGCTGATCGGTAGCATCTCAGCTTTATGAGGCTCGGTTTGATCTGTGGCGCTCTTTTCAGTCGTTCTAATTTCAGTGAAAAACTGATAAGGATTCTCTGGATAAAGTTTTTGCATTCCCCATGGCAAATAGAGATAGAAGAAAATCGCCAAGCCTGTAAAGGTAATGGTCAGGAAAAAGGGAAGTGCGAGTACCGAAGAAACATTATGAAAATCCAGCCAGGAACGCTGCGATTTAAAGGTTCTCAGAGTAAAGAAATCGGTAAAAATCTTTTTATGGGTAATGATGCCTGAGACTAAGGCCACCAACATAATGAAAGCGGCAAGGCAGGCAATCAAACGCCCGATCATGATCGGGAATCCATACAACTGAAAATGGAAGTTATAAAAGAATTCTCCACCTTGAGTTGCCGACAATTTTAATTCCTGACCAGTATTGGCATCCAGACTACGGCTTTCATAACTGCCGCTGGCTTGTTGCCAATACATTTTATTGACAGGTTCTTCGTGATTTGCCACTTTGAGATACCATGACTTGGCATCGCCAGCATGCTTTTGTAGATAATCAGCAGCAGTTGTGATGGCTGTATCCTGATTCACTTGAACCTGAGCCAGTTGCGGCTGCATCCACAAATTAATCTGATGTCGATAATATGAACTTGTGCCCATTAAGAAAATAGCAAACAAAAGCCAGCCAAAAATCAGACCCGTCCACGCATGTAACCATGCCATTGATTGGCGAACACCTTTATTTTGCATTTTTAATTTAAACCTACAGATATGCCAAACAATACGCCTGTTAAGCCCAGACTGATCAACGTGAGTTTCAATAATGAATGTGAGCAGAAACTAATAATGATGAAAATGAGATAAAAGAGAAGCGCGATAAAAGCTGCCAGATAAATCGCCTCTGCTTTATCAAGTACACGGACAAATAATGAGGTCAGGCTAAGGCTTAAATACATCATACAGAGGTAGCCCAGTACAAAGGTCAACGCAAAGCGATAGAAAATACTCAGTCGATAGACAAGGGTAAGCGAGGTTGATTTAGCCATAACAGGTCTTGAAACGGAGGAAGGGAGAAATAAATCACATATGGGAATGATTCTTGTTCATATTAGCTATTCCTGCCATCTCAATCAATTGCCATTTCATCGTAAATCTAGATAGGTTTTCTAGAAAACAATGACATCTTAGATGAGAAATGATGTTCACCAATCGTGAACAAATTGCCAGATCATGTTTGATTCAGTGTAAAATCATTTTGTTAGAATCATTTAAATCTTTCTGTGGGGCGTGGGTCTTGTCAAAGCAAAAACTAAGAATTGGCATCGTGGTGGGAGAAGTTTCTGGAGATACGCTAGGGGTGAAACTCATGCGCAGTTTTCGTGAACAAGGCATCGATGTCGAATTTGAAGGTATTGGTGGGCCACAAATGATTGCGGAAGGTTTCCATAGTTATTATCCAATGGAAATCTTATCCGTCATGGGAATCGTGGAAGTTTTAAAAGACCTGAAAAAGTTATTTGCCGTCCGTGATGGCTTAGTTGAGCGCTGGACCGAGCATCCAGTGGATATATTTATTGGTATTGATGCGCCAGATTTTAATTTGCGTTTGTCCAAAATCATTAAAGAAAAGAATTTACCAATAAAAACCGTGCAATATGTCAGTCCATCGGTATGGGCATGGCGTCAAGGCCGTGTGCATGGCATTAAACGCAGTATCGATCTAGTCCTATGTTTATTTCCATTTGAAAAAACGTTCTATGAAAATTATGACGTTGCTGCGGCATTCGTCGGGCATCCTTTGGCAAAGCAGTTACCATTAAAAAATCCAATTGCCGAAGCAAAGCATCAACTGGGTCTATCCGCATACAAGACTCACATCGCTTTATTACCTGGCAGTCGCCGTGGTGAAATCGAACGTTTACTGCCGTTGTTGACTGGTGCTGCTGACATCCTGCATCGCAAGCATCCTGAAGTCGAGTTTTTAATTCCTGCGATCAATGATGCACGTAAACATCAGATTGAACAGGGCATTCAACACTTGGATGCTGGTTTAAAGTCGAAAATTCATGTGTTGGAAAATACCGATGCGGAATCGAAGATTGGCCGTATGGTCATGAATGCCAGTGATATTGTGGCTTTGGCTTCTGGTACCGCGACACTTGAGGCAATGTTATTGCATCGTCCAATGGTAACGTTCTATAAGTTGAATTGGCTGACCTACATCATTGCCAAATTCTTGGTCAAGATTCCGTATTATTCTTTACCTAATATTATTGCAGGTAAAAAAGTCATTGAGGAACTGATTCAGGCCGATGCAACACCACAGCATTTAGCCACTGAAATTGAGCGTTTGATGGATCATGAAACGGCGCATATTCAAATGATGCAACATCTAAGCATGCATAAACAACTGATCTCAGGCAATACCGAGGATCCAGTACAGGCAATTTTGAACTGTTTAAAAACGGGATAAATAAAAAAGGTGGCATTGAAAGCCACCTTTTTTATGATGCGGATTAGGCGCGAAGGATCAGTTCATAACCCGTATACTTACGGATATTGATCACACCAATATCCATTAATAAATACTGGCCTTTAATGCCTTGCAACACACCACGAATTTTAGGTGTTTTATCCAGATTCAGTGATTTAATTTTTTCAGGATAATGTTCAACAGGGTAGATAAACTCTCTTGGTTTTTCGTCCTCTAGAAATTCCAGATTCTCATTAAATTCAAGGTTTTGATTAAATTCTTCGCGAATACTTTGAATCTTAGGCGCAAATTCTTCCAGAATCTGATCACGTTTTTCAATCAGATCTAATGGCTCAGCTTCGCCTTTAAGAAGTTTACGCCAATCAGTTTTATCTGCGATTTGTGTCCCAATTAAAGTTTCCAAATGGCCTGACAAACGACGTGAGCCTACTTTCATAATTGGTAAAGCCTGAGTTGCACCTTGATCCAGCCAACGGGTTGGCATATTCACGATACGGGTAATCCCGATTTTCAAGGCACTTGAATTGGCTAAATAAACAATATGCGGCTGAAAGCAGACATCATGAGCGAACTGGTCTTCACGGCAAGTGCCCAAGTGATAATGGCAGGTTTCAGGCTTCATAATACACAGATCACATTCTGCTTTTGTTTTAAAGCATTTGAAACAATGACCTTGTGAATAAGACTTCGGTGTTTTTGAGCCGCAAGAGGTACAAAAAATATTACCAGTCCATTCGATCTCGATTTCCTGCCCTAAAACAAAAGGTAGGTCAGTTTCTGTACGATCTAATATAAATTTATATTCAACATTTGCCTTGCTTGTTGATTGATCAGTTACACTATGCGTTTTGAGCGCTGCATGCATTTTATGACAAATGCCTTGTAGTTCCATTAATAAACTCTCATCTTTCTCAATCAAGGGTTGCAGTTATGGCTGAACAAAATGTCATCACTTCTATGCTAGACGATTTATCTCAAGAACAGCCCATTCATACTGCACTTTGTATAGGTCAGCAGATTGACCAAAATGCTTCAATTCAATGGCATTATTTTAACGTAACTGACTTTTTAAGTCTGCCATTTACGCAGCGTTATGATTTAGGTTTTGTATTATTTGATACCGAAGAAATGCAAAATATTACCGAAACACAAAAAGCACAGCTTTTGGTGAAGTTGCGTGACCTGATGGCGAAGCGAATTGTGGTGGTGAGTAAGCGTGAAGATGAAAAGCTATTGCGTTCACTGGGTTTCACTCAACTGATTGATAAAACCACACATGACAGCAATTTTGCATTATGGCAATTTAATATTTTAACCTATAAACATGTGCCAGACTGGTTTAACTCCAAGTTCTGGGCCAATCCAGAAAACTGGGATAAATTCCGCTGGTAAGCAGTTGATGCTGCGATTTAAATTTGATTGAGATTTCGGTCGGAGATTCTCAGCAAAGCCTTGCAAAATTTAACAATTTATCTTTGTGCTGTATTTTCAAAGCAGCGTATGCTTTTGGAATAAATAATTCCAAAAGGAAAGTTTAGGTTATGACAGATTTAACCAATATTGTTGAAATTTTAGCGAAGCAAGCTTTAGGCGGCGGTCAACAACAGTCAGGTCAAGCTGGCGGTTTAGGTGGGATTTTAGGTTCGGTTCTTGGTCAGTTGGGTGGACAACAGCAAAATACTCAAAACCAGCAAGGTGGTCTAGGCGGAATCTTAGGTTCTGTATTGGGTCAATTAGGCGGTGGTGCAGGTTCAACTCAAAGTAATGCAACAGGTGGAAACACAGCACAAACGTTGTTGATCGCAGTTTTACCTTTAGTTTTGGCATGGATTCAAAAACAAGGCGGCTTACAAGGTGCTTTGGATAAATTGAAAAATGCTGGTCTAAGCAATCAGGTACAAAGCTGGGTTGATCCACAACAGCAAAATGCTGAAGATGTACCTGCACAAAATATTCAAAGCTTATTTGATGATCAGGACGTAGAACAGGTTGCTCAGCAAACCCAAGCGCCTAAACAGGCAATTTACGGTGCCATTGCTTCGGTTTTACCACAAGTGATTGATTCATTGACGCCTCAAGGCAGCAGTACCAATCCTCAAGAAGCCAATCAGGATATTCAGCAAGTGTTGAATCTTGTGAGTGGTTTTTTAAAGAAATAAATTAATCTCAATAAAAAGCCTGTTCACATGAGCAGGCTTTTTTATTTAAGCGATTTGCATGGTTAGATTTTCTGAATTAAAAATTTCAGGGTGAGTCTAAACATATCTAAAAGCATGATTCTAAAGATGCTAAAAACATGTTGTAAAATAAATTATTTCTAGGTATTTATCATTAATATTAGGCGATTGCGCACCATTTTCTCTTATTTTAGGCGTGGCAGAACAAGGGAACTAGTAATTCGAAATTTTCGTAAAGAGGTAAAAAGTTTTTTTACTGAAAAATAATAAATGCAAAAAATAAAAGGGCAGATTGCCCTTTTATTTTTTGTTTAAGAAGCTAACTTCAAATTAGAAGTTATATTCCATACCCAAACCGATAACAGTTTTCTTGTTATCATCTTTTTGCCAGTCAATTTTTTGTTGAGCAACAACACCGTAGAAGCGAGCTTGTTTGTTGATGTTGTAGTCTGCACCGATACCATACAAGTCATTTTTACGATCTTCACGACCATCAACTTCTGTTTTTGCAGAGATGTATTCTGCTTTTAATTTCACAGGTGTAGAAGGGATCGCATATGCAGCTGTTACGCCAAATGCATCTTCTTTTAAGCCTTTGTATGAAACAGCTGGTGTACCAGCAACAACAACTGTATCGTCAGTTGGTTGAGCAGTTTGCCATAAAGCACCCAATACTAAACCGTTAACACCAGCTGGAGCCAAGTCTAAAGAACCTGTTACACGGATTGCATCAGAATAGATTTTGCCACCAAGTTCTTTGTTATAAGCATTATAAGTTGATGCTACACCAAAGTTACCTGCAACAGCTGCTGCTAGGCCATAGTCTTTATTTTCATAGGTAAGAGATGTTGAAACACCGTCACCAAAACCATCACGGCTGCCTTTTTGGCCTTTCGCATCATTTTTAACAGCTGAAGATTCTTCACCTTGCTGGAACATGATGTTGAATGCTAGACCACCTAGTAATTTCTTGTCTGTTTCAAAACCAACTACGTTGCTTAAACGATCTTCACCAGCAAGAACTTTGGTCATATCTAGTTCAGTGTGATCGTTAAAAATATCTTGGTTATTACCTGCAGCAGTTTTAAGGTAAGAGTCGAATTGACCTACTTTTAAAGTACCAATACCGTCAGACTTAAGACCAACAAAACGGTTACGCATACCCCAGTCAGTATCTGAACCAGAACCGTCAGCTGAAACACCCCATTCTGCTAAATAAACTGCTGATAATTTCTCAGTCAGTTTTTCTTCACCTTTTACACCGATACGAGAAGCGTTTGAGTTTACTTTAGTTACGCTTTCGTCTTTAAAGCCATTTTTATCAATTTGATCCAAAGTCACATTGAGCTTACCATACAATGTTGGTGCTGCTTGCGCTGCATTCATGGCTAAAGTTGCTACAGTAGCAGCAAGAAGCAATTTTTTCATTGAGATTTCTCCAAAACACTTTTTTGTAAATGGCCGATGCCTTAGTTACTGTTATAAGCTTGCTTGTGTACATAAAGTTACACAGCTCACTGACTTGTATGCAGTATCGGTAAACTTTGTGACAGAGAAGTGAAAGAAAAATGACAGTTTGATGACGATTCATATTTGGTAATAATTATATTTCTTATTTATTTTTAATGGTTTATAAAATAAAAAAACGGAGTAACAACTCCGTTTTTGACAAAGCTGACGTTTAAAGAGCAGCTTTGATCTTTTCAGCAAATGCTTTAATTTTTTCCTGATCACCCATTTGTGCAGCATGGCGACCAAGCTCATGTATTGAACTTGGAATCAGGTGAAAGTGGACGTGTGGTACGGTTTGGCCCGCCGCAGCACCAGAAAGTTGCATCAGGACAATGCCTTTAACATCCAGCGCTTTTTCCATCGCTTGAGCAACTTTTTGTACGATTTGAATCGTGTAAGCGGCTGCATCTGCAGGCAAATCAAGTAAAGTTACCGCTGGTGTTTTTGGGATAACTAAAGCATGACCATCAGCTTGAGGCATGATATCCATGAAAGCGAGTACCTGATCATCTTCATAGATTTTGATTGCAGGTAATTCACCACGCAAGATACGTGCGAAAATATTTTGGTCATCGTATGCCATGATTCATCCTTAAAATAGGGAGTATGTGCTTTAACATTGAAAACTTGGGCATTAAATAAAATAGCCTAAAGCGGAGCGCTGAACACTCCGCAAAGATTTGCTTATTTGCAGTTTAGCTCTTTTTGGCGAGCTTTAATGTCATCAAGGCGTTGTTGCTCTTTGTCAGAGAACTTCGGCTTAGTGGTGTGGCAGTTTTCATTACCAAATTTTGCTTTAGCATCAGCATCTTTAAAACAGAATCCTTTAGATGCATAGATGAGGTTATAGTCATCCTGTAACTTTTTACATTCTTGTTCTGGGGTTGCCGCTTGTACGCTAAAACCAGTTAGGGTCATTAAGCCTGCAAAAACTGCAACTGTTAATTTATTCATGAGGTGTTCCTCTAATCAAAAAGGTATAAACCGACGCTTTATGAAGATAGATCCATATGGCTGTTGGTCGCTACGTATATACCAATATAAGGTTTCTTAATAAAATTTCAATAAAACTCTATTATTTGAGTGTAATTTTACTCCACAATTTATCCTTATAGTTATAAAAATCCTTTTATATCAATATGTTTTAATAAATTTTAAATAAAACATATAATTATAAGGCAGTTCATTGTACACCATTTTACTTGATTAACTTCTAAGTCACTCTTTTTATAAAACTTTTTAGAGATTAGTCTAATCATTATTGTATTAACAAATTTCATTGTAAATATTCGATGACTGATTTATTTCGATCAATGTAAAAGGCCAAAAACAGAGCATAATAGATTTATCTTGAATGAAAATTTAAATTATAAAGCGTCAAAAAGAATAATAAATTTTAGAAAAAAGCCTGAGATGTCAATCAGATATTGAGAGAGTGATATTGATTAATATTGAATAGCGCAGGGAAATATCTACTGTGATTTTTTGATCGCTATTTATCTTCCGTTTATTTCTATTCATCAAAAGGCTGTAGCTTTACAGCCTTCTGATGTGCTTGATAAATGTGGTATTTCTTCTGCTTAAGCACCATTGTATTGCGCATTACGAAAGTCGATACATTGTTCTTTGCTATAGCGCATCGTTTGGCTATTGGCATTTCGCTTTATGGCACGTTGATAATTAATAATTTTCTTCAAATTACCTTTAAGCCATTTGATTGCTAGTTCATCGGGAGTAATCGGACGAGGTTGACTGACAGATGTATCCTTGACCAGAACGGAATGCCAATCAAAAGGAGCAGCCTGAACGCCACCAAAAAATTCAGTATCAAATTCAGGTGTGTAATTTAATGAAACTTTAAGTAGATAGATTTTCGGGCCTAAACGCACATGGTAGAAGCCATCGATATCTTTGCCCATGTACTGTGTGAATGGGGTTGTATAGTGTTGCTTTTGCATCACATGCTCCATAAATGAATTTTCAGAGATGTGAGTTGGCGAAGTTGTACCTTGTCGAAGATTAAATCATGGGAGAGAGAAATGTATTTTCGGAACTCACCTTATTGATATGGTATCGAAGTGTTCATATTTACAGCATTTAAAAGCAATGATGCGTCATAACTTGTCGGTGAATTTTTGTCCTATTTTGAAAGGATTTTCAGAACGAGGCGATAAGTTAAAAGTTCTAAAAATGACTAGGTTTATTTATTCGCTAAAGAAGGATTTGTTGTGACTGTTTATCCGTTACAATTATCGGGCGATCATTAAAATTAACGCTTAACAACACATTTACTTTTATCAAGAATTTAAAAAATGCTGAAATATATTAGAAATAACTTTCCTATTTTTATACTCATTAGTATTGTAATTATTGGATTTGCTTATCCTTTTTACACAGGTCAATGGATTATGGCACCAAGATTGGGTGAGGTGGATCTTCAATGTTATGGTGTAGATGTTCCTGAAGCTATACCTCACGCGAGGGTACTTCATTTTTGTTCATGTATTCATACGGTTGGGATTGAAAACAAAGCAGAAAAGTATCAATACTGCACCAAACAAATAAGCAAGTAATTTAATCGCTCTGTTAAGAGATGAACTTTTTTTCTTGATGCTTTATCATAAGCTAAGTATTTATTTTAATTAGACTTCTTATATGTATATTGTATTTATTATTTTATTGATATTTTTGGTACTTGCATGGATGGCTAAGATAGGACGAAAGAAATAAAACGGCTTAACATCTGACTCATTGGTCAAATGTTATATTGTGTAGTTGAACTTTAAAGTCACTCTGTAAATTACATATTTTTGTTGATGTATGTCACACTTTGCTCTATATTTGCTTTGTTGTTTCATTATAACTAAACAACAATAACCCTCATTCAGCGCAAAAGAATATAAGGGTAAGCCCACTCTATGGAGTGGGCTTTTTTATTGATCAAAATAGATTAGAATATAGGCATGAAAAGATCCCGCCTTAAGCCTGAATTTTCTGCTCCAGACTGGAGTACAGAACAAGATTGTTTTTTGATTGAGAACAGCGCTTTGCCTATTGAACAATTAATTTTAAATTTGCCTTTTTCGGAAGAAGAAATTCGGGCACGTAAAACTGTGCTTGGACTGGTTCGGAGACAAAGGCAGATAAATCGAATGTGAAATAAATATTTAATTTATCAGTAATTTTTAGGCTAATGTGATATAAAAGGTCTTTATCAGGGGATTGATATGGCAATTATCACATTAAGAGATATCGAAGCGAATAAAAACATCAGGGTTAAGGCTATTGTTGATCCAAGTGTAAAGTTTGATGCTGATGGTAAATTTGAAATTATTAAAAATATCAAATGGATATTTGAAGAAACAGAGCGTGAAGTGCCAATAGAGTTTCATGATACTTTGAACCATGCCAAACTTGATCAATATGTCGGTTTGCAATATGTGATAATCAGGATTGAATAATTGCAAGTTTCTTAACTCAAAGGGAACTTGTGCTATTTATGATATTCTTATGCGGCGAGCAAAGTTTAATCTTGTGAAAGTGAATATCTATGAAATTTTTTTGGATTATTACTCCATTACTCCTCCTACAAGGCTGCGCACAGATGTTTCCAGCGCAAGCGACGAAACTTGATTCTGGTGCTTATAGGATTCAGACCACAGCCAATATCTTTGCATCAGATGAGTCGATGAAGAAAAAGGTAGATAAAAAAGCCGAAGGTATTTGTCAGGGCAAAGGTTTTACTGAACTTGAAAGCAAAGCTCAGGCTCATAGTGAGCAGATTTATATGCCTGGTATGGTCACAACAGGGTCATATAAAACTTTCAATAAAACGATTCAATGTAACCAGTCACAATAGCTTTCGATTAATCAAATTAGGCGCTCAGGCGCCTTTTTTATTACTCATCCATACATTTTGAAGCATTGGTTACACAAAAGGTGTTTGTTCACTGTTGAATATCTCTATCAATTATTTAAGCATGAAATGGTATGTTTAAATAAAGGATGTAGATCATGATCGATGAAAATAAGCCTTTAAATTTTGATGATGATAATGAAGCGCTAGATTTCGAAGATGAGGAATTCATTGATGATAAAAAAGAGGATGAGTTATACAACAGTATTACCAAAGATGGTTCGAGTGTAGATCCTGCTGATGATGGGGGAAGACATATTCGACCTGAAGATGGTGATCCGATCGAAATTGAAGAATAAACAAGCCCGCTTCGGCGGGTTTTTCATTGAGCAAATAACATAAATAAAGCAGGTTTTTTATTGAATGAATGATAGGGTGAGTTTTTAGTAGATCATTGAAATGGGTTGAAGGATCAGTAAAGAGAGCGAAAATGCATCATGAAGACGTTTTTTGATTATTTACACAGGATTATTGGTTCTAAGTCATTTTCATATCAGGATCGTAGCGCAAATAAAGATTCAAATATCGCAACTGCTGTTGATGTAGATGACGCCATTGGTGTAGCAGTTGATTCAGATGATTATGAAAGGTCTATAAGTAAGGCTGGGATTAATCTGATTACGAGCTTCGAAGATTTGAAGTTAGATGCCTATGATGATGGTACCGGTACATGGACGATTGGTTTTGGTACGACGATTTATCCTGATGGTATTCGGGTGCAACAAGGTGATCACTGCACCATAGAGCAGGCAAAATTCTTTTTTCAGCATGACTTAAGGCATTTTCAGAAGGCTGTCAATAAAGCAGTGTTAGTAACACTATCTCAAAATCAATTTGATGCATTGGTTTCCCTGAGCTATAACATTGGCCAGAATGCGTTTAAGAATTCAACACTGCTCAAGTATTTAAATGCTGGAGACTATCAAGCCGCGGCAGATCAGTTTCTGGTATGGAATAAAGGTGGTGGGCAAATTCTAAAGGGATTGGTGCGCCGTCGTGAAGTAGAAAGAACACTTTTCTTAAAACGATAAAATCAATGTTTATAGCAACGAAACGTTGATGTAGATTCTACGATTTCTCCCAAAGCATGACATATTCTTTTGCATTGTTGGCTGTATCGAGGCCTTCATTTATAATTCTAAAGCCACTAGCCAGATAAAATTTTACACTGTTTTTATTTTCTTGATAGACATTTAACTCTAGACGGCTTCTCATATCCTGTGCGTATGAGATCAGTTGTTTGCCTATGCCTTTTGCTTGGTGTTCAGGAGATACGAAGAGAGCTGCAACAGTGTCTTCTACCAAGGCAATAAACCCATAAATATTGATTGCATCTTCCGCAATATAAACTTCAGACATGGGTAAATAG
This sequence comes from Acinetobacter vivianii, assembly GCF_014635885.1. Classification (GTDB taxonomy): domain Bacteria; phylum Pseudomonadota; class Gammaproteobacteria; order Pseudomonadales; family Moraxellaceae; genus Acinetobacter; species Acinetobacter vivianii. Next base: position 308,099 of record NZ_BMDR01000001.1, read on the forward strand.
ATCTCTTGCATCTTGGTTGTATTGCTTTCCCAATAGCTTGCAGGAATAAAATGATGTGCTTTGATTGAGGCTTGCAGCCATATTTTTGTTAATTCATTAAAATCATTTGATGTTGCTTTTCGTATTTCGTACAACGTATTGCTCCTTATCAAAGGCTTAAAGACTTCTTAGCCTAGCATAGCTTGAAAAGATGCAATTTAATAACATTAAAAAAAGCCCTGAAAAGGGCTTTATGAAATAAACGTTACTCGGTGGTCAGTTTCATCAATACAACACCAAAAACGATTGAGGCTGCTGCCAAAAGACGCAATAAACCCATCGGTTCATTTAAAAAGAATATTCCAATCAGAAATGCACCTACTGCACCAATTCCAACCCATACTGTATAGGCTGTGCCTAAAGGCAGTGTTTTCATTGCCACAGCGAGTAAGCCAAAACTCAGGATCATAAAAATAATGGTAATGATGCTAGGGGTTAATTTAGTAAAACCTTCGGACATTTTCATGGAATATGCCCAGATAATTTCAAAAATACCAGCTAAAATTAGATAAGCCCAAGCCATTGCGGACACCTCTTTAATAATATTTTTAGGTCGTCCTAAAGCTTGAAAAAATAAAAAAGAGGTCGTCCTCTCTGCTGTATATATAAGCACTTCTCACCGAATGCTTCAATCTATTTTGAATAAAAAATTGTTTTTATAAGTTAAATGGCATTCTTGAGGAAGAATGCCATAGAGGGGAAATTAAGTTTTTTTAAGACACATAAGCCTGAACATCATACTCAGGTTCACCTGCTAGAACAGCAACAAACTTCTCGACAGTTTCTGCTGTTAACAAGTACGGGTTAAACTCTTCTAAATGATATTTCATGAAAAAATCAGTAATATTTTGATTGATTGGTGAAAATTTCATAGACCATTGCGAGAAGAATTTATCTTTACATTCAATGTAATAGAGGATTTCGCAATTGATATGGCGCTCATCTTTCACAATTTTATTGTAAAATAGATCATCAATGAGACTCTTTGGGCCTTCTAGACATTGTACAAAATAGCCATGACCATAATATAAAACACCAGTAATATCATGACGATAATTAAAATCTACAGCCTCATCAAGGATTTCAATCAAATTTGTTTTTAAGTTCGAGTCAATGTTCTTAATTTTACTCACGTATAAAAGTCTGACAGACTCCATGATTGATATGCTCATTTTTTAAGGGATGAATATCTCTTATATAGAAAAAACAAGGGTTTGTATACTTCGATATGTAAGAGTGAGTAGTCTTTTTTAGGAATAGAATGATAATAAAAAATCACAAGAAAACTGCTTTTAAAAATTGCTTGGTTTGCAATATTTCGGTCTTTTAGGTAAAGCGCTTCATAAATATTAGTCATGAGACATGATTTAAACGATTTGCTAAATTATGTGATTTTTATAGTAATTGGTGGGATTCATGACAAAATTATTGCTTGCAGGAATATTGGGACTAGGATTAGCTGGTTGTTCCTCAATAAATTATGACGCCAATACCAAACCACCGATTGTGCCTAAAAATGAGGCACACAACACTTTCAAAGTGCCTGAGCATGGAATAATGACAGATCAGGACATACACAATGTACCAGAGCATGCGGAATATAAGAGCAAGTACAGCATTAGTTTCTAAATCAAGGTAACTCAAGATCGAAATCTACCATCTCCTTAAATCATAGAGTTTGAGGAGAGGCTGAGGTGGCCTTTGGATTAACGGATTATGAGTCCGCTGCTCTAAGCAACCGTTAAATAGTTTGCTAATGACTTTATTTTAACCATTTGATAAATTATATCGATTAATAAGAAAGGCTTATAACAATGAAATATATCATACTTGCAGTGCTTTCAATTCTAATATCAACATCGGTTTCTGCTAGAGAAACGAACTCAATGCGCTCCTCTGGTGAGCTGGTTAATGTGGGGGATCGAGAAAGCGACTTGCTGAGAAAAATGGGAAAATCTTACCCGAGATATTTTATTCACAGAGAAGGACGTCGCTCATGTGAGGCAACAGAGTATGTATATGAAATTGATATGCAAATTTATACAGTTCTGGTCTGTAACGGGAAGATTTTTAGAATTGATGTGAATAATAAATAAGATAAACTCAAAGCCTAAACCGAGTTCCATTCACAGGTGATTGCTATTTCAAATCCACAGAGCTCTATAGACGCTTTAATTATCGTTGATATGCAAAAAGCTTTTGTATCAGGTGCAGATGCCGTACCTGCATCCGAGCAATTGATTGTTTCAATTGGTACTTTAATTACTAAGGCGAGGGCTGTGCACGCACCAATAATTTTTCTGCAAAATGACGGAGAAGTTGGGACGGCAGATGAGCCTTATCAAGTGGGTTGGGAGTTATTCTTTGCTCCTGAGCCTCATGAGTTCGTGGTACGAAAAAGTGAGGACAATGGTTTTGAGGGAACATCACTCCAGCACATTTTAGATGATCTTAGAGTTCAGTCTTTAGTCATCTGTGGTGTTTTATCAGAAATGTGTGTGGCTGCAACAGCACGTGCTGCCTTAACACGAGGTTATGCAGTGTTGTTACCACATGATGCCCATGCCACATATGATGTTCCCGCAGGACCAGGATCGGAAGCTGTACCAGCTGCTATGGCGGCTAGAGCAGCCGAGTGGTCGCTGGGTGATGAGATTATGATTTGTGCATCAGTGGATGAGGTGGGTTTTATCAAAAGCAACGATTATTAAACATAAGCAGATGAAAAAATTAAAATTAACAGATTATCATTCGTCCATTTATTGACTCTTTAAAGTTAATATCACTCAATAGCTTACAAATTCTTATTTTGCATATGCTTTTTTTATGACTACTGTACCTGCCATAAAGTCATGAATAGCCCGTTTTCTTTTATTAAAAAGTAAAACAATAAATTCACTCCACCACCAAATTTGGCTTAGGGTACTCACCAAGCTATACCAAGCTGGATATAAAAGAAGAATGTATTTAGCTCGATCAGTAAAACCTGCATTTAAGTATATTTCTGGATCAGCATATTTCAATGCAATAAGTTGAGCTGTAACTGCGATCAAAGAAAGACAGATCTCGACGGAAGATCTTAATAAAGCTTGTTTAAGGTTAATCTGAGTTCCATCAGGACATGTGATTTTTATACCAACCGCCATTTTTCCGAGAGTAGCTCCAAATCGGTAATGGAAGTAAATGACATAAGCAGAAAATAATAAGCTTGAAACAACTAATGTGATCATTGAGCTGGTTATCGATATACTTTGAGTAATATGGACGATAAACATTAGAGGAATCATTAATAGTGAGTCCATAATAGCAGCGGCTAGACGTTTCCAAAATCCTGCATAGACTTTGTGATTATCTATTTCAATTGGTAAGAAATCCATTTTCCCCTCAAAATAATATTATAAGTTAATATGGAAAATTATAATTAAATCAATATTTTTTAATAGACTTGCTTTGATATTAAGCAATACGTTTATCTAAAAAAACCGCTCTTTCGAGCGGTTCTAAATATTCTCTTATTTCAGCGTAATTTTACTCCATGATTAATATCTATAATACGTAAAATCTTTATATATCAATGGTTTTTATAAATTAGCATAAAAAACATATAATTATGATAATTTTTATTTAGCTTTATTGCACTTGGTTTTGCTCTTTATTGCTTTTTTTATAAGTTTTTTTACGCCTTGATTTACGCCACAATTGTTTTGACAGTTTAAGGTGTAAAAAATGGGTACAGTTACATTAAGAGAAAGCGCCAATGGTACGGTTAAATACCGAGCCGAAATTCGCATCAATCGTAAGGGCTTGCCATCATATAAGGAAAGCAAAACCTTTACATCTAAAAAGATAGCAAAAAACTGGCTCATCAAAAGAGAAGCTGAGATTGAGCAAAATCCAGAAATATTATTGAATAAAGGTATTGCTACAGCTGACTATACGTTAAAGCAAGCAATAGATAAATATCTTGAAGAGGTTGAAAATGTCTATTGCAGATCAAAAATAATTTCCTTGAAACGGCTTAAAAAATTTCCACTTGCGAAGTGCAAAATTCAAAATCTTACCTCAGAGCAAATATCCAATCATGTTAAATTGCGTAGGAGAGGATGTGAAGAATTGGGTTATCTACCAAACAAGCCTATTTCAGTTCAAACAGAAATGCTTGTGATTAGAAGTGTGTTGGTACACGCATCGGTTATGTGGAATATACCAGTTGACCTTAATACATTCGACCGTGTCACTGCTCAGATGAGAAAAACAAGACAGTTGGTTATAAGTTCATCGCGAGATAGACTTCCTACAGCTAAGGAACTACTAAAATTAACTAAGTATTTTTATGAGAAATGGAAAAAGAAAACTATAGCTAATACTTACCCAATGCACTTGCTAATGTGGTTTGCTATTTTTTCTTGCAGACGTATTTCCGAAATTTGTAGATTGGATTTGGATGACGATGATAGCTATAACCAATCATGGCTTGTTAAGGACTTAAAAAACCCGAGAGGTTCAAGAGGTAATAATAAAGAGTTTAATGTCCTTGATCCATGCAGGACTATTATAGAAATCGCAAAACGTCCTGAGTATAGAAATCGCATGTTAGAATTAGGGTATAGCGACAAGCTACTTTTCCCAGTGAATGTAAATACTTTGGCAGCAGAATTTAGAAAGGCATGTAAATTTCTAGGGATCGATGATTTAAAATTTCACGACCTGCGTCATGAGGGATGCACACGACTTGCTGAACAGGGTTTCACAATACCTCAGTTGCAGCAAGTCAGTTTACATGAATCATGGAAATGTCTACAAATATATGTATCTGTAAAAAAACGGAAAGATACGCCTCAGATTGAAGATGTGCTACATCTTATCGGTGAAACGTAGCGTAGTCTTTTAATGCCATTTCATGGCGTTTATTAATCATCACAGCCAATTCACTAATATGTACAAAGTAGGGAGATTTTTGGCTTCCATCTAATCTAAAACAAGGGAAAGGGAATTCCTGTTTATTAGCACGCTCATAAACTACTTTTTTAGTGAGGTGAGGATAGTAGTCTTGACAAACATCATCAAGCTGAACAACTAGGGCTCTATACTTCATAAATAAGTAATCTTCAGTTGATAGCTGCATACCCATATCTATCCTCCAAAACACACATCTTCAGCAAGATCACAATAGTGCTCATACTGACGCTCTACATCACCTATAAAGTCAATCATAATTTCCACCCCTTGCTGCTTCTACATCATCATTCTCCAAAAACGTTGTGTCATTCCACCAATTTTTATTGTCTTGAAGATACTTAGTGTGATCTTCTTGAGATCCGTTCCATTCTTCCAAAGTGATCGCATCTGCAATTGATTGCCCTACAGTATGGAATACCTGCAAAGCTTCTTTCTTAAGTCGATGGACCAACTGCTTACCAATCTTTTTGGTAGGAACTGGGTGCAAAAGCTCTGAATCTGGTTCTTCTGGAATATTTACTGCCCATAGGTTTTCAATTTTCATGTATTCAGCTCCAACAATGGCCGCAATTACGACATTCTGCTTGGAGGCCAGGGCCTGCATGGTTTGCTCCAAATGAAATCAGACTACTTCCACATTTAGGACATTGAATATTTGAATTAAATTCAATACTGGTGATTTTCACTTTATTTTTCTCCAGGTGGCTTCTTTTAACTTTGCATTGGCTACGTGGGCCAGAATTTCAGATTCATTCACATTATCGAAAATGTGCGCCATGTTGCCCCCGAACACTGTTAGTGTTCGGGTGATGGTGGAATAGTTGAATTTCAAGATGCCTGGCCCTCATCGTTGGCTGCACTTTCAAGCTGTAGGCGGCGGGTATTAACGATGCGCATCATGTCTGGCTGTGCAATCGGATCTAGTCCGCCAACATCTATTTCAAGTGCATCCAAAGTTGTAAGATCTGGGGCAGTCTGGATCTTCACCATTAATGATGGTTCAGCTTTAGATTGAGTATTTTGGAACTCTTGCAAGCGGCGGCTGATAGCGCGTAACAATGGTTGACGTTGGTCTTCTGTCCATGACTTTGTATAGCGGACGAGGGCATTAGCTTCCTCAGGTGTTTTAGTCTCAGGAAGTCTTGCGAGCAATTCTTGCAATTGGCCATTCCATGCTGCAGTCTCTGCTTTTACCTTGTCAAAGTAATGTCCACCTTCATTCGGGATGATGATTTCTGGTGATTCTGGCTCTAATTCTGTTAGAGCGGGAATGCATGCAGCTAATAATTCCAATTTTGCAGACTTGGCAGTATTGATAGCTTGAATTTGATCATCATTAAAACCGAACTGTTCGATACCAGAACAAACTGTTTCAACCTCATCGGCATCAACACAAGTAGCGATGGCATCAAGAATTACATCTTTATGCGCTTCGATTTCCTTTGCAGTAGGGCGTTTACTTGTCTGTTTTTTCTTGGTGTCAGGTACTTCATTAACTGGCAATGCTAGATCCAAACCTAAAAAGGTGTGATAGGCCTGCATCTGAAGTTTTGCATTTTCCTCGTCACGCTGGACTACACCACAACGAATGAAATTCATCACATCAGAGCTATTATTAAATTTAGTCTTGTGGATTTCAGCACATGGGAAAATACAGACATAGATCTCTTGACCTTTTTCTAGTTCATCGATTGTGCATGGCTTGGTGAATTTAATCCCAGCCAATTCCAACATTTCTAATTGAATGCAAAATTCATAATTAGGCAGACCAAAAACGGTCGCTGGCATTTGGTCCAGAGTACTGAAATCTTTATCTGCATGAAGAACACCATCACCAGCGTAACGACATAATACTGTTTTACCTTTTTGTAGAGCTGCAAAAGCCTCTTGGGCATTTAAAATATTATTCATAGCCGTGTCCTAGTGATGCATCTGGTTGTTTTGTTGATTTTGAACTTGCGAAGGCATTGGTAATTCCCAGCCTTGTTGGTCGGCACGTGCTTGGCATGCCTTTCTGATACCGGCATAAAAATTAGTGCCGTTAAACGTACTCAATGCCTTTTCTAAAGTAGCGGGCTTATTCGCTTTGCTGATAGATACCAAGGCATCTTGAAAACGCTGGCCCATAGACTTTTGAACAAGCTGATTCTGTTGCTGAGATGTGTTTTGGTTTTGTTGGTAATTCCCGCGCTGGTTATTCTGGCCATTCGCATTTTGTTGATTTTGGCCTCTGCTTTGCTGGTTATTTTGACCTTGTGCACCAGTTTGTTGCTGGTAGGCATCAGTATCAGCATCTTGGGTATCATCAATTAGGAATAAGCCATTTAATGCATATTTACGAGCATAAGAACTTGATGCACCAAAAGTTTGAGCAACATCCATTCCTTTTTTATTGATGTCTACACCAGCATGGGCAGTTACAACTATTTGTTTACCAGTAGCATCTGTAAATACAGCTTTGGCAGTAAGGACCACAACAGATCCGATCTCTTGAACTTCATCTGTAAGGACCAGACTTGCACCGTGTTGTGCTAAGTATGGTTTAACGCCCTCAAGAATGTCCTCAAGGCTGCGGTAATGAAAGTTACCAAATTTGTTGAATTTGCTCTTTGGTGCTTTTAATTCTTGCTGAATGGTGCTTAACACATCCAATTCAGCAGACTGATTTTGTTGTTGTGACATGACAATCCCCTTAATTAGATCGTGCGTTGTGGTAAGCGGTGCGCTGGTTTGCGCTATAACGTGATGTTTGGCTGTTACGTGCATTACGTTCCTTAGAACGTTGTTCATTAATGGCACGTTTTAATTCACGCTTAACCCAAGGAATAGACAGTTCATCCGTGGTAATTTGACGAGGTTCAGAATCTTTATCGTCCTTCACTCGAACTGTGTACCAGTCGAATGCCAATTCCTGTGCACCGCCAAAAAAGTCATTATCGAAATCAGGCGTATAGTTCAAAGAAACTTTGGCCATGAAGATTTTTTTCATACCAAGGCGAACGTGGTAAAAGCCTTGCGCATCTTTAAATAAGAACTCGCGGAATGGGGTGGTATATTTAGTAATGTTCATGATCACCCCCGAACCATACGGTTTTTTTCGATATGGGCCGTGATCACTGAGATCATGTTGCGGATGTCGTCAGCATTGGTGAAATCGTTATAACTGCCGCCACTTGGAGTTAAGACACGGTCAACAGCCAAGTTATAGATAAATACAGCTTCGTCATTGCTACCAAGTTGACCGTTATCATCTGGTACCAACTTAAAATCAAAGCTTGTGTACACACGGAAGCCATCAAGATTTACTACGGCTTGGCCAGTGCTATCAGAAGTAATTTGAACTGCTAATACGCCATATGTAGATTGCGTATTTGCATAGTTGTAAGCAGGGGCTAGATCAACTGGCTTGGTTACAAGAGCATAAGCGCCCGATAAAGTACCAGCTGTAATTGCCGCCAAAGCACATCCTTTAAGCAAAGACTTGCCAGAGACGTAGCTACGGTTGTGATTTAAAACATTTTGTTCCATAATGAACCTCATGTAAGTGAAGAGCCCCGTCCAGTCCGCCAAGATTTTTCGGGGCTTTTTGCCGTCTACGAGAAGAATTATGCATATTTGCATTATTTAATGCAATATTTAATTATGCATATTTGCATTATTTTTTTTAAAATGCATAAAAAAACCCACTATAAAAGTGGGCTAGTACTATTTTTTTCTTAACTATGTCGTGTTTTCGATCTGCGTCTTGATTTATACATATAGCGTATTGAATCCACCACCTCCCCAATAAAGACACAATGTTCATCCAATGGAATAATGTTAGGTTTAAAGTCTGGGTTTAATGCTTGTAAGTAACGAGAATTATCAGATTCAATGACTAACTTTTTAAAGGTAGCATCATCAAATCTTCTAACAACGATGATATCTCCTGACTGCATATCTCCATAATACACATCAGGATCCACCAAAATATAATCTCCCTCAATGAATGTCGGACTATTACTAACCCCTTGAACTTTAAGATAGAAGCAATTTGTGCATTCATCTGGAAGTGGTAACCATTCTTCTATTTGGGATAAATCAACTGCAGCAACATTCGTAAACTCACCAGCTTGCACCCACGATAATACAGGCGCTAATTTTGCGTAACCTGGTTGTAAGTTACTGGAAAAATTAATTTCTTTGGTTTTTCTACTTGTATCTTCTTTACTTAAGTCTTTTTCAAACAAGTCACCAACATCAACACCTGCCCATTTAGCAAAGGGTGCCAGAGTTGAATATCTTGGATTTTTAGTTATTCCATTCTGAATCCGAAAAAGTGTTGATTGTTCAATTTCAGGATGGCTTTTCTCAAGTTTAGTCGGGTTGGTGTCAAATTTAGTTAACAAGTATTCGATGTTCGATTTTAAAAGACTCATAAATAAGTACCAATCGGAATGCATTACTATTTTATGCAAATAATCATAATTTTTTTAAAATAACTCACATTTGCATTGACAGTTATGCAAGTTTGCATAAAATGTAAATGTGCATATAACTGGAGATTCTTAATGGTGCAATTGACCTTGCAAGAAAAAATTAACTATTTGCTTTCTAGAAACTACACCCAGCAGTTCATTAGTGAAAAAAGTGGAATTGAACAGAGTTCAGTTTCCAGAATTAGTAAAGGGATACAGCGAAGTGTGAAATATGAAAAAGGTTGTGCCCTTGATGCTCTAGTCCAGCAAGAGCAACACAAAGAGGTACATCTATGCAGAACTTAAATGCACAAATTAAACCTAGTGAAAAATTACTTGAGCCGATGACAACACGTGTTCCTGTTGAAGTGAAATTGATAGTTGACGATTTGGCAGAAGGTAATCGGGCGAAATGGATTAGAGAGGCCATTGAATTAAAGATTGAAGTTGATTTGGGTCAATCTTTAAGCGAAGCGAAGAAAAAATCAAAGAATACAATGAATTCAAGCGAATACATGAATGTATTCAAAAATCTATTTTCTGTATTCCAAATAAGCAAAAAGCCCGATGTGCGAGATCGAGCTTTGAGCAGTGTTCATTAATTTTTGGAACCAAAGAACATGACCAATATATCAAACAGCACATTATCAAACAAGCAGCAGCTTGCAGAACAGAAACAAATCCAAGCTACACAGTCTTGGTATGCGCCATCTCTCGAAGTACTTGAAAAGATGCTGGATAAGCGCCGTGCAAATTTACGTAAGCGCAATGGTGACGAAAAACAGGCAGCAGTAACCCGTGATGAGTTTATTGAACATCTGCATGACTTGAAAGGTATGAATTTATGGCAGGCATCGGAAGTGGTGGCAAGCCTTAAACGTGCTGGGAAGATTAAATGCTTTGGGCGATTTATCCAGATGGGTGATCAGGACGGTGAACAATGACAGTAATCCCATTACCCAAAAAAATAGAAACTGAGCTCGGAACAGAAAAGCTCTGTATCGAATGCCAAGATTATTACCCATTGGACGATGAATTCTTTTGGTTTCAATGGTCCAACCGCAACGGAAAAAAAGTGAAGCAATATTCTGCAACTTGCAAAGCTTGTTATGACGTTCGCTATAGACGTAGAAAGTATAAACAAGGTGGTGCAGCATGAGTTTAGATGCATCAATTTGGGCGTGGAAAACACGTCAGAAACAGAAAAGGGGTGGAGCACTAAAGCCTCTTAAAAAGCTAGTTTTACTCTCACTGGCAGATCGCGCTGGTGAAGATCATGTTTGCTATCCAAGTATTGCCCGTCTTGTTGAAGATACTGAGATGGATCGTAAAACTGTACTCAAAATTATAGATGAGTTAATTGAGGACGGTTTGATTGTTGATACAGGTGAGCGAAAAGGCCGTACAAAACAGGTAAAAGTTTATAATTTGATCGGTGTTAAAGGCCGAGAAACAGTACCAACAACGGTACTCTTTGATGATGAAAATGAGGATTTAAAGAGTACCAACAATGGAACAGTTCCATCAGTGGAACAGTTCCAACAATTCCATGAAAGAGTCCCAACAATTCCGTTAAAGAGTCCCAACGTTGGGACACGGAATCTACCAAAGAACCTCCCATTAGAATCTAAAAATAAAAACCAATGGCTTTGTTCAAAAAAATTGAGTTTGGAAATTGCTCAAGCAAATCCTGAGATCGATACAAACGAGATCATCTCATCGACTTGGTTCAACCGTGAGCTAAGAGCGTTTGAATTATTCAATGCTGAAAAGAGCATGTGTGATGAACTCATGATTTACCACTTTGCAAACTGGTTACTTGAAGCGAAAGCAAAACAGGATCGTTTGAAAAACTCATCTCAACCAACCCAGAAGCAACCAGCTAAATCCAAGAATACTTTGACTGACAAACAAAGATATTTCTTTGCAAGTAAGTTATCCCGTTTACCTGAGTTCGGTAAATATTCGGAAGGCAACGAAAGCTATGAGCAACTGGCTAAGCGTTTGGAGTCAATGCTTAAAGAACCTGAAAACCTCAAAAAGTGGGCTGAGTACCTGATCAACATCAGCAACGAACACAAGGGGAATGCAGCGTGAAGAAAGTTATCAGCTTTAGCGGTGGACGTACTTCAGCTTACTTAGTTCATCTTTTTAAATCAGATCCAGATGCTCACTTTGTATTTATGGATACTGGAGCTGAACATCCTGCTACATATCAATTTATCAAAGACATCGTAAAGCATTGGGGAATTAATCTTGTTTGCCTTCGTGTTGTTGTAAATCCGCAGATGAAGAAGGGTGTTAGCTACAAAATCATTTCTCTTGATGACTTAAAACAGGACTTAGAACCTTGGAAAGACATGCTTAAGAAGTATGGTAGTCCGTATTACAACACTCCTTTCTGCACCGCAAGAATGAAAACTGAACCATTTGAAAAATATTGCGCAGAAACCTTCGGGAAAAACTTTGAGCGTTGGATTGGGATGCGAATTGATGAACCAACACGATTACCAATTGAGGTATTAGAAAAATTAAATTTGCCAATACATAAAGATGCGAAACACCAGAAAGAAGGGTTTCGTTATTTAGCAGAAATTTGTGAATTTGAGAAAGATGATGTTCTGGATTGGTGGGAGCAACAACCTTTTGATTTAGCAATCACTGAGCATCTTGGTAACTGCGTTTTCTGTATTAAAAAAACATTAAACAAAGTAGCGCTTGCTGCAAAAGATGAACCCGAAATGGCGATGAAATGGATCGGTGTAACCGAAGGTCCAGACGTTAGATCCGAAGGTCGTAAATACAATCACCATCGCATGTATCGAAAACGCTTACATATGAGCGATGTGGTTGAAGCATTTAAAGACCGTGATCGTGATGAAATGTACAAAGCATTACGAAGCAGCAAACGATATGAATCGGGATCTTGTTCTGAATCATGTGAAGCATTGGTGTAATTAGTTTATGACCTCAATGACCATCGCCCAGTACCGTGAAGAAATCCTTAAGCTGTCTCGTCAGCCTAAGTCTGCTAAACGCAACAAGTTCAATGCCAGTAAGGTCGAATGCGATGGTATGACCTTTGACAGCAAAAAAGAGTACAAGAGGTACATCGAGCTCAAGGCTATGCAGCAACGCGGAGAGATTCACGGCCTAGATCATCACACTAAGTTTGAACTGGCACCAAAAACAAAACTAGAGAGGGAGAAGCGGGCAAAGCCAGCAGTTAGATATTTTGCTGATTTCACATACTACATAGCGGATAAATACATAGTTGAAGATGTGAAGTCAGCAGCAACTAGAAAGTTACCAAGTTATCGCACTAAAAAGCACTTTATGAAAACGGTTCACGGCATTGATATTAAAGAGGTATGAACAGATGAATGCAATCACAACAAACAAAACTATGGACTGGTCTAAGTACACAATTGATGGATGGTTAGAACAGTTCGGTGCTTGGTGTGAAACTGTGCGCATGAAAAGTGGGGATTTACCCGATGGTTTGCATATCAATCAAATTTACTGGTTGATGCGTGAGGCAGGAAAGAAAATTCCAAAAGGCAAGTCTTACATTCGTTGTGAGATCAATGATTATGAAGCTGATCAGATACAGTCTTTGCTACGTAGTTTATTAAATTCAGAAAATACAGACTTCACTACAAAGTTTGCTCTTATGTGTTTGATCAAGAACAAGGTAGAGAATAAAGGTTTAGGGAAAGTTGCTCAAGAAACAAACCAATCTAAAGCTCAGGCTGCAATTATGGTAAGTTGTGCTAGATTCTATATTGCAGGACATGATAAAAGGTTGAAAAACTGAGTTGGAATTATGAAATCAATAGAGTTACCATTCAAAGGTCTTGATAAAGAGCATAAAAAAGACATTAAAAACTGGTTAGAAACTCTAGGAAATGCATCATATTTTAATAGTGATGGAGATGTGACAGTATTTCTTTTATATCCAAGCAAATTAAATCAAGAGGACTGTTTACATCTTGAGGAAACACTGAAAAATCATTATAAAATAACCATTTATTCAGAGTTTGCTATGTGGGATTGACTGTCTAGACGGATTGTGGCATATTTCTGTTATAGTGGACGAAGTTATGGTAATCCACTAAGTACTTAAAAGCTCATCGAAAGGTGGGCTTTTTTGATTAATAGAGATATGATAATACAAATATAATTAATCCTGAATTTGCATATGAGTTTTTTTAAAAAAATTTATCTGGCTATTTTTAATAAAATTGTCTTAAAAAATATATTTTTGATTTTTACATTTTCATTATTATGCATGTTGTCATATTTTGTTCTAGATAAGGGAAAAATAAACGGTACTGAATTTGTTGCATTAGTAATTGCATCAATGTTTGTTTGTCTAATTATCAATTTCTTAAGTGAGATTCAAGAACTATCTATTGGTGGGAACCTAATTAAGTTAAAACAAGCAAAAGATGAAGTTAATGAAGCAATAGAGACATTGCGTGAATCTAGGATTCAAACTTTTGGGCTAATGTTAGGAAAGTCTTTAGATTTTTCGGGTGGATGGGGAACCATTTGCTTAAAGGATGAAAGAGCAAAGAATTTTATTGATCTGTATGCTCAAATTGAAAAATCAAACGCAATAGATATTTTAAAAGATAGGATTAGGCATGTTGTTCATATATTGATTGAGAATCACTACCAACAAATCATGGGGTTAGATTCTAAATTACGGACATGTCTAACTAATGAGCTCTCACAAGGATACCCAACTCCAAGTAAGGTACTTCTCTTAATAGATGACCAAATGATTCAGAATTACATGGCTTATGTTAATCGTAGTCGCGAAGACGTCGAAAAAGAAATAGACGAGGCGATTAAACTTTATGGGGACCTACTGAAAATTAAAAGTAAGATTGAATCATAATTAGTAAACGCTAACCTCCTTCGAGAGGTTTTCTTTTATGCCCTGCACGTGGTTGGGCTTTTAAAACTCTACCCTCACTCGTATTAGCGCAGTGCGAGTCAACTGGCCGAGCGTATTTCGGCACAAGAAGCCCCGCTGACACACATGTTATTAGCGGGGCTTTTTACTTTATGTGTTAAGCTGTGAATCATAATTTAACGGATAATTATGATAAATATTTGTATTGGTGGTGATCTGGACGGTGTGGTTGTGACTAACCGAGAAGGGACCTATTTTGAAGCAAGCGAAATTGATGCTACCAAGAAATCATCATATAACTGCCAGACATACATTGTTGAAGGTAAGCCATACAGGTTTTGGCTATGTGCTGAAATGCCATATGCCGAAACAACAGTAATCGCCAATAAACATTTGGCTCAAAATATCCATATCTTTCATAAATTTTAATAATGAAGCTCACAGAAATGTGAGTTTTTTTTCTCAAATGCTATAATAACCCTATATATTGGGGGGTTAAATGAATATTCTAGATTACGTGGTTATAACGCTTGCACCTTCCCTGACTTTGGGAGGAATTCTATATTTAGCTAAAAATTGGTTTCTTGAGCGTTTAAAAAATAGCATAAAGCACGAATATGACATTTCGCTGGAAAAGTTAAAGGGTGTAATAAAATCAACCCATGATAAAGAATTAGAAGATCTGAAAGCATTCTTAAAAAAACAGACAGATATTAATTTAGAAGATTATAGATTTCAGATAGAGATTAGAAAAAAATGGCTTGATGACTTTAAAAACCTGTGTTCCATCTATTTAGGCGCAGTAAAAGAGAACGTTGATCGAACGAATAAATATATAGTAGATCACGACTTTGCGCTTGGTAATGTTGATGAGGAATTCAATATTTTAAAAGAGGCAATGAAAGATGTTGGTCAGTTATATGCACAGTTAAAACTGATACAGTTTAAAATTGAATTATTAATAAATGATTGTGGAAAGTATGGTGAGGAAATAAATAGAAATATGTGTTTTATAGAAAATTGGATAAGAACTGAATTAGATGACAATTTTGCAAAGAGAATTCCTCTAGATTTTGGGTCTGAAAAGGTTCTGTTACTTTCAGCTCAAACCGATTCATTTAAAGCTAACGTAAAAAAATTATTAGAAGAAAAATCAACAAAACTTTAATCTAAATTTAGGAGAGGCCACCTATGGGTGGTTTTTTTATGAGTGAAATTGATGGATATTTCAAAATATTTTGCTCTCACCAGAAAACAACCACCCAAAACTAAACCTAAAAGCAAGCCGCTACCGAAAGCCAAACAAGCTTATTTAGATACCTTTGGAGATTTGGAACGTGCTTTACAGATATTAGAGATAAAGTTTGAAAAATTATTCCAATTCAAATCAACAAAACACTGGCGTTACGACTTTCACCTTATTGAGGATAGGATCTTAATTGAGATTTCTGGTGGTCCTTGGTCTGGTGGCCGTAAAGGTAAATTGGCAAATAAAGCTTGGAGTCTTGATAAATATGATCAAGCTTGGGAGAAGGGTTATACGGTTGTAAGGATTGAATCATCTACTCGATACAAGATTGATGAATCAGGACTAACGCAGATTGAAGCAAGCTACGCTGACCAGTGGCTTAAAAGTATAAAAAGGCAGAGATTTAATGAGCCAGATTCGACCATTTCCACCAATGGAATTGATGGATAAAGCAGACGAGGAAGAAGCAATACGCCTTGCACCTGCACCAGATCTTATGGATTGGGTGGTAAAGAACTTTTTAACCATTGGTGGACCACTACATAATCCAGACCATGACCATATTGCTGAGCTTATCCATGACAGTGAAGAATTTTTGGCATTTGCATGGGCATCATCCGCTTGTGTAGCCAAAAAGCGTATGGTCCTTGGCCAGTGCGAAAAGGTGATGTTTAACCAGGGTGGTTGGCGTAAAGCCCGACAAGAGCAACAGATGCGAGACTGGTTCGGTTATGTGCCTGTTTACCTCATCACTATTGACGCCAGTTTTTGTGAACAGGCCAGTGATAGTGAATTTTGCGCATTGATAGAGCATGAGCTTTACCACATAGGCGTAGAACAGGATGAGTACGGCGAGCCTCTCTACAGTGATATGACAGGCTTACCAAAGCATTATCTTGCTGGCCACGATGTAGAGGAGTTTATAGGCGTGGTCAAACGTTGGGGAGCGAGCGATAACGTTAAGCGACTTGTAGAAGTGGCGAAGCAAACGCCGTTTGTATCAGAAGTAAATATTTCCAAGTGCTGTGGGACATGCATTATTGGTTGAGCTGGTTGGCTCATTTTTTTGCCTGTCTTGTTGTACGTAGCTGTACGGAGGTGCGTTTATGGCGGCACTAAAAGAGCCTGTAAAAATCTTTATAGTTCAGTCTCTTGCTTGCCGTGATACCCCTCAAGAGGTAGTGGAGAGCGTCAAACAAGAATTTGGAGTTGATGTTACCCGTAGTCAATGTCAATCCTACGATCCGACCAAATATTCTGGTCGTAATCTAAGTGTGAAATATGTCGACCTGTTCAATGAGACCAGGAAGAAATTTGATGACGGCTTAATAGATATCCCTATCGCTAACAAACATTACCGCTTGCGCCAGTATCAAAAATACTTGGATATATCACGTAACGTTAAAACCAAAATGAAGTTACTTGAACAGGCGGCAAAAGATAGCGGTGGTCAGTACACCAATAAGATTGAAAGCTCAGTCAAAAATGAAACTTCATATCCATCTGGTTTAGGGCATTTTTATGGCAGAAAATCTACCGACACTGAATCCAGCTCTTGAGGATTTTTGGTTAGAACCAGCACGTAATAAAGTTTTATACGGCGGACGGTTTTCATCAAAGTCTTGGGATGCAGCAGGATTCTCTATTTTTCTTTCAGACAACTATAAATTGCGGGTTCTTTGCGCACGACAGTTCCAAAATAAGATTGAAGAATCAGTTTATTCTTTGCTGAAGGTGCAAATTGAACGTTTCGGCTTAAAGGACCGCTTCCGAATTCTAAATAATAAGATTGAAAATATTTATACCGGTTCTGAATATTTATTCTATGGTTTATGGCGAAATATTGATGAGATTAAGTCATTAGAAGGTGTGGATATTTGTTGGCTTGAAGAGGCGCACAATATTACTAAGGAGCAGTGGGAAATATTAGAGCCAACAATTCGAAAAGAGCATTCACAATTTTGGATTGTTTTTAATCCTAAGCTCACTACCGATTTTGTATATCGTCGTTTCGTGACTAATCCACCACCTAATACAGTGGTCCGTAAAATTAACTACCCAGATAATCCTTTCCTTTCTCAAACAGCTCTTGCTATTGCTGCAGCGGCAAAAGAAGAGGATGAGGATAACTATAACCATGTTTATATGGGATATGCCAAGGAAGATGATGATTCAGTCATTATTAAGCGAAGTTGGATCCTTGCGGCCATTGATGCTCATCTTATTTTAGGATTTGAAGGGCTGGGGACCAAAAGGGTAGGTTTTGACGTTGCTGATGATGGTGATGATAAATGTGCAAACGCTTTAAGTCATGGATCAATTCTGCATGATGTAGATGAGTGGAAAGGTCAAGAGGATGAACTCTTGGAGAGCTGTACACGGACTTATACATTGGCAGAAAGATATCAAGCTCGAATCATTTATGACTCTATTGGAGTGGGTGCTTCAGCTGGTTCAAAATTCAAAGAGTTAAATAAATTGCGCCGTCTGCACATTAAGTATTTAAAGTTTAATGCAGCCGACGCAGTGCATAATCCTGAGGGTATCTATGACGGCACACAGGTGAAGAACAAAGATATGTTCTACAACTTAAAAGCTCAAGCATGGTGGTTGTTGGCAGATCGGTTCAGAAATACCTATAACGCTGTTAAGAAAGGGCATAAATATCCAATTGATAAGTTGATCAGCATTTCCAGTGAATGCTCACACTTGGAACAATTAATGGATGAGCTATCTGCCCCAAGACGTCAAACTGCGGCCGATGGTCGTGTAGTGGTAGAGAGTAAAAAGGATTTAAAAAAACGTGGTGTTGAAAGCCCCAACGTTGCAGATGCTGTTGTTATGACGTTTGCACCTATTGCACATGCATCCACTGTATTTGATTAGGAAAAATTATGGCTGAGAATAAAAAGCCCGATGCTATTGGCGATGCAGGGGCTTATACAAATTTTGTCTCCAACATTGGTACTGAGCGTGACAAGGCATCACATGGACATTTCGTAAAGAAGACTATTCCAGATGATCAACTTGAAGCGGTCTATCAACATTGGTTAGCTAAACGGATTGTGAATCGCCCTGCCAGTGACATGTTACGGGCAGGCTGGTTCTATGAAGGCATTCAGGATAATGACCTGGCTAAGCTTGAGGAGGCATGTAAGCGCTTTAATCTGGATGGTGTCTTATTGTCTAGTTTGGTGCTATCTCGCTTGTACGGCGTTACTTATGTGCTGCTAGGCACGGTTGATGGTGGTAATTTGGACCAGCCATTTGAGTTGAATAAATTAGGCATTGGCCGTTTGGAGTTTTTCACTGTACTGAAGAAAAAGTACATTGAGGCAGATACCACCAAGTATTTGCCACCAAGTCAATGTGGTGGCCTTATCAAACAGCCAGAGTTCTACAAGCTCAACATCGATGGTAAATCCAATCAGCGCATTCATCACAGTCGTCTTATTAAATTTAGTCATGCCGATGTAGTGAATGAAGATCCGCAAAGCGTGTTGCAGGAAGTTTATGAGGAACTGCTAGACCACGCATCAGTTAAAAAGGCATCGGCAAGTTTGGTCCATGAATCTAAAATCGATGTGATTAGTACGCCAGGACTGGTGGATAAGATCAAAGAGGATATGAAGGCAGTAGCTGAACGTTTCTTGAGTGTCGGTCTGTTAAAGAGCCTGAACGGCATGATCGTTTTAGATAAGGAAGAGGAATATAACTCTAAGACTTATAACTTTGCCGGCCTGCCCGACATGATGCGCGAGTTCTCAATTCAAGCATCTGGTGCTGCAGAAATGCCATACACGATTCTGTTTGGTCAATCACCTGCAGGCATGAATGCCACGGGTGAGCATGATACACGCAACTATTATGATAGTATCGCGACAAAGCAGACTTGGACGCTTAAACCCTTCATGTTGCGACTATTGGCAGTGATCTGTCAGACATCATTTGGCCGTCAGATACCTGGTCTTGGCATTGTGTTTAATCCATTGTGGCAGCTTGATGCCAAAGTTCGCGCTGAGGTAGAAAAGGCCAATGCGGAACGAGATGCTAAATATCTGGAAATGGGCATTATCACGGAACCACAGATTGCACGGCAGCTAGTTATTGATGAGGTCTACTCTGTGATCGATGAGAAGCATATCAAACAGCTTGAATTAATGGTGAATGTTGATGACGACGATAATCCAGATATTGAAACCCCACCTGCAGGAAGCCAAAAAGCGTAAGAAGGGACGAAAGGCAACCAAGCCAAGACCAGTAAAGGTGAATCGCCGTATTGAGTTTTACTACATGCGGCAATTACTGGCCATTTCCCAATATTGCCAGGAACAGACCAAGGATCTAGTTATCCCTACTGTTGGTCAGAATATTGGTGATGCTTGGTTTTCAGACATGATTACGGCGTTCCGGGAAAAACTGACAAAATACGTTGTAGAGGTCTCAAGGCCCGTAGCTACGAAAGTTGTCAACGATACCCGGAAGGAAGTTGATAAGCAGATAGCAGAGCACACCAAGTCAATTATTGGGGTGGATCTTACGCCGTTCTATCGTGCCTCAGATATTCAGGATGTTGTTGATACCAATATCGAGGCGAACGTTTCTTTAATTAGATCGATACCAAGCCAATACGCCGACAAGGTAGAAGCTCTGGTTTTAAATGCGCTACAGACGGGACAGACTAATGAGGAACTGGCAAAGGCAATTGCCAAGCTCGGTCAAACTACCGATTACCGTGCACGTTTAATTGCTGCAGATCAGATGGGCAAGATTAATGGTCAAATTAATAAAGCGAGGCAGTTGTCGATGGGTGTTGAGACTTATACCTGGCAAACGGCCAAAGATGAGCGTGTTCGGTTAGACCATCGACATAAGCAGGGTGAGACGTTTAGATGGGATGACCCGCCAGCTGGTGGCCATCCTGGTGAGCCTATCCGATGCCGTTGTACGGCGTTGCCTAATTATGAGGATATACTTATTGATTAAAGGCCTCATTTTTTTGTTTGAGCTCTTCAATTTGTCTTAAGTATCCATTATGAGCATTATATATACTTCCTTTTGATGTAATTAGGTGTTTTAAATATCTTTCTAGTTCTTGTAATGATGGATTTTGTTTTTCATTACTTAACTCTTTTATTAGAGTATTGACTACATCTTCTGGTGCATTTAATTGATTTAATTGCATATCAAAATATTCATGATAGTCGTAATCAAAACCAATAACATTACTTTCAAGGGATAAGTTACGTGCCTGAAGTAATTTTGAAAATTCAGATTTAAGAGCGTTATGTTTGTGTTTGATTTCATAAATTAAATCTTTGCATTCATAGGCGGCACTAAGTATTGCTAATTTTAATTCAAATAGTCTTTGATCTTGAGATAGTTTTATTTGTTTTTTTGCATACAATGCTGCAATCACAGCAAGTACCAATCCTATTATTGCAAGAATCGTTTGTATTTGATCCGAATTATTACCGATCACTAACCAAGTATTTATTAGAGGATTCATTTATCTACCTTTATGTTTTTTTAATAGTTTAATTTTTATCAGATTAAAGAGCCACCTTTTAAGGTGGTTTTTTATTGGGCGCAATTCATGAAAATAATTTATCAACTCAAAGTTGGTGACTTTGCGCCAAGCGAATCCTCTCGTTCATTTACCAAAGAAGGGTATCTGAAATGCGTGAATGTGCGCTTGGCCAAAGCACCTCAGGTAAGGCAGTACTACGCATACGAGTTTCCTAATCTGGAAGGATTTACCCCCGATCAGAACATTAATGTCTACACACCAGCTGAAGAACTCTTTAAGCCCGAGACTATTAAGAGTTTCAATGGCGTAGATGTTACTGACTACCATCCTCCCAAAAATGAGATTAATGCCTCTAACTGGAAGGATTACCACATTGGCTACTGTGAGAACGTGCGCCAAGAGGGTGATTATCTGGTTGGGGATTTGCTCATCAAGGACAAGATCAGTATCGATCTTATCCAAAGCAATGAGCGTATCGAGATGTCACTCGGTTATGCAGCAATTTTAGTTCTTGAGCAAGGTACGGCGCCAGATGGTACGCCGTATCAAGCCAAGTTTATCAATTTTAACGGCGATCACATGGCGCTGGTGAAATACGGCCGTTGCGGGGGCGATTGCCGCATCGGTGACCAAAACCAAACTCTAAAAGGGGCAACAACAATGGAAGTAAATGTAAACGGTATGCGTTTTGAAATTGGCGATAACAAAGCCTTGGCAGATGCATTGAAGATTCAAGAAGAGCAACTGAAGAACCTGAAGGCTGCAAAATTGAAAGTAGGTGATCAACAGTTTTCGATCGGAGATGAGTTAACAGCCGTTCAAGCTGTTGTAGATAAACTCCATACCGATAAAGCCACCCTTGAACAGAAAGTGGGGGATCTGGAACGCAATCAGATTACGCCTGAGAAACTGGAGCAGGCGGCAACTGAACGAGCAACTGTTATTGCGGATGCTAAAGCGTTGGTACCAACGATTAAAACGGAAGGTTGCAGTTGTGAGCAGATCAAGCGTGATGTGATTGCAGCTAAAGCTGGTGATGCTTTGGTCGGTGCACTGTTGGGATCTGTTTCAGTAGGTGATGCCAAGCCTGAGCAGATCGATACCGCATTCCGCGCATTATCTGCAGTTAAAGGTACGGTACCAACCAATTCAGTAGGTGATGCATTAAATGACCAACAACACAATAAAGTTGGTGATGGCAAGCCTGCAGGCGGTGGGGATGAAAAGACCTACAGTAAAGAAGATGCATACAAAACAATCTAAGGGGATGTAAATCATGGTTAAGCAATACGATGCCGTACCAGGCATGAAATTTCACCTCATTGGGCCTGAGGATATTTTATCCCTACCAGTATCTGGTTCAGTTTTGGTAAATGACGGTGATGTTGTGGTACGTACTGCAGACGGTAAAACGGTTACTGCAGTAACGGGGGCAACCAATACCAAGTTTGGGATTATTCTGCGCCACGGCGTAGGTAAGTCAGGCAAAACAGCTGATGGCAAAGAAGCCTATAAGGCAACCGATGTTGCGCCAGTCATGACGATTGGTTCAATTTGGGTGAAAACCACAGCTCCTGTTACTGACATTAACACAAAGGTTTATGTCAAAACGGCTAATGGCACTACAGCAGCGCCGTTGGGTTCTTTATCTCCAACTGCAACAGATGGTACCGAGTTACCGAACGCATCTTGGGAAACAATTTCAAATGAGCAGGGCTTAGCTGCTGTTCGATTACGTGGGGCATAATAATTATGAGTAAATTGGCGGCAATGAAGCTACGTTTAACGCCTGTAGCTCAAATGGTTCAAGCAAATATTGGTGATGCATTTAACATTGATGCATTGGCCCAACTATTCGTTAAACTGGAAGAATTTAACGAAATGGACCCACAGCTACAGCAGGTCATGGATTACGCCAAGTACATCCCTGTTAAACCTGTAAGCGGTGTGTTCGGTGGTGGTGAAGTCTTAACCCGTAAAAAGGGTGTTGGTATTGGTAAAGAATATTCTGGTACCGGGAATGATATTCCTGTGGCAGAAGTCGATTACGACACTGTATCGCTACCAATTAAGGTAGGTACCATCAGTTACTGGTATTCTGTACTTGAGCTAGAAACTGCTCAGAAAATGAATATTGCACTTGAACCGGACAAGGTTCAGTCAGCGCGTTTAGCCGCTGAACGTCACCTAAGTAACATTGCCTGGTATGGCAATGCAAATATTGGTGTCATGGGCTTCTTAAATCAAACTGGTGTGACGGTTGTAACCGCTCAGCATGACTGGGCTATGGCAACCATTGAAGAGATCTTAGGTGACTTTAACTCAAGCCTTGCGGATGCTGAAGATCAGATCGATGGTGATGTTTCTGTACAGCCCGATACTTACTTAATGGCATCCAATCAATATAAGCACCTTTCAACCCGAATCGTTCCTGATTCTGGTGGTAAAACTTTCTTGAAGTTCATTGAAGAAAATAACATTTTTGCCACCCAGAATAAGCCATTAACCATCCGTGGATTAGGCCGTTCCAATGGCAAGGGTACAGCAGGCGCCGACCGTTCTATCATTTACCGCCGTGATCCTTCATGTATTCAAATGAAATGCAATGACGTCACGTTTTTGGCGGCTCAGCCGGTTGGACTGGATATTAAGGTACCAGGTCACTACAAATACCAAGGCGTATGGTTGAAGCGCGTTGATTCACTTCGTTATCTGGACCACGCATAAGGATTAAAACCACATGAAATATTCATATACCTATAGCGGCTCTCAAGCCGCTTTTGTTTTTTCTGGTGTTGCTGTTTTACCTGTAGGTGTTCCAACGCTTATTGATGAAGAATCGCATAAGAAACTCTCCAAAAATAAGTTTGCAAAACACTTGATTGAGGTGGGTGAGATTGATGTTCAGGAAATTGATGAGCCAAGCGAGCCTAAATCATCTGGTAAAACTAGTGGCCGTGGCGCTGGTGGTGGCAAAGGCAAGCAAAATGACGCCGCTGCCGATGCTGCCAAGGCTGCAGATGATGCGCAGAAAGCCGCCTTAGATGCGGTCAAAGCTGAATTAAAAGAGCTTGGAGTTGCATTCAGTGATGATGAATCACTTGAGCAGCTGGAAGCCAAGTTGGCTCAAGCTAAGGAATAAGGTGTGCTATGGACATACAAACGTTTCGCCAGAAGTTTGCCAATGATACGGCTTTAATTAATCTTCCAGATCCAGTCATTCAGGATGCACTTGAAGAGGCTGAGTTGGTCGTGTCACAGCTTGAGTTTGGTGCATTAAAGGAGCGTGCTGTAGGTCTGTATGCAGCACATATCCTTAAAGTTGAAACAAATAGCAAGGCTGGTAGTGCGTTCTCCAACGCATCCAGCATGACCATTGCTGGTCAGAGTGTGAGTTATTCACGATCGCAAAAAGAGAATTTCTTTGATCAGAGCATTTATGGCCAGCGTTACCTTGCCTTAAAAAATTCCATTCCAATTGATGATAAAGGCACTAACCCGAACCGTTTGGGCGTTGGTGCTTTTGTTGTGTAGGAGAAAATACATGCGTTTTAAATATCAAGCGCCATCAGGTTATAAACCAACTACTTTGATTGTTGCCGACCAGATGCTGGAAGTAAAAAACGGCGTTGTTCAGTCGGATGATGACATCATCAATCTTTTAAAGCCTTTAGGTTTTGAGCGCTATGTTGATGTGGTTGAAACTAAAAAGTCCACAGCAGCTGCAAAAGAGTAAATAAGTCATGAGCGATACCCGTGTTGATGTCCAAGTCAATTTTGACGATATGAACGATCGCATCAGATTTGAAATAAGACGCACGATTAACGCTCTTACTTTAAGACTGCAGCGAACAATTCAGGAAGATATGCTGAGTGGCCAAAGGTTGAAAGTTCAATCTGGCCGCTTACGTGGATCTGTTTCATCTAAGGTTGAAGAGGATAAGGACTGGATCGAGGGAACGGTTGGGGCTGGTGGTGCATTGGTCCCTTATGCTTTTACCCATGAGTTTGGTTTAAATGGTTCTATGGGGGTGAAAGCTCATTTAAGGACCATTAAGCAAGCTTTTGGCCGTCCCATTTCACCGACTCAGGTCAATGTTAGGGCGCATTCACGAAATGTTCGGTTCAGAGAGTTGCGTTTTATGCGTGATTCGCTGGATATGATTGCACGTATCGTGCCCAAAAATATTGATGCAGCAATTCAAAGAGGTGTGGCGGGTGGATAGTGAAGCAATATATCAAGCGCTGTTTGATCGATTGAGTACTAAAGTCGAGGGATTAATAACGGTCAGCCGCCGTTTACGTCATTTTAATCATGTGTTGCCAGTTGAACGGCCAGCAATGTTCATTACCCAAGGCAATCAGCAAGAAGGACCAGTAAAGGGCTTAAACGCGAAGATAGAGCTTGCTGCAGAGGTTTATCTTTATATCCATGAAGCGGATAAGGATAAGCCGCCATCAGCGCAATTAAATATCTTTGTTGATCGTATTCGTGCAGCGATTAAACCAGACTTTCCAGAAATGTGTGAATACCAGACCTTAGGTGGAACGGTTGAGCATTGTTGGATTGATGGAACAATTGAGGTCTACGAAGCGGTCGAGAATATGCTTGATGACCAGGCTATTGCGATTGTCCCTATCCGGATCCTTACAACCAATTAAACATAAATCATTCAATGACCGCCATTTGGCGGTTTCGTCATTTTTGAGAGGTCAAAATAATGGCTCAGTATTTATTTGGTGCGGGCAAGATCTTTGCCACACCTATTCAGGATGTCTATGGTCAGCCAATCAGTAATCCTACGCCTGTTGAGGTAGGTGTTCTGCAATCGGTGTCCGTAGACATCAGTTATGACTTAAAAGAACTGTTTGGCCGTGGCCAGTTTGCTGTTGATGCTGCACGTGGTAAAGGCTCTATTAAGTGCAAGGCCAGCTTTGGTCGTATTAATGGTGCATTGCTCAACTCGATTTTCTTTGGTGGCATTATTGCTGAAGGTGGGATTGAGACCATTGCGCAAACAATTAACGGCGAAATTATTCCTGCAGGTGGATTGGTTACACCAGTCGTTCCGAATGCGGGTACCTATGTAAAGGATCTGGGGGTTACGGATTCTAAAGCTGTACCAATGAAGCGGGTGGCAACTGCACCAACCACTGGCCAATACAGTGTAGATGCTGCAACTGGTGCTTATACTTTTGCTACTGCAGACGTAGGTAAGACGGTATTTATTAGCTTTAAATACTCGGCAACAGTGGCAGGTGCAAAGCAAATCACCGTATCCAATCTGGACATGGGATATACGCCAGAGTTCGCCGTCAACCTGCAACGAGACTACAAAGGTAAGTTTATGGGCATGGAGTTTTTCCGTAATGTCAGCAACAAACTGGCCTTTAGTTCAAAACAGGATGATTACGATATTCCTGAATTTGAATTTCAACCAATGGCTGATGATTTAGGCCGTGTCTTCAAAACAACTATGTCGGAGTAATAGCAGATGCAATTCAAACAAGTTGATAACCCGCGTGGAAAAGAGATTGTCATTGATGGCAAGGCATTAATGTTTGCACCGCTATCCTTGGGTGCCATTGAAAAGCTTTTACCTGCCTTGCAAAGCTTTCAGCCTTCTGATGTTGGTCTGGTGATCGATGTGGCGCATAAATCACTTAAACGAAACTATCCCAACATTACCCGTGATGATGTAGCAGATCTCATCTATATGGACCAATTAGAAGAGGTGATGGGTGCAGTAATGTCAGTATCTGGCTTGCAAGATAAGCAAAACCATGAGGGTCAGTCGGGGGAATAGATTGGGAGGAGTTGTATACCCATTTAGTGCTTACATTAGGGCGTGATTATAATTATGTCCGAGATGAGATCGATTTAATTAGGCTCAAAGCACTAAATGCGTATCAACGAGAATACCCTCCCACAAATATTGGTGTTCAAAGACTTTGTCGTATTTTAGAAGCATTTGCAGGAATTGAAGATAATCCAAAAAAATATCTTACTTCAGAGGATGATGAAGAGGATTTATTAGATGTATTAGCGAATTTCCCACAGGGCGGTTAAATGACTGTCCTTTTTATTTCTTTATATGTAATCTATTAAGTTTTTAAGACTAGTTAATAAAAGGTTTTTAAAATGGCTTTAATTAATTGTAAGGAATGTGGGGTACAGGTTAGTACACAAGCAAAGGCTTGTCCAAATTGTGGAGCAAAAGTTAAAAAACCAACTTCTATTTTTACATGGATTATTTTAGTAATTGTAGTGTTTGGTATTTTTGCTGCTATTGGAGGGGGTGATAAAAGCGGTGGAACTTCATCTGGATCAAGTGAGGTTCAATTATCACCTAAAGAACAAGCGCTTAATGATGTTCAGTTTGATTTTAGTTGGAGTAAAGACGGGTTCGGAAACATTATGATGATTGATATGACAGTCAAAAATAATGGAATTCATGACATAAAAGATTTTACTGTTGAATGCGAACATACTTCAAATAGTGGAACAAAGATTGATAGCAATAAAAGAGAAGTTTTCGAAATTATTAAAGCAGGTGAAACTAAAAAGTTTAAGCAATTTAATATGGGCTTTATCCATAGCCAAGCTGCTTCATCTAGCTGTGGTATTACCGATTTAGTAGTAATTTAATTTATTTAATAGTTTTAAAAGAACCCGCGAAAGCGGGTTTTTTATTATCTAAGGAAAAGTAAAATGGCTGACAATCGTGTTGAGGTTCATGTTGGTGCCCGAACTTCAGAGCTTGAACGTGGGATGAATGACGCCGAGAAAACTGTTGAAAAAACAGCGGAGCAAATTGAAGATTTGGGAAAAAAAATAGATTTTAAACCAGATTTTTCAAATTTTCGGAGCAGTATTGAATCTGTTTCACAAATGGTAAAAAGTCGATTTTCAGATTTAGGAGCATCTATTTCTGGAGGGATAGCAAAAAATGTAGCTTTAGTTGGTATTGGTGTATCCGCTGCAATTGGAACTGCATTAATTGGGCTTGGAAATCTGACAAATAAAATCGGCGAAACATCAAAGCAACTGGAAATTCAAGCAAGGCTAGCCAATTCAACAACAACTGAATTTCAGGAATGGTCTTTTGCGGCAAATAAAGTAAGTGTAGAGCAAGACAAACTATCAGACATCATGAAAGATGTGAACGATAAGTTTGGCGATTTTATGCAAACTGGTGGCGGCGAAATGGCCGATTTCTTTGAAAAGATTGCGCCTAAAGTTGGAGTGACTGCTAAAGAGTTTCAAGGTTTAACTGGACCACAGATCTTAGAAAAGTATTACCAGACTTTAAAAAAAGCCAACGTTTCTCAAGCAGAAATGACTTTTTATATGGAATCAATTGCCAATGATGCAACTTTATTGGCCCCACTATTAGAAAATAATTCTGCCAAATTAAAGGAATATTCAAAACAAGCTCACGACCTTGGTTTGATTATGGACGAGCAGGCAATTCGTGCTACTAAAGAGTTTAGTTCGGCTTTAAGTACAATTGAAACTACTATGCAGGGTGTTCTAACAAGAATGGCTGCACAAGCTGCTCCAGCACTAACGCAGATAGCAAATAATTTTATTGATTTTGCTGTTCAAGCTAGAAATGCAGTTGATGATTCAATGAGAACAATTATCACCATAGTTGAAGAGTTGCTAGGTGTTGTTCAGTCTGTATTTAGCCTTATCTCAAACATTTGGAGTGATCTAACAGCAGATATTGGAGACGGTAGTCAGCAGCAGATTGGGTTCTTAGATTTGATCTCGGGTGCATTAAAAGGCTTTGGGGCCGTAGCAATCGGTTTGAGAACAGGGATAGAAATTGCGTTTGCGGGTATAAGAGCTATTGTTGTAACTGTTTGTCAGGCAATCAATATTGCTATAAACACTGTTATTAACGTATTTGCAGGGTTTAGAGAAACAATACAATATGGACTAGATGTACTCTCTGTAAAGTTTCAATCATTTGGAAATGTTGTTAGAGATGTGCTCAGTTTTAATTTTTCTGCAGCTAAGGCATCTTGGGAGAGCGGTCTATCGCAAATTGGATCTATCACAGACCGATATAGCAGCCAGATGAAAAATCGTATAACAAATATAAAAGATGCATGGAACACTGGTGTAATGACCACAGGAAATTCTTGGGGAGCATTTAAGGATAATGCAATCCAGTCAGCTACAAGTGGTGGGCAAAAACTTTTTAGTATGTTTATGGGTCCACCTAAAACAGTAAATTCTGTTCAATCAAAACCGCCTATTAGTTCCACTTTTAATCCCACCCATTCTCTAGGAACTGGGACAAAAGATTCCAGTGGAGCTGCAGCTAAAGCCAAGGCGGATGCTGAAGCCAAAGCCAGACAACGGGCAGCAGAGCAGGCGGCTAAAGCACTTGGTGAGATTCGATACAAGTACGCTACCGCAGAGGAAAAAATTTCTTTGGATTTGCAAAAGGCACTTAGTGAAATTGAAAAATCAAAAGTCACTGATGCTGAAAAAGCAAAGTTCCGGATTGTAGCCGAAAAAGATGCCAGTGATAAAACCAAAGCATTACGGGTTAAGGAATTTGAAGAGTACAAAAATCTTCAAGAGGAACGAATTGAAAATGAACTATTAGCTGCACAGCGGATTTTTGAAATCAATAAGGCTGAGATACAGGCTGCATTTGATGCCAAGAAAATTTCCAATGTACAAAAGTATCAACTGGAAAAGGATCTGGAAGATAAGTTGCGTGAATTAAAACGCCGTGGCTTAGAAGAGCGATTAGAGTTGGAAAACCAGATGAGTGAAAAATCTGGGAAGCAGGGCAATCAGGGGCAGATCCTCAATAATATTTCTAGTCTGGATACTGAGCAAACAGTTTCTACACTGCAGACACCGAATTTACTTAACGATGCCCAGATCAAGGATTTCGAGGATAAGTTTGGCGGTCTTACATCCCGCATGTCTAACCTATGGGATCAAGGCATTCAAGCCATGATGAACGGGACTTTAACCTGGCGTAACGCTACCAATGCTGTTTTAACTGATATGGCAGGCTTCTTTATTCAGAAAATGGTTACTGAGCCAATCAAACTGTATGCCGCTGGTCTTGCACGGAGGTTAATGGTTCGTCTGGGTTTTATTAAAACTGAGACTGCAGCAGAGGTAGCTGGTCAAGCATCACAGACAACCGCCGTTGTTGCTGGTGAGATGAGTAAGACATCAGCAACGGGAATGGGTGTGGTTGCACGATTAGGCCTAAAAGCTGGTGAGGCAATCAAGTCAATCATGATGTATGCATGGGAAGCGATGGCAGGGGCATTTAAGGCCATGGTGTCGATTCCGTATGTTGGACCTGTACTGGCTGTTGCTGCAGGTGCATCGGCTTTGGCTTTGGTAGGTGGACTGGCTGGCAAGATTAAATCTGCTCGAGGAGGTTATGACATTCCATCAGGGGTGAATCCAGTAACTCAGCTTCATGAAGAGGAAATGGTCTTACCCAAACAGCATGCCAATACGATTCGAGCCTTAGGTAAATCAATGGTAGGTGGTGGTCAGGATCCATCAATGGTTGCCGCAGATGTTGGTGCGCCGTCATCAATCAATATTCAAGCATGGGATTCAAGAGACTTAAAACGTTTCATGAAAAAACATGGGCGTGAATTGGCTGGTGGCTTGAAAGGTTATAACCGTAATTTTGGTAAATAAGGAGTATGTATGTCGAATGAATTATTTCCTGAATTACCCGGTTTAGAGTGGGACTTGACCAAGACTCCCACTTTTAATACAAAAATCATGACATCGGTCAATGGACGGGAGTTGCGGGCCAGCTATCAGGCGGTGCCAAAGTACGAAATAACGATGTCATATGCTTTCCTCAGGGAAAATAAAAACAGAAAGGAATTCCAGATCCTTGAAAGTTTTTTTCTGGCTCGCCGTGGGGCTTTCGATTCCTTCCTATTCAAGATGCCTGATGATTTTGAGTTCACATGTACATTTGAAGGGGATGGGACTAATACTACGTTCCAGCTTTATAAGCAAATGCATAACTTGCAACTCCCCGTTGGCAATACATTAGGGTCTTCTCAATCTGCTAATCCTTATATGTGGAATAAGTTGCAGACCAAAGATATGTGGGATGCCAATGACCAAAAGCTGATGTGGAATACAGCCACAGCCATGATAACGCAAGATGGCAAATTAGTGCTTTCAGAACCACTGGCAAATGGTACGAGTATTACCGTAACTGGAACATATTATTATCGTTGCCGATTTAAGGAGCACGAGCAGCAATATGTAAACTTTATGAGAAAACTTTGGAAAGCCAGCAAGGTTGAATTTGTTGGATCCCTGGGGAATAAGATATGAGACAGGCCTCACCGAAACTGATTGCATTACTTGATGCAGATCAGTTCCTCATGGCTGATTTATACACCATTACTACCATTCAAGGTGATGTGTATCGATACACCAATTATGATTTTGATTTAACGATCGCTGGACATTTGTTTCGTTCAGATGGACCAATTATAGAGCGTGAAGGTATTTCCCAAAACCTAGGTATTGAAGTAGACAGTTTATCGATCACCATCTTTGTGAGTGACGATACGCTATTTAGTGATGTTTCTATAGTTCAGGCATTTCATAACGGTATTCTGGATGGCGCTCGGTTTAAGTTAGAGCGTGTATTTATGGATATGAATACACCTACAGATACCAGTGCTGGAGCAATCATATTATTTGAAGGTAGCTTGATTGAACCAGAAATGGATCGCAATCAGATCCGTGTCAATGCAGCATCAGATACCGATATCCTGAATGTCAAAATGCCACGTAACCTATATCAGCCGAGTTGTTTAAATACACTATTTGATAGTGGCTGTGGTTTATTGAGCTCTGCCTATGTGGTTAATACTGTAATAGAAGCTAACAGTACACCCAGCCGTATTATTTGTACTCTAAATCAGCCTCAGGGCTGGTTTACACAGGGTGTTGTCGAGTTTACACAAGGTGTTAATCGGGGGATTAAAAGAACAGTACGGTTGCATGAATCTGGGGCACTGCTACTCACCTTGCCACTTTTAGAAATGCCAGCCATAGGTGAAGCAATTAAGGTTTATCCAGGATGTGATAAGCGTCTGGAGACTTGCCAAAATCGATTTAATAACCGTGCTCGCTTTCGAGGTGCACCTTTCGTACCTATTCCAGAGACCTCAATTTAAGTTTGATTTTCTATTCATTAATACCCAGCAGCACCTGGGTTTTTTTATGGAATTAAGTAAATGGCATTACCAAATATTAATGATTTAATCGGTTCAGATGTTACTGAAGCTGGTTTTAAGGCTGCATTACAGCAGTTTTTAGAGAATACAGCAGATATCGATCTTTTGAATTCAAGTGCAACTTTCAAAGTACATAGAATTTTAAGTGGTGAATTTGACTCAATCGACAAAATTACTGCACCAGGTCTGTATGTGTGTAATTCAGATGCAATTGCAGCAACGATTTCAGGTATTCCTGTCAATAAATCATTTCATCTTGCAGTTAGTACAGAAAGTAATTCGGTTTCCCAAGAGTTTAAACCATTTTTCTCAAGTGACGTTTATGTGAGGACTTCAAACGCTTCACTTAATTTTCCAGCATTTAAAAAACTCGCTTTAAGTGAGGAGGTCGCAGCTTCTACGAATGCTGCAATGTCTGCTATTTCTTATAAAGTATCCAAGAATATGTTTAACACAGGGACTGTTGTAAATAATTCTCGCTTGTCTGCTACAGGCGCTATAGCCGCGGTGACTAATGCAAAACGTTCAGCGCATATTCCAGTTGGTGCGGGTCGTAAATATACGATTTCATGGACAAACGCTGCAACGATTGCGCCGGCAATTGCTTTTTTTAAAAATACTACCGATGTGCAGGGGCAGAATTATCAGGCTCTTGGGCTTGTTTCACCAGTAACAATTACTGTGCCAGCAAATGTGGGCTATATGGTGATTAACACTAAACATGAAAGTAGTGTTGAGTTGACCAATCTTCAAGTTGAGCTCGGTGAAGAGGCAACCAGTTATACGCCTTATTCTGAAACAGGGACGGTTATTAAAGATAGTTCTTTGTTGCCTGCTTTGGCTAAAGATTATGAAAAAGTATTTGAATCAGTAAACTTGTTCGATGAAAGCAAAATTTTACGCAACTATTTTTTATCGACTGGCACTGGTGGATTGAGTCCAGCAACTGGATGGACTGTATCGGGATTTATGCCAGTCATCGCAGGTAAGCAATATACACTTGATGGCCAGCGTGGAAGACAAGGAATTTCATTCTTTCCTACAAATTCAATAACAACAAATCCAGCTCTACTTTATATCAATGATAACAGCTTGCCGATAACGGTTACAGCGCCACCAGGTGCAAACTATGCCGTAATTGCACTTGAATCAGCAAGCATTAAAGGCTGGTCAAAGATCCAGTTTGAGGATGGAAGCGTTGCTACTCAATATATTCCATTCGGGCAAACACTTACCTTGGTGGATTCTGAATACCTGACAACGGATGTTGCTACGGTTAGAAATAAGCTTTCATTAATTGAAGGCGTTGGTTATATCCAAAACTATGTTTCTGATCTAAAAGCGAAATTGAATATCAGTGTTTATACGCCAATTAGTAGCTTAGTTTCTTCTGTATTTAATTTTGTCTCTGATGATTTTGATGGACAGAATATGCGGGTATGCGGTGATGATTCAGCGCCAGTACGAATGATGGGTGCAACGATTGGTGCAAATCATGGCTATGGAAAAGCTATTTTAACTGCAAATGGCCACGGCAAAACAGATTCAGACATTGGGTCTGTGTGGAGTGATGGGACATATCAATGGGTCATTATTCAGGTTATTAGTGTGAACAGTCTTGCTGTGACGTGTCGGTCTGAGAATCGTTCTTACAGCAGCGCATTACCAGCTCTAACGCATGTAAGTGGTGCAACTAGTACAGCGAACATTACCCCGACTGCGGTTACAGATAATCAATGGCGGCCAATGCTCAAGAATCACTCTATACAGCATATGGTTGATGGGGAATTAATCATAGATAAAACTGGAGATTGGTCTTACGAGAAATCAGTTTCGATCCTAGAAAGCTATGATTTGATGGAAAAGAATGCAATTACCGAATGGGTAATTGCTAATAAGGGATCATATAAAGTTCCTTACGACGCTGAATCAGCACTGAATGTTTCAATGAACTATATATTTGATGCTAATGGAGGATGTCTAATCCCTTCTAATTTCTTCACATATAAGTCGATAGCAGCACAAGATTTAATGTTTACACAAGCGGCCAGATTGAATCCAGGTGTGAATGGGCAGATTAAGTATTACGTTCCGAGGTCCATTGCATTTAAGCATAATGATCAAAACTTTGACTTTAGCGTGCCTACTGTTGTTGATGGTCTAACCATAGCTGATCGAATCGATTTTGATATTGCAAAAACAGAGGTTGGTGCTGTTGTCCCTGATCGCTTAATTATGCTTAATGACACGATAGGTTTTGCAGTAGGCTATCTGCCTATTCTCGATGCTCATCCATCAGTACGCAACGCGAGAACATCGAAGGGCATTCAGATTAGTAAGACTGACGCTAAAGTATATCCATACTTGGTGGATGGGCTTACATCTCTAAATGCTGGTGATCATTATTCATGTGTAGCATATCGAGTTTATTTTAAGCTTGAACCAAAAATCACAGCTAAGTTCCTGATTGAATCCGACTACGGAGTTTTTTTGTATTTGCACTGGCATGACATGAGTCAAATCTACACTCTCGATTTACCAAAGCAATTAATAGGCAAGCCGTTTGAGGTGATTGAGAAATCATCAAATACTGAAATTTTATCAGGTCTTACCACATCTAAGCTTTCCTTCATGGTTGGCGAGGGATCCAATGCAACAGTGGTTTTGAGATTCTTATGAGGTGCTTAATGAAAAATTTAGAAGCTGTGGAAGAGGCCATGACGTGGCTTGGCACGCCATACCATCACCAAGGCCGTGTTAAAGGCGTTGGTGTAGATTGTGGCACATTAATCTGTGAAGTTTTTGAAAAGGTAGGGCTGATGGATCATTTAGATCCTCGGCCATATCCGCCAGACTGGCACATGCATCAGATGGGACAGCGTTATTTAGAGCATGTTTTAAGTGTGTGCTATGAAGTGGAAGAACCTCAACCAGGTGATCTAGTTTTATATCATTTTGGCAAGTGTATCAGTCATGGTGCAATTGTTGTGGAATGGCCCACCATCATCCATTCCTATATTCATTTAGGTGTCATCCTGCAAGATGGCACAAAAGGAAGTTTAGCCCGCCGTTGTGCGGGTTTTTTTCGTATGAAGAGGCTGAAAGAATGAGTGGAGTATTTGGTAGTACTACAATCAGCATGTCAGATACCCGTATTAACTCGATGCGGATTCAACAATCGGCCTACGGGCTTTGCCAGCCATTGGTCTATGGAAAAACCCGTGTGGCCGCCAATATGTTCTGGTACGGTGACTTTAAAGCAACGGCGCATACAACCACCACAAAATCAGGGGGTAAAGGCGGTAAAACCAAAACCAAGAATACAACCTATACCTATAGTGCCTCGTTAATGCTGGGGTTGTGTGAAAACCAGATCAAAGACATTGGCATAATTTGGGTAGATAAGGACCAGATTGTCACCAAGCAAGAGAAAGGCATTACGTTAGAGCCAATTGATCAGCTCGGTTTTGAATTGTTTGATGGCAATAATAATCCGATGTGGGGGTATATTGCAGGTAAGCATCCTGACCAGGCATTAAATTATCCTTATCTGGGATATGTTGCTGCAGCAAACTATGATCTAGGTGGCAGCGCCAGCCTTTCTAATCATAATTTTGAAGTAATCAGCACAATCACACTCTCCCCAACGATTGATGATGCAAATCCAGCGGATGTGATCGAAGATTTTATTAAGAATCCGCGATATGGTGCAGCGCCAAGCTTGAGCATTGCAAATCTGGATGAGTTCAGAATTTACTGCCAAGCAGCGAATCTCTTAATTTCACCAGCTTTTACAGAGCAGCGAGAAGCGCATGAAATTATCAATGAGATTGTGGAGTCTGTAAATTGTGCCGTGGTACCAAGCCCAGATGGACTGAAAATAAAATCATTTGGTGATGCTGCACTGACTGGCCATGGCGTGACTTATACACCAGATTTAACACCGATTTATCATTTAACAGATGATGATTTCTTAGGTGAAGATGAGCCTGTCAAAGTTCGCCGCAGCCGTGATACAGATGCCTTCAATCATGTCCAAATTGAGTACATCAATCGATACAATCAGTACAACACCGAAACTGTGGAAGCCAAGGATCAGGCCAACATAGAAATGTACGGATTACGATCTGAAGAACCCAAAAAACTAAACTTTTTTTGTGAGCCAAAGATTGCCAGACACGTGGCTCAACTTCGTTTACAGCGTTTACTTTATGTGCGAAACGAATATGAATTTCAATTGGGATGGAAGTATTGCCTACTCGAACCAATGGATATTGTGACAATTACAGATATCTCATTAGGGTTGGATCGTTTTCCTGTTCGTATTACCCGTGTTGAGGAAGATGACGACGGGGTATTAACAATTACTGCAGAGGAAGTCGCTGAGGGTTCCAGATCCGCAATTGAATATGATCTGCAAGCATCAAACGGTTATCAGGGTGGTAATGAAGAGCCAGGTAATGTTAATGCACCGGCAATTTTTGAACCTCCTCTAGATTTTACAGATGGGAAAAATGAAGTCTGGATGGCGGTCTCTGGTGGTTCTAACTGGGGCGGCTGTAATGTATGGGCCAGTCTTGATAATGCCACTTATGAAATGATTGGTACCATTTATGGATCAGCCCGATATGGTCAGCTGGTCACCCCAATTAATTCGAATGCCACAACAATGCAGATCCAGTTAAATACGGCAAGCCAGTTATTTAGTGGAACCTTACTTGATGCACAGACTGACCAGACGATCTGTAAAGTGGGTGATGAGTATTTTAACTATCAAGAAGCAACTTTAAATGGATCTGGTCTATATACATTAAGCGATGTGCTACGGGGACGTTTCAACGATGCCCAAAGCCATAATGCTGGTGAAAGCTTTATCCGGTTAGATCGCGCCATTTTTGAGTACAGCTATGCAACTAATCTGATAGGAAAATTAATCTATTTGAAGTTCACAAGTTTCAATGGACTTGAACAAAAAGAGCAGACATTGGATGAGGTCACAGCGTATAGCTATACGCTGAACGGTGGCCGTCCATCTGGCGTAGTTGGGCTATCTCTTCAATCTCCATTTGTGGGAACCACATTTAAGATTCAGTGGCAGCGTACAGCGGGTGCAAATAGCTATGTAGTGCAAGTATGGTCCAATGGTCTGAAGTTGCGTGAAGTAGATACAACCAATACCGATTATAGTTATTCGATCGAGGAGGCTAAGGTTGATGGTATTCAGCGTGCTTATACCTTAAGAGTTGCGAGTAAAAGTGGATCTAACTTAAGTACCTTTGCTGAGCTCAGCATTAGCAATCCTGTGCCACCTGTTATGACCAATATCTACACATCAGCTAATGCTGACAGTATCACGATAAATTGGGTACCAAGTGATGTACCGGATCTTAAAGATTATGCCGTTTGGTTAAGTGCCACAGCAGATTTTGATCCGGCCACAACAGCACCACGGTGGACGGGAACTGCATTAACAACAACTATAGGAGGGCTTCAAGCTACTACTCCATATTACATTCGTGTCGCAGCACGTGACGTATGGAAAGAAACAACATGGAACTATTCAAATCAGATTACACAAAGTACTTCTGAAGCTTAAAACATAGATGTAAATCTAAATTTATCTGCCTCCAATTTTGGAGGCTTTTTCATTTCTGGAGACTAGAAATGCAAGAACAAGCAGCAAGCGCGGTTGAAGCTGCTACAAACACAATCGCAGCAGCGGCACCAAAAGTATCATATGCATCAGCGGGGGCATCAGTGGCAGCGTATGCAGCAAGTGTAGATTGGGCAGTATGGTTTTCAGTTTTGATTGGTGTGATTTCATTTTTCACCACGCTTTACTTTAAACGGCGTGATGACAAGCGAGCCCAAGAGATCCACGAATTGCGTAAGAAACAATATGAGCAGACGAAAGAACGCTTGAAAGGAGATATTGATGACAAGTGAACAGACCAGGGCGTATCTGGCCTTTGCATTATTGGGGTTAATGTTTGTCATGGTAATCGCACTATTCTTTGTCGATATGCCACGTGAAAACAGCAACCTTATCAATACAGCCTTAGGTTTCATTGCTGGAGCAATGACAACGGCCTGTGGTTTCTACTTCGGTAGTTCAGAGCAGGAAAAGAAACGGGACAAGGACGGCCCAAGTCAGTAATTAACTTTTAGCAACATGACCGCCTTCGGGCGGTTTTTTCATATCTAGAGGCAAACAGGATGGATAGAGAAGCATTTTTTAAAGAGGCCCGTGCTCTGCTTGGCGGGAAATTGACACAGCCACAGGTTGATAAATTCAACAGCCTTATTGATGAGTTTCAAGGGAAGGGCATGAAAACAAGTAGTGTAGGTATTAATTTAATCAGCAGTTTTGAAGATCTAAAATTAGATGCTTATCTTTGCCCAGCAGGCGTGTGGACAATCGGATTTGGTACCACAGTTTATCCAGATGGCGCAAAAGTTAAGAAAGGTGATAAATGTACCGCAGAACAGGCTAAGGCTTATTTTGCTTATGACCTTAAGCGCTTTGAGAAAGCCGTTAATAGCGGCTTAAGTGTTGTGGTAAATCAGAATCAGTTTGATGCACTTGTGTCGTTGACGTATAACATCGGTGAAACTGCATTTAAAAAATCAACTTTGTTGGCCAGACTCAATAAAGGTGATTTAAAGGGTGCAGCAGATCAGTTTGCAGTTTGGAATAAAGGTGGTGGCCAAGTGCTAAAAGGTCTTGTGCGACGCCGTGCTGAAGAGCGAGATCTGTTCTTAAAAAAGTAATACATCATTGCAGGCGCTCAGTGAAATCGATCATATTTTGCGCCTGCATTTTTATTCTTTTACCAGGTTGCACAGCTCACACAATCAACAATAATATTCATGTTGGGATATGTGTAAAAGCCCTCTGAGGAGGGCTATATTACTTTTATGATTGTTTTTTCTTAACGGGAAGATCTAGTTTATTAGCAATTATACTTTTTAAACATTTGTAATGATCTTGTAAGGTTTCAGAGGCCTTTTCATA
The DNA here is from genome assembly GCF_014635885.1 of Acinetobacter vivianii. Lineage (GTDB taxonomy): Bacteria > Pseudomonadota > Gammaproteobacteria > Pseudomonadales > Moraxellaceae > Acinetobacter > Acinetobacter vivianii. The sequence goes on from NZ_BMDR01000001.1 coordinate 347,543, forward strand.
TAAGACAGGTTCTGCTTGTTGGGTATCAATTCGAGTTTCTAGTTTATTGATTATTGTTTCTATAGCATTTTTGGCATTCTTTTCTAGTTTTATAAAATTGATATAATATGTTATAAATACTGATTGATCAGAATCTTCGCTCTTTGAAAAGTTATTGTATAGTGTTTCAACTTCTTCATTAATAAAGCAAAGTTGGGAAAATATATATATATATTTATTGTACATATCTATTAAATTTTCATATTGATAATATAGTTCAAAAAATTCATTACAATTCTCAAGATTATTGATAATTTTTTGAACCTCTCTATAATCATGGACAATTATTTTACGAAGACTTACAGATTTTTTCAGGTTTCCATCTTCGTCAGTTTCATTGTATTTTTGATAAAAATGAATGAACCACCAGTTTGATTCACTAATGATACTATTAATCTTTGAGAGGTTCTGTGAGAAATCCTGAAGATATTCTTTATGAAGATCATAACTTTTCTCTGTTCTCCAATCGTTAAATAAATATGCAGCGACGAAAGCAGCAAAAAAAGTACCAACGCCTCCAATAATTGATCCGAAATCTGAAATAAAATCTTTACTGTCAGCACTGTAATTTCTCAATGTACAGTATATAAGTAATGCAATAGCATAAATAACAATACCCCACAACAATATTGCGTAAAAAGTACTTTTATCACTCTTCATTATTCACCTACAGTTCCAAGTACTGGTATTAACTTTGCTCCAGCTAAACGAGAATTTAAAATTATTTCATAATGAAAGGGAGTTAACTACTTGTAAAAAAACCAAATCCACCAGGAGGGGTTATTTTAGGGTATTTTTTTCTATTTAAAATACCCCATGCACCATTTTGATTGTAATAGCAGGAACTGCCCATACTCATGCCACGCATATTTTTATCACATATGGTATATAACATCCCTTGTTGAATGATGAAGCCATCACAACCTTCATGTAAAAATAATGCTTGATGAATCTCTACTTTGTTATCAGCTATTCTTATATCAAGAATTATTCGTTTATCAGAGTAATCACGAATCTTAATGTTATTACCTTCATAGGTATAGTCAAAAATGTTCGTGCTTACAACCAATTCACCCTGGATTACATTTAATAAAATAACTCCATTTTGATCAGTTATTCTTAATGAAGTTGATAACCATCCATCATCTGAATGTAGTGTAAAAAATGACTGGCCATTAATCCAAATAACATGATGCTCATTGTATTTCGCGTGATCCCAGCCTAAACATGAATTAGTACCTAGATTGACATCAATCTTTTTTGATGGTTCTATTTTATATGGAGTTGTATTTGGTTTCTGGGAGTTATAAGGTTTTTTTTGCCCATGTATCAAGCGTTCCTTTGATAACTTATGTGTTGTTTTTGAGGAGTGATGATTAGGGCAAAGTAAAATAATATTATCAACGGTATGTTCTTGAACAACTGAATACTCCTCTATGTGTTCATACTCATAAAAAGGCATTCCGCAAATAACACATCCAAAAAATGAATTTTGTCTAACTTGCCTTTTGATGCTTTCAGGAATTGGTGGTCTAGATTTGCTCATATTAATTTCCATATTTGATTAGTAATATAAAATTTATGTGATAACTATTTCTTTTGTTCGTTAAGGAATTTAATCGTATTTGATACTATATTAGATATATCTGTATTACTTATACTTTGTTCCTGTTCATTCGTTGGTAGAAATTTATTAGAGCCTCTGAAAAAACTTGAAGATAAGTTGATGATTAAATTTTTACGTTGTGCTGAATCTAGCTCTCTCATATATTGAGGTAATGTTTTTAGTTCTAACACTGTTAAATTAAAGTAATCATGTAGTTTAATTAATCTATTTCTTTCCTTAATAAAATATGTAATGAGGGCAGATAAAGTTACCAATAAGGATAAATATGTTAAGAAGTTGTAGATATCCTTAAATAACTCTTGCATATATATAATTAGTAAGATTTTTGTTGTTATTATTGCTGCTATTCCAAAAAATAATATAATAATAATTCTATTTAATTTTTTGATTTCTTTTGCAGAATTAGCTACTTCATCTTGATAGCCATTTTGTAGTTCATAAGTATTTTCTATGGCTTTGTTTTCTTTGATTTTTGTCAACATTTCATGACTATCATTTATTTCTTTAACTTGAGCTTTAAGTTTATTGAGTTCAGTGTATGATTCAAATATTTTTAAATATGTATCGTAATTAGCATTTCTGAGGTTAATACCATTGCTGGAATTATTATATAAACTATTTCTTAAATTTAATATCGTTTTTGATAAGTTTTCTCTTTCACTTTGGTTAGCATTAATATAGATTTTTTTATTTAAATGATCTTCAAGATTTATTCTGTTTGTTGATATCTCGTCCCACAAGTATTCAAATTCATGGTTGCTAAGATTGCCTCTAACTTCATAATTTATATTCTCTAATTGCTCATGGATGTGAAAGTCAAAATAATGAGATTCTTGTATTGGACTGGTTGCTCCATAATCTAGGTTTTTATTCTGGATGTTTTTTAATTTATTAAATATTTCTTCATAAATAGGTATTATTGATTTTAAGTTTTCACCATAAAAACTTTTATGAGATTCAATGCGTTTTTTTAACCCCAAAAATCCTCTGTTTATTATTTTAAATGTTTCATCTGAGTTTAGGTTTATATCACTTTTAATGTCTTCGATTAGAGTTATTATATTAGCTTCGATTAGTAGGAATTTTTCCTCTGTGGAATTTTCTTGAGACATGATAAATTTGAACTCATTGTTTAAATTGTATTTAGATATTAATTGTTTAGTCTTTAATGGTCAATAATTCATCCCATCTAAATGGGTTTCTGCTTAATTTATCACGGCTCATTGACCAATTTCTATTTGGCACAAAGCAGGGGCCAATACCAATTTTTTTCTTTCCAAACTTCTGGTGAACACATTCAAGCGCCTTCATCAACCTTTCTTTCTTCTCTATCTCATCAAAATCGGTTAACAGATCATAGGTGTGGCCACTCTTCGACTCTAGACATGTTAACAACACGCCGCACTTTTTATATTTAATCCCTGCTTTGTAAATATGGTTCAGCATCAATGTAGCTGCTTTCGCTAAATCTGGCGCAAAGTCAGTAGGTTCTGGAAACGTATAGCTGACATACTTGTTGTAGAAAGGAACATTAGGATCAAATGGATTTGATTGCACAAAAGCAATGATGGTGCCGCAAAGCATATCTTCGCTTCTTAACCTTGTGCATGCATCTTGAGCATACATTGAGATAGCTTCTTTTAAATCCGTCAACTCAGTTACACGAGATCCGAATGATCGGCTGGCTACAATTTGTTTCTTGCTCGGTGGTGTATGTTCTACTTCAATGCATGAGATTCCCTGTAGTTCAGCAACGGTTCGGGCCATCACAATTGAAAAGCGTTTTTGCATCTCTCGTGGATCTGAGCTTGCTAAATCAAGTACAGTGTTAACTCCCATCAACTGTAATTTCTTCGATATTTTACGTCCTACCCCCCAGACTTCTGAAACATCGATCTTCGCAAGATAATCCTCTTTATTACACAGATCCATATTCACCAGATCGCACACGCCATCAAAGCTAGGGTTCTTCTTAGCAATATGGTTCGCTATTTTTGCTTCAGTTTTTGATCGACCTATGCCAACGCAGACAGGCAATCCGATCCATTTCAGGATCCGTTGACGCATATCTTGGCCATAGTCGGTTAAATCATAATTTTTATAATAAGCTGTCAGGTCTAAAAAGCATTCATCAATAGAATAAATCTCTTGTTCAGCTTCAGTGACAAACTGACCAAGTATCTTGTGAAACCGTCGAGACATTTCAGCGTAAAGAGCGTAATTACTCGAGAGAACTTGGACATTGTTTTTCTGGACGATATCCTTGATTTGAAAGAGGGGAACGCCCATTTTTATGCCCAGTGCTTTAGCTTCATTTGATCGGGCAACAGCACAACCGTCATTATTGCTCAGTACAATGACTGGCTTATCACGTAAGCTTGGATTAAACATGCGTTCGCAGCTAACGTAGCAATTGTTCACGTCTACGAGTGCAAATACTTTATTTTCCGATTTCATGACTTTCTTGTATTCTTCAATACAAAAGTAACGACACCCCAGATTTCTAGTTGTTGGCCATCGTTTAAATATATATTGCTGTATTCTGGATTTTCAGCTTTTAGCCAAATACCTGTTTCATCCATCATCAAGCGTTTAACAGTAAAATCATTATCGACTAAAGCGACAATGATATCTCTATGCTTAGCTTCAAGACTTCTGTCTACAATGAGCTCATCATCAATATCTATACCAGCATTTATCATTGATAGTGAGGCTACCCTTACAATGAAAGTTGCACATTCGTTCTGTATCAAGTGCTCATTCATATCTATTTTCTTATCAATGTAATCTTGTGCTGGAGATGGAAAGCCTGCTGATACTTTCTCGATCGCAACAGAAATTTGCATTCGAATAGAGGGCTCAATAAGCGAAATAGACCCTATATCAGAGAAGTACTCACGCCTTAAATGGTTCTTGATTTCGATGATTTGGGATGATGAGCTCATAGACACCTCTTGAATATGTTACATAATCAAGATGATAGACTATGGCCTATAAAGTTAACAAATTTTAAATTTCTAGCTGAAACAAAGGGAAGTCATAACTTGTCGCTTAAAATTGTGCATTTGGTCGGAAAAGAAGCAAATAATAAATTAGTTGATCTTTGGAGGATATACAGCCTTTAATGCTTCTGTCGTGGCCTTAACCATTTCAGTCGTACTTTTCATTTGATCAGCAAGCAAATTACTCATATCAGTTGAAGTGCTTCCATCTGTTTGCTTCCCAAAATACTTTAAGGCAAGTTCTTTCCTAATTTCTAGTTCATCTTGGGATGAAAGACCTGAAATGAAACTTGGTAATGATTTTAGCTCTAGATCAGTTTGATTAGCTTGATCCCCCAATTTTTGATAATGATTTGATTGTTTTAAGAAGTATGTTATGACACTTAAGAATGCAATTAACAGAGTAATTTTAGAAAACCAAAATGTAAACGAGACAGCAGGAGTATACTTTTTCTCAAAAACGTCTAAAGCTACTCGACTACTGGATAAGGTGCTTTCTAAGTCCGTTAATGCAGAAGTGATGCCTTCAACCATCCACCAAGAGATATAAGCAGCTAAGCCAATAAAAATCAAAAATAAAACACGATAAATTAATGCATATCTAAAATACTTTTTGGCCTCTAGTTCATAAAATGATTGCACTTTAGAGTTCTTAACTTGACTCTTTAATTTTCTAAAATCTACTAATTCATTTTTCGCCTCAACGATTAATTGGCTAATTTCATTTTTAATAGATTCATGAAATAACTCTGTTTTATCCTTAATGGTTGAAAGGCAAGTACTGGCTGAGTAGAGATTTGCATAGGCAGAAGTAATATCACCTACGAAACTAAAGTAATTCTTAAGATGATATTTTTGTAAATATCTAACAAATGGAAGTGAGATTATTTCTAAATATTCAGAGGCATTTTCATTTTCATTGTCGATAGCGGAGATTTGGTCAATAAGATTGCTTAATATATTAATGTTCCTCGTTAGAGTTTCTTTATGATGATCAATTTCAGGAGATAATGCAGTTATTAAAACATTTTTTTCATTTTTATCGAAAAAAAGTAAAAATTTATCCCAATCCTTATCAATTATTGAACCATACATATCAGATAAATTAGTGATATCGATACTTAATTGTGATTTCAATTTTGATGTTTTATTTAGATCCGAAGAAGTGTTAGCTATAATTTGGATTGTTCCAGTAAGTACAGGGTTTGTTGGTTCTTTAATTTTATTTGCGTCAGTCACGGAGATAACTTTTTAATATAAACGTTTGATTTATATCGTAGCTTAAGAAGATTTTATTTTCTATAGTAATAAAAATTTATTAAAATTCATTTTTTACACTTTGTTTAGGTGCAGCTGTGTACTCATCAGCTGGTAATGCAACTAAAAAATCTTTAGCATGATCATGACTGCAGGTAAGCCAGTCTTTTCGTCGGCCTTTCGGAATCACGACAATCGAGCGCTTCTCATCATTAGGCGCATGGAATTGCTTCATGAATGGATGCATGTCTGCGTTGATCGTTAACATGCTCATCGATACGACTGGTTCGCCGTTTACAACTGCATATTCATAAATGCCTGCAACAGTGAAGGGCATGTCATCTTGACGATAGATCCCATACCAATTCGACTTACCATCGATATACTTTGGCTCAAAAATCGTGTCTACAGGAATCAAGCAAAATTGATTTTTAGACCATGCATGTCGGAAGCTGGGCTTAGATGCAACTGTTTCAGATCGAGCATTATATGTGTTACGTACTTTCTTAATATCATCGGCCCAGTTTGGTACTAAACCAAATCTAGCCGATCTCCACTCAATACCCTGTTCAGTTGAAATAAGGATAGGGCCCTCATACCCAGGATATAGATCCGCTTTGTAATCGAAAGTTGGTTCGAGCAGATTCAGTAACTGTGCCCGACTTCGAGCTATTGGTTCGTAGTTTGCGCACATACTAAACTCATCCTGATAAAATTTATCAATAAACTTAAACTATGCAATCGCTCAACAGTCTGGATTTTTAAAAGGTAATTACTCCATATTTACGCCATAAAAATCTAGCATTAATATAATTCATTGTTTTTAAATGGGAATTTTATTTCAGCGTAATTTTACTCCATGATTCATACAGTTTTGCTGCTGCGGAGAAGTCGCTATTTGGCTCGGCAGTTAAATTTGCTGTTTGAATCAGGCTCTGTGTTAGAGCAAGTAGAGGTGCTGGTAATTTGGCATCTTTGACGAGATCCAGTGCAATGCCTGTATCCTTTGCAAGTAATGGCAGACCAAACGTCACTGGAAATTCACGGCTCAGCACACGTTGCGGGAAAATATTTTCCGTAACAAAGCTTTTGCCACTAGAGGCATTCACACAGTTCAGGGCCGCATCCAAGTTCACGCCATGTGCTTTTAAGGTACTAAAACCCTCGGTCACTGACCATAAGTTTACTGCAAGCAGCATATTATTAATGGCTTTTACCGCAAACCCAGCGCCAGGTTCACCCACATGCTGAATCAATTTACCTAATGCAGCCATAGCGGGATAAGCGCGTTCAAATGCATCCACATCGCCACCCACCATAAAGGTCAAGGTTGCATTTTCAGCACCTACTGTTTGACCACTTACAGGGGCATCCAGAAAATCGACATTTTGTACTTTCAGCTTTTCGACGAGGCGGCGGGCAGCATCTGGTACGCCACTGGTACAGTCAATCCAGATTGAACCTGATTTAATTTCTACACCTTCAATCAGTTTTTCCACATCATCGCTGGTGGGTAAACATGAGAAAATAATATCGGCTTGTACTGCCTGAGAGAGTTCAACCGCCGTGGTGCCATATTCTGCTGCATGTTGTTCTGCTTTGCTAAAATTTCGGTTCCAGACCAGAACTTTCTCAAAATATTTAGGAAGATGTGCCGCCATGCGATAGCCCATAGCGCCTAAACCGATGAATGCAACAGATTGAGTCATACTTTACCTTTTTATTTGCGTCGATCGTTCGGCTAACCATGTGGTTAAAGTTGGCCAGAACTCAATTGAACTGTTTTGACTGGACATTAAACCTAAGTGCCCACCAGGGATAAGAGTAAACGTGACATCCTGACTGCTTGTCAACTGGGTCAGCGGAAATGCAGACTCGGAAGTTACCAGTTGATCGCCTTTACCCGCACCGACAAGAAGTGAACAATTAATATTTTTAAGTTCAATGGTTTTGTTCTTGAGGCGAATCGCACCGTGTTTTAAAGGATTTTGCAGCCAGACGTTAAATAACATGTCTTGGTTTACGCCGCCTGGGTAATCAATCATATTATTTAAGAAGTGGCTTAAGGTGGCATCTTCTTGTACCAGTTTCAAATTATCCAAATTTTTTAATAATTGAATATTGCCATCAATCCAGCCTTTAGGATCAAGCAGCTTAAAACCCAACGAATTGAGGAAGCCCGGTGAATGGATCATCAGCTTGGGCAAACGGTTATAGATATAATCTTTAATGGTTGGGTTACGGTTGGTGAGATAAGCCAAGGTTTTATAAAGCTTGCCGATGTAACCCGAAGCGTAACTGTCGATTGGACTGCCTAAGACCACAAGGTTTTTGACAACGCTTGGCTGATGGCGTGCGGTATATAACGTGACAAAAATGCCTGCCATACTCCAGCCATGCAGTGAAATTTTTTCAGATTGTGCATGTTGTTGAATAGCTTCAATACATTTTGGAATAAACTTATCAATAAAAGATAGAAAGTTAATCTGATAGTTTTTATAAGTAAGCTTGCCCCAGTCAATCAGATAGACATCAAAACCGCTTTCCTGAAAATGTTTGACCAATGAACGGTAAGGATAGAGGTCATAGATATCCATATTAATCGCTAGGGGTGCAACAAAAACCAGTGGCTCTTTATAGCGCTTATTCTCTGAAGCATAGAAACGGACACGGGTTTGTTTGAATTGCGCAATCACTTGATACGGCGTTGATTGAGACAAAACCAGTTTGTCTGCATCGAATACACGCATAGCCAGATGTTTAAAATTTATTTTTTGCTGTTCCACAAGCGATTTCATCTTAGAAAGTCTCATCATGAGTCAAGATTGCACGAAGTCTAAGCGATAATTTCATCTTACGCCTTGACCTTAAATACCTTAGGCGCTCAAAATATTGGCATATTTCCTCATTATGATCATAAGGCATACAAAACGATGAATCCAAGCGATGATTTAGAATACCAACTAGAAACACTGGCAATTCGCACAGGGCATGATCGTACCTCGGAAGGTGAACATAGTGAGCCGATCTTTTTAACCTCATCATTTGTATGTGAAAGTGCCGCGGATGCCGCTGCAAAATTTTCAGGGCAGATCGCAGGTAATACCTATTCACGTTATACCAATCCAACAGTGCAGGCATTTGAAAAGCGTTTAGCGGTTTTGGATGGCGCAGAGCGAGCAGTGGCGACCAGTTCAGGCATGGCTGCGGTACATGCGATGTGTATGGCATATCTAAAAGCTGGCGACCATGTCATTTGTTCGCGCGCAGTATTTGGTTCAATCATTGCCTTATTTGAAAAATATGTAGCGAAATTTGCAGTTGAAGTGACCTTTGTTGATCTTGGTGATCTTGAGGGGTGGAAACAGGCGATTCGTCCAAATACCCGTATCTTATTCATCGAAACGCCGTCGAATCCATTGGCGCAAGTCGGTGATATGCAGGCAATTGCCGATATTGCACATGCCAATGGGGCTTTATTTGCCGTTGATAACTGTTTCTGTACGCCAGTATTACAGCAGCCAATTAAGTTTGGTGCTGATTTAGTCCTTTACTCTGCAACCAAATATATCGATGGTCAGGGCCGTGCGCTTGGTGGTGCGGTGGTTGGTAAGCATGACTTGCTTGAAGAGGTAAACGGTGTAATTCGTACCCTAGGTAATTCAATGAGTCCGTTTAATGCATGGATTTTCTTGAAAGGCCTTGAAACGCTTAGCATTCGTATGAAAGCCCATTGTGAGAGTGCGCAGAAACTTGCTGAATGGTTACATCAGCACGAAAAAGTGGAAAAAGTATATTACGCAGGTTTACCTGATCATCCTGGACATGAACTCGCGAAAAAACAACAAAAAGGTTTTGGCGGTGTCGTATCCTTTGTGGTGAAAGGCGAACGTGAAGGCGCATGGACAGTAATCGATAATACGCGCTTCTTATCGATTACCAGTAATCTGGGTGACGTTAAGTCAACAATTACCCATCCAGCAACCACCTCACATGGTAGAATGTCGGCAGAAGCTAAACAAGCTGCAGGAATTGAAGAAGGTTTAATTCGTGTGTCTGTTGGTTTAGAAGACATTGATGATATTATTCGCGACTTATCACGCGGTTTAGATTTAATTTAACGAGAGAAACTTATGAACATTAATATGCTCATGCAGCAAGCTCAGCGCATGCAAAAAGATATGGAAACTAATCTTAAAAAAGCCAAAGAAGAGCTTGCAAATACTGAAGTTCATGCGGAAGCAGGTGGTGGTTTAGTTAAAGTAACGATGACTTGCCGTAATGTCGTTAAGCGTATCGAAATTAGCCCTGACTTGTTACAAGACGAAGCAGACATGATTGAAGATTTGATTGCTGCGGCAATGAATGATGCTGCACGTCAGGCGGAAGCAATTTCAGAAGAAAAACTTCAAGGTGCAAACTCAGGTATGGGCTTACCACCAGGTTTATCTGGCTTATTCTAATTGAGTATTCCTCAAGTACTCAATCTGGGTGCTTGGGGAATCTTTTTTTCTACAAATAATCGAGTTAATTTGTGTTTAGTGAACGATTTGAACAACTGGTTCAAGCATTACGTATTCTGCCGAGTGTTGGCCCAAAATCAGCACAGCGTATGGCATTACATTTATTAATGAAAAATCGCGAAGGTGCCTTTGCACTGTCTTATGCTTTACATGAAGCATCCAGCCATATTCATGAATGTCGTATTTGTCACTCTTTAACAGAACATGATATCTGTGATATTTGTGCCTCTGTAGAGCGGGATGAGCAATTGTTATGTGTAGTTGAATCACCAGCAGATGTTATGGCGATTGAGCAAAGTGGCAGCTTCCGTGGTAAATATCACGTTTTGGGTGGACATTTGTCACCTTTAGATGGAATTGGCCCAGAGGAAATCGGGATTCCTTACCTGATTCAGCGTTTGAGCGAAGGACAGATTCAGGAAGTGATTCTGGCGACGAATGCGACGGTAGAAGGGCAAGCAACCGCACATTATCTGGTTGAAGCGACCAAACATTTACCGATTAATATGACCCGAATTGCACAAGGTGTACCACAAGGTGGTGAGCTGGAATATGTCGATAGTCATACTTTAAGTCAGGCTGTCCATAACCGTATGCGCATGAAATAACAGCCTCCTTAGGCATTTTCTTATATTTATTTTAAATTCATGCTGTTAATTTAAACAAATAATTAAATTTTACATTTTGTCTAACATTATCGTAGATCTATTTGCGATGATTTGTGGCACTATGAGCTGGCGAAAAGGATTTTCGTTTTTTGATGAAATGGAGAGAGGAGTAATTTCATGTTTTATATGTGGAATACCAATTAGATTTATTTTTGTATTTTGTTTTTAGTTAAGCAATAGCTGATCTTAGACAGTTCTATTGCGTATGGTTCTATATTATTTTACTTGAGCACACATGTTTCAGTTTATCCAGCAGCAACAAGATTTAGCTGTTCTCCTAAGCCAGATGGAACAGTGTTCTATCTATGCACTTGATACCGAATTTATCAAGGTCGATACCTTATATCCGAAACTTGGTGTTTGCCAAATCAATTTAAATGGCCAGATTCTGTTACTCGACGGCGCTGCTTTGGACCTGACAAGTTTTTGGCCAAAGATTTTTGCGGCACAACAGAATATTTTTCATGCCTGCGGTGAAGATATTGATCTGATCTACCATTATGCAGATCAAAAACCGTTAAATAATGTGTTTGATACCCAGATTGCCATGGCATTTCTTGGACATGGCTTACAAGTCAGTTATCAAAATGCATTAAAAACCTGTCTCAATATTGATATTGAAAAAGATCAGACCCGTTCTGACTGGTTGGCAAGACCATTGTCGCAAGAGCAAATGAGTTATGCGGCAAATGATGTTTTGTATCTCACCAAGCTGGCGGATACATTAAAAAATGATCTGAAAGTGAAGGGGCTTTATCAATACGTACTGGAAGATTGCCAGAATCTCACCAAAGAGATTGCAATGGAAACACCATTGGCAGAACTCTATACGGATATTGGTAATTACCGTCATTCGCGCCGTGAGTTGATGCAGCTCCAGCAGTTGAGTATCTGGCGAGAACAGATTACCAAGGCATTGAATCAGCCGCGTAGCTTTATTCTCCGAAATGGCACCATGATTGACCTGGTCGAAAAGAATCCGCGTAATACATTCCAGCTCGCCAAGATTAAAGATATACGTCCGAATGTAGTTCGTGAGCATGGTAAAACCATTCTGGACTTGCTGAAATTTTTGCCGCCTGAAAATGAATGGCCTTTACGTATGGCACGGCCAATCAAGAATAATTCAAAAGAAGTTGCACCGAAGATAGATGCTTTAATTGCTAATGTAGTGCTTCAGACTGGAATTCCGAAAGAAGTGTTGCTGCGCAAGAAATGGATGAATGCCATCTATGAGCATGTGGTTTTCCATCTGGATGAGCAGAGCTTGCCGAATTATTTAATGGGCTGGCGTTATGATATTCTGACTCAACCATTGATTGCATTATTGCGGGAAGATATTGATTATCTGGCAACACAAATGAAAATTGCCCGTTAGTATTTTAAGAAAGAGCTAAGTGATTAGCTCTTTTTTTTGGCCTTGATGATCAGCATCATGGGGCGTCTTAATTCATCCTGCCAGCCCATCTTTTCAATCATTTCAGCGGTTGGTGATGGTTCGATCAGGGCAGTGATTTCGAAACCTGCTTTGAGTAAGGCCATGACATGAGTTTCAAGGGTGCGGTGATATTTCACCACATGAGCACCTAGAAACTGTGTTTCTCTTTGACCTTCTTCAAAATAATGGTCAACAGGCCAGTAGAGGGGCTGTTGTTCATGATCATAAATCCAGTCTTGTTGGGCACGGGCAGTAAATACAGGATGCTCGACGGAATAATACAGCTCACCTTGTGGTGCCAGTAAGTGTGCCGCTTTCGCAAATACAGCATCAAGATCTTGTATATAGTGCAAAGCCAACGAACTTATGATCAGGTCAAATGAAGCGGCTTCGGCATCAAATGTTTCAATAGCACTTTGTTGATAGCGAATATTTTCTGCTGCACACAAATGTTGTGCCTGTTCGAGCATTTTGGCGGAGAGATCAATTCCGACTACTGTGGATGCACCTTGCTCCGAGGTATATTGACAATGCCAGCCGTAACCACAGCCTAAATCCAGAATCCTCTTGTTCTTGAGTTCTGGAAGGTGCGCTTTAAATGCAGACCATTCTCCAGCCGCACTGAGTCCATCGCGCGAGCGGGGCATTTTTGAATATTCGTTGAAGAAGTGCGGGTCATCATATTTGTTTTGTTGCATATTACATTTCACACCAGCTTTAGGCTGTAATTATGGCACGTTGATTTTATGACTAGAAGTTGCTTGGCGTACAAGGGATTGAAAAGACGACTCTGGCGTTAACAATCCTTAATGTATCCATTTTTATTTTCATGTATGCTGTCTTTGATTGTTAATAGATGTGAGTAAACATGCACTGCGATATTTATAGATCGAGCAAGAAAGATGAAATGTATATGTATATTGCTCGTCCAAATTATCCTGATGACAAGGAACAAGAGAACCCATTTGAAGGTGTTCCAGAAAGCGTTTTACATGCGTTTGGCAAAGCCACGTTTGTGATGCATTTAGAACTTCATAATGAGCGAAAACTTGCACGTGCAAACGTTTTACATGTTATAGACTCATTAAATACCAAAGGCTTCTTCATTCAAATGCCGCCAGAAGGGTTGATCAATCCAAATGCGGTAGAACCAGAGGGCTTACGCGGTGCTTGAAACTTTAACAGCAATTTGGTCAAACATTCTTTCGGTACTGGATCAGTTTCCTGAAGAAAATGTAGCGATCATTGTTTATGTTACGGGGACGCTAATTGCATTGTGGTGCTGGTATCGTTTGATGTCACGCCTGCCAAATCCAATTGGTGGAATCCTGTGGATCGTGGCTTTTGCAGTTCTTGCAACGCCAACCATTTCAGAAGGTCCAAATTCAGCCCTTGCACCTGCAATCTTTGGCTTGCTTTTTGGTGTCCTCACCAAAGAACATGTCTTGATCTGGTCAAATCTATCATTGATTTTATTTGTCATTGGTACAGGGCTACTGATTGGCTTCTGTTGGTCAAAATACACTGCAAATAAAACTGCACGTTCAGTTTAGATACTAAGTTAAATATAGAAAAATAAGGTTTTTAAATGTCTGCTGATACACAACACTTCGCTGGTACAGATCAATATATCGCGACCGATAGCTTAAAACTTGCAGTGAAAGCTGCACGTGCTCTACAAAAACCATTGCTGGTCAAAGGTGAGCCGGGTACAGGTAAAACTTTGCTTGCAGAACAAGTGGCTGCAAGTCTGGGTTTAAAGCTGATTACATGGCATATCAAATCGACCACCAAAGCCCAGCAAGGTTTGTATGAATATGATGCGGTTTCACGTTTGCGTGATAGCCAGTTAGGTGATGATCGTGTCTACGACATTAAAAACTATATTAAGCCCGGTAAATTGTGGGAAGCATTTACCAGTGAGGAGCGTTGTGTCCTGTTGATTGATGAAATTGACAAAGCAGACATTGAGTTCCCAAATGACTTGTTGCATGAGCTCGACAAAATGTCGTTCTATGTTTATGAAACAGGCGAGACCATTACTGCGACACAACGCCCAATCGTGATTATTACCTCGAATAATGAAAAAGAACTACCAGATGCCTTTTTGCGCCGTTGCTTCTTTCATTATATCGAGTTCCCTGATGAAGCAACCATGCGCGACATCATCGCAGTTCATTTTCCAAGTATCTCCAATACTTTGGTCAGTGAAGCGTTGCAGGTGTTCTTTAAATTACGTGAAATCCCGAATTTGAAGAAGCCACCATCAACCTCTGAACTGATTGACTGGTTAAGCTTGTTGATGGCAGATGATATGCCTGAAGATGTATTGCGTAACCACGATAAATCTAAAGCGATTCCACCGTTATACGGTGCCTTGATTAAAAATGAACAAGATGTGCAATTGCTTGAACGTTTAGCCTTTATGTCACGCCGTTAAGAGTACTTAGCAATGTTTGTGCGACTGTTTTACACCTTACGCAAATATGGCGTACCTGTAACAACACGTGAGCTCATTGATCTTAATCAGGCAGTAGCTTCAGGTCTTGTGTTTGCAGATCAGGAAGAGTTCTATCAATTGGCTAAAACAGTTTTAGTTAAAGATGAACGCTTCTTTGATAAGTTTGATCGTGCCATGAAAGATTACTTTGATGGCATTGAAACCTTTGATTTAGACGAGTTGCTGAAACAGGTTCACAAATTACCCAAAGACTGGTTTGATCTTGAACTGTTGGAAAAGCATTTAACACCTGAACAACGTGCGGAATTGCAAAAAGCGGGTTCGCTCGAAGAACTGATGAAAATGCTGGAAGAACGTTTACGTGAACAGCATAAGAAACATCAGGGTGGCAATCGTATGGTTGGCACAGGGGGTACTTCGCCTTTTGGTGCGTTTGGTGATCATCCTGAAGGTGTTCGTATTGGTGGCCCAGGGCGTAAACGTTCTGCGGTGAAAGTCTGGGAACAGCGTAAATACCAGAATCTGGATGATGATCAGGTTCTGGGAACCCGCCAAATGCAAATCGCTTTACGCCGTTTACGTAAGTTTGCCCGTCAAGGAGCTGCTGAAGAGCTGGATGTGGATGGCACCATCCGTGAAACAGCCAAACAGGGTATTTTGGATGTACAACTGGTACCTGAGCGTCGTAACCGCATTAAAGTGTTGATGCTGTTTGATGTTGGCGGTTCGATGGATGCCTATATTGCCGAATGCGAAAAGCTATTCAGTGCGGCCAAATCAGAGTTTAAAACCCTCGAATACTTCTATTTCCATAATTGCCTGTATGATTATGTCTGGAAAGACAACCATCGCCGTAGCGCAACTCGTATGAATACGTGGGATCTGTTCCATACCTATGGACGTGATTATCGCGTCATCGTGGTGGGTGATGCCAGTATGGCACCGTATGAGTTAAAGTCAGTCGGTGGATCGGTGGAGTATATGAATGATGAGGCGGGTGAAGTGTGGCTGAGACGTTTACGTCAGCATTTTGATAAAACCGCTTGGCTGAATCCTGAAATGGAAGGTTATTGGCATTACACCCAGACCATTAACTGGATTAAAGATATTTTTGAAAATCATATGTTTCCGATGACGCTAAAAGGTATCGAAGACATGACGCGCTATTTATCGCGTTAATATTTATATGAAGACAACAACTTTATAAAAACAGGAATAATGATGGAACATCAAATCAATGGGGTAGCTTTACCCAATGAAGCAGGTTTCTTTGGAAATTTTGGCGGTCAGTTCATTCCTCCTCACTTAAAAGAGGCGATGGATGAGATTAATGCGGCTTATGAAGAGATTCGCCATACCGCCGAGTTTCAAGATGAGCTGAACGATTTATTTAAAAATTATGTGGGTCGTCCAAGTCCATTATTTCATGCCAAGCGTTTATCTGAACAACTGGGTGGCGCACAGATTTATTTAAAACGTGAAGACCTGAACCATACTGGTGCGCATAAGATTAATCACTGCTTAGGCGAAGCGTTACTTGCTAAATACATGGGTAAAACAAAGGTTATTGCCGAGACAGGTGCAGGGCAGCACGGAGTAGCTTTAGCAACTGCTTGTGCATTAGTGGGTATTCCGTGTGAAATTCATATGGGACAAGTGGATATCGAAAAAGAGCATCCCAATGTCGTTAAAATGAAAATTCTGGGTGCAAAACTGGTTTCAGTGACTCAAGGCACAGCAACCTTAAAAGATGCAGTCGATAGTGCCTTTGAAGAATATTTAAAAGATCCGAAAAACTATATCTATGCGATTGGCTCAGTGGTCGGGCCGCATCCATTTCCAAAAATGGTACGTGATTTCCAGTCAATTATTGGCAAGGAAATTAAAACCCAATCTAATGAGCATTTTGGTCAGAATCCTGATTTTGTGGTTGCATGCGTCGGTGGTGGATCAAATGCGATTGGTGCATTTACCGCATTTTTAAACGAAACTGATGTCAAACTGGTGGGCGTAGAGCCAGCAGGTCATGGACTGGATACCGATAAGCATTCTGCAACGCTGACCTTGGGTAAACCAGGACAGATTCATGGCATGGCGTGTTATGTGCTAGAGGATGAGCAAGGTGAACCATTACCTGTGCATTCGATTGCATCAGGACTGGATTATCCCGGTGTGGGACCACAACATAGTTTCCTGAAAGAACTTGGACGTGTGCAATATGAAACGGCGACCGATCAAGAATGTTTAGATGCATTTATGACCCTTTCACGGGTGGAAGGTATTGTACCAGCGTTGGAAAGTTCACATGCGGTGGCTTGGGCGTTACGTGAAGCACCCAAAATGGATAAGAACATCAAGATCGTGGTCAACCTTTCGGGTCGTGGTGATAAAGACTCAGACTATGTCGCTGAAAAATTAGGCCTATAAGCTTTTTACCCAAGTTAAGGCTTTAAAAAACCGCTTCTTGTAGAGAGGCGGTTTTTTTATTGTTAAATCTTGCTTAATCCCGTTAGAATAAAGCGTTTTGCAATTAGCACTTTTGGAGACGCCTAAGTGGAGCGACCTACAATCAGCCCTGAACATTTACAAGAAGCGGCTGAAAATTTAGTAACCATTCGAGATTTTGTTCGTTTTGGGGTAACCGCACTTCGTCAATATGACGCACACTTAGGTCAAGGGACTCAAGATTATTTTGCAGAAAGCTCTGCATTGGTACTTCAAACACTTTCACTTGAGTGGAAAGCCGACGCGGAGATTCTGGATGCGAAGTTACTGCCAAGTGAAAAAGCGGAATTCTTGAGTTTATTAGAACGTCGCATCAATGACCGTATTCCAACCTCGTATTTATTGAACTTGGCTTATTTCTTCAATAAACCATTCTATGTCGATGAGCGTGTACTGATTCCTCGTTCACCCATTGCCGAGTTGATTGAACAGCGTTTTGCACCATACTGCCTAGATGAGAATGGTCGTATGCTGGAAGCGTTAAACAACTTACCAGAAAATAATAATCCAAAAACACCGCAACGCATTCTCGATATGTGTACAGGTTCAGGCTGTATTGCAATTGCGTTGGCTTATGCTTATCCAGATGCGGAAGTAGATGCAACTGATATCTCAAAAGAAGCGTTAGAAGTCGCTTCAATTAATACCGAGCATCATGACAAGCAATATCAGGTGGCTTTACTTGAATCTGATTTATTCTCAAAAATTCCTGCCGAAAATCAATATGACCTGATCGTGAGCAATCCGCCGTATGTGGATGCTGAAGATATGGCTGATTTACCAGAAGAATTCTTGCATGAGCCTGAGCTTGCTTTGGCTGCGGGTCAGGATGGTCTGGATCTGGTTCGTAAAATGTTAGCTCAAGCGGCTGATTATTTGACTGAAGATGGTCTAATCGTGATTGAGGTGGGTAATTCTGAGTGGGCAATGCGTCAGAACTTCAATACGGTTGATTTCCATTGGTTGACTTTCCAGAGAGGTGGTTCTGGTATTTTTGCCTTAACTGCTGAACAATGCCGTCGTTATAAAGAATTATTTCAGCAATCCGTTCAAAATTAAGAGGCGATGAAACATGGCAGGGAATAGTATTGGGCAACTGTTTCGAGTGACAACATGTGGTGAGTCACATGGGGTTGGCTTGATGGCAATTGTCGATGGGGTGCCACCTGGTCTTGAGCTTTGTGAAGCTGATTTGCAAAAAGATCTTGATCGCCGTAAACCGGGAACATCAAAGTTTGCAACTCAACGCAAAGAGCCAGATCAAGTCGAAATCATTTCAGGTGTTTTTGAAGGTAAAACGACAGGAACATCGATTGGTTTGTTGATTCGTAATACAGATCAGAAATCAAAAGATTACGGCAATATTGCTCAAACATTCCGTCCTGGCCATGCTGATTATACCTATACGCAAAAATACGGCTTCCGTGACTATCGTGGTGGTGGCCGTTCAAGTGCGCGTGAAACTGCAATGCGTGTTGCTGCGGGGGCGATTGCTAAGAAATATCTCGCTGAAAAATTTGGCATTGATATTCGTGGACATGTCACCCAAATTGGTAATGAAGTTGCAGAAAAACTGGATTGGGCGGAAGTTCCGAATAATCCATTTTTCTGTGGCGATGTTGATGCCGTTCCGCGTTTTGAACAGCTGGTCACTGCTTTACGTGAGCAAGGCACCAGTTGTGGCGCAAAACTTGAAATCGTGGCTGAAAAAGTACCAGTTGGCTGGGGTGAACCTGTATTTGATCGTTTAGATGCAGATATTGCCCATGCGATGATGAGCATCAATGCGGTTAAAGGCGTTGAGATTGGTGATGGTTTCGCTGTTGCTGGACAGTTTGGTCATGAAACTCGTGATGAGCTGACAACAGACGGTTTCCTTGCCAATCATGCCGGCGGTATCTTGGGTGGGATTTCGAGTGGTCAAACAATTCGTGTTGCGATTGCATTGAAACCGACTGCAAGTATTACCACACCAGGTAAAACCATTACGATTGAACGTGAAAATACTGATGTATTAACCAAAGGTCGTCATGATCCATGTGTGGGTGTACGTGCAACGCCAATTGCTGAAGCGATGTTGGCAATTGTATTAATGGATCACTTCTTAAGACATCGTGCTCAAAATGCCGATGTGGTTGCACCATTTAAGCCAATCGAACCCTAATATAAAAAAGATTAAGCCACACGGATAATTTATTATATGTGTGGCTTAGATCACATTTTAAATAGAATAAAATTAAATTAATTTAACATTCATTCAATAATAGTTAATCAATTATAAAGTTTCAGAAATCATATTATCTGATGTCGCAATATGATACTGATTTCGGCCATTACTTTTCGCAATATATAACGCATGATCGGCCTGCGCAATAAACTCGGATAGACTGTCATTTAGACTTGGCGTCATGGTGGCAACACCCACACTAATAGTGACTTGCTTGGATACATGGCTTCTTGGGTGAGCAATCCCGATATTACTGATGAGCTCCATGAGTCTGCGTACTTGCACCAGAGCTTGTTCACGATCCGTCATGGCAAACAGTAACAGAAACTCTTCGCCACCATAGCGTGCAGCAAGATCGCCACTGCGTGAGGCGATAGAGCCGAGCATAATCGCGATGCGCCGTAAGCATTGATCCCCTTGAATATGCCCCAAGGTATCGTTATAGAGCTTAAAGAAATCGATATCGATCATCATGATCGTGATTGGCAGTCCATGCCGTGTCGCACGTTTCCATTCATTCTCGAGCACCTCATCCAGATAACGGCGATTTGCCAGACCTGTTAAGGCATCCTGTTGAGAGAGAATCGACAGTTGTTGGGCTTGTCGCATCAGTTCTAAACGGTTGAGTTCGATCATGCAGTTTTGCAGATAGTTTTCACGGTGTTGCCGATCGGTTGCATAGGCAAGCGCCATACCCAGAAAACTGCTGAAGGTATAGGTACGGTTCAGGAAGGTCCAGTCGATGGCACCACTGAGCCATGTACTGGCAATAATCCCGATTAAACCGCCAACCCAGCCCGCGATAATGGCCGTATAGAAGCGCATACCGACGAAACCGTAGATGATCACCACGGCATACATCATAGCGGCATGGAACAGAACGTTATTTTGTCCTTGTTCCAGTACGTTAATGATCGTAAACGAAATAGCGACAGCGCCCATGGAGCCGATACAGACATAGTGGTCAAACCATTTATTCATCATCGGCAGGAAAGACAGCATCCATGCCAAGGTAATAATGATCCCAACCCATCCGTAGGTTGCCATCCAGGTGATACGCAGATCTGTAGGTAGAACCTGATAGATACCGAAGCTTAGAAATAGATATAAACCTAAAATAATAGGGGCGCGATAACGAAACTCATGCGCAGCCTCATTTCTGTACTGATCACGATAGATCACTTCTAATTCTTTAGGAAACCAAACTAAATTTAGCCCGCGAGAAATTAACAAGTCGATTTGTTCTTGTCCCAATATATTGGAAGCTTTCAACTTCATCTTATCTCTCACCACTCCCAAAAATGTTCTTATAAATGTCAAAATAGGGATTATTTTTTTACTACGTTACACTGATTTAAATAGAATGTGTATTAGATTATAAAAAAATATTAATTTTTAAATAATAAGCATTGCCTAATATAATGATTCAAGCTTAAATTAGATTCAAGAAATAAAAAGCTGTTACAAATTAAACGGCAATCGATTGTATCTTGATGGCATTGAGATACAATTTATAAAAAAGCATCAATCATGGTCAATGATTGAATTAAGTCATACGAAATAGGATGCATCGCAATGACTGCTATGAATCAATATGGAACAAAACTAGAAATCACACCTCACTCCGAATGGGCGCAACAGTTCTGGGACGACCTGTTACCTTCAAAAGAAAGAGTGAGTAAACATCCGTTATTTATGGATATGGCAAATGGTTCATTAAGTCTGGAATGTTTTCGTTCAGCCTTATTGAATTTCTATCCCTTGGTAGCTCATTTTCCGTCTTATATGGCCGGATCATTGGCGAAAGCAACCTCATTTGAACTGGATGGCGTGACTGAAACCCGAGACTGGCTGATCCAGAATATCAAGGTGGAAGAACGGCATTTGAATTGGTATCAGGACTGGGCAGGGGGATTTGGTCTGACGGTTGAGATGCTCAACAATGTCAAACCACCTGTGGCCATGAATGCCGTGAATCACTTTTTATGGGATGTCAACTTCCGAGGCACGCTGGCTGAAAGTATTGCTGCGACCAATCTCGCAATTGAATGGGCAACAGGCGACTGGACTATTCAGGTGTATAAAGGAATTCAGGTCTATACCCAGCATCCTGAGGTCAATATCAATAAACGTTCTTTAGCGTGGTTAAGAGCGCATGCACATTATGATGATTTGCATCCTTATGAAGCGATGGAGCTGATTAAGCGTTTATGTGATAAAGATCCTGTACTACAACAAAAGGCTTTTCTGGCTGCTCAGGAAGGTCTGGCCTATTACGAATTGGCTTTAGATGAGTGTTATAAATTACAGCATAAAAATTAAAGGCTTTTGAGTATTCAGTTTTGATAAAAAATGATGGATATCCAGAAGTGGAATCTCCTCGGTTTTGACTGCAACCGAGGAGATAAAAGTCATTCTTCGCGGTTAAGGCTTAAATCATTGCAGGGTCACTCACCGAATCTTCACCTGTTTCGACTCGTCCTGCAAAGCGACGATAAAACTTGGTTTCCTGTGTGCAGCTTACAGCGAAGTCGTACCAGTGTCCGATATCAGCCAAGTCCCAGTGCTGAGTGGAGCTTTGTCCTGCTTTTACTGTGATTTTGATTGCAGGGTCAGTACGATATGCCACAGGGCTAATCACCAGTTCAACATCCTTCGTTCCTGAGTTGTTCAGGTCGACATAAACATTGCCATTGGCAATATCATAGCAAACCCGAATCTCGGGATTGATGTATAAATCCTGATTAAGATTCAAGTCACCTTTGAAATGCCGATGAAAGCCATTTGGTCCCATTACCCAGAGATCATATAGGCCTTGATTGTCTTTTTGCGCGCTCCAAACATCATCCAGACTTTTTCCAGCTTCTACAATGTAACGGCGCGGAACCCGATTTAAATTTAATTTGTCGTAGACATGAAAGACTGCACCTTGGCTGCCTGTATTTGAAAATAGCAGCTTGACCGTTCCATCATTCTGGCAACGTGCACTGGTATGTAGTTCATAAGGCAGTCCTTTAGAGCGGCGAATACCGCTGGCTTGAATGGGCTGTTGTAAATAGGTTGGGATAGGCATATTAGGTAGTTTCTGTTGTGCCTCACGGAGCTGATCGGCTTGCTCTCTCGTTTGTTTACCATTGAGTTGAGGTAAAACATCTTCATTCGGCGTTTTAAAGTTAAATGCAGAACTGAGATCACCACAGATGGCACGGCGATAAGGGCTTATATTTGTCTCTTTAACACCAAAACGTTTTTCCAGAAACATCAATACCGATGTATGGTCAAATACTTGAGAGTTAACAATCCCTCCACGACTCCAAGGTGAAATCACAAACAGTGGAACTCGAGGACCAGGGCCATAAACACCATTGTCTTTTTTAGGTTGGCTGCTACTGCCTAGAGGTGCGTCATGCACATAATATTCATGACGCATATCTGCTTGGCTCAGTGTTGATTTACCTGCATAACTATTATCTGCCTGTAGTGTCGGTGCTGATGGAGATGGAACATGGTCAAAATATCCATCATTTTCATCAAAATTGATCAGGAATACGGTTTTGCTCCACACCTCGGGTACGGCTGTTAAAGCATCTAGTATTTCCTGAATAAACCAAGAGCCTTGTACTGGGCTAGATGGGCCAGGATGTTCACAATAAATTGAAGGGGCATTGATCCAAGACACCTGAGGTAATTTTCCAGTTTTGATATCGTTTTTAAATGTATCTAGGAATTCTTCTGGAGAGTTACCAGGTAACGTATTGGCGATGCCTTTATAGAGCGGATTGTTGGCATTATCCGTAGTTGCATCATAGGCTTTGTAAGGCAACTTTTGTGCGGTCACATTATAAGGACGATTGGGTGCGCCGCCACTCGACACAGGATAGCCAGAATCGATATTGGCTTTTCTGAACGTGCGGAATGCACCGAGCATGTTATCGCCCCATTCATCAGGCATATTTTGATAACAAATCCAGTTGATTCCAGCTTCTTCGAGTCGTTCCGCATAGGTTTTCCATGTATAACCGACATCAATTGTTTTGGGATCTCCATCAATCCAGTCCCATTCATTATTCACAAATGCAGTACTGGTTGGGACTGCACCATTGGTTCCTGTTAAATGGAAGGAACGATTGGCATCTGTACCTGTATGCATGGAACAGTGATAAGCATCACAAATCGTAAATGCATTGGCTAAGGCAAATTGATAGGGGATCTCCTGTTCCTTGAAATAACCCATGGCATAGTCCGTTTTATAAGTTGGCCAGTCGGACATACGACCATTGTCCCATGCTTTTTGGCTATCCACCCAAGTATGGTTGGTACCGGGTGCACGTTGGGCATTATTGCTTGAGCCATCTAAATGGAATGGGGTTAACAGGGTGCCATTACTGCGTTGCTGCTGCCAAACTGTACGACCATTGAGTAAAGGAATGGTGTGGCGATCAGCAAAGCCCCGTACACCTTTCAATGTGCCAAAATAATGGTCAAATGAGCGATTTTCCTGCATGAGGATTACCACATGCTCAACATCCTGGATAGTTCCAGTCTTATTATTGGCCGGGATTGCTAAAGCTTTTTGAATACTTGCTGGAAAAGTTGTTAAAGCGGCAGCACCAAAACCTGTTTTAAGTGTGTTTGCTAAAAATTGACGACGATTAATCACGTGATTTCCTCTTATTGTTCTTTATGCTCATGGTGCACAGCGCATCACTGGTTTTTTGGCATCATCAGGTTTCGCTGTGACCTGATCATCATTGGAATCATTACAAGCGGTGAGTGCCAATAGAATTGGAACAACGTAGAGACATAAGATCCATCGTTTCATTTTTTTCAACATCTGCTTCATCCAGAATAAAGATGTCAACACACTAGACAGCACTGATGACAGCATGGTGTCATCTAGATGAAGATTCCTTGACGTTTCATAAAGTATGAATAGGAAAAATAAAACATGGGGCGTGTGGATTTAGAGGGGAGAGAATACTCGACCAATATAAAGCAATAGAGATTAAATCAATACCAGCCATATTTATGGACAGTCAATCAGGTTGGACCGTCCAAATAGAATTTAATTCTTCTGTTATCACTGATGAATTAAAGCGGATGCATCTTGTCATCAAAATTTTCGAGTAATGGAAATTCGAGTGCTTTTAGCTGGTCAAGCTGAGTGATGTGGCTTTCAAAATCAGTTAACAGTTTTTGTCGGGCTTCGTGACTGATATAAGGTACGTGATAGGCAATGAAGGGCGGTAGAACTTCAAATCCCGCATAGGCCAATGTGCCACGCTGGATGGATGAAAGATAATGCTCAATTGGCCCATGAATAGTGTTTTCACCAAACATGTGATCACGGCCACCCAACGTTAAACAAAGCATGGCTTTTTTGCCACGCATGCCGCCGTGGTTGTAAAAGCGTTTGCCACCATAAAACAGTCCAGAGACGAATACACGATCAATCCAGCCCTTTAAAATGGCAGGTACCGAAGTCCAGTATAATGGAAAGCTCAAAATGAGTAGATCTGCACGTTGTACTTTTTCAATTTCAGTCTGAATATCCTGTGAAAATTGATGCTGTTTAAATGCATGGCGTTGTTCCAAAGCATAATTCAGGTAATCAGGCTGGTTTAAGCTTTGAAAATCGTCTTGAGATGCAACGGGATTAAAATTCATTGCATACAGATCGGAGATTTCAACGTTGTGGCCGAGTTTTTCAAAAGTTTGTTGTGCCTTGTCCTTGAGTGCACTGGTAAATGACAAATTTTCTGGATGAGCATGCACAATCAGTATATTCATTGGGATATCACATTAATCAATATATTTTAGATAAATGAACTATGCCGAAATGCTTAAAACTGGCATAGTTCATTAGCTGCCAATATTTACCATTTCACGCCAAATTCATGTGATGAGAACATAAAAATGAGCCCAGAATTACCAGGAAGCTATGTCAACTTATTGATCGATGTGGTGAAAAAATGGAATATTTCTCCTGAGCAAATGCTGGCAGGTACAGGTATTCAGGTGCAAAAACTTGAAGCTCCGTTCTGGTATGTCGATATGAATATTTTCAATTATTTACTCGAAAAAGCGGCGACCTTAACCAAGGAACCTGCAATGAGTTTATATCTTGCTCAGGACATGCGGGCATCTTGCTATGGCAATGTGGGAATCGCTGCAACCGCAGCACAGACATTATCGGAAGCGATAGAGATTTTAGAGCAATTTATTGGCCTACATTGCGCCGTTTTTAAGCCTAGACTTAAGATTGACGGCGAAATAGCGTATTTATATTTTTCTCAGCCATTACGGCCAGAGCGATTGAATCAACACGCGATTTGCTTTTTGATATTTGGATTTGCACAGATTTTGGAGAGTCTGGCTCAAGTTAATCTGGAGATTCGCTATAAGTTTCAGCAAGATAAACCTGATTTTTATAGGAATATCCATCCGAACAAGTATTTAAGCGTGGATTTTGCTGCAGAAGCAGATTGTCTGATTTTTAAGAAAGAATGTTTGGATATACCATTAAAAACCTCAGATCCGTTGCTTGCACGTTTAAGCAGACAACAATGCCAGCAAGATGCTCAGAAACTGGCACAAAAAAGAATGGGAAGGGATCGTCTGGATGCTGTGATTAAAGCCATGATTTATGACGAACAGGATGGTTTTTTATCAATAAAACAAATTGCAGGAAAGCTGCATATTTCGGAGAGATCATTACAAAGGCAGCTAGGACAGCAACAAACAACGTTTCAGACATTATTGGCAGAGGTGCGTAGACAACATGCTGAGCATTTATTAAAACAGCCAAAGTTATCTATTCAAGAGGTGGCGGATCGTTTGGGCTATGCTGATATTTCTCATTTCTCACGTGCATTTAAACGTTGGACGAATGTGACGCCCAAATTTTATCGGGAAGTAAGCAAAGCACTAATCGTAAATTAAGTTCATGAACCAAAGCTTTTAATTTAGCAGAATTAGAAAGTCATACCTAATGACTCAAAAATAGACCCTAGAAGCAAAACCAGCGACGGCTTTGCTTTTAGGGTGTTTAAATCAAGTAGTTTGTTCTAGAAAACCTAATATTAAGGAACAATCACAAAATCAGGGTTTGCTATTGCAAAAATTGCTTCGCGATCTGCAACTGGAGGATAAATCCATACAGTATTAATTTCTTGTTTAATTTTTTTCGCCTCGTGACGCACAAATTGAACTTTTCGATCCCATCCTTCAGTATAAAGTGCTCCCCATGGACCTAAGTCAACACAAGTCACATACTTAGGCTGACTATAAGCGTGTAATGGTAAATCAACCAGTTCTGCGGCCGCATTGTAACCCGCTACACGGCCTAGGCTCATCGCATGCTGACACGACATTACGTTAAAATTACCTAAATCGTCAGTTGGAACTTTGACTGTATCTCCAGTCACAAAAATATTTTTTGCTTCAGGTGCATGTAAATAAGCATCACCTAAAATACGACCTAAATTATCTTTTTCACCTGCAATTTGAGAGGTAAGTGAGTTTGCTCGCATGCCCGCAGTCCAAATAACAGTTTCTGCTTCAATTCTTTCGCCGTTAGAAAGTGTTACGCCAGAAGCATCAAGTGCAGTAACGCGCAGCCCAGCTTTACCTTCCACACCGAGTTCGTCGAGAGCTTCACGAATGACAGCCGCAGCTTCATCACCCAATGCAGCACCAATTTCTGCTGATGAATCGACTAAAACCACACGAATATCAGTTTCACCTAAAATGCTATGCAGACGTTCAGGCATTTCGGTCACGGTTTCTAATCCAGTTAGTCCACCACCAGCGACAACTACAGTATTACGTGCTGCATTTGCAGGTTTATGGGCTAAGTTTTTAAGATGTTGATCTAATTTTTCCGCATCTTCTAATGTGCTTACGCTAAATCCATACTCGGTAAGACCTGGTATTGGTGGCATAAACGTGGTGCTTCCAGTTGCCAGAATAAAACGGTCATAGCTTAAAGTCTGTTTATCGCCTTGAGTTGTGGTAATTACAAGATTTTGGGCAGCAGCATCAATTTCATTTACCCAGCCAGCCACATATTTAACGTCAACTACGCTTAATACTTCTGAAATATCAGGGTACATATTTTCAAGTACAGCTTCATAAAGACGCGGACGAATATCCACATTTGGACTAGGGGAAACCATTACTACTTCAATGTTTTGTTGTTGGGAAGCCAAGTGAATTGCCCGTTGTGCGGCAAGTGCAGCCCATAAACCAGCAAAACCAGAACCTGCAATAATAATACGCTTACTCATTTGATTATCCTTTTGATCGATTTTTTCGGACATACAAGTTCTAGCTCACTCCCAAATTTTGGGTGAGCGAATCCTTTCTCTGACTGTCCGAAAAATCTGAGAAAGCGTTTAAAACGATTACGGGGTGTTATTGCTCTAGGATTTGAGACCCTTTCAGCTCATTAGTCTGGCGGTATATCCCGTGATATCTTACTTTTCCGCATTTTTGCTGTTCTTCCTTCAATGCGTTCATTGATCCAGCCATTTACATCACTAAAAAATACATCGGGTGCATAACGGCCAAAACGATCTGCAATATCACCAAGTGTATGTGCACCTAAAGCATCTCGCATGGCTTTTTCAGCCTGTAGCATAACTGCATGAACTGCACACACACCACTGGTTGCCCAATCGGGTGGGGTATTGTTAAAGACTGCACATTTACCACGAACTTCTTGACACTCAAAAAGTGGTTTTTCACCTTCAATTGCATTCACAATATCTAAAAAACTGATTTCGTGAGCAGATTGGGCCAGTAAATATCCGCCGCGAACACCTTCTTGTGCTACAACAAGTCCAGCCTTTTCAAGTTTAGGAAAAATCTTGGCCATAAAACTTGGAGAGACTCCTTGTAATTCGGCAAGATCCTTACTACTCAAAGGTTTGTCTTCATTATTCACAAGAAAAAGAAGACAGTGAATCGCATACTCGACGCTACTAGTGATATAAGCCATTTAATTTCATAATTGATCAATTACAAACACAGACTAATGCAGTCTGTGTTTTAAGTCAACAATAAAACTAAGACAAAGTTGGTCTTAGTTTTGTGTGGAGGTGATTTAGGTGGGAGAAATAGATTCTATGCAATTGAATTTAAATAATTTTAAAGAAAAATTAGGGGGTGTAGATAATTTAAAAATTATTGAATAAACTTACGAATGCCACCAATAGTTTTTTCATATAAAGCTATGAAAATTAGTCAATAAATTGATTTTAAGACATCAATTGAGAGTTTTGAGCGTAATTAAAAACCTAACTATAAATGCAAATTTTGCTAATAAAGGTCTTAAGAATTGACTAAATTTTTTCTAGGAGAGTGGCGGCAGTCCGCCACTAATTAAAATGCTGAGATTGAGGTTTTGATAGTTACGATTTCTGTTTAGCTTTTTGGCGTAAGACATACAAATATAAGTTTTCTACTTTTTCACGTGCCCATGGTGTGGTACGTAAGAATCGCAATGATGATTTAACACTTGGATCTATACAAAAACATCTAATTTCAATTTTATGACTTAAGCCCCCAAAGCCATCGTAGTAATCCAATAACTCATCCAAAATGTCAGCAAGTTTTTTGCCGTGTAGAGGGTCATTGGAGGCGTTCATAATAGATTAACCATATTTTAGGAGAACATCATTATAACCTGAGCTAGTTGAAAAATGAGAGGGTTGGAATTTAAACGTAATTAACATAGAAAATTACAGCTTATCTTTCTATTGATGTGTGCTGAAATAGCAGGAGAACTTCACTTAAGAGGTTCTAGGCAGCCAGCTTGAAAAATCTTCTGCCATTTGATTTAGTGTCTTAAATAAAATCTAGACCTTTCTTTTTATGGAATGAGAACTCTAAGTCAGCAACGTCAATCTCTACGATCATAATTCACGTTGCTTAGCTGTGGCAACAAACAGTAGTGTGTAGCGTACCGTTCTTTGAATCTTTTATTTAACATAATATACATTATGCGAAATAATTATAATTTATTAAGATCATGACTTGTTCCTCACCAAACTCTAGTTTGAAGTCTTCTAATGCTCTATACGAATCTAAATAAAAAACGGCGTAAACTTAATTGATGATTTAAAGTTTGCGCCGTGATGCTTTCTCTGTTTTTTAAATTCTATAGCAAATTAAAAATTCACAGTCCACGACAACTGTGCTGTACGTGGTGCACCCAAGAATAAATAATCATCCCCAGCAAAATTGCCTGCATCGCGCCAGTATTTTTTATTCAATAAATTATCGAGATTCAATCTCAATGTATTGTCATAACCGTATGCATGAAAGTTATACGCAGCGCCAGCATCAAATACACTATAGCCTGACACCTTTACTGTGCCTGTTTTATTGGCATACTTACTACTGCTGTACTGCATACCTGCCAATAAACGTAATCCATCAATTTGTGGGACTTGATAAGATAAATGACTGGCAAAACGTACATTTGGCACATTTTGAGTCTGATGTTCTTTATATTCGGTCACTTGTACATCTTTAAGTCGTGAACGTGTCAATGCCAGACTTGATGTAATATCTAGATTTTCACCTAAACGGCCTTGTAAACCGAATTCCAATCCAAGGTTATGTTGTTCGCCTTCAGCAATATAGTTATTGGCTGCATTGGTATACTGATTATCTTGTTTTAAATCAAATAATGCTGCCGTAAAGAGAAAATCTTGCCATTGCTGTTTCATACCCAATTCATATTGAGTTGAATGTATTGGGGCTAGCGTTATAGGCGCATTATTGGTAAACCAAGGTGCCTGACCACCATCGCTTAAACCTTTGGCATAAGATGCATATAAGTGCGTGCGTTCCCAAGGTTGATACATCACGGCAAATTGCGGCAAGAAACGATTAAAATCGGTCTTTCGAATGCGCTGACCATCTGCTTGATAAGCATTTTCATCTAAATGTAGGAGTTTTCCACCCGCTAAAACTGACCAAGCCGCATTGAAATCAATCTGGTCAATCAATATTAATGCGGTTTGCTGGCTTTCTAAAGACTTGTAGTGATTCGCCAAACGCTTATCAGTTGGTTGATACGCGATGCTATCCTGATAAATATTGCCTGAACCAATCATTTCATTTATTGCATCATATTGTGAATGGCGTTTAGCTGTGTGTGACAATTCTGCACTGAGATTATGTTGCCATGTACTGGTATTAAATTTACCGTTTATGCCAGCCTTAAATTGATTGGTCAGATAGCTGTCATCTGGATTGCGGAAGTCATAAATATCGTAATTACCATTCGGGTCAAAAGTATTACTTTGCGCCTGACAACAACCCCAAGCAAATGATGAATAATCATCTACCACAACACGGCTTTGTGAAGCACTTAAATGCGACGTCCAATTGTCATTGATCTGATAAGTATATTTTAATCCTGTATTTAAGCTATCACTGCTTACAGGTTTACTCCAGCTTTGATAACCCAGTAAACGATCCCATTTCACACCATTTGGTACGGCGTTTCCCCCCAATAATTGATAACCTGGTACAGAACGCTGACGTTGATGTTGTGATTCAAGATCAAATTCGAGCTGGGAACGATCTGAAATTTTCCAGTCTAAAGCGACTGAGCCAAATAAACGACGTCCATTGGCATGTTCAACATAAGGATGAATT
Organism: Acinetobacter vivianii; assembly: GCF_014635885.1. Classification (GTDB taxonomy): domain Bacteria; phylum Pseudomonadota; class Gammaproteobacteria; order Pseudomonadales; family Moraxellaceae; genus Acinetobacter; species Acinetobacter vivianii. The sequence goes on from NZ_BMDR01000001.1 coordinate 378,963, forward strand.
TCTTCATTGGCCAGATTAATCCGGTAACCAAATTGTTGCTGCTCGCCCAACAACCCACCTAGATCTGTTGCAACGCGGTAGCCACCTTCACTATCAGTACCTACGGTAACCGACTGTATGTCTTTAGGACGCTTAGTCACGTAATTGACCACACCACCGGGTGTTGACATGCCACTTTGAATCGCACTGATTCCTTTTAGTATTTCAACCTGTTCTTTATTTTCAAGCGCTACATTTTGCTCACCGCGAATCACATTGCCATTCAGCAAATAACTTGAACCCAGATTCAGGGCAAAGCCACGCATGACAAAGTTCGGATAATAGCCAATTGGTGCATAGCCATCCCCTACTGCTGCATCATTCTTTACCACATCTGTGAGTGTTTTTGCATGTTGATCTGCAATACGTTCAGCTGTGATAGTACTGATTGATGCAGGTATTTCGGCCAGACTGTGTTGATTAAAACCAGATAAATTGACTTTAGGTTGATAATACGCACTTTCCGCAGTCTGAGCATTGACTGTAATGGTGGCAAGCCGAGTGCTTTCGCCTTCAGTTTCGGCCTGTGCCACTGTGGAGAGCAGCCCTAAACATGAAAATGAGCCAACTGCCAGTAATGCTGTTTGTAAACGAGAAAGTGGAAAGGTTTTCACAGTATTTGCCAAGTCCTAAAAAATAATTTTACAGTCCGAATTTGCGGCACGAGTATTCACAATTTCTTTAGATTGGACAAGCATATTTTCCATCTATCTACGACTTTTTCACATTTAGCCGATAAATTGAATTTAACTTGTGATCCAAAAGCTTTATTTATACAAAATCAGTTCTGCTGTTGAAAACTCATCTCCAAGTTTGTCCATGATTTCTTCGAGTAATGTATTGATTTCAGGATTGTTATAAGCATGCATGTTTCCGTTGATGGTTTCTCTCACATTACAATTGATTCTTTGCTTAAGTAGTTTATATACACTTTTGTTCCGACCAAACAGGATTCTTTGAATAAGATGATGTTTTTCCAGATCGGACAGGACTCTGTAAATAGTGCCTATTTTGAGGCCGCTTTGTTTATTGGCAATCATATAGATATCATCTGCGGTAAGACCGTTATGTTGAGCAAGTACTTCTAAAACGGAAACTCTGGCAACAGTTGGCGTTAAGCCTTTATTTATTAATAACTTTGAGTACATAAAAAACCTGTAAATTAAAATAATAACAACTCTATTTTTTATAAAAATAAATAACTTGGTATAAATAAAAGTCGAAAAATCGAAGTAAACAATGCCTTGAAAACGATTTCTCAAGGCATCTTGTTGGGTACAATATTCAAAATTAGAAGGTATAGGTCAAACCGACGTAATAATTACGGCCCAGCTCTTTTTCATTAAATGTAATTCCCGCATCTTTGCCCTTTTTTTCAAGATCAACATCGGTCAGGTTGCGGATACCTGCACGTACAGTCACTGCTGGATCTACTTTGGCAGAGAGACCAATATTGACCAAGGTATAATCAGGTAGTTTTTTCTGATTAATGACCTGATCACCGATATAACTTGCACCCGCCGTTAGAGTTAACCATTCAAGCGGTTTTAAATTAAGATTGGTATTGGCTTGCAGACGTGGACGTTCATCCAGGCGTTTATGTGTTTCACTGTTTTTAGCATCAAGATAAGTCGCATTGGCATCGACAGAAAGCATAGGTAATAAATCAGCCTGTGCTGCAAGCTCTACCCCTTTGATTTTAACTCGCCCTAAATTTACCCAAGCAGCGCCAGTCGGCTTGGATTCACCGTTTGGATCTATGGTATAGGTAATATCACGGCTAATCATATCCTTAATTTCATTCTGGAATAAGGTCACACTCCCGTTCCACGTCGATTTACGGATTGAAGCACTAATTTCATAGTTATCACTGGTTTCAGGCTCAAGGTTTGGATTCCCCCATAAGGTACACCCTCCTCCACAACTGACTATGCCATAATCTTTAGTCATTTGTGCGAGAGACGGCGCTTTAAAGGCTTGTCCATAACCGCCCTTCAACACAATATCATGCGGTAATTGATAAACCAGATAAGCTTTTGGACTGAAATGGTGACCAAACACTTCATGATCATCATAACGACCAGACAAGGATAAAGTCAGCGGATCTGTGATATGAATGTCATCCTGTACAAAGACCGAAGTTGTGCTAACTGAAGCCTTACCTGAATTTTGATAAGTTACACCGTCTTTGACTTCCTGATTATTGTATTCAACACCAGCAACAACGCCGTGAATACTGACATCGAAATTGCTATAAGCACGTAAATTGGTATTATTTTCTTTTAAAGTACGATGTTTAGGTTCATCAAAATCTGAATCATAGTCTTTAATTTCACTATTTTCCTGTTGCGCTGAAACGGTAGTTTTCCCCCAACTCCAGTCACCGCGATGTGTTAGGCCAACTGAATAACGTTCAATCTCCTGACTGGCAAAACCTTCACTTAAATAGTCCCAAGCTGGATAATATTGATAATCCGTCTGGCCATAAGGGCGTTCATCCTTGTTATATCCTAAGTCAAGATCAATATTTTGCTGATCATTGAGTTCATAACTAAGGGTTGAACGTAAATTCTGGGTTTTCTTGCCTTCGATATAATACGCTGGCGTGGCTTGTTTACCTTGTGAGAACCACGCATCACGGTCATATTGTTCAGCTGAAATCGAAAGACCTAATTTATCGGTCAATGCACCAGATGCAGAGGCACCCAGACGATATTGCTGTTTTCCTGTACCGCGATCAACTATATGATATTCCGCATTAATTGCGCCCTGCCATTCATCTGTTGGCTTTTTGGTAATAATGTTAATTACACCGCCAATCGCATCTGAACCATATAGCGCCGACATCGGGCCTCGAATGACTTCTACCCGCTCAATACTGGACAATGGAATCGAGCTAATATCCAGATCGGCATCACGCCATAAGGCACCTGTAGAAGAAATACGTTTGCCATTCACTAGAATCAAGGTATATACCCCGTTTGATTCACGCACCCCACGAATGGTCAACTTTTCACGACCACCGCCATTATAATTTTGCACCCCGACGGTTTTACCCAAGACTTCAGCCAGACTATTTGCTGCTGATTGTTCGATCTGCTCTTTGCTGACAACAGTGATAGAAGCAGGTGCTGTATCTGGGCTTTCTTCTGCCAGGCTGGCAGTGACGACGATCGTAGGTAAGGTCGTCCCCGCTTTCTGGGTTTGTTGATCTTCATTTGCGAATACTGCAAACGGCGTAAATGCTGCAATTGCAATCACTAATTTCTTCTTAGCCAAGACCATTTTTATTGCATCCTCGGTGTTAATAACAATTTTCATTTGTTAATTGTTATCATTTGTAAAGTTTGCGAATCATAGCTATTTATTGATAATCATTCAATAGTTGAAATTATTTTTATTTGAAATTGATAATCATTCTTATTTATGTAAAATTTAGTTATAATCGGCAATTTGAATATTGTTGTATTCCCCTATTCCTTAAACTTTATGCATAAGTAGATAAAATAATGCTATCCCGTTTCTTTATTTTTCATCCGATTTTTGCATCAGTCATTGCTATTATCATTTTGATTTTAGGCTTCTTTTCTATTCTGGCATTACCTGTTGAGCGTTATCCCAATCTTGCCCCGCCCAGTGTGACCGTTGCGACGGTTTATCGGGGGGCATCGGCTGAAACGGTCGAGGACAGTGTCACACAGATTCTGGAACAGCAGATTAAAGGCATTGATCACCTGCTCTATTACACCTCTAATAGCGAATCTTCAGGCCGCAGTACGATTGATATCCATTTTAAAATTGGTACGGATATTGATAAGGCCCAACTTCAAGTACAAAACCAGATGAATAGTGCCCTCAGTCGTCTCCCCGAACAGGTACAGCGTCAAGGTGTAAATATCTGGAAAACCACCGGTGATATGTTACTTATCGTCGGGGTTTATGATGAAACGGGTAAAGCCAACAATATTGACCTGTCCGATTATCTAGTGAATCACTTTGAACAGCCGCTGGCCCAGATTCAGGGCGTGGGAGAAGTTGATATCTTTGGATCGGCCTATGCCATGCGGATCTGGCTCAATCCGAATCAGCTTAAAAACTATAAGTTAATGCCAAGTGATATCGAGAAGGCTTTAGAGGATTACAATACTCAAATTGCCGCGGGTTCAATTGGTTCTATGCCTGCCGCGGCGGATCAGAATATCTATGCCAAAGTGACCGCTGGCTCGCGTTTGAAAACCATTGATGATTTTAAGTCGGTTGTGGTCAAGGCCAATATTGATGGCAGTCTGGTCTATCTTAAAGATGTTGCCCGTGTTGAACTGGGCGCAGAAAATTATGAAAGTATTAATACCTTAAATGGCTTCCCTTCCGCGGGTTTAGGGATTTTTTTAAGTCCTGATGCCAATGCCATTCAGACTTCAAAATTGATCAAGGATAAAATTGCGCAGTTGAGCCACCATTTACCTGCGGGTTATAAGATCGTTTATCCTCGTGACAATACGCCTTTTATTCAGGAATCGATCAAGCAGGTCATCTTTACTTTACTGGAAGCCGTGATTCTGGTGGTGCTGGTGATGTATCTATTTCTACAGAACTGGCGTGCGACCCTGATTCCGACGATTACTGTGCCAATTGTCATTTGTGGCACATTTATCATTCTGTATCTGGCAGGGATGAGTATTAATACCCTCACCCTATTTGCTTTGGTACTTGCGATCGGCTTGTTGGTGGACGATACCATTGTCGTGGTCGAGAATGTTGAGCGACTCATCCATGAAAAACAGCTCGATGTAAGAGAAGCCTGTCTGGCATCCATGCAGGAAATTAGTGGTGCCTTAATCGGGATTACCCTTGTTCTTACGGCGGTGTTTATTCCAATGGCCTTCTTTAGCGGCTCAACGGGCATGATTTACCGTCAGTTTTCAATCACGCTGGTGGCAGCAATGCTCCTGTCGTTAATTGCCGCGATGATGATTACGCCAGCGCTCTGTTCTGTATTACTCAAAAAGCAACAACCTAAACCTGTCTGGGGACAATATTTAGAACGCGGTGTTCACCGAATCAAAAATCTCTTTATTCAGTCAACCCAATACTTACTTCAATTCAGGTACTTTGCTTATCTGGGTGTTGCTACGCTGATTGTGCTACTGGCTTTAATTTATCGGGCTTTACCGACCAGTTTTATTCCGAATGAAGATCAGGGCCTACTGGCAGTACAATTTGCCTTGCAAGATAGTGCTTCTTTAGGCCAAACCCAAGCCGTGGGTAAACAGGTTAATGATTATCTGCTCAAACAAGAAGGCAAAAATATTAAAACCGTTCTAGTGGTCAATGGACAGAATTTCTCTGGACAAGGGCCAAATCTGGGGATGGCCTTTGTTTCATTGAAACACTGGGATGAACGTCAAGGTGATGAAAATACCGCACCTGCCATTCGTGCACGCATGCAAAAGGATCTGTCAGATCTACTCCCAGCACGCGTGATGGTGGGTATGCCAGCCAGTGTCGCAGGTTTAGGACAATCGGATGCCATTGAATTATGGTTGCGTGACTTAACTGGCAAAGGGCGTGAATATTTACAACAACAATTTGCAGAGATTGAAGGTCAGTCAGCCCATTATCCTGCTTTTAGTCAGCTCAGTCCTTTGGTCAGCGACAATAAAGCCGCCGTATATGTTCAACTGGATCAAAACAAGGCAAAAATGCTAGGTCTGGAACAAAGTGAAATCCGCTCTACCCTTTCTACGGCTTGGGGTGGCAGTTATGTTAATGATTTTGTTGAACGTGGTCGGATTAAACGCATCATTATGCAAGGCGATACCGAATACCGTTCTAAACCTGAAGATTTACGCTACTGGCATGTGCGTAATCAATCTGGAGAAATGCTTCCCTTATCCCACTTTGCCCAGACACACTGGACAGGTGGGCCTGAGGTATTAAACCGCTTTATGGGACTGGCGGCGATCCAGCTGGAGGCCAATGTTAGTGATGGATTTAGTTCAGGTCAGGCCATGCATCAACTCTCTGACTTAATTAACCAGCAATCAGGTGTAGATCTGGCTTGGAGTGGATTATCTTTACAGGAACAACAATCCAGTCATCAGGCAATTTATCTGTATGTGATTTCGATTCTGTTTATTTTCCTGTGTCTGGCTGCCTTATATGAAAGCTGGAAAATTCCTTTCATTATCTTATTGGGTTTACCGCTCGGAATTACGGGGACGGTGGTTTTTGCATGGTTATTTGGATTGCCCAATGATGTTTATTTCCAGATTGCATTGCTCACGGCGATTGGATTGTCCTGTAAAAATGCCATTCTGATTGTTGAGTTTGCATCGACAGCACTTGCACAAGGACGAGATAAATATACCGCAGCGTATGAAGCCTTAGCTTTGCGCTTACGTCCCATTATCATGACATCACTGGCATTTGGTGCGGGGATTATTCCCTTAGTCTTTGCTACAGGCGCTGGTGCAGCCAGTCGTTATGAGATTGGCATTAGTGTATTGGGCAGTGTAATTTTTGGGACGATCCTGATACCTTTATTTACCGCCTTCCTATTTGTCATGGTAAATAGCTGGGTCGGTTTGCCTAAACTGGAATGGCGAAATCTGGATATTTTATCCCGTATCCGAAATATGCGTATCAAGCAGGATGAATCTTGATATATAAAAATGCTGGATTGAAAAGGAAGTATTCTTTTCTATTTCAATCCAGCAAAATGATCAATTCACTAAAAAATTCTAAACAATAAAAAATGGCAGTTTTAATCTGCCATTTTTTATTGACTTATTTAAGCTTAAGCAACGAGTTTTTCAATCCATACATCTAATGTTGGTTGTTCGGCAAGATCCTCAAAACTCACTTTTGCGCCGTGTGCCTGCCATTTTCCAACCAGCGTCATTAAACGGACAGAGTCTAAACCGAGCATAAGTAAGTCGTCATGTAATTCGATTTCATGCACAGGGATTTGTAGCTGCTCGCTGACCGCAGCAATAATGCCTTCCTTCGATAAAGCAGTAGCCATGTGCTTGAGATCCCACAAGCGCAGTACCTGACTGGTGGTCATGACCTGACCGCAGCGGGTACTGATATATTTCAATGCCATATCATGCTCAGCACGACTAAAATCCGCCATTGCATCGCCACAGACAAAGGGTTTGATATTGAGCATAAAGGCTTCTGCTGCACTCATGAGACAGCCAATATGCGCATAAACCCCGCAAATCACCAATTGATCTCGGCCCCATTGTTGCATCAACTGCTCAAATTCAGAAAATTTAAAGGCGCTATATCGCCATTTGGTTAAAACCGTATCTGCATCCGTAGCGGCGACATCAGGATGAATACGGGTAATTTGCGGATCTGCCTTTAAGCCTGTTCCCCAAAAGTCAGTCAATAACTGACGATGCTCTGGAGTCTGGTCTCCAGGTTGTGCGGTATACACCACAGGAATGTTGAGTTGACGAGCCTGTTCAATAAGAGCCTGTGTATTTTTTAATAATTCAGGAATGGGGGCTTGTTGCTGATCATAGAAATCTAAGAAATATTGCTGCATATCATGAACCAGTAGAACTGACTGTTTGGCATCTAACTGCCAATGGGTTTTATTTTCAGTGAACTCATGGGCTTGAGGCATGGCATAACTGGCAATTTTAGGAATACTCATTACTTATTTCTCATCTTTTATAAATGACTTGTGGTGAAAGAATTAAACGGTTTCGGTTTGGAGAAGCTGACGAAGCACTTTTTTATCGATTTTGCCAAAGGCGGTATAAGGAAACTGCTCGATAAATTCGATTCGGTCAGGGATCTTATAGGTCGCTAAACCGTAGTCTTTTAAATATTGACGTAGCTGCATACCACGGCGGATCGCACTTGGATCGTTGTCCTGTGTTTGCCATGCAATAAAAGCACAACTTTTTTCGCCCAACATCTCGTCAGGCATCGCCACCAGCGCAGCTAGACGAACTTGAGGATGGGTGACCAACGCTTGTTCCACTTCTTCAGTTGCGATTTTTTCGCCGCCACGATTAATTTGTTCTTTTGAACGGCCTTCCACAACGATACAGCCGTCAGCCCGAATACGAACCAGATCACCTGTGCGGTAGAAACCATCTGGCGTAAATGAACGTGCATTATGTTCGGGCGCCTTGTAATAACCACGAATGGTATATGGGCCGCGTGTGAGCAAATGCCCAATTTCGCCTGTTGCAACAGGTTGATCATGCTCATCAAGCACTAAGATTTCATCGTCGGCTGAGATCTTTAGGCCTTGGGTATGAATAATCTGTTCGGCCGACATATCAAAATGGGTGTAATTCACCAACCCTTCTGCCATACCAAACACTTGTTGCAATCTCACCTGAAAATCATCAATCAACCTACTGGCAACCGTATCGGGTAAGCGCGCACCACCAACTTGTAAACAGCGTAAGGTGGACAAGATGTTATCCTGATCTTTGTCAGCTTTATCCATCCACGGACGAACTAAAGCAGGTACCAGACAGGCATCCGTTACGCTATGTTTACGTATCAAGGCAAAAGCGGTTTCAGGGCTTGGATCACTACCAAGAACGACTGCTCCTCCTGCATAGAAAATACCTAATGCACCTGCTGAGCTCATAGAAAAGTTATGAGCTGCGGGTAACACCATTAACAGACGGGAGCTTTGCTCAAGCTGGCAGATTTTGGCACTTTCTCGCACACTATATAAATAGTCATCATGTGTGCGGGGAATCAATTTAGGAATGCCTGTACTGCCGCCTGAGAGTTGCAAAAAGGCCACTTGATCTGCACTGCTTGGGTGTATTGCCTGTTCCAAAATATCAGTTTTATGCAACAGCGCCGCAAGATCTGAAAACTCGGCTGCATCTCCTAAAACAAAGATATGCTGTAACGCTGGATTGGCTTGCTGGCATTTACGTGCCAATTCACGGTAATCAAACTTTTGTGCCCCGAAGTCAGCACAGAAATAAGCGCTTGCCTGAGTTTGCTGGAAAAAGCTATTCAGCTCAGCATGTCTATGTGCAGGTAATGACATAATAGGCAATGCACCTAAACGGATCAGGGCAAAAAACACCACATAGAACTGGTAACAGTTAGGCATTTGTACCACAGCTTTATCACCTGCACGTAAACCCTGTTGATAGAGGTTATTGGCACAAAAACTGACAAGCTGGTTAAATTGTTGATAATTAAGCGCTATGTCTGCATCGAAGATGGCAATATTCTCAGGGAACTGTTGTGCAGATTGCTGTAAAAAATCACTGAGATTCTGTCCGATCCAGTAGCCCTTTTCGCGATAGCGTGTCGCAAATGCCTCAGGATAAGGCACTGCGCCTTCTAGATAATTTTGCATATTATTTTACCTTCCCCATGATGTGTTCAGATGAAAACCCAAAACCATCTAATACAGTCCTAAATTTGGCCGCAGTTTCTGCATGCTCTGCACTTGGATCAGATGCAGCAACAATGCCTGCTCCTGCAAATAGGCGGGCGATATTGTGCTGGATACGTGCGCAACGAACGGTGACAGACCATTCGCCATTGCCTTGGGCATCTGCCCAACCCATTGTTCCGGCAAAAAGCTCCCGATTAAAGGGTTCCAGTTGCTCAATCAAACCTTTCGCTACTGTTGTTGGCTGCCCACAGATCGCCGGTGTTGGATGCAGTTTTTCAACCAAATCGAAAACGTGAATGTCTTTGTTTTTCAATTCACCTTCAATACGGCTGGCTAGATGCCATAAACGTTGGGTTCTAATGAGTGAAGGTTGTTTTGGAATATGTAGTTTTTTACAGAAAGGACTTAATTGATCCGCGATCATTTCGATCACAACCGCATGTTCATGCTGATCTTTTGCGGAAGCCAATAATTGTTGTGCATTGTGCTGATCCTGAATCGGATCTGTATCTCGTGCCAAAGTACCAGCGACGGGTTTACTCCAGACCTGAGTCCCCTGTTTAGCGACCAAAAGTTCAGGACTTGCGCCAACAAACCAGCCTTCATGTGCCGAATCGCGGGCAACTGCATAATTATAGCCTTCGGGATTATCTTGACTTAAATGATAAAAGAGCTGGGAGATATCAATATCATCAGACAGTTCTAATTCTAAAATTCTGGCAAGTACGGCTTTATTCAATTCACCTTGCTGCATTTTATGCACCAGTTCAGCGACTTGAGCTTGATATTGCTCACCAGAAGGAATAAAGCGGGCCTGTTCTATCGTACTTGCTGTTATTTCTTTATGAGATGAGGTGTAAAGTAGCTTTTGATAAAATTTCACCTCATCCATCAGCATAAGATTGACATCTTGCGCGTTGGAAAATGGAATCCCGCCGAGAATCTTTGCCTGTGGATGGCCTTGTTGAATCACCTGATTCAGTTGAGATCGTGCCTGTTTTAACCAGTCAGATAAATGACTGTCTGGCGCAATATCGATATCCTGCAATTTATGCTGGCTTTTCAGGACATAGTCTGGCGTTGTAAAGTAGAAACCCGCATCGCGATCACATTGCAAGATTTCTTGGGCGAATGCCACCCGACTTTCGGTATAGTTTTCTTTTTGAATAAAATAGGGATGTTGTATAGACATTGACTATACTCCTTTTACGACATCTTATTTTTAAGTTTTAAAGTGTTAAGAATTTATGTTTTTACACGCCTAGCGTGGCGCCGCCGTCAACGACAATTTCCTGCATGGTAATTTGCGCAGCTTGATCTGAAAGTAGAAAGACCACCACATTGGCAATATCTTCAGGTTCTGCAAGTTTCTGAAGTGGAATCCCCGTCCTGTATTGGGAAAGATCACCATTGACCACCGCCGCGGGAGGCTGATCCGTTGTCCATAATTGTTTTTGCATGTGGGTCAAGGTTGAACCAGGTGACACGATATTCACGCGGACATGATGTTGTGCTGTTTCTAATGCCAGATTGCGACAATAATGACTTAAAGCAGCCTTGCTCGTGGCATACATCCCCAGTTGTATACGTGGCATACGGGCACTATTGGAACTGACCGTAACAATACTCCCCTGTTTTTTGGCACATAAATATTGGGCCACTTGCTGACTGATCGCAATCGGTGCGAGCAGATTCACGGCGAATGTGCGTTGCCAATCCTCATTTTTTGCATCGAGCAACGAGGTCATGATTAAAATTCCTGCGGCATTTACCAGTCCAACAACGTTGTACTGCGCCAGAATTTCTTCAATCACTTTTTTTGTCTCGGCTTCGTCGGTGATATCCAATTGAATACCTTTCCATCGTGAAGCGAGTTCGGTTGTTAGGTTTTGGGTTATTTCCCAGTGTTCGGGCTGTGCTTGCTGATCAAGGCCAATGACGGTAAAACCTTGCTGCAGTAATCGAGATGAAATTGCTGCACCAATGCCTCTGGCTGCTCCCGTTACAATGACGGTAGAGCTCATATGAATACTCCAAATTTGCGACCAATTTTTTGATCGCCGAACATAATTGCAAATAATTATCATTACAATCAAGCTGGCAATTTTCACTTTTTTATCAAATAAGAAAAAAATGGTTGTTTTTAAAGCTAATTTCTTTCTTAAATTATTGTTTTTTATCATTAAGCGAAATTGGTGTGTTTTTTTATTGAATATAATGATAATTATTTTCATTTACAAATGAGAATCATTCTATTATTGTTGGGCCGCTTTCTAGTCGATATATGGACTTAAGATGAAGCCAAATTACTTTCCAATTCATCCAATATTCCAACAAAAAAACTTAGGTTCTGACATCTGGTGGAATTCAGTCGAACACATCGGTACCCCTCTTGTTATTGAAGATAACCAGCAGTTGCACTGTACTTTTTTATGGCGTCGTCAGTCAGAAACTGAATCGACCTATATTGATGTGTATTCGCAAAGCCCTTCCATTTATCAACAATGGAATGCATTCCAGCAGATTGAAAATACGGATATTTCCTTTTTTGAAATAACGCTGCCTCTAAATTGGTCTGGTAGTTATGTATTGGTGACGACCCCTGATAGTGCGCCTGAAACGCCAGAGGCACAGCTTCGTCGCAAATGGTGGATCAACCAGCTCCAGCATTATGTACAGGTGGATCGCCTCAATCCTTACCCACCCTATCCTGCGCAAGTTTCGCGTTGGGTCAATCAATTGCATTTGGGGCAGCCACAAGATTCTCGGCAAGCAAACGTGTCTCCCGTTTATGAGTCGATTGAATGGCACAGCCAGCATCTGGCAACAAACTATCAAGTTGACTTCTACCAGACCGCGCCGCTGACACAGAACAGCCCATTGGTGATTCTTCTGGATGGACAAGTCTGGAGTCGGCATCTACCGATTTTACAAGATATCCAGTCTCGTACCGATCAGGGCCAGATGGGTCCGGCAAGTTATGTATTCCTACACAGTATCAATAGTGAACAACGTTGTCTCGACTATGGTTGTCGTGACCTGTTTTCACAAGCCATTGTTGAAGAGCTGATTCCGTATATTCAGCAAAACTTCTCTTTATCCCCATCCACTCCCGTATTTTTATGCGGTCAAAGTCTAGGTGGTTTATGCGCTCTGCATTCACTTTTACTTTATCCCACCGCTTTTCAGGGTCTGATTTTGCAATCAGGCTCGTACTGGTGGTCCGATTATTCAAACAGTGATTTCTTAAATGGTCATACACAACGCTTTTTAGAGGTGATCGAACACTATCTGCAACCGATTCCCAACGAGACTCAAATCTTCATCCGTACTGGCGCTTATGAAACAGATATGCGTGAAGACAGCCAATTACTTTACGCGACCTTAAGTTCAGTACGACCTACCCAGATTCACACCTTTGCAGGTGGCCATGACGCAATCAATTGGAAATATGATCTGGTTGACACGCTGCAAACCCTAATTTCTTAAAAAAACCTTGAATTTTCAAAGGAAAAACATGATGAGTACTTTACAAGAAAATTATATCAATCCATTTGATAACGAAAACCTATCCTTCTTCGTGCTTAAAAATATAAAAGGTGAATTCAGCTTATGGCCTGAGTTTCATACCTTACCTGCTGGTTGGGAGGTGCAATTAGGACCAACCACGCGTTCTGAGTGTATTGGCTATGTCGAGCAGCATTGGAAAGCAATTAATCCATTCCAAGTGACTTAATGGAGTTATCGATATGAACCAAGCATTACATAATGAATTTATTCAGGAACCGACACAGCCTGTACGCTTAAATCTGCTTTCAACTCAACAAGGGATTTTCCTTGCAGATCATTTAAGTGCGATTGAAGACTTATATACCATTGCACATTGTCTGGAATTACCAAAAACACTGGATCTGGCAACATTCAAGCGAGCCATTCAGCTGGGGTTGAGTGAAGCAGATACGGTCACGGCGCAGTATTCCTGCAATCCTGCGGAACCATTCTTACAGCTCAAAAATCAGGTTGAAATTCCAATTGAAGAATTTGATTTTTGTCATCTTTCACCAGAGCAGGCACAAAAACGCTTGTGGGACTGGATGCCGACCGACCGTCAATATGCCAAGTCATTAAAAAACAACGACAGCAATCTTTATCGTCAGGTGCTGTTTGTTTGCCACGATAAAGTGTATTGGTATCAACGCTATCATCACATCATGCTAGATGGTTTTAGTATCATTAATCTGACCAAGCGCATTGTTGAGATTTACCAGCAGCTTCAAAAGGATGAACTGAAAGCCTCACCTTTTATTACCGTAAAAGATGTGATTGCAGAAAGACAAGCCTATGAGGCCAGTCCAAAGTATCAGGAAGATCAGGCTTTCTGGAAAAATTATTGCCAAGACCTTGCTTCACCAGTCACCTTAAGTACTCATCATCTTGCGGCAAAAACAACCGCCCGATTTATTAAACATCAGTTGCATTTCTCTCAAGGAATTCTTGCACAAATTCAGGCTTTGGCTTCGGCTGCCAAACTGGCTTTGCCTGACATGATGATGGCGTTGTCGCTACATTATCTTTATAAAATGACAGACAAGTCTGAACTGGTCATGGGCGTTCCATTCATGCGCCGTCTGGGTTCCAAAGCCATTCGTGCCTTATTACCTACAGTCAATGTTCTGCCTGTTCAATTTCAGGTAAATCCGCAGCATAGCTGGATCAGTCTGGCGCAGCATGTTCAGGCGCAGTTGGCACAAATTCGCCCGCACCAAAAATATGATGCAGAACAGATTTTACGTGACTTAAATTCGATTGATGCCCATGAGCGTATTTATGGCCCTATCCTGAATTATAAGGCGTTCGATCAGGATCTGGTGATTGATGATCAGGCTGTGAAAACCCATCATATTTCCACGGGGCCAATCGATGATTTTGAATTTTCGTTTATCGTTCAAAATCAGGAATTGATGATTGAGCTACGAGCCGATGCAGCCCGCTATACGCAAGATGAATTGTTAATGCATAGTCAGCGTTTGACTTTATTGCTTGAACAATGTCTTGCCCGACCTGAGCAAAGCTGTGCGCCATTTAGAATCACGACTACCCCAGAACAGCATCTTCTTGCTCAAGCGGGTACGGGGCCACGAGTTACGCATCCTGAAAGTTATAACAATGTGCTGGATATTTTTTATGAACAGGCCAGCAAATATCCAGACCGAATTGCGATTCTGAGCGGTGAACGCGAATCATTGTATCAGCTCACTTTTGCTGAATTAAAAGCACAGATCAACCAGTTTACCCGTTTCTTACAAGCTCACGGCGCCACGAGAAATACCGTGATTGCGGGTGCGATTCCGCGCTCAGCAGAATCTGTGGTGATGATGTTATCCGTACTGAATTCGGGTGCAAGTTTCTTACCGCTGGATCTCGACTATCCCGTTGATCGTATGCAAATGATGTGTGAGGATGCGACCCCCCTCTTCGTTTTAACCACACAGGCACTCTCAAATCAGTTGCCACAAGCTTTGCAGCAAATTCATTTGGATGATGAGGCTGTTCGAGCGAAAATTCGTGCGCAGGATGCAGCAGATATTCCGGCAGAGCAGCGACGTTTTGATTTTCAGGATGTGGCCTATGTCATTTTTACGTCAGGAAGTACAGGACGACCTAAAGGTGTAATGAACACTCACGGTTCTTTGCTCAATCTGATTCTTGTACATCAACATACGATCTATTTCCCTGTGCTGGAAGCGGTACAACAACGTTTCCCTGATCGACCACTCAGAGCGGCTCATACGCATTCGTTCTCATTCGATTCTTCATGGTTACAGGTCTTCTGGTTAATTTGGGGCCAAGAGCTACATATTTTTGATGAGAATATGCGCCGTGATGCGTATGGGCTGGTACAGGAAATCCAACAACGTCAAATTGATACGCTTGATTTACCGCCATCTTTCTGTGCCCAGATGATCAGCAATGGATTATTTGAGCAAGGCCAGCATCATCCAAGCCTGATTTTGATTGGTGGTGAAGCTGCGCCATTGGCCTTATGGCAACAATTGAATGCACAGCCTGATTTATTTGCGCATAACTTATATGGGCCAACCGAATATACGGTTGATACTTTCCGTGCAGAGTTAAAATTGACGGAACGCCCTGTGATTGCCAATCCGATTGGCAATACCCAAGCTTATGTGCTGGATCAGAATCTGCAACGCTGCCCAATTGGTGTCATTGGTGAGTTATATATTTCAGGTTTTGGTATTGCCAATGGTTATCTGGGACGAGCGGATTTAAGTTCAACCCGTTTTATTGCCAATCCATTTGAACACGGACAGCGTATGTACCGTACGGGTGATCTGGTGCGGTGGAATATGGCAGGTAAACTTGAATTTATGGGACGTTGCGACGATCAGATCAAGATTCGTGGTTATCGTGTCGAAATTGGTGAAGTCGAAAATGCCCTTTCAGTACTGCCAAATATTGAAAGTGTGGTGGTGATTGCGGAACCGATCAATAATAGCCACCGTCTTTTGGGCTATTGTGTGGTGAAAGAGATTCAACTCGATGAAGCAAAAAGCGAGAAACTCAGCCAGCATTACCTTAGTTTATTACGTCAAAACCTGCCTGATTATATGGTGCCCTCAGCCTTGACTGTAATGCAGGAGTTCCCGCGTAATGTCAGTGGTAAAGTCGATAAAAAGGCGCTGCCAAGACCGCAAATCCGTACTCAAAGTCGTGCCGCCCAAACACCAGAACAACATTTGCTGTGTCAGATTGCGGCTACTGTTTTAAAGCTTGAGCAGATCGGCATTGACGATGATTTCTTTATGACGGGTGGCGACAGTATTTCTGCCATCATGTTATGTACCCAATTGCGTCAACATGGCTATGGTTTAAAACCGAGTGATGTCTTCCAGCTCAAAACCATTGCAACTATGGCCACTCAACTGGAAGTACTGGATCCTAGAGATATTGATTACACCATGCAGTCGGTTTTTGATGATCAAATCATTCAGAAGGTGCAAGCAGAATATGGACAGGATTCGATTGTTTTACCGCTATTGCCGCTACATAAAGGCATGTTGTTCCATGCGCAGCTTGAACAGCAACAGGCTAGCTATAATGCCTTTACTCGCCTGAGTCTCACAGGTGAGATTGATCTGATCCAGTTACAACAGGCATTGACTAATGTATTAAGAAAACACCCGCAACTGGCAGGCTGTTTTGATAGTACATTGCATGATGAACCAATCTTTGTCTATACGCCGAATCCAACTCGAATCTGGCCTGTAGATGTATATAGCAGTACCCCTGAGACCCTAGAAAAATGCATTGCAGATGTGCTTAAGCAACCGATGCAGTTGCATCAGGCGTATGGACTGATTCGTGCTGTGTTGATCCAGACTTCATCTCAACAATCTGAATTGATTTTGATGGTGCATCATTTGTTGACAGACGGTTGGTCTACCCCGCTGTTTATGCAAGATTTCATTCAAGCTTATCAGAACCCCGAGCAAAGCCTCACAGTTGCCAAACATGCCTATGCCGATGTCATTCTGCAACTGGTACAGCAAGACCATACTCGTTCTAAACAGATCTGGCAGCAGGATTTGGCCGATGCTCAAGCTTTAGTTTTATTTGAACATGCCAAGAAACAAAACGTACAGGAAACCCAACATCGCTTAAATGCAAAATTGAGTGCAGCGCTTCAACATAAGCTGCGTCAAACGGGCATTACCTTAAATGTATTTATGCAAATGATCTGGGCAATGTGCTTACAGAGCTATGCGCATCGTGAAGATATCCTGTTTGGTACACCTGTTGCGGGGCGTTCTGCTCCCGTGAACGGTATCGAGCAGCAAATTGGTCTATTCCTGAATACCATTCCTGTACGTGTCCAACTACAGATGCAGCAGAATTTATGGCAGCAATTGCATCATCTGCAACAATTGCATATTCGTCATTTGGAACATGATGGTTTAGGACTGAATGAAATACAGCAGCAATTGGGTCAAGGCAGCTTATTTGACAGTCTATTAGTGGTTGAGAATTATCCTGACCATCAATATCTGCAACAACACTTAGGTTCAGCAAAAATTGAAAAGCTGACCAATCGTGGCTATAGCCATTATCCTCTGGCCTTGCTGGTGATTCCTGATCAGGAAATTGAGTTATTACTGGAACAACGTGGTGTGATTGCACAGCCAGCGCAATTCTTGCAACGTATTGAACAATTGATTCAGACCGCATTGGAACAACCTGAAACTGCATTGCAGCATTATCCATTGCAATTACCTGTTGAACAGCAATTGATTGAGCAGATCAATCAAACTACACATGATGTTCCGTATACAACCTTGCAGCAATTGTTGCGTACACAGGCATTGCGCCATCTAGAAGCCATTGCGCTGGTGGATGAAGAACATCAGCTCAGCTTTGCGCAAGTACGTCTGCAAGTTTGTACACTGGCGAAACGATTACAGCAATCCGGTGTTCAGGCTGGTGATATTGTCGCAATCGCTTTACCTCGTTCAGTCAAACTGAGTATTGCGATTCTGGCTGTGATTGAAGCGGGTGCAGCCTATTTGCCGATCGATATTCAGCATCCGACAGAACGTATCAAGTATATGTTGCAAGATGCCAAGCCGCGACTAACCCTTACCGCAGCAGACTTATTAACAGATATCGATACACCGAAACTGAATTTTGAAAGCTTATTTGATGTAGCCGATACCGCACTGACCAATTATAGAATTACATTGGTGAGTCCACAGCAGCCTGCCTATATTATTTATACCTCGGGTACCACAGGTCAGCCCAAAGGTGTGATAGTGTCTCATCAGGCAATTGTGAATCGTATTTTATGGATGCAGCACCAGTACCCACTGGATATCAATGACAGCATCTTGCAAAAAACACCATGCAGTTTTGATGTTTCCGTGTGGGAGTTTTTCTGGTCTTATCTGGTGGGTGCACGTCTAGTGATGGCACCTGTAGATGCGCATCGTGATCCAATGGCTTTGCTGGATATTATTCAGCAGAAGAATATCACGACTTTGCATTTTGTCCCTTCCATGCTGTCTGTATTTGATGAAGCGGTCACTGCATTTTTAACGGATGAGCAACGTAAGGCACTGCCATTAAAACGTGTGTTCTGTAGTGGTGAAGCATTGCCGACTGCAATGGCGCAGGCCTTTAATCAACATTTCAGTGCTGAATTACATAATCTATATGGCCCAACAGAAGCAGCCGTGGATGTGAGTTATATGGATGCGCAACAGGCCCAGTTCACATCTGAAAATAGTATTGCGATTGGCTATCCAGTCTGGAATACCCAACTCTATATTCTGGATCAATATTTACGCCCGCTCCCGATCGGTGCTGAAGGTGAACTGTATTTGGCTGGTGATCAGCTGGCGCTGGGATACTTGCAACGTGCGGATCTAACGGCGACACGTTTTGTGGCGAATCCATTTCAGGCTGGACAACGGATGTACCGTACAGGTGATATTGCCCGCTGGAATATAGATGGCAGTATTCAATATGTGGGCCGTGCAGATGATCAGCTTAAAATCCGTGGACAACGTATTGAATTAGGTGAAATCGAACAGCAATTACGTCTGGTCAGTCAAATTGATGAAGTTGTGGTTCAACCAATGTCTGTTTCAGAAGATCAAAATGCGACTGATCTACAACTGGTTGCTTATCTAAAAACCACACAAAGTGTTGATGCTGGCAGTTTGAAGAAACGTTTAGCGAAACACTTGCCGACTTATATGATTCCAAGCCATTTCATTGCGCTTGAGACTTTGCCTTTAAGCCATAACGGTAAATTAGACCGTAAAGCATTGCCACGCCCGCAATTGAATCACTCTTCACAGCAGCGATTTGCTTCAAGTGAAACCGAATTAAAACTGGAACAGATTTTCCAGAATATCTTGGGATTAACGCGTCGTATCCATGTCGAGGAAGATTTCTTTGCGCTTGGAGGTCATTCGATTCTTGCCATGAAACTGGCGATTGAAATTAAAAAGACTTTTGAGCGAAGTCTGGCGGTGAATCAAATCATGACGGGTGCCAATATTGAAAAACTGGCGGAGCAAGTGCAACTACAAAATCTAATGAATCAGGCCAAAGATGAAGCTGGTTTTGACACAACTTTCATGATCCGTGAGGCAAAAACCAAACCTGTGTTCTGTATTTATCCAGGTTCTGGTCTGGCTTGGCAATATAGCGTGCTCAACCGTTATTTACATCCCGATATTAGCCTGATTGGTTTGCAATCCCCTCGTCCAAATGGCGCGCTGGTTTATAGCCAGAGCATGGATGAGCTGATTGATCATCAATTAAAACAGATACTGGACATACAGCCGGAAGGCCCATTTACCTTCTTGGGATATTCTCTGGGTGGAACGATTGCCTATGGCCTTGCAGATCGTTTGCAACGTTTAGGTCATGAGGTTGCTTTTGTGGGCTTGTTAGACACCTATCCTGCGGAAATTCATGAATGGAACATGCAAAATGCCGCGGTTGTAACCGAAGAAGCAGAACAGGAACAAATTCAGTTCTTTAATCAGGTTTTAGATGGTGCTGATGAAGCGCTGAATGAAGAAAAAGACAGTTTGCAGGAATACATTTTTGCGAATTATCGAGATGCCGTGCGTCTGTTGAGCCAACATACAACCACTGCTTACGCGGGCAAGATCCATGTTTTTGTGGCTGAGCAATCACTCCCTGCCTATATCCAGCCCCAACAAAACTGGCAACCTCTTGTGAATGAGCTGGAAATTATCCATTTGCCAGAAGCCAGTCACGAAACCTTATTATCGCCTGAACAATTGACCACATTAGGGCCATTGTTAAATGACTATCTCAGTCAAGTCTATCAATTAAAGGATTCAAAGCATGAAGCTTAAAAATATCTTGACTGACTTTAGTCTGCTTAAAGTGAATACACATTTCCGAAATGTTTTTATTGCCCGAACCGTTTCGCTGCTGACGATTGGGATGTTAATTGTTGCGATTCCACAACAAGTCTATCAAATGACGCAGGATGTCTTTCAGGTTGCAATTGTGACTGCTTTTGAAGGCATTGCCATGTTTATCGGTTTGCTGTTGGGTGGTGTACTTTCGGATCGCTATGATCGTAAAAAACTGATTCTATTTGCCCGTTTGGTTTGTGGTTTTGGGTTTATGGGCTTGGCGGTGAATGCCATGCTCGATACACCTTCGCTTTATGCACTTTATTTTTTAAGTGCGTGGGATGGCTTTTTCGGCGCTTTAGGTGTCACGGCAATGATGGCGATTATGCCGATCATTGTTGGGCGTGAAAACATTGTGCAAGCGCGTGCCATCAGTATGGTTTCGGTACGTCTGGCGACAGTAATTTCACCTGCGATTGGTGGAATTGTGATTGCCGCGAGCAGTGTTGCTTGGGCTTACTGGATTGCGACGATTGGTACCTTGTTTACGGTGTTGTTATTACTTGGCCTACCTGTATTAAAACCACAAACCGAAAGTGAAGATGAGCATCCGGTCCAGCAATTATTACAAGGTTTCAAATTCGTTTTCCAGAATAAAGTGGTGGGTAGCACCATTCTGATTGGTACGATTCTAGGCTTCACTAGCGCCATTCGTATTCTTTTCCCACAGATCGTTGACCAACAATTTGCAGGAGGTGCATTTGAATTGGGCTTGATGTACTCCGCAGTGCCATTAGGTGCAACTTTGGGTGCACTATTAAGTGGCTGGACTGCCAGTTTAACCCGACCGGGTACAGTGATGATCTATGCCAGTCTTGCCGTTTTTGCCTGTATGTTTTTGATTGGCTTGTCGCCGTGGTTGCTGTTGACCTTGGTGATCTTAAGTGTGTTCGGCTATCTTTCAGCAATCGCCAACCTGTTGCAATACAGCATCGTACAAGGTCATACGCCTGATGAATATTTAGGTCGTATCAATGCCATCTGGTTGGCTCAGGATGCATCTTCTGACTCGATTGCCACCACAATTCTGGGTGCACTGACACGCTTCCTGCCTATCTCAAGCAGTATTTTTATCTTCAGTGGCTTGAGCTTTGCACTTGGGCTGGGTTTTTTGATGAGTGCTGAAAAGATCAGAGACGCAAGTTTTAATGATCCTGATCTGCAACAAAGTTAGAATTTTCTCATGCAGATAGATGGCGACTTTGCCATCTATCTGTTTTATCCATATCTAAGAAATTAATTGCTTTGTACTATGTATGTAATGACATCATTATTATTAAATTGCCAATAACCCTGATATTCAGGCTTTAATCCATAACAATTTTCGGTTTTTTGATCAAATTTTAAAATAGCTGATTGATTTTTCATGTTCATTTCAACCGTTGTGGCTTCCAAGAAATCAATATAATTTTGAGCAACTGGATAAACAGCTTTATAGAGACT
This sequence comes from Acinetobacter vivianii, assembly GCF_014635885.1. Taxonomy (GTDB): domain Bacteria; phylum Pseudomonadota; class Gammaproteobacteria; order Pseudomonadales; family Moraxellaceae; genus Acinetobacter; species Acinetobacter vivianii. The sequence continues at coordinate 400,827 of NZ_BMDR01000001.1, forward strand.
TTCCTTTAAAGAAAAAATAAGCGTCAGGTATGCACGAAAACTTAAATATTGCGAGATTTCGGCTTGCCATAATCTTTGTTCGCATGGAGTCAAAATCAGTGCTGCACTTTCCTCGGCAAAACTAGTCTCAACGATTCGTTCTATATCTATACCTAAATATTCAGATTGCGATGAAATCGCCACAATCACCTGCTCATTTGAATGACTGATACTGCCAATAAAGCCTTTAGGCCATTGCGGTAATTTTAGCTGCGTCGAATTAATACACATTAAGCAATTAAAATGTTGTTGCAAGATGGCTTGTGCCAGAATACGTCCTGCAAAAAACTCATTGAGGCGTTTTGCGCTGGCATTTTCCAAGTAACTCGGTCGTTCAAGTGTATAAGACTGTCGAATCTGGTTGATTATTGGAATGTCTGCACGATAACAAATCGTGTTTGCTGTAAGTGGGATCAGTGTTGCATGTTGCAGGCAAGCTGATGCTAGCGTTGGTGGAATTTCTAAAAAATAATTCATCAAGTGTTACAGGTATTATTGCCTGAACATTATACATAATTAAGATAATGATTATTATTATCTAAAACCTTCATTCTTTTTATCGCTTAAATTTCATTTTCTTGTTTTAATCTTGATTTGACTGAAATCATGCTCCAAAAATAAAATTATCTTAGCCCGTTGACTATACTTATAATCCAAATTTTATGAGAAACCGAATGGATTCGAATCAACTTCAAGACCTTGTTGCACGCTATCCGATTGTGAAAGATCTGATTGAACTTAAAGAGACGATCTGGTTTAACTCCACATTTACTACACTTGAGCAGGGTTTACCGTATGTTGGCCTGACTCAAGATGATATTGATGATGCTCGTGATCGTTTACAACGTTTTGCACCCTACCTCATGGCGGTTTTTCCAGAAACCAGTGTAAGTCATGGCATTATTGAATCAGAGCTTAGCGCAATCCCTTATATGCAAAAGTCTCTTGAAACGCACTTCCATCAGATCATTACAGGCAAACTATGGCTGAAAAAAGACAGCCATTTGCCTATTTCTGGATCAATTAAAGCACGTGGAGGGATCTATGAAGTGTTATTTCGAGCCGAGCAACTGGCCTTACAAGCGAATTTGCTCACTATTCAAGATGATTATGCCAAACTGAATAGTCCAGAATTTAGAAAATTTTTTGGTCAATACAGCATCGCTGTCGGCTCAACAGGTAATTTAGGACTTTCCATTGGCATCATGAGTGCCAAACTGGGCTTTGATGTGACGGTTCATATGTCTGCCGATGCACGGCAATGGAAAAAAGACAAATTACGCGCTCATGGGGTTACCGTAATTGAGTATGAGCAAGATTACGGCATTGCGGTACAGGAAGGCCGTAAAGCAGCGTTAAAGAATCCCAATTGCTTTTTTATTGATGATGAAAACTCTAAGACCCTGTTCTTGGGCTATGCCGTTGCGGGTGAACGTTTAAAGAAACAGCTGGATCAACATCATATTATTGTGGATCAAGCACATCCTTTATTTGTTTATCTACCTTGCGGTGTCGGTGGTGGCCCTGGAGGTGTTGCATTTGGTCTAAAAATGGCGTTTGGCGATCACGTGCATTGCATCTTTGCCGAACCTACCCACTCCCCATGTATGTTACTCGGTGTCGCGACGGGGCTACATGATGAAATCTCAGTTCAGGATATTGGTATTGACAATATTACGGCGGCAGATGGTCTCGCCGTGGGACGTGCTTCGGGCTTTGTCGGCCGTGCCATGCAACGATTGTTAGATGGTTTTTATACACTAGACGATCAAACCATGTATAGCTTACTCGGAATGCTCAACCAGTCCGAAAATCTGAAACTTGAGCCTTCTGCACTCGCAGGTATGTTAGGGCCAATTCTAGTGAGTAAACATCAAAGTTATGCGGACTTACATCAATTTACTGAGCAGCAGTTACAGCATGCCAATCATATTGTATGGGGGACTGGCGGTGGGATGGTTCCCATAGAGGAAATGCAAAATTATCTGACTAAAGCTTAAAGCCCCTCTTTAAACATTCCAACAGCACGGCAGAAGTCACGCTGTTGGAATATTTATATGATTTACTTAAATGAATTAAAAACTATATTTAAAAGCAAGTGATATAAAGTCTCTGTCATCAATCGTACTAAAGTCATTTGATCCAAAAAAGTTTTGATAAATGACTTCTGCTGAATATTTTTGTCGAAAATTTGCCGATACTGCTGCTGCCAGACTCATTTGCCCTTCCTGAAAGTTCTGGCTATATCCAGATACATCATGGCGGAAAGTTAAACTTGGTGTAATTACAGTTGCAGGTAAAAGATCTTTATAAGTTAAGGCCGCGCGTAGCCGATAACCATAGGACCATTCACTAAAAAAACCGTCTTTATTGCAATAACGTTCATTCAAATGATCAACAGTATCATTCGGAAGATTTGCTGTTCCATACGGCGTACACTTAAAGTCACCTGTTTCTGAATCATAAGCACCTGTTGATAATTCACTGCGACCAAAAACGCCAACTCGACCAAACCGATGATTGCCAATATTGGCGATATGATTGACAGCAAATTCAGCTCCCAAAGACAAGCTATTTGCTTTAAAAATGCCTGCAATCGAATCACTGGCGCCGATGGAGAATTGTGTGACAGGCAGACGCACATAACCTTGCAGATACTCTCCAAAATCAGCAGCAACACCCGCAGGTTTGAGTGGTGTTTCTTTTGAGAGTACCTGAGCGTAAACAATATCTGTTCCATTCAACTGTAAGGGTTGATTAGGTTTATAGCTCAATTCACTGAACAGATTGGTTGTGCCTATTTTTCCAGATAGGCTTAGACCGTACATTTTAATATTTTCAGGATAAATAGAGAAAAAGCGTGCTGTTTTAAAATTTTCAACCCCAGCACCAATCACGGCGATCCCATCAAAGTTTGCATTGCGATGATGATAATTCGCGAAATAAACACCTAATTCAGCTTGATTCAGGCTCGATAAATTCCGTTTCAGTGCAACACCATATTGTCCACTGTCCTTTGCATAATGACTGGCTGAACGAGGGATGTAGGTTTGTGCCTTAGCGGCAGTTTCCGTTAACTTATCACCCGGTGTCACCGTTAACATAATCGGCCCACAATTTTCTGGGACAAAATCCGAAATTGCAAAAAATGTCCCACAACCATCTACCACAGAGGGTCTAAACTTAAATTGATAGAATCCTTCTAGTTTTAAGTTTGGCTGAATCTGAGCTTCAAAAGAGAACATCTCAACAGGAATCATCCGCTCCTTGGCTTCACTGGCAGGTCGATTGATGGCAGCAAAATCAAAGGCGCTGACCGAGTTCAAGCCATTTTGAAAAAATTGGGATTTCCCCCAATTCAGGCTATGTTTACCAACTTTCAGGTTAAGATGTTGGTTTGAATTCAATTCAATATTTTTCCAAAGATAGGCATCCCATAGCTCAATCCCCTTAAACTTAACCAAACTAGGCCACTCAGAATCATCGAAAGGTTTTAAATCACCTTCCCCCGTTTCATAAGCATGGTCATACCAATATTTAGCGCTCAATACCGCACCTTGCTGCTTGCCCACTAAACGGAATTCGCTAAAACCTTTAACGATTTGTGAGATGGCATCACCCCGATCAAAGTTGGCACGGCCATCATCACCGTTAATATCAACACTCATGCCATTTTTGCCAATATGATTGGCATCGGGTTTATACAATAAGGCGGCTGATGGTGCTTGAGTACTCCAACTGGCACCCAAGGCGATAGTGGTGTTACTTTCTAAGCTCCAGTCTTCATTGATCTTATAACTGGCTGCTGAAGTATCTGAAAGTGAACAAAGCAGTCCCAATAGCACAGTTGTTTGAGCGAGGACGCGAGCAGTTATTTGTTCATTTGAATCTTTAACATGACAAACCATATCATCTCCATATCGATATGATGTATGAATAATCGACACCTGATCCATTGAGCAAAATGCAATCATTTCAGGACGTTCTATTTTTGTTTTAAGCAAACGGGCTAAAACCCAGTTTTCCGATGAGTTTGTTTATGCTTTAAGGTGTGTGGTGCTTAGATGCAAAATCAAAGAAATGTAGCCAAATCTGGTTTCGACATAGGGAAATCTTATGGATTGATCTATAGCAACCTCAGTTATGCAATTAGGCTTGGTTGATCAGCTTTACAATCCAATTGCTGAATCAATTGTTCTGCCTGAGGCCACGGACCAAAACCAGATGCAGGATTAAGATGTCCAACAGCACCTAAATTAATCAATGTACTGCCCCATGTTTTCGCCATTGCTGCCACTGCATTAAAATGCGCTAGTGGATCATTGACACTCGCTGCCACAATACTTGGAAATGGCAGCACTTGATTAGGCAATGGCGACCATCCTGCTTGTCTGAGCATTTTGGGTGAAGGATAATGTTCTGGCCAAACGTCATTCAAGTCAGGTGGTGTCACCAGCAATGCTCCTTGAATAGGATGTTGATATCGTGCAGCCCAATGGATCGTCATCAGAACCCCTGCACTATGCGCTACCAGAATCACTGGACCCTGTATTTTTTCCAGTTCAGCCTGTATCGCAGTAACACGTTTTGCATAGTTAAGCTTATCTTCTTGCAAAGGTGGCACTGAACGGACCTTGGCTAAGCGTGCTTCTAGAATGGTTTGCCAATGCGAAGCCACATGGTCACGCAAACCTGGGATAATTAAAACTGTCGCCTCTGTTTGTATTTTTTCCATCTTTACACCAATCAACCCTTGTTTTGATAAAAATAACGGGGACGCATCACGTCACATTCAACATAGAGGGTCAATAGAATGTCCGATATACCTAGCACGACAGGCACTTTTCATTTGATGACATCGCAATTCAAACGATCTCATATATATCAATATGCTTTGCAGAAAAAGTCGCTTCAAAAACAACAATCATCGTGCCAACATGGATTTATGTAAGCCTTGGTACTTTTCGAAACACGGTATTTTAGTTATAAATAAAGCATAACTAGGAAGGTTATTTTTAAAAATCGGGAGATCAGCATGGTGCCACTTGCCCACACTGCTGTGCTTAAAAATTATTTAGATGTCAGCCAGCAATTAGACCTGAATCCATACCAGCTTTTGTCCGATGCAGGCATTTATCCTGCACAGCTACAAGATAGTACACAGCGTATTCCAGTCGATAAAGCCGTGATGCTACTGGAACAATCAGCACAATTGAGTGGTTGTGAATCCTTCGGTTTACATATGGCAGAACAACGTCAGCTCGCAGATTTTGGTGAGTTGAGTTTATTATTAAGCTATCAGCACACCTTGCGTGATGCCTTATACACAATTGTTCAGTATCGGAACCTGATCAATAATGCACTGGAAATGTATATCGAGGAGGTCGATCATACAGTCATTATTCGAGTCGAAGTGATCACTGCGTCAATAGCATACAGCCGCCAAGCCATCGATCTTGCTTTAGGCATTACCCATCGTTTCTGTGCTGCATTGTTGCAGAAATGGCAGCCTTTGAGTGTTCATTTTACCCACAATGCACCTTATGATATGGCAATGCACCAACGCATTTTTGGTTGCTCGCTTGAGTTTGGCAGTGAATTTAACGGTATTGTTTGTAATGCAACAGAGTTGGATAAAATCAATCCACATGCCAACACTACGATGCTGGCACATGCCAAGCGGTTTCTTGAAACAGATCTATTGCATCGGGAAAGTGAGTCTTCGATTATTTTTGATATTCGTAAAAGTATTCATCTGCTGTTGCCTATGGGGCGTGCCACGATTGATCAAGTCGCTCATACTCATGGAATCAACGTTCGTACTCTACAGCGCCGCCTAGAAGCTGCGCAGACCAGCTTCAGTTTGCTGATCAATGATGCACGTCGCAATCTCGTCTTTCGTTATCTTAAAAACCTGAATTATTCTTTAAGCCAAGTCTCTGACATTTTAGGTTATTCAATGCCAAGCTCATTTACTCGCTGGTTTAGCAGTGAGTTTGGCATGTCTCCAACCACTTGGCGTAATAACAACAAGACAGTTATGAAGTCCTAATAAGAGATTTTTAGATCAGAGTTGAATTTGGTATTCACTCCACATCGTAGACTTAAGTTTAGCTCGTAATATGATACTCGAAATCGCCATCTGCAACCTGCGTAGTCTTTGTAAGATACTTTTTTGCAATTTAATTAGATAAATGCAAGAAATGAACAGGTTTTGCAGATGAGCAATGCTAAAGCTGCGCAAGATGGTTGCCCTTGCGGAGCTACGCTCTTTATACCGAAATGAGAAACAACGTTTCGTAAGGTAGGTCGAACCGAAGGTTAATCCTGCAATGGGATAAAAATTCAGTATGACTACGTTATGGTTACTTATTATCAAGATTTTCAAAATAAATTTAGATCAACTTAAGGTCACCCCTTAGATATCCAGCTCATCATCCTTTAGAACATCCAATGCATCAATAGCAAAACCAATACCACCAAGAAAATGGTTTCGCCTAACATCAGCAAAATCGGTTTGATTCCGACAGAAGCCAGTTCCTTCAGCTGTGTTTTCATCCCTAAGGCACTAATTGCAATCACCAAACACCATTTCGATAATTCATTAATCCCTTGCTGCGCCATGTTTGGAACCCAACCAGTACTATTTATACAGGCAAGAATCAAGAAACCGACTGCAAACCAAGGTAATAAAGGTGAATGCTTACCTGTGGCATCTCCGCCTTGCATACGTGTAATCAATGCTGCACAGATAATGACAGGCAATAACATGGCAACACGCATTAATTTGACCACAGTTGCGGTATCGCCCGTTTCTGGTGACATGCTATATCCTGCTCCCACAACTTGAGCAACATCATGGATGGTTGCCCCTAGAAATACCCCTGCCTGCTGTGGTGATAATTCTAGCCATCGTGCAATCATTGGATAAACAATCATAGCCAAAGTCGACAATGCAGAAACCCCAATGACGGTAAATAAAGTGGCTTTTTCTTTTTGAGGATGTTGAGGAAATGCTGCCGACAAGGCCAAAGCTACGGATGCACCACAAATTGCAGTTGCCCCACCCGTTAGCATCCCGAACAGTTTTTTGAACCCCAGAATTTTCGCCGTTATTACCGAAACTGAAATCGTCACGATCACCAATGTCACCACCAATACAATCGGTTGCCAGCCCAAAGCAGTAATTTGTCCTAGCGTAATCCGCATACCCAACAAGGCGATCCCGATGCGTAACACTGTTCGTGCCGTAAATTCGATGCCTGCTTTACATTGACTTTCACTAGAAAGAAAGTTCAAGCCCATTCCCAATAGCAAAGCAAATAACATCACGGGTGCACCATAATGCTCTGATAGAAAACAGGCGGCTGCTGCGACAACCGTACTGACTATAAAACCAGGCATTAACTCACGGGTGCGTAGACGAAAATCCATGAATTTATTCATTATTTCCTCCTGAACCTATCAGGATAAATAGCTGCTCTGCATCAATCTCAACAGAATAAGCCGCTACTTTTAAATGCTTTGAATTCAACATATATCCCGTTGCCAGATCGAAGACCAAACCATGCGCACAACAACGAATCGCTTGCCCTTCTAATTTGCCACCAAATAAAGAAGCACCTTGATGTGGACAGCGATCCTCAATCGCATAAAACTGTGTACCGATATGAAAGAGTGCGATATTTTTCCCCTCAATTTGAAGAAAGGCTCTCGCGCCTGAGGCAGGGATTTTTTCCTGTGGAACCTGAAAACGAGTAGTCATTACGCTTACCCTTGCACCACCAATGCTTCTAACATTGCTTGATAGAGCACATCGACTGAATGTGCACCAGCCAAGGTTAGATAACCATCAAAAATAAAATAAGGTACGCCATTTGCCCCTGTATAGGTTGACTGAATAGCTGGATTGACTGCCATCCATCCACTCCCTTGTTCATTCACTGAATAACCACATTGCTTAAGAATCCTTTTTAGTACAGCGCTATCCCCCAAGTTTTCACCAGCTTGGAAATAGGCTGTAAAAAGCTGCTCCAGTAAATGATTCGCTTGTTGGGATGTTCCCATCTTAAAAACGCTTTGAAACATGTGGTGGGCTTGGGCCGTGTTCGGCATCCATTGAATTTTTTCAAAATGCAGCTCAACGCCAACGGTCTTGGCGGCTTGACGAACTTGCACTTGACGTTGCTTTACAGCATCCAGACTGCCTAGGCGTTTTTGATAAAACTGTTTGAAATCGACACCCTCTATCGGTATCTCGGGCAGTAGCTGCATACTGTGCCAATTCACAATTACCTCAACCTCTGGATCACGGTGTTGTAATTGGGCAATCGCAGCCTGTAGCTGATGTTTGCCGATCAAGCACCAAGGGCAAATAAAATCAAAAAACACATCGATATTTAATTCACGCATCATCATTTTTCTTCCGCACTACATCAACTGGACTTTCTAGATTGGGTAAAACTGCTTGATCAGTCAGCCGTGCAATATCTTGGTGGTAGTGGTTTTTGGCATAAAGAAATACGGCTGCCGCAACAATGCTGACCAAAGGCATCAATTGAAAAGCATGATGTAAACCGATTACATCGGAGAGTTTGCCAATAATTAGAGGACCGAGTGCCAATCCCAATAAATTATTGGCTAAAGTTAAGGTGGCAAAAGCTGTACTATGGACGCTGTTATGCGTTAGATTCGCCACCATCGCACTGGATGGGCCATTGGTTCCCAACGCAATAAACATCCCCATGCATATCAGCAACAATTGGGATTTTCCCGCAGGCATTGCAAACGCAGTCGAAAGTAGTAAACAACTCCCGATACAGTAACTGATTGCCAAACTGGCCTTACGATCTGGGCAGTTTTGACCAAAGCGGTCACTGAGCATCCCGCATAGAATGCTCCCGACAGCACTACACAGCACAATTACAGCTGCCAGTACACCTGCTGTATCGGTATTCATGCCGTAATAACGATTTAAATAACTCGGCATCCAGACAATGACGGTACCGCCAACAAATAGCTGGAAGCCACTACCAATATAGGTGGCAATCACTGAGCGACTTGAATAAATGCTTTTTAAGCATTGTCTGGTTTGTTGCTGTTTTTGGCGGTTATGAGGTACTTTGCTGGTTAGATTGACTCTTTTTTCTTTAACCACCACGGGATAAAGTAAGGCTAGAATAAGGCCAAACACTGCCATGCCACCAAATGCCCAGCGCCAGCCAAAATGCTCAGCCATCACCCCGCCTAGTGCCATCCCGAGAAATGAACCGAATACACCGCCTGCCATGAATGCACTGGCTAAAGTCGCCCGCATTTCACGTGGAAAAATCGCGACCACCACTGCAATACCAACACTGCCATAAGCAGCCTCGCCTACACCGACCATAAAGCGGGCCACAAACATTTGCTGATAGTTTTCAGCAATAGCACAGCCCAAAGTCGCTAGGCTCCAGAGTACTGCCATAATGACCAAGCTTTTGACCCGCCCAAAACGGTCCGCCAGTAAGGATAAGGGTAAAGTTAAAATACCGACCATCAAGGCGACAATGCCACTTAATAAGCCAAGCTGACTATCGGTCAAGGCCCATTCAGTTTTAATCAATGGAAATACTGCATTCAGTACTTGTCGAGACATATAGTCTGAAATCAACAAGCCAAATGTCAGCGCAAAGACTAACCATGCATAACGACGTGGTACATTCTTTGATGTATCGACGTGATCCGTATGTACGGTATATGGATGAGCACCCATAGGAACCTCCTTGTCATTGTTATCATTTCTATTTTTAATTGCAGTACGTGGCTTGCCGTTTGAATACACTTGCTGCGCACTGCATTTTATTTTGACGTTTAATCCATTGTTGCTCAGGCTTAATGGCGCTGAGGCACACCTTTTTGTTTTGGTTGGCGGTTTGGTGACATACCATTGGCCTGCAAAGTTTCTTCAATACTTTGATATTGCACACCAATCCGATAGATTTCTCGTGCCTCTGGGCCTGTTGCCACTTCACGACCTAACTCATGCGCAATACGTACAGTTTGCTGAATTTACTGTACCGATGAGAAGCGCTGTCCACGATGATCGATAATGGTATCTTCATTACCGACCCGTGCATGAAATCCCATCGCCATAGACATGGTATTGAATGGCAATACATTTTTTAGCAATGATTCTGATGTCAGTGTGCAACCATCAGGTACACGATGGATAAAATTAAAGAAGTTAAATGGATTTGGCCCGTCAAATCCGCCGCCAATCCCAATCCATGTCAAATTCAAAGGTCCCATGTATAAACCCTTACGTACCATACGTTCTAGGGTTTCTAAACCGTGCATTCCAGTCAGTTGGAAATGAGGTTGGATATTATTTTGACAAAGACGTTTCAAGTGTTCTGCGACCCATGCAGGCCCTGCTGGAACCGTCATTTCAGCATAAGCTTCCTGAATTGCTGGATGAGCCAAAGATGTACCTTCTAAATATTCTGGGTAGAGCAACTCCATAATATTCATTTGTGTGGTGTTAATTGCGACAGTCACCTGATCAGGTTTCGGTGTTAACTCAGCCAGCATATGACGGGTATCATCACTGAGCCACAAAGCCGCTTCACCTTCGCTTTCAGGTGCAAAGGAGATCGAGCCACCCACTTGAATAATCATGTCTGGAACAGCTTCACGTACCCCTGCGATCAGTTCATTAAATTTGGACAAACGTTTAGAACCTTTACCGTCCAGTTCACGCACATGCAAATGCAGCACTGTCGCGCCTGCCTCATAGCATTCCACCGCTTTCTGAATCTGCTCATCCATGGTCACTGGAATATCTTCTGGAAAGTCCTCAGGCATCCACTCTGGTCCATACGGCGCAACGGTAATGACCACTTTTTCCATATTTTCTGGGTGCAAAGAATCGTCAAAGAATTGCATGTGCATCTCCTGTTTATAGTTTATAAAACGGTATTGAATTAAAAAGTCTGAATTTGGAATTTAATACGTTGCATCACCGACGATACCTGCGCGTTCCATCTTTCGATGGCATGGCGGGTAATCCATCACGGCATAATGTTGGGTACTTCGATTATCCCAAATAGCGATGCTATTCGGCTCCCAACTCCAGCGCACCTGATATTCAGGGATCGCTGCTTGGGTGATTAAGTAACGCAGTAAATCCCCTGCACCGGGATTGGCATCTTGCCCAAACCGTACTCGGTCTTTGGTGTGATAATTACTAAAATGGGTGGTGAACGCATTGACGTAGAGAATCTTCTCGCCTGTCTCTGGATGTGTTCGTACCACGGGATGTTCGGCATCAGGAAACTGTGCCTTCAATGCCAAACGTTTTTCGATAGACATGGCAGCACCAAAGCTGGCTTCGATACTGTGATAGGCACGTAAAGGTGCAATTTTTTCCTTGATATCTTCAGGCAAGTTTTCATAGGCCATAACCATATTGGTCCACATGGTATCGCCGCCAACGGGTGGACATTCTACACAACGCAATACACATCCCATCGGTGGAATTTTGCGCCAGCTGGCATCGCTATGCCACGCATTTTCATATCGATCAATCGGGCTGTCAGGATGCTTATAAATTTGCACCAAACCCGGATGATCAGGATGACTACCAACTGCTGGATGATCTTCCAACTGTCCGAAGCGTTCAGCAAAAGCCACATGTTCAGCCCGCGTCATCTGTTGATTACGCAAGAACACCACGCGATGCTTAAGTAACTGCGTCCGAATTTCAGCGAATAGCTCGTCATCATGAATCGCATCGGCTAAATGGATTCCATGTAGTTCTGCACCAATATTGCAAGTTAACTGTTCAATTTTCATTAGAAATCCCTTCAAATCACAAAAATTGATGAACCTATTGTTTTGCGTGCTTCCAGATCGCGATGTGCTTGTACGGCATCCTCAAGAGCATAACGATGATTGATCTCGATCTTGATTCTTCCACTGCTGACATGATCAAACAGTTCCTTGGCTAAGGCCCTTTTTTCTTCTGGATCGGCAATATAGTCGGCTAAAGCGGGACGAGTGATAAACAATGAACCTTTGATTGCCAATAACACGGGATTAAAGTCAGGAATTGGTCCTGATGCCGTACCCACGCAAACCAATAAGCCACGGCGTTTTAAGGAATCTAATGAGGCCATAAAAGTATTTTTGCCCACACTATCAAAGACCACATCGACCCCGATGCCATCGGTCAATTCACGAACACGTTCAGCTATATTTTCATGGCTGTAATTAATCACATGATCACAACCATAGGCACGTGCGACGGCTGCTTTTTCATCCGTAGAGGTGGTTCCAATGACTGTTAAGCCCAACAATTTGGCCCACTGCGATACAATTAGTCCCACACCTCCAGCGGCGGCGTGTAATAAAATATGATCGCCTGCTTTAAAGTCATAGATCCGACGCATCAGATAGGCCGCCGTTAAACCACGCATGGTCATTGCAGCAGCCGTTTCACAGGAAATATCTTCGGGTAATTTGATTAATGCATCAGCCGCAATAAGGCGTTCGGTACTATAAGCGCCAAGCGTATTTAGAAATCCCGTGTAGGTTACGCGATCACCCACTACAAAATCTGTTACGCCGTCACCAACAGCTTCAATAATGCCAGAGGCTTCTACTCCAATACCATTTGGTAACGGAATCGGATAAGTACCATCGCGAAAATAGGTATCCGCATAATTGAGACCCACTGCTACGTGGCGTAGACGAACTTCACCAATTGCAGGTGCACCCACTTCAATGTCCTCATAACGCATTACTTCTGGTGTGCCAGTTCCATAGAATCGTATCGCTTTATTCAACGTCATTTTCCTTTCCATCTTGTATTTTTATTCAGAGCCGAAGCAATATGACTAAAAAATACAAAACTCAGGAGAACCTCAACTTTACTTAACACGACACGCACATCACCTTTGGTGACAAATTGAATTTTTTACTTCGTATAAAATATTTATTTAGATAATAAGAGTTGTCCTAAGAAGAAGCTGATCTTTTCTGAATAGGGCTTTAAAAATATACTGAAGCCAAGCATTTCCTATTACATGTGACACAGCTTTAATTAAACAGACAAAAATTATGTTAATGATTAAAAAATTGATTTATTGCCCCATTTTCTTTAAAACACAATCGGCAATCATCAAATCAAGATGTGCCCCACCACCATTTTTAAATACAGTAATGTCGTGATTCGGTTTGCTATATGGTCGATCGATTTTGACTAAATCATAGAGATCACCCATTACATGATCAGATGGAATAGCACCTGCCTTCATAGGAATAGTGATTTCTCCAACATGTTGAGTGGTTTCCAGATTATCGACATAGAGATTTGCTCTCGCTATCAATTCATCATCCGCTTCCCGCATATCTGGCGTGAATGCGCCAATCAGGTCAACATGAGTACCAGAACGAATCCATTCACCTAGAATAATCGGCTGTGTTGCCATAGTCGCACTTGAAACGATATCTGCAGTGGCTAAAGTTGCTGGGAGATCCGAAGCAACGTGAATAGGTAAACCGAGTCGTTTTAATTCATCAACTAATTTTGTAGCCTGTTCAATTTGACGGGCCCATATCGATATTTTTTCTAACTGAGGAAAAAGTGCACTGTAAGCCTGAGATAGATTTTTTGCGACCCGCCCAGCCCCAATAATGACCAGATGTTTACTTTCTGGTCTTGCCAGTAAGCTTGCACCTAGTACCGAGTCGGTAGCAGTTTTGAAATCTGTAATAACATGGCTATCGATTACACCACGTAATATCCCATTGTCTGGTGAATAAGCCAAAACAGCGCCGTGTGTATTGGGCAAACCTTTACTTGCATTTTCATTAAATACAGATTCAACCTTGACCCCATAACCTAGCCCTTCAATGCGTGCTGTACGATTGAGCAGCATGGCTTGTGGAGGGCCAATTAACACATCATGTAACTGTGCGCGTGGCAATAAATGCCCATTTCTTAGTGCTGCAACGGCTTCCTGCCAATTGATGGTATTTCTGACTTGTGCATCATCGAGAAAATTCATATTTTTCCTTTATCCTGTTTATGGATTAAATTTATATTCCTTCAACAATTGTAAAATTACGTTGCATTGCCTGTAGTGCCAATATTTTAGCTTGAGTATATTTTTCTGAGTGGTAACAATCTTGTGCAATTTGAAAAGAGGGAAATTCCAATATCAGTACTCGTGATACTTCAGGCCCTTCAACAACTTCCGTTTTTGTTCCTGCAATAAATTTTGCGTCAAACTCCTTTGCAATCTCTTTCCATGCCTCGGCATATTTTTGCATGGCTAATTGATCTGTAATTTCCTGACACTGGATGACCCAGTAGCCTTTTTTTTGTTGCATTGTCTATCCTTTTTTAGTTAAAACATAGCGCTACGAATCTTTTTAGCAGTAGATGTGCAGCGTTTGTTGATGTGATCATGTTGTGTAATATTTCTGGGTCTTTACCTTCTTGAATGAGTTGATCCTGATAATGCTGAATATAGAAACTCATCGCAGTTTCAGAAAATTCAGGATGAAATTGTACTCCCCAGATTGTATTGCCAATTCGATAAGCATGATGTCGGTCAAGCTTAGAAGAGCCCAGTAAAACTGCTTGCGGTGGCAGTTGAGTCACAGACTGCCAATGCACGGTATGTGCTGAAAAAGCGATTGGTAAGTCTTTAAATAAATCATCTGATTGAGACTTTAAACTTCTTGTAATGGTGACCGTTCCTATTTCAACGCCTTCTTTTCTGGCTTCAACCTTTCCTCCAAATGTATCGGCCAGCAGTTGATGTCCATAACAAATTCCCAGAACAGGGATTGATGTATTTGCACACAAGATGAGCCAAGGTTTTAGGCATTCACTCCATTCTTCTTTATCCGTTACCATTGCGCTCGATCCGGTCAGGATAATACCCGCAAATAATCTGGGTTCAGGAAGTACAGGATACGCTTTTGCATCGAGTATGGTTACTGAACAAGACAGGCTTGCGATTGCTATTTTGATCCAGTCCTCGAAATCCCCTATTTTCAGACTTAATTCAGGAAAGGTGGCACCTAATTTCACAATTAAAATGGGTTTGTTATCAGTTTCCATTCACTCAATTCCTTCAATTATTCGGCTTTCACCAGTAAAAAAATGCATAAAAATCAAGAAAAGCCCTAAAAAGCCAATAGTTGATAGTTGTTCACCTACTACATAAATCGCAAGTAAAGTCGCAACGAAGGGTTCAAATAGACTTAGTGTAATCACTTTGCTTGTGGCAATTTTTTTGAGCCCGACACTAAAGAAAAAATAACCCAGAAACATCGGAATAAATGCCAGATAAACAGCTACGGCCCAGTTAATAGAATAATTGAGAAGGTTCTTGCCTGTTACAAATAAGCTGGGCAGTAAAATGATCGCACTTATGCCAAAAACGACTCCCATGGTTGCCCGAGCATCAATGCCTTGGCCAATCAGTTTTTTAGCAATCCATGAATAAATCGCATAGGTTATTCCAGCAACTATGCCAAATAAGATACCTAGCAACTGATTCACTTGATTTTCTATATGGTTTGAATTCCCATTTCCTAAGCTAATACAAATGATGCCTGTAACACCGAGAATAAAACTTATTAACCATTTGATAGACAAATTTTTCTTATCGAGCAGATATTCTAATAATGTCGCAAATAAAGGTGCACTCCCGACGGTTACCACTGTTCCGATTGCAATGCCTGCAAAAGATAAGGAAGAATAAAATGCTAAAGGATAGATTGTGGTTGCAATAATTCCCAATAAAAGAACTTTTTTATGAGTGATTAACAGATGAAGGTTTTTTTTGATTAAAGGGATAGCAATTAGGGCATGCACCAAACCACCAAAACCCAATGAAATTGTCCCGATCGCAATTGGACTCAGCCCTTTGGAAAACGAAGCAACTGTTCCCGAAGTTCCCCATAGAAATGCCGCTAAAAGTATAGACAGAAAACATATTCCATAAGATAAATCATACTTTATCCGCACGATCGCAATCCTTTTATACTTTTGAGCTATAGCGAAGGATTCGGAAGGTTCCAGAACCCTTCTCCGTAATCACTAATAATTTAGAAGTTGTAAACCAGCATGAGATTCAGCAACTTGTTCCATTTACCATCATCACCTTCGGCCAGTGAGCTGCCTGCGCCACCGACAAAGGGATCATTCTTACTCATCACATATTCGGTATAGAGCGAAACGTTTTTGTAGTCCCATGCCACCCCGACAATGTTGCGCTGGGAGTCATTAAAGCCCTTTTCTTTTTTATCGAAACCACTAAATACCAGATAAGGTGTTACATTGAGTGAATCACGCACATTCTTAAAGCTATAGCTGGTATCGATCGTGTAGAAATAGCCCTTGTTGGCAATATCATATTCGCCATCGAATGAACCAAATGTGGAAGCATGCGGGTTGAGTTTGTCTTGGTTACTGATCGATTGCTTGCCACCTGTCAGCACTACATTCAAGTTTTTATAATTAATGCGATTGAACAATGCCCAACTATTGCGGTTGCCATCCTTAGCAGTTTTCTTGTTTTCAATTTCAGAATACCAGTAGCTGCCTCCCACTGAGACTTTTAGATCATCTGTACTTAAAAATTTAAGCTCTTGATCGACCCGTGCCATCCACATATTCTTTTCATTTAAATCTGTTTTTAATGGATCATCGGAATGTACAACATTGGCGGTATAACGTGCTGAATCTCGGCTATTGCCGTGGTAATTGCCACCATCTGTTGCAAAGTAAGCGAGATCTACTTTGGTTGCGCTAGGGAGTTCAAAATGATAATTCACACCTAGATCCAGCGCATCCTGTAATCCCATGGTGTTGTTGATTCCAGCATAGAAGCTGCTGTCCCAGAAACGACTTGGACCAAAAGGAATAGGTTGTAAACCTAAGGTAATATTATCGGTCGAGTTGAGGCGATAACCGACATAGCCATACACCAGCGTAGAGAAATCACATAATGTATCGTATTGGTAGCAACGGTATTCAAGTTTGCCGAACCAGTCTGGTGATTCATAACCCAAGCGTAGAATGGCAGCATCAAATTTAATTTTCTGGTCAGAGGCAGCTTCGCCATAATCTTTATTCTGATAATTGGCCCGTAAGGTACCAGAAACGGTTAAAGCACCTGTATCTGTTTTTGGGTCACCAAATGTTATGCCTGCATAGGTAGGTAACCCCATTCCGAAGCTAAAAAAACCTATACCGATTTTTATTGCTATTTTATTCATCAACCTTTCCTTGTTTTACAATCATTTATTGCTTTTACTGGTCAGCTTTAAAAAGTGAACCAGATTAAAATTGTTTTTTTAACGATAGCCCCCGAAGGGGCTACCGTTACCTAAAAAGTCAAAATGCAGCATGCTGGAGCGCTACATGGTTGGGTATAAGAAGCGATAAAAGCTCCGCAAAAACTATCCAAATTACATATTTGGATAGTTTGGTCCACCACCACCTTCCGGTGTTACCCATGTGATGTTCTGAGATGGATCCTTAATGTCGCAGGTCTTACAGTGAACACAGTTCGCTGCATTAATCTGAAAACGTTTATCTCCATTCTGATCTTCTGTGATTTCATAAACACCCGCAGGACAATAACGCTGGGCTGGCTCATCCCAAACAGGCAAATTCACTTTTACTGGAATCAAAATATCTTGCAGCTTTAGGTGTGCGGGTTGATTTTCTTCATGAACTGTATTGGAAATAAACACAGATGAAAGACGATCAAAACTTAACTTGCCATCGGGTTTTGGATATTTCGGTTTAAACTGGACAGCATCAAGTTTTTTTAAGGCGGCAAAGTCTTGCTTTAAATCACGCAAAGTAAACGGCACTTTAAAGATATTCTGGTCAATAAAATTAAATGCACCGCCGATCCACATGCCAAACTTATGCATAGCAGGACCAAAGTTGCGAGCGTTATAAAGCTCTTCTTTTAACCAGCTGTTGTTAAATTTGTCAGTGTAGGTGGTTAATTCTTTAGCAAATAAATCTTCGCCTTCGGTTATACGGGCAATGGCAAGATCACCGCCTTTTTCTACTCCAGTAGCAATGGCTTCAAATACAGCTTCACCACATAACATGCCTGATTTCATGGCAGTGTGTGAGCCTTTGATCTTTGCAAAGTTTAAGAAACCTGCATCATCACCAATCAAGCAACCACCTGGAAAAGTCAATTTAGGTAATGCGTTGAAACCACCCTTTACAACAGCTCGAGCCCCATAAGAAATACGTTTAGCACCTTCTAGATACTGTTTAATCAGTGGATGAGTTTTCCAACGTTGCATTTCCATAAATGGATACATGTGCGGATTTTCATAAGCCAGATCGACAATCATTCCCAAGCTGATCTGATTATTTTCAGCATGGTATAGCCACCAGCCGCCTGCCGAATCTGTTTCAGACAACGGCCAACCTGCACCATGCATGACTAAACCTGCTTTATGTTTTGCAGGGTCAATTTCCCAAAGTTCTTTAATCCCGATCCCGTAGTGCTGTGGATCCGCATCTTTATCGAGGTTGTATTTTGCAATCAGGCGTTTACCAAGGTGACCACGACAACCTTCAGCAAAGAGCGTATATTTCGCGTGAAGCTCATAGCCTGCGGTAAAGTTATGCGTGGGTTCGCCATCTTTACCAATACCCATGTCACCTGTTTGAATACCTTTTACCGTACCATCTTCATGGTAAAGCACTTCAGATGCAGCAAAGCCGGGGAAAATAGAAACTTCTAACTCTTCAGCTTTTTGACCTAACCAACGAACTACATTCCCTAAAGAGACAATATAGTTGCCGTCGTTGTGCATGGTCTTAGGAACCATCCAGTGAGGTACTTCTTTTGAAGTGGTGTCTGAAAGCAAGAAGAACGTTTTATCTTCGGCAACGGGTACATTCAGCGGTGCTCCTTCCTCTTTCCAGTTCGGGAAAAGTTCATTGAGGGCACGTGGTTCAAGCACAGCACCAGACAAGATATGCGCACCGACTTCAGAGCCTTTTTCAACTACACAAACTGAAAGATCGGGTAAGTTATTCTCAATCGCTAATTGACGGATCTTAATCGCAGCAGATAGACCGGCAGGTCCTGCACCTACGATGACAACGTCAAACTCCATCGATTCACGTTCGATGTGTTCCATATAATCTCCGATCAATCGGTTTGAATAGAACATTCCTTTTCATAGTCAAACCGATGATATTTAATAAAATTCATCTAGCCCCTCACCAAATTAAAGGTGCAAAAAACCTTTGGCTTTTATAAAAGCCAACTTTTAACTAGATAAAAATTAAGTCACTAAAAAACGTTGAATATATTTCAACTCAATTCGAATACCCCTATTAGAAATCTAATAGTTTTCCAGGGTTCATAATCAAGTTGGGATCAAACACTTTTTTAAGCGCTTTCATATATTCAATTTCTTGCTCACTCCGACTAAATTCAAGATAAGGTTTCTTTGTCATACCGACTCCATGTTCAGCAGATATAGAACCATCGAATTTATTTACCACCTCAAAAACATAGGAGTTGACGATTTCGCATTTTGCAAAGAAGTCTTCATTACTTAAATTTGCAGGCTTTAAGATATTTAAATGAAGATTTCCATCGCCAATATGACCAAACCAGCATGTTTCAAAATCTGGATAATTGTTTGCGACGATAGAATCAATTTCAGCAATAAAATCGGGTACATGGGTAATTAAAACGGAAATGTCATTTTTATAAGGTGTAAATGCTGAGATAGATTCAGAAATATCTTCTCTTAAACGCCATAGATTTTGCGCTTGTTCCAGAGATTGGCTCATAACACCATCCAGAACCCATCCTTGCTCTATACAATGCTCAAAAATTTGCATCGCTTTATCAATGACAGGCTCATAAGGCGCCTCAAATTCTAGCAATACATAGAAAGGACAAGACGTTTCAAATGGACGCTGTACTAGTCCATGATCTAGTACTTTCTGCATCGCCAAATCATTAAAAAACTCAAAGGCTGTTAAATCTATTTCCTTCCTAAAAGCATGCATAATTGGCATAACCGACTCAAAATCAGGTACACCAAGTACCAACACTTGTAAATCTTGTGGTTGACGATCCAGCCGTATTTCCACTTCTGTTACGATACCCAGTGTTCCTTCACCGCCAATAAATAAATGGTGTAAAGCATAGCCAGTAGCATTCTTGATCATGCCCTTATTTAAGCGAAGAATATCGCCTTTTCCCGTAACAACTGTAAGACCTAATATCCAATTACGCGTCATGCCATATTTAATAACTTTGATTCCACCAGCATTTGTTGCGATGTTTCCACCTAACTGGCTTGAACCTGCTGAAGCAAAATCTACTGGGTAATACATTCCCTGCTCTTGAGCATAATCTTGCAATTGTTCTGTCACGACACCAGCTTGAATCCGAACCATACGATCAGCTGGGAAAAACTCCAAAATCTGATTCATTTTATCCAGACTTATGACGATCTCACCATTATGAGCAACCGCGCCAGCCGATAATCCCGTTCGACCACCAGATGGAGTTAAAGCAACTGCATGATGATTCGCAAGCTTAACAATTGCTTGTACCTGTTCTGTTGATGAAGGAAATACAATCGCCGAGGCATGTGGCGCAAAATATTTCGTGTGATCTTTACCCCAGTTTTCGAGGCTATCCGCATCTGTTTTTACACGATTTTCACCCACAATATTTTTTAATGCATCAAGTACATCTAGAGATAATAAAAAGCTATTCATCCTAAATCGCCTCAGAGATAGTCATATTTCGGTATTCATTCGAATCCAAAGCTAAGCTGAAACACTTAGTTTTGGTGACTTCTTATTCAGAGCCTAATAAGAGTTGAATAAGAAGTCTCGTTCACTGCTCTATGCAAGCTGATATGTTGTTTTAACTTTGGTAAAAAACTGTCTTGCATAAGTCCCTTGTTCACGAGGTCCTAGACTTGAGCCTTTATTTCCACCAAAAGCGACATGGTAATCTACACCTGCTGTCGCCAAGTTCACCATCACCATACCTGCGGATGAACGGCGTTTAAAATCTTCAGCATATTTCAATGAAGTGGTCACGATACCTGCCGACAAACCAAATGGTGTGTCTTCTGCGGCTGCAAAAGCTTCTTCATAATTCTCAACTTTCAACACGCACAATACTGGACCGAAAATTTCTTCACGATAAATTCGCATTTCCGATGTCACATTGGTAAATATTGCTGGCGTGAAATAGAAGCCGCCTTCTTCACTTGGAAGATGTTCACCACCACAAAGTAGCGTTGCGCCTTCATCCAAACCTGCTTGTACATAAGACAGGTTTTGCTTGAGCTGTTTAGAATCAACCACTGGACCAATATCAGTTTCTGCTTTTGCAGCATCGCCAATCTTTAAAGAACGCGTCTTTTCTTCTAAACGTTTAATGAATGAATCATAGATTCCCGCTGTAACAATGACACGAGAACTTGCTGTACAACGTTGACCAGTTGAGAAAAATGAACCTTGTAATGCAACATCTACAGCGGTTTCTAAATCTGCATCATCCAATACAACTAAAGGATTTTTACCACCCATTTCAAGTTGAACACGGACCAAACGCGAAGCTGCAATTTCAGCGACTTGTCGTCCTGTACCTTCAGAACCCGTAAAAGTAATCGCATTGACATCTGGCGAACGAATAATGGTATCGCCTACTTTACGGCCTGGACCAATCAGCATGTTAAACACACCAGCAGGTAAACCAGAACGAGAAATGATTTCTGCTAAAGCCCAAGCCGAAGAAGGCACTAACTCAGCTGGTTTAAACACAACGGTATTACCAAAACATAATGCAGGCGCGATTTTCCATGCTGGAATTGCAATAGGGAAATTCCAAGGACTGATAATTCCCACCACTCCAACCGCTTGGTTATAAACATCAATGCCCACCTGATCACGCACTGAGTTATATTTTTCACCCACAGCACGTAATGCTTCTTGTGCGTAGAACTTAAAAGAACGTCCTGCTCGGTCAACCTCACCTAATGCTTCTTTAAAGATTTTTCCTTCTTCTAAAGACAGCAATTTAGCGAGTTCTTCTCGACGTTCTAAAATTTCAGTACCAATACGATCAAGTACATCTGCACGTAATTGAGGATTGCTATTGGCCCATTCTTTACTCGCCGCTTTTGCTGCAGCAATGGCCTGCTGAGTTAAAGCTTCATCTGCACGAGCAAAACGATCAACAATTTCACTCGGATTTGATGGATTAATATTTTCCAGAATATCTTCTGTACCTTGGCAAACAACGAATTCACCATTTACATAACTGGTCTTCATTACGCTTGACATAATTCTTCCTTTTTCACGACAGAAGCAGGTGTTTTTCCTTGAGCAAAATCAATAATATTTTGCACGGTACGATTAATGAGTGTCTGCATGGCATCTTCACTGCTCCATGCAACATGCGGATTTAAAATAAAATTTGGATAATCGATAATCTGGAATAACGGATCATGCGGTTGAATCGGTTCCTCAACAGAACCATCAAGTGCAGCACCACCAATACGATTATTTTGAATCGCTTCAATCAATGCGGGTTCATTGACAATCCCACCACGTGCCGCATTAATCAGAATTGCATCAGATTTCATCAAGGCAATTTCAGCCGCCCCAATTAAGTCTTTGGTTTCTTTGGTCAGTGGACAACATAAAGACACCACATCACTCTCAGATAAAATCTCTTCAAAACTAAAGAATTCATTTCCTTGGTATTTGCCATTTCGGTCAAAGAAACGCACTTTCATTCCAACGGCGGTGGCTAACTCAGCAAGGCGCTTAGCGATGGTGCCATGCCCAATAATGCCTAGAACCTGACCACGAACATCCCGAATTCGATAATCAAAATAAATGTTACGTGGCTCTGTCTCACCTTTTGAAACTTTACTCAACAACTGGTGATAACTTGATGTTTGGCGATTGAGTGAAAAAATCATCGCTATAATATGTTCAGCAACCGTATTTTGGGCATAGCCAGGCACATTGGTGACCATAATGCCGTGCTCATGACAATAATCCAGATCGACTCCATCAGTGCCTGTCAAAGCAATCGAAATCATTTTTAACTTTGGTAATTGTGCTAAATGTTCTTTACGTAATGGCACACTACATGTCATCACAATCGTTGCATCTTTTAAGCGTTCTACCACTTGTTCAGGTTGGGTATAAGGGTAACTTGCCCAAGTATGTGGAAATGGAAACTCTGGTAATTTTACCGTCGGCCCAATGCCTTCATTATCTAAAAAAACAATATGATGCTTCATCTTTCTCATCCATTCCTGATGTATTTATAAGTTACCAATGCTTACTTTTTCTTAGGTGCATAACCTGCTGGTGCCAAACTCACTAAAAAGTTAGTGATGGGGCCAGCATCCCGATCCTGATCTTCCAGTGATTCTTTTCTGACTAAGGCATCACGAACCCAATGTGCGCCGATATAACAGAATGGCTCAGGTGGTAATAACTTCATTTTTTGCTCAACTAGACCACAGTTTGCCCATTCATCATTGGCATCTTCTACTAATGATTTGATGATGCGGCTGGCAAATACTGTTGTACCCACACCATTTCCTGAGAAGCCGATACCAAAAATAATATTTTTATGCCCACCTAAATGACCAAAGTTAGGCAAGCCTTTCATTGCTCTATCTAGCGGGCCTGTCCAGCTGCTAATGACAGGTACATCTTCTAATTCCGGATAGAAAGAACGCATTTCAGCTTCTACACCTGCCGCAGCTGGTGATGGCTTTTCATACAGATCACCAATTTTTCCACCAAAAGCAAATTCACCTAATGGCTTGCCAAAAATAATGCGGCCTTGTGGGGTATTGCGCCAATAGTTCAAAATGGTGCGCGAGTCCATGACACATTCTCCACCACTAAAACCAAGTTGATCCAGACGCTGTTTGGCTGGTGCAGTCGCGACCATATCACTCGACATCACCATGATCATGCGACGCAGTTCAGGAAATTGAGCGCCCCATGCATTCATTGCAATCACAACTTTTTTTGCCTGCACTTGCCCTTTTTCAGTGTGAACAACTGGAGCTTCACTACGTTCTAGACGTGTCATTGGTGTTTTTTCGTAGATAATGACACCGAGCTCGATTGCGACACGACGCAAACCACGTGCCAAAAATGCGGGTTGGATTGTGGCTGCATTGGAGTCAAACACTCCTCCTAACATGCGCTTAGAACCTGAACGGCGCTGGGCTTCCTCTTTAGAGACCACTTTAAAGGGATTTACATTATATTTTTCAAGTTCACGGGTTAAACCGAGCCATGAATCCATTTGTCGTTTGTTACTGGCAGTCCATAGCAAACCATCTTTACGAAACTGTGCATCAATCTGATGTTCACGGCAAAACTCACCCATTTCATCAATTGCAGAATCTGCCGCCTCACAAATACGACGCGCTTCTTTTTCACCGCAAATTTCAACTAAAGATAAATATTTAGGCCACCAGTTATTTACGAAACCACCATTACGACCACTTGCGCCAGAGCCACAGCGGTCTTGTTCAACGACGACAATTTTCATGGCTGGGTTGGCTTTTTTGAGTCGAATTGCCGACCATAGTCCTAAATAACCGCCACCAATAATACAAACATCGGCTTTAACAGTTCCTTGTAAGGCCGGAGAAAGTGCACTTTCACGATCTAACGCCTCTGCATACCAAAATCCGCGGTACATAATTTGCCTCTTTGAAATTCGTTTTCCTGTATAAGATTCTGGACATGAACTGCATTCAGCGATATGAAGAAAATGACAATAATTAGAACGTTGTGGCAGACTTATTTTTTTTATTTTTTTCGGAATACTTATAAAAACATCATATAGATGAAACAATTATATCAATTGAATATTTATAAGTTGGTTTATTTGATGAATTTTATTTTTCATCATTCATAAAAAGATTTTAAAGGATTACAGACTAAAGAATCAGCATAATGTCCTAAATCTTCTAGTAAAAGACCGAATACCACTATTCCTTAAAACCAGCAAAAGCATATCTTATGAAGAGTAATGGAGTTATGACTTTCAGAGCTTGTGAAAAATAGATGCATGTTCATTCAACACATCTCGAATAAATTCAAAGGAAGACGAAAATGGCATTTAAAAGAACGTTTCACGCGGTAGATACCCATGCTGGCGAGCCAATGCGGGTGGTCACAGGCGGTGTTCCCCATATTCCAGGCAATACAGTTTACGAAAAGATGTGTTGGTTACGTGATAACGATGACCAGTTCCGCAAATTGATGCTACGTGAACCACGTGGTTACCCTCCTCTCTGCTGTAATGTTATCGTCCCGCCGTGTCATCCCGATGCCGATGCTGGCTATATCATTATGGAACAGGTGGAATATCCGGTAATGTCTGGTGGAAATACCATCTCAGTCGCCACAGTATTACTTGAAATGGGGATGTTACCCATGAAAGAACCTGTAACAGAATTAATCCTTGAAGCACCTGCAGGTCTCATCAAGATCACTGCTGAATGTAGAGATGGCAAAGTCAAGAATGTCACGTTTAAAAATGTTCCTGCTTTCGCAGCTTATCTGGATGCAGAAATTGATGTACCGCATTTAGGTAAAGTGACAGTAGATGTTGGCTGGGGTGGCATGTTTTATGTGATTGCCGATGTTAGACAGTTCCCGCATATTCAGCTAAAACCTGAACATGGCGCTGAAATTGCCCGTATTTCTGCGATGATTCGTCAGGCGGCTATTGAACAGTTGCCTGTCGCCCATCCAGATTACCCAGGGGTCGGAATTACCATTTCACAACTTTCAGGCCCAACAGATAGCCCCGATGCAGACTGGAAAAATGCAGTAACTGTGGCTTCTGGTGATTTAAGTTGGGACGATCCGCAAACTTGGACAGGCGCTATCGATCGTTGTCCATGTGGTACAGGTACTTGTGCAAAAATGGCAATTTTACATGCAAAAGGCCAATTAAAACTCAATGAGGATTTCCGTCATCAAGGTATTCTTGGCAATGTATTTACAGGCCGACTAGTTGAAGAAACCATGATTGGCGATAAAAAAGCAGTTGTTCCAACAATTACAGGCACCAGTTGGATTTATGGATTAAATACTTATGTATTAGATCCTGATGATCCATTTACAGAAGGTTTTACTGTAGGTGACATCTGGGCCGAATAAGACCTGATTTTGACCTAGAAAAATGCCTTAACTAGAGATTAAGAAATCACGCTTAATCTCTATTTTTATTTATAAAAAACAATATATTATGTCTTTATTTTAAAATAATTTTACTTCGTTTTTATAAAAAAGGAATATATAATAAAACGGACAGTCTCTAACTGTTAAACACTGCTCTTATGGAACTTGACGGTGACAATATGAAAAATGCAACTGCCCATGCCTATGAAGAAATTATCGATCCTGAAGAAAGCTTAACCCCAATTAGTCCAGATATGCGGGTTGCTTTTATTCTGATGAATAAATTTACGCTAGCGCCAGTTACAGGTCTGGTTGAATCATTAAGATTTGCGGCGGATAAATCTTTCCGTAGTTTGCAAATTTACTGTAAATGGGATTGGATGACCTACAATAATATTTCTGTCAGCGCCAGTTGTGGGTTAACTATCCAGCCGACGACAGACTTCAATTTAGAAAACCTGAAAAAGAATTATGACTACGTTGTGCTTGCGGGTGGTTTATTGAGTGAAACACGAGAGCCGCAGCAAGGTTTACTGGATGCTCTTAAAGAAATCCATGAGCAAAAAATTCCAATTATTGCGCTCTGCTCTGCATGTTTTGTATTAGGAAAAGCAGGTATTCTCAATCATCATAAGTGTGCAGTACACTTCACGATTCGGGATGAATTTGTTCAGCGTTTTCCTGATGCGATTGCATTGGTAGACAAAACCTATGTTGAAGATCGGGGGATTTTTACCTGTCCAGGTGGTACTGCGATTGATTTGGCGGCCAATCTTATTCGTCAACACTGTGGCGATGTTCGGGCACAAAAAGGACTAGAATATCTGTTGATTAATGGAGAAAAACCACCAAAAACCAAAGTAGTTCCTGAAATTGAAAAACCAGATACCTATGAGAATATTACCGTCTCTCGAGCCATTGCTTTTATGAGTGAAAACCTGAGTGCACATGTAACGCTAAAAGAAGTTGCTGATCACGCCAAAACCAATCCACGTCAATTGCATCGGGTTTTTATTGCCAACACCAATGAACCTCCAGCTAACTATTGGCGTCGACTGCGTTTAGAACATGCACGAAAACTCTTGGCAAATACCAGTGCTTATGTCACCACTATTGCCTTAGAGTGTGGTTTTTCAGATGCTTCACATTTTATCTTATGGTTTAAAAAGCAGTATGGAGAAACACCTTTTGCATATAGAAAAAGAAGACATGTGGTTGAAAAAATAAATTAACGAGGGGAACAGCTCGAATGTTCCCTACCGTTTTTTAAATGTTTGTTTCATTAGGCTTTCGATAAACTTTTTGAGTATCTTCTTTAAAATGAGAAAGTTCTGCCAGACGGCGTTGTTCTGACCAACCTAGCGCTTTTGCAGCAATCATGGATAACGCTTCGGCACGAGCAAATCCTAGATCTGGATCGAGACCGTCAGAAAGTCGTCTACGAACTAGATCGGAGAGACGGACAACATGCTCCTCCATAATCATTTGTGTAATATCTTGGTCATTCTTGGGATTATGAGATTTGAACATCATCCCTTTTGCAGGTGCATTTCGTTTGCCAAGATATTTTTCTACAGATTGTGCAGCCAAACGTCCAGCATGACGATGCATCATAATGTATGAGCCTGTCATCGTGACCAAGCCAGCCAGAGCTGGATCCTGAATCGCACGTACAGGTAAGCTCACTGTCTGACCATCTAATGTCGACATCGGTCGCACACCGCACCAGCAATGCTTTACATCTTTGCGTGTCAAATTCAGATCGGGAAACAAGAAATTCGCTTCAGCTAAAATATAGTCAATTTCAGCATCTAACACCTGAATATTATCTGGGTCATCTGTCACAAGCGATTCAGTTGGGCCAATAAAATGATATTCACGCCATGGGAATACATAGAATGTTTCACCTTTGCTGGAAAATGCTTCTAAGCCTTGCCCACGCCATTGATCTGGCAAGCGTACCATCACATTGACACCCTTACGTCCCAGCACTCGATTTATATCTTTTTTACCTCCACCGATAATCCGGTCCACCCATGGCCCACCTGCATTAACGATCGCTTTTGTTGTTATCTTGACTTGTCCATCCATTTCAGGCGCTTGTTCATTTAGGGTCACTTCCCATATTTCATTACATTTTTCAATTTGAGTAACTTTGGTATAAGTACGGATCTGAGCGCCACGTCGTTCAGCATCTAAGGCCGTATCTACACAAATACGTTCAGGCCAGTCATACATATATTCTTCGAATATCGCGACTTCAGGTGATGGCTTGCTCAGCGCTGCCACCATAGCACTCTCCTTTTTTGCGATATCGGGTGATACTTTACGATATGCCAGAGGTACGCCACGGCTGGTGAGCGTCTCCATCATTCGAAAACCAAAATCGATTAACCAATGTGGATAACGGTCGCCTTTTCTGAAAGGATAATGAAAGCGGTGTTTAGTCAATCGATGTGGTATGTCCGCAACTAACTCGGCCCGACAGTGCATAATATTGCGAGCATACAGAAAGCGTTTCCATAAAGAAATTAATCGAAATGGAATTTGCCATAAAGGAAAATCTGGTGCCAGATATCCCACACCAGAATACAACATACGGCTTGAACGCGACGAGGTGCCTTCACCAATGTCAGCCCGGTCGACCAGTAAAGTACGATAACCTCGCGCGGCTAACTCTCGTGCTGATGCACAGCCAACAGCACCTGCACCAATCACCACAACATCATAAATATCTTGATCTAAACTGTTTAAAGCCAAACGTCCCATATATCCCCCAACATTTTATTCAACTTCAATGCCGATCTGAAGTACACCCAGATCGGCACAGCAAGACCATAAAATCTAATTCACTACCGCTGTGGCTTGGATTTCAATCAAATAATCTGGCGTTGCCAATTGAGCGCCGACGCAGGCACGAGCAGGCTTATCAATTTCTTTCACCCAAGCATCATAAACCTGATTCATGGCCTCAAAATCTTGCATATTTGCTAACCAGATTTGAACACGTATAATCCGGTTTTTATCTGCACCTGCCTCTTCTAATAACTGTTCTAGCTGCTCTAACACGCAACTGGTTTGTTCAGTTATTCCCTTGTCTGTACATTTTGCTACTAGTCCAGCTGTTTCAATACGTTGCCCACTTATAACCACTTGACTGGCACGGGCACCGCTGCGAAGTCTTTGAATATCGCTCATTCATTTCACCCTAGAAAATACAGTAAGTTTTGCGGAAGTCTTCTTTAATATCCCAAACCCCTTCACAATGGGCTGGGAATAACACAGCATCTCCTGCACGAAGTTCGACAGGTTCTCCCCCTTCTGGCGTGAAAATGCACCAGCCTTTGACAATATGGCTAAACTCACGATTGGCAATATGACGTTTAAACTTGCCTGGTGAGCTTTCCCATACACCAATGCTTGCGGCAATCGTTTCAGAGCTTTGATCCTGAGCCGTACTTTGTTGGGCAATTAATTCACCGACTGGCAACTTTGCAGGTGCAGGTGCACCGAGTACTGCAGATTCTGCCTGACGTACAACAACGAGCTGATTTGACATAATGTTCTCCTGTTATGGTGTTTAGACCGAGATTTGATAAATGTTATTTTTCCACTGGCTTTAGACTTGCTGCCTGATTTAAATCCATGGCATCTACATCTGGCGCGAGTGCCCATGCTGACCATGCACCGATTAGGCAAACAGCAGCGGCCACAATCATGGTGATACCCACACCCCAACTGGCTAGAGCAAATGGCAATAAATATGTGCCGATTGCTGCACCGATACGTGAAATAGAAGTCCCTAGACCAACGGCGGAGGCACGAATTTCTGTAGGGAATAATTCATTTGGATAAACATATTCCATGACTTGAGCTCCCCCGATGAATACCGCATAGGCACCAAAGAGTAACAACACAACTGTAGGTGAGGCTTCGGGATATAAACCGAGAATAAACAAGGCAATACCTGACCATAAGAAGCTATGGAACAGCATCTTTTTACGGCCCATGGTATTGATCAGGGCCGTTGCTAGAAAACAACCCACAAAAAATAAGAAGGTAATGGCAACCGCACCCACTCCTGCCAAATCGCCTGTGAGCCCTAAAGCGGTTAATACCTGCGGTGCAAAGGCATAAATTGCAAACAGAGGTAAAATCGCACACGTCCAGAAAATAGAAACAAATAGCATGCGCTTACCGTAGCCTGAGTGAAAAAGTGCCCAAACTGAGGTATTGGTAGAGCTATTTCCGACTGTTTCAGATAAGTCCTGATGAGAATAATCTGGGCCATATACCTTTTTAATCACAGCATCTGCTTCTGCAATTCGCCCTTTATTCAGTAACCAGCGTGGTGATTCTGAGGCCCCCATACGGACCATTAAAAATAAAGCACCAGGGACGATTGCGCTGGCGAGTGCCCAGCGCCAAGCTTGTTCGCCACCAATTCTTAAGATGAGTTCTCCTACTGCATAAGCGACTGCAGCGCCAAGAAACCAGACCATGACCATGGCCGCCAGACGAGGACCACGATTTTTACGAGGCAAGAATTCTGCGAGGTAGGCTGTTGCAATTGGGTAGTCAGCACCAACAGCAATACCAATTAACAGGCGCCAGATAAAAAGCATGAGCGCGGATTCAACCCAGAACTGAGCCAGAGAAAAGCCAATAATGGCGATCAGGTCAATCAGATATAAAACTTTTCTTCCGTATTTATCAGTAATCCAACCACCGAGAAATCCGCCAATAAATACACCGATTAATGCTGAAGCAGCGATCATGCCTTGCCAGAATGTGGTAAGTGCTAAGGCATCTGTCATTTGCAACATGACCACACCGACGATACTCAGCACGTAACCATCTAAAAAAGGACCTCCAGATGAATAAAAGGTCAGTTTTTTATGATATGAGTTCAGAGGAATATCCTCTAAAGGAATCTTGGTTTTCATTGGTACTACCTGCCTTTTCTAAAGCAAATTGCACTCTATCCATTTTTTTAAGACAAAAAATCTCTATAGCTCCTCCAGAAAAGGAGCTAACTATTTGTTTTATATCATCTAGATAAAGTGGTTTATATAATGGAGTTAATTGTTATTTAATGAAGCAGCTTGATGTAAATCTACAACATCAATATGGGGTGCCCATGCCCGTGTGACCCATAACCCGACTAAACTGATGGCAGCGGCTATTAGCATGGTCGTTCCAATGCCCCAGTTTGCCAATGATAGAGGCACAAAGTAAGTTCCTGCCGCTGCGCCGATACGTGATAATGACGTGCCTAAACCTACTGCTGTAGCTCGGACTTCGGTTGGAAATAACTCATTTGGATAGACATATTGCATGACCTGAGCGCCGCCAATGAATACGGCATAAGCACCAAATAGAATCAGAATAATTAAAGGAGATGCGCTTGGGAAAAGGCCCAGTAATAGCAACATTAAACCTGACCAAAAGAAGCTGTGCGATAACATTCTTTTACGACCGACTGTATTGATTGTCATGGTTGCAGCAACACATCCGACACAGAACAGTACCGTAATCGCCACGGCGCCCCACTTTGCCATATCACCAGTTAAATTTAAGGCTAGCATGACTTTCGGTGCGAAAGCATAAATGGCAAATAAAGGAATGATTGAGCAGGTCCAGAATAAACCGACGAATAAAGTACGCTTACCATAGCCTGAGTGGAATAAAGACATCACAGATACTTTATTCTTTGCATCAGTTTGTTGTTCAGACAGATCTTCTACAGAATATTCAGCACCATAAATCTTTTTGATCACTTTATCCGCTTCATCAATTCGTCCTTGACTGACGAGCCAGCGTGCAGATTCGGGTGTACCTAAACGCCCTATCAAGAACAATGCACCTGGCAAAATGGCACTTGCAAGTACCCAACGCCATGCATCTGGCCCAGCAATTTGTAAAATTAACTCACCAATAATATATGCCGCTGCAGCACCTAAAAACCATGCGGTAACTAATGCTGAAAGTCGTGGTCCACGATTTTTACGCGGTAAGAACTCTGCCAGTAATGACGTTGCAATTGGACAATCTGCTCCAACAGCAGCGCCAATAAAGAAACGCAAAATTACCAGCATTAACGCCGTTTCAACCCAGAACTGAGCAACGGACAGACCGACGATCACGACCAGATTTAAAATATAGAGTAATTTACGACCAATTTTATCGGTTAGCCAACCACCTAGAAAACCGCCAAAGAAAATTCCAACTAGTGCTGATGCAGCAACCAACCCTTCCCACAACAAAGACAGATGTAATGCAGAAGAGATCTGGAGCATTACAACACCGATGATACTTAACACATAGCCATCCAGAAATGGACCACCTGCTGAATATATGGTCAGTTTTTTGTGAAATTTATTTAAAGGAACTTCCTCTAAAGGTATTTTATTACGCATATAAACTCCTTTACCTACACGGTATAAAACTGTTATCTATCCCTTAACAGCTTTCTTTAGAAAACAATTGTTATGACTCACGTAATACATGAGCTAACAATGTTTTATTTACTTTTTAGCATCTAACTTTCTTGACCTGCTCGGCATTGGCCCATCATTAAATTGACATTTACGCCAAGTGATAAAAACGGTTGTGGTGGGTTGGCATTTGGGCCAGGTGATGAAATAAGAAAGTCGATCAGTTCATTTCTTTCCCCTGCTAACCAGTCCGCCAACAATGTTCCTGCGATGGTGCCTTTGGTGGTTCCAAGGCCTTGCCAACATAATGCACCATAAACATTTGGTGCCAGTTGACCAAAGAAAGATTCATGATTTCTTGACAGGCACATCGACCCGCCCCAGGTATATTCGAACTCGACATTGGGTAACATTGGAAATCTATTTTCAAAAGACTTTCTTTGGCGTTGAGCGACCCGAGGCAAAAGATGAGGTTTGCTACGGCCATCGGTATTGAAACTAAAACTATTTCGCACCAATAAACGCTGATCTGGTGTTCTACGTAAGGTACTTCCAAATGGATCAGCAGGAATAATTCCCCAGGTTTTTTTGCCACCTAAAGCAGATTGCTCTTCTTCAGTGAGTACCCGAGTCATGCTGGCATAAGTAAAAATTGGCAGTAATCGTCCTTTCAAGAAACCGAATTGGGAGGCAAAAGCATTGTTGGTAAGAATAAGCTTGTTTGCAATCAAGGTGCCATTTGCCGATTGCAAGGTAATTTTTTTTGCATAATCGACCTGAGTAATTGCCGTATTTTCATATAGCGTGACATTCTGAGGCAAATTATCTGCTAATCCTTTCACAACAGCCGCGGGTTGAACCAATAAAGTGCCTGGTGTGTAGAGTGCTTTTTTATAAAAGTGTGTACCAAAATGTTCTGGAATATCCTGCTCTTCAATAATTTCGCAATGCTGACCTAATTTTTCCAGTCCATTTTTATAGGCTTCTAAAACTGCCAAACCACGTTTTTCTACAGCAGCCTGATATTTACCAGCAGCTTCGATCTGGCAATCAATTTTGTATTCTGCAACCAGTTTTTTTATAATGCCTTGTGCTGCCAAGTTTAACTTGAGATGTTTTTCTGCAATTTTAATATCACCGATATAGTCCGCAGCGCCAATATCATGCGGTAAATCAATCATAAAACCTGAATTACGTCCTGAAGCGCCATAACCGACTTCCTGTGCTTCAACCAGAACGATATGATCATTTGGAAAATTTAGGGCAAGTTGTCGGGCTGCTGATAATCCTGTGAAACCAGCGCCAACGATGACCCAGTCTGCTTCAACTTTTCCTTTGAGTTGTGGTTTGACCAGTCTGGATGGGCTTAAATGAAACCAAGCGCATCCATTATCATCAGCAGGTGTCGAGCCGATATTTCTCATAAGAAATTCCTAAAATCCTTTTCTTATTATTTTTGTCCTCATTTCGATGTCTTGCATATAACAAAATGGGCGAATACTATGAAGAAATGGACATTTAAATAAAAAAACCAAAAAATATAAAACAATCCTTTGTGTAAAATAAATATATTAATCAGTAGGTTGCTTTGCAAATTGTTTTCTTTGAAATTGGGCTTAGTTCTTTTTTTACTTTCAATGCTGTTTGCGTTTTATGGGATAAATTGACCTTTTTTTTATATTTATAATTTTTTAACAATGTTTAGATAGCTTACCCCGAATCGTGATTTTAAACCGAACCATAGGGTCATCTTCCAATTGTCGATCAATCAAGGGTGAGCATTTTTTAGCGATTTTCAGGCTCTAGCATGAGATTTATATCGTTATTTTCATTACACGGAGTTGAATATGGACCGTTTTAATTATTCAAATGCGAGAGCACAGTTATCCATGCTGATGGATATAGCAGCCGGAGGACAAGCTGTAGAAATTACGCGTCGGGGAAGAGAGCCCGCAGTAATTATCAGTAAGGCCGCTTATGAGGCTTATAAAAAGGCCCAGTTTGAAGCAAACTGTGCCAAAGAATATAAATAGAAAAGTGTTTACGAGTCATCATAATATTTTAGTTTTTATGATGACTTTTATTTATATTTCATCAGTAAAAAAGAATATTATATATTTGGTCCTAAGTGATATATCGCTTTATTTCTAGCTGTTTTATCTTGCTTTATATTTCAATCAATTCTTCTCTTCATTGATTTTTTACAATGAGTTCATGATGCATACTTATGCCTAAAAATATAGCGACCTTAATTGGTCTGAGTGCCATAGTGATGTGGGCTTCCATGGTCGGTCTGATCAAGCAAGTGAGTACAGGTATCACGCCTGCTTTAGGCATAACCATGATTTTTAGCTGTAGTGCTGTGCTTGTTTTTACAATTTTCAGATTTCCTGATTTTAAAAAGATTTCTAAAAAATATTTGGTACTTTCTAGCTTGCTGTTTGTGGCTTGTGAACTTTGTTTTTCTTTTGCTATTGCTTTAACCAAGACCAGCCAGCAAGCCATCGAAGTCAGTATTATTAATTATTTATGGCCGAGTCTGACCATTTTTGCTTTTGTTATTTTTAAAGAATTAAAGTTTAATCTATTTATAATTGTGGGTTTAGTTTTCTCTGTCAGTGGAATTATTTTCATTCAAGCTGGGAATGATGGTTTTAGCTTTCAAAGTATTGCTGCAAATTTTGATTCAAATCCAGTCAGTTATATTCTGGCATTTTTTTCAGCCATCACTTGGACGACATATTGTGTAGTGACCAAGAAAATGAGTAATGGACATAATCCGATTTCTGTCTTTTTTATTATTCTTGCGATCACTTTATGGTTAAAACTGCTATTCAGCCATGAACCACTGGTTTTCCCTACCGAACCGATGATTTTTCTGTATATTCTGCTAGCAGGAAGTGCTGTCGGCCTCGGTTATGCGGCGTGGAACGTGGGCATCATTCATGGCAATATACCCATACTGGTGATTGCTTCATATTTTACGCCTGTCATTTCTTCTGTAATTGCAATGTTTGTGCTTCAAACCCATCTTTCCACGATATTCTGGCAAGGCACTGCGATGGTTACTTTAGGCTCCTTTATTTGCTGGCTATCAACCAACTGGCAAAGTATCCGATCACGTTTCAACAAATTAAGTTTTTAATCCATCCTTATAAAATTCTGCAGGGCAATATTGACCCAATTTTACAGAAAAATAGTCTCTACACCTGTTAAAATGAGGCTGATACAGGAATGTTAATTCAATAAAATAAGTAATCATTTTGATTTAACACTGCTCTTCGGGATAGTGACGGTGAAGAATATGAAGCATTTATCATCTAATGCTTATGATGAGGTTTCCCCTACGCAAGAAAGCCTTGCAAAAATAAAACCAGATCTACGGGTGGGTTTTATTCTCATGGATAAATTCACCTTGGCACCTGTCTCTGGTTTTGTTGAGGCGCTTAGATTTGCAGCAGATCAATCTTTTAGAAGTTTACAGATTTATTGTAAATGGGACTGGATGACCTATAACAATCAACCTGTGAATGCCAGTTGTGGGTTATCTGTGAATCCCACCAAAGACATGGACTTAAAACAACTCAAGCACAATTATGACTATATCGTTATTGCAGGTGGTCTATTAAGCGAAACCCGTGAACCGCCCGAATATCTATTAGATACTTTGCAGCAACTTCATAGCGCCAAGATCCCGATTATTGCATTATGTTCTGGCTGTTTCGTATTGGGTAACGCTGGATTACTTGATGGACGTAAATGCGCGATCCACTTCACTACGCGAGATGAGTTTGTCACACGTTTTCCAAAAGCCATCACGCTGATAGAACAGAATTATATTGAAGACCAAGGGATTTTTACCTGTCCAGGTGGTACCGCTATCGATTTGGCGGCTGACCTAATTCGGTTGCATTGTGGCGAGATTCGCGCACAAAAAACGCTTGATTATTTGCTGATCAATGGCAAAAAACCGTCCACTACTGAAAAACAAACGACGACCTTAGATAATCCTGCAACCTATGAAAATCATATGGTTGCGAAAGCGATTGCCTTTATGAGCGAAAACCTCAGCGCCCATGTCACGCTAAAAGAAGTCGCTGAACATGTGAATACCAGCCCACGACAATTACATCGGGCTTTTATCGCCAATACCAATGAACCACCAGCAAATTACTGGCGTCGTTTAAGACTGGAACATGCGCGTAAATTACTGGCCAACACCAGTGCCTACATCACCAATATTGCGATTGAATGTGGCTTTTCTGACGGTTCGCATTTCATTCTCTGGTTTAAAAAACAATATGGTGAAACGCCATTTGCTTATCGAAAACGGCGTCATGGGGTAGAAAAACTGAAATAAGCGTTACGATCGATTAAAATTGTTTCAGGTATTTTGCTTTGTGCAAGAAAAGCTGCATTTCAATATTTTCTATATATCGTCCTAATTGTCCTATTCGAGTTTTCAGGATTCTTTTATTCTGTACGGCTGATTACGTTTTCTCTCTCCTTCTCCCGCAATTTTTCTTATATTGAATGTTTTTATGTCTAAAAATCTCGCAACACTCATCGGCTTAAGCGCGATTATCATGTGGGCATCCATGGTCGGTCTGGTTAAGTATATGAGTGCCGCTATTGGGCCTGCCATGGGCATCACATTAATCTATACCTTTAGTACGCTGATTGTATTGGCAATTTTCAGATTTCCAAATTTAAAACTGATTTCTAAAAAATATTTGGTTCTCGCGACCACGCTTTTCATCGTATATGAACTTTGTTTTTCCTTTGCAATTGCCTATTCCAAAACTTCACAGCAAGCCATTGAAGTCAGTATTGTGAATTATTTATGGCCGAGTCTAACAATTGTGGCTTTTGTGATCTTCAAAGAGTTAAAGTTTAATTTGCTGATTTTACTTGGCTTATTGATCTCCATTAGTGGGATTATTTATATTCAGGCGGGTAATGATTCGTTCAGTGTTCAAAGTGTAATGAACAATTTAAAAGATAATCCGCTGAGTTATCTTTTAGCACTTTCAGGTGCGATTATCTGGGCTTTTTATTGTGTTGTTACCAGAAAAATGAGTAAGGGACAGAATCCGATCTCGATTTTCTTTATTGGTGTAGCACTCACACTATGGTTAAAACTAGGACTGACGGATCAATTGGTCATGCCTGCTTTAAACCTGAGTTTGTCACTCTATTTATTGTTGGCCGCTGCTGCTGTTGGATTGGGCTATGCAGCCTGGAATATCGGGATTATTCACGGCAATATCACAATTCTTGTGGTTGCATCATATTTTACCCCAATTATTTCCTCTGTTTTAGCCATGTTTGTACTCGATACTGAATTGCCTGTGGCGTTCTGGCAAGGGACCATGCTGGTCACACTTGGTTCGTTTATTTGCTGGCTCTCCAGTAACTGGGTCGCCATTAAACCCTTCTTTAAAAAAGCATTTCCAATACTGAAATAAGTATATTGATGAGGGAAACAGGATATAACTCATCACTTATATCCTGTTTCGTTTGGAATGTTCTAATGTGTTTAATTCAACGCAGCCGCTTCAGAGAGATCTTTCGATTTGGTCTCAGGTGCCCAAGCGATTGATACAATAAGTCCTACCAGTGTGACGCCTGCTGCAACATACATGGTATTGCCAATCCCAATGGTTTCAAGCGACATTGGGACCAGAAATGTGCCAATCGCCGCACCGATACGTGTTGCCGAGACTGCCCAACCCATAGCATAAGGACGTAACTCTGTCGGGAAAATTTCGTTGGGATAAACCAGCTCCAGTACCTGCGCGCCGCCAATAAATAACGCATAAGCACCAAAGAAAACCAATACCACCATTTCCGAAGAATCAGAAAATGCACCGAGAAAAAGTAAGGCCAGCCCTGACCAAAGAAAGCTATGGATCAGCATTTTACGACGACCCAAGACGTCAATCAGTTTGGTGCCAATAATACAGCCAATCACAAATAATAAAGTAATTGCCACTGAACCATAAGCTGCCCAATCCCCTTGCAGTTTTAATGCCGCCAGTACTTTTGGTGCGAAAGCATATACGGCAAACACAGGAATGATTGCACATGTCCAGAAGATAATCACAAACATCAAGCGTTTCCCATAGCCCATACGCAGCATATCTCCCAGTGAAAGTTTTGCTGTTGTTGGCTCTTTCGGTAAATTGGCTAGAGAAAAATTTTGACCATAGACTTTTTTAATCACGCTCTCAGCATCATGGGAACGATTTTTGGTAATTAACCAGCGTGCTGACTCAACTGTGCCCATTCGCGAAATTAGCAACAATCCACCAATAATCACGGAACTCGACAATGCCCAGCGCCAACCTTCTTCACCCATAACATGCACAATGATGTCACCGAAAATATACGCCATCGCTGCACCCGCAAACCATAAAATGGTAAAGCCAGCCAGACGCGAACCACGGTATTTTTTAGGTACAAACTCAACAAACAAACTGGTTGCAGCTGAATAGTCGATTGCGATGGCAATCCCGATCAAAAATCGCAACACAAAAATCATGACGGGTGAATCTGTCCAGAATTGCAGCACGGAACAGATGAGAAAAATGACGGGCGCTACAAAGATAATTTTGCGGCGACCAAATTTATCGGTAAGCCAGCCACTAAATAAACCGCCAGCAAAGATTCCGATCAGGGCGGAGGTTGCAATCATTCCCTGCCAAAAATTCGTTAATTGCAGGTTGGCTGTCATCTGTACCAGCGCAATACCAATGATACTAAGTATATAGCCGTCCATTAATGAAGCGCCGCCAACCGAAACCGTTAGACGCTGATGAAATGCGTTTAGAGGCACATCCTCGACTGAAATATTAGAATTATTCATATGTTACTTCCTTAGTTACAAGCAAGCCGAACCCACTAAACAGTTGAAATAGAAGTTATTTCAAAGTTTATATTTCTGCCATTGAGTGGGTTGAGGCCCTTTCCTTTTAAGTATTAAGTTGTTATATGTCCTTGATTTGTGACCTCATTAAAATCAAGCGTGATTATTTCTGGCGCGTGGCAATCCAGCATAAAATTGAACCAATGCATACCATAGCGGCACCTTGCCAGAAAGAAATTGAAAGTGGTGTATGGAGAACGATTGCTGCGAGTGCAGCCGAAAATACGGGAATAAAGTAAGATGCGCCCGCCAGTACGGTGACATTGCCATGCAAGATGCCGACATTCCATGCCGCATAGCCAAAGCCCATTGCGGCTGCCGCAAGCGCAAGGTAAATCAGCGCATGCATATCAAAATGCATTGGTTCGGCACCCATAGACAGGTACTTGATCCATAACACCACCGCCGTGAGCATAAAAAACAGGGTGACACCGTTCTTACCATTGGCAATTCTGGCTGTCACGGTGCAATAAGCAGCCCAGATCAGTGCACCGATAAAGGCCAGCCCATAGCTCAAAGGATTATCTTGAATATTTGCCCCCATGCTGGCGAGATCAAGCCCTTGATCACCCCCAAGCACCCAGCAAATTCCAACAATGGCAAGAACAAAACCAGGGATAATCAGTAAATTTGATTTTTGATGATTAAACAGAATGGCGCAGACCATTGTCAGTGCTGGCCATAAATAGTTGACCATACCGACTTCAATGGCTTGTCGGTTGGTATTGGCATAACCAATCGACAAGGCCAGACAAAGCTCATAGGAAACGAAAAGCAAGCTGCCCCAAATCAGATACTTGCGCGGAAATTCACGCAGCTTGGGAAATCCAATGCTAAATAATAGGAACATCGAAGCAACGCTGTATATCATGGCAGCTCCGCCAGTTGCTCCCAGACTTTCACTGACACTACGAATCAGCCCGACAATCGAACTCCATAGCAGGACAGCGATGAGTCCTATTAAAGTTGCATTTCTTTTGCTTATCATCATCTTGATCACTTATCAAATTTACGATTACTGAATTATTGAAGAACCAGAACCAGATCTTTATTCTTCACTTGCATACCGGGACTAACTAAAATTTCCTGTATCACACAATCTGAATCTGCCTTGATCGCCAGCTCCATTTTCATGGCTTCAATGGTAAATAAGGTTTCACCTTTTAACACGGACTGCCCTGTTTTTACAGGTATTGTACTGATCATACCCGGCATGGAAGCACCCAAATGTGCAGGATTCATCGGATCAGCTTGTGGACGTTGTTGCGCTGCCTGAGTACCTTGCTGCTGAATCTGGATCAGACGTAATTGCCCATTCAGTTCAATAAATAAATCGACCCAGCCATCACGTGCTTCCGAACGTGCCAATAGTTTAATTTCGAGCGTCTTGCCTGCTTCAAGCTCAACCGAAATCGTTTCCTGCTCTTTTAGGCCATAGAAAAAAGCGGAGGATGGAAGAGTAGAAACTGTGCCAAACTTAAGCTTATGCTGCATAAACTCATTAAAAACTTTTGGATACATCAGATAAGATGCCAAGGCCTGATCATCAATTAAATCGCCAAAAATATTGCGTAAGTCCTGTTTTTGCTGGGCCAAATCAACAGCAGGCATGATTGCACCAGGACGATCGTGCAGTGGCGCCGTTCCTTTCAGTACCTTCTGCTGCAAGGCGACTGGAAAACCATGTGCAGGTG
This sequence comes from Acinetobacter vivianii, assembly GCF_014635885.1. Classification (GTDB taxonomy): domain Bacteria; phylum Pseudomonadota; class Gammaproteobacteria; order Pseudomonadales; family Moraxellaceae; genus Acinetobacter; species Acinetobacter vivianii. Next base: position 442,191 of record NZ_BMDR01000001.1, read on the forward strand.
TTCCCAGTTCCCCTTTAAACAAGGACACCACCGATTCTGGGAAATCAATGTCTAAGGCGGGATTGCTAATATCCTCTGCTGTGAGGTGATTGGATACCATAAACAAAGCCATATCGCCTACCACTTTGGAGGTTGGGGTAACTTTGACGATATCTCCAAACAGTAAATTCACTTGCGCATAAGCATCCGACACCTCAGACCAGCGATGCTCAAGCCCTAAAGAACGTGCCTGTTCGCGTAGATTGGTATATTGTCCACCTGGCATTTCATGGTGATAAACATCTGCGGTACCTGCTCGCATATCTGCTTCAAAGGGCGCATAAATTCGGCGTACATCTTCCCAGTAGGTCGAGATTTGCTGTAGATTTTGCGGGTTAAGACCTGAATCGCGTTCGGTATGTTTTAAAGCAGCGACAATGGAGCCCATGCTTGGCTGTGAGGTTAAACCACTCATTGCATCCATAGCGGTATCCACCACATCTACTCCTGCATCAATTGCAGCCAAGATACTGGCTGCCGCAATGCCACTGGTATCATGGGTGTGGAAATGAACAGGTAATCCCGTTTCCTCTTTCAATGCCCGAATCAGTTCACGCGCCGCATTGGGTTTACAGATTCCTACCATATCTTTGATTGCAAGAATATTGGCACCTGCTTTTTCAAGCTGTTTTGCCATCTCTACATAATATTTCAGGTTATAGCGACGACTGTTATCATGAATATCGCTGGTATAACAAATTGCAGTTTCACATAACATGCCCGATTCGCGTACGGCATCAATCGCCACCCGCATATTATCCACGGCATTCAACGAGTCAAAAACACGGAACAGGTCGATGCCACCTTTGGCAGCCTGAGCAATAAAATGCTGAACTACATTGTCTGCATAGTTGGTATAGCCCACCGCATTGGAAGAACGGAGTAACATTTGAAAGAGAATATTTGGAATGGCTTCGCGCAACCTGGCTAAACGTTCCCACGGGTCTTCTTTTAGAAAACGCATTGCAACATCAAAGGTCGCACCACCCCAGCATTCCAGTGAAAATAGCTCATTTGCCATCTGTGAATAATAAGGCGCAACTGCCAACATATCCGCACTTCGCATGCGGGTTGCAAATAAAGACTGGTGCGCATCGCGCATGGTGGTATCAGTGATCAATGCCTGTTTCTGATCAAGCATCCATTGAGAAAAACCTTCTGCCCCCAATAGTTTGAACTGATCTCGCGTTCCCGTTGGTGCTGGTGATGCCAGTTTAAAATCTGGAGTATTAACCATCAGTGGAAAAGCTGTTGGTAATTGACGCCCTTGCATCTCGGGATTGCCATTCACCGTAATATTGCCTAAAAATTCAAGCAGTCGGGTTGCCCGATCCTGTTTTGGTACTAACTCAAAAAGCTCAGGTGTTGTGTCAATAAAACGCGTCGTACATTGTCCTGAGGTAAAGAGTGGATGGGTAATCACATTCTCAAGAAAGGCCAGATTGTTGGACACGCCACGAATACGGAATTCTTTTAAGGCACGTACCATGCGGTTATTGGCTTCATCGGAACTCATGCCTCTGACTGTAACTTTGGCAAGTAAGGAGTCGTAATAAGGTGTCACAACCGCGCCAGTATACGCCGTCCCGCTATCCACCCGAACCCCAAAACCTGTCGCACTACGGAATGCTGTTAAGCGTCCATAATCTGGCATAAAGCCATTTTTAGGGTCTTCGGTGGTCAATCGGCACTGTAACGCATGTCCCAATAGCTTAATTTGCTCTTGTTGCGGGACATAGCTTTGTTCACTGCCAATGCAAATCCCTTCGGTAATCTGGATTTGTGCTTTAACAATATCAATGCCTGTCACTTCTTCCGTAACCGTATGTTCAACCTGAATGCGAGGATTGACCTCAATAAAATAGAACGCTTCTGTATCGGCATCCATCAGGAACTCGACTGTGCCTGCATGGGTATAACCAACTGCACGCGCCAGTCTCAGCGCAGCTTCGCATAATTTATGTCGTTGTAGGTCATTTAAGTACGGTGCCGGAGCACGTTCGACCACTTTCTGATTGCGGCGCTGAACGGTACAATCACGCTCAAATAAATGTACGATATTGCCCTGTCGATCTCCCATAATCTGAACTTCAACGTGGCGAGCGCGTCTCACCAGTTTTTCCAGATAGACTTCATCATTTCCAAAAGCAGCCTTGGCTTCACGGCGAGCTACTTCAATGGCATCCTGAAGTTCATTTTCATGTTCGACCACACGCATACCACGGCCACCACCACCCCAGCTGGCTTTTAGCATCAGTGGGTATCCAACTTCGGCAGCGACAAGCTGGCATTGTTGTAAATCTGCTGGTAAAGCCCCCGTAGCAGGGACTACAGGAACACCTGCGACCACAGCTACATTACGTGCCATGACTTTATTGCCTAACTGGCGCATGACCTCTGCCTTAGGGCCAATAAACTGGATACCTGCTTCGGCACAGGCTTCAGCAAATTCAGGATTTTCTGACAAAAAGCCATAACCAGGATGAATGGCATCTACATTTGCCTGCTTGGCAATACGGATAATGTCCGCAATATCCAGATAGGCAGCAATCGGTTTTTTTCCTTGTCCGACGCAGTAAGACTCATCCGCTTTAAAGCGATGTAATGCGTGTTTATCTTCTTCGGCATAAATTGCTACTGTACGAATGCCCATTTCTGAGGCGGCACGCATGACACGAATGGCAATTTCGCCACGGTTTGCAATCAAGATGGTACGTATTGAGTTCATAATTTTAAGCACTTATCTGTTGCTTTACAGGAAAGCAGAATCAATGGAAGCTGTAACAGGACTCATCGCTAGAAGTTGTAAACCAGCATGAGATTTAGCAACTTGTTCCATTTACCATCATCACCTTCGGCCAGTGAGCTGCCTGTGCCACCGACAAAGGGATCATTCTTACTCATCACGTATTCGGTATAGAGCGAAATAGTTTTGTAGTCCCATGCCACCCCGACAATGTTGCGCTGGGAGTCATTAAAGCCCTTTTCTTTTTTATCGAAACCACTCAATACCAGATAAGGTGTCACATTGAGTGAATCACGCACATTCTTAAAGCTATAGCTGGTATCGACTGTGTAGAAATAGCCCTTGTTGGCAATATCATATTCACCATCGAATGAACCAAAGGTGGAAGCATGTGGGTTGAGTGCATCTTGGTTACTGATCGATTGTTTACCGCCTGTTAGCACCACATTCAAGTTTTTATAATTGATGCGATTGAATAGTGCCCAGCTATTGCGGTTGCCATCCTCAGCAGTTTTCTTATTTTCAATTTCGGAATACCAATAACTGCCTCCCACTGAGACTTTTAGATCATCTGTGCTTAAAAACTTAAGCTCCTGATCGACCCGTGCCATCCACATGTTTTTTTCATTTAAATCTGTTTTTAATGGATCATCGGAATGTACAACATTGGCGGTATAACGTGCTGAATCTCGGCTATTGCCGTGGTAATTGCCACCATCTGTTGCAAAGTAAGCGAGATCTACTTTGGTTGCGCTAGGGAGTTCAAAATGATAATTCACGCCTAGATCCAACGCATCTTGCAACCCCATGGTGTTGTTGATTCCAGCATAGAAGCTGCTGTCCCAGAAACGACTTGGGCCAAAAGGAATGGGTTGTAAACCGAAGGTAATATTATCGGTCGAGTTGAGACGATAACCGACATAGCCATACACCAGCGTAGAGAAATCACATAATGTATCGTATTGGTAGCAACGGTATTCAAGTTTGCCGAACCAGTCTGGTGATTCATAACCCAAGCGTAGAATGGCAGCATCAAATTTAATTTTCTGGTCAGAGGCAGCTTCGCCATAATCTTTATTCTGATAATTGGCCCGTAAGGTACCAGACAGCGTCAGTGCCCCTGTTTCACTCTCTGGGTTACCTAAGGTCATTCCCGCCATTACGGGCAGCGATGTAGTCAAGGCCAATAAGCCAAATCCTATTTTAATTGTGGTTTTATTCATTTACATTCCCTGCTTTCAACGAATTTTTGGCAAAACAAGCACATTCGAAAAATATTTTCGATTTAAAATAAAGTCATTGATGATTTCTCTGGCTAATCCTATAACCCGAGATCAGGAACGATTGATCGGCAATCTAGCCGCAATCGTTCCTGTAGTGGATTAAGGCTCTGAAACATCAATCCAGATGGTTTTAATCTCGGTATATTGGTCATGCGCCCAGATCGACTTATCTCGGCCACCAAAACCAGACTCTTTATAACCACCGAATGGTGTTGTGACATCACCTTCACCAAAACAGTTGACGGTTACCACACCCGCTTGAATAGCACGTGCGAGTTTGATGGCATTTCTTAAGTTGCTGGTGTACACAGAACCAGCCAGACCATAGACCGTGTCATTGGCCAGCGTAATTGCTTCTTCGATAGTATTGAATGTCGTGACAGACAAGATCGGTCCAAACACCTCTTCCTGAAATAAGGTGTCAGTCGCTTTCACACCATCCACAACTGTTGGCTCTACAAAGATGCCTTTGTCTGTTTGACCGCCATGCACAATATTGAGTTTTTCAGCTTTGGCCTGCTCAATATAGGATTTCACTTTTTCAAAGTGAGACTTACTGACCAGAGAACCTAATTTGTGTTCTGGATCGAGTGGATTACCCATTTTCCAGTCCGCTAAATGGACGCCAATTAATCCTAATAATTCATCTTTGATATCGTTGTGAACAATCAGGCGTGAAGAGGCTGAGCAGTTCTCACCCATATTCCAGAACGCACCATTGACGATATGCTGTGCAACACGATCCAGATCATCAACATCATTCATGACCACAGCGGGGTTTTTACCACCACATTCGAGTACCACACGTTTCAGGTTGGATTCAGAAGCATATTTCAGGAATAAACGACCTGTTTCAGTGGAGCCTGTGAAGCTCACCATGGTGACATCCATGTGTCTGCCTAAAGGTTCACCTACTTCGCGCCCTCCGCCTGGCACGATATTGAATACGCCAGCAGGAATACCTGCTTCTGCTGCAAGTTCAGCAACCCGTAATGCCGTTAATGTGGTTTCTTTAGCTGGCTTGACCACCACCGAGCAACCAGCAGCCAAAGCTGGGCCAATTTTCCATGCCAGCATTAACAGCGGAAAATTCCACGGTAGAACCAGACCTACCACACCAATTGCTTCACGGACCACGATAGACAAGGTATCTGAACCAACGGGTGCAGTACTGTCATAAATTTTATCGATCAGTTCAGCATGCCAGCGAATGGTATGAATCATTTCAGGTACGTCGGTTAACTGACATTCACTGATTGGCTTGCCGCTGTCCAGACTTTCCATGACGGCCAGTTCAACCGTATTTTTCTCCAGCAAATCGGCAAAATTCAGCAAGATATGCTTGCGCTGGTTGGGTGAAAGTTTGCTCCAGCGTCCATCTTCAAACGCAGTTTTAGCATTAGCGACTGCAATATTCACGTCTTGTTCATTGCACGCGGTAATTTCCGCCAATACTTCACCTGTCGCAGGATTGGTCGTGGTAAAGGTATTGCCTGATACAGAAGACTGAAATTTCCAGTCAATAAAAGCTTGTGTTGGAAATTTTAAATTTTTGGCAATCTGGGCATATTCAGCTGCACTTAACAATTCAGCCATTACACACCTCCCGTGATTGCAGCAACTTCACGTTTAAGCTCTGCCACAATGCTTTGGAATGCCTGTTTCTTTTCTGCATCCATTTCTTGTAATGGTGCACGCAAGCCACCAGTACGTAACCCATTAAGCTCGCAACCATACTTGATACACTGGATGAAGTGACCTGTTTCAAGGAAATCCATAAGCGGTAACATGGCAGACATGATACGGCGGCCTTTATCAAAATCTTTTTCGATCACGCAAGCTTCATATAACGCAATATGTTCACGCGGAATAAAGTTTGAGCCTGCACAGGTCCAGCTACGTGCGCCCCATGCAAAAAACTCAAGTGCTTGATCGTCCCAACCACATGAAATTTCCAGATCAGGATAATTACGAGCCAGCATATGCAATTGATTCATATCACCAGAGCTCTCTTTAAGACCGACAAAGTTTTTTGATGCTGCAAATACCGTATCGAAAAATTCTTTGCCCATGCTCACGCCCATACGCGCTGGATAGTTATAGAACATGACAGGCAAATCAGCTGCTTTATCAATGGTCAATGCATGCGCTGCCACTTCTTGTTCAGTCGGTAAAGCATAAGGTGGAATCGTTACCAGAATACTGTCTGCTTTAATTTCTTTCGCTACCTTTGCATATTCTACCGAATCTTCAGTACGGATCGCGCCTGTTCCAACCATCAAAGGAATACGTGATCCCACCACCTCTTTTGCATATTTCGCCAGATCATAGCGCTCTTGTGCGGTATGTGCGTAATATTCACCTGTAGTCGCCGCTACGATCACACCATGTACTTTTGCATCAATCAGATATTCCAGAACATCCGCAAAAGCAGCCTTGTCAATTGATCCATCAGCAGCTAAAGGGGTAATTGCTGGGGTGTAAATACCGTCAAAGTTCATGTTATTTTCTCCATCAAGAGTGTTGTTTATTGATGCCATTCCTTAGCTTGAAATCATGGCAAGATCATCAGGGTTAATTTAAAGTTGTGGATTGTTCTAGACTCATGCCTCGTGTTTCAGGTGCAAAAGCCAGAGAGACAACCAGACCAAGTAGCGTGACAGCTGCTGCCACATACATCGTATTTCCGATACCGATTGAATCGAGAGACATCGGCACTAACCACGTACCAATTGCTGCCCCAATCCGAGAGAAAGCAGCCCCAATCCCGACACCAATCGGGCGAATTTGTGTTGGAAACAGTTCATTTGGATAAACAAACTGCAAGACCTGAGCACCACCGATAAATAGTGCATAGAGACCGAATAAGATAAGAATGAGTAATGGCGACGCTTCCGAGAAAAAGCCGAGACCGAGTAAAGCCAGACCAGACCATAAAAAGCTTTGAATAATCATGCTACGGCGTCCCATACGGTTAATCAGACGCGTCGCAACCACACAGCCAACGACAAACAGCAAGGTAATGACCACTGAACCATAAGCTGCCCAGTCACCTTTTAAATGCAATGCATCAAGTACTTTTGGTGCAAAGGCATAAACCGCAAATACGGGAATGACCGAGCATGCCCAGAACATGGAGACAAAAAATACACGTGTGCCGTAGCCTGATTTTAAAAAGCTGCTTAAAGAGATTTTCTTTTCCAGAATTTGCGATTGCAGATTATTCAGTGAAAACGATGGGCCATAGACATTTTTAATCACAGCTTCTGCTTCTACAGTACGCCCTTTGCTTAATAACCAGCGTGGTGATTCAGGTGTGCCGATCCGGATAATGATCAGTACAATACCAATCACTGCTGGGCTGGCGAGTACCAAGCGCCAAGCTTCTGCATAGCCACTATTTAAAATCAGGTTACCAATGATGTAAGCCAGTGCTGCTCCGACAAACCATAAAATAGTTAGCATGGCTAAACGTGGGCCACGTGATTTTTGTGGTAAGAATTCAGCCAGCAACGAACCTGCAATCGTGTATTCAAAACCCACACCAATGCCGATCACAAAACGGCATAGGAATAGCATCATGCCTGATTCGACCCAATACTGGCTGAGCGAACATAAGGTAAATAAGATCGGCGCTACAAAATACAGTTTCTTTCGACCAAGCAAGCCACCTAACCAGCCGCCTAGAAAGCTTCCGAAGAAGATCCCAATCAAGGCCGAAGCAGCAATCATGCCCTGCCAGAAACTGGTTAACTGTAACGCTGAGGAAAGTTGCACCATGGCAACACCAATGATGCTGAGTACATATCCGTCTAAAAGCCATCCACCGCCAGTACGGATCGTCAATAATTGATGAAACCTGTTTAAAGGTACATCTTCAATAGAAACATTATTTGTTGTCATTTCTGTCTCCAATATCCGCCCACTTTGAGTGGGTGTGCTTCCTACACATTTACGAAAACCAAGGTGAACAAAGCCTGTAAAATTGAAAAATCAATTTCACTGTTCAGCATTTAAAGGTTTTGACTCAGTTAAATTAAGCGTTTAAAAACTTAATCAATTCAATGAATGTTTTATTGAATGAGCCGATTAGCTCTCCAATCCTGATTTCATTTGTCCCCACCAAAGCGTGGCATTGACACCGATAGATAAAAACGGCTCTGGTGGTACCTTATTAGGGCCAGAAGTTTCCAGTAAAAAATCAATTAACTCATTACGCTGGCCTGCAAGCCAATCTGCCAGTAAGGTACCTGTGACCGTACCGCGGGTAATTCCCAAGCCATTGCAACACAACGCACCAAATACGTTTGGAGCGAGTTGTCCGAAGAAGCCTTTATGATTTTGTGAAAGTGCCAATGAACCACTCCATGTATATTCAAAATCGACTTCAGGTAACATCGGAAATCTGTTTTCAAAAGACTTTTTATGACGGTGCACAAAACGATCCAGACAATGCTGTTTAGGACGTCCGTTTGGATTAAAACTGAAACTGTTACGGATCAGGATGCGGTTGTCATGGGTACGGCGAACAGTACTGCCAAAAGGATCTGAAGGAATTACACCCCAGAAGTCTTTACCTCCTAGCTGAGACTGTTCCTGTTCAGTTAACGGTCGGGTCATGCTGGCATAAAGGAACACGGGTAACATGGTGCGTTGAATTTGTGAAAAGCCAAAACGTTGACCAAAAGCGTTATTGGCAAGAATGAGTTTATCCGCCGTAATTTGCCCATTGGCATGCTTTAACACCACTTTATCGCCATATTCAACTTCAGTGATTGGGGTATTTTCATAAAGCGTCACATTCGATGGCAGACTGTCCGCCAACCCTTTCACCAATGCTGAAGGTTGAAGTAAGACTGTTCCAGGCGTGTAGAGACCTTTTTTATAAAATGAGGTGCCAATATGCTGAGGCAAATCTTGTTCACCAATGACTTCGTATTCCTGCCCGAGTTTATCCAGTCCACGCTGATACGCTTCCAGCACCGCAATACCACGTTTTTCGACTGCACCTTGATATTTACCGCTGGCTCGCATGTGACAATCGATACCATGTTGGCGAACCAAGGTTTGCAAAATAGATTGACCTAATAAATTCAGCTTTAAGGTTGTTTTCGCAATCTCGATATCACCGATATAATCTTCGGCACCAATATCATGCGGAAGATCAATGGCAAAACCCGCATTGCGGCCTGCTGTGCCATAACCCACTTCCTGTGCTTCAATCAGAATGACTTCATCATCTGGAAAATTCACGGCCAAACGTCTTGCCGCAGCCAAACCGGTATAACCTGCACCAATCACTGCCCAACGTGCTGAGCTTTTACCGCTATGGCTGGGTTTAACTTGTCTTTGATTGCTTAGATGATACCAAGCACATCTTTTATCGTCGGCTGGTAACGCTGTAACCTTTGTCATGTTGATAAACTCCATTTATATTTTCACTTCTTTTCCAAGATGAAGTGAGCACATATATTTTTAAAACCTTTGATTTATGGATAAGAAACAGGAACTTCGATACCAGCGGGTACAACATACTCAGTCATACGACGGCGAGATAAATCCATGTGTACCCGTACAATTTCCCCTGCTTCTCCAGCGTTATGACGTTCAATTGCTTCAATAATTTGATCGTGCTGTAATACAGCCAGTGACAGGTCTTCCTGCATATCATCAGTAGTTGGATTGCGATAAAAAATCTTGCCTAAACGAGCATGGTCGATGAGCAAACGTTCCAGACTCGGCAATAGGTATGGGTTATGCGCAATTTTTCCTATTTCCAGATGAAACTGGTTGTTATAATAAACACGCCCTTCGATATCTCCCTGATCAATCGCTTCCCGAAATAATTTCTGGATTTGCTTGAGTTGATCGATTTCAATCTGTGTCGCATTAATCGCGGCTAATTGTGTGGTTGAGATATAAATTAAAGGCGCTGCCAGAAAAAAATTTCGTAGTGATTGGTGGTTCATTGAGGAAACACGAGTGGCTCTGTTTGCTTCAAGCTCCAGATATCCTTCTGCCGCCATTTGACGAAGCAGCTCCCGAACGGGTGAACGGGAAAGACCAAATTCCTCACTCAGGGAAACTTCATCTACGACAGCACCAGGCGCCAATTCCATACTAATAATTCGGCGTTTTAAGGTTTCGGCTAACAGCATTTTCTTATCCATGAATACCTCTCTCCCTTTCATCCTGATCTTGTCTACACAATGTATAATTTTCCCTTTTTCAAATAATACAATGTGTCTACAATCGAAAAAGATAAGAGAAATGACAGAAAATAGTATAAATTTGCCAAAACTATAATTTTGAGAATGAACGTGACTAAAAGTTTGTTAAATGCGAAACATGCCTGTCGCTTATTCTTTGGATCGCTTTAACTTAAAACTGGAATAGTCTCTTATTTTTATACCCAAGAAGCTTTTATTGTTGATTTTTAAAGTAAAAAAAATGCCAGTTGATAAAAACTGGCATTTTCAAAGTGGTAAAGCATTTCAGAGCTTTAATGGATAAAAGCTCTGCACGCTAAAAGAAATTAATAATGGTCTGGATCACAAGCGCATTAATAATATCGACAAAAAATGCCCCCGTCAGTGGAATAATCAAGAAGGCTTTATGCGAAGGTCCATAAGTATTGGTAACTGCCTGAATATTGGCAATTGCTGTTGGTGTTGCACCTAAGTTGACACCACATTGTCCTGCACAAAGTACCGCTGCATCATAGTTTTTGCCCATAATTTTAAAGGTGACGAAAAACAGGTAAAGCGCCAGAAACAGGGTTTGTGCAATAAGAATAATGACAAGTGGTCCTGCCAGACCAGCAAGCTGCCAGAGCTGTAAAGACATCAATGCCATCGAAAGGAACAAAGCCAAAGATGCGTTACCAAATACGTCAATACAGCGGTCGAATAGCTTGATATTAAAGACATATTCCAGCGTATTACGTAAGAACACACCACAGCCTAATGCCCACACAAAGGTCGGTAACTCAAACCAGTGGCCTTTGGCAAAGTCAGTCATAAAATTGGCAAAGAAAATACACAGGGCAAACATCCCCAGTGTCTTTACCGCATCGTCCGCCGTAATCAGTCGGGTTTTTTCTGGATATTCAAATGGTGCTGTTTCATTTGCAGGTGGTGCTTCAGTACGTTGCTGTGTAGGTGCAATTTCTTCGGCCAATTGATAACGACGAATCAAAAACTTCGCTACTGGGCCACCCATCATGCCCCCGACAACCAAGCCGAAGGTTGCACTTGCCATACCTAAAACGACAGCGCCTTGAATACCATATTCATTTTCAAAAATGCTACCCCAAGCACTTGCAGTACCGTGACCACCAGTTAAGGTCACTGATCCTGTGATCAGACCAATCAATGGATCTAGTCCTAAAGCAGTTGCCAAACTTATGCCTAAAGCGTTTTGTAATAAAACATAAGTCACTACACAGAACATGAAAACAATCAGTGTTTTTCCGCCTTCTTTCAACTTTGACAGGCTTGCGCTCAAGCCGACTGAAGTAAAAAAGACCAGCATGAAACTGCGTTGAATGTCCGCATTAAAATTCACCGTAACATCAAACTTGGTGAATAGAAAATAAGTGACAATTGCAGCGACAAGTCCACCAATTACAGGTTCAGGCATATTGTAGCGTTTTAATAAACTAACTTTATTAACCAGAAAATAACCAATAAAAAGTACAAAGACTGCAACTACAATCGTACCAAAAATGTCGATATCAAAATTCATTGTTTACCAAATCAAAAAACACTGACGAAAGTCGTTGGTTAAGGGAGACCTTCTTTTGAAGATAAAGCGAGCGATAGTAAAGCAATTAGAAGGATTTGTTTGTTAAGCTTAGTAATTTTTTGCAGGTCTAAACATGTAAAAATCGATATAAATACAATCGGTTAATGTCGGCTCAATTTCCTTTGATCAGAATCTTTTAAATTGAAGTATAAAATTTATGAGTTTGGGATAATTTCTTCTAATTGATTATCATGATGAGATAATTTTTTATCTCATCTATTTTTTTAGATATCTTAAATCATCTGCCCTTTCAGATCGTGTCATAAGATTTCATTCTCTCTAAGAATCACCAGATCAGCAGCTATTGATGCAATCCAAGTACAAAAATATGCTCCTCAATAACGTGGTTCTGATCAACACTAAGTGAGTGTTTATTGAACGATACGAGGCTGAGGTATGTGTGCAAACTATCGACCTATTCAGAAAAGTCGGGCTCATTTATTAGATTTGTTTGAACCGACATTTGACTACAAACCGGATATTTATCCTGAAGATCTTAGCCCGATCCTGATCTCACCTGATCAAAAAGTAGAATGGCGTGCCGCCCGTTTTGGTCTGGTACCTTTTTGGGCCAAGGAGTTAAAGGCAGTTCAGAATGCTTATAACGCACGTACTGAAACGGTGGCTGAAAAAAACAGTTTCAAACATGCTTGGAACAAAAATCAATTTGCTTTGGTACCTGTCGAAGTAATTTTTGAACCTAAGTATATTGATGGTCAAGCACAGTGGTATGGCATCTATCGTCAGGACAAAAAGCCATTTACAGTCGCCGCTATATATGAATATGCAAGTGTTGCAGGTCAAGAAATTCTCTCCATGAGTATGCTGACCATCAATGTAGATTCCCACCCTTTAATGAACCAGTTTCATGCGTCTGAACATGAAAAAAGATCAGTCGTTATCATCTCTGAAGGACACCGTCTGGACTGGCTGAATGCAGAGCATGCACAGGCAGCCGAAATGATCCTTGAATTTTCTCCAGATGAGTTTACTGCTGCACCGAAATCCAAAATTGATCATTTCTATCCATGAATGAATTTCTTATCGTAAAACTTAATTCTTTACTCATTTTCTTTTTATAGAAAATCGCATCGATAACAGTGCATACCAATTCTAGATAATCAAAATTCTTACTTCATTTAAATATTGCTCATCATTATTTTTTTCTCTAATGAAATATCATGTTGCGTTTTGTTAAAAATGTAAATTTAGAGAAATTATATTTTGCAAATAAGATATTGTTTTTAAATTAATTTATTTTAAATTGGAATGTAATTTTTGATCAAAAAACACTCATTTGTAGGCAATCTCTTACAACCGTGTAAGCCAAAAACCTATTCTTCAACTGTTTGATTTCTTTAATAATTAATTCGGTGCATTTAAGCGCTCTTTACTATTCAATAGAAAGCTGAATATTAATGAAGAGATCCCGTAAAATAAAAAAGGCATCTTTATTAATATAACAAATCTGAATAATGGAAAAGAATCTCAAATAATGTCTGAATATGTACCATCTTTCCTCTGGTTCCAGAGGAAAGATTTTTAAATTAACTTCAGGATAGGAAATAGAATATGTTTATTGCAAAAAATATCTTTGTCTTTTTACTATCAATGTTAGCGTTGTGCCTACTCATCATCTTCTTCAATTATTTAGGCTTTAACGAAACAGTTAATCTGATACTCTCCGCTACTCTCTTTGGTGTGTTTATTACTTGGTATTTCAAAGGCACAGAATTATGTCTGGCCTTATTTAGTTTCTTCTACTGTGCCATGCTGATTATTAGCCAGAGTATGGAAGTGATCTTGATGTTTATGACTTCTATTGCTGTCTATTTACTCATGGCTAAAGTGTTACCGAAACTTAAAACCGTGAATCTCAAGTTGCGAACCAAACAGCTTAGAATGGATTAACGCCACGATTGACCATGCCAACTTTTTTGCCAATGGGAAGCGTTGTCTGTTCTGCAAGTAGCAATTCACTGAGAAAAGCATCCAGACTTGTGTGGTCGAGACAGCTCGGATTAAAGCTATTTTCTCCCAAAGTCAGAAAGAAGGATTCAATATTGGTATTTCGTTGTACATATTTCATTGACCAGCGGTTAAAGCTCGATTGGTCAATGGAGTGTGTATTGAGATGCTTGACATCGAGATGCCGTGAATCGGTTTTTATTTTTTCAAATAAACTTTCAACAATCTGCTGTTCTCCCTCCAAGCATTGAAAAAAGGCATTATCTGCATAGTAGAGGACGCCATAGATACAATGTTGAGTATTGAAATCTCGAGCTTCGGTGAGGATATCGCGTAAATCTTGTAGCAAATCATCGCTATTTTCATTGCGTTTGCTGGCATAACATAATCGTATATTCATAAAGATTTCCGCAAACTCTGAAAGTTATTTTGTTAATTATAATTTTTAAAACTATCATATATTTACAGAATCACGAAAACTTTAATTTTTTATTTTCTCATTTGCTTTTATACCGTTTAATCAACTTTCATCCTGAAAGTCCCTTAGAGCTGTTTTAAAAAATGTGATAACCCTTGTGGTGCACGTCCATTCAGTCGACTGCTGGTGGTGACCCGAACCAGATTACTCCAGGTGATTTTGCTGCATTGAGTCATAAATTTTTGAATTAATGACACATCCTCATGACAAGGAATCGGCTCAAAACCTCCCGCCTGAAGATAAGCATCTACGCTAAAACTTAAATTTGCGCCATGAATATGCTGATGCCCCATACTGTCCTGATAATGTGCCAGATATTTTTGCTGTTGCGGCGTTGATAAGTGATTTAGATTATCCAGCACTACGATTCCACAGATGGCATCTGTGGGCTGATGATGCATCTGACACAGTAACCAGTCTGGATCGACAATGGTATCGGCATCAGTACAAGCGACCCATGTCACACCCTGTTGAATCAGATGTCGAATACCTAAATCTCTGGCCTTGCCTACACAAGCATAATTGCATTCAATCCAGTTCACTTGATGTGATTCTACAATCGCACGCGACTGATCCGTACAACTGTCTAAAACCACTAAAATCTCGACCTGCTCATGACTCATATGTTGTACAGCCTGTTGAATCGACTGCAAACAGGCAGATAAATGCTGCTCTTCATTATGGGCTGGGATAACAATACCGATGTTCATATTAAGCCCTGCTGTTTAGCCAAAGATGAAGGATTTACCGTCCAGATATCAATGATGAAATCTGGATCATTCAGACTTAAATAATGAGTGAAAGGCAAAGATTGTTTTAAATGATCATGTACTTGAAAGGCATTCAGTTCAAAATCCTGAATCGCGTGCCGCCAGTGACAACACAGGATTTCACCTTGTGGCGTTAAACTATCTTTGAGTTGATTGATCAGCTCATGCAATTCATTGCGTGATAGGTAATAGGCCACTTCACTGATGACAATCAGATCGAATTTCTGTTCAGGAAAATTTTCAGGTATTTTTTGCTGTTGAACATTCACATGGCCCAGATTCTGTAAACGTTGTGAAGCCCAATGGACAGCATGAGCAGAAAGATCTAGACATAAAAGCTGATCAGCGCGTTGGGCCAAATGTACACTTAAATGCCCATTGGAACAGCCGATTTCCAACACTGATGAATAGTGCTGTTGAGTAAGCAATGCCAAACAAATCTGCCTTTTACGAGCCTCATACCAATGATGATCGTAGCCCCAAGGGTCATTGTTGTGATGATATAAGGCTTCAAAATATTGACTAGAATCATTCACAAAGATAAACCTCCCAAGGCATCAACAAACGTTCGATGATTGCTGGAGATAAAACCGCAGTATTGCCTGTACTTTCATCAGCTTCGATCTGGCTTTTGAACTGCATAATGGCCTGACGTTTTTTGATTAACTGGCTCTGAGTTAAGCTATAAGCTCTGGCCTGTTGCCAGTTGATACGTGGATCTAACGGTCGTGCCCAATGCCATGCCCAGATCAGCACATGTAAATATGATAGGTCATGCGCTAAAGCAAAGGCCTGTACCGTTTTTCCTACAGCTTCATGGTCAGGATGTCCATCCTGCGCATAGCTACAAATCAGAATGTCTTCCGCTTGAACCTGCTTGTCTAATGCTTGCCACAGTTGCTCAGTATGTAAATGAATCTGTCCATCTGGTAAATTTAAGGCAATACGTTGAGCAAAATCCGAGACCTCTAAACAATGTAATGCCGCCAGACTTTCTTGCGGACGGATTCGATCTAATTGCTCTGGACTATATTTGCTTGAATGCGGATGGCTTTGGGTGCCATTGCTAACAGCAACAATCACTAGGCGACAATTCAAGCTAATCAGCTGTTGCATCAAGCCGCCACAACCGAGTATTTCATCATCTGGATGCGGCGCCACAATCACAATCCGTTTCGATTGAAATTTTTCAAGGTTGAGCAGCGATAGCGGTTGTTGCTCAAATGCATGTAGCCATTGTTCTCTAGAAGTACCTTGCCCTTCAATAATGCGATCCTCAACCAAAGGATGTTTCAGAGCTGCCATGCTATTTGCTCCTCTAAACATCGTTCAGCAATTTGCTCATCATCAAACGCCGCATGGCTTTGCCGAATAAATACAGGTAAATCTGCCATTAAACTGGCAAAGGTCGCTTGTTCACAAAAAGGCCGTGCGCCCAGCGCTTTTCCAACCCCTTCTATAACTGCCAAACAGCTTTGTTCTGCCTGCGCACGCAAGATCCGTACATCTCGTTCATGACTGAGCTTGGGTTGGCTATCAATCAGTTGCGCGACGTATTGGAAATATTGTCGGGTGACAGCAAGTTGAGTTGCCAACTGACCTAAATACATTTTCTTAAAAGGATTGGGTGTTTTAAGACAGCTTTGTTGCAGCTCATCCATTAACCGTACTGCCGCACCATACCAGCAAGCTGCAACACCCGCAGCACCATGCCAGAAACCAGCCCGATTAAGGTAATCGTTGGGACGGCCAATGAGTTTGACTGCTGTCTCCTGAAAATTGACTCTGGCAGTCTGTGTGCCTTGCATGCCTACAGCTTGCCAGTGAGCCAGATCAATGGTGACCGAGGGTTGGTTGAGATCGAGAATGCAAAGCTGAGATTGCCCCTGTGGATCTTTGAAACTGATTAATGCTTTTTGGATAAATTCAGCGCCTGAACACCACGGTTTAATTCCACAACAAAACTCATTTTCGACCTGTAATGGCGCTGGCCCACCATCGGCAGCCCAAATGGCCCATATTTTCTCATCAATTTCATTTTCATATCCGAGTTCATGCAAAATGCTTAATGCATCACAATGTGACTCAAAAAGCTTGGCTAAACTTAGGTCAAAGCCAGCAATCTGAGCAAAAACTTGCCAGCGCTGATAAGTCTGGCCCGAGGCGGGTTCAGGTAATCGCCCAACAGAATGGATCAACTGTTTAAGCACCAATGGCCGTTGATTTAACTTCTCTTCGGCTGAGTACTGCTCAAAGCGATTTAATATGTCAAAAGTTGATCTTTTAATAGATATTCTACTATTCATTTTTAAAATATTAATTTAAGTCAGTTTATTTAAAAGTAATTTAAAAATTCCGTTGAGTTAAATAGATAAATTGTAATGAAAAGATAATTGTTCGTAGTTATTTAACTATTTATTTCGTTTTGTTTCATTGTTAACTAAACAGTATGTTTAGGTGAATCTATAAAATCATCCTGTAAGGATTATTTAAAACCCAACAATTATGAGGAAATATGCAGTAGCTTAAACGCTTCCGTGTTGTGATGTTTATAAAGAGGTTTAAGAAATGAGTACTTTAAATATTCAAGATATTAAAAAACATTCAGATGTCATTGCTTCTTGTGGTACCAAAGTCGGAACAGTTGATCATCTCGAAGATGATAGCCAACTCAAACTGACGCGTGATGAAAATGATCAACATCATCTGATCCCAACGGCATGGATTGGTGAAGTCAAAGATGACAAAGTAATTCTGATTAAAAACTCAGAAGAAGTTAAGCAACAATGGCAAGCGATATAACGAAGTCGATGCTCTGAAGTATTTTTGTTTGCTTATAAAAAACCTACTGCCTTGATTGGCAGTAGGTTTTTTATATTGATGATTTAACTAATAATCTTATAATTCACCGATTATGAATAAAGTGCAGCTTCTCCTAGCGCTCGGGTCTTAAATCTTCGGTGAAACCACATATATTGAGTTGGATACATGCTAATCTGATTTTCAAGAATCAGATTGACTTTGGTTGCATCCGCAACTTCATCCTGACTTGGAAAATTCTGTAACGGTGGTTCAAGTAAAATATGATATTGAGGATTGCGGATATTACCCGTTCGATAGAAAAATAAAGGAATGGCGGGAACTTTTGAGATATTCATCAATCGTCGATGCGCCGTTACCGTCGCTGCTTGAATATTAAAGAATGGTGCCATAACGCCTTGTTTTAGGCCAAAATCCTGATCTGGGCTATACCAAATGGCTCGTCCCTGTTTGAGATTGCCAATTAAACCTTTCATATCATTTTTGGAGATCTGATTTTTATAAATGGTGGCGCGCGATCGGCTGATTAACATATCCAGTAAGGGATTGTTTTGTGGACGATAAACCACATCCAGATCAAAGAAACAACTACTGATATAGCCGCCCGCATCTAAAAGTGTGGTGTGGCTACCTAATAAAAGAACTCCTGTCTCTCGTGCTTGTGAAATATGCTCTAATCCCTGAATATGTATACGGTTTCGATACCATTTCGGGCTATACCAAGCATTTAAAGCTTCGAACAAACCAATGATCATATTGAAAAAAACTTGCTTTGCTTCAGCTTCTCTTTCTAAAGCATCTTTATGCGGAAAGCATAATTCAAAATTTCTTAACGTGGTTTTACGTCGAGATTTTAAAACTTTCCACGCCAACTTTGATAAAGCATCTGCTAATCGCCATTGAATCGCCCACGGCAATATTGCAAATAACATTAAAATCGTAAGGGAGATCCATATTCCCCAATATCTGGGCAATAAAAATGACCAATAAAACTTTCCTGTTTCATGCTTCTGCTTTAAATCCATTTGAGAGTATTTTCTTAAGAAAAACTAAACAGCCTAGCATATATAAATATTTTATGTTGTATCATGCTTACAATCACAACAATTTAATCAGTTAAAAGCCGATATTATTTTTAAAAAATTAAAAAACTTAGTTTAACTGCATGATTAATAACTGTAAAAACTATTAAATGAATTGTTATGCATATTATTTATATTGTGTGATATATATCAAGTTTGGTCTTTAAAGTCCTGAATTATCGCTTACCCAAAGATTTTCATATTCGTTTCAATGTAGAGAGCATAAATACAGTATTTTTAGCTCTAGCGCTGACCGAAACACAAAGCTTCAGTCAGCATTGTTTTGTATTAGATGATGCCACCATTGACACGAAGTACTTGGGCATTGACCCAGTTGCTGGCTTCATTCACTGCAAAATCTAAAACTGCTGCAATATCTTCTACCTGACCCAAGCGTTCCAATGGCGCCGCTTTGCTTAACTGTGCAATCAACGTTTCACTCTTCCCTTCTAAAAAAAGCTCAGTCGCAGTTGGCCCAGGCGCAATCGCATTAACGGTAATATTTTTACCTCGAAGTTCCTTGGCTAAAATAGCGGTTAAAGATTCAATTGCGGCTTTTGATGCTGCATAAACCCCATAGCCTTCAAGTTTTAGCCCAACCACACTACTGGATAAATTAATAATTTTTCCCCCATGCGTCAGTCTTTTTGCCGCTTCACGCATGGTATATAAAGATCCTTTCAGATTGATTGCCAGAATTTGATCAATACTTTCATCATCGACCTGCTCGATTTTACTTAAACGCATGATGCCAGCATTATTAATCAGGACATCCACACGACCATAGGTCTGGATCGCATAATCGAAAAGTTGGGTCACTTCATCTGAATGGCTGATATTGGCTTTAAACGCACTCGCGATGCCGCCCGCAGCCTGAATTTTCTTTACCACTTGATCCGCTTCCTGATTATTATTGGCATAGTTAATAATAATCTGATGTCCTTGCTGAGCCAGTAAATTTGCCGTAAAAGCACCAATGCCTCGAGAAGCACCCGTAATTAAAACTACTTTTGATGGATTAGAATGTGCTGCTGTATTTGTCATTTTAAACCTCATTGAATGAAACTTATCATCTTATGCGTTCTATGATACTGTCCAGCTATCAGTTAATAATCTATCGGATTCTGACATCTTTGTCCGAATAAACCGAACAAAGGACATCAAGATATGGATAAGTTAAATGCAATGTCTGCTTTTATCCATGTGGTCGAGCAGCAAAGTTTTACCAAAGCGGCGCAAATATTAAACCTGCCCCGTTCTACACTCACGGATGCGATCAAGCAGTTAGAGACCCAATTAAACACACGCCTGTTATTCCGCACCACACGTCAGGTTCGACCAACCGATGAAGGCCAGATTTATTATGAGCGCTGTAAGTATATCTTGAGCTATATCAATGAATCAGATCATGATTTTCTGCATGCAAAACCTCAAGGAACCTTAAAAATAGAAGTGCATGGTATTTTTGCCTCTCATTTTATTTTGCCAAAACTACGAGATTTTTTAAGCGAATTTCCTCAAATCCAATTACAACTGACAGAAAGCGATCGTTATGTTGACGTGATTAAGGAAGGAATTGATTGCGTGATCCGGATCGGACAACTGAATAATAGTGAACTGATCGTTAGGCATCTGGGAAATATCCAGCAAGTCACGTTGGCAAGTCCGCGATATTTACAACAATACGGTACGCCCCATCATCTAGACGCGCTTAAAAGCCATATTATGGTTGGGTTTTATTCCACTGCCCGCCAGAAGAATCTTCCTCTGGAGTTTATGGTTGAGGGCGAACTAAAAAATTATGATTTGCCCTTTATGATTCAGGTCAATGGTGCACATACTTACTCGGCAGCAGCAAAACAACACTTTGGGCTGATACAGGTGCCGCGTTATGGTCATGTTGATGAACTTGCACAAGGCGTACTGTGTGAAGTCTTGCCTCATTATCCCGTACCTTCGTTGCCTGTCTCTTTACTGTATCCTTCTAAGACACTGGTTTCACCGAGACAGAAAGTTTTTATTGAGTGGATTGTACAGTTATTTAAACGCTATCCTTTGGGTTGATGATTTTCTAGCAAAACGGCTCATTACCCTTGAATGGACAATGAGCCAAAATTCTATTTTTGAATACGTTAAGGCTTTTCACCTTGATTTAGACGGCGCTCAATATCATCTAATACGGCTGGTAAATCAGCGATACTATCAATCACATAATGTGCACCTGACTGATTCATTTTTGCGTAAGCTTTGTCTTTGAGTGGTTGTTGCTGTTCAGCAGATAGCGCTTGCCACTCTTCAAAACTCAGACCAACTTCATTCCCGCTAATCGCAAGACCGACCGTCCAGCAGCCTGCATTTAAGCCTTCTTCAATACCGACCACGGTATCGTCCACTTTAACCGCAGTTTTAATATCTGAGACATCTAGCTCAATCAGGTTTTTCCAGAGCATTTCTGGATATGGGCGACCATGTTTGACATCACTTGCGGTGATAATACAGTCAGGTTGATAGCCCTGCTGTGCCGCATCTTGAATCAGTTGTCCAATCATCATTGAGGCATAACCTGTATTACTGCCAATTTTTGCGCCACGTTGCTTGATATTGTCAAATACAGCCAATGCACCTGGAATCAGTGCTGAACATTGCGGAATAGATTTCAATTGGTATGGAATAAAGTCCTGATATAAACGGTCAATATCGGCAACCGTCACTTCACTGCCGTAAATCTCTTTCCAGAGTTGTGCCACACGAGGCATTTTCAATACAGCAGCAATATGATCACGTTTTTCCAAGCCCATGGGTGCACGAGCTTCTTCAATGGTGAGCTCGATTTTATTGTCTTTAAATAGTGCCATAAAAGCCAAAATCGGAGCGCGTGAACCAAAATCAACAGTTGTACCTGCCCAGTCAAAAACCACAGCTTGAAGTTGGATATTTGTATTTGTCATGAGATATTTCCCTAAAGTATTTATGTCGAATAAAGTTATGCAGTGACTGCGCTGAGATGGAGATGGGTCTGACAATAATCCGAAATTGCCGCTAATAAACCTTCGATATCCTGTTGCTTAACTTCGCCAATATTGCCGATACGGAAACAGTTCAGATCAGTCACTTTGCCGGGATAAATGACATAACCTGCTTGTTTTAAGCTTTCATAAAACTGCTGAAAGCTGAACTTTGGCGAAGCTGGATATAAGAAGGTGGTAATAATCGGAGATTGAGTACATGCATTGCCCAGTACCCGTTCAAATCCAAGTGCTGACATACCTTTTGACAGGGTTTGCTGATTATTCAGATAACGTTGGTAGCGCGCTTCGATACCGCCTTCTTGTTCCAATTCGAGCAAGGCTTGATAAAATGCGCGAACCACATGAGTGGGTGAGGTAAATCTCCATTTCCCATTTTGTTGTTCCATGGTATGCCACTGGTCATAGAGATCCAGACTGACTGAACGTGCCAATCCCTGACATTGTTCAAGACGCTCGCGTTTTGCCAGAATAAAACCAAAGCCCGGTACACCCTGAATGCATTTATTGGCACTGGAAATCAGAAAATCAATTTCAAGCTCAGCAATATCCATCGGTATGCCGCCGAATGAACTCATGGCATCCACAATCCAGACCTTGCCTGCAGCTTTGACTAAACGCCCGATGTCTTGAATTGGATTTAAAATACCTGTGGTGGTTTCACAATGAACGCAAGCCACATGGCTGATACTTTCATCCATTAATACTTGCTGGATTTCAGCCAAGTCGGGTGTACTAGTTTCAGGATAAACAAGTTCAACCACTTCGATATTTAAGCAGCGCGCCATTTGCACCATGCGCGCCCCGTAAGCACCGTTATTGATAATCAGCACTTTTTCATGCTTGGCAATCACTGAACCTAAAACAGACTCAACCGCAAAGCTGCCACTACCTTGCATCAGTACTGCGGTGTATTGATCTACTGCTGTGGTTGCCAGATTCACCAGTCTTTGGCGGATATCTTGTACCAGACCATTATATTCCTTGTCCCAAGTACACCAGTCTTTTTGCATGGCACGGCGTACCGTTGCAGAGGTCGATAATGGACCCGGTGTTAGCAGTAAATATTTATTGTCCAAGGCTAAATTTAAAGTGTCTTGTGTGTTCATGCTATTGCTCATCGTTTCAAGATTTGATTTCAATATATATCAATCTGGTTTAAACCAGATTACAAGATTAAAAAATATGTTGTTCTAAAACATGTCGGATAAAACCTGCACCTGTGGTCATGCCTTTACCTGCGATTGCACTAATCAGGAAGATGCCTGACTCAACTTCAGTCACACAGGCCAGTTCGGTTGGATGTTGAAGGTAATAGCCATTCCAGCGGGTTTGAATGGGTGGTAAACGCAGTCCAATTTTTTCCACACAGTACTGTTCAATAAACTGGTTGATTTCTTCACGCTGGTCGAACTGAGTCGGTTCATCAATATCTGCATATTCATGGCTATCGCCGAGAATGATCTGCCCAGCCTGATTCTGCTTAATGAGAATATGGATGCCAAAATCATGGACAAAGCCCTGTTGGGACGCTTGGTGGAGCTCCTGATAAGACGGACAGATTTCAAAAGCGGGATAACGGGAAACAGATAAACCTGAATAAAGGGAAACACCTAACTGTTGTGTTAAAGGCTGGGTTAATGCCATTTGCAAGGTACAACGTTTTAACCCTAGTTCCTGAAGTACTGTTGGATATAAGGTGTCCGTTTCGGCACCATGACAAATCAGGATGCGGCTTGCTTGTACGCTTTGACCTGAGGCAAGCACGGCGATAGTTGATGCCTGTTGAGAAATGGTTTTCACCACACAGGCATTACAATGGATTTCTACCCCTAAAGAGATTGCGTATTGCAAAAGACGCTGTCCGATCAGGTGTGGTTCAACGGAATAATCTTCTGCAAATAGTAATCCTCCCAGCATAGGCGCTTGCGGTTGAAGAAATCCGTATTGTTGTGCCATTTCTGTTGTAGATAATAGCTGTACAGGAATATCAAATTGTGGTGCAAGCTGGGCAAACTCATTAACCACCTGCCATTCCAGAGCGGTATTTACCACATACAGACCATTGCGCTGTTGAAAAGTAATGTCGTACTGATGCTGGATCCGTTGATAAAACTGCTTTGTATCTAGTGCATACTTGCGCCATTCACTTTCTGGATGAGTTAAGGTTGAGGTACCGACCATGCCAAAGTTACGGCGTGTCGCGCCGATGGGCTGGGCATCTTTTTCAAATACCTTTACGGTGAGGCCTTGTTCCGTAGCCTGAATAGCGGCAGATAGGCCTAAAATTCCTGCACCTACAATAATGAGATCGGTCATTGTGGTTGTCCTATTAAGTCTGTTCCAAGCAGTCATTGGGCTTGATTCGGGCTGAATTAACCCCTACCTCATACAATGAAGTATCAAAAACGAAGTGAAATTAATGAGTTAGTGTGAAGCTTCTCGCCAAGCCTGTGTTTTCTTCAATATTCCTCGAGTCAGCAAACCATGTATGAGTTTGACGATGGCTGAAGTGAGCAAGATCAAGACGCTCATTGCTACTGCCGAAGCAGTATCACCTGCATCATCCATATTCAGAATAGAAACCGCAGCAAGGTTGGTATCTGGTGAATATAGGAAGATTGCAGCTGAAACGGTGGTCATCGCATTAACAAATAGATAGACCGAAATATCACACAGTGCAGGTAAGCTGAGTGGCAAATATACTTTGTAGAAGGTTTTCCAGCGACTGCTTCCCAAGCTTTGTGCGGCAGCTTCCAGTTGTACAGGAATCTGTTTAATGGTGCTGCTCAGTGTCAGATGCGGCACGGTGTAATAGTGAATAATGGTTGAAATCACCAGTAAACTCATGGTGCCGTACAAGATATGTAAAGGATTCTGCATATCATTGAAAAACAGGATGTAGGCAATACCTAATACCAGACCAGGAATGGCAAGTGGCAATAAGGTCAACATCTGTACCAGATTTTTTAATAATGGGTGAACTTTAAAACGCTCGGCACATAAGGCCACCATAAAGATCACCACACTTCCGACCAGCGTTGTAAAACCAGCCAGTTTGAGTGAATTAAAATAGGCATCCCAGCCACCGCCCTGAACATATTCAAAACGATAATGATCGAGGGTCATGCTCAGGTCATACGGCCAGTAGCGGATAAAAGAAGCCACGATTGCAGTGATGATCAGCAATAAGATAAAACCAGCAATCAGATAGCAAAACCCGCTGAACAGCCACTGACTTTGTGTACTTGCTTTCATTACATACGGCTTGACCTGAAAATTCTGATAGCGCGCCTGACGTTTGCTTTGATAACGGTCAAACACAAAGGCCAATAATGCTGGACAAAGCAACAGGATGGAAATCACAGCACCCATTTGCATATTTTGTTGGCCAATAATCTGCTTGTACACATCCAGTGCCATCATGTTGAATGAGCCGCCAATGACTTTAGGAATACCAAAATCAGTAAGTACATAGGTAAATGCCACCAATGCTGCACTAACCAGACCATAACGGATAGCTGGCAGAGTGACAGCGCGATGTGTCGCCCACAGTCCTTTTCCTAAACTACGCGAAGCTTCTATCAACGACTGGTCAATATTTCTAAATGCAGACAGCATCAAGATAAAAATAGCTGGAAATAACCAGAAGCAATAGCTGATTAGGATGCCCAATGGCCCGTAGATTTCAGTATCACCGAGCAAACTTTTCAATACACCTTGTTGACCAAACAGATAGACCAGCGCCAGAGACGGTAAAATGGACGGCGCCAGAATAGGCAAAAATGCAATCGCTTTTAAGATCCCTTTTCCCTTGATATCAACGACTGTTAAGGCATAGGCATAAATACTTGCCATCAAGACCGTGATCGCTGTAGCAACACTTGCAATCCAGATTGAATTAAAAATCGATGAGAATAAACTTGGATTGGAAAAATATTCAATAAAGTTTGCCAGACCGATGTATTGTCCATCACTATTTAAAAATGCCCCTTTAAACAGAATCGCTAAAGGCAGAATGAGTAGACAAAACAGACCAAGTGCAGCAATAAATAAAAATGCTGATGAACGGAAAGAATAAAGCGAAGATTTAGCGGCCTGATTCTTTAAAATCGCAGCGGCAGTCGACTGATTTAACATAGTGTCCGCCCTTTCCCGTCAAAGACATGTAACTGTTTTATAGCCACCTTGATATACATGTTTGGATTGAGTATCGCGAGTGCATCATTGTCCAGATCAAGCTGAATCACATGGGCAGCATCATTTTGTTCAAGATTGACTTGGGTAAACAGCCGACGTTTTGCACCAAGAAATTCAGTTGAAATAATGGAAACAGGCAAATAGATAAATGCTGGATCATGATCAGCTTGTTCACACACGGCGACCATTTCTGGGCGAAACGCCAGTTCAATTTGCTGTCCAGCTTGTAAAGATGAAGTTTTTAATTGTACTGACTGCCCAAGTACCTGAATTGTGTTTGAGTCGCTCACCTGTGCTGGCAAGAAATTCATGGTGCCAATAAACTGGGCTACAAATTTGGTTTGAGGCTTATAGTAGATATTATGTGGTGTATCGACCTGCTCAATCACGCCGTGATTCATCACCACCACACGATCAGAAATACTTAGTGCTTCTTCCTGATCATGAGTCACCATCACGGTTGGTAAACCCAACTGCTGCTGAATGACACGGATTTTTTGTCTTAAATTGACACGGACGATGGCATCCAGTGCAGACAGTGGCTCATCCAAAAGCAGAATATCGGGTCGTGGTGCGATTGCACGGGCTAAGGCAACGCGCTGCTGCTGTCCACCAGATAATTGATTCGGATATTTTGTTGCAATCGTAGGTAACTCGATCAGTTGTAATAATTCTTCAGTGCGCTGTTGACGCTCAGCCTTATTCCATTGTTTTGCATGGAGTCCAAAGGTAATATTTTCAGCGACAGTGAGATTGGGAAACAGTGCATAGTTTTGAAATACGATGCCACAACGGCGTTTTTCAACTTTCTGGTTGGAAATGTCCTGTTCCATTTTAAGAACTTTTCCATAGTCCTGTACTTCTAATCCGGCAATAATTCTTAAAAGTGTGGTTTTACCACAGCCTGAAGGTCCTAACAGGCTAATGAACTCACCTTCATAGACTTCAAAATTGATATGATCCAGAACCTGATGTTTCTGAAAACTTTTATGAACATCAATAACTTCTAGAACTTTCTTGCGTTTATCCGCATGGATAAAATTGCTCAGTCCAGAGACTAAACTGCTCGCAGACTGAGTCGAAAAGTTATTCGGTGAATACTGCTTCATCAACGTTCCTTATCCAGAACTTTAAGTGATTAAGCCGTATTTGAGCAGGTTATTATGACAGTTTAATTAAATCTGGTTTAAACCAGATTGGCTAGCTTTGCGCTTCAAAATGTAAATCCAGCACATCATGTAACCAGTATTCTTGGTCAATATCAGTCACTCTTCCATGCTGGTCGCGGTTACTTCGGCAAATATAAAGCCCTAAAGATCCAACATTTACATGTAAGGCTTTAGCTTGTTGCTCAGCCAAGGCTGTAGGAAACAAATTAATATTGGCACGGGTAATGACACATTGATATTCATCTGCCATGAGTTGGGTGACTGATTGATTCAGCGGATGTGCTAAAAAATCAGGAAATAAATCTGCACGGATACGTAAATGCTCAACCACCACAGGTCGTCCATTAATACTTCGACGACGCCAGATTGAATAAACCGAACTACCGACCGCAATATCTAAATGTTTGGCATCCCAAGGGGTTGCTTCCACCTGCTCTGCTGAAATCAGGTCTGTAGAAGGCACATAGCCTTGTTCGCTGACATATTGCATAAAGCTTTTTGTCGATTGCGGATGATAAATAATGCGAGGTGCCCGAACATACCAGCCACGACGATCCAAACGGTAAATTAAACCATCCATCTCTAAAGCCAGTAAGGCTTCACGCACGGCAACGCGAGTGGTTTGAAACTTTTCTAATAGTGTACGTTCAGATGGAAGTTTGACATTACTCAGTAAAATTCCAGACTCTATTTCATGCGCCAATGAATCACGAATAGGAATATATTTAGGAATACGTGCTGATGATTGATCGATCTGAACCATAATTTTGAACCCAACATTTTAATTTTACTATACATGCAAAAAATGAAAGATTATTGAAAACTAGCATTTCTTTTGCGGAGTTTAAGTTTTTTTGTCGGAAAAATAAAAGAAGAAAAATAATAAATCTGGTTTAAACCAGCTTAATGAAATTGTCATATTCACTTGCTTAAATGTCCATCAACTCAGAAACCGTTGCATCATTATTCAAGGACGCTCTCATGACACGTTTATATCGATCTCTTTCTCTTTTAACCCCAACATTGATGGGCAGTTTGCTGTCGGCTACCCTCACCTCAGCTGGTGAAATTACTGTCTATACTGCATTAGAATCTGATCAGCTCGCTGCATATAGTGCAAAAATTCGTGAAGACTACCCTGATTTAAAAATTAAATGGGTACGTGATTCAACGGGTATCATTACCGCACGTTTGCTTGCAGAACAAAAAAATCCAAAAGCGGATGTGGTGGCAGGTCTTGCAGTGACGAGCTTAATGTTGCTGGATCAGAGAAATATGTTGCATCCTTACGCACCTGTGGGCGTGGAAAAATTAAATAAACAATTCGTCAGCCCGAAAAAGGTGCCGACCTGGACGGGTATGGATGCGTGGGAATCAGCGTTGTGCGTCAATAGTATCGAATTGAAAAAGCGTAAACTTCCAGTTCCTCAAACGTGGGCAGATCTAACCAAGCCCATCTATAAAGGCTTAATCGTAATGCCAAATCCTGCATCAAGTGGGACTGGATATTTAGATGTATCTGCATGGCTACAACTATTTGGACAGCAAAAAGCATGGACGTATATGGATGCGCTGCATAAAAATATTTCCCAATATACCCATTCAGGTTCTAAACCGTGTCAGATGGCTGCACAGGGTGAAGCTGTGATTGGTATTTCTTTTGGTTATCGTGCTGCTCAATTGAAACAACGTGGCGCACCGTTAGAAATCGTATTTCCTAAAGAAGGCTTAGGTTGGGAAATGGAAGTCTCCGCGATTGTTAAAGGAACAAAAAATCTGGCAGATGCACAAAAATTTATTAACTGGACGGTGAGTAAAAAAGCCAATGAAGCCTATGCCAAGAACTTTGCGGTGGTGGCTTATCCAAACGTGGCGAAACCAATGCCATTCCGACCAGCCCAGATTAACCAAATGATGATTAAGAACAATTTTGAGTGGGCTGCGAAAAACCGCGATGGTATTTTAAAAGAATGGACTAAACGCTACGATGGTAAAACCGAGAAAAAATAATCTTCAGCATTGCGATGAGGAGGATATTCTGTAGCTTGGTCTGCCTTCCTCCCCACCGCTATTTTTTATATTTGCTGCATCCTAAAACGTACTTTTTAGATGAAATATATGATTGATGAAAAGTTCAACGATCTGGCGGAGGGTTGAACTTTTCATGGGCAGCTAAAAGCCGATTCTCTACGCTATTTTATGATCACGTTTCACTAAAATCTGATACGCAATAATTCCGCCGACCAAGCCCCAAAATGCTGAACCGATTCCCAATAAGGTAACACCCGATGCGGTGAGAAGAAAACAGATAATCGCTGCATCACGACCTTGTTCTTCCGCCAATGCTTGATGCAGACTGTTCATCAAGGTGGTGATTAAAGCCAATCCAGCAAGAATATGGATTAATACAGTTGGTAAGCCATTAAACAATATAAAAATTGCGCCACCAAAAATCCCTGCGATTAAATAGAAGATCCCTGCCCATGTAGATGCAATATAACGTTTTGCAGGGTTTGGATGGACATCAGGTGCCATACAAAGCGCTGCGGTAATGGCCGCAATACAGATACTAAAACCACCCCACGGCGCTAAAATAATCGCGGTTAAGGACGTACATACCAGCAACATTGACGTTTTAGGTGAATAACCGCTGGCCTGTAAAATTGCAATACCTGGCGCATTTTGAGATGCGAGAGAAACAATAAAAAATGGAATCCCGACACCAATCAGTGTAGTCATGGTGAAATGCGGCTGGATAAAGGTTGGAAGCGTAAAGACGTTGCTGGTCTGTGTAAAATGCAAATCCCCACTGAGTCCCGCAACAACAATTCCTGTAATTAACGTTGCAATAATGGCATAAAGTGGAAACCAGCGGCGGGTCAACACAAATGCCGCCAACATGGCAATACACAGGATAAAGTTGACCTGTAATGCTTCAAATGTACTTAAACCAAAACGTAACAGGATGCCCGCCAACATCGCAGAAGCAATAGAACGCGGAATGTAATTCATGAGCTTGGCAAAAATACCAGTCGCGCCACATAACAGCATTAGTCCCGAAGCAAAAATAAAGACACCCACCACTTCATTAATACTTACCCCAGTCAGGCTGGTTGCAAGCAAGGCAATTCCGGGTGTCGACCATGCTGTTAAAATCGGAGTACGGTAATATAGCGACAAGCCAATACTGGTGATCCCCATGCCGATACCCAGCATCATCAGCCAGCTTCCAGTTTGCGAAGCATCCAACCCAGCCCTTTCCAGTGCCTGCAAAATAATGGCCAAAGAACTGGCATAGCCCACCAGTACGGCCACAAGTCCAGTCATGATCATGGCTGGTGAGGAAGACCTAAAAAATGCTAAGTTACGCATAGGAAGTACTTTACTGAAGATGACGGTAGAGTGACTAAAGTATCATCGTCTGTTATAACGGACAATCCTTTTTAATCAAGAAGACTTCTATTTATGCAAGATATTCCACCCAATGTTGCCGAAGCTTTAAAAAAATTAAGAACCGAGCGAGGTTTGAGTCTTAGCCAGACTGCTGAATTAACTGGTGTGAGTAAGGCGATGCTTGGGCAGATTGAGTTGGGTAAGTCGAGTCCAACTGTTGCAACCCTCTGGAAAATCGCTACAGGATTCAATATTGCATTTTCGACCTTTCTTGAAGGTGGGCAAGCTCAAAGCCAACCAGAGATTCATCATTTCAGTGATTTACCTGTTTTTGAACAGGATCATTCAGGAATGCGCGTCAGCCCTCTGATTCCTTTTGATGAAGAACTGCGAATGGATGTGTTGAAGATCGAATTGCTACCCGGTGCAAAAAGTGAATCTAGCCCACATGAGGCAGGCGTGATTGAGCATATTATTGTGTTTGCTGGGGTATTGCAGTTACAGCTTGAGGGAATGAATCATACTGTTGCGGCAGGAGAATCCATTCGCTTTCATGCCGATATTCCGCATACCTATGCCAATACGGGTGAGCAGAGTGTGATTATGCACAATGTCATTCACTATCCACATCCTCCCTCTTAACCTCTTATCAGCAAAGGCACACTTTTGCTTTTATAGGATCTTGGTCAGATCTGACAGATGTTGAATGGTATAAGTAATATTCAGATTCTGTTCATTCTTGAGTTGTTTCGGGTTATACCAACAGGTCGGGATTTCACAGGATGTTGCCCCCTTGATATCTGCCTCTAAGCTGTCCCCAATAAAAAGTATTTCCTCTTTGGCGATATTACTTCTGGCTAAGCAGGTCTGGAAAAAACGCTGGTCAGGTTTTTCATAACCCACATCATCAGAAACATATAAATCAGAGAAATGCGGTAATAAACCCGCCAAGTGTAAACGTGCTTTTTGTTGAAGCAGAATGCTATTGGAAGCGGCAAAAAGTTTATATTTTTGGCTCAAATACTGGATTGCTTCTTCGGCACCTTCTTCGAGCGTATGTTCTTTGGCCAGATTACCTTGAAAGGTATCACGAAAATGATCGTGGTTAATTTCAACTTTTAGTGCAGTAAACAGTTCTTTAAAACGATTATTAATCACATCCTGTACGGTAATTTGACCTAACTTCTGTCTTTCCCATAAAAGATGGTTAATTTGTTTATAGGTAGAATAGATTAGATCATCATGATGTAAATTGAATTCCCCAAATGATTTCACAAATGCCGAGCGATTCGCCACGCTAAAATTCAGCAAGGTATCATCAATATCAAAGAAAATCGCCTTATACATTCTACTCTTCCTATCTGTTCATCCTCAATCGCCGCTATTTTATTATACCGATAAGTCAAAAGCCAATGTACATCATCTTGAATCTATCATTGGCGGATTTGCAGACTGAAATAAAAAAGGAAACAGCGGAGCTATTTCCTTTGATTGTGGACGTCGAAAAATGAATCCTTTTCTAACCTTCAATTGATAAGACTAAATCAGGTAGTGACGATCTTTAGATTCTCTTTTTCTTCTACGGAATGCGTCGGTTTACGAAGTAAGATCAATGCTGAAATGGCAGCCAATAAAATCATTGGAATACTTGAAGCAATCACCACAATTTCACTTTGACCTGTTCCAAGTAAATACCCCGCGACTAATGGGCCAGAAAACGCACCTATCCGGCCAATTGCGACGGCAGCCCCCACTCCCGTACCTCGCATTTCTGTTGGATAATACTTGGCTGCTAAGGTATAGAGAATTGACTGACAACCAATCACAAACATACCGCATCCAGTCGCAAATAAGGTAAAGCTAAATGCGCTATTAGAATAAGCTAGGCCAATCAGCGAGAGCAAAATCCCGCTATAAACACTTGCAACAATCACGAACTTATTCAATCGATCCAGCATAAAACCTAAAATGAGTACGCCGATTGAGCCACCCAGATTAAAGCCAATCTGGATATAACTTGCTTGTTCTTTATTAAGTCCTAATCCTGAAATGAGGGTTGGTAACCAGTTTTGGAATAGCGCCAGTACCAAAAGCGTTCCGAAGAAACTTAACCATAGACTAGAAGTGATCAGCACACGTGGCTTTGCAAATAAAACCGTCATCAAGCTTTGATTTTTTGCTGGACTGGTTGCCGTTTTATTGAGATAAGCTTTTGATTCAGGTAAAAAGAAAATCAGAATAGGTACAAGCAATAAAGGTGCGATACCACCGAAATAGAAGATATGTCGCCACTCATGATCGGCAGTGAGAGATAATGCAACCACAGAAGTGAGTACACCGCCAATCGGCATACCGCAATACATCACACTTACCGCCGTGGCTTTGTATTTTTCACTCACAGCCTCGGAAACCATGGTAATCACAATGGGTAAAGCCCCGCCCATGCCTAATCCTGTCAAAAATCTTACCAACAGTAAGGTATTCAGTTGTTGGGCAAAAGGCGTTAATAAAGACATCAGGCCAAAAATAAGAATACAGCTAATAAATACTTTCTTACGTCCAATCGAATCGGCGATCCTTCCTGCAATCATGGCACCTGGTAAAGTCCCCAGAACCGCTGCGCTAAATACCCAGCCCATTTCCGTACTGTTCAGTAGCATTTCCGCTTTCATTCTGGGAGCCGCAACGCCCATTGACTGCAAATCAAAGCCTTCAATAATGGCGAAAATAAAACATAAAACTAATGTAATGATCATGCCAATTTTTGATGACGGCGATGCGACTTCTGCATCCTTTAACATTTCTATCTTCCTTTTTGATTCTTCGAATTTATAATCCCTTATATGCTATACACATTTTTGGCATATTTTTAGCGTGTGTAAAAGACTAGCAGAGCGAATTTAATTACGCAATGCAAAATAAATTTATGAATTATATAATCAATACACATTGTGAATACTTATAAAATATATAAACTTCATTAATCCAATAATGTTGATTCATATATTTAATCAAATCAGTTAGATGATAAATTATAAGTGTTAGATTCAAATTTTTAATTATTGAGTAGGTGTGCAAGATTGTAGTAATAGGTCAAAATCTCACCAAGCCGTTTTTTTCATATCTTTTTCTAAGTTATCGCCAATGAAAAATGCTTCTGTATTGTTTAAATAATAACGTTAGATATCTTTAAAATCATTGGCTTGAGTTTTCATTATCCCTAAAATAGGCTTTGTCATCTAATCTCTAAACCACATCCAGACCAATACTGCTGCCATACATGCTATAAGAGGATAAACTACCCAAGGATGTGGAATGATCCAGATCATAATTCCAGCAGCTATACTCATACTTACCGTTGAAATATATTTGGCTTTTTTCGGAATACGTCTATTTTTCTGCCATTCCTTGATGATTGGACCGATAAAGCGATGATTGAGAAACCATTGATGGAGCTTTTCTGAACCTCTGGCAGCAAAGAAAACAGCCAATATAATAAAGTCAACGGTCGGTAAACCCGGAATAAAAATTCCAAGAATACCGAGTCCAATGCACAACCAGGCAAGGCAAATAAATAATAATCGCCACCAAACAGAACGCGCCAATTTGCTTACTGGCTGTGGCGTTTGTGACAAAATATCTGTTTTCAGATCTTTATTCATGTGATCAATATTCTCCATACCTGGCAGTACTCAATTCACTTGTTTATTTCAACTCATCCAGTTGACTTAATGCTTTTCCAAAATACTCAAAAGCATCTAGCGCACCTTGCACTACGCGATCCTGTAAAGCCGTTTCAAAATCTGCATCATCAAGTGCCTGAACAAAGCGTTTCCAGACCTTGGCACGTCCTTCTGGATACGCCGCGAGGTTACGGGCAGCAAATGTTTCAGAGAAGCCTAAGTTTTTTTGAGCTTGTTTAAATAAAAAAGCTGCGCCTAAGGTTGACCCTTCTGAGACATAGATCCAGCCCAATGCTTCAGGTAATTTAACCGCTGCACTTTGCAACGGCTGTCCTGCTGGTTGAATACCTAAATCTTGCAAATCTTCAAAAGCTTGCTGGGAACGTCCACGAATACCGAGATCTGGAATTAATACCGCAATACCTTCTTGCTCAAAAAGATGCTCAATTTCTTGCTGAAAATAGTATTGAGACAAAGTGAATTGCGCATATTTTTCTTTGCTTGCAAAGACATCTGCCTGAGCCATTAAGTGGTGCATTCTTTCATGTTCTGCTGCCGTTTCTTGCTTTAAGCGTTGAGAAAGGCTGTTGGCGACTATTTGTTCTGTTGCTGCGTTCATTATCATTCTCCTGAAGAAAGAATATTGCTCATCGGCGACCCCGACTGAGATTAAGTTGCACTGGAAAATCAACGACAATAGCCACTGCTCGGCCATTGACTTTGTAGGGTTTGAATCTGGACTGACGGGCTGCGTTTAGAACTCGCTCATCTAAGCTGGCAATACCCGAACTTTGTTTTAATTGAATATCGATAGGCTGCCCGTTTTCATTGATGCGTAAACGTAACTCCACCATGCGAGTTTGTTGCCGAAGTTCCCGATCATCGTAACTAAACTTTCCGAAACTGAGCACATCCACACTACTGACTTGAACAGGTTCATCATGCTGAACTTGGCTTTCAGGTGCTCGACTGAGCTCTTGTTGTGCTGCGGATGTTTTTACACCTCCAGAGTGTGGTAGATTTTCCTCAGAATTCTCTTTTTGTATTTGCTGCTTTTCACTCACATTCGCAACTTGTTGATGAGTCTGTGTCTGTTGTTTAAACGCTTTACTTTCTACAGACTGAACGGCAACATTTTGTGCTGATTGAGATGCAACGGAGTGATCTTTTTGACTCGGCTGTTTCTTCTGCACCGTATGTGTTGCATTTTGACTGATG
Source organism: Acinetobacter vivianii (assembly GCF_014635885.1). GTDB lineage: Bacteria > Pseudomonadota > Gammaproteobacteria > Pseudomonadales > Moraxellaceae > Acinetobacter > Acinetobacter vivianii. The sequence continues at coordinate 477,872 of NZ_BMDR01000001.1, forward strand.
AATATCTTTTGCTCGATGGTCTCTGTACTTTGTTGCGTAGCACGAGGTGCAGATTCTTTTTTTAAGTGTTGTTGTTTGGGGGGCTGAGCAATGGCACTCTGAGCCGTTGTATGAGGAGATGGATTTTCTGATGGTGCTAACGACAAAAAACGTACCTTGAGTGCATTTACTTTCGGTGAGGTGGCTAATGTATAAGGTTCAATAAAATGACTCAGACACCATAAGGCGATTAGATGCAACGCAATGACCAGCAATACAATGATCGACTTCGGATAGGAATGTGCCAAAACCAAAATAGAGGGTGGTTTTGAGGTCAATTCATAAGCTGGGTATTGGAGCTTTGATTTCATCGTCATCCCTCTAAAAACGATGCTCAAGCTTCAAGCTGACATTGTGTTTATCATAGGAATACAACCAATCCACATTGCTATTGTTATGGTTATAACGATAAGTCAGATTTGGCGTCATGCCGTAAAATTTAAATCGGGGCATCTGCAAAACAAAGGTATAATTTTGTTCAAAATCATGACGACGGGCTTGTAGACTTTCGGCATATCGATCAAACTGCCGCCAGCGATATGAACTAAATAAAGTGGTATTCAACCCAACATTCCAGGATTTACTCAGCCCTAAACGGACACCTTGTTGTTGATAGGCCGCCATGTACTTTTCTTGGGTGTCATGATCCAGTACATCTAGTCCACTAAATAATGTCCATTGTTTGGGTAGAATCTTCCAAAAGGTGAACATCGCCGAGCTTTCTTTACCATCTAATGTTTTATATTTTTGATAATCCAGATCCTTGATTTCAGCTTCAAGCTTGAATGCTTTGTCTGCGGCAATAAATCGCATCCATTCAGCACGTGCACCCCATGCATTGTATAAACCATTATTTGCATAACGTTTATGTTCAAACAGCGGTGCAATACTGATCTGATTTTTTAAATCGAAAAAACTATAACCTGCATTAATGTTCAGGGTGGATTCGTTATAGTCAGCATGATCATCATAAGACTGTCCATATGCTAACCCACGTAAGGAAATCCCATGATTGCCGTAGAGAGAAAAGCGTTTCATTAAACTGGCTTCATAGTCCATACCCGTTGCTGATGCTGCTTTGGGACTGCCACGGGTAATTTCTTGGATGGGAGTCGCATTGCCCTTATCGTCAATACCATACAACGTCCAAGTTTTACTTTGTTCAGAAGAACTATTCAGATTTGTGGCATAGGATGGACCAATCGCGACACTGCCTTGCCATGAATCACGCTGATCGAGCGCTTTGACGAACAGATTAACCGTTTGTTCTACTTCAGGCGGTATCACCGCCCGATCACTCTGTCCCAATTTGTTTTGAATTGATGTAAAAAGGCGTGCTGCTTCTTTGTTCTTTTGCTGTTCAAACAGCACGCGCGCTAACTCTAGTTCACAAATAAGATTATTGGGTTGTTTATTGAGACTGCTTTGAAATTTTTGCTCGGCTAATTTGAGCTGCCCTTGGGCACGTGCCAATGCCCCTTCAGCAAAATCAGTTAAAGCCTGATCATAGCCTTCATATTGCTGATAATGCTTTAAATAAACCGTAGCATTGCCCCACTGTTTTTGCATGACAGCCAGATAGAGGGCTTTGGCCAAATCATCCTGATTTTTTTCTACTGCATAAATTTGACCATTGATACGGATACTGGGGAGTTTCTCGGTATCACGAATTGTGCCTTGTTGTTGTAGTTGATGTTGCTGTTGTAATAAATTCTGATCCAAACTTTGATTCAGGCGAAGTTGAGTATCATCATCTGCATAGAGTGATGAAGCAGCCAATAGAGTCAGACAGCACAGCAATGTTCTTTTCATAAAAACCGCAAAACAAAAAATAAAATCATTAAGTCTTAAGTAAGAAAAAGGAACCTACAGGTGTAGATTCCTTTCGCTATAATTAGTTCTTCGCACCACCAAATGCAGTGTTATAAGAAACATTGTCAAATTTCGCGATACCTGCTAAAGCAGCAGCATTTGCACCAAAGAAATGACCTTGAACAGCACCAGAATCATCTAATCCAGCGGTACCATTTGCGATTGCAAATCCGCTAAATGCAGCCGAGCCCGGATTAAATGTCACACCATCAAGTGTTAAGTTTGAAACGGTTGTACCTGTTCCAGTTAATGAACCTTCCAAGGTGCCTGCACCAAAGTTTGCAGTGAAATTACCAGTTAACAGATTGCTTGCTGAACCATTAATCCCAGCAACGGTATAGGTCGCAGTACCTGCGGTTGGTACTGTGGTATTGGTATTATCACCCGCGTAATAAACGGTATGGCTTGCACTGGCAGGCGTATCACCTGCTTTCCACCATTCACCGAAATAAACTTCCTGTGTACCCACTTGACCAAAATTAAAATTACCTAAGGCACTGTGTGAAGGTGGCATTGCCGATACTGGAATATGAGAGATATTAAATGTTTTGGTACCGACAGTAACATTGCTATTACTTGTACCTTGCGCAGCAAATGCTTGTGCTAGACCTTTGAGTGAACTAAAGCCTGTAAAAGCGTTGTATGGCGCACCTGCCGCCTGCACTGAAACTGCAGCTGCACCACCTGGATGACTGGCATTGGCTGCCGCACCGACTTTGATATTTGCTTCATTACTTGAAGCACCTTCAATACCTGCATGAGCAAATACAGCAGAACATGCAACAAGACCGATGAACAGTTGAGAGATTTTCATTTATTGTTACTCCATTTTTTCTAAAGCTAAGTTATTGTTTCAATAAAGATAACGATATCGTTACCTATTTAGTTGTATGAGCAGTTGGATTTTGAACTGCCCTTGATTTTGTAAATAATAATCATTCAATATTATTATTTACCTTTATCTAATTTCCGCTTTTTTTAAAAGAGGAAATTAAATTCTGTGTTAAAACTTAGTTGTCCAGCTGACTTTCAGTGTGCGGCCTGGTGCAGCCATTGCACTCCGCGTGAGAGGATCGATATAGAATTGGTTTGAAAGGTTATTTCCAACAAATTCAACCGTGTTATAGGTGTCGACTTGATAGCGTGCGTAAGCATCAAAAATCCAGGTGTCATCCCAAGCCAGCGGTACGTTGAGGTAATAGCCTTTATTGATTCCCGCATCGTTATTTTTACGTAGTGGACTTTCATAGCCTTTGTAAAAAGTTGCACGGGCACCCAGTTCCAATCTTTCATCTAGGAAACGTGCACCGAACAAGGCATGTGCACTGAGTTCTGGTGTCGACATGGTGACAAGATAGCCATTGGGGAAACCATCATCGACACAACGTTGATAAGCATCACGGAACTGAACCCCTTGCTCAGTTTGTACAGTGCCACTGTTAATCATCTTATCAATGGCACTATTGGTGTCGCAGACTTCATTTTTGAGGCTATAAGCCAAACTTAAATCGGTAAAGAAAGCCCCATTATCAAAACGGCTTTGCAACTCTAAACCTGAAAGTTTTTGCTCATCCATATTGGTGAAAATCAGATTTTGATTTCGCTCAATCACATTTTTGGTCTTATTGTAGTAATACGCCAGTTTAATATCGGCGTTTCGCGCTGAGCTTAACCAGTCCCGCATGTCATAGACATAACCCACTTCATAATTAAAAGCATGTTCGGGTTTAATCGCTTGATATGGCATCATGGCAGAAAAACCGACTGTGCTTTCAAATAAGCTGGGTAAGCGATACTCTTCTGCATAACGGACATAGAGTCGATTATTGTCAGTTAAATGAATAGATGCCCCAAGCTGAGGTGCCCAGCCACTGTCTCTTACCTTCTGAGCTGACTCAATCGGGACCTGTTCAATCACTGCCGGACTCAGATTGCCACTGCCAGTAATGACATATTTTTGACCTAAGGCATTCAGACGATTTAATACATTATCCGCCAAAGCTAAATGACCATTTTCATCTGCCTTCCAGGTGAGCGTATTTTTCTGTGACCAAATAAGGTTATACAAAGTGCTTTCTGAAGCAGGAACGCTTTCTAACTTGCCATCCCAATCGGGATTTTTAGCAGCATAGCGCTGTGTGAACCGATCCAGCATACGCTGCTGCTGAGCATCGTAACTTTCAGGCATGGTTTGATATTCAAAACTATATTCCTTCAGCTTACTTTTCTTGGTAAATAATGGATTTAACGCAGGATCGACCCCATCTCTCAGGGATTTATTCAAGAAATCATCAAAGGCCCAATATGAACGATAGCGCATGCCTGCATCAAAACTTAACCACGAAACAGGACTGTAGTTGAAATTAAAATCAAAGGTTTTTTCTTCACGTCGGCCAGCGCGAGGTAAGGCTTGATATAAAGAATAGCTCGGCCCATATTCACCATAGATATCATCAGAGGTCAGTTTTTCTTTTAAGAAACTTCCACCCAGCGTTAAATTGAGCTGGTCCGTTAATCGTGCTTTATTACTGATACTAATTCCCTGACGTCGATTGTCAGAATGGCTAATTGCTGTATTGATAATACGGTTGTCCCGAAAATCAATCGTTGTTGGCCAACCGCCGCGTGTGTAGGTCTGACTTTCGGTATCGGTTTGCCAAATATTGGCATAGAAATCGACCCACTGAATGTTTTCGGGCTTAAATTTATATTCCAGACTATAGGCTTTAGAACGAATGTTGCTGAGCGGCCATTGCGGTACACCTATATCAGGCGTTAACCCCCACTCAATCCTTGATGGCATGATTTCACCAAATCTATTTTTGGTGTCTCGGTAAGTCAGTTTCAGTGCCTGTTCATCAGTTGGGCGATAATTGGCTTTGAATAACCACGATTCCATTTGACTTGAAGTGTTCGGTACTTCATCGCCAGGCTTGTAGGAGTGTGCAAAATAAGGAATAAAATCAAGACTGTCACTTGGTTCTGCCCGTTTATAGTACCCTGCACCATGTGTCCCTGAAAAATAGTTACCGCGTTCACGTACTGCATAAACCGCCAATAAATCGAATTTATCCTGCTTCATTGCCAACGCAAGTCGACCCGCTAAATCATCTCCTGAGAAGTTAGAGTTATCATCTCTGGTGCGGTTCTTTTTATAAATATCAGGGTCATACTTCTTACCATTCACATCGTTCCAAGGCGTTGTATCGTCATAATTTTTGCCGACCTTGCTCATATCAGGAAGCGATGGATCGATTGAATTGGTTGAACCTTCAACTTTTAGCTCGGCACCAAATATTTTACCTGGACGAACAATATCATCCGCTTCCAGAGTTTTGACTACAACACCACCGCCGACTGAGGTGGTGGTATTTCTTTCTAGCGATGGTCCTTTAATGACTTCTATGCCCGCAATTAGATTGGGGTCGATATAATTTCGGTTATTCACACCATTATAGCCGCGCCATACCGCAATCGACTGCTCAGTCCCATCAATGGTCAAAGGAACACGGCCTACCCCTTGTACACCACGAACACTCGGATCCAATGCCCCACTATTTCGGGCATCACCGCTATAAACGCCGACCATACCTTGTAAGACATCGGCTGGATTGGTGCCTTTAAAGCGCTCAATATAATCTTTTCCTGCATAGACGGAAGATCGATTGGCATCGTAAACCCTGTTACTGCCCTGTGTATCTCGATCTTCTTGCCCATAAACGACAAGTGGGGTCAAACGAACTGAAACTTCATCTTGCTGAGCCTGTGTAGTCGCTGTCTTGTTCACTACGGTATTGGTAGCAACAGCGGCGATATGGGGTGGTTGCGTGGTTTTTTTCGCCAGTGTGTAACCTTGCCCCACTCTTACCGCATAAAATGTTGAAGAGGCCAAAATATGTTGGAAACCTTGATCTACTGCATAGTTTCCTTTTAATCCAGCACTGGATTGTCCTTTTAATTGCTGGGCATCAATTGCAATAGCAGTACCAGATTGTTCAGCAAATTGATTCAATACATTGGCTAAGGTTCCTGCTGGAATATCATAGGCTTTTATTCCCACTGTTTCCGCATAAGCCTGTTGTAAAGGTAAAGTTAAGCTACCAATACAAACTGTATGTATCGCAAATGCGAGTGTTGAAAATCGAAATAAGTTCCGATTTCGCATTTGACCCTTTCCAACTTTGTTCATTTTGCCGCCCCAGTAAATAGAAATAAGAATCATTCAATATTCTTAAATAAAATGATCCAAATTTATTGCTTCTACTTACTATGACGAACAGCTTTGAAAAAAGTGGAACCTTAATTTGAAAAAAAATTAAAAAATTTTTAAAATCCGTTTATTGGGACTCTAAAAATAGAGATTGTTTTCTATTTTTTTAATGAAATAACAATCAGATATGGTGTAACTTGGTATACCTTTAAGTTTGGGAATACAGTTGCCAACAATTTAAGTGCATCTTGTGTTTGATCTAATGGCAACACCGCATTCACCTGAATAGTGTGCAATGCTTCGGCATTAAACAGGATTTTACCTTTATAATTTTGATCTAATTCCTGTAATACCTGATCAAGTGGTAAATTTTCAACCATCAATTGATGTTTATTCCATTTTTGTTGTTCATTATAAATATTGAGTGCTGGCAGTGATTGCACGCCATTTTGATTCATACTGACAGCTTGCCCTGCATTGACTATCACCTGCTGGGTTGAATAGCCATTCGTTGTTGTCGCTTCTACACGTACTCGTGAATGCAACATTTTTAGCTCTGTTGCAACGGGATCATAGTTCACACTAAATACTGTTCCTAGTGCTTGAATCTGCCCATGTTTGGTTTTGACTAAAAACGGCCGTTTCGCATCTTTAGCAACATCCACATAGATTTGCCCTTTAACGAGTTCAACCACCCTTTGTTTTGCCTGAAAATCAATATTGACTGCACTCTTCCCACGCAAAATCAAGCGTGTCCCATCTTGTAAGGTTTGTGCTGTCCACTGCGCCGAATCACTCTGAATATCAGCGCTCAGGTAGGCAATAGAAGTATCAGATAGATATAGAGAGCCTCCACTGATGATAACGAATGCGATAGCAAATGCACTGCCCGCACGGATATGTTTGTAGGTTTTTGCAGACCCCAAACCTGCTTTAAGTGCTGATTTGACCAGTTTTTTATGAGGCGCTGTCTGAGAGACTTTTTGAATCGAGCGGATACACTGTTCGATATCTGCCGCAATTTTTTGATGCTGTTGACTGTTCTGTTTCCACTGATTAAATTTTAATTGTGCATTTTCTCTGGTCGACTCATCATCTGAACTTAATTGTACAATCCATAATGCTGCTTCCTCGACCAGTTGATGATGATCTTGTTTGTCGATAGTCATTCAGATACTAACATCCATATCTAATCGAGCTTGATAGCAACGGATTAAACAGCTTGCCAGATATTTCTGGATCATTTTGGTTGAAACGCCCAATTGTGCGGCAGTTTCTTTATGGGTATAGCCTTCTAGATAATGCAGGATAAATGCCTGTTGAGCCTTTGCAGAAACATCTTCCAGGGCTTTACAAAGCTGGTCGAGCGCTTGAATAATTTGCAGCTGGTCTTCTGGCGAGGCAACAGTATCCAGCATATATTCCATCTCGCTTAAGCCATCCAGATAAGCCTGTTCAATACGTTTACGTCGTACCTGATCAATCAGTAAATTTTTTGCGACAGACGTAAGATAGGCACGTGGCTCTTTTAATCCTAAAAGTTCATCGCGAGTCTGTAGAAGTTTGATAAATGTATCTTGAACCAGATCAGCAGCTTGATCGTTATTACCAAGTTTTTGCCTCAACCATTGGTGAAGCCAGCCACGATGGTTTTTATATAATTCATCTATAAGCAGAGAGGTTCTGTTCACAATGATCTGACTCAAACAAGGTGTGCTTAAATGATAATAATTATCATTAACAAAAGTCAAGATAGAAGTATGCTTTATCTTTTTTTATATTAAATACATGAAATTTGATAGATATATCCACTAAAAATACAATCATTTTGATGCAAAGAGCACCAACTGGCTTTTTAGTTAATTGATCGTTTTGAGTCAGAAGTCATCTTATCTGATATGTACAGCGCTTTCTTCTGACTAAAGCACTGCACATATCACTTATTTATTTAGCTTTATTCTTAGATTTAACTAGAACTTCTGGGAAATACTGAGTTTATAATCTCGGCCTGTACCCGTCATATATTCACCTAGATACATTTTATAGTCTCGATTAAATAGATTATCAATCGACATATTTAAGGTAGGCCCTTTCTCTCCAATGGGTTGCCAATCCACATAAACGCCATGCAATGAATAGCCTTTGGTTTTCGGTAATGAAAATGAAGAGGCGGCGATAGATTTATCGTTGTCCGAGAGACTACGATCTTGTGCAGCCACAAAAATCCCGCGCCATCCCATTGTCAGGTGATGCTCAGGCACATTCACGCCCAAAGTAGCTGTGGCTTTTCTCGGTGGAATATCCGTCATCCAGGTCTTTTGGTCAAACCATGGATTGACTGGGGAATTATCCCGTTGTCCGCGAATATAAGAATAAGTTAAACCTGTAAACCACATTGGCTGGTTATAGAAAATCTCCGCTTCATAGGCTTTGATCGTATAATCGTTCACATTACGATAAAAACCGTGGTGATATTTTCCATTGCAGTCATCGATACTGCCATTGCCGCCGTTGGCATTATTTTCAGCTTGTGCTTTACAGAACGTCGAGCGATTACGGAAGATTTCATCAGATCCGCGATTACGATGATAGGTCAGGCGAACTTGTAAATGGTCGTCCTCTGCAAATACATTATCGAAGTTCATTTCATTGCCTAAGCGAAGCGCGAGCATTTTTTCAGGCAATAAATAACGACTGGTTGAAGGTACAGATGTGATCGCGGATTGCACATAATATTGTTCATCCACACGGGGCGCACGCCAGGTTTTACTGATATTGGCAAACCAGGTTAGATAATCTGCCTGCTTCCAAGCCAGTGCTAAACGAGGTGACCAGCCTGTGTAGGTTTTACTGGAATAATCATGCCCTGCTTCCGGATCATTATACCTTGACGCACGGTTGGGCTTGCCCGTGTTGGTAATATGATCATAGCGAATTGAAGGTGTAATGGTAACATTATGAATCTGATATTGATCTTCCACAAAGGCACTCAGCATTTGCTGATCCCCAGCGGGCATATAATTCGGTTCATAATAACCAAAATTATAATCTGGCTTTTTCGAATTGGTTTTATCGTAAATCAAAGAGTTCTGTTCCATCTTTTGATATTGCGCACCGACCTTTAATTTGTGCGTACCATATTCGGTATCAAAATCACTGATATTGCTCAGTTTAAAAGCCGTATTGGTATAAGTGACCCAGCTTTCATTGCCTAAGGTTGATGCTGATCCATTTACGCTCGGTAAGCGCTGGTCATGTTGATCTGTCTTAGAATATGAGGCTGTGGCCTTGAGGTTGACATAGGGATTGGACGCAGGGTTTAACTCATATCCAAACGAATAGCTGGTATCTTTCTGGTCACGATAAACCAGTCGGCGTTTCCATGCCTCTTCATAGCCATATTTCTTAATATCAGCTTCGGTTGGCACAGCATCCTGATCACGCATAGCTGCAAAGGGTTCCCAACCATCGTGTCCACTTCGCATGGCATTGAGGGTGATTTTCTGACTATCGGTAGGATGAAAATTCAGCTTGGCCAAATAGGTATTTTGTTCTTGGGCCGAATATAAAAATTTTGTGCCATCTGGACGTGTCACATCACCACTATCACGATTGGTGTAATAAAACATGCCATCGACCAGACCATTTTGACTTTGACCATAGACAGCACCAGTATAGGTATTTTGCTGGTTATTGGAAAAGCGTGAATATTTTAAAAAAGCCCCCACTTTTTTATTGTCATCAAGCAGATCTGTCGCATCTTTGGTTTCTAAGGTCACTTTACCGCCAAAACCGCCATTGCCAACCTCAACATTATGAGGCCCTTTATCGACCGTGATTTTCTTTAAAATTTCAGGCTCAATAAACACCGAACCTTGTCGATATTTATCAAAACTTTTGACCGAGTCATCCAGCGTAATCGGAACATCCTCAACGCCGCCCATTCCTAAAATATTAATGGTTTGCCCACCTGGTCTTGGAGAACCCGCAGATCCTACACTTGGCATATGATCGAGCAATTGAGCGACATTATTCGCTTGATAACGATCAATGGCTTTCTGGTTTAATACGCTCTGACCAAACTGAATGGTATCGTCTTTTTCTGCCTGCACAACAATCGGTGTCATCTGATAAATCTGGTTTTGGGCATTAGTTTGGAGCGATTTATTTGATAATACAGTTGTACTCTCGGCATTGGTTAATGGCTGTTCTGCAAAGCTTTGTCCAGAGATTAAATTCATGGACAAAGCAATCGCAGTCGCCAACAACAACGGTTTAAATACAAGGCCCTGTGCAAGTGGCTTATTTAGATTTGATTCACCAAGACGTGATGTCCGTTTCTTGGTGAAGTTAAGGGAGTATTTCATTCAATTAAAAAATGTTGCTTAATTGATAATAATTATCGTTTACATTTGTAATTTTGTAAACAAATTCAAGTTATTTTTCCATCAATTAAACGTTTAATCTTCATTGTTAACTTACTTTAAGGATTTTGCAGTTCACTCCATGCAGTTTGTCTAAACTTGCTCTAAAGCTTCAATCATTGCCAGTGCAGTCACACGCGCTGAAAATGGATTTTGTCCCGTAATCAAGTTGCCATCTCGAACGACATTCGGCATAAAAGGAATCAATTTCTTTTCATAATCTGCACCCCGCTCTTTTGCGAGTTGTTCTGCGTTATAGGGCACTTTTTTTGCCACACCAGCCAATACCTCTTCGCACCACGCAAAGCCAGTCAGCTTTTTACCTGCAATCAAGTATTGTCCGTTTGAAAGCTGAACATTGAGTAATCCACAATAACCATGACAGACACTGGCAACGATGCCACCTTTTTCATAAATATTCTTGGTGATCTGTTGCAGCTCAGGATTATCTAAAAAGTCCCACATCACACCATGTCCACCCGTGTAATAAATCGCATCGTAATCTTGCCAATTAATCTCGGCAGGTTTCTTGGTTGTTTCCAGTAATTGCATAAATGCAGAATCATTTTTGCGTTTTAAAACAGAAGCGTCAGCCACGAAACGCTCCAGTGATTTAGGTTCAATCGGAGAATGACCGCCTAATGGGCTCACAATATCTTGAATATAATGATGCTTTTCAAACTCGTCATAGGCATGGGTCAATTCCCCTAGCCATAGACCTGTTGGACGATCAACTTTTTCATATTGGGCAACATTGGTCACCACATGCAGGATACGTTTAGACATTTTTCACCTCAGCTTTTAACGTTATTTTTAGTCTTGCTTTTGTCTCACTATAAGTCTAAAGTTAGCTTTAATGTCAAGAGGAAATCGGTAAAATGAATATCAGTGAATTATCGAAACGTAGTGGTTTAACCACTCCAACGATTCGTTATTATGAGCAGATTAAACTGTTACCGAAAGCAAAGCGCAAATCGAATGGTTATCGTGAATATAGCGAAAATGACCTCAAACAATTATTTGTGATTCAGCAAGCACAACAAGTCGGTTTCTCTTTGACCGAGATCAAGGCTTTTCTACCATCAAATGTTAGCTCTTGGGATCATGATGTTCTGATTAATCTTCTGGAAAGTAAAATCAAGGATATTGAAGACTTAGAGCAGAAACTGGCAATGAGCAAACAGAATCTTCGAGTGATGATTACTGCAATTAATAACAAGCCAGATGAAATCACCTGTGCAGAAAATGCGCAGCGTTTGCTCAATCTTTACTATAGCAATGACAGCACTGAAAAATAATCGGCACCCTCTTTTATCGTTCTTTCCTCATCCGAAACTGATCAAAAGCTATTGACCTTAAACCTTACTTTAAGCATAGGATTATTGACAGGTGATGAATGAGGAACCTGTCATGTTGCAACGTTGGAATCTTCAAAAGTGGTTGATCAGTATTTTTATGCTGATCTTTTCGGTTAACTCGGCCTTAGCGGCTGAATCTGTACAAAATGTACAAACGAAATCCTTAGGCAAAATTTTGGTGGTGATGACCAACCACGCCGCTTACCCTTCTCGTTCAGACCATACGGGCTTATGGTTGACTGAACTGACCCATTTTTATGATATTGCACAAGCTGCTGGCTATGACATGGATTTCGTTAGTCCACAAGGTGGCGCTGTTCCTTTAGATGAACGCAGCCTAAAGCCCATTTATCTAGATAAATCAGCTAAAGCACACCTCGCCGATCCTAAATTTATGCAGCGTTTAAATAATACACTTGCACCTGCTGCGATTGATCCATCTCGTTACAAGGCCATTTATTATACGGGTGGTCACGGCACCATGTGGGATTTCCCCAAAAATGAGGGTCTTAAAAAGATCAGTGAGCAGATTTACCAGCAAGGTGGTGTGGTATCCGCTGTTTGTCATGGTGTAGGAGGTTTATTGTCGCTTCAGGACGATCATGGCAAAGCATTGATTGCAGGTCGAACTGTAACAGGATTTGCCAATATTGAGGAAACACTCTCAGGCATCAAATCGCAAGTGCCTTTCTCATTGCAAGATGGACTGATACAACGCGGCGCACATTATAAGCGTGCGTGGGTACCATTTACGTCTTATGTGGTTGTGGATGACCGCATTATTACAGGACAAAATCCACAGTCGAGTAAAGAAATTGCGGAAGCTGTGGTCAAACGTCTCAGTACTTTAAAATAAAAAATGCCATTAAAGCCAGATCTTAACAATCTGGCTTTTTTATTAAACAAATAGATATTTCTCAATGAGATTTATATTTCCCTATTGATTCATTGTTCTCATGCATTGAATGAGTGAAAGCCTTCAAAAAATGCTTGACCTTAAAGTGAGCTTTAATCTTAGCATCTTAAAAGGTTAACAGGAGGAATCTCATGAACTTCAATCAACGTCATTTCAGTCGTTCAATCTCGGCAATGGCAGCAAGTATATTGCTCAGCACTGCAACTTATGCAACTGAACCAAATCAGCTCGCAAATCAACCCCATACCTCACAGAACACAGCGCAAACCACTGTTGTTGAATTTGGTCCTTATAAAGTCAATGTGCCTAAAGGTGGTTATTACGATCGTTTTCGTATGAATCCTGATTTAGATGAAGTGGCAAAAGATCCAGCCGCTGGAAATATTGATTATTTCCGTACTATTCCTAAAAAGCTGGTGGATACACGCGTGGGTAAAGTCTGGTCACCAAATTTCTATTACCGTACCAGCAATGTACAATTGTTGATGCTTGCCCCAATCGCAAAATTAAAGACCAAGTTACCTGCACCGCTGGAACCCTTACAACCTTTCCCGGGTTATGGTTTAGTTTCTCTAACCTTCTTTTCCTATGCTGTGGGTGATGTCGATCCATACGATGAAGTTTCTGTTACCATTGTGGTTCGTCAGCCTGGTGCACATCATTTCAATAGCACTGAATTATTAAGCTCAATGCGCAAGCATAAATATTATGGTTATGTACTGGCCTTACCTGTCGATACGGAAATTGCCCGTGTTCGCGGTGTTTATGGCTACCAGTTACCGAAATGGCTCACACCGATTGATCTGAATATCGGTAGTCAAAAACTACAGGCTCAGATTTTTAATACAGATGGTCAACCTGATTTAAGTCTAACCGCAGCTTTGCCAAAAATTAAAACAGTGAAGCCACAATCAAGAATTGAAACCAAGACCATGTATCAACTGGTTGACGGTAAATGGCACAGCACTTCTGTAGAATCAAATACATTGGCATTTGGACAAAAGTTATTTCCAAAGGACGTGCAACTGGTTCGTAGTGGCGGGCCATTGACGAAACTTCTGAATGATTTAGGCACGGAGAAGATCTTGCGTCTCGATGTGGTCAAAGATGCTCAATTAGCCCTGAATATGCCGGTTCCTTATCCTGCGCTGGATCAGGTCAGCAAGCATAAAAAGTAAGTTGATTATATGACCAGCACCCGTTTTCAGATTGAAAGCGGGTGTTTTTTTATTTCAACTAAAATGTTTGTCGTTTTAAAAATAGAAAATTCTCGTCTTTGGTCAATTATTTCTTTTTAGTTTTAAGCCTAAGTATCCATCTTATTTGCTTGTGTAGGGTTTTAGAACATTGGGTTGAAGTCTAATAGTCTGATCGTAGATTGCAAAAAAGCTCTCAATAAAAAAGCCAATGACAGATGTGCTGCCATTGGCTGTTGCTTCATGATTCAAACTATAAAAAGTTTAGAAGCTCTGCTGCTGTTTAATATGCTTAGGCATAATGACGCATCTGGTTTTTATAAAGACGGGTACGGCGTGCCATCGCAGCTTGTTGCAGAATCAATGCCCAAAGTGGAGAAACTTTTGGATTCGGGTGTTTTCCAAGACTCAATTTACGCAACTGAAATTTCACTGTGGCCATATTTGCCAAAGAAGCCAGCGTTTTATTTTTCCAATGGATGGGCTGTAACTCAGGTGCTGTGTTCTGCCCTTGCTGCCATTGATGAGGTAAATTTGGTTCGATTGCCAACGCAGTCGCTATCCCGACCATATCGACACCGCTTTCAATCACTTGTTCCGCCACCTGTTTACGGCGAATTCCCCCCGTTACCATCACTGGCATCTTGGCTACTTTGCGGATCTCCTGAGCAAATTCCAGAAAATAAGCTTCACGTGCCAAGGTACGACCATCGCGTGCCTGTCCTTGCATGGCAGGTGCTTCATAGCTACCACCAGACAGCTCGACCAGATCGACTGCTAATCCATTTAGCATCTGCACCACTTGCTGTGCATCTTCCGCACTAAAACCACCGCGCTGGAAATCTGCTGAATTGAGTTTTACTGCAACAGTAAATGTCTCAGAAACCACAGCACGCACTGCTTTAACTATTTCGATCAGGATACGCGCCCGATTTTCCAGAGAACCGCCCCACTGATCCTGACGTTTATTGCTGAGTGGTGAAAGGAACTGGCTGAGTAAATAACCATGTGCTGCGTGGATTTCAACACCTGTAAAGCCTGCTTTCTCTCCTAGACGTGCAGTATTGGCAAAGCGGTCTATCACTTCCTGAATCATGGCCTGATCCATTTCAATTGGCGTATTAAAACGATCTGACATTTTGCCTAAATCTAGAGCAACGGCTGAAGGTGCCCAAGTATCCTGACCTAAATTTGATTGCATCTGACGCCCAGGATGATTGATCTGTAACCAGACTTGTGCGCCTTTAGAACGACCGATTTGTGCCCAACGCTTAAAGGTGTCCAGATGTTGTTCATCTTCAAGTACCACACCGCCAGGCCCTGTCATTGCACGGCGATCCACCATCACATTACCGGTAATGATTAAACCGACACCACCATCCGCCCATGCCTGATATAAACGCATCAGTTCTTCCGACGGCGCATGATTGATATCTGCCATATTTTCTTCCATTGCCGCTTTTGCAATGCGGTTGGGAATATCAGAACCATTCGGGAAAACCAGTTTTTCAAATACTTTCATTTTTGTGACCTCATTGAGTATGGATTTACTTTAAGATTAAAGCCAACTTTAATGTCAATAGTTTTATCAAATGGAATAATATATTTTTTATAAATATTTTTTAGATTCAGTTAATTAGGTAATAAAAAAATAGAGGCACGCAGGCCTCTATTTTGATTGTGTTGAGTAAAATTGATTATTGTCGGATAAATGCCAGTAAATCTGGATTAATCACATCCGCGTTTACGGTAAGCATTCCATGTGAGAAACCTTTATACGTTTTTAAAGTACCGTTTTGTACTAGCTTGGCTGACAATGCGCCCGAATTTTCATAAGGAACCACCTGATCATCATCGCCATGCATCACCAGCACAGGCACTGAAATCTTTTTTAAATCTTCAGTAAAATCGGTTTGGGAAAACGCCACGATGCCATCGTAATGTGCTTTGGCACCGCCCATCATGCCTTGTCGCCACCAGTTCCAGATCACAGGCTCAGATGGTTTTGCATCGGGACGATTAAAACCATAGAAAGGACCAGCAGGCAAATCGTAATAAAATTGCGATCTATTCTTGAATAACTGGTTTTGCAGGTCATCAAACACTTCTTTCGGTAAGCCGTCAGGATTATTCGGTGTTTTTACCATAATGGGGGGCACTGCACTCACCAGCACGGCTTTGGCAACATTTTCTTCGCCATGACGCGCGATGTAATGTGCTACTTCCCCACCTCCTGTTGAATGTCCGATATGAATGGCATTCTTAATCCTGAGATGTTGTACTACCGCAGCGACATCATCAGCATAATGATCCATATCATGTCCATCCCAAACCTGACTGGAACGGCCATGCCCACGACGATCATGTGCGACGACACGGAAACCTTCGTTTAAGAAAAAAAGTAACTGGGCATCCCAATCATCTGAGCTCAGTGGCCAGCCATGATGGAAAAAGAGGACCTGTGCATCTCGTGGACCCCAGTCCTTATAAAAAATTTCTACACCATCTTTTGTCGTAACGTACGCCATCTTTGTTTCTCCTGTGTAAGATTTACACTGTCGAGTCATGATCTATGTTGTAATTCATGTCGGTAAAATCACATTTTTTAAAACTATCTGTATGGATAGCCACTCTATACTAAGGTTAAAGTTCACTTTAAGGTCAACGGGTTTAGTCCCATTCTGATAATAAAAATGTAATTTTATAATTTAGAAATAAAAGACAAAATCGAAGATGAGCTATTGAAATTCAATGTTTTATTAAAGATTTAAAAATATTTGATTGTCTATTCTGTTTACATACTTTCAACGAATACAGCGCCCGTTTTCCGAAACAGAAATTTTAGGGCTTGACTTTAAAGTTAGCTTTAATCTTATAGTGATCTCAGATGACAAATGCATAGATTCTTATACAGGCATTTTGAATAACTTGATCAATTAAAGGTTAACCCATATGAACAGCAATAAACAGTTTACTGAAGTTGAGTTTGGACAACAAAAGGTTAGCGTTCCTAAAGGTGGCTACTATGATCGTTTTAGAATGAACCCGAACCTTGATGAAGTTGCTCAAGATCCTGCTGCAGGAAATATCGATTTTTTCCGTAAGATTCCAAAGAAGCTAGTCGAATCGAGAGTTGGCCCTGTCTGGGCACCTAATTTTTATTATCGCAGCAGTAGTGTGCAAATATTGATGTTGGCACCGTTGAAATTACTCAAGAAAAAGCTACCTGCGCCTTTGCAACCTTTACGCGCTTTACCTGGTTATGGCTTGGTTGCATTAACCTTCTTCCGCTATTCTGTTTGCGATAATGATCCATATAACGAAGTCTCGGTTGCAATTGTTGTGCGTAAACCAGAGGCTCATGGCTCACATGCTTTAGAGCTGGCCAATTCGATTCGACAACGTCATTTTTATGCCCATGTATTGGCATTGCCTGTCGATACCGAGATTGCACGCGTTCGTGGCGTATATGGCTATCAACTGCCGAAATGGCTCACCGAAATTAATGTCGAGATTCATCCCGATCAAATTCATGCAAATTTGACAGATACCACAGGCAAGATCGATTTAAGCCTGACCGCAGTGACACCTGCTTTACAGCATGTGAAATCTGAATCTCGAATGACTGAAGCGACGATGCTTCATCAAGTTGATGGCAAATGGCATAAAACACTGGTGCAATCTAATCCCCTTTCATTGGCACAGCAATTATTACCGAAAAAGGTCAAGTTGCTTCGTCATGGCGGGCCTTTAAGCCAGTTACTGGATGAGTTGGGAGCATCCAGAATTCTTCGTCTGGATGTGGTAGAAGATGCTCAAGTTGTGCTCAATTTACCGAAACCACTTTAAATATTAAACCACTTAAAATGAAGGAAAATAAACAATGACACAAACCAATTATGATCTTGTTGTATTCGGTGCCACCAGTTTTGTTGGGCAAATTCTGACCCGATATCTGGCAGAATATTTTTCGACCCAACAGGAACAACTGAGCTGGGCAATTGCGGGCCGCTCTCAACAAAAACTACAAGACCTTAAAAGTAGTTTAGGTACTTTGGGAGAATCTTTGCCGATCCTGATCGCCGATGCAAGCAATCAAGCTGAGCTAAACGCATTGTGCGCACAGACGCGTGTGGTGGTTTCAACGGTTGGCCCTTACGCTTTATATGGCGAACCCTTGATTCAGGCCTGTGTAACCAATGGTACAGATTATTGTGATCTGACGGGCGAAACACAATGGATCAAAAAAATGATCGAGAAATACGAATCTCAAGCCCAGCAATCAGGCGCACGCATTGTGCATTGTTGTGGTTTTGATTCAGTTCCATCGGATATGGGAGTTTATTACTTACAGCAACAGGCTCAAAAACAGTTCAATGCACCTGCAACGCAAGTCAGCATGCGGGTCAAGACCTTAAAAGGTGGCGCGTCAGGTGGCACAGTTGCGAGTCTTATTAATGTGATTCAGGAAGCGGCGGCTGATCCTGCACTACGTAAAGATCTGGTCAATCCTTATGTGCTTTGCCCGCCTGATCATGGCAATAGCCAACGACAAATTTATATTAAAACTGCGAAATTCGATTCAGATTTTAATGCTTGGATTGCGCCATTCGTGATGGCAGCAGTCAATGAACGTGTTGTGCATCGTTCTAACGCATTGTCAGGCAATGCCTATGGCAGCAACTTTAGCTATAACGAAGCCATTTTAACTGGCGAAGGTTTAAAAGGACGTTTCAAAGCTTTAGGCGTGGTTTCTGGCTTAGGTGTCTTCATGCTCGCCGCAGTGAGTAAACCTGTGAGCCAGCTGATGGAACGTTATATGTTGCCAAAACCAGGCGAAGGCCCTACCCCAGAACAGCAGCGCACAGGACGTTTTGATTTACGTTTTATCGGCAAAACCGAAGCAGGTCAAACCCTCAAAATCAAAGTCACAGGTGATCGTGATCCAGGCTATGGCTCTACTGGAAAAATGTTGGGACAAGCTGCCTTAAGTCTTGCAATTGATCATGTTAAAGAAGCTAAAAATACGGGCCGTGCCGGTGGTTTCTGGACACCTGCAACCATGTTTGATGATCGGTTTATTCAACGTTTGACCAAGCATGCAGGCATAGCGTTTCAACAGCTCTAAGTCTAGCCAATATCCACATGTCGGCAGCCTGTCTGCCAAAATTCATGAGGTTGAAGATGAACACATTTAACGATATCAGTCATGTGGACAATGCATCTGAAATATTGAAACAGCAACGTCAGGCTTTTCTGGCCGCGGAAGCGCCAAGTCTGGCACAACGCAAAGCCAATCTGGCGAAGCTACGCGCTGCTGTGCTTGCCTATCGTACTGAATTACAAACCGCGGTCAGTGAAGATTTTGGACATCGTTCAGCACACGAAACGGATGTTATGGAACTGGTTGGGATTGTACAGTCGATTGATTATCTCTCACGTCATTTACGCCGATTCATGAAGGCTGAACGCCGTCATGTCAGCCTGTTTTATCGAGCTGCAAAAGCCCATGTGGAATATCAGCCCAAAGGCATCATTGGCGTGATGTCACCTTGGAACTATCCTATTTCATTGACGCTTATCCCGCTCGCGACTGCATTGGCAGCGGGTAATCGGGCCATGCTTAAACCTTCAGAACTGACACCACGTACCAGTGATGTGATGCACCGTATGCTTACAGCAACTTTTCCTATTGAGGAGGTTGCCGTGATTTTAGGCGGGCCTGAAGTTGGAGCTGCTTTCAGTGCTTTGCCTTTTGATCATTTATTATTTACAGGCAGTACGCCTGTTGGTCGTAAAGTGATGAAGGCTGCTAGTGATCATCTTGTCCCGCTGACGCTTGAGCTCGGTGGTAAAAGTCCGGTGATTGTCGCCCGCGGACATGTAAATCGTCGGACGATGACCAGTATTGCTTATGGGAAATTGTCTAATAGCGGACAGACATGTGTTGCGCCTGATTATGCATTGATCCATGAAGATGATCTGGAAGACTTTATCCAGCAGTTCAATGAGACGGTAACACGTTTTTATCCAGATGGACCAGATTGTCAGGATTACAGTTCTATCGTGAGTGAACGTCACTATGCACGTTTGCAAGGCTTGCTGGATGAGGCTCGTAAGCGCGGCGCCCGTGTGCTTGAAATGGGCACAAAACCCGAATCAGCTTCGGAGCGTATTCGTACCCTAGCCCCTACTTTGGTGGTTGATGCGCGGGACGATGATGCCATTATGCAACAAGAAATCTTCGGGCCAATACTACCCGTAAGAACCTATCGTCATATCGATGAAGTGATTGACTATATTAATCAGCGGGATCGCCCACTCGCCCTATATTATTTTGGTGAAAAAGATGCGGATTGTAAAAAACTGCTGAGACGAACCACATCAGGCAATGTCGGTATCAACAATACCATCATTCATGTTGCTCAAGATGACTTGCCATTTGGCGGTGTCGGACCAAGCGGTATGGGCGCTTATCATGGCATTGAAGGATTCCGCTCCATGAGTCATGCCAAAGGTGTTTTTGATCAAGGACGCTGGAATTTTCCAAGCCTGTTACATGCTCCGTTTGGCAAATTTATGGAACTGGCACTCGCCGTCACATTAGGCAAGAAAAAATCTGATGTTTAATTGAACTCCATGCAGTGGCAGTTTTCTATTCTCATTCTACCACTGCGATTTTACGCAAATTTATAAAATATCGAATAAGGTACAGTCTCATGAAATGTATTACGTTTAACGGTGCGGGTGGCCCGGAAGTCATTACGGTCAGTGAAAGACCAATGCCGGAATTGAGTGATGAAGGAATATTAATCGAAGTGGTTGCCGCTGGTATCAATGGCCCAGATGTGATGCAACGTCAGGGTTTATATGCACCTCCGCCTGGGGTGACTGATATTCCGGGACTGGAAGTTTCAGGCATTGTGAAACAGGTGGGAAAATCTGTCAGCAAATTTAAAGCGGGTGATGAAGTATGCGCCCTCGTCCCTGGCGGTGGCTATGCTGAATATGTTGTCGCTCATCAAGATAATGTACTTTTTCTTCCCGAAGGACTGACTTTGGTGGAAGGCGGTATTTTACTTGAGACCTTTATGACAGTTTGGTCGCACTTATTCCAGCATGCCAAATTTCGCCCGAATAGTTCGATTTTAATTCATGGCGGTACTTCTGGTATTGGCACGACGGCAACCATGTTGACCCGAGCATTTGGCGCCACACAAATTTTTACTACGGTTTCTAGTGAAGCACATCAAAAAGCCAGTCTAGAACTTGGTGCGGATGTTGCCATTAATTATCACGAAAATGACTTTGTTGAAGAAGTCAAGAAACATACCGATGGTAAAGGCGTAGACTTCGTACTAGACATTATTGCAGGTGATTATATTCAGCGAAATTATGACGTTGCCGCGATGAATGGCACCATTTTACAAATTGGTGTATTAAAAGGTCTCGCGCAGAATCTTAATATTTTTCCGATGTTAGCAAAACGCCTCACGCATACAGGCGCGATTTTACGCTCACAATCATCCGAAGCCAAAGCGGAAGTCATGTCTGCCTTACAGGAAAAAGTTTGGCCTTTAATTTCCAAAGGACAAATCAAGCCTTTGCTTTATCAATCTTTTGATCTGGAGCAGGCTCGTCAGGCCCATGAACTCTTAAATCAGGGACAACATGTCGGCAAGCTGGCATTAATCGTGAAAAAATAATCTGGTTTTGAAAAGAGCTAAAAGTATTGCTTTTAGCTCTTTCTTTAATTAAATATTATTCAGCATTAAACGTTGTCTAGCTGCTCGATATTCTCTTTCAAGACGATCAACCAGCTCGGCAACCGATGTGGTTGCTTTCACCGCATTTAGGCCTTGCCCACATCCCCAGATGTCTCGCCATGCTTTCACTTTATGCTGTGTGCCATCTTCACTGGAAGTACTAAAATCCATGTCCTTCAAATTACCTTCGGGCAAATTGGCTGGATCAAGCCCTGCTGCACGAATACTTGGTGCTAAATAGTTGCCATGTACGCCAGTAAATAAGTTGGAATAGACAATTTCATCTGAATTATGATCAACGATGGCCTGTTTATAAGCATCCGTTGCATTGGCTTCATGAGTTGCGATAAATGCCGAGCCAATATAACCAAAATCAGCACCCATCGCTTGCGCTGCCAAAATCGCATCCCCTGTAGAAATTGCTCCAGATAAAGCTAAAGGCCCATCAAACCATTCTCGGATTTCCTGAATTAATGGAAATGGGCTCTTTACGCCTGCATGTCCACCTGCACCTGCGGCTACTGCAATTAAGCCATCAGCACCTTTTTCTATGGCTTTTTGGGCAAAGCGATTATTAATCACATCATGTAAGACTACGCCGCCATAACTATGCGTTGCGTCATTAATTTCAGTTCGAGCACCCAAAGAGGTAATCACAATCGGAACTTTGTATTTAACAATCAGTTCCATGTCATGTTCGAGACGATTATTACTTTTATGCACAATCTGGTTAATTGCAAATGGCGCTGCGGGACGGTCTGGGTGTAAGGCATTATGTTCTGCAATTCCGTCTGTAATTTCTTTTAACCATTCCTCCAGCTTTTCTGCTGGACGTGCATTTAGCGCAGGCATGGAGCCAACGATTCCAGCTTTACATTGAGCAAGCACCAGTTGAGGTGTGCTAATGATAAATAATGGAGATCCAATAACAGGAAGTCTTAAGTGCTTGAGTACTTCTGGAATGTTTGACATGAAATATGCCCTTTTTAAGATAAATTTTTATTTCAATACGTTCATCAAGCCATTTAAATCATCAACGCCTGATTTTGACTTCACCTGATCATATCGGGACAATTGATGTTATGCAACAAGTTGCATAACATCAATCCATGAAAGAATTTTATGAATCATGCTTGCACACTGATAATTTACATAAGATATTGAAATTGATTGTATAAAAATAAGGATATCAACCAGTCCGCTTAAAATTTATCACTTAGCTCAATACAGTTAATTGCTTAAATATGCTTATCTTTCAAGTCTGTTACCTAGTCTCTCAAGGTGATGAGCGATAAAGATGATATGCTTCAGTCATTTTTATGGTTTTATTAATCTCCTGAGACGATGTTATGAGTGCTACCACCCAAAAATTGCAACGTTTACGTTTGGCTTCCATTCTTGAGGCTGTGACTTTATTACTTCTATTTGCCGTTGCGATTCCTGTTAAATATGCATTTGACCTGCCTGTTGCTACCAAAATTATGGGGCCAATCCACGGCGTGGCATTTCTTTTCTATTTGTGGAATTTGATCAGCACGGCTGCGGTATGGTCAAAAGCTGAATTGCTTCGTTTATTTATTCTGGCGTTTATTCCTTTTGGTGGCTTCTTTAACGAAAAATATATCGCACAGCGACAAGCTAAAATTAAATAGAAATACGAACATCTATATAAAAAAGGAAATCATATGATTTCCTTTTTTATTACGTACAACATACTCAAATTTAATTTTTATCGAGTGATTTCAATAAATGAATGACAGCATCACCTGCCAGTTGCATTGACTTTGGATCAACCTGTTCAATGGTGTCACATGCTTTGTGATAGCACGGTGCGAACTCAAGCTCGTCCCCTTTCATTTGTTCATTAAACAAGATGACAGCAGTCACTGGAACTTTACCTAAAAACGGAGCCGTATCGCTTGCGGTTAAGGTGGAGACATCTTCTTTAATTTTTAGATTCTTAGTTTTAAAAAATTCTTTGAGCGTATTCTCTAAGGCTAAGTCACCGCTATGGCTTGGAAGACTGCGTAAACCATCGAGTAAAGGCTTATAGTCCTGTTCCTGCATGCCACGTTCTTTTAACATTTTCTCCATCTCGTCTACAGAGGATTTATCACCATCTGCAATCAAGATTTCAGGGTCTTTGGTGCCAACCATATCCAAGTTGATATAGGCTTTAATCGCTTTTAATTGCTCGGCAGTCAGTTTTTTCACATAAGCTTGAGAGCCTGCGATTCCCACTTCTTCTGAATCCCAGAATGCCAGATAAATAGTATGTTTAGGCTTTATTTTTTGAGTCGACAATTGTGTCATCAACTCAAGTAATAAGGCGACACCAGAAGCATTGTCATTTATACCAGGTCCCATTTTGACCGAGTCATAATGCGCCCCTAGTAAAATAATATTTTGTTTTGATTCACCTGGAATCTCCACAATAATATTCTGGCCTTTGGTCTTTTCACGATTTTCGAAAGTCTGAACCTCTGTACTAAAACCTGCTTTCTTGGCTTGATCTAAAATGTAATCCGCACTCGCTAAACCGCCTTGCGTACCCACTGCACGATTGCCACCATGCTGTTTGGCAATGTGTTCAAAAGCATTTAGGTGCGCCATCATCTGTGCTGCATCCAGTTTTAAACCAGATTGATTCACATCTTCAGTTTTTTCTTTGGAATGTTGCTCGTTTTTTTGACAGCCACTCATTGCAAATAGGCTACTTACGATACAAACAGCTAAAATTTTCTTTAAAAACATAAAATAAACTTAAACCAATTTTTTTATAAAGTCAGTCTAATACTAGTTTTGCACCTGGGGATTTGCCATTTCAATTTGTATCCTTTTCACTTATCGATTGAGCCACAACGCTATCAGTGCTTATTTTTAGTAATACAAAACCCACCTTCAATTAAACGGGCGATGTATTGAAAATGAAGTTATGTTAGCGATCATTTAAGCTGCTAAAAATCTGTTCCAGCGCTTGTCCAATTGCCAGAAGTTGCTGGTCCGTATGAGGTAAGCCATCGATTTCCAGTGCCACAGGAAGTTGTGATTTTTTCCCTAGACCAATGGGTAAACTAAGCCCTGGTAAGCCAATATTACTGCCCGGATCGGTATTACGAATCAGTGTTTGGAAAAGTTCAATGGAGCTAACCTGCTCATCCACAAGTGGTGCCACAATTGGCGAGGTTGGAAAAATCAAAGCATCAAGTTGATGATTCTCAAAGGTAGTTTGATAGAGCGCTAGCAGTTGTGGCTGAGCTTCCTGAATCGCTTTTTGATAAAAAGGTTGAACGGGTACAGATTGCCCCGTTTCGTCCATGATCATTTCAGGCAATATATTTTGTTGGAAAATATGTTTTACATCTGGACTGGAAATCTGCTCAACCAAAGCTTCCAGACTCAGCTCGATCTCATGATGTTTTAAATACGCAATCAGGTCATATTTACCTTCATAAATCACCAAAGGAAATGAAATACTCTGGTTGAGCTGAGCCAAATCTGGCATATCCACGGGAATAATTTCGATAGCTGCGGTTTTTAACAGTTGTAGCGCTGTATGTGCCTGTTCATGAACATCTTCATCCAGATTCTCCCAAAAATAGGCATTGATTCCGAGCCTGATCGGTCGTGTAGACAATTCAATAGACTGAGCCGAAGGTGCAATTAACTGATCAATCAGAATAATATCAGCCATACAATGCGCCATAGGCCCTGCTGTATCACGTGTATGCGAAATCGGGGTGATATCTGCTTGAGCATAGCGTCCAACTGTTGGACGAAAGCCAATACAACCATTTAAGGCACTCGGTAATCGGACAGATGCGCCTGTATCGGTTCCGATGGCAATTGGCACCATTCCTGCGGCAACTGCAACGGCACTGCCAGAAGAAGAACCGCCTGCAATATGTGAAGGATTAACCACATTACGCGTGCCGATTACACCGTCAATATGCATTGCGGTGTTATAACCTGTCACACCAAATGCCAATTCATGCATATGAGCTTTACCAACAATAATCGCCCCTTGATCAGTCAGGGCCTGAATCACTGGTGCTGTGGTTTTGGGTCTGAAATCTGCCAAGGCTGGTGTTCCCGCTGTATTCGGAAAACCTGCGACATGAATATTATCCTTTACGGCAAGCAAGACCCCGATCAAGGCAGGACAAGCATGGCCCTCACGGATTGATTGATCCCAAAATTGTGCTTGTTGAATAGCTGCTGCTTTATCCGTCCGAATAAAAGCATTTAAGGCTTGCTGCTTTTCAATGTTGTCAAAATAATGGTGGACGAGTTGTTCGCAAGTGACTTTCCGCTCTTGTACCAGACGGGTAATTTCGCCAATGGTGGCTTTATTCAGGTGAATGATTTGATCCGAATTTACTTTTTCATTCATGTTTAGCATAGTGACTTAAAATCCATTTAAGCAATTGTTTTGCTAATTTAGTACAGTTGTAAATTCCGGGGATATCCTCAAAATTGAGGAGTGAATTAACAATGGATGAGCCGTGCCATTTCGGTACGATTATGGCAACCCATTTTTTGCATGGCGTTTTTAAGATGAGTTCTGACCGTGGTGAAGCCAATATCAAGTAAGTTGGCAACGTACTTATCGCTTAATCCTTTCGCCACTAACGTTGCAACCTCCTGCTCGCGTGGAGTTAAAAAATATTGAATGGATAAATCCATTGCTAAGGCTTGGGTCAGATAAGGTTCCAGTAAATTAAGGATCCTTTTCTCCCGCTCACTGAACATGATTGAATCTTTGGCACGCCAGATACGTAAGTCTCCGATATCCATGCCATTTCGAACGAAGTAAACATTCAGACCGTGATACAAACCATAAGGTTGTAAAAACTCATTGTAATAATCGGTTTTCTTGAGCGCGGAAAGAGAAATGATTTCATGAACAAAGGTTGGATGTTGTCGCTGTCGAAGTTGGGTTGTGATCGGATCATCATATTGCCAGATTTGGTCATATTCTGTGATGGCTTTGGGATCAATCTGCCACATGATCCCTTTTCTGGATAAATGATGTTTGGCATCCCAGATATAAGATGCTGCAAAATCAGCACGTAACAAGGTTGCAATATCTGCAATGATCGTTTCGCGTAAGCTTTCCTGTCCTTTTTGCGCGCCTAATTTCCAAAGTATTTCGGAAAAAAGCGTAAACTCCGATGGACTTAAATCGTGTTCTAAAAGCATAGACTGACCGTTTTATTAAAAATTACGTATTAAAATATTTTTGTTATCCAGATTTAAATCTAAACTGATTCCATTCAGCAGGCTGAAAAAACAACCAACTCCTTTTATAGATCAATAGACTGTAAATTTCTATACTTTATTTTTTAATCGGGTTGCATGTGGGGTGTTGCCATACCAGCGTTTGTAGGCATGAATGAAACTGGCAGGCTCTGCATAGCCTAACCATTCAGAAATTTGCTCGATGGAGGTTTGGGTTAAAGACAAATAATAGTCTGCAAGAATTTTTCGAACCTCTTCCCTGATCTGGAGAAATGTCACCTGCTCTTGGGACAAATAACGGCGCAAGGTACGTGAATTTAAGTGCAATCGATCCGCTACTTCCTCCATAGACGGGATTTGCCCTTTACTATTCATCAATACTTGCTGAACCTGATGGGTATATTTCTTTTGTGATTGTCGTTTATCCAGCGTCTGTCGACATTGTTCTTCTGCAGCATGTAACACCAGCTCATTGGCCATACTCAACTTCTGATCTATTTTTTCTGCGTTTAGGACAATAAGGTTTTTTGATCCGCCAAATTCTGGGGTAACGCCAAATAGCGCGGTATAAGGCTGCATTTCTCCCCGAAGCGGAAAAGAAAATACTACTTTTTGACAGAGATGATCCTGCATTAAATCGCGTTGCACGGTAATGAGTGCAGCTACATCTCGTTCAATAATAAATGGCCATAACGTTTTTGGAATCCCTTCATCCACCACAATTTCAATTTGAATACTTTGGGTCTCGGTTTGTTCCGATACCACAAACTGGCTAAAAGCAAAGGATAAGGGAAAATAGGCCAATGCAAAGTTCAAAGCTTCACGAATATTGGCACTACTGATCAAAGCAAGTCCTAATGAGCCAAAAGTCGTAAAGTGATAACGTGTTCCGATTTCCAGCCCTAGCAAAGGCCGTTGTCCGAATTTCTCTACCAGATTACGGATCAGTTGTAATTCTTGCTGGCCTGTCACCAGTGTATTGGGATCAAGCAATTGCTGTTGTTCTAAGCCTGTTCCTTTCAGAATCTGATGATGGTTGACTCCTAACTCTGCGGCAAAATCAGCCATCAGGCGAACACTATGGATACTTCGTTCGTAGGACCATAAGTACTTCAAGCGTCTTCTCCATGTCCGCTAATCACAATATTTTGTCCTCATCCATCCTCTAAATCAATGCATGAAACGATTATTCTGCATGTAATACATGATAATTTTCACTTGAGTCAGTTATGTTTAAACAACAATTATCTTCAAATAAAAATATTCGTATCGCCATTATCGGCACAGGCTTTGGCGGATTGGGGCTGGCTATTCAGCTCAAACTTGCTGGATTTGAACAATTTACCTTATTTGAAAAAGCCAATGATGTCGGTGGTGTCTGGCGTGACAATACCTATCCTGGTGCAGCCTGTGACGTGCCTTCTCATCTGTATTCCTTTTCTTTTGAGCAGGAACTGGGTTGGAAAAACCGTTATGGCTCATCACAAGAAATTCATCAATACTTAAAACATTGCACAGAAAAATATCAACTGTACCCGCATATCCAGTTTAATACTGAAATTGCCAGCGCTGATTTTGATGCGACTCAAGGTGTTTGGCATATCCAGAGTTTAACTGGGGAAAAATTTGAGGCGGAATTTCTAATTGCTGCGGTTGGTCAGCTCAACCGCCCTGCATATCCGAAAATTAAAGGTCTGGACAGTTTCAAAGGCAAAGCTTTCCATTCGGCGCGCTGGGATCATGACGATGACCTGAATAATAAGCGTGTCGCAGTCATTGGGACAGGTGCCAGTGCGATCCAGTTTGTACCAGAGATCGTCAAGCAAGTGGCTCATTTAGATATTTATCAACGCTCTGCTCCTTATGTCATTCCAAAACCAGACCGTGTTTATTCAAAACTGGAACGAAAAGCATTTCAAAAACTTCCCATTTTGCAAAGCCTTGATCGCGTATTTCAATATAGTTATAACGAGATCCGCCTCAAAAGCTTTACCGCAACCTTAAATGAGATTCCATTAGCCGAATATATTTTCCAGCGACATATCCGCGAAGAAATTAAAGATCCGCATTTTCGTCATCGTCTAATGCCTGATTATCCGATTGGCTGTAAACGAATTCTGATTTCAAACCATTGGTACCGTAGTCTGGTTCGTCCGAATGTTGAGGTCATCAATACCGCAATTCAGGAAGTCACTGAAAATGGTATTGTCGATAAAGATGGCAAATTACGTGAAGTAGATACCATTATTTATGGAACAGGATTTGCTGCAACCGAGTTTATGGCACCGATGCAAATCACAGGACTCAAAGGTAAAAAATTAAAAGACCAATGGGCCGATGGTGCTGAAGCCTATTTAGGCTTAACGGTGAATGGCTTCCCGAATTTCTTTATGTTGTATGGCCCGAACACCAATCTTGGTCATAACTCAATCGTCTATATGATTGAAAGTCAGGTGAACTATATTCTGGATGCAATTCAGGCACATATTCGCAATCAGCTTTGCTATACAGATATTAAGGCTGAAATCCAGACACAGTTTAATCAGGAAATTCAGGAACGGATGAAATCAACCATGTGGTCGCAAGGTTGTACCAGCTGGTATCAAACTGCGACAGGAAAAAATACCAATAACTGGCCGGGCTTCACATTGGAATATCGTCAGCGTACCCGTCGCTTTGATCTGGAAAATTATCATCAGGTCGCAAAGTCAGCTCATACTCATGTTCAGCCACAACTTTTAGAACAACAAATGGCGGTTTAGATGAAAACATTTCATAACAAGGTCGCAGCCATTACAGGCGCTGGTTCAGGGATTGGTCAAGCACTTGCGGTCGCGTTGGCAAAAAAAGGCTGCCATCTGGCTTTATCTGATGTAAATGAACTGGGTCTAGCCAAGACACAGAATCTATTAAAAACATATCCAGTCAAAGTTAGCACACAGGTGGTCGATGTCGCTAATCGACAAGAAATGGCAGATTGGGCTAAAACGATTGCTGAACAGCATCAGCAGGTCAACCTGATCTTTAATAATGCGGGTGTGGCTATGGGCAGTACCGCGGAAGGTGTTAGCTATGATGATCTTGAATGGCTGATCGGGATTAATTTCTGGGGTGTGGTTTATGGCACCAAAGAGTTCCTACCTTACCTGAAACAGAGTGGTGACGGTCATATCATCAATATTTCCAGCATGTTTGGTTTGACAGCGCAACCAACACAAAGTGCTTATAATGCCAGTAAGTTCGCAGTTCGTGGCTTTACCGAATCTTTACGGCAAGAACTGGATATACAAGGTTCAGGTGTCAGTGCAACGTGTGTGCATTCCGGCGGGATTCGCACCAATATTGTTAAAGCTGCCCGTATTAATAATAGTGTCGAAATTTTAGGGCTAGACCCAGCAAACAGTCAGGCTGCTTTTGACAAAATACTGAGAACCTCTGCCGATGAGGCAGCAAAACAAATCCTGACAGCCGTGCGCAAAAATAAACGTCGTTTATTGATTGGTGCTGATGCAAAAGCAGTTGATATCTTGCAACGAATTTTGCCACAAGGATATCAAAAGATTTTTGCGACAGCCTCTACCCTACAAGCTCAATTCTTCTCATAAATAAAATATGTATGGTGATCGGCCATTCGCTGGGTGTATGAATGCTCGATCATTGAGATCAAAAACTGTATTTCAACAATTTTTATTTTGATGCTTTAATTCATAGCCCAATATCGCACATCAATCATTCTGATTAAAAAAACATATATTTCCATTTAAAGTTCATTCATTTTGCTTTTTTAATTGCGATGAAAATAATAAATTTAACGAGCTAAATAAACAGATATAACCCTAAAAATTGAAAATCCCCTCTTGACCTTCCCATAATGTTAAGGTCTATGCTTTAAGCAATCAGAATTAACTCTATAGGTCTTACTTATGGAAACCCAAACAAATACAGAGACTAAAAATATAAAAGTTTCACTTCAAGTTGAAGGAATGACCTGCGCCAGTTGTGTCGGTCGTGTCGAAACTGCCTTAAAAAAAGTTGAAGGCGTACAATCCGCCTCCGTGAATTTAGCCACTGAACGTGCAGATATCACCTTGACTAAGTCGATAGATCGACAAGTACTGATTCAGGCAATCGAGCGAACGGGTTATGACGTCCCTGCCAATACAGTAGAGCTTTCTATTGAGGGGATGACCTGTGCTTCGTGTGTGAGTCGGGTTGAAAAAGCATTGAATGCTGTAGCAGGCGTAAAAACAGCCAATGTCAATCTCGCTACAGAACGTGCAACCGTAAATGGTACAGCCAGTATTGGAAGCCTCATCGCAGCGATTGATAAGGCGGGTTATGATGCCAAAGAAATTCAGGCGGCGGCTCCAGATCAAACAGAACAACTTGAGAAGAAAGATCAGGAAAGAACAGAACTCAAACGTGACCTGATCCTTGCCACGATTCTGGCCTTGCCTGTGTTTATTCTGGAAATGGGTTCTCACCTGATTCCGGGTGTTCATCATCTGATTGAACACAGCATTGGGATTCAAAACAGTTGGTACTTACAATTCGTTTTAACCACTTTAGTCCTAATTATTCCGGGTCGACGTTTTTATAGTAAAGGTATTCCTGCCTTATTCCGTTTAGCACCCGATATGAACTCTTTGGTAGCAGTCGGGACTTTAGCCGCTTATCTCTTCTCACTGGTCGCTACCTTTACACCGACACTGTTGCCAACAGGAACCGTCAATGTTTACTACGAAGCAGCAGCCGTTATTGTGGCTTTAATCCTGTTAGGACGGTTTCTTGAAGCCAAAGCCAAAGGCCGAACTTCGGAAGCGATTCAACGTTTGGTTAGCTTACAGGCAAAAGTTGCTCATGTTTCACAAGATGGTCAAATCACTGACATTCCAATCGATCAAGTAGTTGCGGGCGACTTGGTGATGGTGAAACCTGGTGAACGAATCCCTGTCGATGGCGAAGTGATTGAAGGTCAAAGCTTCGTCGATGAATCCATGATTACAGGCGAGCCTATTCCTGTTGAGAAGAATATCGGCAGTCAGGTGGTGGGCGGAACCGTTAACCAAAATGGCAACTTGAGTTTTAAAGCGCTGGCTGTGGGTGGCGACACAATGCTTGCGCAAATTATCCGTCTGGTTGAGCAAGCGCAAGGTTCTAAAATGCCGATTCAGGCAGTGGTGGATAAAGTGACATTATGGTTTGTGCCTGCCGTCATGTTGGCTGCCCTACTAACTTTCCTCGTCTGGCTGATTTTTGGGCCATCGCCCGCTTTAACTTTCGCTTTGGTCAATGCTGTTGCGGTACTGATTATCGCATGTCCATGTGCAATGGGATTGGCAACGCCAACTTCGATTATGGTCGGTACAGGTCGTGGCGCAGAGTTAGGTGTATTGTTCCGTAAAGGCGAAGCTTTACAACTGCTAAAAGATGCTCAAGTGGTTGCGGTGGATAAAACAGGCACATTAACCGAAGGTCATCCTGTATTGACAGATTTTGAGGTGACTCGCTCTTTTCAACGCGATGAGGTGTTGAGTCTGGTTGCGGCTGTTGAAGCGCGCTCA
Organism: Acinetobacter vivianii; assembly: GCF_014635885.1. Taxonomy (GTDB): domain Bacteria; phylum Pseudomonadota; class Gammaproteobacteria; order Pseudomonadales; family Moraxellaceae; genus Acinetobacter; species Acinetobacter vivianii. Next base: position 510,458 of record NZ_BMDR01000001.1, read on the forward strand.
GAACATCCAATTGCTAAAGCGATTGTCGATGAAGCGAAATTGCAACAACTGGGACTTCCGCAAGTTGAGCGGTTTGAGTCAGTGACAGGTATGGGTGTTGATGCCAGCATAAATGGTCAGGCCATTCAGATTGGTGCAGATCGCTATATGGTTCAACTGGGTATTGAGGTTGCACCTTTTGCGGCTACAGCACAACGTTTAGGTGACGAAGGCAAATCGCCACTCTATGTTGCCATTGATGGTGCACTTGCTGGGATTATCGCTGTCGCAGATCCGATTAAAGAGTCAACACCAGCAGCCATTCAGGCATTACATCAGCTCGGTTTAAAAGTAGCCATGATTACGGGTGACAATGCACGTACGGCCCATGCGATTGCCAAACAACTGGGCATCGACGAAGTAATTGCAGAAGTTCTACCTGAAGGCAAAGTCAAAGCAGTACAACAGTTAAAAGCAAAATACGGCAATATTGCCTTTGTCGGTGATGGTATTAATGATGCCCCTGCGCTTGCAGAAGCGGATGTAGGTCTTGCCATTGGTACGGGCACAGATGTTGCGATTGAATCTGCGGATGTGGTGTTGATGTCAGGCAATCTGCAAGGTGTAGCCAATGCCATTGCTTTATCCAAAGCGACGATTGGCAATATTCACCAGAACCTGTTTTGGGCCTTTGCTTACAATACCCTGTTGATTCCTGTGGCTGCAGGGCTACTCTATCCAGCCTATGGTATCCTGATGTCACCTATCTTTGCAGCGGGTGCGATGGCACTGTCTAGTGTCTTTGTGCTGGGTAATGCATTACGTTTACGTCGTTTCCAGCCACCTTCTACACGCAGTAGCTAATGGAGGATGTTATGAATATTGGTAAAGTATCTCAGGCTTCTGGCGTGACTGCCAAGATGATCCGTTATTACGAGCAGATAGGTTTGATTCCAGCGGCTGGACGTAGCAATGCGGGTTATCGCTCTTATTCAGATAATGATGTTGAGCGTTTGAAATTTATTAAACGTAGTCGTGAATTAGGCTTCTCGGTAGCAGAAATCACCGATCTGCTAGATTTATGGAACAATCGCAACAGGCATAGCGCGGATGTAAAACATCTGGCTCAAGCACATATCCATAAGTTAGAAGAACGCATTCAGGATTTACAGCAAATGGCGCAAACCTTGCAAACTTTGGTGGATTGTTGCGCTGGTGACAATCGTCCCGACTGTCCAATTCTTGAGGGCTTGAGAGAACCGAGTCATGAAATGAAGGATATCCACCATCATAATGATTTGCTCTCGCTCTCACCCTTAACTGGGCGTAAATAAGATTTACTGCAAGGCTATAGACATATGGCCTTTTAATTTTTTAGCATTTTCTTGAAATTAAAAAAGCGGCTATATCAGCCGCTTTTTTAATTAGATACAGATTAACGTGGTGGAAAACCTGCTTCTGCTAATGCATCAGCCACTTGCTGTTGTGATGCCGTGGTTTCTACTTTTACACTACGGTTAGGTGGATCAGTGATGACCTTTGCATTGGCATCCACTTCTTGAATCGCGCGCGTTACGCCACGTGCACAGCCACCACAAGTCATATTTTCTACATGAAATTCCATCATACAACTCCAATCAGATGAGGATATGAACCTAATATAAACGTTCCCATTATAGTAAGGTCAAGCGTTTTAAACTGTTATCTATAAAATGATATGAAATCATGAAAATAAAAAAAGTGCATGATCAACATGCACTTTTTAAATGAATATTTAACGTGTTTTAGACATTTAAGCCAACTGCTTTCGCACGCGCTTTGTGCAATTTTTTATAGCTGTCGATTAAACGTAAATGACGATCAAGTCCTTCCAATTGCATATTGGTTGGTGTTAAGCCGTAGAAACGAACTGTGCCTTCAACCGAACCGATAACCGCGTCCATACGTTCATTGCCAAACATACGGCGGAAATTGATCTCGTAATCTTCCAGTTCCATTTCATCATCGAGCAAGACTTCAAGCACGACATTCATGCACTGATAGAATAAACCGCGTTCTACCGTGTTGGTGTTGTACTGCAAGAAGGTCTCAACCAGCTCTTTGGCTTCTTCAAACTGTTGCAATGCAACATAGATCAATAACTTCAATTCAAGCAGCGTTAACTGGCCCCAAACGGTATTGTCATCAAATTCAATGCCAATCAAGGTGGTGATTTCAGTGTAATCATCCAGTTCGCATTCTTCTAAACGCTCGACCAATGCTTCCAGCTGTGCTTCATCTAAACGGTGTAGATTGAGAATATCTTCACGGAATAATAAGGCTTTATTGGTATTGTCCCAAATCAGGTCTTCAACCAGATAAATTTCAGAATAATCAGGTACCAGAATACGACATGCTGTTGCACCTAAGTGCTCATACACCGCCATGTAGACTTCTTTACCCATTTCCTCAAGAATGCCAAATAACTCAGCTGCTTCTTCAGCATTTGAGTTTTCGCCTTCATTGGTGAAGTCCCACTCGACAAAATCATAATCAGATTTGGCACTAAAGAAACGCCAAGAAACCAAGCCGCTTGAGTCGATGAAATGCTCAACAAAATTATTTGGCTCAGTCACTGCGTTGCTTTGGAAGGTTGGCTGCGGTAAGTCGTTTAGTCCTTCGAAACTACGGCCTTGCAATAACTCAGTCAAACTACGTTCTAAAGCGACTTCAAAGCTAGGGTGCGCGCCAAATGAGGCAAAGACACCGCCTGTACGTGGGTTCATTAGCGTCACACACATTGCAGGGAATTGACCGCCTAATGAAGCATCTTTGACAAGTACTGGGAAGCCTTGTTCTTCCAGACCTTGGATACCTGCTACGATAGCTGGGTATTTGGCCAATACCTCTTGTGGTACGTCTGGCAAAGCAATTTCACCTTCCAGAATTTCACGTTTTACCGCGCGTTCAAAAATTTCAGATAAGCACTGAACCTGAGCTTCAGCCAAGGTATTGCCCGCGCTCATGCCATTACTGAGATATAAATTCTCAATCAGATTCGATGGGAAATAGACAGTTTCATTGTCAGATTGACGTACGAATGGTAATGAACAAATACCACGTTCAGTATTGCCCGAGTTGGTGTCGTACAGATGTGTGCCCAGTAACTCATCGTCAGGGTTATAAATTTCTAAACAATATTCATCCAGAATTTCTTGTGGTAACTCGCCATTTGGACCCGGCTTAAACCATTTTTCATCTGGATAATGCACAAATTCTGCATTGGCAATCTCTTCACCCCAGAACTGGTCGTTATAGAAGAAATTACAGTTTAAACGTTCAATGAATTCACCTAAAGCCGATGCCAAAGCACTTTCTTTGGTTGAGCCTTTACCATTGGTAAAACACATTGGAGACTGTGCATCACGGATGTGTAATGACCATACATTCGGCACAATATTACGCCATGATGCAATTTCAATCTTCATGCCTAAACCAGCCAAAATCTCAGACATATTGGCAATGGTTTGTTCTAGCGGCAGGTCTTTGCCCAAAATATAAGTATTGTTTTCTGAAGTCAGACTTGGCATCAGCAACGCTTGCGCATCTGCATCAATACTTTCCACTTCTTCGATGATAAATTCAGGGCCCGTCTGGATTACCTTCTTTACCGTACAGCGATCAATCGAACGTAAGATGCCTTGACGGTCTTTTTCAGAAATATCCGCTGGGAGTTCAACCTGAATTTTAAAAATCTGTTTATAACGGTTTTCAGGATCGACAATATTATTTTGTGATAAACGAATATTATCCGTCGGAATGTCACGCGCAGCACAATACACTTTGACAAAGTAAGCCGCACACAACGCAGATGAAGCAAGGAAATAGTCGAATGGACCGGGCGCAGAGCCATCGCCCTTATAGCGAATGGGCTGATCGGCGATTACCGTAAAATCATCAAACTTCGCCTCTTGTCGAAGATTGTCGAGATAATTAACCTTAATTTCCATGCGAACACCTAAATATTCTTATGCGTTGCAAGCACACAAGAGTGAAAATATTGATTGATAAGCCGAATCGTAGATATGAAATAGACTTAAAAAAGAAAGCTGTGGCTAAGGTCATTTAAGCACGATCGTACACTGACCTTAGTAATAATGGCCGCTATTATAGAAGTATTTTGTGTAATTGATAACTTTTGTCTGTTTTTCTAGCCTTTTTATGAACAGTCAGCTGAATTGTTGATGATTGAACCGGATATTTACAGTTGTGTTGCAATCTCAATAAATGCCTTTGCAATCGGCGTCATTTGCTGCTTGTTCTTCACAGCCAAGCCAATTGAGCGTTTAATATTTGGTGATAACGGTCGTTTTACGATATTGGGATACAGTTGCAAAATGTTTTGATCAAGGGATAAATCAGCCACAATAGATACCGCTGCGTTGCTATTTACCATATTTAAAATCGACAGGATTTGAGAGAGATGATACTTCACTTGAGGTGTCAGTTGAGCCGCTCTAAATAATTCCAGCACATGATTTTGACTGCCTGCACTGGTCAAAATAAAAGGATAATCCATCAACTCTTCCAGTTTGACAGCAGCTTGTTGGGCAATCGGTAAATGCTTTGGTATCAAAGCTACAAAGATATCTTCCAATACAGCAAAAGTATCAAAGCGAGACTCAGGTAAAACCACAAAACCAAGATCAACTTTGCGCTCATCTATCCATTGCAACACCTCTTTATCTGTTCCCTCAAAAATCAGCACGTCGATCTCAGGATATTTCCGACTAAAATTTTCTAAAATCAATGGAAGTAATACATTGGAAGAAGATGCGCCAAAGGAGCCGATACGCAAACTCCCTGTTTTAAAGCCTTTGAGGTCCATGACCTGTTGATGAATGATGGTTGAGACATTGAGCATTTCATTCACATAAGGTAGCAAACCTTGCCCTGCTACGGTGAGTTCAACTTCATTGTTATTGCGATAAAATAGCTGAGTTTCCCATTTCTTTTCTAGGGATTTCAGTGCATGTGAAATCGCAGACTGTGAAATATTCAGTTGCTGTGCGGTCAGCGTAAAGTTTTTTAATTCTGCCAGTTTTGAAAAGATTTCGAGTTGAGTTAGTGTCATGATGGATCATTCATGAGTAAAAGCTCATTTTACTATAAAGATAAATTAGTTTTACGATTTGATTTAATTCTGTATTGATTAAAAACTCATGCGCCATTTCGCAATTTCTCTGCCACGTTGTACTGTTTATTTTAAATTGATCTGTGTGGCTTTGATGTGGGGTGGCACCTTTATCGCTGGGCGTATTCTTGCCGCAGAAGTTTCTCCAACTTTGTCTGCACTGTTACGCTTCACAATTGCTGCCATCTTACTGCTTATTTTACTGATCAAAACAACAGGCGGCCTTCCCCGTCTTTCCACTCAACAGCATATTTATGCAATTCTGATGGGCTTAACTGGAATATGCGCTTATAACCTATTTTTCTTTGCTGCGCTTTCCCGAATTGAGGCAGGTCGAACAGCTTTGTTTGTCAGTTTGTCACCTATCCTGACTGTCTTGATCATGCGTATTTTCTTTCACGAAAAGTTAAGCAGAATCAAATATCTTGGTGTCTGTATTGCCCTAGTTGGAACACTGCTGGTGGTGACTCGCGGTGAAGTATTTAATGCTTTACAACAGTCTTTTGGGCTTGGCGAAATGATGATGTGTGGTGCGGTATTCAGTTGGGTGATTTATACCTTGTGCTTGAAGCACACAAATACATCGGCATTGACCATGTCCACATACGCCGTCCTTTGGGGAACCGCATTTCTTTTCATCAGTTCAATGTCTGAGTTCAGCTATAAAACGCTTATGACTATCTCATTGAACAGTTGGCTAGCTGTTCTTTATTTAGGTGCTTTGGGTACTGTATTGGCCTTCATCTGGTATGCACAAGCCATTCATGCCATTGGAGCATCCAAAACCATTATTTTTACTAATCTTGTTCCGATTTTTGCTGTGTTACTGGCCTTTTTTATACTGAAAGAACCGATTACTGGATCAATGGCTGTGGGTGCGGTTCTCAGTTTCGTCGGTATCTTATTGGTGAATAAATATTAAAAACAAAATGATAGCGATCATCTTTAAAAAACTTATCCTTTTAGCTAAGTTTTAATTGACATCTGATTAATAAATATACAATACTTAGCTCTATGGCTAAGTATGATTCTAAACTCGACTTATTGTTCAGTGCGCTTAGTGATCCAACGCGTAGAGATATCTTAACGCGGCTGTCTTTTGGGGCAGCCTCAATCACGGAGTTGGCTGAACAACATGATATGGCCCTGCCTTCTTTTCTAAAGCATTTGAACAAATTAGAGCAGGCTGGACTCATTCATTCTGAAAAAAATGGACGAATCAGAACTTGTGCTTTGGCCCCTGATGCATTTACGCCTATGCAAAACTGGTTAAGTGAACAACGAGCCATCTGGGAACAAAGACTCAATCAATTTGATCGTTACGCACTCGAATTAAAAAGGAAAAGAGAAAATGAAACTGGACCCCAAAACTGATTTAAAACTAGAAAGAGTGATTGATATACCCCGTGAACTGGTCTGGGAATGCTGGACGAAGCCTGAACATATCAAACACTTCTTTATTCCTCGACCTCACTCGATCAAGGCCTGTGAAATTGATTTAAGAGTGGGTGGAAAATTCAATACCACTTTTGATGTGGATGGCAATGAAATTAAAAATGAAGGTGTCTATCTGGAAGTGATTGACGGCGAAAAACTGGTTTTTACTGATACCTATACTGAAGACTGGAAACCAGCTGAAAATCCATTTATGACTGCAATTCTATTACTTGAAGATGTGGGTCATGGCGCAACTAAATATACGGCGATTGCGCGACATCGGACTCAGGAAACCCGCCAACAGCATGAAGATATGGGCTTCTTTGAAGGTTGGGGAACCGTGGTTGATCAACTGGTCGAATATGCAAACAGCTTAAAAGCTCAATAATTTTCCCCCTTCTACTCAAAATGCCTCAAAGTTTACTTTCCAATACTTTGAGGCATTTTTATAGATCAAATCAAATCCGCCCAACTTCCAGATATGGAATTAAACTCTTATCAAAATTCGGACGTGGATCACCTGCAAAACTAATAAAGCCATGCATTCCTGTTAATCGTTCACCTTTATAAAACTGATTCAACTGATAGCGTGGATCTTGATGTGACAAGGTAAAACTTACCACTCCAACGCCTTTCTGTTTAGAGAGTTGATAAGCATCTTCAAGCATTAAATGGTGCAGCCCCAAATGTTGTGGATGAGATAATAAGCTGTGTAACACATGATATTTGAGTGAATCACCCAGTTTCGGCAATGGCATTGCTTTGGTGATTTTGGTCAATAGATTATAAACAGGACGAAATACACCAATTAAGGGGCTGTAATGCAGGATTTTGGTTTGTTTCAGGCTATGCTGATCCCACAATCCAAACATGCCGACTAATTTCTCATTCTGGAAATACAATTGAAAGTCTGACAGTTGTAGACCTGTAAAATAGTGATGCCCAGCTTGCAGTTCTTCAAAATTATAAGCAGGAATAAAATTATAGTGCTGTGCCATTGCAGCAATAAACGCATTCATTGCAGGAATATCTTCTGGTTGCGCGACACGGGCATGCATGTTGCCTATTTCTGTTTGCTTGGTCTTTTCTAAGAATGCATCAATATCACGTTTTGTCCCTAGATGGGTCAAAGTCAAAGTCTCGATCAGACCTTCATCATAGTAATCTGGAATTCCTGTCTTACCGGTTTGTATGGCAGCCCTTGCAGCATAGTTATCATTGAAAATAATCATCTGGCTAAAATCAGGTTCATGGAGCGTTTGTTTAACGTGTGCACCCAGAATTTTGACCAATGATTTGCCCCGATAATTGGGATCAACCCGCAAATCGCTAGCATATCGCACATTCTGTACTGCTTTATCGACATAACACGGACGATGACCGTTGCTGTAACAGGCGACATTCTTCTGATTCTCAGTATCTTCAATCACCACATGCAGTTTGTGACGATACAAAATATCTGATGCCTTAAAATAACTTGGTTCGCGCTGAAAGCTGATTTGCACGCCTTTGGTGGTCATTGGCACAGCAATCAGTTCACGTAAAGCCTGATCATCTGCCAATGTGGCTTCACGTGTAATCAAGCTGTTTTCAGTTGATGTCGGTGGATTTGTTTTCATTCATTATTCACCTGTGTTGTGGTCTGGTTTGGAACCAGCTGATTTAATTGTCCCATTTGATCAAGAAGTTGATAGACAAAAACAACTTCATCCTGTTCATTAACTGTTTTCTGGGTTTGTACATCCAATAATTTTTGTTCGGTATTGAGCAAATCAAAGGTTGTTTTGGTGCCCAATTCAAACTCTTTGCGGGTATAAACAAAGGCAATCGACGCCGCATCTATGGCATTTTGAAGTGCCTCTTTATTTTGTCGAATGGTTTGCAATTGTGCGTATGTCGTCCGTGCACGCTGATTCAGATCAAGCTCAAGCGTTCGGATCTTCTGGTTGGCTAAGTCGACATCTGCCTGTGCTTTTCGCGTATTGGCCCGATTCAAGCCATCATCAAACAAAGGCACATTCAGTTGTACACCCACCATGTAATTGTTACTTTCAGAACCGATATAACTGGCTTCATGCTGCTTGCCCGCACGGCTGGTCAACATGACGGTAGGCCAGAGTTCCCGTTTGGTTAAAGCATATTGTTTCTCGGCAGCTTGCTTCTCGTATTTCGCGCGCATCAAAGCAGGATGATGATTGGTTTTTGCCAAGATTTCATCCAGTTGATTAGAAATGACGGGAAGATGTTTAATCGCCACAAGATTCTCAGGCGTGACCCCCGTAATTTGATAAAACTGTGCTTCACTCACGGTGAGATTAGATTGCGCCTGTGTAATATCAGCTTGTCCTTGAGCCACTTGAGCTAAAACCTGTGCCAGATCTGCGCGGGTAATCATGCCAACATCAAAACGCCGTTGTGATTCATAAAGCGAGCGTTGCAGGTTAGACATGGTCTTTTTCCGCAACTCTAAAATCGCTTTCTTTTTTAATACATCGGTATAGACCATTACCGTATTCAGAATGGTTTCCGATCTTTGATCCGATAAACCCTGCGCCTGTGCAGATAACTGGTTTTTCGCCACATCAACCCCTAAGCGATGTCGTCCAGAGGTATAGACGGGATAATCCAGTTGTAATTGCAGACTTCGGCCCTTACGGTTGCCTTCAGTTGGAAACATGACCTGAGCAGGTGTTTCAACCCGCTCATAATCCAGTTGCCCGACCAGATTGACTTTTAAACCGTCTCGCTGTTTGGCCTGCTCAAGCATTGCTGTAGATTGATTCACACTTAAGCGACTTACTTCGAGTTGACTTTCATGTCTTAAACTTGCTGACAATGCCTCATCTAAAGTCATCGCAGTCACGTTATTTGAAACGAAGAACATCCCCACGCATAGTGCAATATGCGTGGACTTAAAAAGCTGATTATTAAATTGCATTATCCCTTTCTTCATAGTTGTTCCAAACTATTCAGGGTAATTTTCTTTAAGGGTTCAGGCTTGATATTGCCTTCAATAATGCCGTCAAACATGACCAGTTTCTTATAGGCATTCCAACCATTATTGGCTTGACGAATCTGTGGCTGATCTAACTGACCAAGATTGCGGGCAAGTTCATAATGGAAGTTCTGGCGCAAGATACGATCGATATATTCATCGTTAATGCTGTGATGAATTTCTCCTTCGAACAATACACAATAAAAGGGTTTAACCTGTTGTTCTGTATCTATGGCAAGTAAAGAGATTGCTTTAGATTCCGTTTCATTGAGTTGTGAAAGCAGTTGTTGCGCCGTTTCAGGTGCAAGTTTCTCTCCCACCAGATCAACGCCAAAACGACGTCCCTGAAACTCGAAACAAGGGATTTGTTGCAGAAAACCTGTGACACGCAAACAATCATCTAGACAATAACGGAGTAGACCATTGCCCGAAGTGATAATGGGGCTCACCACATCACCAGTTTTGAGTTCCCATGACGGGATCATCTGGCCCTGCTTCTCACCTTCAAGATACTCAAACTCATAAAAATGACTCTGATAAGCAAGAGGATATTGATCGTTATATGGAATGGTCACCACACCTTCAGTCGCCCACAAGCCTTTGCCTTCAAATTGCACTGATGGAAGGCGCTGTTGCAATTTCTCGGCCCAAGCTTTGGAACCAGCGGTATCCCAACTGGACACCAGACTTAATTTTGGCCAGAGCTTTTTGAAATCAATCTGCTCACCATTGGAACTGCTAATTAAAGCCTGAGCACTTTCGGGACTATACGGCGCAGTGACTTCTTTGAGTGAAGTTTGGCGACCTCCCCATAAACCACTTTCAAGTACCTCAATGACTTCTTGTTGCATTGCCTCTAAACGATCTAAGAGTTGCAATGCAAAAGTTGGACTCCAGACAGAGATCATCGCCAGATTTCGGTTTGCAACCAAATAACAGATCGTCGCAAATAATGCATCATCGGCATTCGCGGCAAAAGCCACATTACTTGGAACGGCTTGGGTAAACTTCGATAAAATCCGTTTGCCCATCCCCAATAATGCACTGTCGTCATTTAAGTTTTTATCTTTTAAAACCTCTCGCTGACTTTCAGGTAACCATGACACTGACCAGTAATGTGTGCCCGAGCTGAGTTGAGGACACTTGCGATACATACTGGCTAACCACGGCGCAATCGCATGATCAAGTTCATCTAAAAACAATTTGGTATAAGGAATAAATTTGATCTGTTCGCTTGAACCACTGGTCGGTTGAAAACGCACCAGCTTGCTGCTGGAAAGCGTCAACTTTTGTTCACGATAGCGTTGAATTTCTTCTCGCCAAGCACCGTAACGCGTGGCAGAAAATGATTTTACAAACTGCTCATAGTTTTGAACTTTTTTATCTTTCGCAAAGCTTGAGGTCTGTAAAATCGAATGCAAAATTTGACGTTGTGTTGCTTCTAATGCATTAAACTGTTTTTGAAAATTACGATCAGATGCATTGCACCATTGCTTTAAAATAAGATGCGAGCCTGTTGTTAGCCATTCATTCGGTTTCATTGGATGGCCTCTCTACGGTTGCTTTTAGTCGTTAAAATCGCCTCACATTTGCCTTTGCTGACTGGCTTTCTCATGAGCTTCACTGGAAAACGGGCAATATCTTTCCAGCCCATACGTCCAATACATGGGAGTTCTGTGCCAATGCTCCAGGTTGGATTTTTCTGCTCGAAGAAATGAATATTTGGATTCTTTTCTCTCATTTCAGCTGTAATCGGTGCAATTTCACCTTTTAATGGTTGATAATCCTCGCCAAAATTTAGTAATCCCGCTTCTTTATCATAATATTCGCCAAAGAAGTTTTCACAGTAATGTTCAATGACTGAGGAGAGATGCTGATTTTCATCTTTGATATTTGGGTAGTACACATAATAATTATTGGCAAGTAATAAATAGGTTTTATAACCCTTAGAAATCAGCAACCAGTACAGCTCATTAAATGGATATCTGATTCTTAACTTGATCATCAGTTTGAGCATGGTACTTTGCAGCGAACGCGTTCCCCAAAACTCTCTTAAAATCACAGTGTCGCCACTAAATAAAACGGTATAGTCCTTGCCATTTAAATAGAAATGTTGCACAACGACTGTAGAGAAACCCACGATTTCATCGGTTTGTGAATTAAAAACCAGAATCACACCACTTTTCTTTTTAAAATCCTCTGCAAATATAGAAAATCTGGTGTTTTCATAATATTGTTCATAAATAGAGTACATCACTTTTAATCGATCAATATCGATTTGCTCTTTTTCAAAATATTGACCATAGGTACGTTCTTTCTGGTTAAATTTTGAAATTAGTTTATATGTTGTATTAATCATAATACTTTAACCTTCTAAATCTAGATACACGAGTACCCCTACCTCATATAGAGATATTAAAAATACTTATATAAATATTCTTTTCTTATAACGGGATATGTTTTATATAAGCCCTATTGTTTTTTCATTTTTGAAATTACCCTCTATTTAAAATATCTACATATCCATCTTTTTCCCCCGATCCATAAATATGGTTAAAAAAGCCGTCACAAACATAATGATTGCGAGCATACGTAATAAATCATTGAAACTTGATGTAAGCGCCTGATAATGGATGTCACGATAAATCACGCTCAGCGCAATTTGCTGTGCATTTGAACCAACCTCCTGATATTGCGCTGTCAACTGATCCAGTCTTTCGACAAAGATCCAGTTCTGTGGCGTCATGTATTGATTAATTTGAGTCACATGTAGCGCTGTCAGCCAGTCTAGTGAGGAGTTGATCAATGCCAAGCCAACTGCTCCACCAATATTGCGCATCAGGTTATAAATACCGCTGGCATCGGCCACTTTACTCAGTGGTAATGTGCTCATGGCTAAATGTGAAACCACAATCAGACAAATCATCAGGCCGATACCACGATAAATTTGTGGCCAGAACATAAAGTCATAATCACTGTGGATGCTGAGATGTGAATTCAGCCATACCCCGAACCCCGCCAGAATCATGCCAACGAATACGGTTTTACGAGTGTCAAAATTAGGAATCAGCCAAGCAAGGAACGGCGCAAAAAAGAACATCACCACGCCAGTCACCATCATAATGTGACCAATCTGGCTACTGTTCATCTCCCGAACCTGCCCAAGAAAAACAGGAATCATATAGCCCAAGCCATACAGCGCCATGCCGATGACAAAGGTGGTAATTGCACTTAGAGTGAAGTTCTTGTTTTTGAATACGCTTAGATCAAGTAAAGGCTTAGGCTGAGTAAAGCTTCGAGTGAAGAAAATCATGCCGCCGATCAGGCAGATCATAAATGCTATACGAACACCTGAATCTGCAAGCCAGTCATGCCGTGCGCCTTCATCAAGGAAATATTCCAGCCCACCCAAGAACATCGCCATACCAATCAGGCTCAGCCAGTCCATAGTTTTAATCAGTGAATAATTGGCGCGGTCAATATTTGGCCCTGAGTAAATCACGGTGGCAATAATAATCCCTGGAATGATATTGATCAGGAACATCCAGTGCCATGAGAAATTATTGGTTAACCAGCCGCCAATGGTTGGGCCAATCGCTGGGCCTAATGTACTAACCATGCCGAAGGTCACCAACGGTAATGAGCGTTTTGCTTCAGGAAAAAGCAGATACAACGCTGTCATCGAAGTTGGAATCATGCCTCCGCCCATAAAGCCCTGAATGCCACGGAAAACCAGTAAACTTTCCAGATTCCATGCCAACGCACAAAGCAGTGAGCTGATGGTAAATCCAACCGCACAAATGGTGTAATAGACACGTGTAGAAAGTACTCGCGATACAATGCTAGACATTGGAATCGCGATAATTTCTGCAATCAAATAAACCGTTTGTACCCAAGTCACTTCATAACGGCTTGCACTCATACCTGCTTGAACTTCATTTAAAGAGCTCGCTACGATCTGAATATCAAGGATCGCCATAAAGTTGCCAAAAATCATGGCAGCAAAAATTGCCCATGCGGTTTTTCGAGGGAATTTCCATTCACTTTCGACAGACTGATTCATCACTTACACCTAAGACTTTATGTTTAAGTTCTGAGATCAACGGTCGCGCTGACCGACATTCCCGGTTTAATGAGATCAATATGCGGGCTTGAATCTATGGTGATGCGAACAGGAATACGTTGTACAACTTTGTTAAAATTCCCCGTCGCATTGTCAGGTGGCATGAGTGAAAAAGTAGCCCCGGATGCTGGAGAAAAGCTTTCGATTTTTCCGGTGTATGTCAGGCTTGGATATGCATCTATTTTTAATTTAACTTGCTGACCAATATGCATTTTTTCAATTTGAGTTTCTTTGAAGTTGGCCTGCACATATAAGCTTTTTTCAGGAATGATTGCCATCAAACGTGTTTGTGGTGAAACACGAGAACCTTTCTGGATTGCAAGACTACCGACTTTGCCCGACACAGGGCTAATCACTTTTGATGAAGCAAGATCAATCTGATAAAGATCCAGACTCGCATTGGCATTTTGAATATCTGCCAAAATTTGCGCTCTACTTGCCTGTAAGCTACCGAGTTGTGCTTCGGCTGCATTGACAGCTGCTTGTGCCTTGCTCAGTTGTGCCTGTGCGGTTAAATACTGGGACTGGACACCTTCAAAATTTTGGCGGGTAATCACCCCATCTTTTAACAAATCTTGGTAACGTTCAAAATCTTTTTTCAAGCGGGATAAGTCAGCTTGCGCTGCAACAACACCACTATTTGCCTCACTAATAGATGACTTGGCTGATCTTTCATTTTGCTGCTGCACCCCAAGCGCTGCCTGTTTTAAGGTTACGACTGAACGGGCTTGATCATAACGAGCTTGATAATCACGATGATCCAGTATCGCCAAGGTCTCGCCTTTTTTAACCACCTGATTATCCTTAATGATCAATTCAATCACTTCACCAGATATTTTTGGCATCACCCAAGTGACATCAGCTTGAACATAGGCATTATCGGTAGACTGATAATATCGATATACAAAAAAATAATATATAATGCCGATAATGAGTAATAACAGAAGCGCACTAAAAACAGCCCATGTTATTTTTTTTCGACTTTGGAAATTAGTGTCAGTTTCTAGCTGAGCGACGTTATCCATATTCATTCCGCTTATTTGTAATATTCAATTTTTTATTTACACCAACAAAATATTGGCGTCTTTTTTACGTAACTTTTCACTTGGTTTTATTCAATAAATCGTCACAGTGTAAAAATTGCTGCAAATTATCATTCTTAAGTCAAATAAATATCATTGACCGTTTTGACAGGTGTTTTTTCTATTTCTGCCAGTAGACAGAATGTTATAAAAACTATATTTAAAATTTATGTAATTGTAAGTTTGGCCTACTTTATCTTTATAAACTTATTTTTTAAAATAGATCTATAATGTTGTTAAACCTATATATATTATTTTTTATTGTTTTGCTACAAATTTTCCTTATTAACAAAAAAGGCCACATCTTTTGCTTGTTTTATATACACAATCTACTTTCGTTAACAAAATCCATATAACGTTATAAAAATGTAAATAGAAATATTGGAGAGTTTTATCTTTTATGCTTTTCAATTTATTTTGAATAAACTGTCATCTATTTGACAAATTTATGCTGTCAAAGTTAATAAAATATTTAAGTGATATAAATGATTAGAATTAATAACATAAAGACATTAATTTGTTATTTAGTTTTGATAATCGATGAGTTTATTTGCAAACCAGTTTAATAAATTAACCGACTTATGCCAAATATATCAACAAAATTATTGGAAAGTTGATATCTTCATAGGAAATAATATATAAATTTTTTTAATATAATTTTAACTCAAAGGAACGAATAGTTATGGATTCAGGATTGATCACCCTTTTCTTGCCAATCGCACTTGCCATTGTCATGGCGGGTATGGGCTTGGAACTCACCTTAAAAGATTTCGCCCGTGTCACCAAACACCCAAAAGCCGTTATCATTGCCCTGTTTTGCCAATTAGTTTTATTGGTCGGGATTGCATTCTTGATTTGTAAAATCCTTGCGCTACCGCCGTTACTTGCTGTGGGCCTCATGCTTTTAGCAGCTTCACCCGGTGGCTCGACTGCTAACTTATTCAGTTATTTGTATAAGGGTGATATCGCCTTAAACATTAGTTTGACCGCACTCAATGCCTTGGTTGCTGCCCTGTTCTTACCGTTTATTGTCAATTTCGCCATTTTGCATTTTATGAATGAAGGACAACATGTAGGGCTACAATTTTCTAAAATTCTACAAGTATTTCTAATTATCTTGGTACCTGTGGCAATCGGTATGCTGGTTCGTCATTTTGCCCCTCATTTAGCAGAAAAGTTAAATCGTCCTGTACGTATTTTTGCAATTGTTTTCTTACTCATCATTATTGCTGGGGCAATTTTTAATGAGCGGCATAATCTGGTTGAGTATCTGGGACAGATTGGCTTTGCTACCGCTTTATTCTGTGCAATCAGCTTGGCAGTTGGTTATTTTGTACCGCGTTTCTTTGGGATCAGTTCATATCAAGCGCGTGCCTGTGCATTTGAAATCGGGATTCATAACAGCACCCTTGCCATGACGATTGCGCTTACAATTATGGCCAGTACAACGATCGCAATGCCAGCCGCAGTTTATTCTATTTTTATGTATATCTTCGCTACAATCTTTGGCATTTTGATTACCCGCTTTGGGCCACCAGTGACTGAAAAATCTTAAATATTTGTTTTATCGTCAATAGCGTATGACTGCTTTTCAGTGATACGCTATTTTTTATTATGCCATTTCTAGCTGTTGTTTAAGCGCTTGTGCTGACCAAGCCAGAGGAGAAGTTTCCGCCTGTTTAACAAGCTGAATCAGTTTTGCATTGATAGGTGCTTCTAAATTGAGCTGTTCTGCTAAACGAACAACCTCTCCATTAATCCAGTCAATTTCAGTTGTTCGTCCTGCCATCAGATCATCTGCCATAGATGAACGAGCCAGTGGATCAATGGCTAACATTTTCTTACTCACCACATTAAAAATGAAATCTGGCAATCTCAATACCACAGGAACAATTTGCGCTGGCAAAGCCGTGAGTTGAGCAGGTTGAATATGCGCAATTTTCAGCAATCTCAGCGCTTCCATTTGTGCCATTGCCAGACATTGACGGTATGCCCGAATCGAAAGCTGTTGCTTTAACGGAAGCTGTGATAAGGCATTCACTGCGTTATTTAAATTCAGAATTAACTTCGCCCACTGTACTGCCTGCATATCAGGCTCCAGTTTCAGTTCCAGCCCTGCGGTTTTAAATGCGTTCATTAGCTCATGCAGCGCATCATTTTGCTTGATATATAACTCACCTTCTGTACCTTGATGAAACCTACCATTTCCCAAAGCCGCAACATTAAAAGGAACCATGCCTGCAAGAATAGTTTGCTCAGGCAGAATCTGTTTTAAAATCTCCGCATTTCTTAAACCATTTTGAAAACTGATAATCAATGTTTTGTTTCTTAAAACAGTTTTTAACTCATGAGCAACGTATTCAGTGGCTGCTGATTTAACACAAACAAAAATAATATCTGCTTGCGCTGCAACTTGTGGATCATCGCTCAATTGAAGCTGATTTGCTGCAATCGTGTGTTGATACCCACGATAATCCGAAACTGTCAGACCGTATTGTTGTAATTGCTGGCGAATTTGGGGGCGTACAATAAACTGAACATCGCATCCTATGGCTGCCAACCGCCCTCCGAGATAACAACCAATATTGCCTGCACCATAAATACATATTTTCATTCAACCTCCTGTTCAGTTTGCGTCCGTATGGGCTACTGTAACCCGAAGCCTGAAAAGAGATTGTCATTGATTTGACAATTGATCAGCTAGAACAGGTCAAAAAATAAAAAAGCCCAACAATCGATGTCAGGCTTTCATTTTTATCTCAAGCAATTATCGTAGGTCTGGATCGGCCAATAATGTCGTTGCTGCCAACTTTCCTAAATTATTTGAAGCCAGCGGACTATCACCTGTTAGTAATTTTCGATCTTGGTGTACCTGACCTGTAATCCCTTTATTCAAGATTTTAACGCCAAGTTTTTCCAGATTTTCACCGACCAACCACGGCAGTTGCCCTGGCATATAACCGATATCAATATTTGCACCTTTATCTAAGGAATCAGGGAAAACACAAACCTGATAGTCTTTGAAAATATAATCTTGTGGATTTTCATCTACAGCGGCAGCCAGTAGTGATGCTGGCCCATGACACAAGGTAATCACATATTTATCATTTGCAATGGCCCACTTTAATAACGCTTTGACTTCGGTGCTTTGTGGAATTTTAGCCAGTACACCATGTCCACCTGGGATGAAAATACCTACATAAGGTGAATCAGCACTTAAGGCTTTCTCGAGCACATCAGCAAGTCTTAAAGGTGCCTTGAGCTGTTTCTCATATTTTTTATAAGTGTCTAATACCACTTGTTCTTCGTTTGGCATCGCCCACATTTCCAGCTTGACTGGATTTCCTGAAAGCGTTGCAACGTCAAAGGCAAAGCCTGCATTATCCAGATGAAACATTGGCAATAACATTTCAACGGGATGATTTCCTGTAGAAAAGAATTTTGCATTCTGCATCAAGATATAACGTTCGTCTGTCGCGATCATTAAAATCTTTTTATCGCCCTGATAGGGTTGTGGGTAGGTTGTACCATCATAGTCAGTTTTAGCGGAGGTATACTGACTCAATGAATATGGTGATGGGAAGAATGCATTGTCTTCTGCAAGATCAGGTGTTGGATTACGATCATCAAGATTTGTTGTCATTTCAAGTTTCCTCATTGCATCGTTTTATTTATATCCATACTGCTTGAGCAACCTGCCGTACTCAAGTTTTGAGTACGAACAGGCATAGAATCAACATAATCAGGCAAATTAAGACTTAATTTCGAGTACGACTTTGCCAATATGCTGACTGCTCTCTAAACATTGGTGTGCCTGAGCGACATCTGCAAAGGAAAAAGTCTTGTAGATCATTGGCTTACATTGATCGGCTTCAATCAAAGGCCAGACAAATTGTTCAAGCTCTTGAGCAATCTTGGCTTTTTCAGCATTGGTTCTTGCACGCATGGTTGAGCCTGTGACAACGGCACGTTTTAGCATCAACTCCTGTATATCAAAGCCATCAACTTTACGACCGCCCATAAAACCAATAATCACTAAACGTCCATCACGCTTTAATAATCTCAGGTTTTGGTTGAAATAGGCGGCTCCAATGATATCCAGAATTACATCCACGCCTTGACCATCGGTCAGCGCCAAAACCTCTTTCTCAAAATCCTGCGTTTTGTAGTTAATGACCTGTGACATTGGAGATAACTTTTCAACTTTGTCATCGTGGCCAACTGTAGAGAAATTTTTAATTCCCATAGCATGACACAAGCTGATTGCGGTTGAACCAATACCGCTGGCCCCACCATGAATCAGCACGGTTTCATCCTTCTTCAATTGACCAATCTGGAACAGATTCGCCCAAACAGTAAAATAAGTTTCAGGAATAGCAGCTGCTTCAACAAAACTTAAATTTTTTGGAATTTTCAAAGTTTGATTTGCGGGTACAGCACAATATTCAGCATACCCACCACCGTTGGTCAGTGCACAGACTTTATCGCCCACTTTAAACTGCGTCACTTGCGTACCTACTTGTGAAACTACACCAGATACTTCTAGACCAGGAATAGGCGTGACGCCTTTTGGCATTGGATATAATCCTTGACGCTGTAAAATGTCAGGTCGATTAATTCCTGTTGCGTAGACTTCAATAAGAACTTCATCAGCAGTAATTTCTGGGCGTGCTCCCTCAGCAACTTGTAAAACTTCAGGGCCACCTGCTTGAGTAATTTCAATATATTTCATTTGTTCTACGCTCTTTTGATTCATCTGATCATGACTCCGTTTCAGTATTAGATTCAGCATGTTTGGGTGGAAAACCAAACTGCTTTTTAAATTCTCGGCTAAATTGAGAAGAGCTCTGATATCCAACAGCATAAGCCGCTTGAGCCACACTTTGGTCTGCGTTTTGCAACAATTGTTTTGCCTTATGCAACCGAACGATTTTCAAATATTGCAACGGCGAATGTTGTGTCACCTGTTTAAAGGCTTTATGAAATGCAGAGGTACTCATATTGGCTTGCTCTGCCAGCATTTCTACAGTGAGCTTTTCTGTAAAATGGTGCTGGATATACTCGCAGATTTTATAAATAGGTCTGAGATTGCCTTGTGCAACTAAACCTTTTAAGGCATCCGCACCAGCATGTTGAATTACTCGATAAAGCAATTCTCGTTTAATCTGATCGCCCAAAACCAGCACATCTTGTTCGGAGGTCAATGTCTGTAATAAACGATTTAGCACACTCGAAATAGTCTGATCATATTGAATCACACTCATTCCTGTGGTGAGTGGCTTAAATTGGTAGTTCTCGAAATAGGTTTTTGCAAGCAGCTCATTCACAGTGTCTGCTTCCAGTTTCATGCTGATCGCAATCATCGGCGCTTCAGCACTGGCAATGGTGTCACAATCAAATGGCATCGAAACCGAGACGATCAGGCATTCACCTTGTTGAAAAGAATAGGTTTCTGTGCCGATATAGCCGCGCTTTTGGCCTTGCAATACAAACACAAGGGTTGGTTCCTGTAATACAGCAATCGGTGGCGTATTATGGTCAACTCGCATGAGCACAATGCCGTCAATGGCTGTGGCAAAGAAACCCTCTTTCTGAACCAGTTTTAGAAATAAGTTGATGAGTTTTTGATCATTCATCATGTGTCATCTGATGATTTGAAATATAATTTTTATTATTAAATAGCAAAGAGATAAAAGCTGTTAGTTTTATGCAGAATTAGGCATGGAAAAGAGAGTTTTGTGAATTCCTGCTTTCAGGGTCAAATCATTGTGAACTAATGTCTATAATTTAGCCAAATCATTGTCTTTTATTGTCAGAAAAGATTATAGAAAAAAAGAATAGTAATGTTACAAACAATCCTACTCCTGAACTTACTAGAATAATTTCTAGGTTTAAAAGCTCCCTAAATAAGCCATGTGCTCCCCATGGACCATCATCAAACCCTCTATTATCAGAACGACGCCCTAGTAAGACAACAATATAAAAACCAATGCTTGAGATCAAAAAAATAATTACAGAAATTTTCCATAATTTAAATTTTGAAAGTAATGCTACTAAAGCCATACCTAGTATTGTAACTACGGATGCTATCAAAGCATATTTCCAGTTATTCATAAAAATCCTAAATGATTCATCAGAGCTTAATTCTAATAAAACTGACTCGAATCCAACATCTGTAAGGTAATCTTTTTCACTTCATCACGACTTTGCATGATATGCGCTTCAATCGCACTGATCGCCTGCTCTGTCTGTCTCTCAAAAATAAAACCTAAGATTTTTTGATGTTCCTGATAAGTCGCTTCAACTCGATAATCTTTAGAAAAATCCAAACGGCGGATAATACGAATCCGCTCACTCAAATCTCGATGAATCCTTGCCATTTCATTATTGCCTGAAGCACGGACCAAGGCACAATGAAAATCTTCATCTTGTTGCGAAAGCTGTTTAATATCCTTTAAGTACGCATCAGGCTCAACCAGCCAAAGCGCTTTTAAAAGTGACAACTCAACTGAGTTATGATGATCAATCTGACAAAGTTTACGAATGCTATCTTTTTCCAAAACAATACGCACATCGTAAAGTTCTTCATAATAACGAAAATTGAGCGGTCGAATCTGCCAACCGCTCCGAAAGCTCACATCAACGTAGCCCTCTTGTTGCAAACGATATAAGGCATGTCGGATGGGGGTACGACTTACCGCATAAGCTTTAGCAACCTCAGACTCAGTGAAGCGTTCACCAGGCATCAATTTGAAATCAAAGATATCATTCTTGATGCGTTGGTAAACTAGCTCAGACAGATTGTCTGAGCTTTTTGTTGTTATTTTTGGTTCTTTCATTCAACCCTATTCCATATATACCAATGGCTCACCACTGTGTACAGTTTGCCCCGCTCTGCAAATAATGGCTTTGACGATACCATCTTCCTCTGCATAAACAGGTAGCTCCATTTTCATTGCTTCAATAATAGCAATAGTTTCTCCTTTTTTGATCTCTTGCCCATGTTCAACAAAAATTTTCCAGATATTGCCTGTCATTGATGCATTTAAAGCAGAAAGATGGCTGTAATCGACCTGATTAGCTTGTTCTACATGCTGTTCAGGTTGTGCAGCAAACTCTTCTTTCCAGCGACTCACTTCAGTGCTAAAGGCCTGTTGCTGTTTCTCTTTAAATGCGGCGATACTTTCCGCTTCATTCTCCAAGAACTGTACATAGTCTGCATAGTCAAACTCGGTTTCTTCAATCTGAATATGAGCGCGGTCATTTTCAAAATCTGCACGCCATTCATTGAGTTCGGCTTCAGTCACAGGGAAATATTTAATCTGGTCAAAGAATTGTAAGAACCATTGTTTATCACCAAATTGCTTGTTCTTTTTAAACTTGTTCCAGATCGGCAGCGTCCGCCCAATCAACTGATAACCACCTGGTGAGTCCATGCCATAAATACACATGTACATACCACCAATCCCTACCGTGCCTTCCGCAGTAAAGGTACGTGCTGGATTGTACTTAGAGCTGAGCAAACGATGGCGTGGATCAATCGGTACAGCACACGGTGCCGTCAGATAAACATCTCCTAAACCCAGTACTAAATAATTGGCATCGAAAATAATGTCTTTCACTTCATCTCGATGTGCAAGCCCATTAATTCGTTGGATAAAATCAACATTATTCGGCAACCACGGCGCTTTAGCACAGACACTTTCCTGATAACGGTCCACTGCACCTAAAGTCGCACTGTCTTCAAACGCCATTGGTAAATGCACGATACGCGATGGGATTTTAAGTTGGCTTAAATCGCCCATTTCATCTTCAAGTTTAAGCAATTTCGTAATCAGCTCAGCTTGAGGAATAACCAGACCATCGTATTTAATCTGTAGTGAGCGTACACCCGGCGACAGTTCCAAAACGCCTGCAAGATTGGCTTTACGAATCATTTTAATCAGTTGATGTACACGTAAACGTAGTGCCAAGTCCAAAACGTTTTCACCGTACTCTAATAAGATATAGCTATCACCTGCTTGGCGATACAGCGTTTTTGGCGATAATTCAGTTTGTTCACGTTGTGCCAGAATAGTTGTTAAGACATCTTGAGTTGGCTCAATCGTTTCAACCACTTTGGCTGCGGCGGCAAAGTTTTGGATATTTTCAATTTGTTTGCGTTCTAACTCGTTGGCCTGCTCGACTGTAATTGGATAAAAACGGATTTTGTCATCAGCTTTGAGTTGGCCTACTTTCCAGAGCTCTGCTTTGGCAATGGTCACTGGACACACAAAGCCACCTAAACTTGGGCCATCTTTTGCCAGAATCACAGGGAAATCACCCGTAAAGTTGATCGCGCCAATCGCATATTCACAGTCATGCACATTGGACGGATGCAAACCCGCTTCACCGCCATTTTCACGTGCCCAGCTTGGTGTAGGCCCTGAAAGTCTGACGCCTAAACGATTTGAATTAAAATGTACGGTCCATTCAGACGCAAAGAACTCTTCTACATATTCGGGTTTAAAGAAATCAGGTGCGCCATGTGGTCCATACAGCACAGCAATTTCCCATTCATTGCTATATTCAGGGATTAAATCTGTCGATAAGGCTTGTGGTGTGTCGGTTGCCAATGGCAATTCAGCATTTGCCAAGCTTGAATCAACCATTTTGATCATATCGCCAACACGCAAAGTACGTCCTGCATGACCACCAAAATTACCTAGTGCAAAGGTTGAACGACTACCTAAATATAAGGGTACATCCAGTCCATCACGTACTGCCAAATAAGTACGGCAGCCTGAAGCCACTTGTCCTATTTTTAAGGTTTGCCCTGCTTTGACTTTAACTGGTTGCCAAAAGCTAATTTCTTGATTATCTAACACAGCAGTACAACTTGCACCAGTCAGTGCAATCGTCGTATCTGCATGAAACTTTAATGTTGGCCCCACCAAGGTAAACTCAAAACCTGCCGCTTTAGCATCATTGCCGACAATACGATTGGCGAGTTGGAATGCATAATCATCCATTGGACCTGACGGCGGTACACCAATATCCCAGTAGCCTGTACGCCCCGGATAATCCTGAATTGAACTAAGTGTGCCTGCTTGAATCACTTCAATGACTTTAGGCGAGTAGTTAAAATCATCCAGCATACGCGTCCAGATTTGCATAGATTCAAAACGCTGATCTGAAACGATGGCGCGTGCATAATCCAGATTGGTACTGATTCCATTTAAACGAGTTTCAGCCAAAACCACTTTTAATTTTTCAATTGCTGTAGCTCGATCTTCGGCATGGACAATAATTTTGGCAATCATCGGATCGAAATATTGAGAAATTTCGGTACCTGTTTTGACCCAAGTATCGACACGAATATCTTCTGGAAAAGACACTTCTGTGAGTACACCCGGGCTTGGCTGGAAATTTTTCACAGGATCTTCAGCATAGACACGGACTTCGATTGCCGCACCTTTCGGTTGGATATTGCTGAGATAATCCCAGTCCAAGGCATCACCTGCCGCGACTTTAAGCATGCATTCAATCAAGTCGAGTCCAGTGACCATTTCAGTGACAGGATGTTCTACCTGTAAGCGGGTATTTACTTCAAGGAAGTAAAATTCATCCCGTTGAGCATCGTAAATAAACTCAACCGTACCTGCACTGCGATAATTGACAGAGCGGCCCAGTTCAACCGCCGCTTGATGCAACTTTTGACGAGTAGCTTCAGGTAAATTAGCCGCTGGCGTTTCTTCTACCACTTTCTGGTTACGACGTTGCAATGAACAATCGCGCTCTCCAAATGCCACCACTTGGCCTTTGCCATCTCCAAAAATTTGTACTTCGACATGACGTGCTTTATCAATAAAACATTCGATAAATACACCTGCATCTTTAAAGAACTGTTCACCTAAACGTTTTACACTTTCATAAGCTTCGGTTAATGCTTGCGGGGTGTCACAACGGGTTAAGCCAATTCCGCCGCCACCTGCAGTGCTTTTTAACATGATTGGATAGCCAATCCGTTCAGCAGCCGTCAATGCTTCTTCCAAGCTATCGAGCAATCCTGTACCTGGTGTCATTGGAACATTCGCCGTTGCTGCCAATTCACGTGCGCGATGCTTTAAACCGAATTCCAGAATCTGCTCTGCGGTTGGGCCCATAAATGCAATATTGTTTTCTTCACAAGCACGGGAAAAATCGGCACTTTCAGACAGAAAACCATAACCGGGAAAAATTGCTTCTGCCCCAGTTTTTTTGGCTGCTTCAATCAATTTATCAATACTGAGATAAGTATCGGCAGGTTTTAAACCTTCTAGCGAAATTGCAATATCTGCATCTTGGACATGTTGTGCATAACGATCGCTATCGGAATACACAGCCACACTGGTAATCCCTAATTTTTTTAATGTTCGAATTGCTCGGACAGCAATTTCACCACGGTTTGCAATAAGTACAGTTTTAAACATGATGATTTCCTCCAATTAATTCGCTGTGTTTGCCGCTTGACTGTTACGATGCTGGATGTAGGCTCTCCATCCACCAAAATGGCTAATATTCTCGGCATCGCCTAAGCCATACGGTTCGCAAATAAAACCTTTGACCCAACGACCATCCTCCAGCTCGACATTGCCCATCCCTAATGGGGTTGGAATTTCTGCAACAAACTCACCAAATCGTGCTGTTGGTACATCCCAAAGTTCTACGATGATGCTTTTTCCATTGGATTGACGTGCTAGTCCTGGTTTTGGTGGAACGGTGCCATTCAAGGCATACAGTGCGTAGTCCTGAGAGGTTTTGGTGGTTTCGACATGTACTGCATCACGAGTGGTCAGTTGGAAATTGAGTGGCATGCCTGTTAAATGTGCGCCCACCACAGCAACTCGGATATGATGAGGAGACACCAAAGTTGGTGCGTTTGAAGCTAAGGTCTTGTCTAAAGCACCCAATTTAAGTGCCAGATAGTTTTGCCAAGCCTTACCAAAGTGAATTAGGGCCGCATCATGCCATGCAGGTGCAATTAAACTAATACCGAAAGGTAAGTTGTCTGCTCTAAAGCCTGCGGGTAATGCCAGTGCACTTAAATCTGCAAGATTGGTAAAGTTGGTATAAATGCCAAAGTGAGCGTTGTATTCAATTGGATGTTGTTGAAGCTGCTCAATGGTATAAATCGTTGGTGCAGTTGGGACAATCAATGCATCAAATTCAGCCAGACTGTCTTGAATTTTTCGAGCCAGATCCATTCTTAAATATTCCGCATTGTAGGCATCTACCGCAGAGTATTTTTCACCTTGTTGAACGATTTCCAAGACCGTTGGATCAAAATCGTCAGCATTGCTTTTTAGTAGATCAGCAACCGCCGCCGTGCGCTCGGCAACCCAAGACCCTTGATATAATTGAGCTGCAAGTTGCTCAAAGGCAGAAAAATCAATCGCTGTAATTTCTGCATTTAAACTTTCAAGTAATTGAATGGTTTGCTGGAAGGCTTTTTCTGCCTGCTCATCACCAAAGAAATTTAATTGTTTTGGAATCGCAAATTTCAATTTGCTCGAGAATCGAGCAGGTACATTTTTAGGATGTGGACGAGAGTAACTGTCGAAAGCATCATAGGCTTCAGCTTGCTGGGCAACCAACTCTGCATCTGCAACGGTTAATGCAAAAATTGAAATGCAATCAATACTTTTAACTGCCGGTAATAGTCCTCGATTTGAGAAGCGCCCTTTGGTTGGTTTTAAGCCCACAATATTATTGAATGCCGCTGGTACTCGACCCGATCCAGCTGTATCGGTGCCCAATGAAAATGGAACCAAACCTCTTGCTACTACACTGGCAGAACCTGAACTTGAACCACCACTGACATATTCAGGTTTAAAGCTATTCGGTACTGCCCCAAAGGGTGAACGTGTCCCGACCAAACCTGTTGCAAACTGATCAAGGTTGGTTTTACCAATCACAATTGCACCTGCTTGTTTAAGCAAACGGACAGTTTCAGCATCTTGTGTCGCGATCGTATGTAATGCTTTACATGCTGCGGTGGTAACAAAACCTGCGACATCTATATTGTCTTTAACCGCAAACGGTACGCCGTATAAAGGAAATTGCTTTTTGAGGTCTTCCGCATCTTGAGCTAATTGCGTTAAAGACTGAATCTGTTGTTCGAGTACATTAGGACTCACAATCGAAATCCAGGCCACATCATTAGGATCAAGTGCTTTGACTAATTCTTTTAAAATATCAAGTTGAATTTCATTGTTGAAATACGCCGTTTGCCATTCAGAAATTGTCCAGCCTAAAGTTTTTAGTTCATGCATCTTATGAATCCTATCTTGTATACAAGTTTGAATAGATAAATGCAGAAACTGTGCCAATATATTTTTAATATAAAAATTAATTACTTAGAATATTTAATGAAATACAAACTTATGAGAATGGTGCAGTTATAGTGCTGAAAAAATTTCGTTCGAGCTGATTTGCGCTATAAATCAGCAGATCTTTAGTGTGGAATAAAAGATTTGAATAAAAATGATAAAATTCGATTTAACTTATTTGTTTTTATAGAGTTATTTATTTACTTTAAATATTTAGTGATATCTTCAAATTCTGCAGCAACGGAGTGAATTGCCTGTTGTTCCATGCCTCTAAATTTTTTTAATATGACTTGCCCCAATTCGGTTACGATTGCACCACCACCATGCGTTCCCCCTGTTTGAGTTTCGACAAGATGAGATTGAAAGCATTGATTCATGGTATCGACCAGTTGCCATGCACGACGATAACTCATGTCCATAGATTTGGCCGCTTGTGAAATTGAACCTGTACGCTGGATGGCTTCGAGTAATTCAGCTTTGCCAGGGCCAAAAGCAATTTGTTCATTAGACAAGATGCGAAGGTGCATTTTTAAACGTGGTTTTGACATTTCGAGTTACCAAGATTTGATGATGTATTTCACACCATCAAATCTCATTATTTAAATTTAGAAATGAATCACAGTACGAATCGACTTACCTTCATGCATCAAGTCAAAGGCTTCATTAATGTCTTCAAGTGGCATGGTATGCGTTACAAAAGGTTCAAGCTGAATCTCGCCTTTCATTGCATCTTCAACCATTTTAGGGAGTTGTGAACGACCTTTTACCCCACCAAAAGCAGTACCCATCCATTTACGGCCTGTCACCAACTGGAATGGACGGGTTGAGATTTCCTGACCTGCACCCGCAACGCCAATAATCACTGACTGTCCCCAACCACGATGTGCACATTCAAGTGCAGAACGCATAACATTGGTATTGCCGATACATTCAAAAGAGTGATCAACGCCCCAACCTGTCATTTCCACAATGACTTGCTGAATAGGTTGCTCATAATCTTTTGGATTAAGGAAATCTGTTGCACCAAACTGTTTTGCCAGTTCAAATTTATCTGGATTGGTATCTACTACAATAATACGTCCAGCTTTGGCCTGACGTGCACCTTGTACTACAGCAAGACCAATACCGCCTAAACCAAACACAGCAACGCTATCGCCTTCCTGCACTTTTGCAGTGTTATGAACGGCGCCAATACCTGTAGTCACGCCACAACCAAGTAAACATACTTGTTCATGGTTGGCTTCTGGATTGATTTTTGCCAAAGACACTTCAGCGACTACCGTATATTCACTAAAGGTTGAACAGCCCATGTAGTGATAGATCGGTTGACCGTTATAAGAAAAACGAGTGGTGCCATCTGGCATGACACCTTTACCTTGAGTTGCACGTACCGCAACACAAAGATTGGTTTTTCCAGATTTACAGAATAAGCATTCTTTACATTCAGCCGTATATAATGGGATCACGTGATCGCCTACTGCGACGCTGTTCACACCTTCACCCACTTGTACCACAACCCCTGCACCTTCATGGCCTAAAACAGCAGGAAATACACCTTCAGGATCATCACCTGATAAAGTGAAGGCATCTGTATGGCACACCCCAGTATGCGTAATTTTAATGAGAACCTCACCCGCTCTTGGTGGCTCAACATCAAGCTCTACGATTTGTAATGGTTCACCTGCGGCAAATGCAACGGCTGCACGAGATTTAATCACAATGACACTCCTGAATTTTACTTTAAATAAGATTTAAGAATTTTACTGACTTGAATAAGCTCTTGACTGCGTTGCAACTCAGAAGATTCACCGACAACTAAAGTATCTTTTAAATGAATTTCGAGTAGTTCAGTCATCAAACCATTTAATGCGCCGCGAACTGCACAAATTTGCTGCAAGATATCAGCGCATTCTGTGTCATTCTCCAAAGCACGTTCAACACTCTGGACTTGACCTTGAATTCGCCTTACACGCGTGAGAATCTTTTTTTTATCCTCTAATTGTTTAGGCATAATGTAGACCACATTAAATCTAAAAATATACTATACACCAGTATAGTAAATTAACTCAATATCTATTGATCCACAGATGATAATGTTGCATTGATTCAAACTTATTTATATATGAAAAAAGATAGTGAAAGTGGTAACCAGTTGATTCTGCTTACAATTACATTTAACCATTGGAAAGAAAAACCATTTAGATATATAAGAAAATCAAACACCTATACATTACTCTTGGATTCACGCTTGACCACTAAAATGATAAACAATTCATACCATTTTAAGATAACGACACTTGTTATTATGTTAGGAATTGGTGGTTGTTCTTTACCACCGAATGAAAATCATGATCGGAGTAATTCCTTGCAAACTAAAACAAAGTGGATGAATGACCCACAGGCCGATCTTAATATTGAAAACGGTTTAACGGCTTTTTTAGCTTTGGATGATGCTTTTCTAAGCATTGCCTCACGTATTCATTTAATCAGAAATGCCAAGCATCAGCTTGATTTACAATACTATATCTGGAATGACGATGCCATTGGCAATCTGATGCTTCATGAACTGCTGAATGCTGCTGATCGTGGTGTAAAAGTCCGCCTGCTGATTGATGACCAAAATGGAATAAAACTGGATAAGACTCTAAAAGCCCTTGCCCAGCATCCAAATTTTGAAATCCGTATTTTCAATCCTTATAAATTTAGACACCTCCGTTTTATTGATTATATCTTCCGCTTAAAACAGATTAACCATCGCATGCACAACAAGCTTACGCTGGCAGATCATTCTATTGCTGTTACTGGTGGACGAAATATCAGTAGTGAATATTTTGATGCTGGTGACCAGTTTCAGTTCAGCGACATGGATATTTTATTTTACGGCAAAGCAGTAGAGCGAGCGGAAGATGTATTTGATGAGTTCTGGAATCATTCACTGAGCTATTCAACAGAACAATTGTTAGGTCATGGCTCTGCTCAGCAACTTGAAAACCTAAGAATCTCATATAAAACGCTGGATCAGGTCAATACACCAACCGAAGATAAATTAGAAGCCGCACAAGATTATTTAAAATTACGTTTAGAAAATTATCCAATCCAGTGGGCCAAAGCCCATTTTGTGGCTGATCATCCAGATAAGGCACGCGGACAAGCACAACAACAGCAACTTCTCTATTCCCAAGTCCTCAATATTATGGGCAAACCAGAACAACACATGGAACTGGTATCTGCCTATTTTGTTCCGACTGAACGTGGTACGGCCTATCTCAATCAACTTTCTAAAGACGGTATCAAAGTAAGGGTACTGACCAATAGTCTGGTTGCGAATGATGTGGCCGTAGTTCATTCGTTCTATAGCCAGTATCGTAAGCCGCTTTTACAAAATGGTGTGCAGCTTTATGAGTTTAAGCCCAACATCGAGCGTAAAAAGCGGACTTGGTATGAAATTGCGACAGGAAGTGTCATTCCCGTCAAAGGTAAAAATCGCTCCAGCTTACACGCCAAGTTTTTTGATGTTGATGGAAAAGTTTTTATTGGTTCATTTAACTTTGACCCACGCTCTGCTCATCTAAATACTGAAGTGGGTTTGGTGGTGGAATCTGATCATTTACAAGACCAGATTACCGCAATGCTCGACCAGCATTTATTACAAGTGGCTTATCAACTTAAATTAGATGAACATGGCAATATTGTCTGGTATGAGCATAAAGACAATGGTGAAGTTATTCAGCATCATCATGATCCTGAAAGTACCAGATTCCAACGCTTTACCATGAATGTGGTGTCATATTTCCCTGTAGAGTGGATGATGTAGACCTTATTCAGGTTTATTGATTATCTTAACCAGATGACATTTCAAATAAGCACAAACCTGCTATTTCTAAAGGCATTTTGATAACATCAAAAGATGCCTTTTTTAAAGCATCAATATGCTCTTGTTTACTCATAAAAAGTTGATCATTTTGCATCGCATCAGGCGCACAAATATGATCACAAACCAGATAATAGCCTTCAGATTTTAATAAGGTCTTCACGATTTTATGAAAATCGGTTGCATATTTCTTATGGCGAAGCTCATGTAAAGCTTGATGAATGATGATGATGTCAAATTTTTGAGTTAGGCTATCTTGCCATCGGCTCTTTAAAATCTCCGATAATGTAGGTTGCTCGTGCTTTTTCAGTGGCATTTAATTTCTCTTGTGCAAGGGTGTGCATCACTTCAGAAAAATCAAAAGCGTGATATTTAATACCATCAAGTTGCGATAACAAATGTTGAGCTAAAAAACCAGGCCCAGACCCCAGTTCTAATATATGGCAATTATTACCGATATGAGCTTTTATAAAGTCTACATAATACTGAAAGAAGTCCTGTCTCCATGGACGTTTTGCATTTGCTGTTTCTTGCCATTCAAGCGCATCTGCATAAAGCCTTAAATCAATAGGACTAGGGACATCATCACTCATAGCTTCCCTCCTCTTTTTTAATTACACCAAACCAATTTGCTGAAAAAATTGTTGATAGACTTCTGCTTTCTTTTCTAATGCTAAGGGATAGGCGCGTGACGAAGAAGGTAAACGATATAAATTCAGCTCCCGATCAAGATGTTTAACCTGTACAGATTGCCCTATCATTGGTTTTATTGGCTGATCTGGAAAATGCTGCATTAGTGTATCCGTTGCCTTATCCCCCGTTGTCATGATGGTATGACACATTGGTATTTGCTCAAGTAACTTTGATAAATCTGTGGGTGTGACAATTTCTAAAAACTTATCCGATGCATTACCCTGCAAGCGTTTAATCTGATACGCCGTATCAAATATTCCTACCCCAATCTCAGTTAGAAACTCACGAATTTGTTGTTCTTTAAAGTTTTTATTGGGTAAATCTAAAAAATGATTTTTATCATTAAAGAAAATAAGGCCAAATATTCTCCACATGTCATTTTGATAGTTAGGATAGTAAAAATCCATCTTCCAGCGGCTTTGTGGCGGTGGAAAACTTCCCAACATCAATAGCTTGGCATTGGAAGGTAAAAACGGTTGTAGTGGATGTGTTTCTATTTCTATATCAGTCATTTATATCAATAGCCAAATTTCAAATTGAATGAATATTTTTAATCATTTTATCGAATTTTCCAGTTTTTTGCTTGGTTCTTTGAGGTGCTAAGAATCGTTTTTTTAACAATAATAAAGCTCTCAATTATCATAGATTATAGAACTCATATTCGGATTAATACCCTTATAATATCACTAAACTATTTCGATTAATAACTTAATCAGACCAACAAACTAACTTTATAAAGTTATATATCTAAATTTGACACATAAAGTAAAAAGTAACGCCAACAACATGTATATCAAAGGGACTTTTGGACCTGCATTTTTTCAGCTCATATAGATAGTAGCCCCCATGGATATATTTTTTTAAGACTGATATTTATGAACAGATAACCTTATTAAATACACAGAAATAAAGGTATAGGAACTTCTTATGAACTTATTTCAAAAAGGAATATTTATTAAGATAATTGTAATAAAAAAGCTTACTATTTAAAATAAGTTAACAAATTATTTTAAATAAAATATGCTATTTAATTACATGAAAAATAAAATATTTTTATGATTATCTTTACAACTCCACTGTGTAAAAAAAGACCATATGATAAATATAAGTTAATAATTTTTAACAAATAAATTTACTTTTTAATTTTTTTATTTATTATTTGTTCGGGTTTTAGATAATTTAAAGGAAATTATTTGAAATTTTTTTACTAAAAAATTGGAAAATTCATGTTAAATATAACTAAATATATAATGGGCATAAGTGCTTTGTTTATAGCATCGAGTAGTTACGCAGCGAGTGCTTTAGATGTATCACCAATTTGTAAAACAGTGGGTAAAGATCTTGATAGTTTTATAAGTAGAGGGTCACATTGTCTAATGTCAGAACAGCGAGAAATAGCTTTAACTGATGCACAAGGCCTGAATGTTGGTACTGCAAAAGTTACTGCATATGTTTATTCTGATAATCCTAAAAATGCATTAACCTGGAGTTATAAATATAAATTACGTACTCAAATTATTGGAAAGCCTGGCGAATCTTTAAAAGTACGTCCAGAATTGTATTGTTATGAATGTACTGTAAAAACTGTATATGGCAATCCTATTAATTTAGTTAATGGTTTATCTGCAGAGTCAATTACCACATTTACACCCTCAAAAGCATCTCTTGCAACATCAAATCCTTTATTTTTATCTCCCAGTGTTAGTTTTCAGGTTGCAAAAGTAAAAGAATCTTTTGATAATGCAGGCTATTTGGACCCAGGCCTTTATAATCCTAGTGTAAGGTGTGATATTGGGAAGGCCAAATTAAACACACAGGGCTGTGTCTATCCCAATGCACCAGCGATTATGACCACAATTAAACTTACTGATCCTGATGTAGATGAATCTGCAAAGCATATTAAAGAAGCCTTTTTAGCAGGAAAACCGGGGGAGTTTATTGCTAGTGCACCAAACTCACTATTTAGAACGTCAAATTCAAGACCTTTACATCGTCTTAGAGATGCAGGAAAACGCAAAGAACATCGAGCCATTTCCGTCAAAAACTGTAAGGCAAAATATGGTCCAACTGTGGGTTCGAAATGCTTCTTTACAGGTGATTCTGATGAAGTTGCAACGGATTGCGATTGTGATGAATTTCCATTTGCGGCAACAGATGAAGGTGGAGCAGATGCTTCCGTGAAAAAGATTGACGCCTCTGATAATCGGAGAGCAGGTGCTCGTTTAGGTGCTTTTTTTAGTGCGGAAAGAGTGCTAGATCAAGATGAATTCTTTTTAAAAGTTGATTAATGACTCATTTAAAGAGGTAGCTCAAATCAGAGCTACCTCTTGGACTTATACTTATGCGTAAACTTCCCGTACCTGAAGATCTTCCATATGATCTGACCACGATTTATTATCGCCTTTTTATGCAGCTTCCTCTGGGGGAACTAAAGGATACTGTAAACTTAGAAATGGCACTTAATCAAGTAAATGCAACTGATATTCATGCTTTACAGGACTATCCAGTCCATAACATATCTGCTTACACCGGTTGGGCTATTAATTCAGAATCAACTCAAGCTGCAAGTAAACAGCGGCCAATATTAATCGATAACCTATACTGCTGGGGATCGCAACTTTATCGTTCAGTGAACCCATACAAGTTGGATCTGAGTGGTAAAAATCTACTCAGAATTCCACAATATACAAAATTACCTGAATCTGTTGATGCTGTTATTGCAGAAGAAGATAAGCGTTTAGATATTTCTGATTATGATAATAAAAAAATTATAGCACCTGTCTCTACAATGCAAGGCGTTATCCAGCAAGGCAGCGTAATTCAACAAGGTGATCTAATCTTAGCTAAAAATGAAAAGATCACACCAGAAAAATTGATTGCACTCAGACGCTCTGGAATTAAAGAAATCACAATTTATAAAAATCCACGAATTATGGTTGTGAGTATGCATTCCTTTGATGAGGAGCATTCATTTTGTGAAGAAAGCTTGTACGTTAAAGACGTATTGAAAACGTGGGGTTACGATAACGTTGAGATAAAGCAACTTAAGCCACAGCGTTATGATTCAGCATACAATAGCCGTAAGAAAGAGAAAGACCCAACTTTAGATGAGACATTAACAACTGATTGGGAAAGTTATAATCGTTTTTTTGAAGAACATATTCCAAATTTTGATGTAATGATTATCTGTTCTCACAAGAACATTGGTGGATCAGTATTTTCAATCGGTAGACTAACGACTTTTGATCCTGGCAGTATGACCTCAAATTTCCAAACACGCTCTATTCCTGCTGCTGAAATGGGTATTATTAGAAGTATGCCTAGAACTCCTGAAGTACGTGAAATCGTACCGCTCATTGATGATCAAGGTAATCCTAGAGGTTCTAAGACCGTTATCACAGAAGATAAAACGACGATCATTAATCTCCCTGGTGATATGCAAGACATTGCCTTACTCATGCATTTCATGGTGAAGTATATTCTAAATAAACATGATCCAGATTTTCTCAACAAAATATTTATAAAAGGTCGCGCTAAACAAAAAATTGAAACAGATCTGGTTCAAAAGAGACTAGTATGGGGCAAATATCAACTTCATGATGATGGTCAGTATGACTTAGAGATAATTGAAAAGCAGCATGCTTATGAAATAGAACCTTATCTGGTTGCGAACTGTATTGTCGTTGTTCCTTTTGCAGAACAGCCGATCCAAGTTGATGAAAATGTTTATTTTATAAAAATTGACTAACTTTATATTAAATTTTGGATAATTATAAAAAACCATAACGATGTAAGTTATGGTTTTTTTTGAATTTAATAGAAAAATTGAAAGATGTCTATTACTCTCTTAAAGCGCTTTTTCATCGATCTCTGTACTAGAAACGATATCCCACACCAACATAAGTAATCAGTGGATCAATATCGATCTTGGTTGTCGCGTGAATTAATTTACTGCCTGTATTTTTGTTGACGACATCAATAGTGGCTTTATTATTTAATTTGGCATAGGAAACTGAACCGACTCCATACCAAGAATCATTAAAATCATAAGTAAAACCAACGGAAACAATAGGTGCAATCGCATCATCCGCATCTACTTTGACAGTCATATCACCACTTGAGACTTTTCGGTCTAAAGCAGCTCCACCTTTACCATCCAATACATTTTGAATCATATGCCCAGCTGAGATCAAATCAGCTCTAATTCCTTCATTAAGCTTAATCTGGTTAAAATGAGCATACATCAGACCAGCGCCAACATATGGTCTAAATTTATCTACGCCACCTGTACCAAACTGATATTGTGCTTCTATCGCTGGAGTCCATGCGCGAACTGTTGCAGCTTTGGACTTGTTACCTAAATTTGTAATAGGAATAGATTGACCTAAGGTAATACCATCAGGGAACAAAATCTTTACGATTTCATTTGGAGAAACTGCTAATCCAGTTAGAGGCGCTGCAATTTCTCCCTCTCCTTTAATATCAACTTTCGGTGGAACGCCCCCGATTAACTGTAATGAAACTTTGTCATTCAAATAATAATTAAACATTAAACCTAAAGTATCGACATCATCAACTTCAAGACCCGCATCATTTTGCCGCCAGTTTTCTAACCCATAAATATTAGCACTACCAGCAACTTCTGGCAGGATATTGCCATTTCCATCAGTTAATATTGCTGCCAAAGATGGCTCATTTAAAGCAAACTCGAGAAATTCTTTTTGGTTAAACTGCTCTCCTCCTAGATCAGTTCCCATCGCATTCGGATCAACAGAGTTTAAGAAGCTAGTCGTCGAAATACTTCCGACTTTGGTGACCGTTCCATTTTTAACATTGGTATTAATATTAAAGGGATTCGCCTTACCTTGCGGCATCACATGTAACCAACCTGCCGAGACCGAGAATCGCTTAAATTCTTGGGCATAAGTTAAGTTGGTTAAAGACATCAAAGTTGTTGCGATTACAATTTTTGTTGCTGTTTTTTTCATTTTATTTCTTCCTGAAATTCCACATTACCTGATTTAGTAATATGTTTTTTGAATATAACTACAAATGTTTTTTTATCAAACAATAAATTTTACTTACTGATAAAAGGTGACTAATCACTAATTTTTTGTGATGAAATTAACAAAATTAACTGTAGTTAAAAGTAGCGCTTATAGAAAAAATACCCTCTTTAAGGAATTCTTATAGATATACTTACGTGAATAGTGTTGTTACTCTTATAAAGATACGGTCAGACAATAAGTACAAAAGGTCAATACATAAAAAATACTTCATCTATTAACTTCAGCGTACTTAAGTGTAATTGCATCATAATAAACAAGATTCCTTCAGCTACTTAACGTTCTTAATTTATTTGTAATGTTTTAAATTATTGAAAATACTATTCTTTATTAATTTTATTGCTGAAATTATAGTTTCATTAGACATAAGCTTTGAGTACAGCCAAAATGGCTGAGTAAGACGCTTAACTTATAGTATCTTCTTTCTAAGCAATAAAAAAACTGACCATAAGAGGTCAGTTTAATTTAAATAAAACAGTGACTTAATAAATTAAATTATTCTATTGCTAACTTGAATACCTATTTATGCTTTATTAAGTTGTTCTAATCAATAATTAGAAGTCGTAATTACTAAAAAATGCTATCTACAAGTTTCATTATTCAAAATCACACTACCTAAAGTCTCTCCAACTTTATTTTTATAAAAGACCTCAACTTTATGATCATTAACGCCCATATATTTAGAGCTATAAAGCTCTTTGCACCAAACCTGATAACTATCCTTGGTACTTATAAAATCAGCTAAATCTTTTTCTTCAGTTTCAGATATATCTAAAGCTGGGCTGAATGTTACTGAAGAATAAAATGGGGTCGCGGAAGCTGATGTTATTTTTACCAACTCATTAGATTTATAAGTCACTGATTTTGAAGTCTTCTCAGTCGACTTCTTAAAATACTCAGTCGCCCGATCAAGATCTATAAACTTAAAATCCTGCCCAATAATTCCTTGTTCTTTCAATTCATCATCAGTATTAGCTGTTACATTAAAACTCAAGGCCAATAGCATTGAAGTAATTAAAATTCTTGTCATAAAAATACCCCTTTATTATGCAGGTAATTTATCAAATGGCTGATACGAAGTCATTAAAAAAATATACAAAAATGAATTTATTTATAAGGAGTCATCTATGTAATAGAGTAAGAGAAATATATTGTATTATTTCTGATATACCGTACATAAAAAAGGGTCTCCTTTATTAAAAGTAGTACCATCAAAATCTATAGAATAATTTTCACCAATTGTATGAAAATAACTTTGATATCCTGTCTCTTTTACCTTTTTATCAAATTTAGAAACGAAGTCATCAAACACAATAGAAAAGTTCGGATTTGCAATTTCTAGTATTTCTTTACAGTATTTGAGTGCTTCTTTTTTTGAAGATTCATAATTATTTGGATATCTTGAAAAGACAGCTATAGCTCTCCAATCATTTCCTTCAGAAGCTCTATAAATACCAATATCAAGCCAATGTTGATCTGGAGTAAATTCGTAATCCAGATTAGCATCTATGGGATTGTACCTGACAACATTCCCATCTTCTCGAACAGCATGTTTTAAATCAGGATACTTTTGTAAAATATCGTCGGCATAAATAAATATTGGATGACGTTTATCTTCAGGTAATTCTGCTAAAATTTGATATGCCTTTTTAACTTCTTGATCATGATTAAAGGTTGTCTTAGAACATCCAGTCATAGTAGTGACTAATATACTTGATATTACTATTCTTTTCATAAAATACCCTCAATATCATGAGGGTATTTATAGCATACATTAAAAATGAATGTTGAACAGTCTAACCAGACTTTTCTACCATCCAAACATTCTTGTATTTTTCATTATGCATTAAATTCCGCTTGGGTCATCTCACCCAGGTAACAAATCGACATGGCAAACAAGTTCACTGGCTGTGTTGAGGGATCACTTTTCTTGATCCATTCAGCACCAATTGCATTCAACTCATTTAGTTTCGTTTTAGAAACAGGTGGTAGAAAGGATTCTAATGGCAGTTGAATGTTAAAACTTCTTGTATTTCCATTATTACTTGCATCATTAAAAGTATAACCAATCAAATACCAATGATATTTTTGTTCAGACATTTGTTATTCTCAAGTTTAATAATTGAGATATTTTTATACCATAAAAAATCAAAAAACATGTTCAAAAATCAATCAATTGAATGTTTTTTGTCATATAAATAAAGCACTCACAAGTCAGTATTTGATCAGTGGATGACCTTTTCTACCCAAGATCATCCACCCATCACAAGAATTAGGACGCAGATTGAAGCAATCCTTTTTCTTTCAATATCGGCATAACATGTTCTCTAAAATATGGAAATTCTTGCGTATAGTTTAGAAATGATAATGTAGTACCTGAGAATCCCGTGTGCTGTAAAGAAATCAGTCCGTCCGCAACCTGCTCTGGTGTACCTACTAATGGGAAACCGCCATGCCCCACAACAATACGTTGGCGTAATCCTTCAAATAAATCAGGCGGGAAAGATTTACAGAATGAAAATAAGGTATCTATTAAATGTTGTACTGCACCCTCATCTGCATTATTCAATTGTCGATCCCATTCTGCTTGGGCTTCTTCCTCTGTAGGACGACAAATGACATGTGAAAAGGTCAATACTTTAATACTTCTATCAAGTGCTTCGGCTTCTTTCTTCAGTTCTTTAATTTCAGAAACAGAACGCTCAAGATCTGATGCAGGTGTAAATAAGAAATCTGAATTTTTAACTGCGAATTCACGGCCTTCTTTAGAGCCTGCCGCATTAAAGATCGGTGGAGCTGGTATCAAATTCGGCTTTCCATAAGTCCCTTTCGTTTGAAAGAACTTTCCATTCCAATCAAAGGATTCTTTACTCTGCCAAGTTTTCTTAACTAATCCATACCACTCATGCGCATAATCATAACGCGTTTCATGATCATCTGGCAGTTGTAATCCCATTGCGTCATATTCAGGTTTGTTCCAACCTGCGATAATATTTAAACCGACCCGATTGCCACTGATTTGAGCCATGGTCGCAATTTGCTTGGCAACGACAACTGGATGGTTTAACGCGCTGTGTAATGTGGCGAATACATGAATTTTATTGGTTTTTGCTAATAAAGCTGATGTCCAGGTCACGGTTTCCAGAACTTTACCATGAAAATCCTTTTCACCGCCATGGCCAATAAATCTCGCAGCAGATAAAAGAAAATCAATTCCAGCGTCATCAGCCATTTGTGCCAGTTCCAGATTTTTCTCCCAACTGGCATCCCAGCCATCTTCCAAAGTAGAAGCAGTGAGTCCTCCAGAACAATTAAAAGCAAAAATACCCAGCTTAAAATGATCTGATAAATTAAAGTCATGTTGAGACATGTTTTTTCCTTTTTTTAATGTAAATGAGTAAATGTGGAAACTTTGAATTCTTTATTTATCAAGTAAGCGTTATATTCTAACGTGGATTTAAACTTTTTTAATTATGTGAAATATAAAGTAATATAAATTTTTCTTCCCGTTCCTTTTCAAGCTTCAAATATTTTTCTATAACTTTGGTTAGCGGATGGTCAAGTCAGGCATTATATTGAATATTGTACCCAGCTCTACTTTAGAGCCAGGTTAATAAGTTTGGATTTTTTGATTTGATAAATTGGTGTTCATTCATACTGATGAGCTGAAGTGCGCCATTACTCAGTTTTAAAGTGGTAACACTTGTATTTGCAATCGACCAGCTCAGCGCGAAAGTACGTTGTACACTCAACTCAAGTAACTTTCCAATAATCACAGAGATAACACCACCAGAAGTAAATACAATCGCTTCCTGAGGCTGCCGATCTACTAACTCAGTACATAAATTTTGTAATGCCTGATTTACTCTGGTTTTAAAAACAGGCCAAGATTCATCGTATTCATGATGAAATTCATCATTTGCCCATCGCTCAATTGCCTTATCAAAAATTTGCGCCAAATAAGCCCTTGGATCAACTTCTTTAAAAACATCCTGTTTTAATACTTCTGGCTGCGAAAATCTAGGTTCATACAGTGAAAACACCTGTTGGTGATTAAACTCATTCCACAATCCATCGGTCTTATACATGGCCTGAGGAAAACATTCACTTAAAGAAATTTGTGTGGTTTGCTGATGACGTTTCATACTCCCTGAAACGATATAAGGCTGTTCAGTAAAAATATTCTTGAAATATTGACCCAAGAGTTTTGCTTGTGCTTCGCCATTTTCTGACAGCTCATCATAATTAGTTTTGCCAAATGAAGCTTGACCATGTCTGACTAAGTAGATGGTTGTCATTCCTATATCCTGATTGATGTAAGTCTCAAAATGGATGTAGTTTTAACATAGCTCTTTCTTAAAGTACAAAATTTTTGTTTTGACTTTTTGTTGGTCTTTGCTTGTGCTCGCTGTTTCAAGCTTAATATTACTTAGGCTATTTAGGAAAAGAAATGCGATTTTTAAACGTCATATTTTGGAAAATTCAGGATTTAAAATAATTTAAAGGAAGCTTTAAATAACGAATTTCATTGGCTTCAGGTTCAGGAAAACGCCCTGCATCCATATTGATTTGAATCGCAGGTAATATCAGCTTTGGCATTGATAAGGTTGCATCTCGTGCCTGCCGCATTTTTACGAATTCCTGTTTTGGCGTTGCGGCATTTAAATGAATATTAGATTGTTTTTGAGCCTGAATACTGGTTTCACAAACGTACTCATCTCGCCCTTCAGGCTTATAATCATGGCAAAGAAAAACTCGGGTCTGTTCGGGTAATTGATAAAGTTTTTGTATGGACTCAAACAGCAGGTCTGCACTCCCTTTGGGGAAATCACAACGTGCTGTGCCGTAATCAGGCATAAATAAAGTATCGCCAATAAAAACAGCATCTTCAATTACATAGCTTAAACATGCAGGTGTATGACCAGGTGTTGGAATATTAAATGCATCTAAATGTCCAATCTGGAAATGCTCATTATCTTTAAAAAGATGGTCAAATATTTGTTGGGAATTAAAATACTTTATATCAAGATCATAGATCGCACTAAAAGTCTCCTGAACCACAGCAATTTTTTCACTCATGGCAATTTTTCCACCAAGTTGTGATTTTAAATATTGCGAAGCCGTTAAATGATCAGCATGCACATGTGTTTCTAAGATCCATTCAACTTCTAAGGCCTGAGTTCGAATATAGGCAATAATCTCATCGGCATGCGTTGTTGAGGTTGTCGCAGAAGCGGCATCATAATCCAGTACACTATCGATAATTGCGCAATAACGGGTTTCAGGATCACTGACAACATAGCTAAAGGTGTTACTATTTTCATCAAAGAAAGCTTTAACTTGTGGATTTGACATTGCTACTCTCCGCTTGATTTGGCCCAAAGATGATGAAGAAACATACCGATTAACATGGCAATAATGAAATACCAGATTTGTGTATAACCGAGTCCAATTAAAGTAAGCGCTGGTGCTGGGCAAATACCTGCAATTCCCCAACCTATACCAAATAGAACCGCGCCGATAATCAGCTTTTTATCGATCTGACGATTCTGCGGCAATGCTATCGTTTCTCCCAAGATAGTTCTAGGATGACGGATTGCTTTTTGAAATGGAATAAATGCCACAGCAATTGCACCAATCATTACAAACATCAAACTGATATCCCACTCACCCAAAATATCTAAGAAGCTTAACACTTTTTCGGGATTTGACATTCCTGAAATCATTAAACCTAGCGCAAATATGCTTCCAAAGATAAAAGCAAATAGGTTTTTCATCATATCGCTCCCAAAAGATGACGTGCGACATAGACCGTGAGCATTCCCACAAGCATAAATGTAACGGTTGCGATGATTGAACGGATTGATAAACGGCTAATCCCACAGATTCCATGACCACTGGTACACCCTGAACCCAATCGTGTACCAAAGCCCACCAGTAAACCCGCGGCAATCAAAGCAAATGGAGAAGAATCCAAAATAATCTGTGGCTGTACGAATAACTGATAAATAAAAGGAGTAACAATTAAGCCCATCAAGAACCAGAAAGCAGAGCTTCCAATGAAAGATTTCGGTTGTAAGAGTTGAGCAATTAACCCGCTAATGCCAGCAATACGACCATTTATATATAAATAGCCGATAACAGCAGATCCAATCAGCCCACCACCAATCAAAGCCAGAATAATGCTGCTCATCTTCCTCTCACAAAACAATATATGTTTTTATAATATGTTATTTTTAATCTTTATACAAATGAAAAAAGGCTTAACTACATTTGCGTAATTAAGCCTTCTCTTTAAGCGAAGTCGAGATTAACGTACTAAATCTTCAATACCAATCGTCTTAGGCAACTTTTCAATCACTTTATTGAGCTCAGCATTTGCTGGAGAGATGCAGCCTGTGTAGTGGCTTAACTGAGTCACTGTACCATCTGGACGTTTCCATGCAAAGAAAGCACTTTGGTGATCAGTTGCTGTTTCTGCACAGCCCGTTGTTTTTACATTCGCGCCAGTCGCTGGACGGTAAGTTTTTAATTCTTGTTGGAGCTTGGTATAAACAGAAGGATCAACTTTTAAATCCTGAGTACCTGTCACTTTAGTATATTGTTTACCATCAAAATGAACAGCGCCTTCAGGTGTAATCTCAACAGAATAGATTGGACAAGTACCAAAACAAGGGCTAGTAGAATAGCGAATTGTTTCCTGTACAGTATCTTCAGGCTGTTGAGGAGTCGTTGCGCAGCCAACTAAAGAAAAAGTAAAAAGGCCCGCAAGTAATAATTTTTTCATTTGTTGATCCGTTATAAAGTATG
Organism: Acinetobacter vivianii; assembly: GCF_014635885.1. Taxonomy (GTDB): domain Bacteria; phylum Pseudomonadota; class Gammaproteobacteria; order Pseudomonadales; family Moraxellaceae; genus Acinetobacter; species Acinetobacter vivianii. The sequence goes on from NZ_BMDR01000001.1 coordinate 554,037, forward strand.
TTGTTCAAATTTAACAAATCGTCAGTTTTTTGTCATTTAAGTTAATGTAAACAAACAGTAAACTTCACTGAGTTTTACTTAGGCTATTACAGCACTGAGAAAAACTGATTTATAGAGCAAACGAAATAATTATGAATGAATTTGAGATTGTAAAATGAGCCGCGCCAATTCCAGATCATCGGCATAAGTAATTTTAATATTATCAGATCGTCCCTGCACCACTTGCACAGGTTCTTTCACATATTCCAAAGCACTTGCTTCATCTGTAATCACAATATGATCTGCTAAGGCCTGTTCAATTGCACTTTTTAAAACTTGCAATCGAGCCATTTGTGGTGTCTGAGCTTGCCACAACAATTCACGGCTTACCGTTTTCTCGATCTGATTCTCGCTTGGGACTTGTTTTAAAGTGTCACGTACTGGAATGGCCAGAATTGCACTTTGATTTGAATGCTGTGCTGACTCAACCAAACGGGTTAAACAATCCGAAGTAACACATGGGCGTGCCGCGTCATGAACCAATACCCAATCATTTTTATCTGCAATTTCAGACAAATAAATCAAGGCATTTAAAACAGAGTGCACACGCTCGTCACCACCTTCACAAAAATGCAGATTATCTTTATGTTGAAACGGCAGTGTTTTGGCAAAATTATCTTGCTGACCGATGGCAAGCACACATCCGGCCAGATCAAGTGTATTTAGACGATTAACGGTATGTTCAAGTACAGTATGATTTTGAATATACTGATATTGTTTTAATTCAGTTTTAGAAAAACGACTGCCCGAACCTGCTGCTGGTACAACCGCCCACAGCTTAGTCTGGGTTTTCATTCGTTGCAGTATCTTCTTTTGCGTTTGGATCAATATAAATCGGTTTGTAATGGGTACTGATTGTACTCATTTGCACAAATGTTTCATTGGGTTTAATTAAACCTAAATCTAAACGTGCATGTTCTTCAATCGCTTCGCTACCATTTTTTAAATCAAAAACTTCGGCAGCTAAAATACGATTTCGTTCTTTTAATTCAGTATTAATTTCAGCTTGTTGAGTAATTTGCTGAGTTAAGGCTTGGTGAGGGAAATAGCCGCCCTCACCTAACCAGAATTGATACTGCAAGCTTGCAACCAAAACGACTGCAAGCAACAGAATCAATTTACTCGAGGTCGATCGAAACATCTCTAACATGAAAAAGCCCCTACATCCTTCTGAAAGGAAGATCATCTGCGAATTCTATAGGATTATGAATTTGCAGAGTTTCTCTCTTTTGTAAAGAAAGATGATCAGAAGTTTTCAACATAGATAATTTGACCTTATTTTAGACCTTTGAATTCAGCTTTACCGCGGTAAGCTGCTTTCGTTAATTCTTCAATACGAAGCAATTGGTTATATTTCGCTACACGGTCAGAACGGCATAGTGAACCCGTCTTGATTTGACCCGCTGCTGTACCCACTGCCAAGTCAGCAATTGTTGAATCTTCAGTTTCACCTGAACGGTGTGAGATTACAGTGCTATAACCATTTGCTTTCGCAAGGTAGATTGCATCTAGAGTTTCAGTCAATGTACCAATCTGGTTGTATTTGATCAGAATCGAGTTACCGACTTTCTCATTAATACCACGTTGTAAAATCTTAGGATTAGTTACGAATAAATCGTCGCCAACCAACTGGATTTTGTCACCAAGGATTGATGTTAAGTAGCTCCAACCTTCCCAGTCAGATTCATCCAGACCATCTTCAATCGAAATGATTGGGTACTGGTTTACGAGACCAGCTAAATAGTCAGAGAACTGGTTGCTTGTGAATGCTTTATTGCCTTCACCAGCAAGGACATATTGACCATTTTTGTAAAATTCTGAAGAAGCACAGTCAAGTGCCAACATGATATCAGAACCAGCTTTGTAACCCGTTTGACCAATCGCTTCAAGAATAACAGTGATTGCTTCTTCGTTTGAACGCAAGTTTGGCGCAAAACCACCTTCATCACCTACCGCAGTGTTTAAACCTTTTTTGTTTAAAACTGATTTTAGCGAATGGAAGATTTCTGCACCTGCACGTAATGCTTCAGCAAATGATGTAAAGCCTACAGGCTCAATCATGAACTCTTGAATATCAACATTGTTGTCTGCATGCGAACCACCATTGATGATATTCATCATTGGTACAGGCATAGTCAAAGTCGTTTGACCACGAAGATCTGCGATGTATTGGAAAAGAGGAATTTTCTTTTCTTCAGCAGCAGCGCGAGCAGCAGCCAATGAAACAGCTAAAGTTGCGTTAGCACCTAATTTTTCTTTATTTTCAGTACCATCAAGTTCGATCATCGTATTATCGATGTCTTTTTGTTCAAATACTGATTTGCCCACTAAAGCGTCACGGATAATCGTATTTACGTTATTAACCGCAGTTTTAACACCTTTACCCAAATAACGTGCTTTATCGCCATCACGAAGTTCTAAAGCTTCACGAGAACCAGTTGAAGCACCAGATGGTGCACATGCACGACCAACAACCCCAGATTCTAAAATAACGTCTGCTTCGATGGTTGGGTTACCACGAGAGTCCAAAATTTCACGTGCACGGATGTCAACGATTTGGCTCATGAACAATTCCTCTGTTGAATGAAAAACAAGATGCAAGTTATTGCATCAGTGGGTGTCTAACTTTTTGAATCCTTTAACTAAAGTATCCAATTCTTTTAATTGTGCCAAGAATGGCTCAAGCTGAGATAAACGCAATGCACATGGTCCATCACATTTTGCAATTTCCGGTTCCGGATGCGCTTCCAGGAATAAACCCGCTAAACCTGTTGCCATACCTGAACGTGCCAAAGTTGTGATTTGAGCACGACGACCACCCGCAGAATCAGCACGTCCGCCTGGTGTTTGTAAAGCATGGGTAACGTCAAAGAATACTGGCACATTCATTTCTTTCATGGTGTCAAAGCCAAGCATATCAACGATCAGGTTGTTATAGCCAAATGCTGAACCACGTTCACAAAGAATGAGTTTGTCATTCCCAGCTTCCAGACATTTATGCAAGATATGTCGCATTTCATGGGGTGCTAGGAATTGTGCTTTTTTGATATTGATAATGGCTTGAGTTTTTGCCATTGCTTCAACAAGATCAGTCTGACGACTAAGGAAGGCAGGAAGCTGGATAATGTCTGCGACTTCAGCTACAGGCGCTGCTTGGTAAGGTTCATGAACATCGGTAATGATTGGCACATTAAAATGTTTTTTAATCTCCGCCAACCACTCGATGCCTTTTTCCAGACCTGGACCACGAAATGAATGCAAGCTCGAACGATTTGCCTTGTCAAAGCTTGCCTTGAACACGTAAGGAATATCTAAGCGTTTGCAAATATCAACATACGTTTCAGCAATTTCAAATGCTAAATCTTTCGATTCAAGTACGTTCATTCCGCCAAATAATACAAATGGCAAATGATTTGCCATTTGTATATCGCCTAAACGTACAACTTCTTGTGGTTTTAATTGTGACATTTAAACTTTCCCAGTTTATTTAAAACTCAATACTTACTTTTGGTGCTGATTTTTAGCAGCCCCGATAAAACTAGCAAATAATGGGTGTCCATCACGTGGTGAACTTGTAAATTCTGGGTGGAATTGTACAGCAATAAACCAAGGATGTTCAGGAATTTCTACAGTTTCAACTAAATGTTGTACTGATGAATAGCCTGAAATTTTCATACCAGCTTCTTCAAGTGCCGGAATAAAACGATCGTTCATTTCATAACGATGACGGTGACGTTCAGTAATTTCAGCTTTGCCATATACTTCACGTGTTTTAGTGCCTTCAACCAGTTCTGATTTTTGTGCACCTAAACGCATCGTACCGCCCAAGTCAGACTCAAGGCTACGTTGCTGTAATTCACCACGTTCATCTAACCATTCAGTGATTAAACCAATAAGTGGATATTTAGTTGAACGGTTAAATTCAGTTGAACTTGCTTCTGGCATCGCTGCAACATTACGTGCATATTCAATCACAGCCAATTGCATACCTAAACAAATACCAAGGAATGGAATCTTGTTTTCACGTGCATACTGAATCGCTTTCATTTTGCCTTCAGTACCGCGCTCACCAAAACCACCTGGTACCAAGATCGCATCAGCCGTACTTAAAATGCTAATGTCTTGCTGTTCAAGCTCTTCAGCATTGACATAGTCAATCTGAACTTTAACGCGGTTCTGGATACCAGCATGTAAAAGTGCTTCATTCACAGATTTATAAGCATCTGGAAGTTCTACATATTTACCCACCATCGCAACACGTACTGTGTATTCAGGATTCAATAATGCCTCAACAACATTGTCCCAATCTTCAAGATTTGCTTCTGGAAGATCGTTGAAGCCAAAACGTTCGCAGATCAGGTCATCAACATTCTGTTCGTAGAAAGTACGTGGAATTTGATAAATCGTTTTCGCATCTTTACATACCACAACGGCACGCGCTTCAACATTCGTGAACAATGCAATTTTACGTTTAGTATCAACATCGACATCGTATTCAGTACGGCAGATCAAGATATCTGGCTGGATACCGATTGAAAGAAGTTCTTTCACAGAATGCTGAGTTGGCTTGGTTTTCAATTCTGCAGCAGATTTGATATATGGTAATAAGGTCAAATGCATCAGCATTGTGCGTTTATGACCCAACTCAACCATAAGCTGACGTACTGATTCCATAAATGGAAGTGATTCGATATCACCAACAGTACCACCAATCTCAACGATCGCAACGTCGTAACCTTCACCTGCGCGAAGTACGCGTTCTTTAATGTTATCTGTAATATGTGGAATAACTTGAACAGTACCACCTAGGTAGTCACCACGACGTTCTTTGTTCAAAACGTCCTGATATACACGACCGCTGGTAAAGTTATTCAGTTTGGTCATTTTCGCACGACGTAAGAAACGTTCGTAATATCCCAAATCTAAGTCAGTTTCAGCACCATCCTCTGTGACGAAAACTTCACCATGCTGAAATGGACTCATGGTACCTGGATCGACATTAATGTATGGATCCATTTTTACCATAGTGACTTTTAAGCCACGAGCTTCCAAAAGTGCAGCAACAGAAGCAGCAGAAATACCTTTACCTAGTGATGAAACCACACCACCAGTGACAAAAATAAAATGGGTCATTGAGTTTCTCGTACAATCGAGCCGAAATCGGCCTACAATGTTGGGCAATTTTACTGTACTCTGCCCCTATAAAGCAAAGTCAAACCGCATCAATTCAAAGAACTATAAACAACTGGTTATTCTATCAGCATTTTCGATAAAAATTTACGGGATTTGATGATTTTTCATACTTAAATTACGTTTAAGCGCTCAAATTCATCCTCAAACTTCTTAAAAATCGGTTTTAAACCGTAGTAAATGAGCCATAAAAGTGATGAGGATTTGCAAGCAATTATAAAATATAAACAAACTCAACAAAGCATAGGGATTTCTTCACATACTTTTACTGTTATAATTCGTGCTGTCCTTATTTAATATGTTGTTTTAGCAATGGCAAATAAAAAACTTTTAATTTGTGCAGCACTGGCGACTGGTCTTTTATTAACTGCTTGTGTGAAAAAAGAAGAACCTAAAAACGAAGAGCAGCAAGAACAGTCAACGACTGAAACTCAGCCACAACCTGAGCCTGAAAAAATTCAGGAGTTTGAATCGTTAGAAAGTGTTGATAAGCAAGAAGCTCCAGCGCCTGCTGTTGAAACAACGCGCGAAGAAACTGCAAATACGACCACTGAAATTCGTCGTGAAATCCATCCTGCGCAGACTGAAACGCCTGCTGCAACTGAAACTCCACGTACTGAACAACCAAAACCAGCAAAAACAGAACAGCCTAAAGCTGAGCAACCTGTAAAAGCTGAACCAAAACCAGCTAAAGTAGAGCAGCCTAAAGCTGAACAAACTGCAAAAGCACCAAAATCATCTACACCAGCTCAAAGTGAAGATGATGCTGTTGCTGCCGCAATTGCTGCTGCTACACCTGCATTAAACAACTAATGTTATTGCTTGCTAAAAAAGCCATGAACCGCGTTTGTTGCAGTTCATGGCTTTTTTATTTCTACATTATTAATAATTCTTAAAAAAATCAGACATCAAACGTGAAGCCCAAGATTTCACACTTAACGTTTCATAGAAGCCACAATGGCTACCCTTCTTCGTCGTTACCACAGCAATATTTTCCATATGCTGAATTGCATCTTTATACGGTTCCAGATTCTTGATTGAACAGACAGGATCATCTTCTGCATTCAAAATCATCAATGGAATTTTGACATTTTCAAATACATAGATCGGGTTGATTGCCTGACAATAACTTTGATAATCCTGAAATCCAGCCATTTCAAAGTATTCTTTTTCAAATTCTTCCAAGCTGGTGGTTGTCAGCACCTTTTCTACAGAAGCAAGTTGCCCCCATGTAGCCTGATACGGATAGATAAAGTACTTAAAAAGCTTCTTGGTCATCATTTTGCTATAAAAAGGATGGACATTTTTAAAGCCAATTTCAGTGTTATAACCTGGACACATTGCAAAGGCAGCTTTGAAAGGTGTGTCTGCACCTTGCTCACCTAGATAGCGCACTAACAAACCTGTACCCGCAGAAGAACCGACAGCATATAAGTCTGAGTCTGGAAATAAGCTTTGAATATGTGCCAATTGTTCTTTTAAATCACTGGTCGAACCAAACAATGAAATACGTGGTACAGGCATCGGTAAACCTGCATGACCACGGCGTAAACACAGTGCGATTCTCCACCCTGTATATTCATGCAGGTCTTTAACCAGCTCCCGCATACTTTCAGGTGTTCCTGTAATGGTATGCATAATCACAACAGTCGGCGTCTCTGGCGGTAAGTCATATCCATACCATGCGATTGCCGTTACACCACCATCCTGCATCTGTAATTGTTCGATTCGATCATATTCAAGCTTGATCATTTTCTTTCGAATCACATCAAAATACAGCAAATGTAGATGTGTATTACTTAGCCATGGCGTTGGACGATATTTTTGCTTTAATTGAGGTAATTTTTCCAGCACATCCTTAATCTTCCCTTGCGGGTCATAATACATTTTCGGCTGTTCAGCACCGAGTACCGTATCAAAGAGTTCTGAACCTAACACTTTTATTTTGTCTAAAGCAGATATACCCATATCCAATACCGCCTCTAACGATGAGTAAATGTTTGCTGCACTAAAGTAGCGACCTGTTTTCCCCAAATTGCATAAATTTCTTTGCCAGGATGAAAACCATCACTGGCCATTGGCAAATTCATCGCCTGAAAAGTTTCTACATCATATTGAATGAAATGAAATTGCGGCTGCGGCGCCAGCCATTGTTGTAATACTTGATTCATTTGTGCTGCATATTTTCCAAATAGCCAAGCCAATGGATTCGGTAAAGCTGGAAAATGCTGCATTGGCGGTACACCAGACACAATAATCAGCTTGGGTTGAAACTGTTGTTGTATATAGCTAAAAAGTTGTTGTTGCTGTTTCAACCAAGACTTTGCTGAAGTCAGCTTAGTGACATCATTAACACCGATTGAGGTGACGATTACATCATAACATTGCTGATCTAACTGTTGTACTGTTTGGTAAATTTGCTGAGTAGTATCACCTGTTTTTGCCTGTAATTTCCACTGCAAGCGATATTCATTCTGTAATTCGGAAATGATCGCTCCTGATAAAGCGTCTTGTTGAGTATCAACACCCACGCCAGCCGCCGCTGAATCACCTAAGATCAATAAAGACAGCGGTTGTCCCTCACCAGTCGTACCTGCGCGCTCTCCACGGGCTTCTAACAGACGTGGTGTATTTTTACGAACTTTCGTACCCTGAATGAGTAATATAGGTAATAAAGCCAAAGTTGAAAGTTTTAACCACATTTTAAATCTCTGAATATTACTTAGGCTATTTTTAGTGCTTTAGTTGGGTTGATACTTGGCAAATCTTGCGCCCATCTTCTCTGCCAATGCTGCCAAACCACTCATCGGACGGATCATCACTTCAAAGTCGATGATTTTCCCCTGATCATTAAAACGAATCATATCAATGCCTTTTAATGACTTACCACTCACATTGGCACTAAATTCCAGCACCACATTTTCACCTTCTTCGGTATAAAATTCACGGTGATAAGTAAAGTTCTCAAACACCTGAATCACATTGGTCAAAATAAAAAAGACCACATGCTTTCCTTCATAAGGCTTGTAAGCAACTGGCGAGCGAAACACAACATCTTCCGCAAGCAAGTCATTTAAGCGAGATAAATCGCCAGCTTGAATCATTTCATGCCAGATCGCTAAGGTTTGTTTTGTTGTTTCAAGTGCCATTGTTATTTTTCCTTCATATCTCAAAGTGAATGAGCACTTCCTCTCATGAGAAAATGCTCATTTCTACCTTATAAAACGGCTGCTAATTCAGCACCTTGACGAATTGCACGTTTTGCATCCAGCTCACCTGCTTCTTTCGCACCACCAATCAGATGAACATTTTTACCATCTGCTTTAAGTTGGTCGAACATCGCAGTATAAGATTCCTGACCAGCACAAATCACCACATTATCCACTTCAAGCACACGACTTTGACCATCAACCGTAATATGTAGACCTTGGTCGTCAACCTTGTCGTAACTTGCTCCCGCAATCATTTTCACATCACGATGTTTTAAGCCAGTACGGTGAATCCAGCCCGTAGTTTTACCTAAACCTGCACCAACAGATGCTGTTTTACGTTGTAGTAAGTAAATTTCACGTTCTGACTTTTCTAACTCAGCTGGTTTTAAGCCCCCTACATGCTCGTAAGTCGTATCAATTCCCCACTCTGCATAGAACTTTTCAGGATTTAAGCTACCACTGTCACCTTCATGGGTTAAGTATTCTGCGGTATCAAAACCAATACCGCCAGCACCAATAATGGCAACACGCTTACCTACAGGTACACGTTCTTTTAATACCTGAATATAGCTCAACACTTTTGGATGATCGATGCCTTCAAATTGCAATTGACGTGGAGTCACGCCCGTCGCAACCACGATATCATCATAATTTGCTTGGCTTAGCTCTTCATAAGTGGCTGTATGATTCAGTACTAACTCAATATTCGGCTGTAATTCAATTTGGCGTTTAAAGTAACGTAAGGTCTCGTAGAACTCTTCTTTACCCGGAATAGTTTTGGCGATATTGAATTGACCACCAATCTGGTTGCTGGCATCAAAGACTTTCACTTTATGACCACGACTCGCAGCATAAACCGCAAAGCTTAAACCTGCTGGGCCTGCGCCAATCACGGCAATATTTTTCACTGCATTGGTTTCTTTGAAAATCAGTTCGGTTTCATAACAAGCACGTGGGTTGACTAAACATGTCGCAATCTTCATTGAGAAAATATGATCTAAACAAGCTTGGTTACAACCAATACAGGTATTGATCTCATCACTACGGCCTTCGCTGGCTTTCAATACAAACTCTGGATCTGCCAACATTGGACGTGCCATAGACACCATATCTGCATGACCAGAAGCCAAAACGTGTTCCGCCATTTCAGGGGTATTAATACGGTTTGAAGTAATTAAAGGAACTGAAACTTCACCTTTGAGCTTTTCAGTCACCCATGTAAATGCTGCACGCGGTACTTTAGTTGCAATCGTTGGAATACGCGCTTCGTGCCAGCCAATCCCTGTATTGATAATGGTAGCACCCGCTTTTTCGATTTCTTTTGCAAGTTGAATCACTTCTTCCAGCGTTGAACCACCTTCAACCAGATCCAGCATCGACAAGCGATAAATGATAATGAAATTCTCACCCACCAACGCACGGGTACGCTTTACGATTTCAATTGGGAAACGAATACGGTTTTCATAACTACCGCCCCATTCATCATCACGATGGTTGGTACGAGCGGCAATAAATTCATTAATCAAATAACCTTCTGACCCCATGATTTCGACGCCATCATAGCCTGCATATTGTGCAAGCTTGGCACAGTTGGCAAAGTCATCAATGGTTTGCTGCACTTCTGCTGAAGTAAGCGCTTTGGGTTTAATTGGGTTAATCGGCGCTTGAATCGCAGATGGTGCAACAATCTCAGGCTGATAAGAATAGCGGCCTGTATGTAAAATCTGCATTGCAATCTTACCGCCCGCCTCATGTACAGCTTGGGTAATCACTTTATGTTTATCTGCTTCGGCAATGCTATCGAGCTTAGACGCATGCGCAAAAGTCAGGCCAGCATCGTTTGGCGAGATCCCACCTGTAACAATTAATCCAACATCACCTTTGGCGCGTTCTGCATAGAATGCAGCCATACGCTCATAACCTTGAGGTGCTTCTTCTAAGCCAACATGCATAGACCCCATAAGCACACGGTTTTTTAAAGTGGTAAAGCCTAAATCAAGTGGCTTTAATAAATGTGGATAAGCTGACATGTTTTCTCCTTTGGCTCGCATTCTGCTGGCTAATGCAACTTGTTGCATAAAGTTATAAACAAGATTTGATTTTTATGCAACATATTGCATAATTCTGATGAGTCATTTTTTTATTATGGAACATCATGTCACTCGCCCATGTTTTATTGACAAGCCTATTGGAGAAACCGAGCACAGGTTTTGAATTGGCTCGTCGCTTTGACCGTTCAATGGGCTTCTTTTGGAATGCGACTCATCAGCAAATCTATCGTGAACTCAATGGTATGCTGAAAAAAGGATGGATTTCGACATTAGAAGAACAAGCTGCAAATAGCCGAAAAAAAACCTACCAAGTTGAGCAACTGGGTAGAATACAACTGGCGGCATGGATTGAACAACAAAGCGAACCAGCACAATTACGTGATGATCTTATGGTCAGGTTAAGGGCTGAGGCTCAACTGGGAGGCAATACCATTTTGCCTGAGTTGGAACGCCACTTATCCATCCATAAGGAAAAATTAAGCCTTTATCAAGCCATTCATGATAAAGATTTTAAAAATAGCCAACCCACCAACCGTGTGCTGTTCATCCATAAAATGATTCTTGAACTTGGTATCATTACAGAAAGTGAATGGATAAAATGGTTGGAACAAATGATTCCTCAACTGAGAAAGTTTGAGGAAGCAAAAGATATTGGAGAACAATAATGCCATTTTATACCATGCCTGATCAGGAAAAATTATTTGTGCGACGCGTTGGCGAAGGTGAGCCTGTGCTGGTGTTGTCAGGTCTGGGCATGCAAAGCTGGCAATGGCTTCCTTTCTTATTTTCCAATCGCAAACAATATGAATTTATCATTCCAGACTGGCGCGGTTTTGGGGGGTCAAAGCATTGTGCGATTCCCAATATGGATGCAATTTCTAGCCACTGGAATGATGTTAATAGTCTGATCCAGCAACTAAAACTCGATCAGTTTATCCTGATGGGCTATTCCATGGGTGCAACCACAGCCATGCATGGGATGAAACATGGCAATCTGGCTGAGAAACTCAAAGCCTATTTACATATTGATCAAACACCGAAGATCTCTGTCGATGACTCTTGGCAATATGGCTTATTCGGGCAGAAGCATCCTCAATTTAAACAGCTCTTGCTTGAAATTCAAACCCTATTACGCCAATACAAACATGCACAGAAGCTTGAAGATTTACCTGATGATATTCGCTATAACCTAGTGAGCTTATGGGGGGCGTTTATCGAGCTTCAAGGCAGTAATAACTATAGTCCCAAGATTTTCAAACTGGCACTGAATCGTCCTTTCTTACAAAAGTATCTATTGCCGATTCAACGACTGGATTACTTGCTTTGGTATGTAGAAAACTATCTCAATCACAATGAAGATTATCGCGAAGCGATTAGCCAGCTCAATTGCCCAACCACTTTCTTTATTGGTCGTGAATCTACCCTGTACCCTGAGACGGGACAAACCTTGATTGCAGAAAGTCTGGCAAATGCAACAGCTGTTTATTTTGAACGTTCTGGCCATACACCACTGATTACTGAACCGAGAAAGTTTAGTCAGGAAATCGGTCACTTTCTTGCAGCTCAATCTATTCAAGCAGCCTGATTTTAAGCCAATAAAAAAGCCAGTCTTCAACTGGCTTTTTTAACTTTATTTCTTATGTCGCATTTGTTCAGCAACATCGAGCAAAACCTGTGCCGTTTTATCCCAACCTAAACAGCCATCTGTGACGGATTGACCATAAGTCATATCACAAGAGATTTTTTGATTACCATCCACCAGATGACTCTCAATCATCACACCGCGTACTTTCGATTCCGCACGTTCGGCAATGATTTGCTGCAAGACTTGCGGTTGTTTTAATGGATCTTTAGCACTATTGCCATGACTACAGTCAATCACAAGCGCTGGTAAATGCTTATGTTTGAAATGCATAGATTGAATCGATGCCAAATCATAATTAGTACCATGATTTGAGCCGCGCAAAATCAAGTGTGGCAATGGATTACCGGCACTATGCAGAATTGCAGGCAAACCTTGTTGGGTCATACCGAGAAATTGATGCCCGTTCATGGCAGACTGGATTGCATCTAAAGCAATCTGAATCGAGCCATCAGTCCCATTTTTGAAGCCGATGCTGTACGGCATGTGGCTGGCAATTTCACGATGAATTTGTGATTCACTGGTACGTGCACCAATTGCACCCCAAGCCAGCAAATCATCAAAGTAACCCGTTGCCATTGGACTTAAAATTTCACTAGCAATTGGCAAACCCTTTTCAACCAATTGTAAGTAAAGCGCACGAGACTTTTCTAAGCCCAGTTGTAAATCTGATGATCCATCTAAATTTGGATCATATAAAAAACCTTTCCAGCCTACTGTGGTACGTGGTTTCTCAATATATGCACGCATGACAAGGAAAATCTGATCTTTGACTTGTTCTTGGAGTTGTTGCAGACGATCAGCATATTCGAGTACTGCAATAGGATCATGGATCGAGCAAGGCCCTGTAATCACCATTAAACGATGATCTTGTCCTGATAAAATATTTTGAATCGTTTGACGATGTTTTGAAATTTGCTGCGCCAGATTTGCAGACAAGGGATACTGCGCTTTGAGTTGTGATGGCAAGCTAAGCATTGATTCTTTTGTGTGTGTTTGTGGTTGTGTCAAAGCAGTATTTAAAGCATTCATTTTCAATTCCTTTGGACTGGCCTTCTTCGCAGTCCTTTTCATTTATTTGAGCAAGTGTGATCTAAGTGATGTTGATTTTTTTGCAAAGTAGAACCAAGTAATCTTGCTAAAATATGAATAATTGAATGTATACATGGTATTTCTCCTAAAATGATGATTGTTAAAGCATAAAAAAACCTGATCGGTGTTGCCGATCAGGTATTAACTGGTTGGGCAACCCTTTTTGCTGCCCGAAACGCATCAGGCAACGATTAATATTGCCAAAAATAAAAGTATGCGTTTGTGTTTACAGTATGCTTTAACATGTTTATTTCAAATATCTAAAAAACTGTGTCTAAGTATTAAATTACGCACTATTTCAGCATTTGACAAGCATTTTTTGTGTTTTTTTAATCGTAACTTAAAAATCCTGAAATTTGACCTTTGCCCGCTTAGCTCATAAAATAGATGAAAAATACATCAACCCGAGATTACGCCAATGAAGTAAGTCCTATTTTTATCATCAAAATCCATTTTTCTTTTTTGATGTGCAAAATAGACTTATCTATCGTTTAGCGATTGTTATTCTAAAATTTATCTCTATCTCGCTATTTTGCATATCCTGTTTATGAGGTTTCTTATGACTCAACAGGCATGTATCGTTTCAAATCTATCGCTTGAATTGGCACAGCACAAACTCTTCGATCATCTTTCATTCCAACTGCCCTTACATCAGTTTTGTGGATTGATTGGACGTAATGGTCAGGGTAAATCACTATTGATGTCTCTACTTCACGGGCAATCGACTGAACTCGCTTATTCAGGCCAAATTTCATGGCAATGCCCACATCAGCATCTTGCGCAACTGCAACGTGTACAAGCCGATACCATTGCTCAAGCTTTAGATATTGAAGATTTATATCAATGCTTTGAACGGATTCAGCAAGGTACTGCTTCATTTAACGATTATGATCGGGTTGAACATCTCTGGCATCTACCAACCGAATGGCAACAATTGTTAGAAAGTGCAGGATTACCTACAACACTCGATACTCCGACTCAACATTTGAGTGAAGGCCAAAAAACCAAGCTTGCCCTTTGTCGCTTATTCTTATTGAAAGATCATTATCTGCTTTTGGATGAACCTAGCAATCATCTGGATACTCAAGGACGACAATGGTTAATAGAGCAAATGGCGCAACATCCTACGGGTGGTTTAATGATCAGTCATGACCGACAATTACTTTCTCATGTACAAGGTATTTTTGCCTTAAACCAGCTTGGTCTACATTACTATGGTGGCAATTACGCGCTCTATCAGCAACAACATCAGTTGCAAGTTGAAGCATTATCACATGCGGTGCAACAAGAGAAACGCGAGTTAAAACAGCTTAAAGAGCAACAACATCAAAGTCAGATGAAAGCGCAAAAGCGGAAAAAAACAGGTGAAAAGTTAAGAGCCTCAGGTTCTCAGGCCCCGATCTTGCTGGATGCCAAGAAAGAACAATCTGAGCAATCTCTTTCGCACTTACGAAAACAACAGAGCAAACAGCTTGCAGATGCAAAAGATGAGTTACAGCAAAAACAAGCGCAACTGGAGCATCTTAAATCACAGTCTTTTGAATTTACTCAAACAACTGGTAAATCAGGTGAAATCTTACGCTGTCAGCAATTACAACTGACTTATGCAAAAACACAGCCAATTGATCTAGCCCTATCCGCTGGTGAAAAATTGCATTTAAGTGGCGCAAACGGTACGGGTAAATCCACTTTACTCAAAACCCTTCAAGGCTTAATCCCGCCACTTGCAGGAGAGATTTATTGCAAAGTAAGCGCTGTCTATCTGGACCAGAACCTTTCATTACTCAATGAAAATCTATCTGCTGTTGAATATCTATGTGGTATAGATTCAAATCTAAACGAGCAACAGGCACGCACCCTATTAGGCAACCTACAAATCCGTAGAGATAAGGCATTGAGTCCTTTAACAAAATTGAGCGGTGGAGAACGCTTGAAAGTGGCATTATTGGGCTTAAAACAACAAGCAGTTGAGCTATTACTTCTCGATGAACCAGAGAACCATCTCGATATTGAATCTCGTGAGTTACTCGCCCAAGCGATCCACTCTTTTAATGGCGCTGTGATACTGGTATCACACGATGAAAGCTTTGTTGCGGAATGCGGAATCCATGAAAGCTATGTACTCAGTTAATTTTTAGAGGACTTAATCTCAGCATGGTGACAATCTGCACCATGCTGATGTTTATTTAACGAACCAAACCTTGCGGCTGTAAAATAATCAGGCAGGCACCACAAACAACAACGATCCCACCGAGAATATCCCAGCGTGTCAACATGACCTGATCAACATAGCGTAACCACATCAAAGCCGTAAAAATATAAATTCCACCATAGGCCGCATAAATACGACCGGAAGCGGCTGGATGTAAGGTTAGCAACCAGACAAATACAGCCAGACTTAAGGCTGTAGGAATCCATAACCAATGAGACTTTCCTTGATTCAAAATCAAATAAGGAAAATAACAACCTAAGATTTCAGCAATTGCTGTAACGAAAAATAACCCAAATACTTTAAGTACTTGGGTTATTGAGAAAGAAAGTTCAAACATTAAGCAGGTTCAGCACTCGGGTTAATATGATCTTCAAATACTTCCAGTTTTAAACCGACTTCTTTGCCATTTTCTGTTTTCACAGAAACTGCAACGTTACCACCATGCTCAGCAAGCTCACCGAATAAAATCATCTCAGCAAGTGGCTTTTTCAGATGTTCCTGAATCAGACGTTGCATTGGACGAGCACCCATTAAACGGTCATAACCATTGGTTGATAACCAGTCACGAGCACTTTGATCGACATCAAGTACCACTTGCTTCTCATCCAGTTGCGCTTGCAACTCGGTTAAGAATTTATCTACCACTGAATCAATAATCGTAGTTGGAAGTGCTTTAAATTGAATCACGCCATCTAAACGGTTACGGAATTCAGGAGAGAATGCACGTTTCATTGCATCCTGATTGTCTGAACTATGATCTTGTTCAGTAAAGCCAATGCTAGCACGGACAATACTTTCAGCACCAATGTTGGTGGTTAAAACAATAATCACATTTCTGAAATCAGATTTTCGACCATTATTATCAGTCAAGGCACCGTGATCCATGATTTGCAACAGCAAGTTAAATACATCTGGATGTGCTTTTTCAATCTCATCGAGCAACAGTACACAATGCGGATTTTTATGAATCGCATCAGTCAGTAAACCACCCTGATCATAGCCAACATAACCTGGAGGCGCACCGATCAAACGAGAAACTGCATGACGTTCCATATATTCCGACATATCGAAACGAACCAGTTCGACACCTAACAGCTTGGCAAGCTGTTTGGTAACCTCAGTTTTACCAACCCCTGTTGGGCCAGCAAATACAAAACTACCGACTGGTTTATCTGGTGCTTTTAAGCCTGCACGAGACAATTTGATCGCTGATGAAAGTGCGGTGATGGCTTCATCCTGTCCAAAAACCACTCGCTTAAGATCGCGTTCCAGATTCTCAAGCACGGACTTGTCGTCTTTAGAAACCGTTTTCGGTGGAATACGGGCAATCTTGGAAACGATGTCCTCGATATTTTCAACAGAGATGGTTGTACCATCTACTTCCGCTTTCAGACGGCGTTGCGCACCTGCTTCGTCAATCACATCAATAGCTTTATCTGGTAAGAAACGATCATTGATAAATTTCGCAGACAGCTCAACAGCTGCAACTAAAGCTTTATCATCGTATTCAACATGATGGAAATCTTCAAACTTGTTTTTCAAGCCACGTAAAATTTCAATCGTTTCATTGATACTCGGTTCATTCACGTCAATTTTCTGGAAACGACGAGACAAAGCATGATCTTTTTCAAATACCTGACGATATTCCTGGAAAGTGGTTGAGCCAATGCAACGTAAGCTGCCATTTGCTAGCGCAGGCTTAATCAGATTCGATGCATCCATGGTGCTGCCCATGCTCGAACCAGCGCCAATAATCATATGAATTTCATCAATGAATAAAATCGCATTTGGATTCTTTTTCAAAGCATTCAACAATTGTTTTAAACGCTTTTCAAAGTCACCACGATATTTGGTACCAGCAACAAGCGCACCGATATCCAGACTATACACTTCAGCATTTGCCAATGGTTTTGGTGCTTTACCGTTCACAATTAACCAAGCCAGACCTTCAGCAATTGAGGTTTTACCAACGCCCGGATCCCCCACTAAAAGCGGGTTGTTTTTACGACGACGACATAAAATTTGTGCCGCACGCTCAATCTCTTTTTCACGCCCAATTAAAGGATCTGTTTTACCCTTTTGTGCTTCAACATTTAAGTTAAGCGTATATTGCTCCAATGGGCCTGCATTGGCAGAAGCCGCATTTTCACCTTCAATATCTTCAACTTCTTCTTCAACCTGAATCTCATCTTTACGTGTGCCATGAGATAAGTATTGAGTCAAAGTCAAACGGTTAATTTGATGACGTTTAAGCAAATAAACTGCAAAAGAATCCCGTTCCGAATACATTGCGACGAGAACATCGGCACCTTCAACCGTGCGGTCACCGCCGCTCGATTGAACATGGAAAATGGCACGTTGCAAAATTCGGTCAAAACTCTCTGTCGGATGAGGAGCCTGTTCACTGTTATCACCAAGTTTCGGGGTATGTTGCTCTACATATTCCTCTAATTCTTTACGCAAAGTAACGATATCAGCACCGCAGGCTTTTAACGCATTTACGGCTGAATCATTATCCAGCAAGGCAAGCAACAAATGTTCAACTGTCAGAAACTCATGTCTCTTTTGACGAGCCATGCTAACAGCCAAACGTAACGATACTTCTAATTGACGACTGAGCATGTAACCCCCTTATATCTTGGGCTCTATCAAAAAAAGAGAATCTTTTAATGAAAAAGCGAATTATTAACTTGATCCGCTGAGCTTCTGTAAACGTGATTGAATATACATCTACAAGTCTCTTTGCTTCATATTCTACTGTTAGCATTAGTTGACTATCTTGGTCAAGTTTCAAAACAAAGTATTGTTGTAAAAATTCAATTACAAAGTGGATAAAACCCACTTATTTGATTAAATATTCAGCAAATATGATGATTTACTTAATAAATATCAGAATAATGTAGTTAAAGTGAATTTTTCAAATGTTAATTAGGCCTCATAAAAATAAAGCCAATATGATTTAACAATTTAAGGATGAATACTAAATCTCAATATAATCATCAAGCGCTAAATTCCTGAGCAGCGTAAAGACTTCTCAAGAGTTTTGCTATGCGTTTTATAGAACGGGAATATAGTTTTAATGCTTTGACTTACAGCATAACTGTTCATCTTGCACATGAGGAATAACATTCCGCAAAAGCGTCGCTTTTCTTAACGCTGTTACTCGCAACATATGAGTCATATCATGGCACAAGGTCTTGCACTCGCAACATAGTTGCTCGCCTTGCGCATGAGGAATGAAATTCCGCAAGTGCGTTGCTTTTCTTAACGCCTTCACTCACAGCATAGCTGTTCGTCTTGCGCTCGGAACAAAGCTTCGCTTTGTTTTATCCTCGCTCAGGTTCGATCTGGCATAATAACGGATGGCCTTGCGCACGGGCATAGTTATTCACTTGATTTGCTTTGGTTTCAGCAATATCACGTGGGTAAATACCCGCTGTTCCCTTACCTTCATAATGAACGGTCAGCATCACTTGACTGGCTTGATCAAAGTCCATCCCAAAATAACTTTGTAAGACTTCAATCACAAAATCCATTGGTGTGTAATCATCATTCATTAAAACCACCGCATATAATGGCGGACGCTTTAATTCAGGTGGGGCTGTTTGCACAACCACTTCACCTTCATGATCTTCCTGCGAATCACTTAAACGTGGATTTAAGTGCCAATCGACATAACCTGATTGATGAAAAGAGTTTTTCACTTCACTTAAATTCATTTGACGCTTGTATCTTCGCATATCCAGTTCTTAATCTAAAAAATTATTGAGCATTCGCTTCGGCTTGAGGAATTTCTGACACAAAGGCAGAACTTACATCCACAGGCTTACCACGTTGCCAGCTAAAACGTTTAATAATCGGTGTACCTGATCCAGTTAAGCGCACTTCAATAAATTGCGGTGTAAAGCCTTTTGGCATTGTCCAACGGCCAGTTAAACGCTCAAAATCTTCAAAGTTGAAGTTTTTATCTTCTAAAGGTACAACTAAAACTTCAGTGTCTTTAATCAGACGTAATTCGACTGAACCTGAAGCACGGCGTTTATTCGGGCTGACCTGTACAAGATCAATCTGATATTCATACGCATTTTCAGGTAATGACTTAATTGCCATATTTTGAATCGTTAAACTTACACCACCACGTTGTCTCAGGATTTCACGATAAATCGCGTTCATTCCTTCAAACTGAGCTTTATCTGCATTGGCCTGATTTACAGATTTAAATAAGTCATCTGCATTGCCCACAGCCATATCACGCTCTTGCACAGCTGCATTTAAGTTTTTGCTCACAGCATCCAACGCAGTCTTCTGCTTCTGGACAACATCAACCAATTGTTCCGCATCAGCATCATAGCCAACAACGGTTAAACCCTGACGGTGTCCGACAGTATAACCAAGCATAAAACTGCTACCGATCAAAACGGTAGCACCAATAATTAAAGGTAAATTCGTTTTTAAAAACTTATTTTTCTCAACGGAACTGTCTGGTGAAGTAGTCGGTTCAACGTTTTCCATCATCATCTCTATCGTTATGATTTGCATCAAAGCACACATTAAAATCGAAATTTAAATGTGTGTGAAGTAAAAAAGCGTTTTTTATGGTAATAAACCGATGCCTTCTAAGCCAGCAGCCTCCTCAAAACCAAACATTAAGTTCATATTTTGAATGGCCTGACCTGCTGCACCTTTGACTAAATTATCCTGAGCCACCAAGATAATTAGCTTATTTGGCTGTGGGCGATAAAGTGCAATTCTGAGTTCATTCGCGCCGCGAACGCTACGAGTTTCTGGTGAACTATTCGCAGGCATTACATCAACAAAGCGTTCATCTTTATAAAAATCTTCATAAAGTGCCTGTAAATCTGCTTGCTGACCCTGTTCTGTTAAATCAACATAAATCGTGCTCAACATGCCACGAATCATCGGAACCAGATGAGGTACAAAAATCAGTTGATCAAACTGACCTTTTTGGCCTGAAATATTTTCAAGTGCTTCCACAATTTCTGGATGATGACGATGCCCAGCAACGCCATAGGCTTTGAAATTATCTGCATTCTCACTATAAATCATGCCAAGACTAGCTTTACGGCCTGCACCAGAGACACCAGATTTCGCATCAACAATAATGCCTTGCGTATTGATTAGCTGAGTATCCGATTTCAACAAAGGTGCCAAGCCCAATTGTACTGTTGTTGGATAACAGCCAGGATTACCAATAACTTGAGCCTGTTTGATCTTTTCACGATTTAATTCAGTTAAACCATAAACAGAATCTTTCAAAATCATTGGACAGCTATGTTGCATGCCGTACCATTTTTCAAATTGCTCAAGATTCTGCAAACGGAAATCTGCCGCAAGATCAACCACTTTAGTACCAGCAGCGGTTAAAACTTCTGCATGCTGCATGGCAACACCATGTGGTGTCGCGAAAAACACCACATCACATTGTTTGAGTTGTTCTAAATCAAGGTCTGAAAACTCAAGTGTCGTGTGACCACGCAAACTTGGGAACATATCCGCAACGCGCTTTCCTGCTTCTGTACGAGAAGTGAGAATACGAACTTGAACCTGTGAATGTCTAAGTAATAGACGTAATAGTTCAACCCCTGTGTATCCAGTTCCACCAACAATACCAACAGAAATCACGTGTGACACCTCTAGCTTTCATTTAGGCCTGTAGTATGGCAGTTTGCCCTCTTTTACACAATCTTCAAGTCTCTAACTTTTAAGAAAATAAATATCTGCTGGCTTGGAAATTTATGTTGTTATCTTCAGTCTATATTTTTATTGATCCAACAATTAAAGATAAATCAATTTGTTTTATCCGAAATGATTTCACCATTGGTCAAGAAACGCTATTGTTTCCGCTAAGGATTCGAATAGAATAAAAAAACATTGCGGTAATAATAAATTTCATGGATGCAAAATTTTGGAGAGCTGGAATGCCTTCTTTGAGACAAAAACAAAGATTAAATCACTATATTTGCGTAGGACTTGGTACCCTTCTATTGAGTTCAACATTAGTCGGTTGCGGAAGTGGTGAAAGCGAAGCATCAACTCCGACTGAAACTCCAACCACGCCGACGCCTAGTCCAAAAACATTAAATGTTAAAGTGCCTGTTGAGCTGCGTAATATCAGCATTAAGGTTTATGACAATACAGACAACACTTTAATTTTAGAGCAGACAGCCAATACAACCACCAATCTTGCACTGACCTTACCTCAAAGCGTTAAAAATCGTATTTATAGAGTGGAATTAACAACCCTGCCGAGTGCGCTTATTTATAATCCCTTGTCAGGTCAATACAATAATGTTTCAACTCAATTAAACACACTGATTGAAATTAATCTCAATTCGACCAATCAGACTGTTTTTATTAATCCAAATTCTGAAGCTGTTTATCAAAGAGCGCTTATTCGCTCTGGATATCTTCCAACTGATGCCAAAATTGATCCGACGGGAATTAGCAGTTTACATTTAAAACTGGCTTCAAATGATGTAAATACAGCCTTATTAAGTGCCTTTAATAGTATTGATCTACCCAATTTAAGTCCCGCCTATTCACTCAGCAGTTTTACAGCCCAAGATATCATTAATTTACCAGCGCTTTATACTACTGTCTTTTTTAGTTTTGGTTATATTCAGCAATGGGCCAACAGCTTTCCCACCGATTCTTTTACCGAGTTTACTAAAAATCTGGCAATTGATTTAAGAGATGGGCAACTTGATGGAAAAATACTACGGGGTGATAAGACAGCCTTAAAAACACTTGTTTCTAATGCACCAGAAAATATCGATCCAGCTCAAAATACACTGTTAAAAATAGCCGCAAACCAAAAAATGGCTCGGGATGAGTATGGCACCTCTTTAAAAGAATCGACCTTACAACTAGCAAAGAACTACCAGCAGGATTCAATCAATCCATCAGGCTATAATTTATTAGAACAAAAAGTTTATAGCTTTGATCCTCAAATAGAATCTACTGATTCATTCCGTGTTTCAGGTGCAGGTGATTACCGTCGTGCGGTTGGCTTTGTAGATACAACTGCAACCTGTAATGGCTCTGCTTATCCATGTAAGCAAGGATTAACGGGAATTAATCTGGTTAATGTGAACTTACCTTCTATTGAATATCTGATTGGTCATTATGAAGATGGCAATGGCTGTCAACTCAATATTCGGGCAAATGGTGTACTTGAACTGATTAAAGGCGCTCAAACTTATCGCTCAGCACTTGATGCGGACAGTACCGACAACCTGTTACAGGTCAATAAAACAACTCACGAATATCTTTTAAATAGCAGTTCATCGCAACCCACCAATGCCACCTTCCAATATAATTTTATTCAGATCCAAATCAAAGCCAATCAGGTAGTCAGTGCAAGTGCTGGGCTTGACAATCGTAAAGCTCCAGATCAACTGCAAACAACACAATTACAATGTAGTTTTTAAAAACTTAAAATATAAATAAAGGCACTGGAATCTCGATTTCAATGCCTTTTTTAAATAATATAAAGAAAATCAAAATATAATTTTAACCAAACCTTAACATTTAATTATTACTATCCATTTCAACTAATCTTTAGGTTGAAATTAAGTGAAACTTAAACCATTACTTTTACCTGCTCTTATTTCATTACTTGTTGGTTGCGGAAGCGACAATGATTCCTCTAATAATAACCAGCCAACCCCACAACCAAAACCACCAACAACTGAACCCCCTATTACCTCTCCTAACCCACAGCCTGGAGAATTATTAGAACCTGGTGCAAAAGGTGATATTCGTCAGTTCGGTGGCGCAACTCGCTTAAAACAAGAACGCACACAAGCATTAAAAGATTCTTTAAGTGATAAGACCGTAAAAAATATTATTCTCTTTATTGGTGATGGTACCAGTGATTCAGAGATTACCTCTGCGCGAAATTATGCAGAAGGCGCTGCGGGTTACTTTAAAGGTTTAGATGTACTCCCTTTTACAGGTAGTTATACAACCTATGCGCTGGATAAAAATGGTGCAATTGATTATGTAACAGACTCGGCAGCTTCCGCGACTGCATGGGCTTCTGGGGTTAAAACTTATAATAATGCACTTGGCGTAGACATTTATCAAAAACACCATGCAACTATTTTGGAACTTGCGAAAAAAGCTGGTTTTGCGACAGGTAATGTCACGACGACTGAACTGCAAGATGCAACCCCAGCTGCTTTGGTCTCTCATATCAGCGCACGTAAGTGTTATGGGCCAAATGAAACAACCAAACGCTGTCCTGAAAGCGCACTGGAAAATGGTGGATTAGGTTCGATCACAGAACAGCTTCTAACAACACGTGCTGACGTGACTTTAGGTGGCGGTAAGAAAACATTCTATGAAGTTGCAAAAGCAGGTCCTTTCAAAGACAAAACTTTGCTTGAGCGTGCGAAATTAGAAAATTATCGTATCGTTGAAGATCTAAACTCGTTAAAAGCCGTTGATAGCGCCAATCAAAACCAGCCTTTACTTGGTTTATTTGCAAATGGCAACCTTCCTGTGATTTGGAGCGGTCCAACAACACAATTAAATGGTCATAAGAAAGAAGCTGAAAGCTGTAGAGATAATCCTGAATTTACGGCCTCTACACCACGTTTGGCTCAAATGACTGATAAAGCAATTGAACTGCTTAAACCAAATCCTAAAGGTTTCTTCTTACAAGTTGAAAGCGGTTCAATTGATAAAAGAAATCACGCTGCTGATCCATGCGGTCAGATTGGTGAAACAGTACAACTCGATGAAGCGATTCAGGTTGCCTTAAAATTTGCAAAAGAACATGGTGATACCCTGATTATTGTTACAGGTGACCATGCGCATACCAGTCAGATCATTCCAGTAGATGGTGACAGCCCAGGTCAAACGGCAGCGCTTAAAA
This sequence comes from Acinetobacter vivianii, assembly GCF_014635885.1. GTDB lineage: Bacteria > Pseudomonadota > Gammaproteobacteria > Pseudomonadales > Moraxellaceae > Acinetobacter > Acinetobacter vivianii. Next base: position 578,377 of record NZ_BMDR01000001.1, read on the forward strand.
CCAAAGATGGTGTCGCAATGGCAATCAACTACGGCACTGCACCTGAAGGTAAGAGCCAGCATCATACAGGTTCCCAAGTTCGTACAGCCGCTTATGGCCCACGTGCAGCCAATGTATCAGGCTTACTCGATCAAACGGATTTATTCTTCATCATGCGCGATGCTTTTGGCATTAAATAAAATCGTTCTAACACAACAGCAGCCTTTCAAGGCTGCTGTTATTTACATGAAATAGATAATTTTAAAATTCATTCATTTACTCGGATGCTATACTCAGAATAAATAATGTTATTTCAATTCATGAATGTCTCTAAAATATCAAATTCCGATCTTACTTGTTTATTCCCGAGTCATTCTCGGTTTTCTTATCGTCGCAGTGACGTTATTCCAGCCAGAATTTTATCCGATCTACACCGTCATTTTTCTCACAATAGGTCTGCTTAGCGATATCTTCGATGGCATGCTCGCCCGACATCTCGGGGTTTCGAATGAGCGCTTACGCCGACTTGATTCCAATGTTGATCAAATCTTTTTTATTTGTGCAATCGTTTCGATTTACCTGCAACAGCCCGCATTTTTTCAACAGCATCTCTATCCAATCATTATTTTAGTTGCATCTGAAATTGCAATTTATGTGGTTAGTTTCATTAAATTTCGCAAAGAAGTTGCCACCCATAGTCTCGGTGCCAAAATCTGGACTTTGTTTTTATTCGCACTATTGGTACAAATAACTCTAACTGGACAATCCCACATTCTATTTCTAATTGTGTTCTGGCTAGGAATTCTGACCCGTGCAGAAATCATTGCCATCATCTTTGTGCTGAAACACTGGCAAAATGATGTTCCAAACCTTAAACAGGCTTGGCGTATCCGAAAAGGTTTAGCTGTGCAACATAACCGCTTTTTTAACGGTTAGTCCTTTTTATAGTACCAGCTCGGCAATTGAATTTGCTTCAGTTGCTGACGATGGATCAGATAATTTTCATCATATTTGGCAACTTCATTCCAGAACGCCGCACTATGATCAAAATGTTTGGTATGTGCTAATTCATGCACGCATACAGCTCGGACATTGTGTTCAGGCATCAGCGCTAATGCTGCACTGAGCATAATGTCATGTTTGGAACTACAACTTCCCCAACGGGTTTTCGGATTTCGAATAGTACAAGCTTGATAAGCCAAGCCGATTTCCTGACTGACCTGATCCAGATAATCAGGTAAAAATTGCTTGGCATAGGCCATAACAGCTGTCTGTAACGCTTTTTCCGACGCCGTATCTCTTATAAAGATCGTTTGCTGTTCCCAATCAAACTTAAAAATATGTCGTTGAGATTGTCGAATAATCTGAAAAGGTTGGGAATGAAAGAATAATGAAAGTTGCTCAGGCAAATCCACGTTCAAACTAAATTGTTTTTGTTGTCTACCCCAAGTTTCAACCAGCCATTGCTCAGAATGAGTTAAAAACTGCTGGATCTGTTTTTTACTACAAAATAGCGGAACCGTTAAACGAATACCTGTGGGCTCCACACGCAAGCGCAGATTTCTCGCCCTTGCATGTCGAACCACCTTAATTTCAGGTAATAACGTTTCTAATGAAACTGCCTGCATTATTGTGCAGTACGCTCTTCGATACCATTATTAGTTGCAACAATCGCAATGCTTGCTGCATTTAATGCAAAGATACCGTTGGTGACAACACCAGGAATGTCATTAATGGTTTTTTCCAGTTCAAGTGCATTAAGAATGTTTAAGTTAAATACATCCAGAATCACGTTACCATTATCCGTAACCACACCTTCGCGATAAACTGGATCACCGCCTAAAGCGACGATTTTACGTGCAACAGCAGAACGTGCCATCGGAATCACTTCAACAGGAAGTGGAAAATCACGACCCAACTGGTCAACCCATTTTGAATCATCAACGATACATACAAATTTCTTTGCAATCGACGCAACAATTTTTTCACGGGTTAATGCAGCGCCACCGCCTTTAATCATATGCATATGACGGTCGATTTCGTCAGCACCGTCCACATAGGCATCTAGGCCACCTACCGAGTTCATATCCACAACTTCAATACCGAGCTTCTTCAAACGCTCAGCGGTTGCATTCGAACTAGCGACAGCTGCTTCTAATTGCAATTCAGGCAATAAATCAATTAAAAAATTAACGGTACTTCCTGTTCCTACGCCCAAAATGCCGCCTTTAGGCAAATGTTTCAAAGCTGCTTTTGCCGCAGCTTGTTTTTTTTCATCTTGGGTTGCATATAGACTCATGACTTCACTCAACTATTTTGACATTTGCTGCAAGAAAACAGCGCAAATGCACAGGGGTTTGCTACAATGATCGTCTATTTTAAACTGTTATAGGGAAGAAGAACATGCTGTCTCGTGTGGTACGACAAATTTTACAAGCAACGGTTTATGATGTTGCAATTGAAACACCGCTTGAAGCAGCTCCACGAATTAGTCAAAAAATTAATAATAACATTCGATTTAAGCGTGAAGATTTACAACCTGTGTTCTCTTTCAAGCTCCGCGGTGCTTATAACCGTATCAGCCAGCTACCTAAAGACCAGCTTGATCGTGGTGTCATTTGTGCATCCGCAGGTAACCATGCGCAAGGCGTGGCATTGTCTGGAAAAAAATTAGGTATTCCTGCAATTATCGTTATGCCGAGCACGACACCTGATATTAAAGTTCAAGCTGTTAAACGCTTGGGTGGTCAAGTAGTGTTATACGGCGATAGCTTTGATGTTGCCAACAAATATGCAAAACAACGTGCGGAAGATGAAGGACTGGTTTTCATTCCACCTTATGACGATGAGCTAGTGATTGCTGGTCAAGGCACAATTGCCAATGAATTACTGCGCCAATGGCGTGATGTTGAATATGTTTTCGTTGCTGTTGGTGGTGGCGGACTCATTGCGGGCGTTGCGGCCTATCTCGGTGAAGTGGCACCGCATGTCAAAGTCATTGGCGTTGAATACGAAGAATCGGCATGTTTAAAAGCGGCACTCGAATCAAATGAACGCGTGGTATTGCCGCATGTAGGTCTATTTGCTGATGGTACAGCGGTCGCTCAAATTGGTGAATTACCCTTTGATGTGATCCGTTTACGTAAGTCGGATAATTCAGGCCCAATCGTTGAACCTGATATCGTAACGGTTGATACAGACGAAATCTGTGCTGCCATTAAAGATACCTATGATGAAAATCGTAGTATTGTCGAACCATCTGGTGCCATGGCCTTGGCTGGCATCAAGAAATATGTTGCAGAGCATCAATTGACTGATAAAAACATGGTCTCGATTGTATGTGGCGCCAACATGAACTTTGACCGTTTACGTTATATTGCAGAACGTACCGAGCTGGGTGAACGCCGTGAAGCAATTTATGCCGTGACGATTCCTGAGCAAAAAGGTGCATTCCTCAACTTCTGCCGTGCATTGCAAGGTCGTAACATTACTGAGTTTAACTATCGTGCCAGCTCAAGCAATCTGGCTCAAGTTTTTGTCGGAATTAGCTTAAAAGGCGGTGAAGCTGAACGTCATGAAATTCACAACATGTTGAAACAGCAATATGAAGTGGATGATTTATCTGATGATGAAGTGGCAAAACTGCATATTCGTTATCTAATTGGTGGGCATGCCAATATTGAAAATGAACGCTTGTTCCGTGTTGAATTCCCGGAACGTCCAGGTGCTCTACTCACCTTCCTTGAACGCTTGGGGCCAACCCATAACATTACCCTGTTCCATTACCGTAATCACGGTGCAGCGGAAGGTCGTGTATTGGTAGGTCTGGAAGCGACGGATGCCAAACAGAATCCAGATGGTCTGATTGAAACATTAGAGCAAATCACTTATCCATATGCTGAAATCAGCAACAATATTGGTTATAAGCGTTTCCTTAAATAAGCAGCTTAGCGACTTAAAGCCGGCATGATGTCGGCTTTATTTTTATATTTGCTCATTGCATATACTGTGTTGTGAAGTCTTACGAAAAATATTCCTTTTTCTATTAGATGGTTAAAAAAACTCCAGTTAGAATCATATTCTAAGCTATCTAATATTACGTTCTAAAACTGGGCAAAATTCAATTTACAATTACTTATCTTTAAATTTTTTATGCCACCATAGAGCTATTGAAATACTTGCAATTAAGTATATAAAAGCAAAAATTGTTTTGAATACAAATAAAAATAGCAAAGCTCCAAGTGATAACATTATAATCACAGGTCTCAATTTATTTTTATTAGGATTATTTTCATAGGTTACTGTTGCAATTATGAAAGCCACACCGACATACATAACTATTAGTGCAACCACCCTCTGATCTTTTTCATTAAATATCTTTGATAACTCCAACAATAAGCCATATAGAAAACCAGGACCAATTAAAGGAACAATTAAAAATATAAGCCATTTCAGCATTTAAGAATCCTAAGAAATATTTAATATAATTTTTTGATAAAATAAATATTATTAAATCATAAGCACATATTACAGAAAAAAATACAATGATTTCAAAAATTATGAGAATAATTCAAAATTACCTTTATATTCTTCCACCTCTTTAGCAACATCCATAGTCTGCAACTTCTTTAAAAAGATGTTTTTTGTCAGAACGATAACCAGTTTAGCTTTTTTCAACTCAAACAAAATCATTACAAACCCATCCATTGATCCATTTTAAAATGAATAAAAAGACATTTTTATCATTTAGTTAAGGACAGTTATGGCACAGTTTGCAGTCATTGGTTTAGGTAGTTTTGGGGCAACTGTTGCATTAGAGCTGACCAAACTAAATCATGATGTCATCGGAATTGATACCATCAAGCGCAATGTAGAAAATCTGGCTGATCGTATTACACATGCCGTGATTGCCGATGCGACAGATGAGCACGTTCTTGAAGAGCTGAACATCCAGAATTGTGATGCGGTTATTGTCGCGATTGGCGAAGATATTGAAGCCAGTATTCTCTGTGTGCTAAACCTGAAGAATTTAGGTGTTGAGAAAATTCTGGTGAAAGCCAAAACCAAAGCACATCACACCATCCTTTCGCATTTAAATGTCAGCAAGATTATCCATCCTGAAGAAGATATGGGTGTACGTGTGGCGCAAGCACTGAACTACCCAATGGTGAGTCGTTATATGGCACTGGATGATGATCATTACATCGTTAAGGTTCCCGTTAATGAGAAACTGAACAATATCAATTTGTCAGGTATTTTAAAGCAAGAGCCAAATATTAAACTGTTATTGCTTAAACGCGATCAGCAGATTTTTTATGAAACAGATCCTAATTTTACCTTACAAACAGATGATGTACTGATTTTGGAAGGTTCGCTTAGCCATCTCAGAAAACTTTCAGGATGTTTCGCATAACATGGCATTCAAAATAAACTCCCAAAAGATTTTTAACCTAAGCCCTCCTTCTTTGCTGGCGATTGGTTTTTTAAGTTTTATTGTCATAGGGACATTATTACTCAAACTGCCGATTGCCAATAAAGGCAACGTGAGCTGGATGGATGCCTTGTTTACCGCGACATCAGCCGTCACCATTACAGGCTTATCCGTGGTTAATCTGAATGAGTCATTCAATCATTTTGGGCAGTTTATTATCCTGTTATTGATTCAATCGGGTGGTTTGGGTTTTATGACCTTTGCCATATTGGCAGCCTTGAGTCTGGCACCAAAGTTGGGGCTTAAACAGCAAATGATGGCACAAGATAGCCTGGGCCAAACCAGCCTATCCAAAGTTACCTTCGTCGCCAAAGGCGTTGTGCTCTACACCCTGTTCTTTGAACTGATTGGTGTTGTGATATTAACTGCCTCATTTGCCCCGATTTATGGTTTTGCCCGCGGACTTTATTACGCCATCTTTTATAGCGTTTCTGCCTTTAATAATGCTGGCTTTTCCTTATTCGATAACAGTCTGATCAATTTCCAGAGTCATTATCTGATCTGCTTAACCATTAGCCTGCTCTACACCTTGGGGGGAATTGGCTTTCTGGTGCTGATCGATGTCAAACAAAATAAGCGCTGGAGCAAACTGACACCAAACAGTAAGCTCATCCTCAGTACCATTGCAATTTTGAATCTGGTCGCCTTTATCTTGATCTGGTTATTAGAGTCAAATAATCCACTGACGCTCGGTTCAATGAGTTTAGGTGAACAGGCCATGAATGCATGGTTTCAGGCCACGGTTCCGCGATCCTCTGGATTTAATACGATTGATACAGGTGCGATGGAACATAGTACAGCCTTACTCACCATGCTATTAATGTTTATTGGTGGTGGCTCTCTCAGTACTGCGGGTGGTATTAAGATCGGTACATTTGTGATCTTGTTGCTGTGTGTGCTTTCTTTTTTACGGCGAAATGAAGAAATCCGTATTTTTAATCATTCAGTTTCAGCAGAAACAACCTATAAAGCCCTTGCCGTGACAGCAATTACAGGCATGTTAGTCTTTGTCGGTTGCTTTATTATTCTGTTGCTCGAACCCAAACTGGATGTGATGGATTTGATGTTTGAGGTCGTTTCTGCCGCCTGTACAGTAGGTTTATCACGCGGCGCGACAAGCCAATTACATGACGGCAGTTTATTTGTTCTTAGCGTATTGATGTTTACAGGTCGACTCGGCCCTTTAACGCTTGCCTATTTAATTGCAACACCGAAAAAGAGCCGTTTAAAACACGCCAATGCCAACATTCAGATTGGATGAAAACTGGAAGGCTGCTCAATCACAATCACTTGTTGGCAGATTCCATCAGCTTGGCGCTGTTGTTCAAATACAGCTTTAGACATCACATCAAAATGATCACAGAAACTCACTTCCTGTTCATCAATTGAATAAAGCAAGGATTGGTTTCCCATTCCTTGCAAGGTGTCATAAAACACAATCACAAAATTGCCACTTTCAAAAGCGTGCTGAATCTCAGCATAGGTTAAAGCAGCGTCGATAGGAATCTGCAGACCTTCCGCTTCGCGATAACACTGCTTTTCATTGTCATCGATGTTCGGATCAGGCGCTGTATAAAATGAAACGGTATAGCCTAATTTCTTCATGGCTACAGCCAGAGCAATCGTGAATGTGCCATTTTTACGATCATGGCGACACAACTGGATCAGATCAGCAATATCAATATGGGTTTGATATTGCTTTAAGATGAGCCACAGTGCGAACACACCACAATTTGCGTCTAGCTGTAATAATGATTCTGGAATATTTAAACTCATTTAATACCAGTTCATCAATGATACGCCCAAGCCTGCGTAGGTCGCACGGTGGTTGTAATCAATCAGACTTTCACCATAACCATCAAACAGTTGCAAGTGTCCACGCAATTTTCCTGTAATTGGGAATGCCCAGTCAAACTGAACCGCACCGTGTGAACGATCACCACCTTTCAAGGAATGACGCAGCATCAATGAAAAATCGTGATCACCTTTGCGGTAAAATGCGGTTAAATCTCCACGACCTACATAATCTTTAATGTCTGGGTTATTGTCATCTTTAGCATCTTCCTCAACGCGATACCACGGACGCAGCATCAAGGCGAAATTGTCTTTCTCGAAGCCAAGATTAAAGATGACACGGTTCCAGCTACGCGATAGCGGATCAGAACGACCATTAGATTGGTGGTTCAACGTCACACCGAGTAAGCGTGCATTCAGACCCAAAACTTCATAATTGGTTCTAAACATTAAGCTCGCTTCAGGCTCGTAGTTCGTTTCACGGAAAGGTCGAGACTCATCCGAGTTATAGACTTGCCAGCGTGAAGACTGGGTATAACCTAACCACAGGTCACCATTATCACCAAAAATATTTTCCCAAGCCTTGGTCTTAAATGAGATCTGGAACTTGGCTTCGCTCGAGGTCAGTTCTTGCTTGTCTTTAACCGTATTTTCAGGGTTCGGACTACTTGGAAACTCATTCTTGTCACTGGTCCAGAACACAGGCAGCAAATAGACAGGTTGATAAGCACGGATATTCCATGTACCTAACTTACTGTCTTCTGATAGCTCCCAACGGCGATCCAGTAAAGAAACATTCGGGTCAAACTTAGGCGCAGCACCAAGAATATGCAGATCACTTACCTTTTGAACCACTTTATCTTTCAAAGACTCAGGTTTGGCTGGCTCATTCGACTCCACCGCAGGCACGGCAGCTGCAACCATTGGAGCGGCATCAGTCTGAACTTGTGTTGGAATAATGGTTGGTGCTTTAAAAATCGCATCATAACACGCCAAACGCTCAGCATTTGAGGCTAAAGCCACACATGCATCCGCTGTAGCTGGACTGGCTGGTGCGGTCGCTTGCGCATGTGCCAACGACGTAGTTAAGCCAAGTATCGTCAAGACACTCAGCTCCAGATAACTACGTTCAAAAGATTTGAACGCCATAGAATTCTCCAATTTTTCTTTTAATTGACTTGCTTGATGCTAAATCCAAGTTTCTGCAATTCTTCGCGTTTCGCAAATGGCGCAACGACCGCTTTCACTGGTTTTTGAGCCAATAAATACTGCTTGGCAACGCGTTGTAAATCATTCAGATTCACATTGAGCAAACGTTCACGCAGAATCTTACGGAATTTTGGTGTACGTGCATGTAGCAATGCATAACATGCAGTAATCGCCTCACCCGCTGGAGAACCCGGTTTATCCATACTCGCGACCAAGCCAAGAATAGCTTCTTCAAGTTGATGTGGCTGTTGCTCGGTATTCAATAACCATTGCACACTGGCTTCAAAATCGTTGAATGTTTCTGCTAAACGTGGATCACGATAGCTATAGAAACGGAACGAACACGCATTACCATCATAGCTTGCACCACCACCATACGCACCGCCTTTTTCACGAATGGCACTATGCAAGAAACCATTTCGTAAATAAGCTGCCAATACCATCAATGGTGCTGCATCTGGATGAGCTACATCAACTGCTTGGTAAGCAGATGCACAGAATTGTACATTGGCTTGAATTAACCACGCTTCATCATCTGAAGTATTCACAGGTTCGACTTGCGTTAATTGAACAGGTGTTTCGTCAACAGCCAGCTTATCCCAGACATTTTGAATTTCTTCGACCAGACGATCCGATTGATGTTCTTCACAGACCAATAGGAATTGTTTAGGCGCTTGTAGTAATTTACGATGAATCGACTGTAACTCGCCAATTAACGCTTGATAAGCTGCATCATCCTGATCAATTTTATTGACCAACTCGGTTAACCAGTTCAATGCGCCCAAGCCTGTGTTGTGATAATCACGGCGCGCCAAAGCACTCATTTGACGAGATGCAGCCTGCATCGCATAGCTATGACCAGAACCGGATAAACGTGACTGCCAACGCGTTTTACGTTGCTGTAATAGTTCAATAATGCGATCTTTCTCATCAAAACGTAGTTGTTCAAATGCCAATTTCAATAATTGAATCGCATCCAGTTTTTGTGTCAGTGATTTGGTGGTTAAAGTCAGCCATGCGCTGATACGGTCTTTATCATCCACCTTACTACGCAACGATGCGCCCATACCCAAACCACCACTTACGGCTGTCTGAATCTGCTGGAATTCAAGATAATCATATTCACCAGCGCCGACTTCACCCATCAGAATCGAAAGTAAATTGAAGTAAGGTGATTGAACAATCTCGTCAGGAATCTGAATCAACACTTGTTGATAGTAAATACCATTGGTGCCTGCATGGTATAAATTTAACGGCGTATCTAAACGATTACAGATAATTTCGCGCAACTGGCCTTGAACAATCTGCAACTCGGCAGGTACATCTTCCAAACCAACTTTTGGTAATAACTCAAGATTATCAGGCGTATCCTGACGCTGCTTTAAGGCTGCAGTTTTTTCTTCAATCTCGATCTTCTGCGCATCGGTTAAATTGGCCGTAATCTCAGCCAGACGCGCCTGTTCTGCTTGCTGCTCTTTCACCGATTTGGTTGCATCAGGGACTAAAGTCATTTGTACACGATGCGGATTATCTAACAGGTGAGTTTGAATCAGATTTGATAACCACATCGGGTCTTTCAACTCTTCTTTCACTTGCTCAATCGCAGAATCTACGTCCCAGACATGAATCGGATCACTATGATGAATGGCACTGCCCAGTCCATTTAAAATCAGGCTTAAACCGTACGGTGTGCCATCGCCATTGATTTCACGTTGATGTAATTCAATCTGATGAAGAATTGCATCGACAAAATCGGTATCTACTGGCTTAGAAGCCACCTCTTTCAGAATATCCAGAATGCCATTTTTAAATGTTTCTGCATGTTCAGCATTTGAACCTTGAACACCACAATAGAAGGTCATTTCAAAGTTGCTGTCATCAACCCCCATGAGTGGGCCTGTTGACTGTGCATAGCCACAGGTTTCCAAATAGTGACGTAAAGGTGAAGCCGAATTCTCTAATAGAACCCCCTCAACCAAACGCATACCTAGACGGAGTTTGGTATCGCTGGTTTGTGGCAATAACCATGACATTACATGATAAGTTTTATCTTTCAAATCTTCGCTATCAACCGCATAGCTTTCAGTCACTTCGACTGGTGCAGTCAAGCGTTTCTCAGGTTTTGAGTATAAAGTCGTGCCTTGAGAGAACTTGTGTAATGCCAGACTTTCGAACTGTTCTTGCAAGTCATATGCACTTTGATTGCCAAAAGTCATGAATACCGCATTGCTTGGGTGATAATGCGTTTTATAGAAATCAACCAGTTGCTCATAGCTTAAATCTGGAATGTCTTTTGGATCGCCACCAGAGTTGTAGTGATAAGTTGTTTCTGGGAACAAATGATGTGCAAGTTGATGATAAAGCTGATCCGTTGGAGAGCTCATCGCACCTTTCATTTCATTAAAGACAACGCCTTTATACACAGCCTGATCATTTTCAAGCTCAATACGAATCCCTTCCTGAGCAAAGTCTAAAGGGTTCAGATTGGCAGCAAATGCAGCGTCCAAATAAACAGACAGTAAGTTTTGAAAATCTTTTTTGTTTTGTGTCGCAAATGGATAAGCTGTCCAGTCGGCGGCAGTAAAAGCATTCATGAACGTATTGAGTGAACGACGGATCATCAGGAAAAACGGATCACGTACAGGAAACTTCTCAGAACCACACAACGCGGTATGTTCTAAAATATGTGCTGCTCCTTTAGAATCCATTGGCTGGGTTCTAAAGGCAACCAGAAACACATTTTCATCATGACTGGTCGCCAAGTGATAGTGAACAGCGCCAGTCACTTTATGCTTATATTCTGAAACTTGAATATCAAGTGCTTCTACATGGTGTTGACGTAATAGCTGAAACGCGGGATGAATAGTTTGAGTAATGCTTTCAGTAACATCTACAGTCATGTGATCTCCAATTTATCTCTATTAAATCATTACGATTGATTATAGAGAGTCTACCGAAGAATACGTATCGATATCCATGTAAATTACTCTATTTTTGTAGAAAAATGCAGCGGCTAAACAGAACACAGTTGATTAAAAAACTTTCCGGAAATTACTGTGCCCCCAATCTACACTTTCATATCCCATACGTTGGTAGAAATTCGCCGCATTTTTAGTATCGGTATATAAACACAACTGCTCAAAATAAGTTTGGGCATACTGCTCGATATACTTCAATAAATATGCACCCACTGTTTTTTGACGACAATCAGGATGAATATAAAAACGGCGTAGTCTGCCCATTTTTCCAGTTTGGTCGAAAGGATCCTGACTAACGCCACCTACTGCAATCAGATTCTGATCTTTATATACTGCAAATAAGCCTTCTCCATATTGATCAAAACGATTTTTGCCCGTTTCAAATTCGTGCTTAAGTCTTTTTAAAAACTGGAACCCTTCTCGTTCAGACAATTCAATCAGCATATTCAGATCAGTCGGCAGCGTTAAAATTCGTTCTATTCTTAATCTTTGTAATAAATCCATGTCTTCGTCCTGAATTTCCCACGTATAAACAGCTGAATTTTTTTCAACAAACTATTGTAATCCTGAGCATTGGTGTAAACTTTGCTTTTTGATTTTTACTGTGATGACAAACATGGCAACTGTTGATCTTTTTGCAATTGGTAATGCACTCATTGACCAGGAATTTAAAGTTTCTAATGAGTTTTTAGTAGAACAAGCTTTGCAAAAAGGTACCATGCAATTAGCTGATGGCGAAACACAGGCAGATTTATATCAAAAATTACAAACTACCCAAAGCTACAAAGGCCAAGCCAGTGGCGGTTCAGCAGCGAATACAAGCGTTGCTTTTAGTGCTCTAGGTGGTACTGCATTTTATGGTTGCCGTGTAGGTAACGATGAACTTGGCTCAATCTATTTAACCGGTTTAAACGAAGCTGGCATTAAAACAGCGACTCAATCAATTAGTGAAGGTGTGACAGGCACCTGCATGGTACTGATTAGTCCAGACTCTGAACGTACCATGCAAACTTATCTCGGTATTACCGCTGAATTGACAGCTGAACAAATTGACTTTGAACCATTAAAAACAGCGAAATGGTTATATATCGAAGGTTATTTATCTACAAGTGATACTGCACGCGTAGCGGTTAAACAGGCACGAGAACTGGCTAAAGCAAATGGTGTTAAAATTGCCCTTTCTCTTTCTGACCCTGCAATGGTGCAATATGCTCGCTCAGGTTTAGAAGAACTGCTTGATGATGGCGTTGACTTGCTTTTCTGTAACGAACAGGAAGCCCTCATGTTTACCAATACAGAAAATCTTGACGCTGCAATTGAAACGCTGAAATTAAAAAACCAGCACATTGTAATCACACAAGGTGCCAAAGGCGCTGTCATCGTAAATGAAGCTCACCAGTTCCATGTGAATGGCCGCGTAGTTGAAGCAGTCGATACCAATGGCGCTGGCGATGCATTTGCTGGCGCATTCTTGTACGCAATTAATGCAGGTTTAAGCTTGGAAGCAGCAGCACAACTTGCTATTTTGATCTCAAGTGAAGTGGTTGCTCAATATGGACCACGTTTAAGCGTAGAAAATTACGCTAAACTCTTTGAACAATTCCAAAAAGCTCAACAGGAATGTGCATAACATGGAAAAGATTTGCATGACCGAAGAAGTCCCTGAGCGTGAGTCTCGTGCATATGATACGATGAAAGGGACAACTATTTTTATTACTCAAAAAGATGGCAGCTTTTATGCCTATCAGAATGTTTGCCCGCATTTGCAGACAGAACTTGAGTTCTTGGAAAATCAGTTTCTTGATCAGGATCGCGAATATATCCAATGTTCTACTCACGGCGCCCTATTTTCTGTTGAAACTGGCGAATGTATTTCAGGCCCATGTCTGGGTGAATTCCTTGAAAAAGTAAATCTGGAAGTTCACTCAGATGGTGGTATCTATATCGATTGATGCTTAAACCATGAATTCTGCAATGACTGAGTTTTTCCTCAACTACTACCTTATGCCATTTCATATGAGCGTAGTCGCTTTGATCGTGCTTAGCATTGCAGAAACCATTGGCATTTTTATCGGCTTACGTCCAAGCCATCTGGTGAAGAAACTGGCCCCCGAATGGTTACTCAATTCGCCTTTAGTGGATGTAAAGTTTTCCAAATATCTGATTTTTGTTTTCTTGCTCATCAACTTTAGTTTTGCGGGCTATTTTCTCGAGCTTTCGTTCTTTGCCTTACAGCATTACTTTATTTCTCCATATTATTTATTTGTTCCTGCTTTGATCATCGACATTTTCTTTACCGTCTTTATGATTCACTGTCTGGATCAGGTAATTAAACCCAAAGTCATTCATACACATACCAATCTGGTTGGTCGTCTAGCAACAATTTCAACGGGAAATGCCCGTCCAGGTTTTTCTGCTCAAGCGCGTGTTCGTGATGAGTTTGGGCAACTATACTATGTACAAGTTGAACCAGAATATGGCGAATTGGAATTACAATCACAAGTCCTGTTGATTAGCCAAAAATCAAATTCACACTATCTTGCAAAAAAGATTTCTCTTTCAAATAACCTGTTTACCCCAGATTAAAACCAATCAAAAGCCGCTAAACGCGATATCCAAGCCTAAAACAAACACAATGTTACAAAAGTACACAATAAAAATAGGTGTTTTATATCTTCCCTTCTGAAGTGATTCGTGATCTAGAAATACGACAAAACACAAAAGTGATGTTCATCACATTTCTACAAATAAACTCTACCTAAATGCTTGGTTTTATCAGTATTTCAATCTAAGAATAATTTAGATATGTAGTTAAAATGATAAGCCACTGTATATATTATATATTTTATATCCATACCATTTTGGTTGGTTTAATATTTATTTAATTCATTTTAAACCAGAGCTTTTTAATCAGATTTAAAATTATAAATACAACTGTTTTAATCAGATTTAAAAATAATTCATATTATTTTAGTTGGATAAAATCATTATTTTTAAATTTTAATCAAAAATAAAATCAAGTTACTGTTTTATATAGACTATTTAAAATTAAATATATTAAAAACCCTAAAGGTTTATTTTCAATGGTTTTTATTTAATAATGTTTTACATCTTTTAAAATGTGTATGAGGCTAAGTTCTATGAACACAAGTTCTCAAGATCCAAATCGGCGGCTCATCCGAGAAATCACGATTATTCTTATTATTAAAGTTGCACTTCTCTTGGTGATTAAACACATCTGGTTTGATGCCCCAACGATTCCAAAAGATTTTAACAATGAAGTTGCCGAGCGTATTGCTGGTGACATGTCCAAAACTCAGGAGACACGTTGATGATTTCTGAAAGCGTGGTCGATCTTTCGCGGTTCCAATTTGCAATGACCGCAATGTATCACTTTCTTTTCGTCCCTCTAACTTTAGGTCTGGCTTTTATTCTTGCCATTATGGAAACCACGTATGTGATTTCTGGTAAAGAAATCTATAAAGACATGACCAAATTCTGGGGGAAACTCTTCGGGATTAACTTTGCCCTAGGTGTAACCACTGGTTTAACCATGGAATTCCAGTTTGGTACCAACTGGGCCTATTATTCCCACTATGTAGGCGATATTTTCGGGGCCCCGCTTGCCATTGAAGGTTTGATGGCATTCTTCCTTGAATCAACCTTTATCGGTTTGTTCTTCTTTGGGTGGGATCGCCTGTCTAAAGTCCAACATTTAGGCGTAACATGGTTAGTCGCAATTGGCTCGAATATGTCTGCCTTGTGGATTCTGATCGCAAACGGTTGGATGCAAAACCCTGTCGGCGCTGCATTTAACTATGAAACCATGCGTATGGAACTGGTTGATTTCGGTGCATTGATCTTCAACCCTGTTGCTCAGGTGAAATTTGTGCATACGGTTTCTGCGGGTTATGTCACAGGTGCGATCTTCGTTCTTGCGATCTCAAGCTATTATCTATTAAAGAAACGTGACTTACCGTTTGCGCGTCGTTCATTCGCAATTGCTGCCATCTTCGGTTTAGCTTCAACACTTTCTGTGATTTTGCTTGGTGATGAATCTGGTTATGAACTCGGTGATGTTCAAAAAACCAAACTTGCTGCAATCGAAGCTGAATGGCATACCGAACCTGCACCTGCTGCATTTACATTATTTGGTCTCCCAAATCAGCAGGAAATGCGTACCGACTATGCGATTAAGATTCCTTATGTGATGGGGATTATTGCAACCCGTTCTACAGACAAAGAAGTGACTGGTTTACGTGACTTGATGAAAGAACATGAAGTGCGTATCCGTAACGGTATGGTGGCTTATAGCGAGTTAGAAAAACTTCGTGCGGGTGACCGTTCTCCAGCCTTATTGGCTTCATTTGAGAAAAATCAAAAAGACTTAGGTTATGGCCTACTTTTGAAAAAATATTCTCCAAATGTAGTTGATGCAACTGAAGAACATATTCAGGCGGCAACTAAAGACACCATTCCAAATGTAGCGGCTCTATTCTTCTCGTTCCGTGCGATGGTGGCTTCTGGCTTCCTGATGTTATTGCTATTCCTTCTTGCAACATGGTCTGTGGCAAAACGTAATGCCGAAGATAAACCTTGGTTACTCAAATTTGCTTTGTTTGCTCTCCCTCTCCCATGGATTGCTGCTCAAACAGGTTGGTATGTGGCTGAAGGTGGTCGTCAACCGTGGTCAATTGGTGAAATCTTACCAACACATCTGTCTGCTTCAAGTGTGAGTACAGGCGATGTATGGGGTTCAATCATCGCATTAGCTGCGTTCTATACCGTGCTACTGATTATCGAAATGTACTTAATGATCAAATTTGCGCGTTTAGGTCCAAGCTCGTTACATACTGGTAAATATCACTTCGAAAAACTCGAAGCAAAAGCTGAGGAGGCTCAGTCATGATCGAATATGAACTCCTAAAAATTATCTGGTGGGTATTGGTCGGTGTTCTACTGATTGGCTTTGCCCTCACCGATGGTTTCGATATGGGCTCAATGGCATTGATGCCATTTGTAGGTAAAACCGATTCTGAACGCCGTGCTGCAATCAATACGATTGCACCGCACTGGGATGGTAACCAAGTCTGGTTCATTACCGCAGGTGGTGCTTTATTTGCAGCTTGGCCAATGGTCTATGCGGTTGCCTTCTCCGGAATGTACTGGGCCTTGCTACTGGTTTTATTTGCCCTGTTCCTGCGACCTGTCGGATTTGACTATCGCTCCAAGTTAGAGAATACCCAATGGCGTACTTCTTGGGACTGGGGTCTATGCATCGGTGGTGCAGTGCCTGCGCTAGTATTTGGTGTGGCATTCGGGAACTTGTTTATTGGTGTACCATTTAGCCTAGATGACACATTACGCTCACAATATACAGGTAGCTTCTTTGCATTACTGAATCCATTTGCATTGATTTGCGGTATTGTCAGCCTATCTATGCTATGCGCACACGGCGGTGCATGGCTCATGCTACGTACGGACGGGAATTTACATAATCGCTCTGCCAAAGCAACACAAATCATGGCAATTGCATTCCTTGTGTGCTTCTTGGCTGCGGGTGCATGGTTATTCTTTGGTAATATCTCGGGTTATAGCTATGCCACTGCTGTAAATACAAATGCGGCACTCAACCCACTTGCTAAAGACGTTGTGACCAATGCCAATCATGGTTGGTTAAATAACTATACAACTTACCCGATTACCATGGCGGCACCGATTGTTGCAATTTTAGGTGCGCTATTGGTCATCATCAGCGCAGGCAAACATAAAGCGGCTGCAAGTTTTACAGGTACAAGCTTAATGATTGTTGGTGCAATCCTAACTGCTGGTTTTGCATTGTTCCCATTCTTGTTACCATCAAGCATTGATCCAACATCAAGCTTGACCATGTGGGATGCTGTTTCTAGTCATAAAACCCTCGGGGTAATGACGGTTGCTGCATGTATCTTCGTTCCACTCATTTTGATCTATACCTCTTGGTCTTATTACAAAATGTGGGGCGTCATCACCAACAAACACATTGAAGAAAATTCACATAGTTTGTACTAATCAGGAGATGTGACATGTGGTATTTTGCATGGATTCTAGGCATTTTGATGGCATGTTTCGCAGGTGTGCTCAGTGCACTGTATATCGAACATCATCAAAATTTAGATGAGGAATAATAAAATGGCTGAAGCAATGACAACACCGAAGAATCGTAAAGCTCAAGTGCTTGCAATGACCATTTCGTTTTTGTTGGCATTGCCCCTTGCGGCTATTTTACTGGTACATCCATCACTGATGCTGGATGCAAACGGACACTATAATCATAGCCTGCTGATGCTGGTGATGATTGGCATTTCTGGTGGCTTCGTGCATGGGGTTGGATTTGTACCAAGATTCTGGTTATGGAAATGGTTATTTAGCCCTTATATCGCCTGGCCTTTGATGGTTCTTGGATACTTTATCTGGTTAGGCCAATAAGTTATTTTCATTTTCTTACCATTTAAAAAAGCTGCCAGATCTGGCAGCTTTTTTAATTTTGGCTGACGTATCAAGTCATTAAAACTTAAAATTCACTGAAGCAGTAAAGTTACGCGCCACACCCCACGTATTTGTAGTATTTGCCTTGTACTCTTTATCAAATAAATTATTCACATTTAAGCCAAGACTGACATCTGGAGTCATTTGATAACGCCCCATCAAATTGACTAACGCATAACTGTCTTGTCTGTTCAATTGAGCAGCTAAGCCTCCAGCTTTTGCGGAAGCGGCATCATAAATTTCACTTTGCCAATTCACACCACCGCCTATAGTGATCTTATCCAGCTTATATGTGGTAAATAATTTAAAGGTATTCTTCGGTAAAATAGGATTCAGAATTTCGCCATTCTGATTTTTAGCATCAGTATGTGTATAGCCAGCCTGAATATTCCAATCTGGTAAAACTTCACCAGCAAGACTTAATTCATAGCCCTTCACTTTCGCACCATCTACAGCAATATAAGGCTGAAAATCCAACTCTGCTGTTCCAGCACTGGTATCCTGAATTGCGAAGTTATCCTGTTTCATTGAGAAATAGGCAGCACTTGCGTTCAAACGCCCTTCATAAAAATCTGCTTTTAGACCCACCTCAAAACTATTGCCTTCTTCTGGATCTAGATAGTTTTCATTTTTATCTTTTCGAGAAGAAGGATTAAAAATTGTGGTATAGCTGCTATAAGCAGATACATTCTCCGTCAGATTAAGAATTAAACCTGCATACGGCGTAAAAACCCCATTCTGTTTTTGTTCATTATCCGTGGTTTTACGTTCCCAGTTACTAAAACGTGTACCTAATACCAGTTTTAATGGATCAAGCAATTGTAATTTCGCAGCGGCAAAGGCACCTAATTGCTGCTCATCTACAAGATTACGACCACTTTCTTTTATATCCGGTCTCAGACTCGCTCCATTCCAACCTGTAATATTTTCAATGACATAGTAACGGTTGAAAGTTGGATCATCCGATTGAATCCGATAACCATTTACCCCAAAACTAACATCATGTTCGTGCCCAAATGCCTGAAACTTCCCTGATGTATATAGATCTAGGGAATGTACCTCTGGTGTACTTTCTAAACGCCCACTCGTCACCACCATTTGTCCTGGTTGTAAGGTTAAGGTTTTATTCACACTATATGGCTTATCATAAGTAATGCCCCCAGATCCAGCGACGCCATACTCACGTTTATTGCTTGCCTTGGTAAATGCATAATTCGCAATTGCCTGCCAGTTATCATTAAACTGATGTTCAAGGCCTAGAAAAATATTTAATTTCTCAGTGTCGCTAAAGGTAAAGTTTGCCGCAGGATTATCCTTTCTCCCAAAACTTACCTGCTTTTGTCCATCATGCGTTATAAATGGAAAACCGTGCGCCGTCGCCCCATCAATTTTGACTTGTTGTGCTGTAAGAGCCGTAGTAAGCGTTGTTTTATCGCTTAAATCAACATCTAAAGCCCCATAAATCACTGCATTTTGACGATGAAACCGATCCTGTTGATTGCCGCCTTCCTCATAAACAGCGACGGTACGACCACGAATCGAGTTATCCTGATTTAGCCCACCGCTTACATCAATTTGACTCCGATACCGATCCCAATTACCCGCTTGTACATTAACGGCCCCTTTTACCTCTGCTGTAGGACGTTTTCGTACATAGTTAATGCTGGCACTTGGATTGCCTGATCCACTGGTCAAACCTGTAGCGCCTTTGGTCACCTCGATACGTTCATAAAGTGCTGAATCTTCAAGACCAAACATATCTGCACCACCAAAAGAAGCAGTTGATGTTGGTATTCCATCGCGTTGAACATTGGTGATTGCAAAACCTCGTGAATAATAAGTGTTATAGCCCGCACCCAATTGCCCATACTGAACCATGGTGACACCAGCAGTCTGAGCCAAGACATCATTGGTACTATTCAGGTTTTGGTCTTCGATTTGTTGTGCTGTAAATACCGTGACACTCTGAGGTGTTTCTTTCAGAGATAAATCAAGTTTCGTCGCAGATTTTGATTTTTTTACGGTATAGGATGGATCTGCTTGTTCTGCTTTTAAATGAATTGTGGGTAAAACATTATTGCTCTTTTGCTCCATACGAGAATCATTTGCCCATGCGACATTGTGATATTGACCAGCCAAAACAAACATGATCGCAGTATATAAATGATGGTGCTTCATTCTTTCCCCCTGAAAATATTTTTTTACATTCTACATAAATGCAAATGATTATCAATAACAATGATTTCCTTTGTTCCTTTTGGATTTGATTAAGTTTTTGAATATAGGCTTTAATTTTGCTAAAATTTAAACAATAATTATTATCATTACTATTTGCAGATTTCACATATGACTTTAAAACTAATCGGGATCACTGTCACACTTTTATCCTGTATGGGTCTTTATCTCAGCCATCCCAATCAAAATTTCTTAAAAAAACAACTGGGTCGTTATTTTTTTTATACGGCCATAATCGGTTTATTGATTGGTTTAAGCATATTGCTTTATGCGTTGCCTTTACTCGTGGCAATCTTGATCTGGCTTGCAATTGCGACACTAGTCTGGTCATTCGCTCCTCTGCTCATGCTAATGAAAAGGTCAAATTAAAATGGATATGCTGAAACAAAAATTACAACCAGACTGGTGGACAAAAACGTTTGCCGGTTTCTTTCTAGGACTGAGCTTTGCCATGGCAATGGGTGCAATCATCGTTCTACTCAACAAGTCACACTCGGACTCCTCTATTGCACCTCAATTAGGTATGTGGTCGATCCCGTGGTTCTGGCTATTTGCTTTCTTTATTGCCTATTTCATCCCGAAAGGTTGGCAAACGATGCTGATTTTCAGTATTGCGAATGTGCTTGCTTATACCCTGTTGTTCTGGTTACGAGGTTAAAAATGAAAGTTCGCGCAGATATCATTAAAACAGGTAAAAATCTTCATACATGGGTCGGAATCAGCGCAGGTATTCTTCTGTTTATCTGTTTTTTTGCTGGTGGTTTAACCATGTTTCAACATCAATTGAGTCAATGGGCAACACCTCCTCAACAAAAACTAGCAGCCATTCAACCTAACCAATATAACCAGCTCGTTGAACAAGTGCAGGCACAATATCCAGAGACAAAGAAAGCCTTTACGCTCAGTTTTAGCTCACCAGAAGGACATAATGCGCCGATTCAATGGGAAGCAGCACATGAGCCAGAAGAAGATCATCATGGAATTGATATTGCTCAAACCAGTATGTTGGCAACACTCGATGCTAATGGTCAGTTGATTGCTCAACAAGTGAATGTGTCTAAATTAGGCTGGCTGATTGAACAACTTCATGAAACCGCAGGCATTCCAGGCATGATAGGACATCATACTGCTGGTGTTATGGTGATGGGTATGGTTTCAGTTCTATATTTTCTTGCAATTATGTCTGGTCTGATCGTGTTATTGCCGACATTGATCAAAGATTATTTTGCTGTCCGTCCAGGTAAAAATAAAAAACGTTTTTGGTTAGATACCCATAATGTTATCGGGATCACCAGCTTACCATTTCATATTATTATCAGCGTTACCGTCGTTGTTTTTGCCTTTCATGATATTTTCTACGGTGCACTCAGCCAACTGGTCTCAAAAGACAAACCACTTTTTGAACGACCGCCTGCGGTAAAAATTGTTGATCCAGCACCACAGCTCGATGTAGAAAAGATTTTCCAGAATATACAGAAAGCTGCACCTGATTATCGCATTGATGGTATCCGTTTCAACCAGCTGGATCATCCTGAACGGGCCTCTGCGTTCGTTGCACTATATCATCCAGATCGGATGCTACGGGGCGATACTTTTGACTATATGAATTTTAATCCTTATCAAGATTCACCTTATCCAACCAAAACCCTATCAACAGAAGAAAGCTCGGCTGCATCACTGATCCGTTCTATGTTCGCACTACATTTTGGAAATTATGGTGGCGATTCCATTCGCTGGATTTATCTCATCTTTGGTTTAGGTGGTGCTTATTTATTTTATTCTGGCAATATCCTTTGGATTGAAACCCGTTTACGGAAACAGAAAAATCCTAATCTGCCAGCTCCACAACAACGTAAGGATGTGATGTTTATTGCTAATCTTACGATCGGCGCATGTCTAGGTTGTATGCTGGCAATATTTGTGAGCATGCTGGTTGGTCGCTGGGCCTACGTCATACCAATGCAATTACAAAGTCATAACCATGTATTCATGTACAGCTACTATTTTGTGTTTATTGCTTGTGTTTTATACAGCTTTCTAATTGGAGCAGCCAAAGCATTACCTCAGCTCTTCTTTGCAATTGCGGTGATTTTATTGCTTATTCCAACTACTTCTGTTCTCGCTTACCTATTTCCTATTCAAAGGTTATGGCATTCAACAGGATATTTAATCTGGATAGATATTGTTGCAGTATGCTTCTCTTTACTGTTTTTACGCTTTTATCAACAAGCAAGAGATCGAGCACTAAGCGCACCCGTAGGTTCAATCTGGTCCAATCAAAAACAGGATCATTCAGTTCTTACAGAAAATCAGGTCTAACTTATTCGTAGATCCAGAGATAAAACAGTCTAATTATTTTTAAAAGCGTAAAAAAGCCGATGATATCATCGGCCTTTTTATTGATATAAGATTTAGTTGCTTTGTCCAGCCAACCATGCCATGAATTTTTGACGTTCAGCTTTCGATGCTTTTTGCCATAATTCTGCCATTTGCTGATCGGTTGTCTTGGTTGCACCTACTTGAGCTGCTGTTGTTACAGCAACAGGTGCAGTTGCAACAACCGCTGCTTGTGTAGCAGTTCCTGAGTAAACAGGTGCTGGCTGATTGGCAACATTGTTTTTATTCTTTTGGGTTAAATCCAGAGTGCGGCTTAAAAAATTATTGCCTGAGAACCAAGGTTGTGCTTCATTGTTCGCACCCGTTTGTTGAACGACAAGCTTTTTATTTTGATCATATAAAGCAACTGTAGGCTGATCAGCATATTTCTTTGCGGCTTCAAAATCTTTAGGTGCGTTGATCAAACCTAAAGTATAAGTTTGATTATCTTGAAGGTTCGGTGCCTGAATCGTGATTACACCTGACTTAAGGATGTCATGCTCACCATTCAAATGCTCAAAATATTCGCGATAACGAACATTAACCACTAAATTACCCGGATCGACCTGATAGTTATTGTTTTTCGAAGGAATTAATCCATTATTCACTTCTTGACCATTTACAGCAAGAATCACGATTTCTTCAGGTGCAGTGATTGTAACTGCTGAAAACACTGAACTACTTAATAATAACCCGAAAGCAGCAACACCAACTCTTAAAGACATTAGACTCTTCTCGTTATAAACAATTTATAAAACCGTATGCACTATGCAATGTGATTATGACGATTTTATGACAAAAGTTAAAACTGCCTATTGCAACTATTTAGCTTCGTTAAGATAAGTACAGCTTAAAACCAGCAAAAGAAAAAAAGCTTTATCTAAAACTTAGTGTTAAAAGGCAAAGATTTCAACATTCTTTGATATCTACAACCCCTTAATACAACCCTATTATTATTTATTTTTTGATTTTTACTGAGTTTTTAATAATTTAGATTGCAATTCAAGATTTCTCTAAAAGATTTTTCTGTAACTTTTCGCGATTGGTACCCTCCAACAATTCCTTAAACACTTTTACACCATATGGTCTAACGGACTTGGTCAAAATGATGATTACACCAATCTTGCAAT
Organism: Acinetobacter vivianii; assembly: GCF_014635885.1. Classification (GTDB taxonomy): domain Bacteria; phylum Pseudomonadota; class Gammaproteobacteria; order Pseudomonadales; family Moraxellaceae; genus Acinetobacter; species Acinetobacter vivianii. The sequence goes on from NZ_BMDR01000001.1 coordinate 602,097, forward strand.
TTAGGGTATAAAAAATGCCAGACAAGACTTCGTTAGGTGTTAATTTGGACTCACAAAGTAAAATAGAAATATAAGTGCCGCCAGCATAAGACTAGCAATAACCAGATAAAAATCTACCGTATTAAAGCTTTTCAAAAACTTAAAAATATTCATAATTATCAACCTCTTCTCGTTAAAATTTTTATATCAGATTAAGTGTAATCATTCGTAATCAGATTGTAATTATCGTGTTTAAATTATTACCACATTGTAACCATTGAAACATCTTGTCTCTTCCGCAAGAACATATAAGCAGTAAAAAACCACCCGAAAGTGGCTTTGCTTAACAATGATTAATACTTAATTTGGATCAATGAAATAAAAATATAAAATAAGTATGACAAGCACAACGCTTGCAACAATCAGATAAGCCCCAATTGTATTAAAGCTTTTTAAAAACTTGATAATATTCATAATTTTCAACCCCTTGAAAAGTAAAATAAAGTACCCCAAAAACAGCACTTCACTCTATTATTTTACCAAATGGTCAAAAATACTCAATTCAAATCTACAGTACTGAGTTTGTTTTTTATAGATAATTTAAATGGATAAGCTCCAAGCATAGAGAGTGTCTACTCTGGGTAAAACTTAACTATAGGTCGCATTGCCATTCAGCTTTTAATGGCCAATGCATAGCTCGAATAACCTGTCCTATGCAACTAGCTAATGAATGTAAGTCAGATATCATTATTACGGAAGCTTTGGGTGGAAAAGTAATCAGTCCACCCAATTACATCAGAAATCAGTCGCCTTAATCTCCAATCGGAATTGATAATTTAAGCTGATTACTTCTATGCTCTAAAGGTAATGGACTATATTTCATAATTTTTTGTTGATAGTCTTGGTTTGAAATCATCCCTCTATTTCGAGCCTTCTGTAATGAATTGAATTGCTGCTCTTGCCCATGCGCATCTAAAGCACCCAAATGTCGATGCTCAAGATAATACTGCGCTCTGTCATGAGGACTCATATTAGAAGTAATTGATTGAATTTCATTCAAGCTTTCTAAATCTTGAGTCCGTTGACTTAGACGCTCTTGCTCTTGCTGCTTCAATGACTCAAAGAAATCAACTTGTTCACTACTCTCGATTTGAGATTGAGGTTCGTCATTTTGCAAAATCAATATAGATTGAGGTTTATTAAATAAGTCATCTGCACTATAAACTGAACCAGAAATCACCGTACTTATAAGAAGAATTAATATTTTTTTCACCAAGCCACCCAATAAACAAACAAATAAAGACAAGTGTATATTTTACACTTTTCACATAATTATTTCAAATTAAGCATTATAAAACAAAAACTTATAATTAAACCAACAAATCATAACTGCCTCTTAAAGTTACTGGTATTTCAGTAAGTCACAGACCTAATTGGCTTAAAAACATACAAATGGCTTTCCGCGAAATATAAGACAAGCTTCCCAAAGCAATTGAAATAACTAGTTTTAAATATTTTTTAATAATTTAATTAACACGAAGTCATCATTTCTAGATGGATAAAACAAATGCGCCACAAACCGAAACCCTCTACTTTTTTGTTTTCATGGATATTGAGAAATCAAACGTAGGAGAACTTCGGTATGAACAACCTAAACAGTGAATATCAAGAATTAAATCAATTACTTAAAGGCATTAAATTTGCCATGGTTACTTTCATTTCTGAAAAAGGCCACTTACACTCTGTCCCAATGACTACCCAAGATACTAATTTTAATGGAATCGTATGGTTTTTAGGTTCTAAAAGTTCTGAACTGGTGAAAAGTATTCCACTAAATAACCAAGTCAATTTGGGATATAGCAATATATCGAATAATGATTATGTTTCGATTAATGGTATCGCTGAGTGTGTCGTCGATCCTGCGATTCTTGATCAGATCTGGTCTCCTGCTTATGAAGCATTCTTTGAACATGGTAAATCTGACCCAGATATTCAACTACTCCGTGTGATCTGCAACGGCGCTCAATATTGGAAAGGTTCAGGTAAAGTAGCAACCCTATTCAAACTTGCTAAAGCTTCTATTACAGGAGAATCTGAGGAGCTTGGCATGACGAAAAACATCTCCCTGTAAATTTAGTGAGCTTTCTTATAAGACGGCACCTAATTTGTCTTCTCTCAATGAAATGCTCCTCTAACAGCGCATGAGTTTAAAAGAGAAATTTTTTACTCCAATAAAAAAGAGCACATAAAGTGCTCTTTTTTTGATGCCCGATCTAAACTTAGTTGAAAGTTTTGAAACGTGCTGCATCATCCATATATGTTTTGTCGCCAGCAGCAGCTTCGATAGAACCGAATACAAGCTGAGCACGTAATTTCCAGTTTGCAGGAATATCAAAAGTTTCTGCAACTTCAGCATCAATAATTGGATTGTAATGCTGTAATGACGCACCAACACCAATCTCAGATAAAGCAGTCCAAGTTGCAAATTGAGCAATTGCACTTGAGTGTTCAGACCATACTGGGAAGTTATCTGCATATAGCGCGAATTGCTCTTGTAGGCCTTTTACAACATCTTGATCTTCATAAAATAACGCTGTACCAAAACCTGCTGCAAAGCTATCAATTTTCGCACTTGTATTAGCGAAAGCTTCGGCTGGAACCATTTTACGTAAAGTTTCACGTACAATTTCCCAGAATTTTGCATGTGATTCACCATATAAAGTCACAACACGTGAAGTTTGTGAGTTGAATGATGATGGGCTTTGTTTCACAGCTTCACGGATCGTTTCTTCAATTGTCGCTTGGTCTACGGTAAGGTTTTTACCAATCGCATAAATTGTACGGCGTGATTTAATACTATTTAAGAAGTTGCTCATGTTGTTATTCCTACCTTGTGCCCTGAGGCGTTATCTTGGATTGAATGTAGTGTATAACGAGGTATTTTTTAGGAATAGACCAAAAAACATAACAGATCGTTCTTTTTTTGAAACAATGCTAATTAATATACTGTTCTGGTTCAGATGTAATTGGGCTTTAATGGGTTGACTTCTAGCTCTCGGCCCTTGCAAATCTTATTATTTTGTTCTGTTCCACTCTATCTCTTTCAGTAGAATGATTCGCAATCACTCAATGATATTGCCGGCTATATCTTGTTTTTAAAAAGAAAAAAAGCCGAAAACTCGGCTTTTATTTCATATTAGAATCTAATTTATTTGTCTGTTTCAAATAACGCAGCAACGAATGATTTCGCCGAGAAAGGACGTAAATCATCGATCTTCTCACCAACACCAATATAGCGAATCGGCACGTGAGTACGACTTGCAATATTGAATAGTACACCGCCTTTTGCAGTACCATCCAGTTTGGTAATGGTAATACCTGTTAGGCCAACAGCCTCATCAAAAAGCTGAACCTGATTAATCGCATTTTGACCTGTACCGGCATCTACAATCAGCATGATTTCATGCGGTGCAGTTGCATCAATTTTCTGCATCACACGTTTAACTTTTTTCAACTCTTCCATCAAGTTGGCTTTGTTTTGCAAACGACCAGCGGTATCTGCAATCAATACATCAATGCCTTTGGCACGCGCACTTTCAAATGCATCAAAAATCACAGAAGCACTATCAGCACCATGTCCTTGAGCCACAACTGGAATGTCATTGCGCTCACCCCAGATTTGCAATTGTTCAGTTGCTGCTGCACGGAATGTATCGCCCGCAGCCAACATCACTTTCTTGCCTTCACCTTGTAAACGCTTCGCCAATTTACCAATGGTTGTGGTTTTTCCTACGCCATTTACACCTACCATCAAAATCACATACGGTGATTTGTTCGGATCAATATGCAGTGGTTTAACACGTGGGGCAAGCAAAGCAACCAATTCTTCCTGAAGTGCCTTGTATAAAGCATGCGAATAAATCAAATCACCACGAGCAGTACGTTCAGTCAAATTGGCAATAATAGTTTTGGTCGCATCAACACCAATATCTGCAACTAAAAGTTGTTCTTCAACTTCTTCCAGTAATTCATCATCAATTTCTTTGCCACCAATCAGAATATTGACCATACCATCCGTAAAACTACGACGGGTTTTCGTCAAACCATCTTTCATACGACCAAAGAAGCCTGTTGATTTGGCTTCGTCTTCAACAGCTGCCGATGCTGGTTGCTCAACGACTGGTGCTACTACAGGGGTTTCAACTGTTTGCTGTACAGCTGGCTCTATAATGGGAACATCGACAGCAGGTAAACTTGGTAATGTTACATCGTCATCACTGATGTCAGCATTTATCAAGAATTTATTTTGCATATTCGATTGCTGTTGCATGTCGATTCCTTGAGAGTAAAGCAGCTTTTAAAATGGGGCCAGTCTAGCATAAATTGCTATCGTTTTCCCGAATGGGACAATTCATTCATTTATAATGGAAATGAGTCGATTAAAACTCACTCATCTTCTTTCGCCATCGCTGGATATTGTCTAATCCGGCTTGATTCAAATTGATAAGCATTTAATAACTTTAAATAATCTAGACGGCGAATTGGCGTCTGTTCTAAAACATCATGCGCCATATGCTGGGTTCTTGGATGGCTGGCCTGATGAGCAAACTGCACCACTTGCTGATATTGCGATGCATTGATTGGACGTAGTAATGCGTTATACGCAAGTATAAAAATGGACAAAATAATAATACCGACCAAAATATTATAAAATTGGTCCAGTTTGAATCCTAATCTGGATTGCATCACTTTATGTTTAGAAAGTATAGACAACATAACCTACCTCGAATTAGAGGTAGTGTATGTCTCTGATTCGCTTAGGACAAGTACAACGTTCAATAAGTCACAATTCCACAACTTATTGAACGTGCAAACAACTTTAGCTGTGATTAACTGACCAGCGAACGAACAAAAGCAAAGTACAGAATGAATGCAATGATGACGAGAACAATGAAAATTGCAAACATGCCGACCCCACTTTCTGCATCAGCAGGATGTAAATCATCGTCATCGGCAATATTCTTCAGCTCGCCATCATAAATTTTATAAAAACGGTCTTTTTGTTCAGGACTTAAATGGCTAGCAAAGTCATAAACACGCTTACGCTGAGCAAGACAATAATCACCTAGATGAATTTCCTGATGAAAAATCGCTTCATCAAGTAATTTACGATGATGATGAGCAAGCGCAATGATCTGGCTTTCTAATGGAGGAACATCAACGTTCACACCATCAATTACATTTGACATGTTATTCTCCTTTTCTCTTATTCTCACTTTGATTCTACTTAAAATTATTTGTGGTAAATGTTTAATCGTGTAAGCTTTTATTTACGCAAAATTGCTGAATATATTTGACAATTCCATCAAATTGTCATATTACTTTAATAATTCTAAGTTAAAGTAGCTTAAATTCAAAGTAGAGTAACTTTGGATAGAATTTGCGGTAATCATAATTAAAATAAGGAGTTATTATATGATTCAACATTTTACACACCATGAACTAGAGCATCTATATGCAAATGCGGTCAATACAATTCAATCGCAAAAAAACTTCCAAGATGCAGTAAAAGAGCTTGAGGAAGTCGCTAAAGCAGGTCACGGTAAAGCGGCATTATTTTTAGCAGAATTGTATTATCAAGGCTTCCGAGTAGAACGTGATTCCTTGAAAGCTCAGTATTGGCAGAAGATGGCAACCCTTCAAGCTTAAAGAAACGTCCTTGCGCTATATCAAAGCTTTCATCGCTTTGATTTGCTCAGGTGGCGTTTTTTTAATGCCTGTTAAACTATAATTTGTAAGATGATCTCCTTTTTTTCACTCGTACTGCATTAAAACATTGCCCTCTCTTGATCGAATTTCCCGACCAATAAAAACATAATAATTCTATTTTATCCAAAGCCTTAGCTTACAAAATTAAAGAACTAATCACTCAATTTTCTAAGTAACTACAATATTTGCTTACGATTTTAGTCAATTGTTAAACATAAATGACATCTAGATTTCTTATAATGAACCATAAGTTTAAGAATATTAGTTCAATAAAATGTATCGCTTTAACCATTTTCAGCCGGTTTCACGAGAGTTGATGATTAAAATTTCAATTCTAAAAACAATGATGTACTGTGGTGCACTTTGGGGCCTTTACCACGAAGGTTGGGCAATCAAATCTGATCAGGACGGTCATGTCTTCCCTTTCTGGCTCAATGGTGTACAAGCCCATCGTTATGCCAAAGCCAACTGGAAACACTACACGCCACGAAAAATTACCCCTAAGGATTTTCATGAGTCATTGCTTCCCACTTTAACCCGCTTGCAGGTTGAGCCAGCATTATTCAACTCATCACACCGCAAATTTAAGCTCTCAACACAGCAAATGCAGCATTTCTTTTTTATGCCACATGAAGCAGTTATACCTGCTTAAAACATGATTTAGCGCCAGTGATGACTTTTTGAGCATTTATGAGAAAAAGTTATCATTGGAGTGAAATTAGCACTTTGCAATTAAAAAAAATACCGTTAAGTTAAATGAAAATGACAATACAACACAGGTGGATAAACAATGACAATCGTTGCTCAAGTCATCAAGAATAAAGCAGTACAATCAATTTTTACAATTTCACCAAATGCGACTGTACTTGAAGCAATTAAGATCATGGCCGATAAAGGTGTCGGTGCTCTGGTTGTTGCTGAAGATGAAAAAGTTGTTGGAATTTTCTCTGAACGTGACTACACACGTAAAATTGCCTTAATGGAACGTTCATCAAATAACACGCCTGTTGCAGACATTATGACCTCGAAAGTCATTTCGGTCAGTCTTAACCATACGGTAGAAGAATGTCTTAACCTCATGACCGATCGCCATTTACGTCATCTTCCAGTACTGGATCAAGAAAAGTTAGTGGGCTTTATTTCAATTGGAGATTTGGTAAAAGCAGCGATGGACGATCAACGCATTCTGATTGAGCAGCTTCAACAATATATTTCTGGTTAATTTTAATCTAAAACAAAAAGGGCAAATCAATTGCCCTTTTTTATGACTTATATACAGATTAAACTTTTAGAAAATTTTGAATGGCTGGAACAAGACGTTGTAACAATTCATCGGCTTGCGCTTGCGTCATATTCAAAGGTGGTAGTAAACGAACAACTGAACCAGCCGTCACGTTCACAATCAACTTATATTCATCACGCGCAATTGCAACCAGCTCAGCACAATCTTTTGGCAATTGAATACCAATCATCATCCCGAAACCACGCACCTGTACATGATGATCCGCCAATTGCGCTCTTAACTGATCAACAATATAGGCACCGACTGTAGCAGCATTCTCAACAGCATTTTCCTTTTCCAAGGTATCAAGCACGGTATATACCACACGTGAACCTAACACTGTTCCACCATAAGTCGAACCGTGACTCCCAGCACCCAGTAAACCGACTGCTTTACCTTGTGTCATGACTGCACCAATTGGAAAGCCATTGCCTAAACCTTTGGCCGTTGTCATCACATCAGGAATAATGTTGGTGTGCTGATAGGCAAAGTATTTACCTGTACGACCATTGCCCGTTTGGATCTCATCCAGCATCATCAGCCAGTTATGCTGATTACATAAAGCACGCACATCTTCCAAATAGCTAAAGCCTTGAGGTGCAGTATTCACCCCACCTTCACCTTGAATTGGCTCAATCAGGATGGCAACGATATCTGGATGTGTAATGGCTGCTTCTTGAATGGCTTCAACATCTCCAAACGGAACACGAACAAAGCCCTCTACCAAGGGTGCGAAACCTTCCTGTACTTTCTTATTGCCTGTTGCGGATAAGGTTGCAAGTGTACGTCCATGGAAAGATTGCTCTGCCACTAAAATTTTAGGATTGGCAATGCCTTGTTGTGAGCCAAACTTACGCGCAATTTTAATTGCTCCTTCATTGGATTCCGCCCCACTATTTGAGAAGAAGATTTCCTCCATTCCAGAAACTTCAGCGAGTTTCTGTGCAGCGGCAGTTTGCCAAGGAATTTCAAATAAATTACTGGTATGCACTAAAGTTGCTGCCTGTTCAGCAATGGCTTCAGCAATAACAGGGTGTGCGTGCCCTAATCCACATACTGCAATACCTGTTAATGCATCTAAATACTCAGTGCCATCTGCTGTATATAAATACGCCCCTCGCCCTCGTACAAAGCTGATCGCCTGGCGACCATAAGTAGCCATAAGATGTGTGGGTTGATCAGGTTGCACAGGAGCAAGAGTGATATTAGTCATAACAAACTCAATCTATCAGTAGTTGTGGTGAAAAAAGTTATATAAGCAAAAACTTGCATAGATTGAAAGCTTAAAGTCACATTTATACAAGAAAAATCTTTTGCAATCCTCCGCCACGCAATTTTTTAGGTATAATGCAGGGAGATTAGTAGAGGATCTATCTATGACGGAACAAGCGCGTGATACAGTAGCGTTAATTCGTGATCAAATTGCGAAACACCCTGTTTTACTTTACATGAAAGGCACTCCACAATTCCCGCAATGTGGTTTTTCTGCTCGTGCAGTAGAAGCACTTAGCCAAATTGGTCGTCCATTTGCGTATGTAAATATCTTGGAAAATCAAGATATTCGTGCAACTTTACCGCAAATTGCAAACTGGCCTACTTTCCCACAACTTTGGGTAAATGGCGAGCTTATTGGTGGTAGTGATATTATGCTTGAAATGTTCCAGAATGGTGAATTAAAGCCATTGGTTGAACAGTACAGCCCTGCTCCAGAAGCATAAGTTGTAAAGCAAAAAGCCAATCAAATGATTGGCTTTTTTATTGGTTGGTCATTAGTTTTGGCTAAAGCCTACATAGCGAAATAAGCCTTCTACCCCTAAATCAGCTTTATAAATTTGCATTTCAGGATAGTTTGCCTGACTCACCGTTGCAAAAATATTCATATTTGGATCTTCATGAATTTCATCAACCGATTGTGACAAAACCTCATCAAAACGATCTGCGATAAATTCAAAACCTAAATCCATTGCCATAAACAAGGTATGTTCACAAGGTTGAATATATTGTTCCTGATCCCAGTCTAAAACTGCATGCTGGCAATACGGACAGGCAATATTTTGGGTGGCATCGGCAATGTTGATCAGTTGGTATGACATAATAATAAAGCATCAAAAGTTTCATGCAGTTTAAAAGAATATGATGCCCGAATCTATCTTCAATACTTTTGAATGGGAGGATTTCAATCATGGCAACACTTGAACGGGCGATTTCACTTGCAGCAGAACGGCATGCAGGCCAAGTGGATAAAGCCAATGCGCCCTATATTCTGCATCCATTAAGAGTCATGTTGAAAGTGCCAGACATTGAGCACAAAATCGTTGCTGTTTTACATGATATTTTAGAAGACACAACAACCACGATTGATGAACTCTATAAATTAGGTTTTCAGACACATCTGATCGACGCAATTATTGCCCTTACCAAGCAAGAGGGCGAATCCCGAATACAAGCGGCCCAACGGACTGTACAGAATCCCATTGCACGTGTTGTTAAATTGGCTGATATCACAGACAATATGGATCTAACGCGGATTCAGTCTCCGACAATGAAAGATTTTGAACGATTGAAAGAATATCAACAGGTTCGAGATATATTATTATCCCAAAATGTTTAATAATTGCATTTATAATGATTTAACCTGAACACAATAAGCTGGAGTTTATAGCGTAATGCTAACGGATTTAGATGATTTTTATTGCTTTGCGCTTGTGGTTGAGCATGGTGGTTTTAGTGCAGCTGAACGTGCGACTGAGATTCCAAAATCAAAATTAAGCCGTCGGGTATATAACCTCGAAGAACAACTTGGTGTACGTCTGATTCAGCGTAGTTCGCGTCATTTCGCAGTGACTGATATCGGGATGGATGTCTATCGCCACGCGCAAGTCATGATGAATGCAGCGCAAGCAGCACATGATGTGGTGAATCATTTAAGTAGTCAGCCACGTGGTGTGATTAAAGTCAGTGTGCCTGTCGATATTGCCCAGAACCAAATGGCAAAAATCCTGCCTGCTTTCTTGAAAAAGTATCCTGAAGTACGTGTTCAGATGTTGGTAAGCAATCGTCGAGTCGATGTCATTAATGAAGGAATTGATCTGGCTTTACGAGTGCGTTCTAAACTAGATGATGATCCGAATCTGGTACTACGACAGTTTGAAGCGATTGAACAACGTCTTTTTGCCAGTCAAGCCTATTTAAATGAGTTTGGTAATCTGACAACGCCAGAACAGCTTGCCGAACATCGAATTATCAGCATGTCAGAAGATCATCTTGACCAACAATTCTTGTTAACTGGCCCAGATCATCAGCAGAAAAAGATTAAGGTGAATCCTGTCATTATGGGATCAAATCTTTTAATGTTGGCAGAGCTGGCAACACAAAATTGCGGGATCGCTTTGTTGCCAGACAGTATTGCACAAGACTTTGTTAAGACAGGACAACTGGTGACTGTACTACCTGAATGGACAGCACCACATGGTGTTTTCCATGCAGTTTATCCATCTCGTCGCGGCTTGTTACCTGCCGTACGTGTATTTATTGATTATCTGGTTGAGCAATTAACGCAGTGCTCAACAAAGAAAAGGCCCGATTAATCCTCGAGCCTTTTTCTGTATCACAACACTATTAAACTGCTGGATAATGCCCTGTACCTTCTGGCCACGGGGTAAGTAATTCAAAACCATCATCAGTCACTGCAACCATATGCTCCCATTGTGCAGAAAGTGACTTGTCTTTGGTGACCACAGTCCAGCCATCATTTAACTCTTTCACATGCGGCTTGCCTGCATTGACCATCGGCTCAATGGTAAAGACCATGCCTTTTTTCAAAACCATACCTTGGCCTTTTTGTCCATAATGCAAAATATTCGGCTGTTCATGATAGATACGGCCGATGCCATGTCCACAATATTCACGAACAATGCTATAGCCTGCATTTTGGGCAACTGTCTGGATCGCATGACCAATATCACCTAATGTTGCACCAGGTTTAACGGTATGAATACCAGCTAACATCGCTTCGTAGGTTGTTTCAACCAGTTTCTTGGCTTCAGGACTCGGCTCACCGACAAAATACATGCGGCTGGTATCGCCAAAATAGCCATCTTTAATCACGGCCACATCAATATTCAAGATATCGCCTTCTTGCAAAATCTTTTTGGCAGAAGGAATGGCATGACACACTTCTTCATTGACAGAAATACAGGTTGTCTTGGTAAAACCGTGATAGCCAACATTGGCTGGAATCACCTGCAAGGTATTCACGATATAATCATTGCAGATATCATCTAAATATTCAGTTGAAACGCCAGGCTTAATATAAGCACCAATCATTTCTAACACTTGTGCCGCCAAACGACCTGAGATTCTTAATTTCTCAAGATCTTGTTCAGTTTTAATGGTCACAGTAGAAGCTCTCATTCGAGATTTTCCTTATTCATCTATCAGATTAATTTCACATGCAAGCAAAAATATTAGGGCTGCATAAAGTATTTCAATAGTTGTACGCCCTTGCATGCAAATCTTCAATCTTTTTAAGACTAAAAGACCATTTTTATTTTACATTTAATTTCGATTAAGCTGATTGAGAAAAGACATCAGCACTTTTTATTTTCGGAGTTTTAAAAACCTTTTCAATGCATTAGCTTTACCACATCTAATTATATGATTTTAATAATTTCTTTTTAGTCAAAAAACAAACAATTTTCACATAAATTAGTTTCAAATGAACGCTTTTTTATTCTAAAATTTGCACTTTTATTTTATGCCTCCCTCTTTATGAATCAACTTCGTACAGGAGATATCATTGCTTTAGGTTTTATGACCTTTGCGTTATTTATTGGCGCAGGCAATATTATCTTTCCTCCTATCGTTGCTCAGCAGGCTGGTGAACATGTTTGGCTTGCCGCTTTCGGTTTCTTAATCACCGCAGTTGGTTTACCTGTTATTACGATCATGGCTTTATCTCGCATGAAAGGCTCGATCGAAATCATTAGTTCTCCGCTTGGCCGTTTCTTTAGCCTACTGCTCACCATTGCTTGCTACTTAACTGTAGGGCCGCTATTCGCGACTCCGCGTACAGCAACCGTTTCTTATGAAATTGGCTTTGCTCCTTATTTTGGTACCTCAAGTAGTAGTCTCTTTATCTATAGTATTGTTTATTTTGCTTTTGTTACTGCGGTTTCGTTGTACCCGAACAAATTGCTTGACACTGTAGGTCATGTACTTGCACCTTTAAAAATTATTGCACTGGCAATTTTAGGTATTGCTGCTTTTGCTATTCCAACAGGTCTTATCTCGCCTGCGGTGAATAACTATGTAAGCAGTCCAGTTTCTGAAGGTTTCGTCAGTGGTTACCTCACCATGGATACCTTGGGTGCTCTGGTATTCGGTATTGTGATTATTCAAGCGATTCAATCTCGTGGCGTTACAGATACCAAACTCATTACCAAATACGCGATTATCGCAAGCTTAATTGCTGGTGTTGGACTTACCCTTGTCTATGTCAGCTTGTTTAAACTTGGTTTAGGTAGTCACGAAGTTGCACCTGATGCAGCCAATGGTGCGATTATCCTCCATGCTTATGTACAGCATGCATTTGGTGATTATGGTTCTTACTTCCTCACCTGTCTGATTTTCCTTGCATGTATGGTCACTGCGATTGGACTGACCTGTGCTTGTGCAGAATATTTCAATGAATTAACAGGTTTATCTTATAAATTACTTGTTTTCATTCTCACTGGCTTCTCGTTATTAATTTCCAATTTAGGTTTAACAAAGCTGATTGCATTCTCTGTACCTGTACTCAGTGCAATTTATCCACCAGCAATTGTTGTGATCATGCTCAGCTTTTTCTGGAAACGCTGGAATAATCCTTCGATCGTCGTAGGTTCAGTAACAGCCGTAGCTTTCCTTTTTGGTATTGTTGAAGCGATTAAAGCCGCAGGTTTTACAGCACAACTTCCAACATTTATTCAGCATTTACCTTTAAATGAACAAAACCTTGCATGGTTACTCCCATCATTGGCTGTTCTTGTGATTGCGATTGTGGTTGACCGAGCTTTAGCTCAGAAGAAGTAAAATGATTTGTCGTTAAAGTAATGTTTTACCCAAACATGATTTTAGCTATACAGAAAATGTCCTTTTATCCAACGTTCATTTTTTGTTTACGACAAATCTTTCTTTTTTATCCGTTAAAAACCGCGTAAAATCACACTGTTTTCTATCCTTTTGTGATACCTGATATTTCTAAAATAAGCGCTATAACCCACTTTATATAGCTGTCATAAATATTTCATAATGTAAAAATATTGACCAATATTTAACTAAAAAATACTATAAATTAATATAAAAAATACTATAAAGTTATATAAATCAATACATTCCAAAATTTATTTTCAAAATACCCCTTTTTGCTATTGAAATGCTCAGAAAATAGCAGTACAACTTAAAAAACAATTCAGACAAAAACGCATGGTTTTGTCGTCACAACAAGGAGGGATGGAGATGTTATCAATACATTTCAACAAGCAAGTCTTCATTAACGCTCTGAAGGCGAATGATACAATAGTATATGCAACCACAACGCTAGCCTTAATGGTAACGTTGCTGTTTCAAGGCACAATTAAAGGTAATTTAAAACCCGAATATTTTGCATATGCATTGATTGTCTCTGTTGCCTTTTGTATGTGGGCGATCGTCGATCGAAAGTTTCGACAGTTAAGCGCTGCACGCCAAAAAAATTCTCTAGGGAGAATGGATGAGTAATCATCCATTTTTTTTAATTTAAAAACTGAGCAATTGTTCCGAATAACAACACTGTTGTAGCGCCTAACTCGACAATAATTAAACTGAGCATCATCAATGTCATACACCATGCAGGCAAATTTAACCGCCCTACTTTATGCGGTTGCTTAAATTGATTGGTCGTATCTTTTAATAAGCCATGCAGTATATACATCAAGATCGACATCGCAAAAAAGAATAAATTAGCAATCACACAGAATAAAACAATCTCATCCGATAAAACCGTAAAATAGCTGAGTACCGCTAAAATCAGACTTGCTGGCGCATAAAGCAGACTACTCCGATGCGCGATATCTACATAATAATGTGCTCTCGCCAGCTCAGATTGTCTGATTTGATAATATTTCCAAACACCTGTAAGCATCCCCACCCATAGAAAAATCCCACTAAATACAATTGCAAATTGTGTTGCTGTATTTAAAACATACATCTTATTTCCCTATATCCTAATTTCTTATAGGCGCCTATATTACATAAAATTTGACTTTTAAGTCATTTTTTAATCAGGTTTCTTTTTGGAACTTATGTAAAGTATAAAGATAAATACATAAGAGTGTTTTCTCCATGAATAGCGTTGAATCTTTTTGGATCAGTTGTAAAGATGGCTATCAACTTGCTGCCCAGTTCTACCCAATAGAACATTCTGATAAGCCCTATCCAGTTTTGATCTGCCCGGCAACAGGAATTACCAAAAACTTTTATCATGCATTCGCTGAATGGCTGAACCAACAAGGTTATCAAGTACTGAGTTTTGATTTCCGAGGAATTGGAGAATCACTACATGGTCTACTAAAAGACTCCACAGCAAGCATTAATGACTGGGGAATTTATGATATTCCTGCTGCGATAGAAGCATTATTGAATCGTACCCAAGCAGAGAAAATCATTATCGTAGGTCATAGTGCTGGCGGACAGTTGCTTGGTGTTGCATCAAATTATCACAAGGTTGCAAAAGTATTAGCTATTGCTGGCTCAACGGGCCACGTAAAAGGACTCAAAGGTAAAACCAAAGTTCTAGCACCGCTCATGTTTAATGTCATTTTTCCTGTTTCTAGCTTTTTTAAAGGTTATGGCGCGACCCAATTCATCGGAATGGGTGAAAATCTGCCAAAGAATGTTGCACGACAATGGGCAGAGTTTTGTAGCAAACCTGGTTATGTAATGAATGCCATAGGAAAAAGTATCTTTGAAGATTATCATCAGCAAATTCAATGCCCTATCACGTCATTCTGGGCAACAGATGATGAAATTGCGACACATACCAATGTTAAAGATTTGCTTCGTTTATATCCGAATGCAGAAACAAAGTTAATTGAACTGAATCCGCAACAGCTTGGTTATAAACAAATTGGACATATGCTGATGTTCAAGAAATCTCATCAGAAGATCTGGCCCATATTAGAAAATGAATTACGGATTTGACCATGGCCAGATAAAAAGCCAACACAACAACCAGTTTACTTTTGCGCATCTAAACCTGTAATCCTGTTTAGGTGCTTTTTTTATGGGATCTATCATCTTAAATAACGTTATTTAACCAACTACACACTTGATTTTTTAGAAATTTAATAGAAAAGTGTGACAAAGAATGTATTTATTCATCTTTTTAAAAAAAATTGATGTGCTATATTTTAACCAATTGATCAAGACAAACTCATGTATTCGCTATTTATTTAAGCGTTATTTATTTTATAAATATATTGATTTTATATATTTATGACATTTTAGACAGAAATTTTTATAAAAATGTCACGTCAAAATTCGTATTTTTTTTCTACAATACGAGTATTCTATAAACAAGCAGCAATGCGAAACTGTAGAACTCCCTTTAGGGTTAGACGACTGGATAGTTCATCTTTAATAGCTGATTTATGTGAATTTTATGATGACTTCTCTATTCAGAACAAAGATAATTTAAAGATTATCTTTAGGCAAAGATGTTAAAAATGGGATGTTAAAAAAATCAGGAAAAGGATTTTTGTTAACAGGCAAATTGTAGACATTTCATGGAATCTAAGAGCTAAATTGGATTAGCTCCTTGTGCAAGCATAGGAAATAAGTAATGCCAAAAAAATATGCGCGTTTTTTACCTACAGCCGATTCATTTAATCTGGAAGACTTCCCTTTTTACTGGATTTCTCAAGTAAATGCTCAGTATGTCCAAAACATCGACAATGTGCTGAAAAAGTACGGTCTAGACAATTCACGTCGTCGTATTTTGATTGCCCTACACGTCAAACCGCATGCCAGCGTATCTGAACTTTCCGAAATGGTCATTTCAAAAATGTCGACCACCACCAAAATCGTTTATCGCCTGAAAGATGAAGGTTATATTGATACCTACTCATGCAAGGAAGATGGACGTATTACTCGTGTTTATCTTACTGAGAAAGGTCAAGAAATGATTACCAAGATCAATGACCTGACTGCAGTCATACTAGAACAATCTTTTGACGGTTTAACACCATTGCAAATTGAAAAGACCATGGAAATTTTGCGTCATATGTTTAAAAATCTTGCACGTTAATACAATGATAAAAGATAAAAAAGGCTTCCATCATGAAGCCTTTTTTATTTGAAAATTAAAAATCAAACATATTTAACTGCGGTGTTACTTTCTCTATTTTTGCTTTGGGAACATGTAGACACTCAAACTCTTCTACAGGAAAACCATGCATAAAATCATAAAGCTGATGAGGCTGTTTTAAGCTTAACCATTCATCTAAACGCTCATGCGGAATCACCACTACAGATCGTTTTACATCGCCTGGTTCATGAAAATCCTTCATCATCGGGTGGTCTATGGCATCCATCGTTAGCATGGTGGCTGAGCGGATCACCTGATCATTTAGCTTTCTGATCTCATATAATGCCGCAATAAAGAAAGCCTTTCCATCTTTACGGCGTACTGCCCAACGTTGCGGTTTATTATCAATGTACTTACTTTCATAAAACTCAGTGACTGGAATGACGCCAAACTTACATTTGGAAGCAGCTTCCAGAAAACTCGGCTTTTGAAACAGTGTTTCATGTCGGGCGTTATAGGTATGCTTGGAAATATTAATATCTTCCGACCATTTCGGCACCAAACCAAATAACACATTGCGCCACTCAAACCCTTGTTCCGATTTAAACAACAAAGGTGTTTTATAGCTTGGATAAACCTCTTCTACATATTCAAATGGAATCGGAGGCAAACCAAGCTGCTTCGCTTGCTCGTCTGTCAGTGGTTTAAAGTTGGCACACATAGTTCGTTCAGTATTCACCTTCGAAAATAGAGTTAAAAAAAGGAGGTATCAGCCCTCCTTTTTCCATTCAGCCAATATTAGCCAAATAATTTTTTCATTTTTGCACTTAAACCATGAATAAAGCGGTGTTTGGCATTGGCTTTATCACTGGTTAAAAAGTTAATCTGGATTGATTGACGTTGTCCTTCATAAGGGACATAACCATGCCAGCCGTTATCGGTAACTTTAAAAGCAACCAATGTACCCGGACCAGCATCGATTTCTGCAACATAATCATCCATGTTCTTTTCATCATTTAAGATACGTAGACGACCTGTAGGTGCATCCCAAGATTCATTTAAATAAATCAGGATGGTCAAAAGTTTGGTTTTTGAATCCGAGTGGATACGACCATCTTTTTGACGTGAATAACCACGTAAAGTGATCATCATCGGATGTTCCATCACATCCACATCAAATTTTTCAGTTAAGATCTGACGAAATTCTTTGGTATCTAATGATTTTAAGAAACGATCAAAATTAGGCTTAATCTCAACATCTTCAATGTTATAGCTTCCACCTTGTTCAATCTTTGGAAAATCCTGAATCACAGCTTTCACTTCGCTGTCTACAATTGAATTTTCCACCACAAAGTAAGGATATGGCGAAGTTGAAACTTGCGCCTGTTTTAAAGCATCTAATTTTAAAATTTGTGACATCGCTATGATTCGGCTAAATGATCAAACTGTAATAATTATAACAAATATTTCGGTGCTAATCTGTTTTATCCTGTTTTTAAAGATTCAATGCTTAGCTCAATAACAATGAAGAAACCTTATTTTTCCAACTCGTAGACATAAAAAAAGCCTCCGAAGAGGCTTTTTATTCAGATGAAATTAATCACCTGTATAACCTTTTAATTTTAAACGCGCTGCGTGTAGCAATGGCTCTGTATAGCCAGATGGCTGCTCTGCACCTTTGAAGATCAAGTCAGAAGCAGCTTGGAACGCAATACCATCAAAGTTAGGTGCCATTGGCGTATAAAGTGGATCATTAGCATTTTGCTGATCAACAATCACAGCCATACGCTTAAGCACTTCTTCAACCTGTTCACGCGTTACGATACCGTGACGCAGCCAGTTTGCAACGTGTTGAGATGAAATACGTAATGTTGCACGGTCTTCCATTAAACCAACGTTATTGATGTCTGGCACTTTAGAACAACCAACACCTAAATCTACCCAACGAACTACATAACCCAAGATACCTTGACAGTTATTTTCAAGTTCATTGTTTAACTCTTCCGCAGTCCAGTTTGTTTCTGGTGCAAACGGCGGTGTTAACAAGTCATCTAAAGACAACATGTTTTCAGCAGCTAATTCATCTTGGCGCGCTTTTACATTGATCTGATGGTAATGCAAGGCATGAAGTACCGCACCTGTTGGAGATGGAACCCATGCACAAGATGCACCCGCGTTAGGATGAGCCGTTTTGGTTGCCAACATATCTTTCATGCTGTCTGGTTTTGGCCACATGCCTTTACCAATTTGCGCTTTGCCTTGTAAACCACATGCCAAACCAATTGCAACGTTACGGTTTTCGTAAGCAGCAATCCATTTTTGTGTTTTAACTGCTTCTTTACGAACAACTGGTGCAGCTTCCATAGAGGTATGGATTTCATCACCTGTACGATCCATAAAGCCAGTATTGATGAAGATCGTACGATCTTTTGCAGCAGCAATACAGTTCTTCAAGTTTACAGATGTACGGCGTTCTTCATCCATAATCCCGATTTTGAGCGATTTTGCAGGTAAACCAATCGCTTGTTCAGCACGTTCAAACAATTCAACGGCAAACGCAACTTCTTCTGGACCATGCATTTTTGGCTTAACGATATACATTGAACCTTTACGAGAGTTTTTATTCTCGTTTTGACCACGGATATCAGCAACGGTAAGTAATGGCGTCACTAATGCATCCATGATGCCTTCAAATACTTCTTCGCCATCTACAAGAATCGCAGGGTTTGTCATTAAATGACCAACATTACGAAGCAACATCAATGAACGACCATGCAAAGTAGTTGTACCACCAATCAGGTTTTGTACAGTACGATCTTTATTCAAAGCACGGGTAATGGTTTTACCATTTTTCTCGATTGACTCTTGTAAGTCACCTTTCATCAAGCCTAACCAGTTACGGTAGCCTTCAACTTTCTCTTCTGCATCAACCGCAGCAACCGAGTCTTCCAAATCCTGAATCGTGGTTACAGCAGCTTCCAGTGTTAAATCTTTTACACCTGCAGCATCAGTTTTACCCACTGGGCTATTCGCATCGATCTCAATGATGACGTGCAAGCCATTATTTAAGAGTACGATTTCTGTAGGAGCCGCAGCATCGCCATTAAAGCCAACAAATTGAGATGGATGAGCCAAAGCAGTGGTTGAACCATCTTTTAAAGTCACGGCCAAAGCGTTGTTTACAACTGCATATTTGGTTGCATCTACATGTGAACCTTGCGCCAATGGGAAAGTTTGATTCAAGAAGTTCTTAGCAAAAGCGATAACCTTGTCACCACGAACTGGGTTATAACCCTTACCTTTCTCTGCGCCGCCTTCTTCAGAGATGACATCTGTACCGTAAAGCGCATCATATAAAGAACCCCAACGTGCATTGGCTGCGTTTAGGCAATAACGTGCATTACGTACAGGTACAACCAATTGAGGACCTGCAAGTAAAGCAATTTCTTCATCTACATTTTCAGTGCTTACTTTAAAGTCTGCAACTTCTGGTACTAGATAACCAATCTCGGTTAAGAATGCTTTATAAGCATTAAGTTCAAATTTATTATTACGGTGCCATTCATCAATCTTCGCTTGAAGATCATCACGCTTAGCCAATAATGCCTTGTTCTTTGGGCTAAGGTCGACAACGACTTGCTCGAAGTTTTTCCAGTAAGTTTCACTCTCTAAACCAGTCCCTGGTAAAGCTTCATTTTCGATGAAATCATAAAGTTCTTTAGCAATCGCTAGCTTGCCTTTTTGAATACGTACAGTCATTGTCTTTCCTGATGGTGCTAACTTTTTATAACAAGAATTCTAGTATACTGATTTATACTAGCCTGAATAGTAATATCACATTCCTAAATAGTAAGCATTTTCCCCATTAGAAGTATTGACAAACAAGATTTTTTATATTTATCAAAATATCAAATGTCGATGCTTTTCTTTCTAGTTCTGCAACATACTCCCTTTTCAAACTCATCTAGTTATAACAAAAATCAGTCAGGAATAAAGCCTTATCAATGTAAGTTTATAAAAAAAGGCATTCAGAAGAATGCCTTTTTAATTTATGAAGTTTGTGCGACCTGAATCTGTCGATGCTCGGAATGTAGATAATCATCCGATTGCATTTCCAATAAACGTGAACGCGTCCGTTCAATTTCAAATGCCAGTTTCTCACCCTCATACAGATCAATGATTGAATCTTCAGAGGTAAGAATCAGTTTCACACCACGGTCATAGAATTCATCGACCAGATAAATAAAACGGCGTGTTCCTTCTGACAAGAAATCTGTCAAATGCGGAACATTACTCACCAGCACGGTATTGTAAATGTTGGCAATTTCAATAAAGTCGGCTGGGCTACGCGGTTTAAAACACAATTCAGAGAATTCGCACCACAATACATCTTCAGTATGACCTAAAGTCTCTACCACACGATTATTGATCATGATTGGAGAATTAGATTGCGCCTGTGTTTGAGTCAAGGCTTTAAAACGACCAGATAACCAAGCTTGGGCATCATCCGTTAATGGATATTTGAACAACTGTGCTTGTTTCAAGACGCGTAAACGATAATCCACACCGGCATCTACGTTTAATACAACGCAGTTTTTCTTGACCAGCTCAATGGTTGGCAAGAATCGGTCACGATGAATCCCGTTCTTATACAAACCATCTGGTGCAATATTTGACGTTGCAACCAGCGTAATGCCACGCTCAAATAACTTCTGGAACAAATCGCTCAGGATCATTGCATCTGTAACGTTCGATACGAAAAATTCGTCAAAGCAAATTACAACAGCATCTTTATAAATCTGATCCGCAACCAAATCTAAAGGATTGCGTTGACCTGAAAGCTTATTCAACTCTTTGTGGACATGTTGCATAAAGTGATGGAAATGCATACGCATTTTACGGCGGAATGGAACAGATTCGTAAAACTGATCCATCAGCCACGTCTTGCCACGGCCTACACCACCCCACATATAAACGCCTTTCGGATAGGTTTGACGACGGAAACGTCGAAACGCTTTCTTTGAAGCCTTATAGCGAGTGAGTAACTCTTTCCATACTCGGTCTAACTCTCGCACAGCCTGAGCTTGTGCTTCATCTGGCATGAATTGTCCTGACTCAAGTGCTTGAGTATAACGCTCAGCAGGTGACGTTGGGATAAATGCAGTGCTATGTGAGTCTGGTTTAGAATTTGACATAAGGTGTTATTGCAATTTTAATTGGTGAAAATTATATCGAACATTCCGTTCAATGACATTAGATTTTAGGCTTAATTATCATAGAGTTTAAACATCATAATGTACCATTTTTAATCATTTAATGATTGCGATTATATTGTCTTGGACTCAATCCAAACCATCTTTTAAAGGCATGATTGAACGCTGCTGGCTCAGAATAACCCAACATTTCAGCCACCTGTTCAATCGAATATGAACTGTTTTCGATGAATTTTATGGCCTTCTGCTGGATCAGCTTTTCACGAATTTCTTTATAGCTGGTCTGCATTTGCTGCAATTGATGCCTTAAAGTTCGCTCGGGAATATGCAAGGCACAGGCCGTTTCTGCCATCGTCGGAATGACTCCATTTTGCATTTCCAGATAATCCTTCACATATTCGACCACGGTCAATTTTAGACTGGCACTTTTTTCTAGATTTTGAATATCCGCTAGGCATTTTTCTTCATAAATGCGATAGGTCAATACATCAGCAGATGGGATCTTAATGTTGAGTATTTGAGTATTTTCTAATATGAAAGCAGCCTCTCTACATCCAAATTTGACATCTATTCCATAATAATCCTGATAGGCTGCAAGCAAATTTAAGTCTTTCGGACGGGTAAATGGCAATTCAATCCGAATATTAGGGATCTCTAATCCCATCATTTTAAAAATATCTTGTAAGAACTTATACGTACCTGAAATTTCGCATTGTGCTCGCAATTGACCTAAATGCGTATTCAGATCAACAGGCTGATAGAACAAATGAATAAAATCTTCTTTAATTTCGAGATGTAAAGAACCAAATAAATGAGTCAACTGCTGAAATTGCACCCCATTTAACAAAGCCTTATGGAGAGTTTCACTGGTGACCAATAACATCAGAAATGGCCCATAACCTGCCAGCGCATAATGTTGCCCGATGAACAGACCTTGTTCAGGTGAAATATCCTGACTAATATGTTGCAAGATATCCCATTCGATCTCATCAGGAATAATTGAAGCTGGATCTAAAGCATCGGCTTGTATACCCATATTTGCTAAACGTGCATCCACATCAATGCCGACATGACGCATGCCTTGAATCAAATACATCAATCCGAGGATAGATCTCTTCATAGTTCCTAATACAGTTCTCAAAACTTTAATGTTTTACTATAAAAACCTGAGCAAATGAATTGCCGAAATGGTCAAGTTTTACGTCGGTACAATCATATTTAATCTCGATAAAACCATTAAACTTGCATAAAATTTAGCTGTGCAGGATATACGCTATGCGTGATGTAACCAAAAATGCGATTCAAAAAACAAAAGTAGCAATTATTGGTGCAGGTTTTGGTGGTTTAGCAATGGCCATTCGCCTGTTGCAAAGTCAAATCCATGATTTTGTAATTTTAGAAAAAACCACTGACGTCGGTGGCACGTGGCGTGAAAACCAATATCCAGGCGCAGCATGTGATGTGCAGTCGCATATGTATTCCCTTTCATTTGCACCAAAAACCGATTGGTCAAAACGTTATGCAGAAGCAGATGAAATCTTTACTTATATTCAAGACATCACTGAACAATACAAATTAAAAGACTATTGCAAATTCGGACATGAAGTAACCAAAGCCGAGTTTGATGAAAACCGCAATATCTGGACATTAGACTTTAAAGACCAAGCCACTCTCGAAGCACAATTTGTGATTTTTGCTTCTGGCCCATTGCATGTTCCACAAGTTCCTCATGTCAAAGGAATTGAGAACTTTAAGGGTAAAGTGTTCCATTCATCTCAATGGGATCACGATTATGATTTAACAGGCAAATCAGTTGCATCCATTGGTACAGGTGGTAGTGCCATTCAGTACATTCCAGAAATTGCACCCGAAGTGAAGCAGCTCTATGTATTGCAACGTACCGCAGCTTGGGTAATTCCACGTGATGAACGCAAATACTCACAGCTCAGCAAAACACTCTTTAAAGCTTCAAACATCTATCGTCAGATTCATCGTACTCGTCTGTACTGGACCAATGAATCTCGTGTCGTGCCGATTGTACAGCCACAAATCATGAAATATGGTCAAAAACTGGCAGAAGCTTTTATTCGTTTTCAGGTAAAAGACAAAACACTGGCAAAAAAATTAACCCCTGACTTTGTGATGGGCTGTAAACGTATTCTGATTTCTAATAAATACTTCCCGACCTTTAACCGTGACAATGTTGAACTGGTGACGGATGCTATTCAGGAAATTACAGCGAATGGCATCATCACTAAAGATGGCAAAGAACGCCAAATTGATTGCCTGATTTATGGAACGGGCTTTATTACTGACCCACGTATTTACTTAAAGCATTTCAATTGCATTGGTCGTAACGGTATTGAACTCAAACAAGCATGGAAAGATGGCGCGGAAAGCTATTATGGTATTAGCACCAAAAACTTCCCGAATTTGTTCCAGTTACTTGGGCCAAATACTATTCTTGGTCATAACTCTGTGATTTTCATGATCGAATCACAGGTAAACTACATTCTGCAATTGATTCAAACTGTCGATCAAACCAAGACTCAAGCTGTCGAAATCAAGCAGGATGTTCAAGATCAGTTCAATGAGCGTGTACAAGAGCAACTGAAAGGTACGGTCTGGCAAGCGGGAGGCTGTAGCAGTTGGTATCAAGCTGCTGATGGCAAAAACTTCTCACTATGGCCAACCTATACATGGAGATACTGGCTAGAGACACGCAAAGTAAACGTGGCTGATTATAATTTTATCAATAGCTCAACTGCTGCCAAATCCAATGCTGCATAAATAGCAAAATACAGTTGAAAAGCCCTTGAACTTCTCAGGGGCTTTTTTATTTCTGAATGATACAACGACTTGTACCTCCTGCTTGCTCTCTCTTTATTTTTTATCTTTTCTAACTTAAAACCGCATTTCTTTTTATAGGCAAAAACAAAAAAATCATGCTAAGATTTTAACTACCTACCGTTAGGTAGTTAACTAATACCTGTTCGCTTTCTGCACTCGAGTTTACAAGATATGCAATCTGCTCCTCCAATTTCTAAAATCAGTTGGTCTTTGTTACTGCTGCTCTCCTTATTTACCGCCTTAGATGCGCTGGCAATTGAT
The DNA here is from genome assembly GCF_014635885.1 of Acinetobacter vivianii. Classification (GTDB taxonomy): domain Bacteria; phylum Pseudomonadota; class Gammaproteobacteria; order Pseudomonadales; family Moraxellaceae; genus Acinetobacter; species Acinetobacter vivianii. Next base: position 626,776 of record NZ_BMDR01000001.1, read on the forward strand.
ATTTATTTACCTGCATTTCCACTACTTGCAGAAAGCTTTGCAACCACACCTGGACAGGTTCAATTGACGCTCTCGGTCTTCTTGATTGGTCTTGCAATTGGTCAAGGGATTTACGGGCCTTTACTTGATCGTTTTGGACGCCGTAAACCTTTGCTAATCGGTATTGCGATCTTCATTTTAGGTTCATTACTGGCTGCAATTGCACCGTCGATTGAATGGTTACTGGCTGCCCGATTCTTACAAGCCATTGGTGCATCCGCGGGTTTAGTTGTACCCAGAGCGATTATTTCGGATGTATGTGATGCACAAAGTAGTGCCAAAAACTTTTCTATCTTGATGCAGGTGATGATGATCATTCCAATCATTGCCCCTTTATTTGGGAGCTTTATTCTTCGATTCGGATCATGGACAGTTATTTTCTATACATTGGCCGTACTTGGTACAATCTTGTGGTTCTGGGGCAATTACGCCATACCCGAAACCTTAAAGCCTGAATATCGTCAGCCACTCCAACTCATCACAATCAAAACCAGCTATCAAACCTTGAGCTTAAATAAAAGCTTTATGGCCTACACCCTTGCGGGTGGTTTTATCTTGGGTGCTTTCTTTGTTTACCTAAGCCAGTCTCCTTTTATTTTTATTCAGCATTATCATATTCATAATGAAACTTTTAGCACCTTATTCGCAGCCAATGCGATTGGACTAATCATTCTTGGGCAAGTTTCAATCCTGTTATTGAAACGCTGGTCTGCGCAACGCTTACTGGTACTTGGGATGTGTATATTTAGTGGGGCCAGCTTAATTCTGCTAATGAGTGTGTCTTTTTATGATTTAAGCTTGTGGCAATACATTATTCTTTTGGGACTAAGTATCTGGTCTACAGGATTTATCTTTGGTAACGTCACCGCACTGACCATGCAACAAAGCCCACAGCATTTAACGGGCGCAGCCTCATCATTAATGGGCTTACTCCAATATGCTTTTGCTTCACTGATTGGTTTTATTGTCAGCTTTATGGACGTTAATATCAGCCTGCTTCCTGCAAGTTTATTCATCTGTGGCAGTATCGCACTGGGCTTATCTATTTTTGCCGCCTCAGGACAACGGGCTCGCTTTCCTGTTGTAGAAGCTGAATAATGATATTCACACGCATCAGTACCTTTTAAATTGAGGTACTGATCAATACATTCAATGCTTTTAAGATGGCATCTAGACGAAGTCGGAACTTTTCTCGACCGCCATAGATCAATTCACTTTGCAATGCATCCACAAAACTCATGCATACCCGAGCAAGTGTCTGGGAATCGAGTTGATGCTGATTTTTAGCCACTTCAGAGTTTTGAATCGCTTGCGAAAATAATTGTTCCAGATCAGACATAAATACATGCATCGGCTCAATCACTTGATCATACAAATGCACGGGTGGACTGATCAAAGCATTCATCCAGAACTGAACCGCATAAGACTCATTAAAGCGCTGTTCGATACTGATAAAATAATCATGCAATTGTTGCTGTAGATGCTCCCCACCTTGCAAAATTGTTTTGGCATATCCCAGTTCTTCATCAATCATGATGGGAATCAGGCTAAGATAAAGTTCATCCTTATTCTTAAAATGTGCATAAATCGAAGGTTTTTTTATACCAACATCAGTCGCAATTTCATTTAATGACGTGGCGGCAAAGCCCTGTTTTGCAAAACGTTCCAATGCATATTTTTGAATCTTAGCTGCTGTCACAAATCATCTACCTCTTGTACTAATAAAAGTATATTTCACCTCATGCGATATTCATAGATGAATCAGCTCATTCAAGCTACATCTCAAAATAAAAAATGTAGCAGATGCTCTGTTCAACTCTTTCTCATTGTTTCAGTCCCAAACTTTCTTGATCAAATGATATATAAATCTACCCAACTATCAGATTTCCCTGCATAATAAATCAGCACTTTCAACGCTCTGATCGTATGACCTCTTTTGTTCTGATTTTCCAAATTTTTGTTTGTATTAGCTTAGGCTATTTTATAGCACCGCATTTATCTCAATCCCTAAAAAAATTTGTATTTAGAATTCTTCCTTATTTTTCTTATATTTTACTGGTCAGTGTTGCATTTGAACTCACACAAGCACTCAACCATATTCCAAATCCAGCCGCAATCTTGCCACCAGCAGTACTCATTGCATTTACCACTTCGATTGGTTCTTTTTTCATTTGTTTAATGACGTATAAGCTGATTGATCGCCAAAGCGTACAAGGGAAAATTTCACTCCACTTGTTTCTAAATGCACTGAAAAACATTTGTAAAGCCTTTCTTGCCTTAGCCGTCGGTATTGGTTTGGGTATGCTCATTCAAAAATTAGATCTGCATATTGCCTTTAATAGCTGGTATTTATTATTAATCTTTATTTTCTTGATTGGTGTTGAACTGGCCTTTACTCAATTCGATCGTAGCTGGTTAAGCTGGAAAATCTTATTGGTACCTGTCGCAGCGTTTATTGGATCTTGCCTTGCAGCAATTGTTAACTACTTTATTCTATCGAATCATTACAGCCTGAATGAAGTCATGGCCCTAGCACAAGGCTATGGCTGGTACTCAATGTCTGGAATTTTATTTACCGAACTGCATTCGGCCAAACTGGGTGGTATTGCCCTGTTAACCGATTTATTTAGGGAAATTTTTGCGATTTTATTGATGTACTGTTTAGGTTGGCGTTTCCCACGCTCTGCGATTTCCAGTGCGGGTGCTACCTCAATGGATGTAACGCTTGCGATGGTGAAACAGTCATGTGGCACACATTATGTCCCACATGCCATGATGAGTGGATTGATTCTGTCGCTCCTCGCACCACTCTTGATCAGCTTATTTCTCAGTATGAAGTTTTAAACTTTGACTTCATTAAATCGAAGCCAAAATTGATTTCAACATCTCAGTCGGTTTTTCCGCTTTAGTAATTGGACGACCAATTACTAAATGCGTTGAACCATCAAGCATGGCCTGTTTTGGGGTAACAATACGTTTTTGGTCATCTGCATTTGAACCCTCTGGACGAATACCCGGTGTCACCAATGCAAACTGTTGACCTAACATATCACGAAGGATCTTGGCTTCTTGTGCTGAACACACCACACCATCCAGCCCGCTTTCCTGAGTGAGTTTTGCTAAACGCTTCACTTGTTCAACTGGTTCGATATCCAGACCGATATCACGCAAATCTTCACGTCCCATTGACGTTAACACAGTCACTGCAATCAACTGAGTTTGATAGTTGCCAGCCTTCAATCGTTCAACGCAAGTTTCCATCATCTTACGGCCACCTGAAGCATGCACATTCACCATCCATACCCCTAAGTCGGCAGCAGCACATACTGCTTGAGCGGTAGTGTTCGGGATATCATGGAACTTTAGATCAAGAAAAACTTCAAAACCTTTGTTTTGCAAGTTTTTCACAATTGATGGACCTTCATGAGTAAAAAGCTCTTTGCCAACTTTCACACGGCAAAGTGACGGATCAAGCTGATCAACAATTGTTAAGGCGTCATATTGGCTTTTTGCGTCTAGGGCAACAATAATACTCACGAATCTAGTTCCATCACATAAAAATCAGTTAATTATAAAGTGATTCACAGCATGAACAAAGCAAGAAATCACCCATAATGCAAAAAAGCTTTTCGATCATACGGAAATAACCCTTATCTCTGCTCGGAAATAAGAATTGCTCTGGTATCGTCTTGCAAAGCCTCAAAAATATGGGGCTGATCGGCAGGATAACAAATGTAATCCCCTTCATTCAGCAAAACTGGCTCGGAAATTAAGCCTACTCTGGCCTGACCTTTCATAATCACAATATGCTCAATACTGCCAATCGGATGCGGCTGACTGCAACGTGGTTCACCAGGCTGTGTGGTGAGCATATATACATCACGTCTGGCGCCCGTAGGACAATTGGCCAATAGGATCGCTTGATAATGGGCAATTTCAGAGGAAACAGATGGCCCTTCGCCAAAACGAATGACCTGAGTTTGTGCAATATTGCTTTCCATTAACTTTGCAAATGGAATGTCCAAAGCCACACACAAGGCCCATAATGTTTCTAGACTAGGATTTCCTTGTGCAGCTTCCAATTGCGACAAGGTTGATTTGGCTATACCCGCCCGACGCGCGACTTCTGCCAATGACAGCCCTGCTTTTTGTCTCTCTCTTTGCAAACCCTTTGCAACAATTTCAATGGGCAATGCCATAAATCACCATAAAAAACGACTGTTCGTTTTGACGAACGATATAAAATTAATCTATTATATAGTACGGTCGTTTGATATAGAAAATAAAGATGCAAGATAAAGAACGCTATAACTTAATCAAAGCCATCATTCTCATCTCAGTCGCAACAGGAATTGTCGGCATTTCTCTTGGATCAGTTGCAGCCAGTTTTGACCTGCCCATGTGGATTCCTCTCGCTTTGTCCTTAACTGTACTGGCAGGTGCAGCTGAATTTACTTTTATTGGCATGATTGCAACAGGAGCAAATCCTGTATTTGCCGCATTCACAGGCATACTCATCAATTTGCGTCATCTGCCGTTTGGCTTATCGGTCGCGACATTTATTGAGAAAAATGTCTATCACTTTATTGCCTGTCACATCATGAATGATGAAAGTGTTATGTTCGGACTGAGTCAACAAGAAGCGCATTTGAAAAAATGGGCTTACTGGATGTGTGGCCTAGGCATCAGCATACTTTGGCCGCTCGGTGTATTCATCGGTTATCTGCTCAGCAAAAATATTCCAGATATCTACGTCTTTGGTATTGATGCAGCATTTCCAGCCATTCTTTTTGCCTTGATCCTGCCGATGCTCAAGAATAAAACCACACGAAATCGAGTATTTCTAGGCACATCACTTTCCTTAGCTTCTATTCCCTTACTTCCAACAGGACTTCCTGTTTTAGTGTCCATGCTGGGTTTAATGATAGGTCGAAAAACGAAATGAAATACAGCGAGAGTTATATCTTCATAGGCATTGTTGTACTTGCTTTAGGGACGTACCTGATCCGTTATTCAGGCTTTTATCTGGCAAATCGCATTGAGATCAAAGAACATCATAAACAGTTATTGGCTGATTCTGCCTGTGTTCTGCTGTTCACCTTAGCCGTATTTAATACCCTTTTTACAGAAACTCATTTTAGTGGCATCAGTAAAATTATTGGCGTTTCGGTTGCGATCATTTTTGCATGGAAAAAATATTCTCTTATTGTGGTGATTTTAGTCGCTATGCTCATTACCGCCATGTTGAGATATTTCGGTTTTCCATAAAAACAAAAAAAGCTCTTTAATCCAATAAAGAGCTTTTAAGGGCCTTATACAATCATCAAGATTTTATAAGGCTGAAATATAAAATTTATAACGGAGTACGCGGCTGGCTTTCTGGGTTAATATCCAGAACCGTTTTCTCATGTCTTACACTCGCAGCAGCTTCTGCGGCAGCTTGCTGTGCAAGTTGAATTTGCTCTTTACGAAGATGATCAATATCTTTGCGCAATCTCTTAATTTCCCAACTGGTTTGGAAAACGCGGAAAACCTGTACGCCTAGAAGTAAACCAACAACAACACCTAAGACTAACGTCAATAAAAGTAATAACCCCAAACGCATCGCTGGAACTTGAGTAAATAACAAGTCTACTTGTAGCTCAGCCGGGTTTTGAAGTACCAAAGCAAGTGAATAACCAAAAATGGCAACGAGTAATGCAATTAAGACATAACGCATAAAGACCTCAATACTTATTCAGCAGATTCGTTTACTGCATCACGAAGTGCCTTACCAGGTTTAAAGTGTGGAACTGCTTTCGCTGCAACATCAACTGACTTACCTGTTTTAGGGTTACGACCTAAACGTGGTTCACGGTGATGTAATGCAAAACTACCAAAACCACGAATCTCAATACGATCACCGCTTGAAAGTGCTTCAATCATTTGATCAATCATGATCTTAACTGCATCTTCAACTAAAGGTTCAGCCAAGTGTGGGTTTTTAAGAGCAATCCGTTCAATTAAATCAGATTTATTAAGTGCTTCAGTAGTCATTGATGACCTCTTTAATTATCGCTACTTTCCAATGTTTTTAATAATAACCTGTTTAAATACAAAACGGTAGCGCAGTACATGATTACTACGCTACCGTTTACAGTATTTTTGTATAAAAAAGTACGTCTCTGTTACAAGAAACGTACTTTTTAACAAATTACTTCATTTGAGCTTTAATTAAGTCACCAATAGTCTTAGGACCATTGCTTTCTGCAGCTTGAGTTGCAGCAGCTTGGCGAGCATTGTTCACAGCTTCTTTCTCTTCAGCTTCGTCTTTCGCTTTGATAGACAAGTTAATAGAGCGAGATTTGCGATCAACGTTGATGATCTTAGCTTCAACTTCTTGACCAACTTCTAAGAATTTAGTCGCATCTTCAACGCGGTCACGGTTGATTTCAGAAGCTTTAAGTGTTGCTTCGATGTCATCAGCTAATTTAACTGTAGCACCTTTAGCATCAACAGCAGTTACAGTACCTTTAACTAAAGCACCGCGCTCATTCGCAGCCAAGAAGTCATTGAATGGATCGCTGTTTAATTGCTTGATACCAAGGCTGATACGGTTGCCTTCAGCGTCAACAGATAAGATAACTGCTTCAACTGTGTCACCTTTCTTGTAACGACGAATTGCTTCTTCGCCTTGTTCGTTCCAAGAAATATCAGACAAGTGTACTAAACCGTCGATACCGCCAGATAAACCGATGAAGATACCGAAGTCAGTGATTGACTTGATCGTACCAGAAACTTTTTCGCCTTTTTCATTTGCTTTAGCAAACTCTTCCCATGGGTTAGCACGAGTTTGTTTGATACCCAATGAAATACGACGACGTTCTTCGTCAACTTCAAGAACCATAACATCAACTTCGTCACCGATCTGAACAACTTTAGATGGGTGGATGTTTTTGTTAGTGTGGTCCATTTCTGAAACGTGTACTAAGCCTTCAACGCCTTCAGCGATTTCAGCGAAGCAACCGTAGTCAGTTAAGTTAGTTACACGTGCTTTAACGATAGAACCTTTAGGGTAACGGCTCATGATCGCTAACCATGGATCTTCGCCTAATTGCTTAAGGCCTAAAGATACGCGGTTACGCTCGCGGTCAAACTTAAGTACTTTAACTGTAACTTCTTGACCAACTTCAACAACTTCTGAAGGATGCTTGATACGTTTCCAAGCCATATCTGTGATATGTAGAAGACCATCAATACCGCCAAGATCAACGAACGCGCCGTAATCAGTAAGGTTCTTGATCGTACCTGTAACTGTTTGACCTTCTTCAAGTTGAGCAAGTAATGCTTCACGGTCAGCTGAAGATTCAGCTTCCATAACTGCACGACGAGATACAACAACGTTGTTACGTTTAGCATCAAGTTTGATTACTTTGAACTCTAACTCTTTACCTTCAAGGTGAGTTGTGTCACGGATAGGACGAGTGTCAACTAAAGAACCTGGTAAGAATGCACGTACAGGACCGATGTCAACAGTGAAACCGCCTTTAACCTTACCAGAGATAACACCAGTAACGATTTCGCCGTCTTCAAAGATTTTCTCAAGTTTAGTCCAAGTTTCAGCACGTTTCGCTTTTTCACGTGATAAAACTGTTTGACCCATACCGTTGTCAAGCGCTTCAACAACTACGTCAACAGTATCGCCAACTTGAACTTCAAGTTCACGTTGTTCATTTAAAAATTCAGCACGGTCAACAACGCCTTCAGATTTAAGGCCAGTGTCAACAGTAACCCAGTCAGAATCGATACTAACAACAGTACCTTGGATGACTGCACCCTTTTCAACGTTGAGGTTTAATTCACTTTCTTCAAAGAGGGCTGCAAAAGATTCGGTCATGATATACCTGATAAAGTCCGCGGTCTTGGATCAGACAAGGCCGGTTTAGTTAAGTTGTTACATTGTCCAAAAAATCTGATCAAGCAATGCTTCAACTGAAAATAAAAGGGTTTATCTATTGAATACGGCTATCGATATAGTCCACCATTAACTGAAACACTTCATTGATGCCTATTGTAGAACTATCAATGACATACGCGTCTTCAGCTGGCTTGAGCGGAGCAACTGTTCGCTCCATATCTCTTTTATCTCTAGCCTGTATGTTAGATAAAATGTCGCTTATTTTAGCATCAAGACCCATACCCTGCAACTGTTTTACTCTACGCTCTGCACGAGATTCAGCCGATGCAGTTAAATAAATCTTGGCTTGGGCTTCTGGAAAAATCGATGTCGCCATATCACGTCCGTCAGCTACCAAGCCCGGTGCCTGAATAAATGCACGTTGACGTTCAAATAATGCTTTTCTTAATTCTGGGACAGTTGCCACTTTAGATGCATACTCACCGACCTGCTCTGTGCGAATGGTATTGGTGACATCAACACCTTCCAGAAAAACAAGTGTTGCAGCTTCTGTAGATTTAAATTCGATATCAAGCTGTGTGGCGTATTCAACACACTGCTCTAGCTTGGTATTCAGCTGATCCAGTAAGCCATGTTGAAACAAAGACAGCCCAAGTAAACGATATAACGCACCAGAGTCTAATAAATTAAAACCATAATGTGCGGCAATTTTTGCAGCCAATGTGCCCTTACCAGAACCACTTGGACCATCAATCGTAATAATATGAACTGTCATTCCCATCTCTTATGAAGCAACTGATTTGGCTAATTTTGAAAAACCTAGTGTAATGGCTGCTTTGAGTTGTGCAAGAACTAATTTACTTACAAAAGGTGCTTTTGCTGTAAATTCAATCTTATAAGTCACCAAAGTTACAAAAGGTGTGATTTCTTTAAAGTCAATTTGCCCTAAATGGTGTTTTACCAATGGGTTATTGATCAACTTATACTCAATTCGTTTATTCTCTTCCAGTAGCGTGATTTCTTCCTGAAGTGGTTTAATCGGACCAAATCCCATGCGGCGAATTGAACCAATCCCGTCAGGACGTTCTGGATCAGCAGAATCTTTCACACGAACTACTTGTAATGGTGCAAATGCCTTGTTATAGGTTGCGTGTTTTGACAACAAGTCAAAAACCTCAGAGATCGGTGCATTGAATTCTTTTTCTATCGTGATTGCATTACGCATAACTTCGCCTTTTGATTATATCCAAAAACATTGGAGGCTTAGTGTGCCATAACTCATGAGACATTTTTAATCATTTAAGGACGTTTTTGACGAACGGATTTTCTTCTTTTCATTTCTTCTTTGTTTGAAAAAATCACTTAACTGCAAGGAACACTGCGCTTGCAGACAACCTTGCTCAAAAAAAAATTTATGATTGTAATAACCACTTTCGAGTAATTGTCTGGCACTGACCAGAGAGCCCGCTTTTGGCTCAGTCGTGGCAAAAACCACACGCTTCACCCGTGCATGCACTAAAGCCCCCACACACATGGTGCAAGGTTCAAGCGTAACATACAGTGTCGTATCTTCAGGTAAACGGTAGTTATTTAAAGACTGACACGCTGCACGTAAAGCCTGTATTTCTGCATGTGCAGTAGGATCTGAAAGTTTAATCGGTGCATTGTATCCTGCACCAATGACCTGATCATCGCTAACAAGAACGGCACCGACAGGAATTTCTCCCTGTGATGCCGCTAATGCAGCCTGCTCATAGGCAAGCTGCATCCAGTATTCATCATTATGATTTTCTACAGTCATATCAGCTTAAGCAATTACGCCATAGTGCTTCAACAACGCATTCCAGCTCTCGATATTGGTTACAGGTGCACAGTCGCCCAAGATACCTTTGAGTGTTAACTGTTCTGTTGCTTTCCATTCAGGTGATAAGTCTTTATCAACCAGACGGGCACGCACACCTTCAACAAAATCAGGATGACGGATTTTCCATTCAGAAATTTGGGCTTCTAATGCAAAGACTTCATCCCATGCATGACCTTGTTTGCCCCATTGCCATAACAACCAGGTAATTGCTGCAGTGCTTGGTGAACCTTTTTGCAGGTTCTCACTTGCCTGACGTAACCAGTCACTACTTGCATCACTGAGGCCAATAATCGATTGATAGTCATATTCAAAGTTTTGCCCGCGACAAACGCTATGAATTACATCAATTGAGTTTTGCAAAGGACCTGCAGCAACAGGACGATGTAAGCTATTCAAGGTATCATCAATCGCACGGAAAGCACCCGCTGGATAATGATTCCAATCGACATTTAAAACCTTTTGCAGAACATTATCGCGTTGTGCTTCACAAATATGCGTTGCCCAACCTACGCTGAATGCGCCCGCTGCGGTCATAATTGAGCCAGTTAAACCGGTAAATAAACCGATTTGACCACGGTCAGCAAGGAAGCGGCTTGCGCCTACATCGGGATATAGACCAATATTGATTTCAGGCATTGCCAGACGTGAATATGGAGTAACCAAACGGAATGGTGCTGCCATAAACAAGCCTAAGCCACCACCCATTACATAGCCTTCACCCCAGACAACAATCGGTTTTGCATAATTATGTAGGAGTAAATCAAGCGCATATTCTTGCTGGAAAAACTGATTCGCTGTTTCAACTTCTTTATTAATAACAAGCTGACGTAATTTACGGACATCCCCACCTGCACAAAATGCTTTTGGTGTCGTCGAATCGAACCAGATCGCTTTAACACTTTCATCTTCATGAAAATGCTCAAATACTTTAAGCAGAGCACTTACAATCGGCTCATCTAAAGCATGCAGTGATTTAGGGCGATTAAGACGAATGATTCGCCAACCATTTTTTGCATGCTCAATAACTAAATCAGGATGATAGCTATTTAAATCGGGAGAAGTCATTATGCGTCCAATTGCCAGTCTATAGGCTCAATGCCATGTTGTTTCAAATATTGATTAGTTTTAGAAAATACTTTACAGCCAAAAAAACCACCACGGTTTGCAGCGAGTGGTGATGGATGCGCTGCTGTTAGAACAAGGTGCTTGTTACGGTCGATACGTTGTCCTTTACGCTGCGCATAAGCACCCCATAAAATAAACACAATATGTTCGCGCTGCTCATTCAATACATCAATGACTGAATCGGTAAAGTCTTCCCATCCCTGTTTTTGATGTGAAGTTGGCTGTCCTGCCGCGACCGTAAGTACACTGTTGAGCAATAACACACCTTGTGCAGCCCATTTACTCAAGTCACCATGACGAGAAACAGGAACACCCAGATCAGTATTTAATTCGTGAAAAATATTACGCAAAGATGGCGGTAATGCAACCCCTCTTTGCACAGAAAAGCTTAAACCATTGGCCTGATTTGGACCATGATAAGGATCCTGCCCCAGAATCACGACCTTCACTGCATTTAATGGTGTGGTATTCAATGCATTAAAGATCTGCTTGCTTGGTGGATAGATGACTCTTTCTGCAAGTTTTTCTTGTTGTAAAAACTCACGCAAATTATCCATTTTAGGGCTCAGAAGAAACTCTGATAATGAGATTTTCCAAGACTCGTCCAACTGAACTTTATTAAGTTTGTCCTGTTGCTGTTCAGTAAGTTGCATCAACATTCCTTGAAATAAATTCTTTTATTTAAGTGAAGAATACTTAAATATTAACTTGTAACTCTACATTCGGATTCTGGAATTTTGTTCCTTTTTTCAGGTTTTCGTACATCTGAACGTCGCTCCATTCAGCCTGTACCTGTTCTGAAAAGACAATCTGTTCCAGACTCAATTCGCCCATTTGTGTATTTTCAATATCTTCCTGAAAACTCTGTGCATAGCCAGTATCTGTTTCATGCACAATCACTGAATACACTTCAACGTCCCCTTCACCATTTTGGGTCACGGTTGAATTTAACACTTGCTGAGCGAGATAGAAAAAGATACGCGAAAACTGTTCTGCCGATGGCGAAACGGGTAAGGAAATCCAGCGCGCACTGAAAGTCTTACATGCATCAATATAAGCAGGGTCATCTTTCTGCCAAAAACAGATTGCATGATCGAAGCTATCATATAGCTCCTTAATAACGCCTTTGAGTAAGCCGAAATCATAGACCATTTGCCCATGATCCAGCTTTGACGCTTTTAATAATAATTCAACTTTATAACTATGCCCATGAATCGAACGCTTACAACGATCCGATGTACAGTTACGTACAATATGAGCATTCTCAAACTTAAACAATTTACGAATTAACATGCACCAAGCTAATCTTTATCTGCAAACGAATTTTATTATAAAGCAAAAAAACATGGATTGGGATTGATTTTAAACCTTGTCACCATTTGATTAACCAATCCAGAAATTTACTGGAAAGGTGAAAGACTTCTTGAATAAACAGTCACTTGCTTATCCTTACGTGCTAAAGAGCTGGTAAATTGACGTTTTCGTTCGCTTAAAACCACTTCAATTTGTGCAGTAAAATAGTTGGATTTACTATCCAGCAAATCAGCGGCATCAGATTTATTCTGTTCTTCTATCCCAGAAAATGCATTTAGCTGCCATAAATCCTCAATATTATTGAAATAAGTCAAATTCGCCTGTTTCGCTTTTAGCTCTTGTTCAACCGCTTTTACATCGACTTTTGGATCAATACTGGCCAATAACAAGGCTGGTGCCGTATTCATGTTAACCTTCGTTTGCTCAGGTAATGCTGTGACATAGGGTTTAATCAAATCATAATTCTTACCCTCAAATCCTCTGACCAGTTTCAACTCTTCCACACTGTGGAATTTGGTATTTGGCGTTAGATAAGCAGGATCCAAACCCTGATAATAACTGCTTTCAGCCCCCATTGGCCCTGTGGTTTCATCATCAACATCTTGCCAGTCAATTACGGCCTGACTTAATTCAGCAGGCAAACCTACCCGTTGTAGCAGCTTTTCAAACCAGCGTTGCGCGGCTTCATCCACCTTTGTTCCATCGGCTTTCACCAGATTGTTAAGATTAAATTTTCCAGACTCATCAACCAAACGACCAGAAACATATCCATCATCTACAGGAAATGGCGGCATCGGTTTTGCCCAGTTTTCCTGTAAATGGTCAATACTTTCTCCATTATCGCTATCTTGTATCAGCAATTCCGAGAAAAATGCCTCTGCACTTTTTGCATAAAGTAGAGACTGGTTTTGACGCATTAAATAGCCCGTGTTTTCGGCAGTATTGGTTTGTCGCTTGGCAATAGTCGCCGCTAGAATAGTCGCCAAAGCTACCATTACCAGAATTGTTAATAGAGCGACGCCATGTTGAGATGAATGTTTTTTCATGACATTACTGACCGCCTGCATCTGAATGATTATTGAGCAGACTATAAATCCACTCGTAGTCTGTACCAGCCACTGTCAACTGAACTTTGATTCCAAGCGGTAATTTCTTCAGTTCAGCGATATTACTTGGATCACTATTTTCAGGCCATTGCGTCAATTCTTGCGGGTTCAAAACCATCACTTTAAATTGATCTACATTTTCCAATAGAGTACTTGAAACAGGTTGTACCCGATTAGGAATATTCAGATTTGAATATTTGAGACGATAAACTTTCTTTTGTTCAGCATCATAACGATATTCAATACGCTCGTAAGGCGACAAACCTTGTTTCAGTGGGTCAGAAACACCAGCCTTGCTGAATGCAAAGTGCTGATCATTCAAGACAAGCGCAGCTTGCAACTGTCGTCCATCATTAGCTGTCAAAGGTATGATCTGCAAACTATCCCGCAAGAACTGCTGATAAGCATCCTGCAAAGCAAATAAGTGCAATTCATGTTCTGCATTACGGTCTTTTACTTTTAATAGGTAGTCAAACACTTTCCAGCCCAGCATCGAAAGTACTGCAAAGATTGCAATTGCAACCAACAACTCGACCAGAGTAAATGCGCGTGTATATTTCATTATGTTCTAGCTTTGGCAGGATAGTTAAAGAACACAAGATTGGTAATCCCCGCTTCGACCTTACCTTGTTCTTTATTAAATAAACTGACTTGGAGTTCAATTCGCTGGATTTTAGGGCTGATTGTAGATTGTGCTTTTTTATCGATTTGCCAAGTTTCACCTTGAGAGGTCACTTGCTTGGATTGTGTTCCATCCAGCCATTCTTGATTCATTTCCATCATTGCCACTTCATTCATGGCCACAAATTGTGCTTTGGTTCTTAAAATGGCATTTGATGTCGATTGCGTATATTGCATCGCTACCTTGGTTAACGCAATCGCAGCAACAGCAAAGATCGCCAACGCAACCATCACTTCTAGTAGAGTAAATCCTGAGACACGATTAAATCGAGCAAAGCTCGATCGTGTCGCAAGATGAGAAGCTATGCTTGAGGTGCGAGGTTTCGGCCGTACTGAAAGATGAGAAGCTATGCTTCGAGTTGCAGGATTAGAGAAACAACGTTTCACCCTGAGAAGCTCTGCTTCACAAGAAGACGGAGAAGCAATGCGTGATATAGATAGTTTCCGCAACGCAACAGAAGAATCACTCTCTGGACAATATACTAAAGACTTAATTTTCATTGACCTTACCTAAATGATCCAGCTCTAGCTCATGTCCAATCGGCTGTTGCGCATAATAAAACTGGATTCGGACAGGCTTCGCTTCACCATTTCCAAACCAGATGAGTTGAGGAGCCTTACCGCCCAGTAAATCTTCATTTTTTGCTTTGTTATAATTTGCTGTATCTAAACTTTGTATACTCAAAGACACATTATTGGGTAATTGACGCGTCTTAAACTCTTTATACAGTTGCCAAGTGCGGTCAACCTGCTGAATCTGTTCAAGACTCTGGTCATGATATTCATAGAGGTTATAACTGAAAGGTGCAACATCCGTAGCATTTTGAGTATTTAACGCAAAAACTTTTGCCTGATCAGTGGCTTCTTTATTAATTTTTTTCAGATCAAGAATAAACATCTCTCGGGCTTGCATGGCGCGGCGTTGATCAACACCACCAATATTCAAAACCACAAGAGATGCCATAATCGTCATAATAACGATCACCACCATCACCTCAATCAGGGTAAAAGCCTTTTGTGAATGCTTTGGTGATCTCATTATCATTTCAACTATGCAAGCGCAGTTTCAACCAGCTTCGGTAATGCCAAAGCCTGCTCAATATAAGCGACACGTAAAGTATCTCGAGAACCCAGATAACGCTGATAGAAACTCGAATTCAGGATAACGGCTGCACCATAGGTCAAAGACCAGATCGAAGCAAGGTAATCCCGCGTTGTCATGGTACTGTTAATACCCAGCAAATAACTTTCCGTCATTCGAATAATGATACGCAAACGCTGTCTACGCACCTTATATAGCTCACTGAACAGTAATTGGATACCCTGTCCAGTGGTCGAAAGCCGCTCTTCTATCTGATGGAATAAGGCCGTACGCTCAGGATGATGCAAATGGTGCAACATAAAGAAAGCCAAATGTTCAGGAAATGCCTTTTCAGTATCCTGAATCATTTCCAACAACATGCGCTCATTACGAATAATCAGCAACATATACAACTCATCTTTACTTTGAAAATGCTTATATAACGTACCTTTAGCAAGATCCAGCTCAGCTGCCAACGCATCCAGCGTCATGCCTGCTTCACCATTTTCTAACAGGAGTTGCTCCGCGATTTGAAAAATTAATACTTCTCGTGCTCTAAACTGAGCTTGACGATCCATTTTCACGTAATAACTCTCTTTCCTAATACAACAAAACCGTTTATTTCAAATTTAAGAGATTTTCAAAATTTTGTGTTGTAATCATGCCAATCTCTTCAACCGATTTATCATATACATCACTTAAGGCTTTTGCTACAAAAGGAACATATTTCGGTTCATTGCTTTTACCGCGATAAGGCACTGGCGCTAAATAGGGACTATCTGTTTCTATCAAAAGACGATCAAGCGGCACTTGCTTTGCCACATCCCGTAAATCCTGAGCATTTTTAAAAGAAACAATCCCAGAAAAAGAAATATAGTAACCACAATCCAAAACGGCTTTTGCTGTTTCCCAATCTTCGGTAAAACAATGCAAAATACCATGGGTAGACTGCTCTGCACGAATAATATCAATGGTATCGTGCTTGGCTGCACGGGTGTGCACAACCACAGGTTTTTTCACGATTTTTGAAGCTTCAATATGTCGGGCAAAGCAACGCTTTTGTTCCTCGACGAAATCTGTACTGTGATAATAATCCAGCCCCGTTTCACCCAAAGCCCATACTTTATCGGATTGAGCAAGATTAACGAGATAGTCTGTTGTCGCACGCGCCATCACCTGTTCATCTTCACATGGATGAACACCGACAGAATACCCAACATCATCGTGTCGGGATGCGATTTCTGCCAATTTTATATGATCTTCAAGATCAACCGAAATGCCCATGAATTTCGAAACACCCGCAAGACGAGCTTGCTCAAGTGCCTGATCCAAGTCGCCTTGATAAGGGCTTAGATCCAACATGGTTAAATGGCAATGCGTATCAACAAACACTCTTCTATCCTATTTATTTCATAACTACATGGTATAACTTGGACGATCCAGACCTTTGGATCCGGCCAGCAATTTCTCAGCTTCATTTTTATAATACACGCCTTTTTCACCAACAAGCTGTATTGCAAAACCTTGTGGCTTAAAATGCGTCTGTTTATGAGAAATCCAGATCACTTTTCCAGTCAATGGAATCTTTTGGGATTGTTCAGGAAGAGTTGCCAGCACAAAAACTTCCTGTCCCATTTTCACCGCTTGTTTAGTTGGCACAAATAAACCGCCGCCTTGTACAAAAGGCATATAACTTGATTGTAAGGTCACTTTGTCTGGAATGTTGACCTGTATAATTCCGCCCATCATTTGTGGTTGCATAACTTTCCCCTGTTCAATATTGAAACATCAAAATCTAGAACGTCTACTTTCGACGTATAAAACATCCGAATGTTTCCATCTGATTTATAGCCTTATCTTTCGTGATCGTTCATTTAATATCTATACGTCTTATATGACTGAATTATAGAAAACAATCCTGCAAACAACAAATGATGTTTAGGCTAAATACAATTTAGGGCATTTAAAAAAGCAGCTTATTTATCACTTTTTCGAATAATACGTGCCATAGTTTTACAACAGATGACAGCTTGAAAGAAATGACAAGAAAAATATAGATGTGATTTAGAAAAAAACCGCTCTTGTGAGCGGCTTTTTAACAATGATAAAAATAAAGTTTTTTATTTTTCAGTACATTTATAATCAAAGTCTAATTTACTAATCGCTTGATCGGTATTTCTGGCAATGACAGAAATGTTGTTGGCCCCAGCTTCAATATAAAATTTACCACTGAACTGATTTGCACCAGCACCACGGACATGATTAAAAGAGTAGCTATATACACATTCGTAAGCTTGTGAACCCGCATTAGACGCATTAATCTGAAAAGATGATCCATTAATATTTGAAATAAACTTCGGTTCAGCCATTGCCATGCTGGGTAAAATTACAAATGACAACGCAATCGCGATAGATTTAATTTTCATCTCGATATTCCTTATTTTTTAATATTATTGTGAAGTGTTTCACATTTTATATTCTTTTTTGATCAAGGATTAAAGAGCTATGTACACTTTAGATACAATTTTTACATAAATAATATAAAACAAGGTGATGAACTTATTTTTCAGTCCAGTTCATTCACCTGTTTTATTGGAATAATCAGTCAGCACAGCTGCTTAAAGTATATTAAGCCACATTCATCAACTGAATAAATAACTCATCCATCACCAGTTGGGTTTGAACATTCTGCTCAACCATTCGTTTTTTCTGCTGCAAATCAGAATAGATTCCAAATAGCTGCTCAAGGTTATAACACTCGACCAAACGACTAAAATCCAGATCATCATTTTTAAGCGCCTGATTGAGTTTCAAACTCACCAAATCACCCAGCAGATACTCAAACATGGTCATAAATTCTGAAAAATTAAGCTCTTTAGACCATTTGTTTGAATAGTTCAAAGGCATATTTTTTTCTGCCACCAACTTCAACCAGTCAGTAAGGAAAATAGCGCGTTTCTGCAACCATTCACTTTTTTCAATTTCAATCGCCGTTAGCGGCATATCATTGGCAAGATTCAGCAATAGTGACACTTGGCTTGATGAAATTTCTGGAATTTGCTGTTTGACAAAAGTCTGCGCATCCTCAAGCGTTAAACGATCTAACGCAAAATGCTGTAATCGACTGCGAATGGTAGCGGGTAATTTCAAATAATGATCAGCAAGTAAAATCAATACGACTCGCTCACCCGGTTCTTCTAGCGTTTTCAACAAAGCATTTGCAGAGGCTGTGTTTAATGCTTCCGCAGGCTCGATGACCACAACACGCCAGCCTTCACCTGTTTGTTGAACAAATGGCAGTAAGTCACGTATTTTCTCGATCTTGATTTTTGCGTTTTGTTTTTTATTTTCTTCGTCTGTCGTGATATGCACATAATTAGGATGTGTATCCGATTTTAGCCATTGGCAACTTGTACATTCTCCACAAGCAGCTTGTGCCTGTTTATTTAAACAAAGCACCCAGGCAACAAAACGTTCAGCAAACTCTTTTTTGGCGCAGCCTTTTTTGCCATAAAATAATAGCCCATGTCCCAGATGTGGAAATCGCGTACTGAGAAGTTCCCAAGTCTGTGCATGCCAGGGATATAGTGTTTTCGTTTGAGTATCGACCATAATCTTATTCAAATGCACTCACAGGCATTGTATTGAGACGATCTAAATCCGCCTGTGTATCCACGCCTGGGGGTAAGTTCGCTTCTGCAACATCAATCGCAATGCGATGACCATTTTCCAAAACACGTAATTGCTCTAGGCTTTCCAGTTTCTCCAGATTGCCCTGTTCCCAAGTCACGTATTCTTGCAATAATTTCACACGGTAAGCATATAGACCTAAATGACGGAAAGCCTGTGTGTGTAGCGTTGGTACAGCTTGTTTTGCGCCATCACGATCATAAGGAATGGTCGCACGACTAAAATAAAGCGCTTCATTACGATTGCTCATCACCACTTTCACAATGCTGTCACGTTGAAATTCATCTAACTGATGGATCGGCTCGCACAAAGTAGACATTGAGCATTGTGGATTATCAATCAAAAGCTGTGTGACCTGTTGTACCAGTTGAGCAGGCAATAAAGGCTCATCACCTTGTACGTTCACAATCACATCGTCTGCTGACCAACCTTTGATACGAGCAACTTCGCTTAAACGATCCGTACCAGATGGATGCTGAGGATTGGTTAAAACCACATCCACACCTTCTGCCTGACAAACCTCGGCAATACGAGGATCATCTGTTGCAACACACAAATCATCAAAACCAGCAACTTTTTTTGCCTGATCTACCACCCGCAAAATCATCGGTCGACCATGAATAAGGAGTAATGGTTTTCCTGGCAAACGAGAGCTCGCAAAACGAGCAGGAATAACAATATGCTTCATGATAGATCTCTAAGAAAGTTGAATCCCGACCTGTTTCAATTGCTGTTTTAACAACACATAACAGTCAGGTGATAATACTGCTTCGACGGGTACCACCCAGATCGGAATATTAAATTCAGGATGTTGCTTTAATAATGCCTTGAATTTTACGGCATCTTTTTCCGTGGTAATGATTGCATCTGGATTATCAAAACTTAAATCAGCAATTTCATAATCATGATGATCTGGAAATTCATGCGCTTGATATTGATCAACTTCGAGCTTGCTCAAGGTCTGGTAAAAACGCTGTGGGAAACCGATGCCCACCACCGCATTAAAATACTGCTTTGGATCAAACCAAGGCGTATCCAGATTGGCATTTAATAAATAAGGCTGACCTACTTCTAGATGCATGTTCTGCTTAGGCTGAGCAACTTTGGTATGTTCAATCACTGTACTGTGGTTTAGGCGTGATTTAGGTTCTCTTAAATAACCTTCTGGCAATAATTTCTCATTACCCAAACCACGATTTTGATCCAGTACAATCCATTCAATTTCGCGTGCCAAGGCCCAATGCTGTAAACCATCATCACTAATAATCAGATCAAGTTGTTGATTTTGCAGTAACAGCTCGATTGCCGCCTGACGATTTGGGCCAACAGCCATCGGAACTTGTGTCGACTGCACAATAAGACAAGGTTCATCACCAGCAGCATCAGGCTCGGAGGATTGAGTAACCAAGAGCGGAAAAGGCCCTTCGGCCCCATAACCACGGCTGATCACACCCACCCGAACGCCCTGCTGTTGCAAGTATTTGACCAACTGGATCAACAAAGGCGTTTTACCGCTACCACCGACCGTAATATTACCAATCACCATGACCGGGACTGGTGCTTTATAGACTTTTTTTAGACCATTTTTATAAAGTGCCTGATTGGTACAAAAGCCCAATCGGTACAACCATGACAGTGGGCGCAACACCACCAACCATGAAGCCTGTTCATTCCAAGCATCCTGAATACGTTGCGCCATCGACATGCTTAGTCTTCCTCAAAATTGCGTTGATGTAATTGATAATACATACCATGTTTAGCCAACAGCTCAGCGTGGGTACCCTGCTCAATAATCTGGCCTTTGTCCATCACAACGATCAGATCTGCATTCTCAACGGTCGATAAACGGTGTGCAATCACAATAGTTGTACGACCTTGCATCGCTTCGTCAAAGGCTTGTTGGATAAAGTATTCAGATTCATTATCCAGCGCACTGGTTGCTTCATCTAAAATCAAGATTGGAGAATCTTTAAGAATTGCACGGGCAATCGCAATACGTTGACGCTGACCACCGGAAAGGTTTAAGCCCTGTGCACCCAGAATCGTGTCATAGCCTTGTGGCAGATTCATGATGAAGTCATGTGCATAAGCTGCTTTCGCTGCTGCAATTACCTGCTCATCACTTGAATCTTGTAATTGACCATAAGCAATATTGTCACGTACTGAACGGTTAAATAGTACAACTTGCTGATTCACTGTGGCAATTTGAGAGCGTAAATAAGCCAGCTCAATTTCTTTGACAGCAATGCCATCATAATAAATCTGACCTTCACTTAACTCTTGAAAACGTGGCAGCATGTTAACCAATGAGGTTTTACCTGCACCAGAACGCCCAACCAAAGCAACAGTTTGTCCTGCTTTGATGGTTAAAGAGAAATCTTTAATGGCATGTGTACCATCTTCATAACGTAAGTTCGCATGATCAAATTGAATATTGCCTTTTAATACAGGTTTCAACTGACCATCATTGACTTCTTCTGGTAAATCTAATAACTCAAATACTGAGTGTGCTGCAGCCAAACCGCGTTGCAGTTTTTCATTGATATCAGTCAAATTCTTTACAGGTTTAGAAATTAAACCAGCAGCAGTAATGAATGAAATGAACTCACCCGCAGAGGTATCGCCAAACACTTGCGGACGTAGGGCTAACCAAAGGATGATTGCCATTGCCATCGACAACAAAAGCTGAATGATTGGGCTATTGATATTTTGCACCACAACCATTTTCAAACCACGACGTAAGTTTTCTTCAGAAGACTTATAAAAGCGCTTCTGTTCAAACTCTTCGCCAGTAAAGCTTTTCACAACCGAGTTTGCTGTAATGGTTTCTTGTACCACATGGTTCACATCACCCATTGTATTTTGTACTTGAATCGAGAGCTTACGCATCTTCTTCGATGCGATTCTGACCAAAATACCAATAAACGGCATGAAAACAACGATACACAGGGTTAAACGCCAATTGGTATAAAGTAGATAACTCAACAAACCAATAACAATCAAACCATCTTTAATCAAAGTCTGTAAAGACTCAGAGGATGCCGCCGTGAGCTGTTCAACGTTATACATCAGCTTCGCGCTGATATGACCCGCACTGTTATCAAGATAA
This sequence comes from Acinetobacter vivianii, assembly GCF_014635885.1. Taxonomy (GTDB): domain Bacteria; phylum Pseudomonadota; class Gammaproteobacteria; order Pseudomonadales; family Moraxellaceae; genus Acinetobacter; species Acinetobacter vivianii. The sequence goes on from NZ_BMDR01000001.1 coordinate 648,682, forward strand.
TACTGAGCTGGCAGTCTTAAAAGTTTTGCATACACTTCCTGACGAATACTGAATACCAGACTCCGCGAAATCACCGCTGAGAAATATCCACCGAGGAATAAACCTACGCCACGGAAGAACATTAACAAGACGATGAGTGCAGGAAACCAGTCCAGATTCTCACGACTACCACTTTGAATTGCATCGATAATGTATTTAAGCAACTTTGCCACAGAAACTTCTGTGGCAGCGTTGATACCAAAACCAAGCAAGACAAATAAGGCAACGCCCCAATAAGATTTTAAATACGATATTAAGCGGACATAAACCTTAAAATCTTGATTCACTCAGTAAAACCTCTAGTTGGAACTTTAGTGCTGATATTGACGTTCATAAAGCCAAGCTGGCCTGCCACATCCATCACCCGAATCACATCTTGATGAGTGGCTTTCGCATCAGCAGCAATAATAAACATCAAATCGCGACGATCTTGAGCAACCTGCTTGATCGCAGTACTTAAATCGGCAATATCTTTACTGGATAAAGCCTGACCATTCACAGCATAATGCCCTGTGGAGTCTACCATGATTTCAATTTTGTGATCGAACTGTTTAGGCGGAACCCCTTGTGCATCGGGCAGTGTCAGATTTATACGACTTTGTTGACTAAAAGTCGTGGATAATAATAAAAACACCAAAATAAATAACATACAGTCAATCATTGGTGTCAAATTAATATGAATATCTTCAACTTGAGAACGTTTAAATTTCATGATGCCACCTCGGCTCAGCTTGCACGACGGTGTTCTTGTAAAGGAGACGCTTTTTTATAGAAAAGCGCAGCATGAAATAAAGTCGATTGCTGTTCCAACTCCGCAATATATTCATGCACGACACGTTGAAAATAACGATAGGCAATCATTGCAGGAATCGCAATCAGCATCCCCACGGCTGTGGTAATCAAGGCTTTTGAAATCCCAGGCATCATCATGCTGGCATTGCCTGCAGAACCGACATCAATCACCAAAAATGATTCAATGATTCCCAGTACAGTACCGAGTAAACCCAGTAAAGGTGCAATTGCACTCAATGTACCAAGGAAATTAATATTCTTTTCTAAGGCGCTGATCTCTTGCGAAGCAGTGGCTTCCATTTGCGCACGGGCAAATTGTTCACCCTGATCCTGATGATCATAACCTGCTTTTAAAATACGTCCGAGTGGACTTTTCAATGCTTCATCCTGCTCGAGCTGTGCAATCACAGTATCAGCATCTGTCGCATTGACCAGTAAAGCCTGAGGTAAAACTTGTGATCGCTTTAAACGAATATATCGTTCAATCGTAATCGCAACCGTAAAAATTGATGACAGAATAAGGGGCAGCATTAACCAGCCACCCGCTTTCACAAGTTCCCACATATTATTCCCCAATAATATTTAAAATATAAAAGGACGTATCCTAAATATTAGTTAGGTAAACAAATATTGAGGATTCCATCCAACTCATCCAATGAGTGGTAGTGAATGACCATTTTCCCTTTACCTTTCTGGTTATGGTCAATTTTTACATTTGCTCCGAAACGTTCTGAGAGTTTCTGAGTCAATTGTTCAATGTCAGGAGAAATCTGAGCCTTTTCCTTTTCAGGTTTTGGTTCACTCCACTCACGTACTAACTGTTCAGTTTGACGTACCGATAAAGCTTTTTCAATCACGATCTGCGCGACTGAAATCTGGTCTTTGGTTTTTAGCGCGAGAATAGCACGCGCATGTCCCATATCGATTTGACCTTGTTGCATTAGGTCTTTAATCGGATCAGCAAGACTCAAGAGGCGCAATAAGTTGCTCACGGTGGTACGTGCCTTACCGACGGTATCGGCAATTTCCTGATGACTTAAACCGAACTCATCATGGAAACGCTGTAAAGCCATTGCCTGATCAATTGGATTTAAATCCTGACGCTGAATGTTTTCAATTAACGCTAGAGCAATGGCAACCTGATCATTTAAATCACGCACAATCGCAGGAATTTCAGTCAGACCCGCCAACTGCGCAGCGCGCCAACGACGCTCACCCGCAATAATTTCGTATGGATGCTGCTCATCATCGATAGGACGAATGACAATCGGTTGCATCACACCATGTTTTTCAATCGATGCTGCAAGCTCTTGTAAGTCTTGTTCATGAATAAAGCGACGTGGTTGATATTCACCACGTTTTAATAAATTGACATCAATTTGCTTGAGTTGACCATGATCCAAGGCCTGTGCTTCAAGTTGCAATTTCTCTTTTTGAATTGAACCTAATAGTGCATCTAAACCACGACCTTTAGCCAATCCGCGTTTTTTGATGCTCATACAGCACTTCCTTTTTTCACTTTACTTTTCTTCAATATTTCTGCAGCGAGATTCAAATATGAAATAGCGCCTTTAGAACTTTTCTCAAAATAGATCACAGGTAAACCATGTGCTGGCGCTTCCGCCAAACGGATATTACGAGGAATCACTGTCTCGTATAACTTTTTACCAAAATATTGCTCTAATTCGGCAGACACATCACGTGTCAATGCATTACGAGCGTCATACATGGTACGTAATACCCCTACAATTTCCAAGTTTGGATTAAGGGCTTTTTGTATACGGTCAATGGTTTGCGTAAGATCAGCCAAACCTTCCAGTGCATAGTATTCACATTGCATTGGAATAATCACGCCGTTTACGGCAGCTAAGGCATTGACGGTAATCAAGCTAAGGCTTGGCGCACAATCGACAATGATATAGTCAAAGGCAGGCTCTACTTCCTGCAAGGCATTTTTAAGAATGAACTCACGCCCTTCCTGTTCTGCAATTGCAAGCTCTACCCCAGCAAGTTCACGGTTCGCACCTAAAACCTTATAACCGACTTCTGCTTTCTGAATCGCAGTTTCAATCGGCACTTCACCCAGCAATACATCTGTCACCGAGTACAGTAAATCATTCTTTTGAATGCCAGACCCCATGGTGGCATTCCCTTGTGAGTCCATATCAACCAACAAGACACGTTTTTTCAAGATCGCCAAAGAGGCAGCAAGATTGACTGCTGTCGTGGTTTTCCCTACACCACCTTTTTGGTTTGCAATCGCAATAATTTGAGCCATGATTACCCTTAATATTTTTATTGAATACGTTGAAGTAAAAGTAAATGACGTTGTTCATCTAATCTCGGGACACGAAGTTCAATGATCTTACATGAATACTCATCTTTCATTTGCTCAATTTCATCAGCTGGAATCAAGCCTTTCATTGCAGCAATAATACTCTGATCATGCATATATGGTTGTGCGGCATTGACAAAGTCGGTTAAAGACGCAAATGCGCGACTTGTAATGACATCGAACTGACCCAGCTCACCAATACTATCTTCATTTTCAACACGTGTTTGAACCGCAATTACATTTTGCAGTTTCAAGTCAGCAATAAACTGCTTCAGGAAACGAATTTTTTTCCCGTTCGAATCCAAAAGGACACAAGAACGTTCTGGCTGGCATAATGCAATGATCATGCCTGGCATGCCACCACCAGTTCCTACATCTAATAAACGACCTTGCGGCAAATCATTCAAGATACTTAAGCTATCTAATAAATGTTTAACCAGCATTTCTTTCGGCTCACGAATAGCCGTTAAATTATATGCCTTATTCCACAGCACCAGAGCATCTTGATATTTCAATAAGAGTGTTAGGGTGTCCTCACTCAGGTTCAGACCCAGAGCTTGACTACCTTGCTTTAATTCTTGAAAAAAAGGATGCATAACAGTGCAACATCTCGATAAATTTGCTGTGCAGTATACCGATTTCTGATACAAGGCACAGTAGGACTTGTTGAACGATTATGCAGTTAATCATTTACAAGCATGATAAACTGCACAATCCATTAAGTTTTTGTCTTTTCTTAAGCAAATCAAAGATAGACAAAGCAATTTTTGTTATACAAAAGCGCCTTGCTTGATTTGTTGATCAAGCTGCTCTAGACGCTCAGGCGTTCCTACATCGACCCAGATCGCCTGCATCTTTTCAGCTGAAACTAGCTGCTGTTGCATCGCCTGTTTCAACAAAGGTGCCAAAGGTCGCTTGCCATTTTCTAGCCCAGTAAACATGTGTGGCGCTAAAATAGCAACACCGCTATAGGTTAAGGCTTCTCCCAACTGTTCCTGCTCAAAAGTATAAGCTAAATCATTTGCCAGGATGAAGTCTCCTTTTAAATGTTGAGGCGGGTTTTCGACCAAGACCAAATGCGCCTGCTTATCTTCTAACTGAACATTGAGCAGTGATGAAAAGTCCATCGTGGTCCAGACATCCCCATTCACCAAAATGAATGGTTCATCACCCAGCAATGGCAAAGCATTGATGATGCCGCCTGCTGTTTCCAGACCTTCACCTTCATGTGACCATAAGATGGTGACACCAAATTGAGAGCCATCACCTAAAGCAGCAACAAGCTTATCGCCTAACCAAGCCGTATTGATCACAATCTCTGTGACGCCAACCTTCTGCAACTTTTCAATATGCCAGACAATCAGCGGTTTCCCACCGACTTCCAACAAAGGCTTTGGTGTATGCAAAGTCAATGGACGCATGCGATTGCCTAAACCAGCAGCAAGAATCATCGCTTTCATTATGCTGCAACCTCGTAATCACCATATTGCGCAATAAACTTAGGCATGACAACGTCACGGATAAATTGCATAAAGTCATTCAACTCATCATAACCTTGGCTTTCTTCAAGTAAATACCACATCACTCGCGGTAAGTCTTTTAAGTAACCTGATTTGCCATCACGCTCGAATAAACGGACAAAAATACCTAAAATCTTGATGTGACGTTGAATCGCCATCAGGTCTGCATCACGCTTGAACTGCTCAAAACTACGATTTTCTTTAGCAGAAGCTGGCAATAAGTTGTAGAACACTTCAAACCATTGATAAACACGCTCAGCATTCCACTGCACGTAGGCGTCACGGGTAATCGAAATCAGGTCATAAGTATCTGCGCCAATCACAGCATCCTGAAAATCAATCACCCCTAATTCTTGTTCATTTTCAATTTTCATTAAATTACGACTATGAAAATCACGATGTACAATTACTTGCGGCTGCTGAGTTGCTTCGATCGCCAGAAAATCAAAGGCTTGTTCAATGGTTTCCAACTGCTGCTCTGTCGGCTGAATCTTTAATGAAGGCAACATCCATTCTGTTAGCAAACGCATTTCTGTCATAAGCTTTTCATACGAATACGCTGGCAAATGAGCCTGCCCATCAACCTGTTGCAGTTCAATCAACTGTTTAAAGCTTTGAGCATAATACTCATCTACTGTTTTATCATTCAGTAATGTTGATAGCACCACATCACCAAAATCTTCCAGAAGTAATAAACCCAATGTCAGGTCTTTGGCCACGATATGCGGAACACGCACACCATTTTTGTCAAAGAACTCATCAATATTTACAAATGGTGCACAATCTTCTTTTTCAGGCGGCGCATCCATGAGCATATATGTTTTGTTTTGTAACTTAATTCGCGCATAACGACGAAAGCTTGCATCTCCTGCTAAAAAGTTGATCTCGAATTGATCAGATTGGAGAGTGGCTTGAAGCCAAGTTTGTATCAATTGTTCACGTTGTGTATTCATTTGCAATAAAATCTAAAACTAGCTGAGATTTTGAAAGCTTAAGTGTAGCCACTTATCAACTTTTTCTCTATGATGCGACAATAATTAATTGTGAATTAGCGTACTGGTTAATGAGACAATGAAACATCAGTTTAAATTTAATCCTTTAGCAACAGCTATTTTGACACTCTTGTGTGGCGGCTCGATTCAATCCAGTTTCGCGGCACAAGCTGATGCTGTCTCTACGCTTGACAACAAACAGCTCAAAGCAGCCATTCGAAATCAAGGACAGCAAGACCAAGAAAGTTATCCTGGGGAACATTTTTTCCAGCAATATTATGTAGACAAATCTGCACCAGAAGTCCAATTGCGTGATAACCGCTATTTAAGTTCTTCTTTTTGCCAAGGGACTTGGGTAACACCAATTAATCCTGAAACCAAAGCGGGAGATGCGAGTACCACCACTTCAGTGATTACTGCTGACTATGGACACTACAATCCAGCGGGTGATTCAGTTCTGCAAGGCAATGTCGTCATTGATCAGGAAGGCCGCACTATTCGTGCCGATCAGGTCACTATTGACTCAACACAAACACATGCCAATGCTGAAGGTCGAGTACAACTTGCTCAATCAGGTCTCCTCACCCAAAGTGATGCAATTGACTATAATTTAAAGACCCAGACTGGGGATTTAAACAATAGTTTCTATATCTCAGAACAACAACATGCACATGGTCATGCCACTCAGATCAAACGTGCCAATGAAAATCTGGTAATCTTTAAAGATGCAAGTTATACCGCATGTCCACCAGAACAAAAACCAGCATGGAAAATTCAGGCCAAAGAAATTGAGTTAAATCAGGATACAGGTCGTGGTGTCACACGCGGTACAAAATTCTATGTTAAAGATGTGCCCGTACTTGCCGTTCCGTATTTCAATTTCCCAATTGATGACCGCCGTACTACAGGTTTACTGAGTCCAAGCTTTGGCTATAGTAATGACGGTGGCGCACAACTTGCCGCACCAGTTTATCTAAACCTTGCACCGAATTACGATCTTACGCTCACACCAAGCTTTATGAGTAAACGTGGAGCGAAATTAGATGCTGAATTCCGCTATATGACCGAAAGCTTCGGTTCTGGTCGTATTTGGGGTGGTTATATTGCTCAAGATAATCAATATGACAATGAAGACCGTGAAGACCTTCACTTTCTTCATAACTGGAGAATCAATGATCAATGGTCGACCAATCTAGAATATAACTACGCATCAGATAAAGATTATTTTTCAGACTTTAATAACAACCCCAACACACGTACAGATCTAAATTTACGTCGTGCCTGGGAACTGAATTATGGTAATGGTATCCCTGGTCTTAGAGCTCAGTTAAAAGTCGAAGACTTCCAGACTTTGGATAAAACGATTAAAGATGCAGACAAACCTTATGCTCGATTGCCGCAATTCTTATTAAATTATGTCACTGGTGATCCACAAGGCCTCCAATATGAATTTAATAATGATACCGCATACTTCAAGAAATCAATTGAAGATGGTTCCGCACTTGAATCAAGTGGTACCCGTATCTACAACCAGTTTGCAGTTCGATATAATTATCTAACGCCATCATGGTTCTATGTCGTTCCAGAAGTTTCTGTTCGCAGTATCAATACTTTCTTCGATCAGGATTCAAAAGAAGGTCGTGGATTATCAGCTTCAGATGACTTAGAAAAATCAGTTGTCGTTCCTCAATTCACACTTGCTACAGGAATGACATTTGAAAAAGATGGTAAATACTTACAAAGCATTTCACCTCGTGCTTTCTATGCTTATTCACCATATAAAAAACAGGATGATCATCCAAACTTTGACTCTACTTCAGCATCAATCAATTACGACCAACTGTTTAACCCCTACCGTTTCTATGGTCATGACCGTTTAGATGACAATAACTTCCTATCGCTTGGGGTGACGTATAGCCTTTTAGATACGGAAGGTTTAGAACGTATCAAAGCAAGTGTTGGACAAAGTTACTATTTCAGTGATCGTCGTGTAAGCCTAAATGAAAAACTAGATGAGTTTGATACACAACGCCGTACAGGCCCGATTGTGAGTTTATCTAGCCAGCTCAACCAGAACGTTACGATCAGTTCAAATGCTGCATGGATGTCAAACGGTGACAATGCACAGCGCGATTTCCAAGCCTACTATACAGGCGACAAAGGTAATCTCTATAACTTAGGCTATTTCTACCGCAAAGATATTCCTGATCGTCAAGATTCTTATGATCAAGTGGTTGCATCCTTTATACAACCTGTAAAAGACAATTGGCGTATTATGGGTCATGCTCAATACGACATCGACAACAATGTCATGCGCGAATACCTACTTGGCGTAAATTATGAATCTTGTTGTTGGGCTGTGTCAGTCTATGGCCGCTCTTACTATAACGATCTGGATGATCCAAATACTCCAGGGGTTCGTAAAAAGAATGCGGTTATGGCTGAATTCACACTGAAAGGTCTTGGCGCTTTAAACAATAAGCTCGCTTCACTTCTGGAGAATAGAGTTTTAGGTTTCAACAAAATTAATCAATCTTGGACACAACGTTAATGAAGATAAAACCTTTTCAACATATCTTTAGAGCCACTGTTCTCGCTGCCCTAATTTCTTCATCAATGCAAAGCTTTGCTCAACCAACGGATGAGGTTGTTGCAATTGTGGATAGTAGTGTCATTCTTAAAAGTGATTTAGAACAAGGTGTTGCTGAAACAGAACACCAATTAAAAGCACAAAACAAAACTGTTCCACCGCAACAATACTTGCAAATGCAGGTTTTAGATCAACTGATTGTACGCCAAGCGCAACTTGAACAGGTTAAGCGTTACGGTATTAAAGCCGATGAGAAAAGCTTGAATGCTGCTGTACTGAAAGTTGCAAATCAGTCTGGTGCAAACTCACTAGAAGCTTTTCAGCAAAAGCTAGATGCGATTGCACCAGGTACTTACGAAAACTTGCGTAACCGTGTTGCGGAAGATCTTGCAATTGGCCGTTTACGTCAGCAACAAGTGATGTCACGTATTAAAATCAGTGACCATGATGTTGAAAACTTCCTGAAATCACCAGAAGGTCAAGCTGCACTGGGTACACAAGTTCATGTCATACATATGCGTATCTCTGGTGATAATACCAATGATGTACAGCAAGTCGCTCAGCAGGTTAAACAATCACTCACTACCAGTGATGACCCTAAAGCTATTAGCAGCAAGTTTTCAACTGGTGCTGTAAAAGTAGATGGTCTTGATATGGGCTTCCGTTCATTATCAGAGATTCCGACTGAATTGGCAGCACGTATCACTCCACTTCAAGTGGGACAAACAACCGAGCTGATCAATGTACGTGATGGAACACACGTATTAAAGTTGTTAGAACGTAAGCAAAATGAACAAAAAGCGCTGGTTCCACAGTACAAGACTCGCCATATTCTGATTCAACCTTCAGAAGTCGTAAGCTTAGATCGCGCCAAGCAAATGATTGATAGCCTCTACAATCGTGCTAAAGCGGGTGATGATTTCGCAACCTTGGCAGCTACTTATTCAAATGATACAGGCTCTGCGCGTGATGGCGGTAGCTTAGGCTGGGTTAGCCCAGGTGTGATGGTACCTGAGTTTGAAAAAGTAATGAAAGAGACACCTGTTGGGCAAGTTAGCCAACCCTTCCAAAGTCAATTTGGCTGGCACATTCTGCAAGTCACCGATACTCGCCAACAAGATATGACCAAAGAAGTGCAAGAACGTATGGCACGTCAAATCTTGGGCGAACGTCAGTTTGATACTGAAGTAGACAGCTGGATGCGTGAACTTCGCGCCAATGCTTATGTTGAAATCAAAGATGCTAACCTAGACTCTAAAGCTCAGCAAAAAAAGTAAGTTGAGCCTTAAGTGAATTGAAAATGCCAGCCACGTGCTGGCATTTTTTATTGCCCAGCAAAATACAAATAAAAAATAGCGGCAATTGCCGCTATTTTTCTGCATTACAAATCAATTATTTGTAACGATCAACCATTTTCTCTAAAGAAATTGGACGAATTTTGTCTGCATGACCTGCTGTACCGAATGCTTCGTAACGAGCAACACAGATTTCTTTCATTGCTTCAACAGTTTCACCAAAGAATTTACGTGGATCAAATTCACTTGGTTTTTCTGCCATCATACGACGCATTGCACCCGTAGAAGCCAGACGTAAATCGGTATCAATATTAATCTTACGTACACCATGCTTGATCGCTTCGACAAGCTGATCTACAGGCACACCATAAGTTTCTTTAATATCACCGCCATACTGGTTAATTACCGCCAACCATTCTTGTGGCACAGAGCTTGAACCATGCATTACAAGATGCGTGTTTGGCAATGCAGCATGAATTTCTTTGATACGGTCAATTGCAAGAATATCGCCTGTAGGTGGACGAGTAAACTTATACGCACCGTGTGAAGTACCAACAGCAATTGCCAAAGCATCTACATTGGTATCAGCAACAAACTGAGTCGCTTCTTCAACAGAAGTCAGTAATTGAGAATGATCAAGTACGCCTTCAGCGCCAACACCATCTTCTTCACCAGCCATACCAGTTTCAAGGCTACCTAAGCAACCAATCTCACCTTCAACTGAAACACCACAAGCATGCGCCATTGCAACCACACGACGGGTAACATCAACGTTATAATCATAAGATGTTGGTGTCTTACCATCCGCACCCAATGAACCATCCATCATGACTGAGCTAAAGCCCAACTGGATCGAACGTTGGCAAACATCTGGACTTGTACCATGATCTTGGTGCATTACCACTGGAATATGTGGCCACTCTTCAATCGCAGCTAAAATAAGATGACGTAAGAAAGGTGCACCTGCATACTTACGCGCACCAGCTGAAGCTTGCACGATCACAGGTGAATTTGTTGCATCCGCAGCGAGCATGATTGCACGCATTTGTTCTAAGTTGTTTACGTTAAACGCTGGTACGCCGTAGTTATATTCTGCAGCGTGATCCAAGAGCTGGCGCATTGAGATTAGAGCCATAATATCCTCCCAGGTAATGCGCCATATTCTACATGTTGATTTATTTCAATTCAGCAACTAATCACAGGAATTATAAAAAAATCTTTAATCTTTTGTGTAATTTGAGTAGCAAATCTTACTAAATAATAAAAAAGACCAAATCACAAAATAATTTGGTCTTTTTTTGAAAAACTTTCTCTGTAAGAAATCGCTTAAATCAAAGTAGTTTCAGACTTAGCAATAACCATCCAGACGCGTTAAAGGCAATTTCTTACCAATCGCTTTTTCAATTTCAGGCAAATAGAAAGCATCATCTTCCGATAAGAAGCTGATACTTACGCCCTGCGCACCTGCACGACCAGTACGACCAATACGATGTACATAGTCATCAGACTGTTCAGGTAAGGTAAAGTTAATGACATGCGAAACACCATCCACATGGATACCACGACCAGCAACATCAGTCGCGATCATAATATTGTTCTTACCTTGCTTAAATTGATCCAGCATCTTCAAACGTTTATCTTGTGCAATTTCACCAGACAACATACCAACACGATAACCGTCGCGTTTTAAATGGTCATACAAACGACGCACCTGATCACGACGATTCGCAAAGATCATCACCTTATCAATCGGCTCTTCGCGCAAGATCTCTTGCAATAGTTTGTATTTATCTTCTTTCGCAACCACATACACACGCTGTTCAACGTCATTATTGGTTTTTTGCTCAGGTTCAATTTCTACCGTAACCGGCTCAAATAACCATTGACGTGCAAGATTAAGAACATCATAGCTAAATGTTGCAGAGAACATTAAAGTTTGGCGTTGCTCTTTAAATGGTGAAAAACGAACAATTCGCTTTACTGACGGGATAAAGCCCATATCGAGCAAGCGATCTGCTTCATCAATGACCAAGAATTCAATTTTGTCTAACCAGACTTCTTTTTGCTCGACAAAATCAATTAGACGACCAGGAGTAGCCACAATAATATCGACAAAATTACGGTCTAACATTTTCTTTTGTTTTTCAAAATCTACGCCACCCAACAAAGTGACCAGATGTAAATTTGAAAATTTGGTTAATGCTTGTGCATCACTTTCGATCTGTAACGCTAACTCACGAGTTGGCGCTAAAATTAACGCACGTGGCTCACCACGAAAACGCTGTTCTTGAACTGGATTATTTAACAGATCATTGATCACGCTAATCAAAAAAGCAGCGGTTTTACCTGTACCCGTTTGCGCTCGACCAATGGCATCATGCCCTGCTAATGTATATTTTAAAACCTTTTGCTGAATTGGGGTCATTTTTGTAAAACCCAAAGCATCAATCGCTTTCTTCAACTGCGGATGTAAATTTAAGGTTTCAAAACCAGACGTCATATATGCTCTCGAACCATCAATGACCAAAAGAAAGTGGCTATTATAAACAAAAACGCCCCAAATTACATTGGAGCGTTTTTATATTGCGTTAAAGCAACAAATTAGTCTAAAGGCTGAACGTTTTCAGCCTGGAAACCTTTTTGTCCTTGAACAACACTGAATTCTACGCGTTGGCCGTCACGTAAAGAACGGTGGCCATCACCCATAATTGCGCGGAAATGAACGAATACGTCATCACCACCATTACGCTGAATAAAACCAAAGCCTTTAGTGTCGTTAAACCACTTTACTACGCCTTGTTCACGAGCTGTCATAAGTCAATCCTCAGATATTGAAAGATAAGGACCTTCCGGTGTTGCAAACAGCAGAGCCAACAAGGTTTTAAAATATTTATAATTTTAAAGCTTGTAATCATTCTGTAAAACTATCAACAATTTCCGGTTACATCCATTTGTTATAGGGTTTATTACATTAATATTGTATTAAACTCTTCCTAAAACGCATCGAGCTTAGCACGGGTTTATGACAATTAATAGGATTATTTTTAGTTATTTCCATCTGTTCTATCAGGTTTTTTCAATAATTTAGCTGTTTTTTTAATGAAATTTTTATCATAAAAATTACGCCAAAATTTGTTAACATACGTTTGAATGGAACAATTTAAATGCTTATGACTGGTACACCAAATTCACCTGAAATTATTGATGCCTTGGGACAACCCTGCCCAATGCCCCTATTGATGTTAAAGCGCGCTTTAAAAAAAGCAGACCGTCCAACACAGTTTTTATTGAAATCATCAGATCCACACAGTGAAATTGATGTAACACGATATTGCCAAATTCAGCAACTTCAGTGCCAGACACAAAAAATTTCAGACAATGAATTTCACTATTTAATTGAATCTATGTGATTCTTTGCTAAACTCTTGGTAAAGATAAAATAGTTAACTTTACATTTCTATACTCAAATTTCCTTAGTGATGAAGAACATTCGCATTAAGATGAAATTGTTGACTCAAATACCATCCTATAAGGAGACTCCATGACTACTGACAGCAGCAATCAATTGATGCCCCTGTCATTGTCTGCGCCAGGCGTAAACCTTGGTGCATATATCAGTACTGTCAATCAAATTCCAATTTTAACGGCCGAGCAGGAAAAAGAACTTGCTGAGCGTTATTATTATGACCAAGACCTTGATGCTGCCAAACTTTTGGTAATGTCACACCTCCGCTTTGTCGTACATATTGCACGTAGCTATGCAGGTTACGGATTACCACAAGGTGATCTCATCCAAGAAGGTAACCTCGGGTTAATGAAAGCGGTTAAGCGCTTCGATCCGAATATGGGCGTTCGTTTAGTGTCATTTGCTGTGCACTGGATCAAAGCTGAAATTCATGAATATGTGATTCGTAACTGGCGTATCGTCAAAATCGCGACCACCAAGGCACAACGTAAACTATTCTTTAATTTACGTAGCCTCAAGAAATCAAGTAAACGATTGACGCTAGAAGAAGCAAAATCGATTGCTAATGATTTAAATGTAACACCTGAGCAGGTGTTAGAAATGGAAGGTCGTTTAACCGCTTATGATGCTGCTTTTGAAGCGCAAGGCGATGATGATGACGATACACCACACACTGCTCCAGCGCTGTATTTAGAAGATAATCGTTACGATCCTGCACGTCTAGTTGAAGAAGAAGACTACGAGGAGCAAAGTACTTCTGCTTTACACGAGGCAATGGATCAGCTTGATGACCGTTCGCGTAATATTTTGCAGCGTCGCTGGTTAGATGATGATAAGTCAACTTTGCATGAGTTGGCGGCCGAATATAATGTTTCTGCTGAGCGTATCCGCCAGTTAGAAAAGAATGCAATGGAAAAAATCAAAACCGCTATGTCAGCGAGTTAAGATTAAATCAAACACAAGGGCTTTCATGCCCTTTTGTTTTATCTGGCTTTGTTTAAACATCCGAATATGTTAACTTTGTTCATCAAGTTTCTTGTTCCATTCTCATTATGTGGATAGCAATCTCAGCGCTTAATCTTGCGCTTGCAGTCATGGTCGGCGCTTTCGGTGCACATGGTCTTAAATCTTTTGCTACACCAGAGCAGCTCGCTTGGTGGAGTACAGCAACCCAGTACTTTTTCTATCATGCGCTGGGCTTACTGATTTTAGGTGTCCTACATAAAACCACGCCAACTTTCCCTATAAAAATTCCTTATATTTTGATCCAAATTGGCATCATCTTTTTCTGTGGTTCGTTGTACATTATGGCGCTTGGTCTACCGAGAATCTTAGGTGCAGTCACCCCGATTGGCGGTGCATTTATGATTGCGGGCTGGGTAATGCTCGCATGGCAAGCGATTAAGCATGCGAAATAAGGATTTATCATGCACATCTATTTAAATGGCGAGTCAACAGACACGTCTTGTGAAAATCTACAGCAACTCATTCAAAGCTTGGCGCTTGAAGGTAAACGCTTCGCTGTAGAGAAGAACCAACAGATTATTCCGAAAAGTAGACTTGAGCAGACCTTAATTGCTCCTGAAGATCGTATTGAAATTATTCAAGCTGTTGGTGGCGGCTAATTGGCTAAAAATGGAGTAAGCCCATGCAAGATTCCCCTTTAATTATTGGTTCACGTACATTTCAATCACGTTTATTGGTCGGAACTGGTAAATATAAAGATTTAAATGAAACTGATTTAGCCATTCAAGCAAGTGGTGCAGAAATTGTCACCGTTGCGATTCGTCGTGTAAATATCGGTCAGCATGCCGATCAACCGAATCTACTTTCAGTGATTCCACCTGAGAAATACACGATTTTGCCCAATACCGCAGGTTGTTTCGATGCAGATAGTGCGATTCGTACCTGTATGCTGGCACGTGAACTACTTGATGGTCACAATCTGGTGAAGTTAGAAGTACTCGGTGATGAAAAAACCTTATATCCAAATGTCACTGCAACCCTGAAAGCAGCGCAAACCTTGATTGATGATGGTTTCGAAATCATGGTGTATACCTCGGACGACCCGATTGTTGCGCAAGAACTTGAAAGCATGGGCTGTGTTGCGATTATGCCTTTGGGTAGTTTGATTGGTTCCGGTCTTGGTATTTTGAATCCACATACCATTTCCATCATTAAAGAAAATGCTAAGGTTCCTGTCTTGGTAGATGCGGGTGTTGGTACAGCCAGTGACGCTGCTATCGCAATGGAACTCGGTTGTGACGGCGTTCTTATGAATACGGCGATTGCTGCTGCTCAAAACCCGATTTTGATGGCTTCTGCCATGAAAAAAGCGGTTGAAGCAGGTCGTGAAGCATTTTTAGCAGGTCGTATGCCACGTAAGCGTATGGCGAATGCGAGTTCACCTGAGACTGGGTATTTCTTTAAGTAAGAAAAATATTAAAGGGAGCTTTTGAGCTCCCTTTTTTAATGCGATGATGATTTTATCTTGATTCGAGATTAACAAGATGGACAACATGATCACTTGATCGTAAAGCAAGGTCACTTAAAACATCTGGCTTTAACAGTTTGATCTCACTCTTTGGCATCCATGAAATCACTTGAGCTTCAGTTGCATCATCAACATAAAAAGCTTTGGCTTGGATCTGACCTTTATAAATATATAGAAATTCATGAAAATGCTGCCCTACGACAGGATCATAGAAAAAATTCTCAACAATCGCAAAAAGCACAGGCGAATTAAAATACTCTCCTGTTTCTTCAAGTACTTCTCTTTGAATCCCCTCTAAAGTAGTTTCTGAAAATTTTAATCGACCACCCACTAAAGAAATACTTCCATCTGGAAATGTAGAAACCAAAATCTGATCTTCATGTTCTATCCAAGCAGCCACACGGATATTAAGCTTTCCCTCTGCTATCTCTAATGTTAAATCTTTCATTTATCACTCAATGAATTCGTTTTTAATAATCTACTATATTCTTTAAATTCCCTTTCGCCCTTTGCTCAAAACTCTGTTGGAAATATTCCGTTTGATACAGTGGTTCTGCTTGATAAAAATGCGCTAAGACTTCTTTTCTTTTAATAGAATAAATCCCAGAATCCACCCAAGCATACTCTTTTTGAATCTGTTGTTCATATTCTGCAAAACGCGCTGGAGATGCAGCCAAGATCGCTAAATCAATATCCAGTAAAAATTGCAAATCCAACTCATGCGTCGATTCGTGCTTTTGCGTCGCAACAATCCATCGCTTTATCTTTTGAACAACATCTGCTGATAAATTATGAGCTACATATTGCTCAAATAGCTCTGCACTCTTCAATTCATTATCTTTTGCTTGCGGATCATAAACCGCATCATGGAACCAAAGTGCCAATGCAACAGCATTTGCATCATTCAAATTGGCTCGAATCGATTCAAGCAACACCAAACATTCATACAAATGCTGGACTGTATGATAAGCGCGCTGCTTTTCACTATAGGTAGCAATCAACTTGTTAAAAATTTTCTGCGGCTCAGAAAAATGATAATGCTGATGCAGCTCAAACCATGATTTTTCTAATACGGCTAAATATTGCTGCA
Source organism: Acinetobacter vivianii (assembly GCF_014635885.1). GTDB lineage: Bacteria > Pseudomonadota > Gammaproteobacteria > Pseudomonadales > Moraxellaceae > Acinetobacter > Acinetobacter vivianii. Next base: position 665,295 of record NZ_BMDR01000001.1, read on the forward strand.
TTGCCAATTCTCACTGAATTGCTTTATTAAGCCATTTTGCTAAGGATTCAGCATCTTTGCGCTCAAGAAAAAGCTGATACAAAGTGCAGGAACCAAACTCATGTTTTAGTTCCTGCTGGCGCATGGGATGATTACCAAATCGAAATCGTCGAGTACCATCCGTATCTAGTGGTAATGCGTACACTCCATAACTGCGAGGTTCTGTTAAATGCCCTTTAACACAAACTTGATCAGACGATATTGCATACTTTAATAAATGCTCTTTGGTTAACATCCCACCCTGCCCAAGGCAAACTTACGCTGCGTGTTGCTCATCTCGCTTAAAGACCAATTCTTTATCCGATGAACTTTCAGCATCAAAGTAATAACCTTCACTATCAAATGCTTTTAATTGTTCTACTTGGCTTAATTTATTTTCAATCAAGTATCTTGCCATCAAACCACGCGCTTTTTTCGCATAGAAGCTAATGACTTTATATTTTCCGTTCTTCTGATCCAGAAATACTGGCTTAACAATTTCCGCCTGAATATTCTTTTCATTCACAGACTTATAATATTCGTCAGAGGCTAAATTTACCAATACTTTCGAATTAATTTCAGATAAATCTTGGTTAATTTGATCCGTAATGATGCTGCCCCAGAATTCATATAAATTATGACCACGGCTATTCTTTAATTTAGTTCCCATTTCCAAACGATACGGCATCATCAAATCCAAAGGACGCAATAAGCCATAAAGACCAGACAACATACGCAAATGCTGTTGAGCAAAATCAATATCTTGGTCTTTTAAGTGATAAGCATTTAAGCCGGTATACACATCCCCTTTAAAAGCAAACATCGCTTGGCGTGCATTGGAAAAATCAAAATCAGCATTCCAGTCACGGAAACGCTCTACATTTAAATTGGCAATTTTTTCGCTTACCGTCATTAACGACGCGATTTCAGTTGCCGAAAGCTTACGGCATACATCAATCAACTGCTGTGATTGTGCCAACAAACGTGGTTGAGTATATGTATCTGTAGGAAGTGCTGTTGTGTAATCAAGTGTTTTAGCAGGAGAAATTAAAGCAAGCATAATCAATCAAACATAAATTTATCTTGGTGAAACTATAACAGTTGATAATTTTTAATGCCAATATGCTTTAGCTCAAACCTAAGCCTAATAGGTATGAAAAACCGTAATTCTTTGTGATTATTAATATATTAAAATGAGAAATTGATTTTTATCAATTGAGATTAAACATAATTAACCTCAACTGATAACATGTTATTTTTCAATAGAAAATGCCATGATCCACACTAACTCCATCCTTCATTTATCTATCTACTTAAAAATTATTCATTCTCTCTAGCTCACGAATTAAACCAGAATGGTCCAGTTCCCCATCCCCAGCTACGATCATATTTTTAAATAGTTGATTAACCAATTCTGCAATCGGTAAATTTAGCTCTAATGATTTGGCATAGCTAATTGCTGTATTTATATCTTTATGTTGGTTTAGCGCAGTACCTCCTGGTTTAAAATTTCGATTTAACATACGTTCCCCATGTTGCTGTAAAATCGGAGAATCCGCAAAACCACCTGTTAATGCTTGCTTTAGTTTTACTAGGTCAGCCCCAGCCTTGCTCGCGAGCAATAGGCCTTCGCTCACAGTGGCGATAGTAGTAGCAACAATCATTTGATTGACCAATTTAGAAAGCTCCCCACAACCAGCTCCACCAACTAGAGCTGGCTGGCCCATCGCAGATAAAACATTTTCAGCCTGTTCGAAGGTTGAAAGCTCACCACCTGCCATAATCGCTAAACTTGCATTTTGGGCACCTTTTTCTCCTCCAGAAACTGGTGCGTCTAAATATTTAAGTGCGAGTTCTTTACATTTTTCACTTTGCGCTTTTGCAACCTCAACTGGTATTGAACTCATAACTATGACGGTACTCTCAGGTTTTAGCTGTGAAACTGCCCCTGACTCTTTGAATAAAACCTCATCACATGTTTTTCCATCGCTGAGCATACAAATCAGAAAGTCTACATCTTTTCCAACGTCTTCAAGTTCACTACAAACATAGGCACCAGCTTCTTTTAAAATATCTGCTTTAGAAGGTGTTCTATTCCAGACCTGAACTTGATGGCCAGCTTTTAATAAATTCCTGACCATTGGTATCCCCATTATGCCTGTACCAACAAATCCAATAGATGCCATTATTTCATCTCCGTAGCAGTGCGTACTTTAAGTTGTTGCTGTTCAACGTTTACTATGCCATTCGATTTTAACTTTGCTAATAACAGTAATCCTAAACCGCCCATGGCAACAAACCCAGCAATGGCGAGGAATGCCACTGTATAAGTTCCCGTCGTTGTATATAAATATCCAGTTAAATATGGACCAGTAAAACCACTTAAATTACCTACAGAGTTTATTAATCCAATTCCAGCTGCGGCGCCTACACCTGTTAAAGTTTGCCCAGGAATAGTCCAAAAAATGTTAATTGCACTAAAAACACCAATCGCAAGCAGTATAAAACCGACAATAATTGCCCAGGGTTGATTCACAATTAAGGCAATCGCAATAGCAGAAGCCGCCATAAGTGCAGCACAGGCACCGTGTTTATAACGCTCTTGTTTACGGTCAGAACGACGACTCCATAAAACCATACCTACTGCTGCAAATGCGTATGGAATTGCTGTCAATAAACCATTTTGAATAAGACTGATTTCCATACCAAAGGTATTACGGAATGACTCTAATACACTTGGCAAGAAGAAAAACATCGCGTTTGAACCAGAAGTTATTCCAAAATAAACAATTGCCATGATCCAAACTAATGGATTTTTAAACACTTGCTTAATCATTTGCCCTTTTGTTAAAGCAGCGTCCGTGGTTTGCACTTTTTCTCTTTCTTCACGCTCTAACGTAGTCATTAACCATTGACGCTGTTCAACCGTTAGCCATTGTGCTTCTTTAGGATTATTGGTTAAATATTTTAGACAAACCACCCCTAATATGATTGAAGGAATCCCCTCTAAAACATACATCAAACGCCAGCCTTCATAGCCAATGCTATTGCCCCATTGCATGAGACCTACGGAAATTGGTGCTCCAATAATTTGCGCTATCGGTAGTCCTAAGTAGAACGATGCAAACACACGTGCACGATATTTTGCGGGAAACCACAAAGTTAAATAAAAAATAACGCCTGGAAAGAAACCTGCTTCTGCAATACCCAGTAAAAACCGTAAAACAATAAACTGCGTACCGTTTTGGATAAATCCCATAAGTGCTGCAATGATTCCCCAAGTAATCATAATTCGGGCAATCCAGATTCGTGCTCCAAAGCGATGAAGTAAAATATTACTCGGTACTTCCGCAATAAAATAACCTAGGAAAAATATGCCTGCACCTAAACCAAAAATAGTTTGAGTAATTCCAATTGCATCATTCATGTGTAGCGCAGCAAAACCAATATTGGTTCTGTCTAGAAATGCCATAATGAATAAAATAATAAGAAACGGGATAATCCGACTAGAAACACGTTTAATTGTCTGCTCTTCAAGAGCAGTTACATTTTTTATATCTTCCATAATAATTCTCACATCAATTGGCGATCACTGCCATTAATTTTTGGTATCTTCGATATGTGCCTGAATCACGCTTTCAAAATTTTCATCTGCCTGAAAACCTAAAGATTCAGCATATTCAGCTTTCACTTGGACAGGCCAACTTTTAACAATACGTTGAATGGTTTTATCTTCTTGCCATTGCACTAAATCAGTTGCTTGCTTACCTGCAACTTTTTCAAGTGCCTCAAGCATTTCTTTAACCGTGACTGTTAATCCCGGTAGAGGAATAATTCGGTTATCTTGAAGTACATCTGAAGAAATTGATGCCGCTTTAATCATTGATTCAACACAACGTCGCGGTGAAGTAACAAAGACTGGAGTATCTGACGGTACTGGGCAAATAGCCGCTTCACCTTTTAATGGTTCACGGATGATTGAACTAAAAAATGTCGATGCCGCTTTATTAGGTTTACCTGGACGAACCACAATAGTCGGTAACCTCAAAATACGACCATCAATAAAGCCTTTTCTTGAGTAATCTGAGACCAGCAATTCTCCTACTGCTTTTTGCATGCCATAAGAAGATTTTGGTGTAACCACTGTCTCATCTGTAACAACTTCTGGTAATTGACCACCAAACACAGCACAGCCGCTAGCAAAAATGACCCGAGGTGTGGTTTGTTTCTTTCTTAATTCTTCTAATAAATTTAAGAGTCCATACAAATTAACATCCATACCTAAATCAAAATCGGCCTCAGCTGCTGAGCTCACCACAGCGGCTAAATGCCAAACGACATCAATATTTTCTGTAATATGAGCAACTGTAGTTTTATCGGTAATATCACCTACAATCACTTCAACTCTTGAATCTTGTGGCAAATCATCGCCAGCAAACGCATCAAATAGAATAATTTTATTGATAGATTTAGGTTGATTGTTATCCAAATTCAAACTGCCAATTTTTAAAATCTCCTTGGCAATTTGTTTTCCAATAAAACCCGTTCCACCAGTGATTAGCACATTCATACAGGGATCCTTTCCTAGTTTTTATTCACTTAAAAACTTTTGTAATTGTCGTGAATTAAACGATAAGGAGTCCTTTCAATAATTTCCAATGAATAATTTCTAAATATTGATAACTTTTTAATATCACTTTTTTGTTAAGAATCGAATTTGGGAAAATATGATTTTTCTTATAATTATTTAATTTAAAAGCCCTAAATATGTTTATGATTTAAGGCTTATTAATACTTTATTTATGTTTTTCATTTTTCAGTAAAATATTAATGAAAGCTGCAGCAATATCAGAAACAGGCTCATCTTTACGCGTCAAAATTCCGTAATCCTGTGCATCTAAAATTAAATCTGTTTCTAAAATCTGCAAATGGCCTTCTTTCACCTGATCAATCACCATTGCTTCTGGCAACATTCCAACCATAGGTGCACCTTTTAAGATCTGCAAAAAGGTTTGCATTGACATAGTATTAACGGTATTGGAAGGAATCTTTACTTTTGCTCGAGCAAATGCACCTTCCATACGTTCACGAATTGGTGTGCCTTTGGGATAGAGTAACCATGGCCAATTTAATAATTCCTCTAATGTACAATTTATTTTCTTAGCACATGGATGGGCACTGTTTACAACAATACAAAATGGCTCTGGACCTAAAGGTTGGAAATCGAAAAACTGACTTTGCGTCACATCGGTAAAACGGCCTATAGCTAAATCTAAAGTATGCTCACTTAACATTTCCATTAAATGATCACTGGTTTGTTCAACAACATCGATGGAAAGTAGCGGCCATTGTTTCTTAATCTCAATAATTGAGTTTGGAATTACCACTGCGGTTGCTGCAAAGATACCGCCCACTTTTAAAAAACCGTGACCACCTAATCTTAAAATTTCAATGTCTTCGACAAAATGCTTTGCATCGTTTAATACACGCTGCGCATATCGAATCACGTGCTCGCCTAAAGCAGTGACTGGCATATTTCGAGGTAATCGTTCAAAAACAGGAAAGCCCAGTAAACCTTCTATTTCCTTTAGCATTTTACTCACCGCAGGCTGGCTTAGATTCATCTGCTCGGCAGCCAAATGCATGTTATTGGTCCTTGCCAAAGTTTCCAATAACACCAAATGTTTAAATTTCAACCAATTATTCAGGCTTGCGTAAGTCAAATCTGCCATTTTCAAAAATCCTTTTCGATAACTTTTCGTTATTAATAATTAAATTATTACGATTGGTGTTTATTAAATAAGAAACATATCATGATTTCAAATAAAAGAAGGATGCTTTAAATGAACTTTACGTTAAATTCCCAGAACTCATTACCAGACGATGCTACTCAAGGATGTTTAATTGGTCGCGCGTGGATTCCAAATCAAATTTCCGGTCCATCTCCGATTCTTTTAAAGGGCGATCAGGTTTTTGATATTTCTGAAAAGTTCCATACGATTTCCCAGTTGCTTGAAAGTTCAGATCCTTTAAAAGCTTTATCTGATATTGAAGGAAAGTTAGTTGGATCAATTGATGCGTTATTTGCCAATACAGTTGCTGAACCAGATACAAACAAGGCATATTTTTTAGCCCCAATTGATTTACAAGTAATTAAGGCGGCTGGTGTTACTTTTGCCGCAAGCATGTTAGAGCGTGTGATTGAAGAACAAGCAGGTGGCGATGCACAAAAAGCTCAATCGATCCGTGAAGTGGTACAAGGGGTAATCGGCGATAATTTAAAGACAATCGAACCTGGTTCTGAAAAAGCACTGCAACTCAAAGAGTATTTAATTAAACAAAAAATGTGGTCTCAATATCTTGAGGTGGGTATTGGTACTGATGCTGAAATTTTTACCAAAGCACCTGTCTTAGCAGCCATTGGAACGGGTCAAAATATTGGTATTCACCCGAAGTCTGAGTGGAATAATCCAGAACCAGAAGTTGTATTGGTTGCAAATAGCCACGGTAAAATTTTAGGCGCGACTTTAGGTAATGATGTGAATTTACGGGACTTTGAAGGTCGTAGTGCCCTCCTGTTGAGTAAAGCCAAAGATAACAATGCATCTTGTGCAATCGGTCCGTTTATTCGTCTTTTTGACCGTACTTTTACTTTAAATGATATCCGTGCTTGTGATGTTGAACTGCAAATTCAAGGTGCCGATAACTTTGTGTTAAATGGCATTAGCTCTATGTCTCAAATTAGCCGTGATCCAGAAGATTTAATTCAACAAACACTGAATGAAAATCATCAATATCCAGATGGTTTCGTTTTGTTTTTGGGAACTTTATTTGCACCTACTCAAGACCGTGAGCAAGCTGGAGCAGGCTTTACCCATAAAATTGGAGATGTCGTTCGTATTCATTCGCCTAAACTTGGTACTTTATACAACACGGTTATGACCAGCGACAAAGCAACGCCATGGAATTTTGGAATAAATGCTTTGATACATAATTTAAAACAACGCGAATTACTATAAATTTCACGTATTATCGTTCGATTGAATTGTAATTCATCATGTGAAAAAAATTAAATCTCAAAAAATATGAGTGGACGGATCTAAGAATGAATGATCAAGATAAACGGATTTTTTTACGTAGCCAGGAATGGTTTGATGATCCTACGCATGCTGACATGACAGCACTCTATGTCGAGCGTTACATGAATTATGGGTTAACCCGTGCTGAGCTACAGTCGGGCCGTCCTATTATTGGGATTGCGCAAACTGGTAGTGATTTGACTCCATGTAACCGTCACCACAAAGAACTTGCTGAACGGGTTAAAGCAGGCATTCGAGATGCTGGTGGTATTCCAATGGAATTTCCTGTTCACCCAATTGCAGAGCAAACCCGTCGCCCTACAGCTGCACTCGATAGAAATTTAGCTTACTTAGGTTTAGTTGAAATATTACATGGCTATCCACTTGATGGTGTAGTGCTAACAACGGGCTGCGATAAAACTACTCCTGCCTGTTTAATGGCGGCAGCAACAACAGATTTACCAGCCATTGTTTTATCTGGTGGGCCAATGCTAGATGGTCACTTTAAGGGTGAGTTAATTGGCTCAGGCACAGTGCTTTGGCATGCAAGAAATTTACTTGCCACAGGCGAAATTGATTATGAAGGCTTCATGGAAATGACGACGTCCGCTTCACCTTCGGTCGGGCACTGCAACACCATGGGCACTGCACTTTCTATGAATGCATTAGCAGAAGCTTTAGGTATGTCTTTACCTTCATGTGCAAGCATTCCAGCACCGTATCGCGAACGCGGGCAAATGGCCTATATGACAGGTAAGAGAATATGTGAAATGGTTTTAGAAGATTTACGCCCATCTAAAATCATGAACAAACAATCATTTGAAAATGCCATTGCAGTAGCCTCAGCATTAGGCGCATCAAGTAACTGCCCTCCTCACCTCATTGCAATTGCTCGTCATATGGGGATTGAGCTGAGTTTAGAAGACTGGCAACGCGTTGGAGAAAACATTCCACTCATTGTGAACTGCATGCCTGCTGGTAAATATTTGGGTGAAGGTTTTCACCGTGCTGGCGGTGTCCCTGCTGTATTACATGAATTACAAAAAGCGGATGTTTTACATGAAGACTGTGCATCAGTCAGCGGTAAAACAATTGGGGAAATTGCTAAAAATGCAAAAACCTCCAATGCAGATGTCATTTTTCCATATGAACAACCATTAAAGCATGGCGCTGGTTTTATTGTGTTGAGCGGCAATTTCTTTGACAGCGCTATTATGAAAATGTCTGTTGTGGGTGAAGCATTTAAGAAAACCTATTTATCTGACCCGAATGGGGAAAATAGCTTTGAAGCACGGGCAATCGTTTTTGAAGGGCCAGAGGACTACCACGCACGAATTAATGATCCAGCCTTAGACATTGATGAACATTGTATTTTAGTCATTCGAGGTGCTGGAACAGTTGGCTATCCGGGCAGTGCAGAAGTTGTAAATATGGCTCCTCCAGCGGAGTTAATTAAAAAAGGAATTGACTCTTTGCCTTGTCTAGGTGATGGCCGTCAAAGTGGTACATCTGCTAGCCCTTCTATTTTAAATATGTCACCAGAAGCCGCAGTAGGCGGTGGCATTGCTTTATTAAAAACCAATGATCGTTTGCGCATTGATCTTAATAAACGCTCCGTAAATGTCCTCATTTCAGACGAAGAGCTAGACAAACGCCGCGAGGAATGGAAACCAACAGTCTCTACATCTCAAACGCCTTGGCAAGAAATGTATCGCAACATGGTTGGCCAATTATCAACGGGTGGCTGTTTAGAGCCTGCAACGTTATACATGCGTGTTGTCAATCAAAATAACCTTCCACGGCATTCTCATTAATTTCAGGATTTTATTATGACCATTATCGGACACAACTTTATTGGCGGTTCACGTAGTGCACAAAGTACAACCTTATTAAAAAGTGTGGATGCAACAACTGGCGAAGCTCTACCCTATGAATTTCACCATGCAACCGAACAGGAAATTAATCAGGCCTGTGAAGCAGCCAGTCAAGCTTTTAAGACTTACCGTCATACATCAGCTGAACAGCGTGCTGCCTTTTTAGAGAACATTGCCGATGAACTCGATGCTTTAGGTACAAATTTTTTAGAGATTGTCTCGCAAGAAACGGCTTTGCCGCTTGCGCGTTTGCAAGGTGAACGGGGCCGTACCAGTGGGCAAATGCGCCTGTTTGCTAAAGTATTACGCCGTGGTGACTTTTTAGGTGCCCGTATCGATACTGCTTTGCCTGAGCGTCAGCCTTTACCTCGTCCAGATTTACGTCAGATTAAAATTGGTGTTGGCCCTGTGGCGGTCTTTGGCGCAAGTAACTTTCCTTTAGCCTTTTCAACCGCAGGTGGCGACACTGCTTCTGCTTTAGCCGCAGGCTGTTCTGTAGTAGTAAAAGCGCATAGTGGACATATGACTACAGCGGACTTTGTGGCTCAGGCAGTCGAACGTGCCATAGAAAAATCTAATATGCCTAAAGGTGTATTTAACATGATCTATGGTAATGGTGTGGGTGAACCACTGGTAAAGCATCCTTTAATTCAAGCGGTTGGATTTACAGGTTCACTTCGTGGTGGTCGTGCTTTATGTGACATGGCAGCAGCCCGTCCACAGCCGATTCCTGTCTTTGCTGAAATGAGCAGTATTAACCCGATGCTGATGTTACCAGAAGCCTTGAAAAACCGTGGTGAAAAAATTGCACAGGACTTGGCCGACTCAGTTGTTTTAGGCTGTGGTCAGTTCTGTACCAATCCGGGATTAATTTTAGGGATAAAATCAGCTGAATTTAGCCAACTCATTAGTAACTTAACCGAAATTATAGGTGGCAAACCTGCACAGACTATGTTGAATGCCGGAACCTTAAAAAGCTATATAGCAGGTCTTGAGCACTTAACCGAGCACCAAGGTATTGAACATTTAGCAGGTCAAACCCAACAAGGCAATCAGGCTCTGCCACAGCTATTTAAAGCTGATATTAGACTATTACTGGCAGGTGATCAGCTTCTACAAGAAGAAATCTTTGGGCCAACAACAATCGTCATTGAAGTTGAAGATAAAGCCCAACTTCTGCACGCGCTACAAAGCATGAATGGTCAGCTGACTGCAACTTTAATCGCCGACGAAGCAGATTTAACTGAATTTGCAGATGCGGTTCCAGTGTTAGAAGAGAAAGCAGGTCGTTTGCTGTTAAACGGTTATCCAACGGGTGTGGAAGTGTGTGATGCCATGGTACACGGCGGGCCATACCCTGCAACGTCAGATGCCCGAGGTACCTCAGTTGGAACTTTGGCAATTGACCGTTATTTGCGCCCAGTTTGTTATCAAAACTATCCGCAAAATTTGTTGCCAGAAGCTTTAAAAGATAGCAACCCCTTGCAGATTTTAAGGCTGGTCAATGGTGAGGTAACTAGAAATCCTATTTAAATAATGAGAATAGGCTTTTAAAGTCTCTTTGATTGGGCAGTCTAGTTTAAATCTTAACTGCCCTAGCTCAGTTTTATGCATGGTACCCTAATAGAACATAATGAAAAAATATTATGATTTTTAACAAACCTTTAGATTCTCAAATTATTACAGCAAGATTTAGATAAAATACGATACTTCATTTATGCACGAAGTTTAAAGAAATACGATGTTTTCATTCTTCATTATCGGTAAAATAGTGGATTCTTCCATTATCCATTGCGTATCTTATGTCTGAGCAATTATTCATCCAAGGTCCTGTTGGTCAAATTGAAATGTTTGTCGATCAACCTCAAGGTGAAGTCACAGGTTTTGCTGTTGTCTGCCATCCACATCCTTTGCAAGGCGGGACACCAAATCATAAAGTTCCTGTACTACTGGCTCAGATTTTTAATGAAATGGGCTGTGTAGTTTATCGTCCAAGTTTCCGCGGTCTGGCAGGCAGCGAAGGCACACATGACCAAGGGCATGGCGAGACTGATGACATTATGGCTGTGATTGAATATGCCCGCGAGAAGCATGCAGGTTTGACCTTCTATGCAGGTGGTTTTAGCTTTGGTTCACATGTTTTGGCAAAATGCCAAGCACAACTCAGTGATGAATTACGTCCAAAACAATTGGTCCTCTGTGGATTACCAACCGGTTCGGTAGTCGATTTACGCCACTATAAAACCCCTGCAATTGACGGCGATATCTTATTTGTTCATGGCGAGCAAGATGACATTACCTTGCTATCAGATATGATTGCATGGGCAAAACCGCAAAAACATCCAATCACGATTTTGCCAGGTGCCAATCATTTCTTTACAGGTTACTTAAAACAGCTCAGACAAGTGATTGCTCGCTTTTTAAAACTGTAGAATTAACAACAAATTACTAAGAAAACTATACGTCTTTTCAATCCAATGTCTGTTATATCAGTATAGATGTACAGACATTCGGGTTCTTTAATGAAATTAAATAAAAAACAAGGACTTTTTTTAAAGCAAACTATTGAACAATGGCAACAACAAGGCACCATTACGCCTGATGTTGCCAATGAGTTAAAGCATAGTTTTTCGATTCGTCCTTTTGACTGGGAACGCTTGGCAAAATACTCATTCTGGATTTCGATGATTTGTGCCGTGATTGCCATTGTCGCAATTACAGCGGATCAGTTCTTGATGGAACTGATTGAAAAAATATTTATTGATTCCAAAATCATTCCTTGTCTGATTTTTGCAGGAGTTGCTGCGGCCTTTTATGGCTTTGCATATCGTCGACGTAAAACCAAACCACTGCATCAATTTAGCAATGAAGCCATTATTTTTGCTGGTTTGCTCTCTACAGCAGCATCTGTGGCTTATTTCGGACAAGCGATTGATACAGGCAGCGGACATTTCTCTTTGTTATTCCTGCTCTCAACCCTCATTTATGCTGCTCTTGCCTTCTGGTTCCCATCCAAACTGATTTGGGTATTTTCATTACTCTCATTGGGTTCATGGTTTGGAACTGAAACAGGTTATATGTCTGGTTGGGGTGCGTATTATCTAGGGATGAACTTCCCTTTACGCTTTGTATTCTTTGGTGGCGCACTGATTGGATTAAGTCTTCTCTTTAAACGTTATGCACATTTTAAAGACTTTGCACACTCAACTTATGTCATGGGATTGCTTTATCTATTTATTGCCTTGTGGCTTCTGTCAATCTTTGGCAACTATGGTGACTTAACTAGCTGGTATAACGTTAAACAATATGAGCTGTTGCATTGGGGTGTTTTATTCGCATTTATTGCCATCATTGCAATTGTCTATGGTTTGAAACATGACGATGCCACCTCACGTGGTTTTGGTATCACCTTCTTATTTATCAACCTATATACCAAGTACTTTGAGTTCTTCTGGAATGGTATGCATAAAGCCATTTTCTTTATTATATTGGCAGCATCTTTCTGGTGGCTGGGTCGATATGCCGAAAAACTCTGGAATTTAGAGTTTCTATCTAGCCCATCTCAGAATAAGAAAGATCGTCTAGGAGAATGATTACTGGAAGTCACTCCAATTCAAACCAAACCGAGCCAAATACTTTTTGACTCGGTCACTGTCATTGGTGCTATTACGTTGCAACCAGTTGACGTCCGGCATGAGCCATTGACTTGGCATTTTTACTTATTTAAAAAAACTAACGGCTTAGAGTTACCTTATACTTAAATCACCCACATTAAAACAGAAAAATAAAACATTATTTAGCAGTTAAAACTTTATTTTAAAAAATTTAAATTAATTATATATTTTCCACCTTTATAACATATATATTAGAACCATAGTGAATTAACCCAAAAATAATTTCAACCTCAACACAACAGGCCTAAAATGTTAAAAATATTTAAATCATATGTTTCAACCAACCTAATAACTGCTACTTGGTCAATTTTCCTAGCTATAGGAGGTTTAATTTTTTTCTCCTACTACTGGATGATAAATTATCTACCTATATTTGACATACAATCTTATTTAGCCTTATTGATTACCTTTTCTCTAGGGGGCTTAATTACAGCTTTAACACTCACAATAATCCAAATACTACCATCTTTTATTTGGAATGAGTTTATTTTAAAAAATGAATATATAAATAAAAATTTAATATTAATACCATATCAAAACACACCTATTAACTTAAGAGCCTTCACATGTTACTTTCTGATACCACAAATAATTTTTATCACTGGATTTACAGCAATATTATTTAATGAAAATATATTATTTTTCCTTTTAAATATTTTATCACTCTTTTACTGCATCAACCTTATAGAAAAAAACTATAATAATAAAAAAACAATCTCAAACATACTTAGAGGAATAGTTCTTTTTTTCCTAACACTGACCTTTTCACTAATAATAATTTTACCTATATTTTTTATATTTACAATAATTTTTAAAACAAATGGGCTGAATGAAGGCTTTAAACTATTTTTCTCCTTTGCTTTCTCAATTATATTAATTTTTATAAATTACATTAGCATACAATCAATAAATACACCCCCGGTCAAGTATAAGCACTTGGTCCCAGCCGCTCTCTCTTTATTCTTTCTTTTTTACCTATTTTTAATATCAGATAGTTTTAAAAATATACCACTTAGCTTAATGAAGACTTACCAGTTAGGAAATATAACTCCCAAACAAATTATCTTAGAAAAAAACAGCTGCAAACTTATAAAACTAAATGGAATTATACCAGTAGAAAATAATGATTACTGCATTGTTGAAAATGTAGAAATATTATCTAGAGTCGGGGCGGAAACACTACTCAAACATAAAAATAAACGATTTACAATTGAATCCAATGCTATTGTTTCTATATCAGACAATATAAAGTAATCATTTTAGTTGATAACTTTACTTATAAGGTAAGAAATAGGCTTTATTAAACGACCTTTTACTTCATATCAATTATAACTTATTGATCAGACCAAGACAGGATCATTGGTCTGATCTGATTACAACATTAAATTAACGTACGCTTTCCAAAGCAGTCACCAACAACTTCCAGCATTTCTCTACCGTATCCACTTTAACTCGCTCTCCCGGTGCATGCGCCCCCTGAATATCTGGGCCAAAAGACACCATCTGCAAATCAGGATAATGTTCTGCAATAATGCCACACTCCAAACCTGCATGAATCACCTTCAAATTTGGCTCAATTTTAAATGCGGATTGATACGCTTGTTGCAAGCACTTTAATGCCGCTGATTCTGGATTCGGTGTCCAACCTGATACTAACGGCGTTAATTCAGATTGGATCTGGAAATTGGCAAAGTGCTGTTGAATGTTCTGAGCAAAGGCTAACGCCTGCTGATTCACCATCGAACGAACCATAATCAAGGTTTTTGCTTCATCTTTAGTGAGTTTGACCACACCGATATTATTTGAGGTTTCAACCACATCAGGTAAAGCGCTACTCCATTGAGCAATGCCATAAGGGCAAGTTGCTAATGCCTGCAACCACGCTTGTTGTTGATGTAACGCAATCACTTCATTTATCTGAGTAGTATTTTGCTGTGCCGTGATTTGCAACTGATCATCAATACCCTGTAGTTTTTGTTGCCATTCAGCTTGTGTCGCTGCCACAGCATTTTTCAAATCAGTCAGTTGTTCTGCCTGAATTGCAATAGTTGCAACGGCTTCACGCGGGATGGCGTTACGTGCTGTTCCACCGACAAATTCAACCAATCGACCATTGGATTGTGTCAAATAATCATTGAGGAAATTGGCTAGAATGACATTGGCATTCCCTCGACCTAAATGAATATCAACCCCAGAATGTCCACCTTTTAGTCCTGATACCAGTAAATCTACAAAGATTAAATCATTTGGTGCTGTTTCATATTCAAGTGGCTGCCCCACTTCTAAGTCAATACTACCTGCGCAGCCAAGATACAGCTCGCCCCATTCTTCGGTATCAATATTAAAAAGCCATTGTCCAGTTAAAACGCCAGATTCGAGTAAGCGCGCACCACTCATTCCCGCTTCTTCATCAATGGTCAATAGGACTTCAATCGGCCCATGTGCAATATCATTTGATTCTAATACCGCCAATGCCAATGCAACGCCAATCCCATTATCTGCACCTAAAGTGGTATTTTCAGCAATCAGCCAGCCATCTTTTAATACAGGTCGAATGGAATCTTTAAAAAAGTCATGTTGGGTTCCGCGGTTTGCCTGAGTCACCATATCCAAGTGCCCCTGCAAAATCACACCAGCCACCTGTTCTTTACCCGCAGTTGCCGCTTTGCGAATAATCAGATTACCAATGTCATCGACATAAGTTTGGAGCTTACGCTGTTCCGCCCAATCTTTTAAATGTTGTCTTAATTGTTGTTCATGCTTGGAAGGCCGAGGAATCGTACATAAGGTCTCAAAATGTTGCCAAACCACTTGGGGTGATAATTTAGAAAAATCGACCTGTATCATGCACCTATACTCTCAAATAAAGCGTTTAAATCAATATACACCATACACCGAAACGGTCATGATGTTAATGCACTTCATTTAAGATTCTATTCGTAAAAAAGACTTAGCTTTTCCATACAAACTGAGAAAAACTATGTTCCGCTTTTAAGCTATTTTCCACGGCCTGAGCGAGTTGGCGAATAATACTTTGCGTCTCGATCTTTTCAAACCACGCTTGTTCACGTTGTGGATTGGCTGAAATCTCACACAAAATATGTCCTTCTGTGTCTTGTTGCGAACATAAGATCGAAAGCGGCAATTGATGATTGTCGATGCGCACTTCTATTTTCTCATGCTCATGACGAATATGCTGGGCATCAAAACCATATTGTTCTAATTGTTTAAACAGCAGTGCAGCCACATATTCTTGTGTGATATAGCACTCATTCGGTGGATGATCGACCACTCCATGTTTTGGGCAATCTGCTATAAATTGCAACGTTTTCATGCTATTCCCTCTTTTATTATATTTTAGCGCTGCATCACAACCTAAATCCAACGCCTATACTCTGAATTATTATATATACAATCGTCTCTAAACGATTAGCTGATTGTCTTAGTTCTATTGTTAAATTGATAAATTTCGACCCGATTAGATATGTACATCAGAGAAGTCATCATTTTTAGTATTTAAGCGTTAAATGGATGGTTTTAACAAATTCTTTTTAGAGATAAGTACATAAAAAAACAGCACTCAACCTTCTAGAGCTGAATGCTGCTTGATTCAAATCAGATTACGGATTTACAACACTTAAATCCAATCCAGCTGAACTTGCAAGCTCGGTAAAGGTTGGGAAACTTGTCGCAACCGTTTCTGTACCATGAATCGTGATTTCACCTGAGGTACGTAAACCAGCCATACTAAAGCTCATGGCAATACGATGGTCATGATGTGATTCAATTTCACCACCCGTAAAGATCGCTGACCAGTCGCCAGATTTACCTTTGCCTTCAATGATGATGCCATCTTCCGTTGGTGTACAGTCGATACCCATGATTTTCAAACCATCTGCCATCACTTGGATACGGTCAGATTCTTTAACACGAAGCTCAGCAGCACCTGTCAATACAGTTTGACCTTCTGCACATGCAGCAGCAATGAACAATGCTGGGAATTCATCAATGGCTAAAGGCACTTGATCTTCTGGCATGTGAATGCCTTTCAATGTTCTTGAACCTTTGATATGAATATCTGCAATCGGCTCGCCACCTGCAATACGTTCATTTTCAACTGTCAGATCAGCACCCATTTGCTTGAGGATTTCGATCACGCCTGTACGAGTTGGGTTAATACCGACCGCTTCCAATACCACATCGGCACCTTCAGTAATCGCAGCACCCACCATAAAGAATGCAGCAGATGAAATATCAGAAGGCACCTGAATATCTGTACCGACTAACTTGCCACCACCGACAAGCGAGATTTTATTGCCTTCAGTTTTTACATCATAACCAAAGGCACGCAACATACGCTCAGTATGATCACGCGTCGGTTCTGGTTCAGTCACCGACGTTTCACCTTCAGCCCATAAACCAGCCAATAAAATACCTGATTTCACCTGAGCAGACGCCATTGGTAAATCGTATTGGATTCCTTTAAGCATCTGACTACCTGTAATACTCACAGGTGGTGTACCTTTCTCGCCTGTGGTCTGGATAAGTGCACCCATTTCGCGAAGTGGCTTAGCAATACGTTCCATTGGACGTTTAGACAATGACGCGTCGCCAGTCATTACAGAGTCAAATTTTTGCGCAGACAGCATGCCTGATAACAAGCGCATACTGGTGCCTGAGTTGCCCATATACAATGCGCTTGCAGGTGCTTTTAAGCCTTGCATGCCCACGCCATGAATGGTCACTTCACCATTCTTTGGTCCTTCGATGCTCACGCCCATATCACGGAATGCCTGTAAAGTTGCAAGTGCATCTTCACCTTCCAAAAAGCCTGTCACATGAGTTGTGCCTTCTGCAATCGCACCAAACATAATTGAGCGATGTGACACAGATTTGTCACCCGGTACGGTGAATTTACCTGTAAATGTTTTCTTTCCCGGTAAAATGCTAAATTGCTGTGTCACCTTGTTTTTCTCCATCAAAGGTTTTTTGGCTAACATATGATTAAAATGTTGGCGTGCCGCTTGCGCGTGGCCCAATAGCCCCATCAACGCATGCGAATCTTCCTGTTCAATCAATTTCTTTAAAACGGATAATTGCTGTTCGAAACCATCAACAGCATTCAAAATTGCGGTTTTGTTGGCAAAGAAAATATCATGCCACATCTGTGGATCGCTGGCTGCAATTCGAGAGAAGTCTCTAAAACCACCCGCAGCATAGCGGAAAATATCTAGATTATCTTCACGATTTGCCAGTTGCTCAACCAGATTAAATGCCATCAAATGCGGTAAATGACTGGTATGTGCCAACACTTCATCATGTTTAGCAACATCCATGCAAATCACTTCTGCTTTTGCCGCAGACCAAAGCTGAATCAGCTTTTCAACCGCCCACTCCGCGCTGGTCGGCAGTGGCGTTAGAATCACTTTGTGATTGACGAATAGATCCACTTTACCCGCATGCACCCCAGTATGTTCCGCACCTGCAATGGGGTGCCCCGGCACGAAACCAACAGGTAAATTTTCACCAAATACTGCTTTTGCCGCTTCAACCACATTACCTTTGGTACTACCTACATCGGTAATAATGGCATTTTCGGCAAGATAGGGTTTGATCTGTTCAAGCACTTTTTGTGTCGCACGAACGGGTAATGCTAAAACAATTAAATCTGCATCCTGAACTGCTTCTTCAGGCGTTGCATAACCGTGTTGAATAAGACCGAGTGTCTTGGCATCTTCTAATGTTTTTTTTGAGCGTGTTGAAGCCACAATTTGAGATGCAAGTTGTTCTGCCACAATCACACGGGCAAGACTAGACCCAATCAGTCCAAGTCCGATAAATGCAACTTTTTTAAATAATGGTTGAGACATAAAACATATTTGCCTAATGAGACGACATTGATATGGATAGATACCGAAGTCATCTATCCATTCGATAAAACGGGATTATAAAACAGCGATTGGATAAGATCCGAGTACACGTAACTCTTTTACCATTGGACGAATTTCTTCCAATGCCGCCGCAACATTTTCCTGACCGATATGTCCTTCTAAATCGATAAAGAACACATAAGCCCATTTTTCAGGTAAAGCTGGACGTGTTTCAATGCTGGTCAAGCTGATTTGATGCTTGGCAAACGGTGCAAGAATTTCCAATAAAGCACCAGCACGATCATGTGCAGAGATTAATAACGAGGTCTTGTCATTACCGCTTTGAGGAATCTTCTCACGCCCAATCACAAGGAAACGTGTGGTATTTTCTGGGTTATCTTCAATATTGCTATGTAAAATCTCAAGATTGTACATGCTTGCCGCAATATCAGATGCAATCGCAGCAGAATGCCATTCGTTACGAATACGGCGAGCCGCTTCTGCATTTGAGTTCAATGCAACACGCTCAACGCCTGGATAATGTGCATCTAGCCATTTACGGCATTGCGCCAAGGTTTGCTGATGCGCATAAATCTGCTTGATGCTGTCTTTACGGGTATTTTCTGAGACAAGGAATTGGTGATGGATACGAAGCTCAACCTCACCAATCACATTCACTGTCGATGCTTTAAAGCAATCCAGCGTATGATTCACAATCCCTTCAGATGAGTTCTCTACAGGAACAACACCATAATGTGCGCTGCCCGCTTCAACTTCACGGAAAACTTCATCAATGGTTGGTAATGGACGCACAACCGCATCTTTACCAAAATGCTTTAACACAGCAGAGTGCGTATATGTCCCTTCTGGTCCTAAGAATGCAATGCTTTGTGGAGCTTCAAGCGCCAGACATGCCGACATGATTTCACGGAATAAGCGTGCCATGGTTGCATCAGACAAAGGCCCTTGATTACGCTCCATAACTTTACGGAGCACTTGCGCCTCACGTTCAGGGCGATAAAACAATGGATTTTCTTCGGATGCAAATTTCGCTTTAGCTACCGCTTCTGCCAGTGTCGCACGGCGGTTGAGTAACTCTTGGATTTGTTGATCAACACTATCAATATCGTTACGAATTTGTTCTAAATTAAGTGAATTCGATGTGTTTTGTCCATCGTTTACCATTGAATGCAGCCTCAGCAAAATCATCTATAAGAATGGATTACAATCTATCTATGAATCGATTATCCGAGCTAGAGTATAACAATACTTTTATGCATTAAACACGCTGAGTTTTAACTCTTTTTCCCATTAAACTTTATTGATAATGATTTTCATTATATATTTCTTGTCAAAATTTTGACGAGTGTAAATAAAGTGATGTTGAAACGTCTTGGTATTTTAACTTTTTCTCTTATGATCGCGACCCAATCCGTGATTGCGCAGCCTTCTACAGTAAGTTCCAGTTCAACACATGAAGTGCAAGCAAATACCCAGACCAGACAAAGTTTTATCCTGAAATCGAAATATACTGCTCAGGACTACCTGATTCAGATTTCTATTCCTGATCGTGCAGCACCTGTAGAAGGCTTTCCTGTGCTGTATGTTCTAGATGGCAATGCTGCTTTTGAAAGTGCTGCTAATATTGCGAAATCAGTTGGTGCAGGTGCAAATCGTTTGGGGCTTAGCCCTGTGGTGATTGTTGCAGTGGGCTATCCTGACCAGAACACCTTTGATGTGCAAAAACGTGCTTTAGACTATACCCCTAAAACGTCTGCTGAGTTTCAAGCGCAGGCAAAATATCAATATGGTGGTGCAGACCAGTTCATCCAGTTTTTGGATAAAGAACTGAAACCAGCAATCAACTCACGAATTAAAGTCAATGCACAACAACAAAGTTTATTCGGGCACTCCTTTGGCGGCTTGTTTGCATTACATACCTTCTTTTCCAAGCCACAAACATTTCAGCGCTATATTGCAGCAAGCCCTTCACTCTGGTTTGACAACTACGCCTTATTAAATAGACAGGCTGAATGGTTAAAGAATCAAGCCAACACAACTCAAAACGTGATGCTCATGACCACAGTGGGTACACAAGAATTAGGCAAAGGCCCTGCGGCAGATCCAGATGCTTTAAAAAAGCAAAATGATTTTTATCAAAATTTTAAAGACCAACACTCAAAACAATTTTCTTTTTGGCATTTTCAGCATCCCGCTGAACAACACCTGACTAATATGTATGCCAGCTTACCTAAAGCCATTCTACTTGCAGGATGTCAAACTGAACGTTGTGCGGCCTTATTTGATGAACCAAAGCCTTAATCTCCTCCTACATGAAACAAAATAGCCTGCTATTGGGCAGGCTATTCTTTGAAGCGTATGAATTAAGCTTTACCAATAATTCCACGCGCCACGATTTCTTTCATAATTTCGTTCGTTCCACCATAAATACGTTGGATACGCGCATCAACGAAGAAACGTGAAATTGGGTATTCAGTCATATAACCATAACCACCAAATAACTGAAGCAAGTTATCTGCAACTTTCATTTGCATATCAGTACTGAAGCTCTTCAAGGCTGCAGCAGTTTCTACGTCCAGTTTACCTTCGTTATATAGCTCAACGTTTTGGTTATAGAAAGCAGCAGTTGCCAACTCATCAATCTTCGCTTGTGCCAAGACGAAACGAGTATTCTGGAATTGTGAAATTGCCTGACCAAATGCCTGACGCTCTTTGACATAAGCCGTTGCTAAATCAATTGCTCCACGAATTGCACCTAAAGCTGTTGCAGCAATCGCAGTACGTTCACGTGGCAACTCCTGCATCAAGTAAGCAAAACCTTGCCCTGCTTGACCTAGCAATTGATCTTTCGGCACTTTGACATTATCAAAGAATAGCTCTGAAGTATCTTGTGAATGTAATCCGATTTTGTCGAGGTTGGTGCCCTTTTTAAAGCCATCCAAATGCGTATCGACTAACATCAATGACACACCTTTAGCACGCGCTTGTGGATCAGTTTTCACTGCAAGCACAACCAGATCAGCATGCTGACCATTTGAAATAAAGGTTTTCGAACCATTTAATACATAGTGGTCATCTTGCAAAATTGCACTGGTACGCATTGCCTGTAAGTCTGAGCCTGCACCTGGTTCAGTCATACCAATCGCACCGACGACTTCACCCGACACCATTTTAGGTAACCAGTACTGTTTTTGTTCTTCTGTTGCAATGTGCTGAATATATGGTGCAGCGATTTCAGAATGACATGAAATTGCAGTTGATAATGCACAGTAACCTGCACGAGCAGATTCTTCCACTAACATGAGTGAATAATGTGTTGGCACACCATAACCACCGTATTCTTCTGGTACATCCACACACAAGAATCCATTTTCACCCAATGCAGACCACACTGAACGCGGCATAATGCCTTCACGCTCCCATTGATCATAGTGCGGTGCAATCTGCTCGCTCATAAAGCGTTTAAAATTATCACGGAAGAGTTCCAAATCTGCATCATAAGCTAACATCTTTATTTCCTTTCGCTTTCTTTGTTCTTAAAAATTTGTACGAAGTCATGCTAATAACTTTTAGATCAGATGTCATGTCCCGTTTACATCAAATCACTAGACTGATTGGGTCAATAATTTTGTTTGCACGATGACTTCCCAAACCACAACTGTTTATTGATTAAACAGCCTATTACTTTTTTTATGCTACAAGTCTCTATTTTATGTCATATTGATTTCATTCTTAGTGACAACCTCAAATACGACCATGAACACAAAACGAAATATCTATAAAACTGCAGAACATCCATTTGCTCAATATGTTCGTATTTTAGGGAAAGGCAAAACAGGTTCACGTTCACTCAGTTACGAAGAGGCTTATCAAGCCTTTAGCATGATCTTGAAAGATGAAGTACTGGATGTGCAGCTTGGCGCATTTTTAATGCTACTCCGCGTTAAAGAAGAATCTGTCGATGAACTGGCAGGTTTTGTCCAAGCTACGCGTGACCAGCTTAACTTTCAGCCGCTGGAGGTGGATCTAGACTGGTCTTCTTATGCAGGTAAACGTAAACACTATCCGTGGTTTTTATTGGCTGCACTGACTTTAGCACATCATGGTTACAAGATTGTGATGCACGGTGCGTCTGGTCACACGATTAACCGTGTTTATACTGAACAGGTTTTGCAATACTTAGGCTATTCTATTTGTCAGAATGAACAGGATGCCCGTGAGCAACTTCAACAGCACAACTTTTCCTACCTTCCACTAGAAGCAATTTCACCGATTTTAAGCGAACTTATTTCACTGCGAAATGTGATGGGATTACGCTCTCCGATTCACACTCTGGCGCGACTGATTAATCCATTTAATGCCAAAGCCACCTTACAAGCTATTTTTCATCCTGCTTATCGAACGTCACACCAGCAAACTGCTTTCCGTTTGGGATATCAAAATAGTGCGGTGATTAAGGGTGAAGGCGGCGAGTTTGAACGTAATCCTGATGCCAAAACTTTAATCTGTGGGATTAAAAATGGTGAGTTATACGAACATGAGTTGCCAAAACTCACTCCTGACCGTAGCCCGATTGAAGAAGAGCTTGATCTTGCAGTATTTAAAGAAGTTTGGCTCGGTGAGCAAAAGCATGAATATGGCGAAATGGCAGTGATCGAAACGATGGGAATCGCTTTATATATCATGGGTGTGGTTAGTAGCTATGATGATGCAATGACAAAAGCAAAAGAGCTTTGGGAAAGTCGTTTCTGATCTAGAATTAATGACCAAGGTTATATTGCATAATCTTGGTCTTAATCTTCAACATAATAAAAATCTGGCCAAAATGGATACTCCTGACCTGAAGAGTGAATATTTCTCAAGATGAGTTGATCGCCAATTTTAAATGTGATTTTGTTTGAATCGTAGGCACCAGCTAGATAAGCATCTCGCTGCTGACCAATCAGCTTATTACAATATGAGTAATGGGCTTTACTCTTTTGAGAGCTTCGCATTGTTTGGGCATCCAGAACTTTAATCCCAATCAGCAATATGGGATAACCATCATTCTTTAAGGGTGTATACTCTGTTTGAGGCAAAGCATATTTTTGGCTGGCGACAACTTTCACTTTGAGTAAACATTCGATCGACTGTTTTGCAAATGTAATTCCACTAAACATGGTCAAACATAATAGCGTGCAAACAGATTTCTGAAGTTTCATAAAATTTATGATGACATTTTTAATGAAAATAAAAAAAGCCCAGTGATCACTGAGCTTTTTTAAATTTAAACAAACCGAATTGGCTTAAATTCAGGTTCATTTTTGTGATGATCATCATCACATTCCTCACCTTCTTCTTTAGTACCACGGTCGATATAACCACTGCGCTGTTCTTTTGGTAAATTTTCCATTTCCCATGCGTAAACTGCTTGCATACAGATTTCACGCTGCTCTTTGGTCAATACAACACCATTTGGCCATTTGCCAATTTCAACAGCTGTACGAAGACGCTCAACAATTTCAGGATTTAAAATAGCGAGCATTTGTTCAATATTCATGAGTCATCCTGTTGAAAAGATTCAAAATCTTGATTCCACCCTAACTTGGTACGACATGCCATATAGAAGTCATAACCTGGTGGATGTAATAAGCTTAGTTTAAACGGATGTTTGCGGATATGCACCGTGTCGCCGACATTTAATGCAACACTATGTTGTCCGTCAGCACTAACCATAGGCAAAACACGATTTTCACGAATGGTAATCTTGATTTCGCTTTGCCCACCCACCACGATAGGACGTGATGACAAGGTATGCGGATGCATCGGAACCAGTGCAATCGCATCCATACTTGGATGCAAGATCGGCCCGCCGCCTGACAGCGCATAAGCAGTTGAACCCGTTGGTGTAGAAACAATCAAACCGTCACTATGCTGACGATAGACATATTGCCCATCAATATTCAGTTCAAAATCGATCATATGCACCGATTTTCCTGAGTGCAACACCACATCGTTCAATGCAATCGCATCATAAATGGTTTCACCATTGGTACGGACTTCCATTTCCAGTAAGAAACGGCGATCTAACTGAAACTGACCTTGTAATACCTGATCCAGCTTAAAAATAGCTTCAGCTGGCTTGATGTCAGTTAAAAAGCCGAGTCGACCACGGTTAATACCGAGCACTGGCGTATTATGTCTAACCAAAGCTCGCGCTGCGTGTAATAGTGAACCATCACCGCCCACCACAATCACTAAATCTACGACTTCACCCAGCAAGTTACGGCTCACGGTCTGCCCATGACTATAGGGGACAAGTTTCGCTGTTTCCTGATCAAAAACGGGGTTTAAACCTAAATTGATCAAATGATCATGAATTAAACATAACGTTTCTACTACAGAATACTTGTCTGGTCGTCCAATGAGACCAATATTTCGAAAAGATTTATGTGAAATTTGCACGAATAATTCAGCTCCGTCGCGATTACTGACTATCATATCATTAACAACCAATGTTGCGTTGATGATTGATTAAAAAGTATAAAAATGTCTATCCGTTGTTTTTTTATACCTTTAATGTCAACACATTCTTAATCTTTTTATTGCATGTTGCTATTTATTCACAGTTTTATGATTGCAAAATGACAATAAGCTATCGCATCATTACCGTCATTGTTTTGGTTTTAACGCAAATCTATGAAGTTTGAACGTGGTATTGGTTTTCTAGCACTCATTTTCTCAATGTTAGTGATAGGTGTCTTTGTTGCCTTTAGTATCTATCTGATCCGACTGGATAATATTATTCGTGACAAGTTTGAAGGTCAGCGTTGGGACATCCCTGCCAAGGTGTTTGCACGCCCATTGGAAATCTATGCCAATGCACCGATTACTCAGGATAATTTTACGCAAGAGTTAAAATTACTTGGGTATAAGAATACGGCTAACTACGATAAGTCTGGTAGCTATGTGGTTCAAGGCAATCAGATGTATGTACACACCCGTGGTTTTGACTATGGTGATAGTACTGAGCCTGAACAAGTACTGGAACTGGCTTTTGCCAATGGTGAAGTGAGTGAGGTTCGCTCAACCAAACCCTCAAATACAGGGATTGCACGTTTAGAACCTTTATTGATTGGTGGTATTTATCCGCAACATAATGAAGACCGCGTTCTCATTAAATTGAATAAAGTACCAAAAACCCTGATCGAAGCTCTGATCTCGACGGAAGATCGTAACTTCTATCATCATCATGGTCTTTCGATTCGTGGTAC
Organism: Acinetobacter vivianii; assembly: GCF_014635885.1. Lineage (GTDB taxonomy): Bacteria > Pseudomonadota > Gammaproteobacteria > Pseudomonadales > Moraxellaceae > Acinetobacter > Acinetobacter vivianii. Next base: position 691,084 of record NZ_BMDR01000001.1, read on the forward strand.
TGCCCGTGCTGTCGTGAGTAATGTGACAGGTGGCCGTCGTCAAGGTGGTTCAACCTTAACGCAGCAGTTGGTCAAGAACTTCTATCTTTCACCTGAAAAAACGCTGAAACGTAAAGTCAATGAAGCACTTATGGCGCTATTGATTGAATTACATTACAGCAAAGATGAGATTCTGGAAGCTTACTTAAATGAAGTGAATTTAGGTCAAAATGGTAGCTATTCTATTAATGGTTACGGCTTGGCTTCACAGTTTTACTTCGGTCTGCCATTGCGTGAATTGAATATTTCACAACAGGCATTTCTGGTTGGCCTAGTTCAAGGCCCTTCTCTTTATAATCCATGGCGTAATCCAGAATCGGCGAAGAAACGTCGTGATGTTGTACTAAACAACATGAAAGTGATGGGTTATTTGACCGATGCAGAATATGAAGATGAAATTGCCCGTCCTTTAAATGTGGTCAGCAAGCCAACTTTAGGCCCTGCAAAATTCCCTGATTTCTTGGATATTGTGCGTCGTCAATTACGCACGGAATATCAGGAAAGTGATATTACCAATCAAGGTTTAAGAATTTTCACAACCCTTGATCCAATCGCACAAACTCAGGTACAGAATGCATTTAAGAGTACCGTCAGCCGTTTAGCCAATGCTAACCCGGGCCGTTTAAGAAACCTGCAAGGTGCTGTGCTGGTTGCCCACCCTGAAAATGGTGAACTGGTTGCAGCCGTAGGTTCAACACAGGACTTTACTGGTTTTAACCGTGCGCTTGATGCAAAACGTCAAGTGGGTTCTTTGCTTAAACCGATCATTTACTTGAACGCAATCGAGTCAGGCCGATACACATGGGCAAGCCCGATTGAAGATAGCGCAGTCAATATTCCAATTGATGGTGATAAGAGCTGGACACCGAAAAACTATAGCGGTGGTGAGCATGGTGTTATACCAATGCAACAAGCTTTGGCAAACTCATACAACTTATCCACTGTCCGTTTAGGAAATGAATTTGGTTTATCTGCATTTAGCAATAAATTAAGACAGTTTGGTGTGACATCAGATATTCCTGCCTACCCTTCGATCTATCTGGGCGCAGTAAATATGTCACCGATGGAAGTATTAAGCATCTATAGCAACTTTGCGACAGGTGGCTTTAAATATCCGCCTCGCTCTATCCGTACTGTGGTGGATGCCAAAGGACATTTACTGGAGCGTTATGGCTTAAATGTACAACAGACCATTGACCCTGCTGCAGCCTATATCCTGAACTTTGGCTTACAACAAGTAATGCGTTCTGGTACAGGTCGCTCTGCCTATAACAGCTTACCTGAATCATTAAATCTGGCGGGTAAATCTGGTACCACCAACGACACCCGAGATTCATGGTTCGCGGGTTATTCAGGCAATCATGTTGCAGTGGTGTGGTTAGGTCTCGATGACAATAAAGTCACAGGTTTAACAGGTTCATCAGGTGCACTTCCTGTCTGGACCAATGTGATGAAACAGCTTCGTCAAGAGCCTGTTAATCTGCGCCAGACCGATAATGTGCAATGGCAATGGATTGATAGCGCGAGTGGTGATTTATCTGCACAAGGCTGTGATGGTGCGATGTATATTCCATTACTCCGTCAAACCGTGCCACGTCGTGCAACCTTATGTGGTCAATCTCATTATGAAGTGGAACCAACCTATATTCCACAAACAGATGACACACAGAATGATGAGCATGAAGATAGCATTGGTAACTATATTCGTGAGAGTGAAAACCAGATGGATACAGATTTATCCAATCGTAGCCCTGCACGCGTTATTTCCAGCGGCAGCTATAACGGTAACGGTGAGAACTAAGCCTCAAAAGGATGATTGGACATGATGAAGAAAACAGCAGCGATTATCGGAATGCTTATACTGGCGGGTTGTACGACGGCACCTGAAAAAGCGCCAACCAAGACTTCGCCAACTCACCCACCGAAGAAAGTGACTCAACCTTCTTCTGGGGTGAAAATTACACCTTATGATCAAAAAGAGATTAAGCGTCAAAGCGTTCCTGTGGTTGTGCCTCAACAAAAGGTTCAGCAGAAGTTTAATGATGGTAGTCAGCTACCTGCATTTAAAACCTTGATGCAAAAAACGCAGGTCGCTTATAAACAGCAGCAACTTGCGGAAGCTGAACGTTATGCGCTTCAGGCGCAACGTATCGCACCACAAGCCACCGAAACTTATTTGTATTTGGCAATGATTGCTGATCAACGTAAAGAATATGCCAATGCAGAAGCATTGGCACGCCGTGGCCTCAGTTACGCGCAAAGCAATGCCATGAAAAAGCAGTTGTGGTTAATTATTCTTAAAGCCAGTGAAGCCCGCAATCATTCGGTGAAGGCCCAAGAAGCTCGTAGAGCCCTTCAGGCACTCTAATCCTAGTCAATTGCACTAAACTGACGAATCCCGGCAAGCCCATAAGCATGATGTTTTTGGGCTTGTTTTAATTCAGCAGGTGCAACACCACCTAAAGCAAACACAGGAATATCGCTTGTTCGAGCGAGTTCTTCAAAACCTTCCCAGCCCAATTCTTTCGCATTAGGATGCGTTTCTGTCGCCTGTACTGGACTTAACAAAACAGCATCACAACCAATATGATGGGCATGTTGCAAAGAGACAGCATCATGACAAGCGGCGACAAAGCGCTTCCCAATAACCAAGCCAGCTTTACTTAAATTCATCAACTGTGATTGCTTCAAGTGGATGGTTGAGATCTTATCGCGTAATTCAGCATCCAGTTCCTGCCACAGATCGATATTGATCATCAATTTCTGTAATTGCGCATCGCTCAACCTTAAAAGCTGCTGCTGGATCTGTCCAATATCAGCACAATCAGTACGCCAATATAAGAGCGCCTCTTGTTGCGGCAAAGCATCAATTTGTTCATTAATCTTGATCAGATGAGGCCAGATCAAACGTTGTAGAATGGCATCATTGGCCTTTGGAAAATTTAAATCTGCCAGTTGTTCACGTTTATACCATCCCCACGGTTGATGAATCAGATCAAGCAATTCATCGGGCACATAGGCATGGAATAAATGCAGATTCACAATAATGTCGTCATATTCATGACGGATCACATCAAAAACATGCCAGTCTTTTATACCAATCCCTACTTCTTCATAAATCTCACGGCGACAAGTCTGCTCTGGTGTTTCACCTGCTTCAACTTTTCCACCTGGAAACTCATGTTTATTGCCCTGATGCTGGTTGGCCTGTCGCCAGCCGACCAATACTTTGGTTTTGTGTAATAAAATTGCGATTGCAACATCAACAGTAGCTTTGGTCATAACAGACTAAAATCTCTCATCTTTTATCCCGATTCTAAGGAATTTAAACACGAATTCACATGACCAAAAACAAAATTAATCACTGATTTTGTAAATTCTTAAAATTTCCGTTGACAGGTCTATTCGATAATGATTATCATTTAAAACATTAAAGAACACACCACGGAGCATAACAAATGAACGCACCATTCAACCTATTTACTCGTAGTACAGATGCAGCTCAATCATTGCCAATGTTGCATTCAAACAACCTTTTTGCCTTGGGGCGCGAAATCCGCATTATGCATGCGGGCGAAGAATATCGTTTACGTCTAACGCGTAATAATCGTCTGATTTTAACGAAGTAATATAATAACAACCGCATAATAATAAACGTGGGAATAAGCAGTATGTCAGCGCATGCTGCTTTTTTTTATTTTTACTCATTCGAAAAATTTATGCAGGTAGCTGGATACTCACCTTGAGTCCGCCATAGCTGGATTGAGAAAACTTGATTTTGCCCTGATGCAGTTCAACAATTTTTTTACAAATCGATAAGCCTAATCCCGAACCTTGGGTTTTAGTTCCTAAGGCACGATAAAAACGCTCTCCCAATCGCTCTAGTATGTCGTTGTCCACGCCTTGTCCTTCATTTTCAATCACCAGCGCTATAGCATCTTGTTGCTGCTCCAAACTGATATAAATCTGTCCTTGCTCAATGCTATATCGGATCGCATTATCAATTATGTTTCGGATGCAGGTAAATATGAGTTGTTGATTGGCATGCAGCATATTTGATTGCTCTGTGATGTCTACATGGATTTGAATACGCTTTTCCTTAGCAAATAATGCCAATGCTTGTGTTGCTTCCTGCACCACCTCTTGTAAATCAAAATAAGTTTTGGGTAGATTTTCTGCATGCTCAGGATCTAGACGCGCCAACAGTAATAAATTTTCCAGTGTTTGAATTCCACGGTTCACATCTTGCTGCATCTGAACAAAATCACCAGCCCGTTCAGGATATTTACGCTGTAGTAACTGCAATCGCAATTGAATCGCTGATAAAGGTGAACGCAATTCATGCGATGCATCAGCAGTAAAACGCTGCTCTGCTAGTAAGGATTGTTTGAGACGCTGTAACAGTCGATTGAGCTGCCCCAACATTGGTTGCAATTCTTTGAGTTCGACATCTCCCGCTTGTATCGGGCTCAAATCATCTGCATTTTTTTCTGATATTTCTGAAGATAACTGATGAATCACTTTAAATTGTCGTTTAATCAGGAAATGTAGCATGATCCATTGCATCAGCCACACCAGCATTAAAATCAGTGCATAGCCTGCGAAACTATTCAGCAAGTCTTTAAAACGTTCTCCGAGCGGCTGTAAAATCAGTACTTGCATATGTGCATGCTCATCTTCGCCCGCATAACTCCGCCATAGCTGGCCTTGCTGCCAAATGATGCCATAGTCGCCATGAGTTGCTGCAATCAAGGTGTGATGCTGTGAATCAAGCTGAAAATCCGAGGACTGGGTTAAAACTTGCTGCGAATTGCTCAACTGGTATTGGATATCAAATTCATCACTCAGTTCATCGATTTGTTGCCCAGAGGTTTGGGTTAAATCCGTAATCAGCAACATATCTGAAATCTCGTCCATGATTTCATCTTGTACCTGCATGGTTTGATATACCGAAATCACGGCGAACAAAAGTAATGCCACACATCCAGCAATCATTGAACTTACTAAAGAAGTTTTAACCAGCTTGGTTTGTAATGACACCACTTTCATTCTATTCCCCTTGATGCATGCGATAGCCTAGACCACGAATGGTCTTGATATATTGCCCACCAATCTTTTTACGAATCTGATAAATAAACACCTCGATGGCATTACTTTCAATTTCATCGCCCCATGCATAGAGAGATTCTTCCAGTTGCTCCCGTGTCACAATATGCTCAGGTTTCTGCATCAGCTTATATAGAATCTGGAACTCTTTAGCGGTGAGATTGACGGCTTTACCGTCCTGAATCAAGGTCTTGGCTTGAGGATCAAGTTGTAAATTGGCAAAATGAAGATATTGACCCACTTGAGTCTGATGTTGACGTAATTGAGAACGAACCCGAGCTGATAATTCCTCCAGATTAAATGGCTTGACCAGATAATCATTGGCCCCCAGATCCAGTCCTTCTACCCGATCATGGATGTGATCTTTGGCAGTAATAAAAATAACGGGAGTTTTGGTGTTTTGTCGGCGAATGGTTTTAAGGATTTCATCGCCTGAAGCTTGTGGTAAGCCCCGATCCAGCAGGATACAGTCATATTGATGCTGTTCGGCTGCCAGAATCGCATGATCCCCCCGTTCCACCCAGTCAACGCTATAACCGTCCATTTCCAGCCAGGCTTTGATACTCTCCGCCTGTGAGGCATCATCTTCAGCCAATAAAATTCGCATAAAACAGCCCACTCTGTTGATCTTTCCCATAATCTTAAAATAAATCATAAACAAAAAACCACATGATGATCATGTGGTTTTTTTATTCGTCCATCAATCTTTAGAATTGAACCTGATCAACATCAACTTCAACACGTTTCGCTGGCTTATAGTCAATGTCGATTTCACCAATTAAGGTCACTGGTGTTTTTGCTGATACTGGCTTACCTTGCCATAAATCATCATCAATATCGACTGTCATTGAACCTGTCTGGTCACTAAACTGATATTTCTCATCACCTGTTGCTTTTACCACATAACCTTTCAATTTAACTGGCGTATCATCTTTCAGTGTCAAAGCCTGTTTGACTGTGGTGATTTGAGCTGGTGCCAATGCTTGCTGATTTACGGCAGTAGTATTCGCTACGGCAAAAGTAGTTGCTCCAACCAAGCCAGCAACAACTGCAAATTTAGATAATACGTTCATATGGTTTCCCCTCATCGTGGTTTCATCATTTCGATGGAGTTATTAAAACAAACCAAGATGAGGTGAATCTGAAGATGACGCTGTAGCTTAATTTAATGGCACCACGCGCAATACTTCTTCTAACGTGGTCACACCTTCAATCACTTTACGTGCACCCGCAATCCGCAATGGCTCAATTCCCTCTTTTTTCGCTTGCCCTTTCAAATCATTGAGTGTGCCATGCGCACTGATGATCGACTTGAGCTCCAGACTGACAGGCATAAATTCGTAAATACCGACACGGCCCTTATATCCGGTATGACGACATGCTTCACACCCCACCGCTTTATACATGCTGGTTGGCATATCCATCATATAATCAAAGGTTAGATGTTCCCATTCTTGCTCATTGATTGGCGTTTCCTGTTTACAATGTGGACAAAGACGACGAACTAGACGTTGAGCTAATACTCCCAGAATGGTTGCAGCGGTTAGGAATGGTTGCACGCCTAGATCATGTAAACGCGTCAGGCTCGACGGTGCATCATTGGTATGTAAGGTGGATAACACCAGATGCCCTGTTAATGCAGCCTGAATCGCCATATTTGCGGTGTCATGGTCACGAATCTCACCGACCATGATAATGTCAGGATCTTGACGCATTAAAGCCCGCACGCCATCTGCAAAGCCTAACTCAATATTTGGATTGACCTGCATCTGGTTAAAACTGGGTTCCAGCATTTCAATTGGATCTTCAATGGTACAGACATTGACCTGTTCGGTTGCCAGTTGCTTTAAAGATGAATACAAGGTGGTGGTCTTACCTGAACCTGTTGGCCCTGTAACCAAAATGATGCCATGACTGTGTTGCGTCAACTGCTGCCAGCTCTGTAATAAATGACCTTCAAAACCCAGTTGTTGGAAACTACGCACCAATACTTCTGGATCGAAAATACGCATCACTAGCTTTTCACCGAAAGCAGTCGGCAGAGTCGAAAGACGTAATTCAGTTTCCTGTCCTTTCGGCGTACGGGTTTTTAAACGTCCATCCTGCGGTTTACGCTTTTCCGCCACATTCATGCGACCTAAAATTTTAATACGGGAAATCACCGCCGTTAGTGTATTGGCAGGCATGTTATAGATAGTATGCAACACACCGTCGATACGGAAACGCACCTTACCTTTGTCTTTTCGTGGTTCCAGATGAATATCACTGGCACCTTGCTCAAACGCAAATTGCAGCACCCAGTCCACCAGTTTGACAATATGCTGGTCATTGGCATCAGGATTTTGTGTATCGCCTAACTGTAATAAAGCTTCAACGCCTTTATTTTCCCGGTCATAGATACTGGCATTTTGTGAGGAACTGACCGCACGGCTAACTTGATAATACTCAACAATATAGCGCTGTAACTGTTCAGGATTTAACAGCACCTTTTCAATCTTTCTAGGTGCCAGACTACGTTCCAGATTGTTCAACCATTCGGTGGTAAAAGGCTGATCGGTTCCGATCAAAATTCGGTCTGCCTGTACCTCCACCGCCAGAATATGATTTCTGACTGCAAATTCTTGCGACATGACACTGGTCAAGGCAGCTACATCGGCTTTAAGCGGATCAATGATAAATAAGGGAAGATCGGCTTTTTCAGCCAGCCATTGACACAAACGATTCAACGATAAGGTCATACCCGCATTCAGTTGGTCTTTTAAACTAAAATTGGCAATCCACTGCAAAGGATGCCATTTCAACTGATCTTTTTGGCGATGTGTAGTCTGAACCAGCAATTTATCCCGTTCAGTAATCCGACCATCTTTCAGTAGCTGTTCCAGACACCACGTCACATCAATCGTAAAAGAAAAGTTTGCGAATTTTGCCTGAGCTTGCATAACCGTTCATTCCCCAAATTTTTTAACGAAATTTATATTTTTAAAGTTTTAACTTTGTTCAACTGCAATAACGATGACATCCTGTTCATCGACCGTAAAACGCACATTCAACACTGCAAAGCACATTCCATACACGCGTTCAGCATCATTTTGATACGCAGGTCGAGGATCTAAAGATAACACTTGTTCAAGTTCATCGAATATCTTTTTATCCAAAATTCCCTGCTTTAATAACTGCTGCTGTTGCTGTTGTGCATTTTCCGACCAAACAACCGTTTTACGCTGCGGCTCTTCTTGTGCATATCCACTGATGGAATCAGCAATTGCATCCGAATATTGAATATACGGTTTGATGTCTAAAATTGGCGTCCCATCCAGTAAATCACTTCCCGTGACATAGACACGCACCGCTTTACCATGCTTTTCAACGCGTAAAAATTGCACGACCGATAAACCAATCGGAGATGGACGATACATACTTCGCGTCGCAAAAACGCCTATTTTCTGGTTACCTCCAAGTCTCGGAGGGCGTACTTGTGCACGAAATTTAGGCATTTGATTCAAGGTGTTATCCGATTTTTTATTCTCATGGAACTGCCACAGCAGCCATAAGTGGCTAAAATCTTCGATCCCCTCAAATGCCAGAATATCGCTATAAGCCTCCGTCATCTCTATATAAGACTCGACCTGCACCAGATTTGGCTGGCGTGGGATGCCGAATTTCTCACGGTAAGGCGAACGCATATGGCCAATAATTGGCATCACTACAGAATTGTTCATCACTTTTTCTTATAAACACAATTAAATATATTCAGTTTATCGAGAATGATTTTAGATTAGAATAGCGATCTGTTTCTTTTAACTGTGATCGAGACCTTTAATGGCTGCTTTTAACGTTGAACGCATTACTCATGTTCACCACTGGAATGACACACTTTTCAGTTTTAAAACTACACGCGACGTCAGCTTACGTTTTAAAAATGGTCAGTTTGTAATGATCGGCCTTGAAGTGAATGGTAAGCCTTTGATGCGTGCTTATTCGATCGCCAGTGCGAATTATGAAGAAGAGCTTGAATTCTTCTCTATTAAAGTACAAGACGGTCCATTAACTTCTATTTTACAAAAAGTACAAGTGGGCGACGAAATCCTTATTTCTAAAAAGCCTACAGGCACTTTAGTACACGACGATTTATTACCAGGTAAAAATTTATATCTTTTATCTTCTGGTACAGGCCTTGCACCATTCCTTTCTTTACTTCGTGATCCAGAAACTTACGAAAAATTTGAAAAAGTGATTATGGTTCACGGTACACGTTATGTGTCTGAACTTGCATACCAAGATTTAATCTTGAATGAACTTCCTAACCATGAATTCTTTGAAGAATTAGGAATCAAAGATAAGTTGATCTACTACCCAACCGTGACACGTGAACCGTTCCACACCCAAGGTCGTGTAACTACGGCAATTGAGACAGGCGAACTATTTGAAAAAATTGGTTTACCACGTTTTAACCGTGAAACTGACCGTGCCATGCTCTGTGGTAGCCCTGCGTTCTTGAAAGACGTTGCTGCATTGCTTGACCAACATGGTTTAGTTGAATCACCACGTATGGGCGTTATGGGTGATTATGTAATTGAACGCGCATTTGTTGAAAAATAATTTGAATAAATGCAAAAAGAACCGAGGCTAAAACCTCGGTTTTTTATTTTTAAGTTTTATAAAAATGTAATTTTATTTATATATACGTAATGATTGAAAAACTAAAATAATGAGTGATTATGCAGCATCTAAATGTATCAATCGCTCAATATAATACCAACACTCTTCAATCTCAGCATGATCTTTATTAACCTTTGCATAGGAAGTCATTCCATCCAGAATATTAATATACATGGCAGTTAATACATGAGGCTGATAGACCTGAGCCTTTACAAACAACCCCTCAACCAATGCCATTAACCATTCACGATACTCCATGATTGGTCGAATAATTGAAGGATATTGTTGTAATATTTCTAATGAAGCTTTTTGAAACATACAGCCGTGAAAATCATCTGAATTAAACCAGCCCAAATGCCAAAAATAGACTGCTTTAATTTTACCCAAATAGTCATCTTCTTGTTTGAGGTTAATTTCTGTTTCAATAGCTTCTTGAATGCTTTTGTTCCTTCGAGACAGACACTCTTCAATCAGGTTCTCTTTAGAGGGAAAGTATTTGTAGAAAGTCATTTTGGCAACACCTGACTCACTAATAATTCGATCCACACCTACAGAACTGTAGTTATGACGGTTAAAAAGGTCTAGAGCCGTTACAATAATATCTTCTTTTTTTGACATTTTATTATCCTTTTAGAATTCTATCAAAAAACTTAACGTATTATTAAGACATAGTTTACATGCTGGAAATTTCTGGCCACTATGTATGTTTATCTTATTTTAAGAGCATTATAGAAAAGTCGAATTTTCTTTATTGTTCCTCTTATAGGGTATGAAAAAAAAGGCTTATACACAAGATCATTTGTAAAAAAATCTTTCTATTTTTTAAATAAAAGAATATACCGTGAATCATTTCACCTTTTATTTACAGTTAAGTTAAATAATAAACTTTATTGCCATTTTTTAGCCGTCTTAATAAATTGATTTCACAAAAAAATCATTTTATATTTAAATCATCCAATAAAAAGATGTTTGGTTGTACCAATAGTTATATCCATAATCAACCAAAGAAAATCTAACTAAATAATTGGAAAAGCAATAATATTATTAATTCATCGAGTACAAGACTATGCCAAAAAAATTTGAAAACTTTGATAACCCAAGACAGAAAGCTATTGAAGGAATGAAGAATAGTATTTCTACAGACGTATGGAACAAGAATTTGAACTTTCTGAACAAATTAAGAGCAGAAATTTCAAATCATCCTGTTTCGAGACATCCTGCCATTCAACTTTTAAATGACGGTGTAATTGACAAAGAGGCACTAAAACATATTCATCTCGAATATCGACATGCCATTGTTCAGGTATTTACTGATGCTTTGCTGATGGCACAATTCCAAACTAAACAATTAGAACCACGCTTATTATCGGGTTCAAAAATGTTTCCACGGTTTTTATTAAACCTGAATATTCTGGATGAATTTGGTTTCCGACCTGGTCTGGATCAGGAAGGCTATTATTCTGGTAACCCTGAATACGCGCATTATCCATTGTTCGAAGAGGTTCTCAATGACTTCGAATTGAGCCAGTCTGAACGCAATGACTATCAACCTTCGCTAATCGCTCAACGTGTGCGTAACTATCTGGAGAACTCGTTTAACAGCTATCAAGCCGTTTCTGCTTTGCTTGCTGTGGCAGAAGAAGAAGTGATTTTATTCAGTCCTGCTTTACGTCAAGCGACCAAAGCGGTTGGTTTTGACGTGGATAGCGGCTATTACTATGTTCATGGTGTTTCACATGATGCGACCGCAGAAGCAGCTGATGATGACCATGAAGATGATTTGTGGTTTGTTCTGGCACAAGCCTGCGTTGAGTCTGAATATGATTCAATCCGTCAAATCTGTCTTGAATACTGTGATTTATGGGAACAGTTCTGGGATGAACAAATTGCATACTACGGAAGCTTTAAAAAACTGGCCTAACTTTCTCAGGAAAAGCCATTTCTAATTTTGGAAATGGCTTCCTTTATTTTAATAAATTTCAACTATTTACATTATTAAAACTCAATCATAAGAGAAGAAAAAAGCCCTTTTTAAAATAAACCTCGATAAATTACGATATAATTCAACTTTATTTCCCTCTCCATGCCCTGCGATGTTCTCACAATTCGATATTAATTTAGTGGTTCTGCTTGTCTTATTAGGTTGCGGTATCTTTAGCCAAAACACGGCAGTCACGGTAGCAGCCGCTTGCCTGATCTTGGTCAAACTGACACCTTTAAACCAGTTTTTTCCTTATATTCAGAATCATGGTTTAAATATCGGTATCATTATCCTCACTATTGGCGTACTCGCTCCGATTGCAAGTGGCAAGATCAGTGGTGAAAGCATCCTTAAATCATTTATCAGTATTAAATCTTTGGCTGCAATTGCCGTTGGCTTATTGGTTGCATGGCTAGGAGGCCGCGGAGTCAAGTTGATGAGTAATCAGCCTGATGTCGTCGCAGGGCTTCTGATCGGTACCGTTGCAGGTGTTGCCTTATTGAGAGGTGTTCCCGTCGGCCCACTGATTGCCGCAGGTATTTTGTCTTTGCTGATTGGGAAATCTTAGAACATTTATGATCTGCTTAATCGCCTCATAAAAATAAAGGTAGCCGATTGCTACCTTTATTTTTTAAATTAACTTTAATTAATTTTCGTAATACACAGCACGCATCTTGGAAAATTTTTCAAGCTGCTTGATGAAACCTTCAAAATAATTCTTCTCTTTATCCTCTACCCGATAGCCCGCATACAAAGTACGTCTTAGACCTTCTGGTGCTACACAGTCTAGACGGCGGCTTACCACCCAGCCTTTTTGCTCATATTCATTCACCACCCAATCTGGTAAAGCTGCAATACCACGCCCACTTGCCACCAGTTGAATCAGCATTTGAGTCAGATCCGTGGTACGAATGTGCTTCGGATATACATTGGCAGGAATAAACAGATGCGCCATGATGTCTAAACGATGCTTATCAACAGGATAAGTGATCAGGGTTTCTTCGGCCAGATCCTGCACGCTCACCTGCTCGGCACGTGCCAAAGGATGCGTACTAGAAAGAACCAAGCGTGATTCATATTTGAAAATTGGAAAATATTCAATTCCCTTCAAGGCAATTGGATCGGCTGTGATCAATAAATCAAACTCGGAATTTTGCAACAGCTCATGTGGATTAGACTCAAAACCAGCGGCAAAATCCAAATCTACATCTGGATATTGATGACGATATTGATTCAACAACGGCATCAGCCAGTCAAAACAGCTATGGCATTCCGAAGAGAAAATAATTCGTCCCGTCTGCCCATGCACGATACGGGTAATATCGGTCTGTGCAATCTGAACTTGCGGCAAAACGTCATCTGCCAGTTTAAGCAAACGCTCCCCGACATTGGAAAAGCTGACAGGGCGACTACGGCGATTCACCACTTCTACCCCATACCAATGATCAAGTTCTTTTAATTGATGAGAAATTGCAGACGGTGTCAGGCATAAATCAGTTGCCGCAGCGACCAATGAACCATGTTCTCTTAACGCAAGTAATGTTTTTAAATGACGGAGTTCTAGCACAGCAACAACCAAAATTGAATTTATTTCATCTTAACATAAAATTAATTAGCAAGTCTCAACATGAATTTAATTTCAATCATTTCCTATACAATGAAATTTTCTAATTTAAACAATGTATATTTTTTAATAAAATTAATAATCCTAATCTCAAGGAAAAAATTTATATGACCCCTCATCCTAAGTCTCCCTAAGGGAGAAGGAACTTTGGACACCAATTTTTTGCCAATTATTGATTATTTTTCGACTTTTGAAAAAGCTCTACTCAACCTTAAATGATGAAACAAGGAAAAAGGTTTTAGGCTTTAAAAATTTTCAGCTTGAACTGAGAATATTTCAGTTAATTCAAACGTTTTACCCATTTAAAACTTTTACAATATAAAATTATTTTTATAGACCATGTCGCCTATGACCCGTCAAAGTCAAAAGACGCTTGAACGCCAAAAACTCAGCTTACCCGAAGGACATGACAAGTTACTGCTGCACTCATGCTGTGCGCCATGTTCGGGGGAAGTCATGGAAACCCTGATTGAATCAGGTATCGACTTTTCGATCTTTTTTTATAATCCCAATATCCATCCGGTGAAAGAATATTTGATTCGTAAAGAAGAAAATATCCGTTTTGCCGAGAAGCATAATATTCCCTTCATCGACTGTGACTACGATACCGACAACTGGTTTGCACGCGCTAAAGGCATGGAAAATGAACCTGAAAAAGGCATTCGTTGCACCATGTGTTTTGATATGCGTTTTGAACGGACTGCCCTCTACGCATATGAACACGGTTTTAGTTTGATCAGTAGCTCTCTTGGGATTTCCCGTTGGAAAAACATGCAGCAAATTAATGATTGTGGGCTACGTGCTGCTGCACATTATCCAGATATTCAATATTGGGATTATAACTGGCGCAAACACGGTGGCGCAGTGCGTATGCTGGAAATCAGTAAACGTGAAGAGTTTTATCAACAGGAATATTGTGGTTGCGTCTATTCACTCAGAGATACCAATCGCTGGCGTATGAGCAATGGTCGTGACCGAATTCAACTGGGTGTGAAATTTTATAGCAATGCAATGGATGATGAGTCCAATTAATAAAAATGAAATCGAAATAAAAAGGCTAATTCTAGTGAATTAGCCTTTTCACATCTTAATTTACAGCAACACTGATAATGCTATAGAACTGATTGCTTGGCTTTTGTTTCACATCCACCGTTTCACTCACTTCAATCAAATACTCAGCAGCTTTTGGAAATAACAATTCAGCACTGCCATCCGCCGCCGTTTTCAAGCTGATTCCTTGCTTATCAGTCGCACCTTTAGCACGAATCACCACCTCGGCATTTGCTAAAGCTTTATTGGCTTTCGATACTTTAATTTTTACTGCCTGATTGGCCTTCAACTCGTTTGGATGCGTTAAAAACTCAACCTGAATCGGTGCTGTACTCGCTTGAACGGGAGTATGTTTTTCTTTACTTACATAAGTCAATAACGTCCATTCGCGCGTGATTTCTACTGGGCTAATTTTTTTAGTTTTTAGATCCGCAGGAATTACAAAATCACGCTCAGCTTTTGCAGGTGCTTTATCTGCTGGCATATCAAAGAACATTTTCCATTCTTTTTGATCTTGTACGTATTTCAATGGGTAAGATGCCTTGGTCTGGATGAGATAAGTGCCCGCTTCTGGCAATTTCAAATCAAACACTGTCGCTGAACCAAGTTTGGAATCAGCTTGAATGCTGGTTTTGGTCTTATTCGGCGCAGTGATCTCAAACTTTGCATCTTTCAACGCATATTCACTGTTTAAGGCTTCTTCTGCATAACCAGAAATAATCGCCACTTGTGTTTGTTCAGTTGTATAGGCAATTGGTGCAACATACGGTTCATGTGCAGCGCTATAGCCAGAAACAAGTAGCAATGAACTGATTAATAATTTTTTCACTTTTCCACCCTGAAAGTTGTCATCTAAATATGTATGTTTTGCATTATACATAAATGAAAATAATTATCATTACATAATATCTTTTTTGACCTGAACTTATGCAGAGAATGAGATAAAAATTATGTGCTGTTTCACTTTTCTGAATGCGACTCGAATATAATACGGCGGTACTTTTAGACTCGAGATATTATGTCCTCGCCAAGCTCTCCCTTGCACACATCTCCCTCACACAATTATTCCCTATTTCTGGTTATTTTTTCATTGGCTGTCGGTAGTTTCTGTATTGGAACAACTGAATTCGTCGCTATGGGTCTGATTCAGGAAATCGCCACGGACTTAAATGTCAGTGTTCCTCATGCAGGTTATTTCATCAGTGCTTATGCGCTTGGGGTCATGGTCGGTGCGCCGATTATTGCCATCCTTGGCGCAAAAGTTCCGCGTAAGACATTATTGCTATGCCTGATGCTTTTTTATGGCTTAGCCAATGCAGCGACAGCTTTTGCCACAACGCCAGAAACCATGCTGGTATCCCGTTTTATTGCAGGTTTTCCACATGGCGCTTACTTTGGTGTAGCGGCGCTGGTTGCTGCTGAACTGGCAGGCAAACAACGTCGTGCTACTGCGATTGCCCAAGTGATGATGGGCTTAACTATTGCCAATGTAATTGGTGTACCCATTGCCACATGGCTCGGTCAGCAATTTGGCTGGAAAGCAGGATTCGAATTTTCTGCGGTGATTGCGTTTATTACCCTGATTGGTGTTGGCTTATTTGTTCCGAATATTCCTTTGCAAAAGAGTGCAAGTATCAAGGCTGAATTGGCAGGTCTAAAAAATATCAATATGTGGCTAACACTTGCGGTCGGCGCAATCGGTTTTGGTGGCATGTTCTCGGTGTATAGCTATGTTTCACCGATTCTGACGGAATATACTCATGCCAATATCAGTGTCGTGCCGATTGCTTTAGCAATTTGGGGCATAGGCATGGTCATTGGTGGTCTGGTTGCAGGTTGGCTGGCCGATAAGAATTTGTTTAAAACCATTATCGGAATTCTGATCAGCTCTGCGCTCGCCTTTGTCGCAGCCAGCTTTATGATGTCCAATCTTTATACCGCGATTGCAGCTTTATTCCTGATTGGTTTTACCGTGATTGGTTTAGGCGGTGCCTTACAGACACATCTCATGGATATTGCTGGCGATGCACAAACTCTGGCAGCGTCTCTCAATCATTCAGCATTTAACTTGGCTAATGCTCTGGGTGCATTCTTAGGTGGATGGGTACTCAGTCATAATATGGGCTGGTTAGCACCAATCTGGGTTGGTTTTGTCTTAAGTTTGGGTGGTTTGGCTATTTTATTAATTGCGCTGGCTTATGCCAAATATTCACAAAAAAATGAAATTGCTGCGTCTTAATAGCAGTTTCATTTACTCATCTTCATGCATTAAATTTGCAATCTGTCGATCATGCCACTTTGATAACAATAATAAAGCCATGATCGACCCAATCAAGGCAAAAAACATATCTGATTGCGTATCCCACTCATCCCCTTGAGTTCCGAGGAATTCTTCTGTTCCCTGTCCCAATAACAATGCTGCAGCCCACTCGATCAATTCATAGGTCGCACTAATTGCCAACACAATACAAATTACAATAAAGCTCAGCATTTTGCCTTTGGCTAAAATATGGTTTCGAATCAATATTTCACGAGCTACCATTGCTGGCACAAAACCCTGCATAAAATGCCCAATCTTGTCGTAAGGATTACGATCCAAACCAAACCATTCTGCAATTTCAAAACCGAAAGGCACACGCGCATAGCTATACGCTCCACCAACAATGAGTACAATGGCATGACAGAAAATAAGTACGTACAGCAAATGGGTGAGTGGAAAAGTTTTATAAGTGACAAATAATAACGGTATCGCAATCAGCACGGGCGTGACTTCAAGCCACCAAGTGGTACGATCAAAAGGCTGGATCCCTGAAATGACCAATAGAATGGCTAGAATCGCAGTACCCAAGCTTAATAAAGAAATACGCATCATTTTATAAAAGTATTGATCTCATTATTTATATCATCATATAAAAAACCCGCGGAAAGTCCTGCGGGTTTTTGTTATAAAATCGGCAAATTAGATTTTATTTCACGGCATCCGCAACTTCTTTAAGCATGGCTTTCATGCCGCCCAAGCCATTATTCATCAAATACCAATTACTCGAATCCAGATAAACAATATTGCCGTTTTTCGCAGCTTTGGACTCATTAATAATCTTGTTATTCAATACGCGCTTTGCACCTTCCTGATTTTCAGTAATTGCTGCACCACGATCAATCACAAACAGATAATCTGGATTTTTCTGGGCAATAAACTCATGCGATACCGCCATACCATGCAATCCCACCTTGATTGAAGGATCGGCTGGGGTAAATCCATACAGGTCATGAATATTACCGAAACGCGAACCTGGACCATAGGCAGCAATCTTGCTGTTATTCACCAGAATTACCAAAGCCGTTTTACCTTTGGTCTTATCTTTTAATGCAGCAATATCTTTTTCCAAGCTTTGTAATTGCTGTTCTGCCTCAGGCTTCTTGTCCACCATTTCAGCAATATTCAAGGTTTGCTGTTTAAAAGAATTGAACTGATCGTTGTAATCCACATCGACAAAGTAAGTTGGCGCGATCTGCTTGATTTGACCCACCAGATTTTCCATGCGGCCACTCATCAAGATCAGTTCAGGCTGACTGGCTGCAATTTTTTCCAGATTCGGTTCTTTCACAGTCCCTACATCCAGATATTTACCTTCACTGAAATTTTGTAAAACTTTCGGTAACGGCGTTCCTTTTGGTAAGGCAACCACTTTATCGTCCGCGCCCAAAGCATGAATGGTATTTAAAGCACTGGTATCCAGTACAGCAATACGCGATAAATTCGCTGGAATGGTAATCTGCCCTGCCTTGCTGTTAAAACTTAAGGTTTCATGTGTAGCAGTAGTATTACTGTCCTGATTTGCCGAAGGTGTGTTGGAATTACCACATGCAGCCAATGCCACACTCAGCATCATGACTGGCAATGTTTTTTTGAAACGCATAACGAACTCCTAACTAATAAAATACAAACCTAATTTATGTTGTTGAACCTGCTGGATCGGAATATGGAAATCGAAAATATCTTGCAGAATATGTTCATCCATCAACTGTTGTGGATGCCCTTGATACACCAATTCACCTTCTTTCATAGCAATGATGTGATTGGCATAGACAGAAGCAAAGTTAATGTCGTGAATCACTACAATGATAGATTTGCCATGATTCTCGGCCAAATCTTTTAAGACCCGCATAATCTGTGAAGAATGCTTCATATCCAGATTATTTAAGGGTTCATCGAGCAAGATATATTCGGTGTCCTGTGCCAGAATCATGGCGATATAGGCGCGTTGTCGCTGCCCACCCGACAATTCGCTGATTTGTCGGTGGCGTAAGGCTTCCAGATCCATATAGGCAATTGAGCGATCAATTACCTCACGGTCTTCTTGAGTTAGGCGACCTTGTGAATAGGGAAAACGACCGAAAGCAACCAGATCCTCAATACTGAGGCGCAGCTCGGTGTGGTTAGATTGCTTTAAAATCGCCAGTTTTTTGGCAATGTCAGCACTTTTCATCTGTTGCAGATCTTGCCCATCCAGCAAAACTTGGCCTTGATCTGCTTCAATTAAGCGGCTCATCATCGAAAGTACTGTACTTTTACCTGCACCGTTTGGGCCAATAAACGCCGTAAACTGTCCTTTGGCAATCGTCAGCGAAAGCGCATTTACTACACGCTGCTGTTGATAGCTTTTACTTAAATTCTTAAGCTCTATTGCCATTTTTTATTTTCCTTCAATAAGATCCAGAAGAAATAAATTCCACCGACAAAGTTAATAATCACACTGAGCGTTGTTTTGAAATTCAGTACATGCAGAACCATGAATTGCCCAAGCATCAGACAAAGAATACTGACCAAAATAATGCCAATCAGTAAGATGTGATGTTGATGAGTCTTGAACAGTTCTAAGGTAATGTTGAGAACCAATAAACCGAGGAACATCATTGGGCCAGCTAACGCTGTTGCAGAAGCCAGTGCCAATACCACAAGGATTAACAGCAAGCGGCTGGTCTTGTCATAATCCAGCCCTAAATTCAGCGCATGATCACGCCCCAGTGCCATCACATCGAGCTTGTGATAATGCTTCAGGCTGTAAAATAAAATTGGCACAATGGTCAGCAAGGATAGCCCCACTGTTTCCATTTTCACGACATTAAAACTGGCAAAACCAGCGTAGGCTGCAATCTGAAATTCGTCGGGATCCAACAAAACCTGAAAGAACGTAGTCATGTTGTCGAATAAAGTCGAGCAAATCAGACCAACGAGCAGGAGGAAATAGATATTTTGCTGTGCGACTTTCTGGAAAATAAACCGATACAGCAGCAAGGCAAAGGTCACCATTAACAGCAAACTGATCAGATAATCAGTGACAAAGTTCAGTGACAATAACGTACTGGCACCAAAGAAATAGATAATCGCCGTCTTGGAGAGTTCGTATAACTTATCTAATCCTAGCGCCTGTGGTGTCACTACCCGATTATTCACAATAGTATGGAAAACCAAAGTCGAAACACCGACCGCCACACCCGCCACGATAATGGCAGCAACCGTTTTTAAGCGTAGATTCAAGGCATATTGCCATGCCACACCTAAATTCCAGCCGAGGTACAGTGCAATCGTTGCAATTACCAACACAGCCAAAACAATCAGCTTGGTTTTATGAGGCATAACGATATCTCCTGAGTAGCAACCACAGGAAAATCACGCTTCCCACTACACCCATAATCAGGCTCACAGACACCTCATAAGGGAAAATTACCACTCTGCCAAATACATCACAGAGCAGAACCAGCAAAGCACCTAACAATGCTGTATGCGAAAGCGTTCTACGGATATTGTCGCCCAGATACAGGCTCACCAGATTCGGTACAATCAAACCAAGAAATGGAATCGCACCCACAGTGACAATCACCACACCCGTAATAACCGAGACCAGTAACAGGCCAATAAAAAGAGTCTGCTTATAATTCAGTCCAAGATTCGTCGCAAAATCCTGCCCTAATCCAGCCAAAACAAAACGATTGGCAAAGATATAAATCAGAATCAGAACGGGCACGCTGAGATAAATCAGCTCATATTGACCATTTAAAATGGTGGAAAAGTCCCCTTGCAACCAGCCTGCCAAGTTCTGTAATAAATCCAGTTGCAGCGCAATAAAGGTGGTAAATGCTGAAATGATACTGCCAAAAATCATCCCCACCAGTGGAACAAAAACCGTATCACGATGCTTTAAAGTCGCCAGAATACTCATAAATGCCATCGCACCAATGAGCGTTACGACAATCGCAAAACCAGTTTTAATAAAGATCGAAGCACTTGGCAGTAAAATAATCGAAACCAGTACGCCTAAACGTGCACAGTCATATAAACCTGCAGTAGTTGGAGAGACAAAGCGGTTACGACTTAGCGACTGCATAATCAAACCACAGACACTCAGACCTGCACCCGCCACAATAATCGCCATCAAACGGGGTAAACGACTGGTCCAGAACAACTGCCAGTCTTGAGGATTGCCGACCCAGAGACCAGCAAGGCTCATCTCTCCCACACCGACAAATAAGGAAATAAATGCCAGCGGAAGCAATAATAAAATCAGGTAACGCCGCTTAATCATGTTGGGAGAACTTCATAGGATGCGTAAACTTAAAATAAGCTTAAAAAATACAAAACAGATAATAAGAAACTATCACAAACGAGAAAGATTATTGTTAACTTTTTTAAATGGATTTTAATCTCTGTTAAGTAAAACTTAACACTTAAAGAATTTTCTTTTGGGGTATAAAAAGCGCTAAGTACTAACACACCTCAGTTATAGCGCTCCAAAATTGTTCAGATTTGAAAATGATTAGGAACTTGAGCTTAACCCTGCTCTACATTTTTATAATAAATCTTTGAATTATTCAGATAATTTCTCACCGCAATGTGGACAGAAGCGATAATGCTTTTTTTCCTGCTCTTGGTCTTCAAGTAATTTTTCTCGAACCAGCTGAATGATAATTTCATGGGTTTGTTCCTTAGGCAAACCGACTTTCTTGCGAATCCGTTCAATTTCCACTTGGTCATGTAATAGATCCAGTCCTTTCGCTTGTAGAACTTCACGAAACTCCTGTTCAAGACGCTGATTTCGCATATTCAATTCATTGGCTAGACCTGAGGCCAAAATACCTGCTGGTAAAGCAGCAATCCCCACCCCGAGAATGGTAATGAATGCTCCTAATATCCGCCCCAAATTAGTTACAGGTGTCACATCTCCATAGCCCACTGTGGTCAGCGTTACTACCGCCCACCACATCGCTTGAGGGATTGAACTAAAGGCGTCAGGCTGCGCTTTATTCTCAACCACATAGATTGCAGATGCTGTCATCACGATCATAATCACCAAGATAAAAATAACAGCTTGGAACGAGCCTTTTTCTCGTTGAATGACCCGTAAAAGAATTTGTAGTGACACAAAATAGCGTGTCAATTTCAATAAACGGAATAGTCGTAATACCCGTAAGAAACGTAGATCGAGATGTACGAAGAAGTTTAGATAAGCAGGTAAAATTGCCATTAAGTCAATAATTGCACCGCCACTTCTCATCCAGCGGAGACGCTGTTTCCAAGCGCTCTCTTGAGGGTTTTTCTCAACAATACTCCATAACCGTAATAGATATTCACCACTAAAAATTATGATCGAGAGATTTTCAAAAAAATCGAAATAGACACGATATAGCTTATAAAACTCATTCACCGACTCAAGCAATACCGCTGCAACATTGCCAATGATCAATGCGATTAAGAGATAATTCACACAAGTACTGACGCTACTTTTATAGTCATCGTTATGTAGGTTGTTATAAACAAATCGTCTTAATTGTTGCCATGAAAATTGAGTCATACCGTATTTATTTTTCGATCAAGCAGTTTAAAAATGTAGCACGTTGACTGTGTTTTTAATAAGAAATTTTGTTGGGAACCTCATTTTTACTGCATAAAATAAAATCATTTGCCAAATCATTGACCTATCTCACGCGGTTTCAACAAAACTCTCTTTGAATTTTGTGGCCTCATTCACCGATAATAAAAGCTTAGTGGTTATTTCTTTAACGATTCATTCATAAAGAACTATAAATTTTATTAAACCCGTGACAACAAGGGGAATTTACATGGGATTTAAAGCTCTCCCTACGCTTATCTCTTTATTTATTGCATTAATCATCTGGTTCGTGATTCCTGTACCTGCTGGAGTCGACCCTGATGCATGGCATTTATTGGCAATGTTTGTCGGTGTCATTGCCGCGATTATTGGTAAAGCTATGCCGATTGGTGCAATTGC
Source organism: Acinetobacter vivianii (assembly GCF_014635885.1). Classification (GTDB taxonomy): domain Bacteria; phylum Pseudomonadota; class Gammaproteobacteria; order Pseudomonadales; family Moraxellaceae; genus Acinetobacter; species Acinetobacter vivianii. The sequence continues at coordinate 713,834 of NZ_BMDR01000001.1, forward strand.
CATTATTGCCATTACCTTAGTCGCCGTGACAGGTGTCACCAATGACACACCAAGTGGCGCCATTCAAGACGCGCTGAGCAGCTTTGCCAATCCGCTGATCTGGCTGATTGGTATTTCGATCATGATCTCCAAAGGTTTGCAAAAAACTGGATTGGGCGCACGCTTAGGCTATTTATTTATCGCAGTGTGGGGCAAGAAAACCATAGGTATCGGTTATAGCATGGTGCTGTCTGAACTGATTCTTGCACCTGTTACTCCAAGTAATACCGCACGTGGTGGCGGGATTATTCACCCAATTGTCCGTGCAATTTCCACGAGCTATGACTCTGACCCTGCCAAAGGCACCGAAGGACGTATGGGGAAATATTTAGCATTGGTGAATTATCAAGCTAACCCGATTACCTCTGCTATGTTTATTACCGCGACCGCTCCTAACCCATTGGTGGTCGATCTGGTGGCGAAGGCAACCAATAGCCAGATTTCATTGAGTTGGAGTACTTGGGCACTGGCAATGTTATTACCAGGTTTGATTGCCTTGATCATCATGCCATTGATTATGTACTGGATGTATCCACCTGAAGTCAAAGAAACTCCGAATGCAGCTCAGTTTGCCAAAACTAAATTGCAGGAAATGGGGCCTGTCAGCAAAAATGAAATCATCATGCTGGGTATATTTGGGATTTTACTGCTGTTATGGGCAGGCATCCCTGCCATGATTTTTGGCTCAGCTTGGGCAGTTGATCCAACTACAACAGCCTTTATTGGCTTAGGATTATTGCTCATTACTGGCGTACTGACTTGGGAAGATATCCTGACGCAAAAAAGCGCATGGGATACCATTACTTGGTTCGCAGCTTTGGTAATGATGGCGACATATTTAAATAAACTGGGTTTAATCACGTGGTTCTCAGGTGTACTAGAAACTGGTATTGGCCATTTAGGCTTGAGTTGGATGCCTGCCTGTTTATTATTGATGCTTGCTTATCTATATGCACATTATATGTTTGCCAGTACTACGGCACATATCACTGCCATGTTTGCGGCTTTCTATACGGCTGGGCTAGCGTTGGGTGCACCACCAATGCTGTTTGCCTTAATGATGGCGGCGGCTTCGAGCATCATGATGACCTTAACCCATTATGCAACGGGTACATCGCCTGTGGTATTCGGTTCAGGTTACACCACGCTGGGTGAATGGTGGAAAGCTGGCTTTGTCATGAGTGTCGTTAACATCATCATCTTTGTGATGATTGGCGGACTTTGGTGGAAAGTATTGGGTTATTGGTAGGATGATTTAGTTTAAAAAAAGCCCCTTACGAAGGGGCTTTTTCATGTAACTGATTTCAAGAATACTAGGATTAATTATAAGCCCAGACACCGAATAGAATGATATCAGATTAACTAATCTTGCTTGATATCATAAACCCAGTTTCGTGCTTGTTGATCGGTTGTCGTTTCGCAGACATAGTAATCTTGATGCCATGAGTCTTGATGGAAAATTTCCTTTTTGTAGTAGCTTACTTGTTTGCCATTTTCAATACAGATAAAACTGTCACCTTGATCTTTCACAGCGGAACCGTTAAGAAATCCACCAATACATAAGAAGCGAGATTGCATATAAAATATATTAAAATCTGATTGATCATAAATAATATAATTTATGATCAACCAAAAATATTCAATTAAATTATTATAAACATTTCTTAACTAAACGATCCATCTTAATAGAGCTATTATCCTGTACTACAACATCAATCAAGTCATCATAATCACTAGAAATTATATACTCATCCTCCAACATAACACTGTCATTATATTTCTCAATTACTTTCAATTTCAAAAGATTATTTAAAACCACATTCCCACTAAACCCACTTACTTCAGCATTAACTCTTTTCACTTTTTGTGGCTTAAATACACCATTAAATTCAAAAATTTTTAGAATTCTTTCAATTTTCTTACGTATCTTGTCAGATTTATTACCTGAACTATCAAACAAATCTAAAACAGCCTCTTTTAAATTATTATCAACCTTACTACCATCAAACAATGTTGGGGAAATATTATTTTTCTTGGTCGGTCTATTTTTTATATTATTTAAATCACAATTTAAGAAAATAGTTTTCTCATTAAAACCACAATCCCAAAAATAATCATAATTAATAAATTTAGAATCAACAATCGTAAGACCTTCAAAATTAAATGTTATCCTTTTACTTGAATTAAATATTGGCGATATATTTTTCAAACACATACCACTCAATTCATTATTACTCACGAATATATTTTTATTAAAATCATCTGGGCTTCTAGAGTAGACATTAATATATACATATAACAATAAAATAAAAACATTAGACAAATGTATGTCTTTACTCTCATCTTCAATTAATTCTTTAATTGTCTCTAAAAGCAGAATGGTAAATTCTATATAATTTTCTTCTTTACATTTTAGAGAAGATGCCACTCTATCTAGAATTTCTTTTGAGAATGCATTGGCATAACCAACAAAACTAAATAAATTCAGTATATCATTATCTAATTTAGATTCATCGAGACCGATAATAAATTTAGACATTAAGACTTGCATAAAATATTTATTTAAAAAATCGTATTTAAATACTAATGATTCACCAAATTTATCAGCTTTAACCTCTAATAAAAGATGTTCTTTTAATGAAACCACTTTCAAATTATCAATCGAACTATCTAGAAGTGATAACTTATTAATTTGTAATGAACCATCATGATAACTAGCTAACTTTGTTAAAATATCGAGCTGTTTATCTATATCAAAAAATTTATATTTCTTATACTCATGCCCACACAATTTATATATTAAGTAATCATAACTATCAGATTTCAATAATGGAAAATTAATTGATAGGAACAACTCCTCCTGAATATCATCAATATCAGCTTCTTCTGCAATCTCTCGTGCTTCCTCCTCTTTCTTCTCTATTAAATACTTTACTGTATCCAACATAAAAGGAATATAGTAATTTTTTTCTTTATTAAATTTATTTAAAATCTTAATTGCCCGTTTTTCTTTTTTTGAATCATTAAAAGCTAAAGCGAAAAATTTTTCAGCTTGATTTAAAGCAAAAGGTTGTAAGGTTAGAATTGACACACTATTATCTTGATTTAGGTTTAACTCTTCCCAAAATTGATTTCTACATGTAAAAACAATTTTACAATTACCATTATTAAAGCAATATTCATCAATAATAGTATTAATAAAATCCCTAAAATCAAACTTATTTGCCAAATTAGATATTACTTCATCAATACCATCTAAAACTAGTAAAATATGTCCATCATCTAATGTTAAACGTAGTAATTCTCTAGAAAATGATGTTCCTGAATCGCTTGCAACTTTATATAAATCAAATAAATCAATATTCCTATAGTATTCTTCATTATGTATTTTTTTTACAATATTTGAAGAGGTCATATAGAGAATTTTTGTGTTTTTGTTAAATTCAATTAGTTTATTCAAATAATTTTCTAATAATGTTGTTTTTCCTATACCACCTTCACCTTGTATTACTAGAATTGGATTGTAAACTTTTTTCATCCACTCATTTAATATATCATGAGCACCTTTAACTCTACCATTCAATAAAGCATTACTTTGAACATATGAATCTCTTTTTTTAAACTTTTTAAAAACAACATTATCTAATGCATTTTTATAAATGTAATTTAATCCAAAATCTTCTAAAAAAACTGTATTTTTTATTTTTATATTTTGATCGTATAGAGCTTTATCAATAGATTGCAATCTTCTAGAACTATCAGTAATTGGTCTATCTGTAACCACAATAAAATCATGTGATTTTGTGTTAATTTTTTGACTAAGCTCTACCGCCAATTGCTTAAAATTTGAGCTTGAGTGTACATATAGAAAATCGAACTGATGATCAAAGTCATCTTTATAACTATAAACACTACATTTGTATTTAAATTTTCCATTACTTTCTAATTCAAATGGAAATCCTTCAACTATTTTTAAACTCTTTGTTAAAGCTAAATATTCTAGTGCTGTTTTAATATTTCTGCATGAAATTTTAGCCTCTGATATTTTTTCACTATCTTGTAATAAAATACCCATATTTTTTTGAATTAAGAATATTTCATTTTCATCTGCTATATCTATTTGATCTTTTTTCTCACTTAACCCTCTTACAAATATAGAATTTTCGCGACAAATATTTTTCTTATCATGAAATTCTTTAGCTACTTTCAACAATTGTTTTGGTTGTTCTATTTCGAATATAATAATTTTTTTGTTATTAATAACATTTTTATAAATTTTAAAGTCAGGATAAAAATTAAAGAAATTCTCAATTTTATTTTTTAATTGATTTATAAATTTTTCTGTTTCCAATTCTAAAAAATCTATGCCACAAATACTACCATCATCTTTAATTCCAAAAATCAAATATCTATTCTGATTATGATATGCATGATTTGCATTTACTAAAGATGCAAAATCTTTTAAAAATTCCCCCCAGCAATTCAATTTATCAAAATTTTCAATATTCTCGTCCCAATACCACTGACTTTTAAACTCTAAAATCGGACTTTCAGACTTCGATATTAATGTAGTTAGAAATGTTGTATCAAGCATATTTGTACTCAAAAATAAGGGCTGATTACTCAGCCCTTATTTTTAGCAAAAACAATCGATTAGGTCAATTGAGCAGCTTGAATTTTCTTGGTATCAACTTGATCAGCTTCTTTTGTATATTCGCTCATCTTGTCGAAGTTTAAGTATTTGTAGATGTCAGCAGAAGCGCTGTCGATTTGCGACGCGTACTGTTGATATTCTTCTGGGCTTGGTAATTTACCAAGAACCGCAGCGACAGATGCAAGCTCAGCAGATGCTAAGTAAACATTTGCACCTTGACCTAAACGGTTCGGGAAGTTACGTGTAGAAGTCGATACACATGTTGTGTTCGGTGCTACACGTGCTTGGTTACCCATACACAATGAACAGCCTGGCATCTCAGTACGCGCACCAGCACGACCATAGATGTTATACATGCCTTCTTCCATCAATTGATGCTCGTCCATACGCGTTGGTGGAGCCAACCATAAACGAGTAGACAATGAACCACCAGGTACTTTATCAAGTAACTGACCAGCTGCACGGAAGTGACCGATGTTCGTCATACAAGAACCGATGAATACTTCATCAATCTTGTCACCTTGAACGTCAGAAAGAAGTTTTGCGTCATCTGGATCGTTCGGGCAGCAAAGAATTGGTTCTTTGATGTCAGCAAGATCGATTTCGTAAACTTTTAAGTATTCTGCATCAGCATCAGCTTTTAACAAGCTTGGGTTGTCTAACCACTTCTGCATGTTTTCAGCACGGCGCGCCATTGTACGAGCATCGCCATAACCTTCTGCGATCATCCACTTCAACATGGTGATGTTAGAACGTAGGTATTCAGCAACTTTCTCTTCAGAAAGTGTGATTGAACAGCCAGCAGCAGAACGTTCAGCAGATGCATCAGAAAGTTCGAATGCTTGCTCAACAGTCAAGTCATTTTCCATTTCTGATAAATCGATCTCAAGGATACGACCAGAGAAGATGTTTTTCTTACCTTTCTTCTCTACAGTTAAGTCACCCGCTTGAATTGCGTAGTAAGGAATTGCATGTACAAGGTCACGTAAAGTGATACCAGGTTGCATTTTACCTTTGAACTTAACAAGTACAGACTCTGGCATATCCAGTGGCATAACACCAGTCGCTGCTGCGAACGCAACAAGACCAGAACCCGCTGGGAATGAGATACCGATTGGGAAACGAGTATGTGAGTCACCACCAGTACCAACTGTATCTGGAAGTAACATACGGTTTAACCAAGAGTGGATAATACCGTCACCTGGACGTAAAGATACACCACCACGGTTCATGATGAAGTCTGGTAATGTATGGTGAGTTGTTACGTCAACTGGTTTTGGATACGCAGCAGTGTGACAGAAAGACTGCATCACTAAGTCAGCTGAGAAGCCCAAGCACGCCAAGTCTTTTAACTCGTCACGAGTCATTGGACCAGTTGTATCTTGAGAACCAACAGTTGTCATCTTAGGTTCACAGTAAGTACCCGGACGGATACCTTGACCTTCTGCTAAACCACATGCACGACCAACCATCTTCTGAGCTTGTGTAAAGCCTTTGCCAGTGTCAGCAGGTTGTACTGGAGTACGGAATAATGTAGAAGGTGCAAGACCTAATTCTTCACGTGCTTTCGCCGTTAAACCACGACCAATGATCAGGTTAATACGACCACCCGCACGTACTTCGTCTAAAAGTACAGGCGTTTTAAGGTCAGCTTCTGAAATTTGAGCGCCGTCTTTAAATGCAGTTACTTTTGCAGCAGCGTGATCAATTTTCAATACAACTTCGTCGCCCATGTTCATGTTAGCAACGTCGATTTCTACAGGTAATGCACCTGCATCTTCCATTGTATTGAAGAAAATTGGCGCGATTTTAGAACCTAAGCACACACCACCATCTTTTTTGTTTGGAATGTGTGGAAGTTCATCACCGAAGAACCAAAGAACTGAGTTAGTTGCAGACTTACGAGAAGAACCTGTACCAACAACGTCACCTACGTAAGCAACTTGGTTGCCTTTCGCGATGAGTTCTTTAATTTGGCTTAATGGACCAACTTCACCTGGTTTTTCAGGGTTGATACCATCACGTTCGTTTTTCAACATTGCATTTGCATGTAATGGAATGTCTGGACGGCTCCAAGCGTCTTGTGCAGGAGACAAGTCATCAGTGTTGGTTTCACCTGTTACTTTGAACACAGTGATTTTGATTTCTTCTGGAACGTCTGGACGGCTTGTGAACCATTCAGCATCAGCCCAAGATTGTAAAACAGCTTTAGCTGCAGCATTACCTGCTTTTGCTTTATCTGCTACGTCATGGAATGCATCAAATACAAGAAGTGTTTTCTTTAATGCTTCAGCAGCTAGCTCAGCAAGTTCAGCATTATCAAGAAGCTCAACAAGCGGTGCTACGTTATAACCACCAAGCATAGTACCAAGTAAGTATACTGCGCGTTCTTTGGTTACGAGTGGAGAGGTTGCTTCGCCTTTTGCAACGGCAGCTAAGAAAGCAGCTTTTACATATGCAGCTTGGTCAACACCTGCTGGAACACGGTTTTCTAGCAAATCGACGAGATATGCTTCTTCACCTGCTGGTGGATTTTTTAATAAGGCTACAAGTTCAGCAGTTTGAGCATCATCAAGCGGCTTCGGTGGGACTCCGAGTGCGGCACGTTCTTCAACGTGTTGGCGGTAAGCTTCTAGCACAGTGTTATTCCTCTTTTTTAAAAAATTACTTGTAAGTTCCAGCTTTGTACAAGCTTTACAAGCAATGTGGACAGCAAAATTTTACTAGACTTCGCGTCAAATGTTAATGCAACTACCGTATTTCTACGTGATGTCCATTATTTTATAGCGAAATGATCCCCTCTTTTAAATACCGCTTTGGTCTAAGGTTAAAGTCTAATAAAACAATAAATTACATCTATAAAAAAAGACAAACGATGTTGTCTTTTTTATGAACACATTAAAAAAGTTTATAGTTCGGTAGCTTGTCATGTGGCGTAGCCAAGCATTCTTCCATAAATTTTTTCTTTAAATTTTCACGTAATGCTTCTGGATCTTTTTTCAGTTCATCGACTGGAATTGCATAAACTGTATCCAAAATATTAAAGATAAACTTACGTGTCATTTCATCTTCAATTTTACCCGCATGTTCCGTTGCCTGCTTTTGGTCAATTCCATTTTGACGATCTAAAGTGATTGAGCGCGCAGCATTCCCTACACTGACACAGTAACCATGCCATTGTTCTTCGGGAGTTAACGGCTTTTTCTCAGCACAACCAGCCAAAACTAAACCTATTGCAATCAACAAAACTTTTTTCATCTTCATACTGCGGCTAATTTGATGCCCACCATCATACTCAAACTTGTTTGTTTTGCAAAAAGGAAGCGGCTAAAACCTTGCTTTCCGTAATAAAAACATACAAATCATTTATTACAATGCATCTGATTGGCGATCTTTTGACACTTCCCGCCCTTTGCTGAAAGATAAGTTGTTCCTGCGACTAGATGATAAGACTGTCCTTTCATGTCCCAGCAGCGCACCCCGTTACAGCTTTTGATTGAAAAAAGCATCTCCGATGATGCTTTAAGGGTGTTATTTCCTTCAGTCGTGGCAGCTATAGGCTTAGTTTGAATAGATGCTGTTATCTTGGAGTTGACCGCAACATTATGACTCGATGCCGAAATGGAAGGATTTGTCGTCGTAGAGTCTGTAGTCTTTTTTGCAGGATCTAATTGAGGCTCATATCTCTGAACGGGTTGTAGTGTCGCTGAATAGGTCGTCACACCTTTTGCATCCACCCACTTATAGTATTCTTTTGCATGAATCTGAAAGCCAAAACTGAATACGCCTAAGCTCAGCATTGCCAAAAGCTGACTTAAAGTGACAGATTTCATTCAACTTCTCCCAAATTTTTAACAAATATTAATATTTTCAATAGCTTACAATTATTCTACAACGATCTAATTACAAAATAAACAGAAATAAAAAAACCTGCTTTACTTCCGTAAAACAGGTTTTGATTGGTATTGCTAGAAACGCCAGTTGTAGAAAATATCGATGGCTCGTTCTAAAGACTGACTTGCCTCCAGATATAAACGGCGGTTCATTTGATAACGCAAGGTTAACTTGTTCACTGGTGTAAATACCCCAATACCGTAACGAATGAATAGGTCTGGCGTAATATAGCCTGTCAGGCTCACCTGTGTATCGTCACCAGTCCCTTGTGCATCTAGAGCCAAACCACTTAGACCAAAGGTTCTACCAATTTGATTGGTCAAGGCACGTGTACCACCTAAGCCCATACTGATCCCTGCGGCAGCAATGGTGTTATTGACATCGGACTTAAAGCCTTCGGTATTACTTAAACCACTGTTACCTTCATTAATACGACCCGTCAGTAAGGCATTGAGTGCTTCTTGTTCAGATAAGCCAGCATCGTTATAAACCTGAATATTCGGCACGGTTGCTGTACCTGTTACCCGTACACCGACCATACTGCCTTGAACCGGTTTATTGGCATCAATATCCAATGTCGGGTTCGCCAATGGGCCATTGAAACGTGCAATCGCACGGTTCAGGTCAAGGCTTTGACCATAGGCTTCAATCTTCACTTTCTGGCTCACACCAATTGCACCATTGGCACGCATTGCTGTTTCCAGACCACGTTGAGATAGATGCAAACGTCCGACCAGTGGAATGGTACTCTCGAAGCCCTGGAAGATGACCTGATTACCCAGTGTCACGGTCATATCGGCACGAATATCCCACGGTTTAGCTGCTTTTAAAGTCGCAAGTAAATCTTGGCCTTGCTGTACAACGCGTACATCTGGTGACAGATTCACAACCGTAGCAGAGCTTTCTGGCATCGAAATACGAGCACGAGGAACATCAATCTTACCTTTTAAGCTGAGACGCTGATTAAATGGATAAACATCCAGCGTCAGGTCAGGTTCTACAATTGCCGTAATCATTGGCGCCTGACGAATCAGTAGGTTATCGCCTTTTAATGTCAGATTTAAATGTGGATCATTCTTCCAGTCAAAGTTCCCTTTTAAGCGCCCTACACCTTGTCCGCTGTTGAATGCCCCATCAATCGTGGCATAGTCTTGGCGAATAGATGAATAAAGCTGGATATTGCTTAAATTGACTGGCAGCGAAATCATGCTGATTGCGCCATTTTTTAAACGCATTTCACCCGTAATCTGCGGTTGCGTTAAGGTACCATTTACTTTTCCAGCCAGTGACAATGTGCCAGCCATTGAACGTACATCTTTGATAAACGGCTTGAAGACTTTTAACTGCACATCATCAAAGGCTACTTCGCCGCGCATTGGCATATTATTCTGGAATGGATCAATAATCACATTGGCATAGCCCGTCCCGATATCAGGGGTCTTCATATCCACACGGAATAACATTCCCTCACTGATACTTTTGGCAATCAGGCTCAATTCATCGTAGGTGACGGTTGTGGCTGGATCTTGCGGATCATCTGCCGCCAGACCGATTTCACCTTTACGAGTCACTAAACGGGCATCCAGTTTTGGATGACTGCCATTCGCCCAAGAGGCTTTAGCATAACCATTGAGCTGACCTGTCACCGCCAGACCTTCTGGCATAAATGCAGTAAAGTCTTTTAAGTCCAGATTCTTGGTAATTAGTGAGAAGTTACCTTTTGCCTTACTGATGCGTGCAGGCTGATCCAGACATAACTGACTATTGGCACTCTGCCAGCAATGCTGTCCAACATAGAGTTCCTGTTTCGCAGCGGTATAGATAATCGGTGCATTCTGGTTTTGCACTAGGCTGATATTACGTGAAGTAAAGTTACCTTTCTGCACCAGTCCTAACCAGTCATTATTTGGATTAAAGCCACCTGCCAGTTGCACATAGAAATTAGATTGACGATTTTTACTCTCTACTTTCAAGACATGTGCTTTACGTGTTCCTGCCAGATTGACAGTGGCATTCTGGATTTCGCGATTACCATTCCGCAGCTGAGTCAACGTCGCCGTTAATTGAGTTGGTGTAGTCTCAGATGTCGGTAGTTCACCTTGTACGCGTAATGACTTGATACTGACCAGATCATTAAATCCAAAGTCATCGACCGCCATGTTTGCCGTTGCTCTTAAACGCGGCTGTGACTGAACGTTTAAGCTACCATACGCACGCCCACGCAAACCGGGATATAACTCGTACAACGCAGGTGCATTCAGTTTGATTCTTAAGCTTTGTGCATTGCCTGAGGCTTGCAACTGGTTCTGTGCATAGGCAAGGAACAGGTCATTGGCCTCAAATTGCTGCGGTAAAAAACCATCCTGATTTGAATCAAGCAATAAGCTGAGATTACCACGGCCACGAATCGGTTTATTGTTCAAGAAGCCTGCTGCATTGAGCTGACGGATATCTATCCGTTTCAGTTTATCGGACCAGACACCTTGTGTTTTAACATGCCCCGACACTTCACCTTTGACACTGGAAACAAAATATTGTGGTTTAAAACGTACCAGCGAAGCATCGATATCCCAACCAAGCTTATCTTTAAGATTCACGGCACCCGTCGCAAAGACCTTACCCGCAACGCCATCATGCTTAAGTTCATTAATCTTGATGTAATCCGGTGTTCCTGCAACATTGATTTTTAATAGACCATCACCCTGATTCAAGGCATTTAAAGAGCCATTATAGTCCACAGCAAAACTCTTGAATCCGCCACCCGCTTTTTCGTCATGGAAAATTAAAGCTGCTGTACTTTTTCCTTTTAAGGCAATGGTTTCCTGTTGATTGGCTTGGGCAAGCTGGCCTTTCAGATCAATTTGTTCAAGCTGAATTACTTGCTGATTTGGCTTGGCAAAACCGCTTGCTTTAATATCACCATTTAACAAATTAACAGGTGCTGCCGCAGCAACAGTTTGCGGATTAAAATCTTGAGCTTTAAGCTGAGCTTGCCATGACAGTTGCTGCTTTTCAGTTGGCAATTTAACTTTTGCCAGACCAGACAAACTGCCTTTTTCAGCTTGGTAACGGAAATTTTCGACATTTAACAGATTGTCTTTTAAATCGAGTCGCGCTTCATATTTACCTGTTGGTAACAAAGCCTGTTCATGCGGACGCACAGTGGTTGCAACATAAATATCCTGTTGTCCCTCTTTGAGTGCCACATTGGTATGACCTTCCTCACTACTCAACCAGCCAATGTAAGGCATGGCACGATCAATGCCTTTCCATGAAATATCCAGCAGCATAGGCTGAGCTTTATTATTTTTTTCTTCAGCCTGATCAAGTTTGAGTGCCCATGTCTCATATTTATCAAAGGCCACTTGAGCCGTTAGCGCTAAACCTTTTTTCAATGAGCCAGAAGAACTGATATTTGCATCAAGTTTTGGTGGTAAAAAGTCTTGTGCGATCTGCGGTACTGTGGTCTTTTCAGGATCCAGATGATCAAGACGACCTTTAACATCCCAAGATACATGCTCATGCCAGTTAACTATACCATTCAGGCTGACAGCACCTTTCATTAACTGACCATTAAAATCACGGATATTTAACTGATGGGTTAAATCTGTATCCATCAGTGCGGTATATTTCCCTTCAGGAATTTGCTCACCTTTTAAATCCGTATCGAGATTTAAGGCCAGTTTTTGTATATCACCGTTAAATCTGACCACGCCATCTTTAGCAAAGAGTTTCTGGTCTTTTAGTAAAGGCAAATGATAATTTTTTAAAAATAACTCACCTTGCATAGGCACATGTTCACGCACAGGATGAAGCGTTGCCCGACCTGTGAGCAAATCAGGTGTGGTTGTTGCAACGCCTACTCTCAAAGTATCTAAAGAACCACGCGCTGCAACCTTAATCGTTTCAATATCCAGACTTTTTAACGACGGAATAATTAAATCAGCGTTGGCATTTAAAGGATATTTACCACTAAAATCCATCTGACCTGAAGCATTCTGGACAGCTAAATAGCCCATATCCATACGCGAGTCTTCAAATTCCAGCTTAGTCTCAGACCACAACGCATCTTTTAAATAAACATCATTAAAATCAACCTTTGAGGTTGCAGTCTGGATTTCCAGATGATCCAGACTGGCTTCATTGATACGCAAGACAAATGGCAGCTTGATCGGATCAAATCCAAACGGTTCATCTGATGGTGGTTTTTTATTAATAATTTTCAGGTTACGAACATCAGCATGACTCAAATGTACTTCTTTACTTAGAATCGCTCTCCAGCCCAAAGAGACATCGGCACGATCTAAAGAAACATCAACGGCCTGTAACTGCACCAGAATATTTTTCAGGATAATGCCCGATAGCAGATTACCGCCTTCATATTCGTATTTAATAATTTTCTGGCTTTGCAGCACGCGATCTAATAGAAAACGGCTACCTTTATCCGTAGACATCATTACAACTAAAGAGCTGACCAATAATAAAAGAATGATCAGCACGATCAGCACAATATTTCGAACAATATGCCGATTTTTTCTTGGTCCAGCTGGAGGTGTCAGTTGCTGTTCTACTTCCGTCATAATCAACCTGAAATTGTTTTCCCTTTATAGAAGGGTTATAAAAAAGTTTTAAAGTTGTGGACCAATAAAGAAATGCAATCGGATCGGATTATTCTCATTCGAAATACCAGAGGCAATATCGAGACGAATCGGTCCAATTGGTGATCTCCAGCGAATACCGACACCCACACTATATTCTGTTGGATTGCTAAACTGTTTGTCATAGGCATTACCAAAATCTGAGAATACGGCAGCACGCCAGCCATCTTTAAATTGGTAATTATATTCTAATGAACCAACCCCTAAAGCTTGTCCACCCAACTTATAGCCATTTTCTTCTGGAGATAAGCTCTTATAGTCAAAACCACGTAAAGACTGATCACCACCAGTAAAGAAACGCAAGTTATAAGGCACGTTATTAAAATCATCGGTAAAAATATAGCTTGCATCGCCACGACCGACAAACTGGTGATTGTCATTTTCACCCAGTGAATAAATAAAGCGCCAGCCTGCACTCACAATCGCCATATTGGCATCGGACAATAATGATTCTGTACCCAGTTCAACTTTATAGGTTTGTTTAAACCCTTTGGTTGGGTTCAAACGAGTATTACTATTGGTTTTAGAAGCTTCATAGCTCAAGAGCAAAGATTCTTGCTCAGGTTGCGAAACTTTAAAGGCATCTGGAATTTCATCAATATCCACAATTCCTTTTTCAGTTAAACGGTCTAAACGATAACGCAAACCAAAAGTATGTTGCCAGTCGCCGAGTGGATTTTTGATGACACGTTCACCACCCACGACCGCAGACTCGATCAGCAAGTTGACATCTGGCCCAATATCATCACGCGTTTCACGCTCATAACCACCCACAAGGTTGAAATAGTCATTTAACGGATGCTTATAAGGAATGCTGTAACGACCATCAATCGACTGACGGATTTCAGAAACCTCGACGTTGGCATCAAAAGAATGACCATATTTATTGACAATCGCTCGGCGATATTGGGTACGAATACGCGCCCCAGTATCGGTCCCATAACCAATACCCGTCTCTAGACTATTTAAACGGTCCGCATTCAGAGTCACGACCACAGGAATTTTCTGATCGATACGTGCTTGCTCTTCTTGTTTTTGACGCGTTTCATCATCTTCATCATGCGTTGGCATCGGCATTGAACGGGCTAAAGAATAGGTCTGTGCCTGTTCACCGCCTGAGAATTGCGACTCATCCACAACATCCTGAGTGACTTCTTCCGCAGAGGTAATTTTTGCTCGTGCAAGATCAGCCTTTTGCTGACTATTTAACAACTGTGACTGTTGAATACGTTGCTGATCGACCAAAGCTTGCAAATCTGGTGGTAACTCAAGTGGCGGCTGAATGGCATCCGGTTTGATTGTATCCACCAGCGTATAGTTAAAATAACGGGTATTGGTTAAGTTATTGGCCAGAGCATTGACACGCCAGAAGGCATAGTCATCATCTTCATTCCAGGGCGCCAGACTATCCAGCACTTTCTGGGTTAAAGGTAATGGCTTGCTCGGATCACTCATCCGATATTCTACTTTCTTCAGTTTGTAACGATCACCTGTTTCATATTTCAGGTTAATGTCTGCGGTTTTCTCAGGCTGGCTAATCTTCACATCGTGCAAGCGCCAGAACGCATCAAAATAACCGTTATCTGTCGCAACAGTCGTGATTTTGTTTTTTGTCTCTTCATATTTTCCATGGTTAAAAATATCGCCTTCATCCTGTTCTGGAATCAAACGAATCACTTGGAATTGAGGAATGTTTGCACCTGCACCCGTAAATTCAATATTTTGTTCTTTAATTTTGACGGGTTCATTCGGCACCACAATAACCTTAACTTTACTCTCGCTTTCTTTCACAAAAGTATAAGTGGCGTTGTAATAACCCACTGCTTGGGCTGCCTGATTAGTCAAAGCACGTAATTGCGGCAAGGCAACATTAAACTCTTCAAAAGATTCCTGAGTAAAACTGGATAACTTGGCCTTGATATTTGCAGCCAGAATTGGTGGTGCGCCCGTAACATCTGCCGTAATACGAGGTACTTTATCTGTATTCAGCAGATTCTCTGGACGCAAGCGATGCCAGATTCTTTTAAAGAAACCTTCTTTTTCAGCAGTCTGCTCTGTTTGCGTCTGAAATTCAGGTAAGGTTCGTCCCGCCTCATTCGCTTCTACTACAATCTTGCTATCCGTCTGGATATCACGCATCAACTGATCAATATTGACAGGCGCACTTTTAATTTCAGTCAGTTCAGATTGAGAAACATCGCTTACCGAGACTTCAGGGGTTTTAGCAGTATTTTCACGATAGTTCTTTGCTTCATTTTTTGCGTCTTCCGCGACACGAAAGATTTCATTTGCCATCGATTGATCCACAGGAATCACCGGCAAATTCTCTAAATTATCATCCAACTGAATCGGTTTTAACTCATCAATCTGATTTGCTGACTGTTCTTGCTGCTTTAAAGCCGTCAAACTGTCCTGCACAGACAACGAATTTTCTTGATCATTCAAAAGCGCTTGTTGCTGCTTCATCAAAGCAGTCGCCGCATTGGCCTGTTGTTCGGCCTGATCCGCTGTCTGATTTTCAGTCGGGTTTAAAATTTGCTCTTGCGCATAAGCAACTGATATACAAGAAGTAATTAAAAAACCGCTACAAATAAGTTTAGGAAAACCCTGCATTTTAAAAATTAAATGCATAGAATGAACCAGTGTTGACTGTTTAAACTTCGATTTAGATGGCATGTAGAACTCTAAACTTATTTTTTAATTTATCATTTTTGATGGCTGAAACAACTTCAAATCTTTGATTTTTCATCCAATCAGACAGGGATATCATACATGCATTTCATCACATTTTTACAGTTCGTCACATTTTTTTATAAATCACAATGAAGTGAACACACGATGAAACAAGATGAGCGCTTAATGACATCACGTCGGTTTGCCCCGATGTTTTTCACGCAATTTTTTGGAGCACTGAATGATAATGTTTATAAACAAGCGCTTCTGTTAGTCATCACTTATGGTTGGATTCAACAACAAAGTGCGCCCGTCAGTACTTTAAATAATTTAGCAGCGTTACTGTTTATTCTTCCTTACTTTTTCTTTTCAGCTACAGCTGGGCAAATTGCAGATAAATACGAACGCTCACAGCTTATTCGCTTCATTAAAATATTAGAAATCGTCATCATGTTGATTGGTACAGCAGGTTTTTTGCTAGGCAATCTTTGGCTGCTGTTATTTGCCCTATTTTTAATGGGAACACATTCCACCTGTTTCGGGCCGATCAAATATGCCATTCTGCCTGAAATTTTAAAGCCACAAGAACTGATGTCCGGTAATGCCTTATTCCAGTCAGGTACATCGATTGCGATTTTACTGGGGATGATTCTTGGTGGTGCAGTAATTGCTTCTTCTGAAGGCAATCTGCTCTGGATCAGTGTAACTGTGGTAACTATTGCTTGCTTAGGCTATTTGTGTAGTCGTTTTATTCTGCCACAAAAAGTCGCTGCTCCCGATCTTAAAATTGACTGGAATTTTTTTCGTACCAGTTTTCAGACTATTCGATATGCAAAAAGTATCCCGATTGTTTTTGTGATTCTGTTAGGTAATTCTTGGTACTGGTTTTATGGTGCTACCTACCTGACCCAGATTCCACAACTCACACAGCAAAACCTACATGCTTCTGAAAATGTGGTGAGTCTACTTCTGACTTTTTTCTCGGTTGGTATTGGCGTTGGTTCATTATTATGCAGACGTATTGGCGGCACTGAAATCAATATCAAAATGGTGCCCTATGGCGCGATTGGCCTAACTGTTTTTGCGTTGTATCTTGCAGCAAGTCTGACATTTGTACCTGAACATACTGGCGACCTACTCACTTTAAAAGATATGTTTACGCAAGGTGCCGTCTATTATCACGTTATGCTTGCCGTTACTTTACTCGGGATCAGCGGCGGTTTTTATATCGTACCGCTTTATGCCATGATGCAAGCCTACTCACCACGCTCGCACCGGGCGCGTGTTGTTGCAGCAAACAATATCTTAAATGCTGTATTTATGGTCTCTTCGGCAGTTTTTTCAATTTTAATCTTAAGCATTTTAAAAATTGATATTAAAATCTTATTCACCATTACTGCTGTTTTAAGTGCAATTTTCTCATTCTGGTTATTAAAACGACTCAAACCATTATTGGAAAATGCGCCCAATACTTTAGAGGATTAATATATGCGTCAATACACAGGTCTCGATAAACTTATTAATTCTTTTGATCAGGCTTTACGTAGTCTGGTACCTGGAGCGACCAGTGCTCAACGCTCAAATCCAGCCAGTGATGAACCTTCACAACTCTGTGTGAGTGATGCACGCCATGTCGCGGGCTTGATGCGTGTAAACCACAGTGGTGAAGTGTGTGCCCAAGCGCTGTATCATGGACAGGCATTGACGGCAAAGCTGCCACACGTTCGTGAAGAAATGCAGCATGCTGCGATCGAAGAACAAGATCATTTGGCGTGGTGTGAAGATCGTTTAAAAGAACTGGATAGCCACACCAGTGTATTGAATCCAATCTGGTATGGATTGTCTTACGGCATGGGTGCGATTGCAGGCATTGCAGGCGACAAATACAGCCTAGGTTTTGTCGCTGAAACTGAACGTCAGGTGAGCCAGCATTTACAAGAACATCTCCAGCAATTGCCTGCACATGATGATCGTTCACGTAAAATTCTTGAGCAGATGAATGAAGATGAATTGCATCATCGGGATACCGCATTGAATGCAGGCGGAGTCGATTTACCCGTGCCTGTACGCATTACCATGACCGCAATTTCAAAATTAATGACAAAAACCAGTTATTATTTATAAACTCGTCTAGGGAATTATGGCTTCATAATTCCCTTTTTTCTGCTCAATTTTTCATAAAACTATTATAAAAGATCAGCGAAATACAATTTTCCCTTTATCTGTCGAATAACGGTCAGACCAGAAACTTTGTGGTTGCTTTTCCAGATCCGTAAAAATCGTATAGTTAATTTTGCCTTGTCTAAACTCAAACTGACCATTTTTTTGAGTTGCGGCTACTCTGGTATCATTCACCCAGACACGCTGTTGCTGGTCAATTCGAATGGTTGCCAAGGTTGTTCCATCTGATCTTTCAGCAATCCATTGTGGTTGATTGACACCATTCTCAGGCGCCGCAACTGCATCTGGCGCTGTAAATCCAGCCTTCATATTTTCTTCTGCTGTTTTATGAATATCACAACCTTGCGCTTCACTCAGTTGCGTACAGCCTGAACGTTCGAGCTGTTCTCTATATTTGGCATCAATGGCATAAGCAGAGTTCATGACAACACATGCCATCAGTCCGACAGTAATAAATTTGATTTGCATGATGCATCCCTTGCGATTGATCAGTTAAATATTTAAACATTGATCTCGGCATGGGTCTGTAATTTAAATGTTTAATCCCAAAAGCAAAAACAGCCTGTGACCGAAATCACAGGCTGTTTAAAACCATATTTTCAACTTAATTTAGACCATGTTCTGCTTTAAAACGTTCCATGTTTCTCACGGCATCATGATAACGCGATTGTACGCTGCTGCTATTGATCCGTAGATCATATAAACGCTTCTTATAATCATCCCGAACTTTAGAAGAAAGATCGGTACGTTCCAGCTCTTTTAAATACCGATTCATCTCATTCTGTGAACGGCTGAACTCCGAATCAGCCTGATAATATTCGTTGGCAGCCTGATAATAAGGTCGCAGTAATTGGCGTTTTTCAACAGGACAAACTCGGAAATCCCCACGACCTTCTAACGCTTCACTGAAAATATTTTCAGGCTGACAATAATAACCTAGACCTTGTTGATAGCCTTTTTCATAGAGACTCTGATTAGGAACAACATTGGCTTTCTGACAAGATGAATAATACTTATCTAGACGTGATTCATGCCCAGCCGAACCATCTTTTTCACCCACGCTTAACCAGTTGGCAGTTTTACATTGCTCAACACTCATGGCTGCACAACCAGAAAGTAAAACCATCAAAGTCGATAAAATTAAAATATTTTTCATGAAAATGTTCCTAATTATTATGCGATTACATTCAAAAACATTACATTGTAATGACAGGATAGTTTACCTTTTGATCATAGCTTAGATCAGCATGTTGCCATAAATCAAATAGAGGAATTTTCACATCCAATGCTAAAGGTAATTTTTTAGGATTAAACTGCATATTCTCTAAGGTATGTCCCCAAGCAATCACATCAATATCCAGCGTGATCTGATGCGAAGGACGAGTACGCCCTGATTGTTGTTCCAGCCTTTTTAACAGTTCAGTGATTTCATCAATACTAAGTTGACTTGTTAATAGACAGGCCGAGTTCCAGTAATCAGCCCCGATCCCATCTCGACATGGAATTTCATAAATCGGAGAAAACACCACTCTACCGAGTTGAGCAATCTGCTCATAAGCAAAAGTGAAATTTTGTTGCTGCTGGAGATTACTCGCCAGTGCGAGCGCAAAAATTGTTTCTGTTGCGTTCAAGGCGAATTCCTACTGCATTAGCTTGAGCAATAATTGCGGGTTTACGAATCGTGATCGTGATCGACTCAATAGAAGGAAAAGTCGTAAATAGACACTCAAGAACCAACTGAGCAGCATGCTCAATCAGTTTTGGTTTTGCTGTTTGAATCACTTGTGCTGCAAGCTCACAGATTTGAGCATAGTTGAGCGTATCTTCCAGCTCATCCGAGTTTGCAGCCTGACTAAGATCATTATGAATGGTGAGATCTAACGTTAAAGGTTGAATAATCTGGCGTTCCCAGTTGAAACAGCCGATCACAGTATCAACTTTTAACCCCTCAATAATAATGGCATCCATAATGACCTATTGAACCGATAAATAAATTAATGCTTTAAAAAAGAAGCAGGTTCAATATTGTGAACCATTTTCAAACGTTGGTCAGCATAAATATCGGTATATGGTGCAAGAACACGCATGAAACGATCAAAATATAACATTTGCTTGAATAATAACGCGAAGTCACGCGGGAATTTGATGCCATGACGTTCACCCACAGCCACCATATCCATCATGATGTCATTCAGATCTGCTGGATTCGAACTTAGAATTTCTTGTGGATCTGCCAGCAATACACCACTAAACAAACGTTCGAGATCATCGGCCAATACTTGCGTATCAATTTTTTGATGCGTCATGCCCATCTTGAGCATATTCTCAGCCATCGCAACGTAGTTGGTGTGCTGCAACGCATCCATAAATGCCATACATGCCGTCCAAACTTCTGGTTTTAACTGACCGACAATACCAAAATCGATAAAGCCAATACGACCATCTTCAAGCAACATCAAATTGCCTGCATGTAAGTCTGCATGGAAACTCTTACACAACATCAAGCTACCAAACCAAGTATTCATAGCTGTAATCAGAACTTGTGTTGGATCTTTAGCATATTGTTTGACGACGTCAAAGTCCGTCAATGGCACACCATATAGACGTTGCATGGTCAGTACACGGCGGGTTGAAAACTGGTGATACACCTTTGGCGCTGTCGCAGCCTGATTGCCTGAGATATTCAGATACTGGATAAAGTCATCCAGATTTTGTGCTTCTTCGATAAAATCAACTTCACGTACCATGCGTGTCTTAATTTCATCGACAATTTCAGACAGTGAAGCAAATTTGATTTTAGGGACTGCTTTTTCGAGTAATTTGGTTGCCCAATGCACCACATTCAAATCGGTATAAAGAATCGTTTCAACGCCAGGTTTCTGAACTTTTAAAACAACATCTTCACCCGTCACCAATCTTGCTGGATGAACTTGTGCAATCGAAGCAGAAGCTAATGGTTTTTCATCAATAAAACTGAAAATTTCATTGAGATTTCGACCTTCAAATTCTTCCGCCAAAACCTTTTGAATATAGCTAAAAGGTAAAGTCGGCGTTTGATCTAGACAGCCCTGAAATTCCTGAACATATTCTCGCGGGAATAGAGACGGCGTACTGGCAATAAACTGGCCTAGCTTGATATAAGTCGAACCAAGCGACTCAAAGGTCTCACGCATGAGTTTGGCATTGCTTGGTTTTTCAGTTGCATATTTCACACCTGCTTGTGCTGCAACCACCACTGTTTCACCAATACGTGCAACAGAGCGTAATCCATCGAATAAAATATTTCTTTTCATAATCTTTCTTGCCTCACAGATGGCATTAGTTTAGCAAATTTTGCTCATTTTACCGATCAAGTTGCCTGACAAACTGGACAATTTACATCTTTTTCAAATTTAAGAATGCGTTGTGATAGATTTAAGCCATTCCAAAGCAACAGTTTTTGTTTAAGTGGCGTCAAACCTAGCCCTAAAAACAGCAAAGTGTGATGTGCTTGTAATGACGCGATCATTACAGGTGTCGTTGCCAATACGCCTGACTCAGCACAGCGCAAGCCTTCATTGGCATGCTCTTCTTTAGGAAATAAGCATTCATAACAAGCGGAATCTGACTCAACCATAAACATCTGCCCTTCAAAACCAATCGCTGAAGCACTGATAAGTGGCACTTGGTGTGTTTTACAGACACGATTCACCAGATAGCGCGTGGTAAAATTATCGCAACCATCTAACACTACATCCTGATGCTGTACGAAGTCATCAGCATTCGTTTCATCGAAACGTATATTTTGATAGCGGACTTGTATATGTGGATTAATTGCTTGTAGATGTTTTGCCAATATTTCAGCTTTGTATCGGCCTAAATCATTTGAGGTAAATGCAATTTGGCGTTGTAGATTACTCATCTCAATGGTGTCGGCATCGACAATAGTAATTTTCCCCACTCCAGCACGAGCCAGTAGCTCAGCACTGGTACAGCCGATTCCACCTGCGCCGATAATCAGTACATTGGCAAGTTTTAGTTTTTCTTGTGCTTCAATATCCCAACCATCTAATAAAATCTGACGACTATAGAGATGCATTTCCTCATTACTAAGCTCAAATTCGTTTTCAAAATGGTCTGACACGTGGCTACTTCTTTATCTTCAAGATAGTGCTGATTCTAAGTCGATGAAGGATTTGAGGAAAGTAATAAATTTTATCTAAACGCATTTTCTTTCGACCAAGCTTAGTTTTTACCCCAACAATTCGATCTAACTTTAATAGCTTAATAAAATCAAAAATTTATAATATCGACTAAAACTTAAGGTATTTATCCTTTTTTAATTATAACTTTATGTTTTAACGTAAGTTATATATTATATTTTATAGTTGACTACCGTATAGGTAGTTTAGAAGTTTAACCGTGGTGGGGATGGCAAACACATGTAGTTGACTACCGTATAGGTAGGTTAGAAGTCAAACGCTCGCTTTTCTTCATACGTGCATTTGTTGACTACCGCCTAGGTAGATTATGTTCACCCATATAAAAATGACCTTAATTTTTTTGAACGATTAAGGCCATCATTGCGATGATCAGGCAATGATACTTAAGAATAACTTTGCCATAAACTTATCTGCCACCCATTATTTTCTAAAATTCAAATACACTTAAAAACACTACTTCCGATCATGCATCATTTCATAAGATTGCGCTCTTAATACATCTTCTTTAGTTCCAAAAGATTGATTCCGCAATTGATTAATCGACTGTTGTTTACTGGCATCACTCGCATCACTTTTTAAAATCTGGTCGCGCTCAGCCAAATAACCATTAACCTGTGTTTGCCAGCCTGCCTCTTCCTGATCCACTTTTTCCAGTCGATCCGCAGCTTCTGGCCCTAACAGACTTTCACGCATATTCCGAAGCTCTTGTGCAGAGCCACCTTTCTCACGGATTTCCTGCGTCAATTGCTGTAACTCAGCAAATTGCATAGAAACCCGAACACCATCCGACATCGTACTAGGAAGCTGATCAATCAGTTTTGCCAATTCAGCCGCTTTTTGTTGTGCAGTTAAAATCTTATTGGCATGAATACGCATCTGCTCAATATTAAACTGATTTAACTTACGTTCATTACCAAACAAGGCATTGATCTCAGCCGCATTAAAAAACTGCTGCTGGACTTTATACATCTGATCAAGGACTTTCTGAAAACCCTCAATATCACCCGTTTTAAAATTACCACTGGGTTTTAAATTTTTGAGGGTATGACTGTACGCCACATATTGATCTAACAAATAAATCGCATAACTTGAAGCCGTATCAGGTAGTGTTGCTGTTAGATATTGACGAATATCCGCGATCAATTCCGTTTCGGTTTTCTCGCCCAGACTTGAAAAGAAATAATCAAAACAACTACGGATTCCAACTGTCAGTACAAGTTTACCGTTGGCATCTACCTGAATAGGACAATCAATTTCAGTTCCTTGTAATGAAGCCGCTAGAACAGGTAATTTTCCCTTTTGATGATCTTGTGTAGCACCAGCAAAATTATATTCTGAGGACTGGGCTTGAGCCTGCTGGTTCAATGGATGCGAAGTCGTTTGTGCATCTGGCTTAAATATCCAGTAAATCAAAGCCAATATCAGCAATAAACCGATAATTACACACAAACTGATGGTTTTATTATTTAAAAATTTACCGTTCATCATCCCTTGCTCTATTTATCCTTTATTTTTCAATCCATTTTAGCTAAAGGAGCAAATACTGCCCCTTTAGCTTATTTATTATAACCCCTGATTTTTTAAACGATTGGCTTGTGCACGGTACGGCGTGACTGGATTTTGCAAAAACCCTACCAAACCTAATACCTGATTTACCTCATCCAAATGGTTAAATGCATAGTTATCACGAATGACCGTGCCTAAATGGCTCGAACAACGTGGTACCAAACCATCATTTTCACCTGAGATGAGTAAAGAGGTCGCTGTTAAAGCATAGTCCATCGGATCAGCTGCATTGGTAAATGGGCTGGTTCCACTCCATGAATAATAACGAACCCCATTCACCAGTTCAGCACCAGATCCACAGGCTGTGGTTGGTACGCCTGCTGGGAAGCGTTTATTAAAGTCTGCTGAACCGCTGGTCGTGAGTGAGTTTAATCCTGCAATTGCATCTTGATCATAGTAATGACCAGAACCTATGCCGACCAATGAGAAGAAGGCATTTACGCCTGCCGCAATAATAGGTGCAAGTGCTGGGCCAGCAGGTGATTTAACAACTGAATCGACCACATCTGCAACATCTGAACCTTTAGTTGGACCTCCTACTGCTGTCACTGAAGCAATCTTATTCGGCAATAAGCTTGCAACATAACGAACCGATTGTGAGCCATGGCTATGGCCAATTAGATTGATTTTTTCAGCACCTGTAATTGCCAGCACCTGTTTGGCTTGTAGCAATAGTTGTTCACCGCGTACTTCCGATGAATTAAAAGAAGCTTGCTGTGCAACAAATACATTGGCCCCATTTCCAACCAGATCTTCAGTAATCCCGTTCCAGTATTGCAATGGGCCAACCGCTGAGAATCCAGCCATACCATGGGCTAAGAGAATAGGATACTTGGTTTTTGCATAACTGGAGGTGACGTTGGTACTACCACCGACTGAGCAACCGTTCACATTACAGTTTTGCCATGAGGCTTTAGGTGATAGAAAATCAAACAAACCTGCATGAACAACGGTTCCACTACTAATAAACATGCCTGCCATTAACGCCATAGCATTTAAATATTTCTTTTTCACGTTTTTGCTCCGAGCATTTTTCATTTTTATTACAAAGTGTTAGTCCTATAATTTTGTATGTGGAATCATTCCGACCATACAAAAGGGATATCAAATCACCCTCCTTTAATATTGTTTGATTTTTAGACTAAAGCAAACTGCGCCAAAATCATAACAATTCAGGCCAAAATTACGACTGATTGATAAAATTCCGATGAATGTACATACCCAACGCGAATGGAATGGATTTCCACTTTACGCGTTGTTAAAAAGGTTCTACGCGATACACAATGAAAATATAAGCATCGATGTATATGAGAACTTAATATCTGCTTTGAATTTTCACGCAAAAAAAAACACTGAATCATGCTGCCTTTTTTGCTGTAGTGAACATGTTAAATGCAGAAAAATTGAATCTTATTTTTCGAGAGATTATGTAACAATAACCAGTCTTATCATCCAGCTGGATCGCATATGAGTGCTCAAGACATTACAGCCGTTGAACTTTCCAAAGCCTATCGTCTATTAAATCATGGCCCTACTGTTCTGGTATCTGCTCAGCATGAACAGGACGCTGATGTGATGGCTGCTGCTTGGGCATGTGCACTGGAACTTACGCCAGCCAAAGTCACTGTTGTTCTGGACAAAAGTACCAAGACCCGACAACTGGTTGAGCAAAGTGGTTATTTTGCGCTACAGGTGCCCTGCTATGCGCAAATTGATATGGTGCACCAACTCGGTACGATTAGTAAATTTGATCAGCCCACCAAACTGGCAGATTGCAAAACGGAATTGTTTTATCAGGATCCCTATCCAGTCCCGCTGGTCACAGGCAGTCTGGCATGGTTGATTTGCAAAGTTATTCCAGAGCCACATAACCAGCAAGCACACGATTTATTTATTGGATCTGTGGTTGCAGCATGGGCCGATTCTCGCGTATTCCGAGATGGACACTGGCATTTTCAGAACGCTGCAAAAGAGTTGCGAAGCTTGCACTATATTGCGGGTGGAACCTTTTATTTGATTGGTGATGAAGTCAAAGCCAGATAATCAGCGAAAGCTCAGGCAATGATTTTCAGCATTGCCTGTTTTATTTACTCTGCTTTCATCATTTCACGATACAAGGTATCTAGGAACTGCTGCTGTTTCTGATTGTCTTTAAAATAACGCTGATAATTGACACTACAGCTTTCTACATCGGCGATATTGGCTTTATTAAAAGACCAGTCCGTGGTGTCTTTGACTGTAATCCCTAAATCATCATCACAACTCTGCCACAACTGAGCAAATCGACTGCGTTGCTTTGCATCAAGTTGTTGAAAGTCGGCATATACAGAAAAACCATGCATTTCTGAATTAAAAAATTTCGAAATCATGCTCACAGGCACGCCACCCCACATCATCGGTTGATCTTGAGGAAAACGAATATCTTTGAGTTTATCCTCAGACATTATTTTATCTTGCTCGCCTTCCTTTAAAAACTGGGTTTCATAAACCAAGGTTGTGCCTACGGGTACCTGAATTTTTTTAACGATGCGCACTTCGCGAGTTTTATAATAGGGATAATTCGGTGATGAATTTCCACCTGTTGGATTCATATTACCGACACAACCCGTTACACTCAGGCCAAACAATGTAGCAATCATCAGTCTATATTTCATATCTAAATCCTTGAGCTATCGTTATTCTTATCAAGAAGCTGTTTCTTACCTTAGAGTCAAACCCGTCAACACACAATATAAAATTTGAGAGCAAGAATAAAAAACAGTTGCTAGCGCCAAGCTCACAACTGTTCTGTAGATTGATTCAATTTTTTAAAAAAACTTATTTTGGTGCCATACGAATCGCACCATCCAAACGAATCACTTCACCATTTAGATATGAGTTTTCCGCGATATGTGCCACTAATCGAGCAAATTCTTCTGGGCGCCCCAAACGTGAAGGATAAGGGACCATTTGCCCTAAAGCATCCTGTACGTTCTGCGGTAAACCTTTTAACATCGGGGTTTCCATAATACCCGGTGCAATGGTCATCACACGTATCGCATGACGAGCAAGTTCTCGTGCAATCGGCAAAGTCATCGCCACAACGGCACCTTTCGATGCAGAATATGCTGCCTGCCCAATTTGTCCATCAAAGGCTGCAACCGAAGCTGTATTGACGATCACCCCTCGATCTTCATCACCTTCCGCAACGGTATTCTTACTCATGGCATCCGCGGCAAAGCGCAACATATTAAATGTGCCTGTGACATTGATGTGTAACGTTTTCGAGAACATTGCCAAATCATGTACGCCCTCTTTACCCACAACTTTTGCCGAAGGGCCAATGCCCGCACAATTGATCAGGCCATATACACTGCCATGTTTGGCCAACACATCTTTAAAAAACTGTTCCGCAGCTGCTTCATCGGTCACATCCAGTTTTACAAATTCTGCCTGTGCTCCCAATGCTTGTGCTTGTTGTTGTCCTGCTTCAACATTCATATCAACCAAAGTGACTGACGCACCTTTTTCAACCAAATGTTCAGCTGTTGCTGCACCTAGACCAGAGCCACCGCCTGTAATAACAAAATGTTTTCCCTGAATTTTCATTTACGTTTCCTATCAAATTAAAGATATAAATTTTTATAACTAAGCCTAAAGGCAACTTTTTTCCGATACAATTTCAAAAAGTAGCAAAGTTAATGCGACTTTTGAGCAGTCGATCTATTTATTCTCCTGTATTTTATGCTGATATGACCAAAAACCTTACTCACGATCTTAATGCGGCCAAGGATACAATTTCAAATGCTTTAATTCGGGAAGCATTAAGTGTTGCTGCAAGTCGCGGTTTAAATATTGTCAGTATTGCCAATCGGGCTGGCATTTCTGCTGAGTTGTTAACCTCAAGCAAAGCTCGCGTTCCTGTCGCGCAGTGTGCCCAGTTATGGGTAGAACTGGCGGAGAGTATGAATGATGAGTTTCTCGGTATGGATACCCATCCCATGCGCCGTGGTAGCTATCAATTACTGGCAAAGCTTGCCTTTAATACCGAAACGCTGGAACAGGCAATTAAAGAAATTCTAAAGTTTTTAGCACTGATTCTGGATGATATTCGGGGTGAACTGGTTCAGAAAGGTGCGAAAGCCTATCTGATTCTGCATGATCGTGAACAGCCGAAGCGGATGTTTACTTACTCGACCTTTCTGATGCTGGTTCACAGCTTAATGTGCTGGCTCAGCGATCAGCGCATTCACTTTCATAAAATGACGTTTAGATGCCATCCGCCTGTAGAAATACAGGATTATCGTGTCCGTTTTTGTGAAAATATCCACTTCCATGCTGAGCAAAACAGCATCGAATTTGATGCACATTATCTGAAACATAAAATCAAAAAAGATAAACAGGCACTTAATGATTTTCTTAAACATACACCCTACAACCTGATTGTACGTTTCAAGAATGAAAATTCGCTGAGTCTACAAATACGTCGGCAATTGCTTCTACAAGCACCTTCGGAATGGGCAGAACTAAAAGATATTGCGCAGCAGCTCAATATGTCGACAGCCACCATCCAGCGTCGTTTAAAACAGGAAGGTGTCAGCTACCAGCAGCTGAAGAATGACATTCGCTGTGATATTGCAATTGAAAGGCTGAGCAAAACGGATGATTCAATTCAAAGTATTAGTGATGACCTCAACTTTCATGATCCAAGTGCTTTTCACCGTGCCTTTAAAAAATGGAGTGGTGTCAGCCCAGGCAGTTATCGTAAAACCTCTCCATTAAAGAAAAACAAACTGAACCTACTTGATGAGTAAAAGGAATTAAGCCATGTACTTACCTGAAATTTTTGAAGAAAAAGACCCTCAAAAACTCTATCAACTGATTCAGGATTATCCTTTTGCTCCCCTTATCAGCCACAGTTCAGAAGGCTTGGATGCCCATCATCTGCCTTTCAAACTGATACTCGATGAAGAAAATCAAACGGCGACACTGATTGCACACATTGCCAAAAATAATGCATTGCATACGCAAATCCCAAATGGCACAGAAGTCCTGATTATCTTTCAAGGTGAGCAAGGTTATATTTCACCGAACTGGTATCCGAGCAAACAACATCATCATCAACATGTACCGACATGGAACTATCAGGTGGTGCATGTTAAAGGCAAAATTAATTTCTTATCTGATGAAAAATCATTGCGCGGCATTTTGGCAAAACTGACACGGACACATGAAGCGAAACAGCCTGTTCCATGGAAAATGTCAGATGCACCTGCCGAATACATTACTCAGCAATTGCAAGAAATTGTGGGCATTGAAATTCAGATCACCGAGATCACAGGCAAATTTAAATTGAGTCAAAATCGGGAAAAAGTAGATGCTTTAGGCGTGGTTGATGGGCTTGAAAAACACGGCAATCACAATTTAGCAAAAGCCGTACAGCAATATATTAAAGATTAAGCAGACTTTTGACCTAAACTGACCCGATCATTGCCGCCATAATCCTTAATTGTCTGGATTTGCTCAAAACCTTGCTGCTCGAAGACCTGGCGAACAGCTTCACCTTGGTCATAACCATGTTCCAGCACAATCCAGCCTTTTGGTTTGAGCCAGTTTTTACCTTGCTCGATAATGGTTTCGATATCCGCCATCCCCTGACGATCCGCAATCAAGGCACGCTCAGGTTCAGACTTGAGCTTCTGCATATGCACGTCTTCTGGATCAATATACGGTGGATTCGACACAATTAAATCAAACTGCTGCTCATCCAGTGCTTCAAACCATGCACCACAAGCAAATTTCACCTGCATCAGACCATGCCGAAGCGCATTTTCCTGAGCAACCGCTAAAGTTGGCTCATAAATATCAGTCGCCATGACTTGCCATTGCGGACGTTCACTCGCAAGTGCCAAAGCAATTGCACCCGTTCCCGTACCCAAATCAACAATCTTGGCTTGCTGATCCAGTGGCAGCTTCAACACTGTTTCCACAAGAATTTCAGTATCTGGACGTGGCACCAAAGTGTCATGGGTCACTTTCAGATCTAAGGTCCAAAATGGCTGTGAACCAGTGACATAGGCCAAGGGCTCACCCTGCTCAATACGAGCCAGACCATCCAGATAAGCCTGTTTCTGCATGTCTGTTAATTCTTGCTCAAGGCGTAGTTTGAGTTCCAGTGCATTAATACCAAGAAGATGCTCAAGTAGCCATGCCGCCTCCTGACGTTCATAGCTATCAATTTCACCTTTAATCTCTAACGCTTGAGCAATATTCATTAGCCGCCATTTTCCTGTGCAAGCATCGCCAGCTGATCAGCCTGATATTCACGATGCAAGCTGTCCAGTAATTCGGTTAAATCACCTTCCATAATTGCATCTAACTTATATAAAGTCAGGTTAATACGATGATCGGTCATACGACCTTGCGGGTAGTTATAGGTACGAATACGCTCTGAACGGTCACCTGAACCGACCAAATCACGACGCATTTCTGATGTTGCTGCATCTGCTGCTGCACGTTTGGCATTTTCCAGACGTGACACCAACAACGCCATCGCTTTGGCTTTGTTCTTATGCTGTGAACGTTCTTCCTGACATTCCACCACAACCCCAGACGGAATATGGGTAATACGCACCGCAGAATCAGTTTTGTTAATATGCTGACCACCCGCACCTGACGCACGATAAGTATCAATACGCAAATCAGCAGGATTGATTTCAACTGTGGTATCTACATCGACTTCTGGAAGAATAGCAACTGTACATGCCGAGGTATGAACACGTCCTTGCGATTCAGTTGCAGGGACACGTTGTACACGGTGCGCGCCACTTTCAAACTTCAAGCGACCATACACACCTTCACCATCGATACGGCAAATGATCTCTTTATAACCGCCATGCTCACCTTCATTTTCAGAAAGCACTTCAATACGCCAACCTTGGGTTTCAGCGTATTTACTGTACATACGGAATAAATCGCCCGAGAAGATCGCAGCCTCATCACCGCCCGTTCCTGCACGCACTTCAAGATAAGCTGCATTGGCATCGTTCGGATCTTTAGGAATCATCAACACATTAAGTTGATCTTCAAGCTCGACCAGAAGTGCTTTATTTTCTTTGATTTCTTCTTCAGCCATATCTTTGAAATCAGGATCTGATTTCATCATTTCGGCAGTTTCAATATCTTCTTCCGCTTGACGATACTTACTCCAAACTTCGGTGATTTCAGTTAAATCATTATGTTCACGGGACAATTTACGGAAACGTTTATTGTCCGAAATTACTTCTACATCAGCGAGTAATGCAGTCAGCTCTTCGTGACGATCACAAAGTTGATCGAGTCTTAAACGGAGTGATGCTTTCATGGGCGGAATATCTCAAAATCTAAAGACTCAGTGCGATCAAAATAGGGTTTGTTGGCCTTTCAGCCATGCATTGCGTTATCAGCTAAAACAACAGAAACAAGGCATGAAATACAGACAATAGAGACCCAAGAAGCACGAGCAAAATCAAAAAATTGCGCATAGTTTACAGACTCTGCCGCTTAAAAGACATAGTGAAACTGTGGAACTTACTATTCCCCCCTCATTTCATCACAAATTGTTCAGTTTTAGTTTTTACGACTTGTTCTCTGCCGAGTGCTTAGCTATAAATAATGGAGGATAAATAGAATGATAAAACAACAGGATAAACTATGAATAATTTTATTAATCGCCCCACCTCGGCCTTTATTGCAGCAAGTTGGGTTGCCTTAATTGCAGGTGCCGTTGGCTTTATGATTGGATTGTGGAATGCCAATATGCCACTCCATGAAAAAGGCTATTATCTTGTCATTTTACTCTATGGCCTTTTCTCGGCAGCATCCCTGCAAAAAACGGTACGAGATCAACTTGAAGAAATTCCTGTGACTGCCATTTACTACGGACTGTGCTGGGCCTCAATGGCTGTGTGTATCGTGCTTTTATTGGTTAGTTTATGGAACGCCGAACTGACAATGAGTGAGAAAGGCTTTTATATTATGTCCTTCTTATTAAGTTTATTTGGTGTCGTCGCCACACAAAAGAATATTCGTGATCTAAATTATTTACGTCTCCAAACAGAATTTAACCCGCGTCAACTCAAGTTAGAAGACAATTCTGTAAAAGATGAACAACAGGACTAAGTTTTATTTTGAAATAAAGGCTTAAAAATATTTAAGCCTTATCCTCAACAACAAAACCCTAACCATTTGTTTTTAAATCATTATATATTTTATAAAAACCTAATATAAAACAAAAGATTACAATCCAGACACCAAAGAGTAATAATTTAGGCCAGCTTCTCCACACTTTCATTCTCAAACTTTGTTACATTTGCTGCCATTAGAAAGACGTCCGATTTATTGCGGACACGGAGTCAAAAAATGAAATTAAACGCTTGGTTATGTGGTGCAATCTTTGCAACTTCATCACTTGTTACTGTCGCTCATGCTGATAACGCAACTCGTGTTGCAGCAACATCTGCACTCGGTAGTGTCGTTGGTACTGCACTTGGTAAAGAAATCGGTGGCAATAACGGCGCAATGATTGGCTCTGCACTCGGTGGCGCTGGTGGTGCAGCGGCTGCAAGTAGCAAACGTACACGTACTGAAGCTGCTATTGGCGGTGGTTTAGGTGGTGTGGGTGGTTATACTGTAGGTAAAAACCTCGGTGGTACAACAGGCGGTTATATCGGCGCTGCTGCGGGTGCCGCAGGTGGTTCTGCTTTAGGCCGTAAAGTCGGTCAAGACCGTTATTATGACAATCACCAGTCAAAAAAATACAAGAAAAAAAGAAAGCATCGTCATCACTAATTTCTTAGAAAAAGCACCTTCGGGTGCTTTTTTTATGCCCGCAATCTTTCCAGCCTATCGATAAAATCCTGAGCAAAATGCTAGGTTGAATCATTGTTTCGAACTTTCTAGAATAATCCCCTATTTTTTATATGCCTTTTACTGCATGATGAATACCGAATTACTCTCTCCTGCTGGTTCCCTTAAAAACATGCGCTATGCCTTTGCTTATGGCGCAGATGCGGTCTACGCAGGTCAACCTCGTTATAGCTTACGTGTGCGTAATAATGAGTTTGACCACGACAATTTAAAAATGGGTATTGATGAGGCGCATGCCTTAGGCAAAAAGTTTTATGTAGTGGTCAATATCCAGCCTCATAACAGCAAGCTTAAAAATTTTATCCGAGATATCGAACCGATTATTGCCATGCAACCAGATGCATTGATTATGTCTGATCCAGGCTTGATCATGATGGTACGTGAACATTTCCCTGAGATGCAGATTCATCTCTCAGTACAAGCCAATGCCATTAACTGGGCAACGGTTAAATTCTGGAAGGATTATGGTCTAAGCCGCATTATTCTGTCTCGTGAATTGTCGATCGAAGAAATCGAGGAAATTCAGACACAGGTCCCAGACATTGAGCTGGAAGTTTTTGTACATGGCGCACTGTGCATGGCCTATTCCGGACGTTGCCTATTGTCGGGCTATATGAATAAACGCGATGCCAATCAAGGGGCCTGTACCAATGCCTGCCGCTGGGATTATAAGATTCATGCCGCACAAGAAGATGCCAATGGTGATGTGATCCCTGTTCAACAGATCCATTCAGAAAAAACATGTTGTTCTCAAGCCTCAACATCTCATTCCTCAGCACACACTGTTTTAGTACAACGCAACGATGAAGATATGTTTGCGGCTGAAGAAGATGAACATGGTACTTATTTTATGAACTCAAAAGATTTACGTGCCGTGCAGCATGTTGATCGACTTACTAAAATTGGAGTGGCTTCACTGAAAATTGAAGGTCGCACTAAATCCTATTTTTATTGTGCACGCACAGCACAGATTTACCGTAAGGCCATAGATGACGCACTTGCTGGGAAAGCATTTGATACCAGCTTAATGACCCAACTGGAAGGTCTGGCCAATAGAGGCTATACCGAAGGCTTCTTACGCCGTCATGTGCATCGCGATTATCAGAATTATACGGATGGTTCATCTCACTTTGACTATCAACAGTTTTGTGGTGAAGTGATTGAGCGCAATGGCGACTATATTCGTATCGAAGTCAAAAATCGCTTTCTGGTTGGCGATTCACTGGAACTGATGACACCAAAAGGTAATATCAGCTTTATCTTGGAACAGATGCGAGACCTTAAAGGCAATCCGATTGAGAATGCCAAAGGCTCAGGCCACATTGTTGAAATTCCTCTCTCTCCAGAGATTGATATTGCTTATGCGCTGCTGATCCGTAATTTACCTGATGCTGCTGAGCAATTGCATTCAGCAGCTTTAGCCTATTCGGCAGATTAAAATGGCTTTGCTGATTACAGATGCATGTATCAATTGTGATATGTGTTTGCCTGAATGCCCCAATCAAGCGATCGATGAAGGTGCAAAAGTCTATGAAATCGCCCCACTCCGCTGTACCGAGTGTGTCGGTTTTTATGAAGTACCCACTTGTGTGGCGGTGTGTCCGATTGACTGTATCAAACCTGATCCGCAATACACTGAAACTCAAGCTGAACTTTTACAAAAGTTTAATCACCTACAAATTGTATAAAAGACAAAAATAAAAAAAGCGCCTGACGGCGCTTTTTTTAGATATACAAATTAGTTTGCATATACTGGGAATTTTGCACAAACTGCTTCAACTTTTGCTTTAACATCAGCGATCACTTTCTCATCACCTTTGCTATCGATCACGTCAGCGATCCAGCCAGCAAGTTCACGAACTTCCGCTTCACCAAAACCACGTGTGGTCACTGCTGGTGTACCAATACGGATACCAGAAGTCACAAACGGAGAACGTGGGTCATTTGGAACCGCGTTTTTATTTACAGTGATATGTGCAGCACCTAACCATGCATCAGCATCTTTACCTGTTACGTCTTGTTTAATTAAAGACAATAAGAATAAATGGTTTTCTGTACCACCAGACACAACATCATAACCACGTGCGATTAATACTTCAGCCATTGCTTGAGCATTCTTCACAACTTGTTGTTGGTAAGTTTTGAATTCATCAGACATTGCTTCTTTGAAGCAGATTGCTTTTGCAGCAATCGCATGCATCAACGGACCACCCTGGTTGCCAGGGAATACAGCTGATTGAAGTTTTTTCTCGATTTCTTCGTTTGCTTTAGCAAGAATCAAACCAGAACGTGGACCACGAAGTGTTTTATGCGTCGTTGTGGTTGTTACGTCTGCAATTTGTACTGGGTTTGGATATACGCCAGCAGCAACAAGACCTGCAACGTGAGCCATATCAACAAAAAGGTATGCACCTACTTTGTCTGCGATGTCACGGAAACGCTGCCAGTCAACAACTTGGCTATATGCAGAGAAACCAGCAACGATCATGCGTGGCTTATGCTCTAAAGCTAAACGTTCAACTTCTTCATAATCGATTTCACCCGTTTCTGGGTTCAAACCGTACTGGATCGCATTGTATGTTTTACCAGAGAAGCTTACTTTTGCACCGTGCGTCAAGTGACCACCGTGCGCCAAGCTCATACCCAATACAGTATCGCCTGGGTTAAGAAGCGCTAGGTAAACAGCTGAGTTCGCTTGAGAACCTGCGTGTGGTTGAACGTTTGCGTAATCAGCGCCGAATAATTCTTTTGCGCGATCAATTGCAAGTTGCTCGATCACGTCAACATATTCACAACCGCCGTAGTAGCGTTTGCCAGGATAGCCTTCTGCATATTTGTTAGTAAGTTTTGATCCCTGTGCTTCCATCACAGCTGGTGAACAATAGTTTTCAGATGCAATTAACTCAATATGTGCTTCTTGGCGTACGCCTTCAGAAGCAATCGCTTGAGCTAATTCTGGATCAAATTCAGCAATAGAAATATTGGCAAACATTAGCGGAGGGTCCTATAAATTAGGGCTTTTAAGCCGTGCTAAAGATTGGTGCGTATTGTAGCACGAAGTTTAGGGTTTCACAGATTGATATTTATTTAATTATTCGTAAATTTTATTGATTTATAGAGGTGATTGAATCAACCAAAAGCAATAAGTTATTTTTTATACATTTTTATGAGTCAATAGTGGAATCAAAAGCCCAATGGCCTAAATAGGTAAATTGGGCTTGTTTAGATTCGGACTTAATTATTCGCAGGCATCGCCGCTTTTACATCCCTGACAATATTGCTGATATTCAAGTCATAAGCTGTACCGTGATTCCACTGTGTATTCGTAATGTACTGGATGCTTGACCCTTTACTCTGAGCCAGCGCTACAAGTGCATCCGTTGCTGCTTTAGGAACGGTTGTGTCCTGTGCACCTTGATAAATCGTAACAGGCTGATTCAACTTCACTTGAGCGGGCTGTGAATCCTTTTCCAGGAATGTTTTCACCAATGGCACAGCCATAAAATTGGTTTGTGTGCGAGGATAATTGGTTAAATTACCATTGCTCAGTGCATATTTCTGCATGGCGTCTCCAAACTTTTTACCTAGCACATCAAAGCAATCAGTTTCTGCATTGTTAGCGATCCCATCCGTTGGCGACTGGAATACATTGGTATAGCTAAAGCTTGGTTCAAGGTTTCGTAGTCCGGCGGTAATTAAGGCCGTAAATGTATCCAGTTGCGCATACATTTCAATTTTTTGCGGCAAAGGTGCATTTTCAACAGATGCATTCCCATTGACCAAAATAGCCGCTAAATTAGACGCAGGAGCAACAGCAATTGTTCCTTTATAATCCAGCTTGGCACGACTTTGATATTGCGCTGCGCCCAATGCTGCTTGCCCACCTTGTGAATGCCCTACTGTCATCCATTGACGAGATACAACTTTACCTTGTCCAGCTAAATAATATCGTGCAGCAACTACAGCATCGGTAATAGAGAATGCCTCACTCTTAACATTCAAGAATGGATGTAATTCTCGACCACTCGGTTCTCCCAAGCCTTCGTAATCAGGCGCGACTACAACATAACCTGCTGCAAGTAACTGCGTAATCATATTTCCAACCTCAGGGCCAGTTGCATTACGACTCGGCGCACATTGATCTGCTACCCCTGTTGTACCATGCGCCCATGCAACAATTTTCCATCCCCCTTGAGGTGTTGGCCCGCCTGGTACAAACAACAGGCTGGTTGCCATCGTTTCCTTACCATTCTGTCCCAACATTTTATAGGTCAATACCGAGCTTTCCGTAGCCACCGCGCTAAAATCTGTTTTGGTATATGCTACTGGAATCCCCACAACTGGATTTTTAATATTATTTTCTGGAATGTCTGGCTTAGGTACAAACGAAATATCGTTATCATCGTCATTACACGCGCTAAGCAACACGCTTGAACTGATGAGCGCAACCGTTAACAATTTCATATTCATGTCATGTTTCCCTGTTTTTTATCTTTTTCATTTTAATCCCTAGCACACCTTTTACTAAGGCAATTACTTCCATAAGAATGCGCTTAATATCAAATTGTTCAAGTATTTTTTCAATTTTCGATGTTAATTTATCCAAACTCAATTTTATGTTTAAAAAAAATAAAGTGACCTTGACTGATTCAATCCTGTTTCAAATAAATTTCTTGTAAGATATTGGCATTCTCAACTCAGATCAGGTCGACTTTCATGCAAGCCATCATCCTAGATACAGAAACGCATACTTTGAATGGTTTGCCGATTGAAATCGCCTACGCTCCAATTAAAATCGAAAATGGAAAACTCAGTCTGGATAAAAAGCAGATCTTTGACCAACTTTATCAGGTTGGACAACCGATTTCTTATGCGGCCATGGCAGTACACCATATTTTAGAATCTGATCTGGTGGGACAACCTTTTTATAATGAGTTTCAGCTTCCTGCTCAAACCACCTATATTATTGGTCATAACGTTGACTATGATATTGCTGCTATTGCACGTTGTGGTGTCGATGTATCTCAATTAAAGCCCATTTGTACTTTGGCACTGGCACGACATGTTTGGGAAAATGCTGAAGCACATAATATCTCTGCCCTCATCTATCTCATTTCTAAAGGCAGTGATAAAGCACGCGAAATGCTTAAAGGTGCGCATCGTGCAGACGCTGACATTATCTTAACTGCCAATATCTTGATGCACATCATCCATCAACTCAACATTCAAGATATTGAACAACTCTATATTGCCTCAGAAGAAGCCCGTATTCCAAAAAGTATCACCTTTGGCAAACATAAAGGCACTGCCATTCAGGATCTTCCTGCTGACTATATTCAATGGCTAATGCGTCAGGATGATCTAGATCCTTATTTGCGCAAAGCTTTAGAAGCAAAATTAGTTAAATAAGCTTAAAGGGAAAGTCTTTTCGCAACTTCCCCTCTTTATCAAAAAAGGCAGTGATATTTAATAAATTGTTAATATTACTGTCATTTTTCAACTCTATCTTAATCCCCGTCTTATCTTGATTAGGGGGAAATTAAGAGATGTCACATTTTTTTAAAACTGAACTTGGGCAAAGTGCGTTACAGGAACGTCATATAGCTTTAACTGCCCGTCAACGTCGTTTGTTACTTTTAATTGATCACGAAGATTTTAAAGAACTAGATCAAGATTATAAGGATCGCATTGCACCCACTGAACTGGTGCAACAACTGATTGAGATGGGGCTATTGGCACAACACACATCCCCACCAATAAATAAAGAAGAAACAAAAACAGTTTTAACGACAGAAGTTCTTGAAGAAGCACTACCTATTCAATCACTCCCAGTTCAAGAACAAGACATAATTCAACCAACATTAAAAGTTGAAGAAACAGTTGAACTGGAAAAACTTCCTTTTGTTGAAATCCAGCAAGTTATGATTCAAACATTGACCAGCTATTGTGGTCTGATGGCTCGCCCGTTAGTCCAGAAAATTCAGTCGATTCATTCTTTACAGCAACTGAAAGCCTGCCAGATGCAATGGATTACGTCATTACAAGAATCGCGGATTCCACCAAGTCAGTTGAATCAAACGTTGAAATTAATCAATTATTCAGTACAGCATTTATAGTTTTATTCCAGAATTTGACTAAGTCGAGAATAAAATTGATGTTTTAATAAACAAGAAATCGCTTTATTCAAAGGTATATATTTACCTGCCTGTGTTTTTTGCCTATGATGTGGCACGCATGCGCTCATAGCTCAACTGGATAGAGTACAGGTCTCCGAAGCCTGTGGCGTGGGTTCGAGTCCCGCTGAGCGCACCATTGCTTCTTCTTTTTTACCCAAATTCTCATATTTCTATAATCGTTCTGTTTTTAACACGCCATAAACCTATTTTTCTACTTGGTTTATTTATTCATATCGCTCAAAATACCCGTTCTATTTAACAACGTGAGACGTTTATGACTGATGCTTTGGTGTTGAGCGATTTGTCCAAAACTTATCGTAATGGTTTTCAGGCGTTAAAAGGTATTAATTTAACCGTCCCTGAAGGTGAGTTTTATGCATTATTAGGTCCTAATGGTGCAGGAAAATCGACTACGATCAGTATCATTAGCTCTTTAGCCAAAAAAACATCTGGTTCAGTTGAGATTTTTGGACATAACTTAGATACCCATCCTTCTCAAGCAAAACAATGTCTTGGTGTTGTTCCTCAAGAATTTAATTTTGGTCAATTCGAAAAAACTTTCGATATTTTAGTGACCCAAGCTGGTTATTACGGCATTCCTAAAAAATTGGCAGAACAACGTGCCGAACATTATTTAGAAAAGCTTGGCCTATGGGAAAAACGTAATATTCAATCACGTATGCTTTCAGGCGGTATGAAACGCCGCTTGATGATTGCACGTGCCATGATGCATGAGCCAAAGCTACTGATTCTGGATGAGCCAACCGCTGGTGTTGATATTGAACTTCGTCGTTCGATGTGGGACTTTCTCACCGAAATGAATGAGAATGGTACGTCAATCATTCTGACCACACACTATTTAGAAGAAGCCGAAATGTTGTGTCGTCGCATTGCGATTATCGATCGTGGCGTGATTAAAGAAGACACCACCATGAAAGGCTTCCTCAACCAGCTGAATGAAGAATCATTCATTTGTGATTTGGCTGAACCGATTAGTGGTTTTGATCTCAATATCATTGGTTTCAAATTTAATCTGATTGATCCAGTGACGTTAGAAGTGACCATGGACAAAGCCCACAGTATGAATGACCTGTTCCTGATATTGCAGTCACAAAATATTCAAGTGAACAGTATGCGGAATAAATCGAATCGTCTGGAAGAGTTATTCGTGAAAATGGTCGAGAAGAATCTTGCAGGAGCGAATGAATGAACTTCAGTCAATTAAAAACTGCGCTTTGGACTTTAGTTGTTAAAGAAATTCGTCGCTTTATGCGAATCTGGCCACAAACCTTGCTTCCACCTGCGATCACTATGAGTTTGTACTTTGTGATCTTCGGGAATCTGGTCGGTTCACGTATTGGTGAAATGGGTGGCTTTAGCTATATGCAATTCATCGTGCCCGGTTTGATCATGATGGCTGTCATTACCAATAGTTATGCCAACGTTTCTTCGAGTTTCTTTAGTGCCAAATTCCAGAAAAGCATTGAAGAACTGATTATGAGTCCTGTGCCATTACATTTAATCCTGTGGGGTTATGTGATTGGTGGGGTCAGCCGTGGTGTTCTGGTTGGCTTGATTGTGACCATCATGAGCCTATTCTTTACTCATTTAGAAATTTATAATTTATTTGTGACAATATATACCGTCATTATTACGTCATTATTGTTTTCTCTGGGTGGCTTTATTAATGCCGTATATGCGAAGTCTTTCGATGATATTTCGATTATCCCGACTTTCGTATTGACCCCGCTCACCTATTTAGGTGGTGTATTCTATGCCATCAGTGCATTAAGCCCTTTTTGGCAAAACGTCTCTTTAGTTAATCCAATTGTATATATGGTCAATGCCTTCCGTTACGGCATTTTAGGTCACAGTGACGTTAATGTTGCCTTCTCTTTAGGTGTTGTGACACTGTGTTGTGTTGTCCTCTATGCAATTGCATATCATTTATTAGCTCGTGGTTCAGGAATGCGTGAATGAGTGTTGAACTTTCTTTATTGGGTAAAGACACCCAATACCCGACTCAATATCAGCCAGAAGTTTTATTTCCAATTGCTCGTGCTGAGTCTCGTCAACAATATGCGCATATTGAAGGCATTACTCAAGGCAAAGACTGGTGGCATGTTTTTGAAATTTCATGGCTGAATCAGCTGGGTTTACCTCAGGTGGCGATTGGTCGTTTAACGCTGCCAGCAAGCTCACCCAACTTAATTGAATCGAAGTCACTTAAGCTTTATTTCAACAGCATGAACTTCACTCAATTTGAGTCGAAAGAAGCCTTTATTGCAACAGTTGAACAGGATCTGTCAAAAGCAGCAGGTGCAAAAGTTGAACTGCACCTGTTTCAAGTCGATGATTTAGAAATTTCAAAACCTCAAGGCATTTGCATTGATGACTTGATTCCAGAACGTCTTTCCGAACATCCTGATTCGACGTTGTTGCAATTAGATGCGTCTGTTGAAGAAAACGTAGAAATTGAGCTTTACTCTCATCTTTTAAGAAGCAATTGTCCTGTCACAGGGCAACCAGACTGGGGTACGGTTTTTATTCGTTTGCAAGGTAAAAAGCCTTGTTATCGCAGCGTTTTAGCTTATATTATCTCGTACCGTCAGCATAATGGTTTCCATGAGCAATGTGTTGAGCAAATATTTGCCGACATTTGGCAACTTTTGAAGCCAGAAAAACTGATGGTCTATGCAACTTATACTCGCCGCGGGGGCTTGGATATTAACCCATGCCGAGTATCAGATTTGTCATGGATGCCCGAGCCAATTCGCTTGGCACGACAATAAAACGAATAAATTTGATATATAGAGGACGTTCTTCAATGACCAGTTATTTCGGTATTCTTCCGTCAGCAAGTTTGAGTCAGGATATTCAACTTGCACAAGCCAATCGTGACAGTAAAGAGCCTCAATACCCTTTACGTGACAAAATTTCTCTACAGCTTACTGATGAGTTAATTGACACCATGTTGGTTCACCTGGTTCAGCAGTTTCCACCAAGTGACAAGCGAGATACTACCGAAGGTCTAGCGATTAAAATTCGCGGCATTGTTGAAACCCTCATGAAACAGCTTCTAGGCAAAGCTTCAAATGAACAGGTGCTTGAATCTTTAGCCTTTATGGAAAAGAGCCTATTCATTGATAATGACGGTAAACAACGTATCGGTACAGCATTACCAGATAGCCTTGTTGCTGACATGAAAAAGAGCTTTGCTGAAGTAGCTGCTGGAAATGGCAAAGAGCAACGCGATGCTTTAACAAAACAGTTTAAAACATTTGCCGATGCGCTGATCCACCACTTTATGACTGAATATAACAAGACACTTGGTCTTGGTATGGTAAAACGTGGCGTTGCTAGCGTTGCAACAAGTGGTGTTGAAACCGCAGTTCATATCGTGATTAAGAAATTGATTCCTAGCTTAAGCCAAGTTGAACTCGAAGTGTTTACCAAGCATTTCGATCAGTTACTGGTTCAAAAATAAGCTGAAATTCAGCAGAAAGCGACGATTGTAAAATCGTCGCTTTTTTTATGCCGATTTTATGCAAAATTAACTGCTTATAAATGTCACAATTTCTAAAATTGCATTGTCTAAATCGGCGATTATGTTAGCATGCGCGAAGCGTTGATTTACTTGATTTAGAATCGCATGTCTCCAAGCTCACAATACAAATTTTTGCGTCAAGCACCACGTGATGGCTTGAGCACAGCCAATCAACTTTCTCGTTGGCAACAACTTCACCTAGATCCTTGGCTTTGCCTGTTTTTGATCCTGAATGCCATACTCGGCCTGACTGTTTTATATAGCGCATCTGCACAAGAT
The DNA here is from genome assembly GCF_014635885.1 of Acinetobacter vivianii. Taxonomy (GTDB): domain Bacteria; phylum Pseudomonadota; class Gammaproteobacteria; order Pseudomonadales; family Moraxellaceae; genus Acinetobacter; species Acinetobacter vivianii. The sequence continues at coordinate 756,589 of NZ_BMDR01000001.1, forward strand.
GTAGGACTGGTTACCAAACAGGCGATGAGCTTCGGAATTGGCTTTGCGGTGATGTTTGGTTTGGCCCAGATTCCACCAAAAGTCTATCAGGCATTTTCACCTTACTTTTATGTGTTCGGTGTGTTGTGCCTGATTGCAGTGATGGTCTTTGGTGAAGTACGTATGGGGGCTCAACGCTGGATTGATATCCCGGGCTTCGGGAGTGTGCAGCCAAGTGAGTTTATGAAGATCGGCATGCCGATGATGGTTGCATGGTTCTTGTCTCGCAAAGCCCTCCCTCCTAGCTTCTCTCAGGTCATTCTGTCTTTAATGCTGATTGTGGTGCCTTTTCTCCTCATTGCAGAACAACCTGACCTAGGCACTTCCTTACTGGTACTCGCCAGCGGTATTTTTGTACTTTTCCTCAGCGGCTTATCGTGGAAGTTGATTGCGGCAGCAGCAGGTGCGGCTGGTATTATTATTCCGATCGCATGGGAATTTTTATTACATGACTATCAACGTCAACGGGTATTAACACTTTTTAATCCCGAAGCAGATGCCTTGGGTACAGGCTGGAACATTATCCAGTCCAAAACAGCGATTGGTTCAGGTGGCTTTTCCGGTAAAGGCTTTCTTGAAGGTACTCAGTCGCATTTACACTTTTTACCTGAAGGCCATACAGACTTTATTATTGCAGCGTATTCAGAAGAGTTTGGTCTGATCGGTGTTACCCTGCTGATTCTTCTTTATTGTGCAATTATTTTCAGGACTTTCCAGATTGGCCTGCAAAGCTTCCATAACTATGGTCGTTTAGTAGCTGGCGCCTTTGGTTTGTCATTTTTTGTTTATGTATTTGTAAACGCAGGCATGGTCAGTGGTATTTTACCTGTAGTAGGTGTGCCTTTGCCGTTCATGAGTTATGGCGGAACTGCAATTATTACCCTTATGTCAACTTTTGGACTGGTTATGTCTATTCATACACATCGATAATGAGGAATTTTATAAACTTATGTTTCTTCCTACTTTGAATAAAACTTTTAAATTTTTAACTTTAAGCGCTGGTTTATTCTTGAGCAGTAATTGGGCACAAGCAAATGAATTTTATAATCACCCGAATTACTTTGCTTTTAAACAAAAAGCAATGACAACTTACGGCTTAAGCAGCGAACAAATTGACGCTGCAATGAGCGGCGCACGTAATTTACCTAACATTTTAAATATCATGACACGCCCAGGTGAAAGTAAGCCTTGGTATCAGTATCGTTCTATGTTTCTGGTTGAAGGCACCATTCAACGTGGTGTTCGCTTTAAAAATGAGTATGAAGATGTCCTCAATCGCGCAGAACAGCAGTATGGCGTCCCTAAAGCAGTCATTTTAGGTATTCTGGGTGTAGAGACTGGCTACGGCGCAAATAAGGGCTCTTTCATCACACGTGATGCCCTAGCCACGCTCGCTTTCGGCTATCCACGTCGTGCAGACTATTTTAGTGATGAACTTGCTGCCCTGATTTCGTGGACCTATAAAGAAGGTTATCCAACCAACAGCATCGTTGGCTCTTATGCAGGTGCGATTGGTTATCCACAATTTATGCCAAGTAACATTCAGAAACTTGGTGTGGACTACGATGGTAACGGACATATTGATCTCAGAAATTCTGCTGCTGATGCGATTGGTTCAATTGCAAACTATTTAGCTCAGTATGGCTGGGAGCGTGATCGTCCAATTGGCTTCCCTGCACGTTACTCAGGCAACAATCCTGATAGCATTATTGCCAAGGATCTAACCCAGCCAACACCTTATGGCGAGTTGAAAAGACTAGGAATTACACCTGTTAACCCTTTGGTAAAAATTGATGATCTTGATCTAGTGAATGTCATTCAATTACAAGATCAATTTGGTCCGATCTACTATATTACCTATCCAAATTTTCAGGTGATTACCACCTACAATAAGAGCCGTATGTATGCGACAGCAGTATGGTTATTGGGTACAGAAGTGGCTAGCCGATAGGCTAGCTTTTTTACAAGATTATGAAAAGTCAATAATTTTTTAATAAAAAACGAACACAGAATCAGCAAAATTCATTTTTTGTTACAATATTGATTATTATTTAACCAGAAACTGTAAGTTTTTGCCCTTTTTGTAACTATTTATCGTTAAAGACTAGACACACTTCGTAAGCGATGAATATTATCGCCGCAAGTTAAAAGTAATTGCAAAAGTGAATAATTAGACATGTGCACTATATTTCAGGCAGTTTTACTGAAATAGAAAAGCATGTTCTCTAGGAGTTTATACAATGCAGTTTTCGCTAAAATATATTCTAGCGCTGACGGCAGGCTTAAGTTTAAGCCCGTTACATGCTGAAATGGTACAGTCTTCATCATTATCAAATGATGTGGATGGTTCTAATTTGGCTGCCCGCGTTCTAAGCAAAGATTCTCAAAATTTTAATTCTCGTTTCTCTAACGTTAATAGTCTTTCAATCACTGAGAGTTCAGGTGACAAAGTACGTCGCCAGACGATTGCTGCAAAGATCGATATCCCTGAAGAAGAGCCTTCAGTGATTGAAAAACTGAATACAGTTGCTTCGAACACCGTTCGTAAATTCAGCCAAAGTGGCGTTGCTTCATGGTACGGCCGTCAATTCCATGGTCGTAAAACGGCAAGTGGTGAAACATTCGATATGAATGCCATGACTGCTGCACACCGTAGCCTTCCTTTGAACTGTTACATCCGTGTAACAAACAAAGACAATGGTAAAAGTGTTGTTGTGAAAGTAAACGACCGTGGCCCATTCCATGGTAACCGTGTATTAGACTTATCTTACGGTGCTGCAAAGCAATTAGGTATGTCTAGCGCTGGTACTGGTAATGTAAGCATCGAACGTGTTGATGGTCCTAACTCTTAAGCGTTAACCACAGCATTCAAAAAAGCCGCCTCATGCGGCTTTTTTTATTTTTATCGATTCTCTTTTTTAGGACTTTACGCCCTCTTCGCTTGTTGGTTATATTGAAGCAATAAAAATGAATACAGCGAGGAACGCATTGTGAAATCGATAGACGAATGGTTTGATGAATATAGTGATAGCCACCAAAACCAGACCAACAAGAAAATTCACTGGGTCTGTGTACCTGCAATCTTATTTTCGATTATTGGTATCCTTGCGCACTTTAGCACCTTACTCACAGCTTTATTGCTGGTTTTAACTTTAGTTTTTTATGCGCGTCTGGATATTATGCTGGCGATTGCGATGGCAGCCTTACTGGCAGTGATGGCATGGCTGATTGTGATCTTGCCAGTCGGTGTAGGATTCTATATTGGGGTATTTGTGATCGCATGGATCGGTCAATTTTATGGCCATAAAGTTGAAGGTAAGAAGCCTTCTTTCTTTAAAGACTTACAATTCCTTCTGATTGGCCCTGTATGGTGCATGGACGCTTATTTAGCTAAAGTCCTACCTAAATGGAAAATTCGTCAAAAATTGGCGCTTACAAGCTAATTTAGCGCCTATCTTGCAAGTAACCGATCAAGGAAAAATGCTATTGATACATTTTTCCTTGATATTTTAGCCATCCATCAATGTGCTTTCCGCGTGGATCATGATGCGTCCAGTGAATGACACCACCTTTCTGGCTATATTCATATTCACCATAGAACTCAACGATATCACCCTTCTTCAGCCCCTCAATTCTTGGCGCCAAATCGATATTATGGGCAATGAGAACGGTTAAACCATTATCCAGTTTAAGAATCATTTTCTGGTGTCTTGAGCCTTCATTGTCATCAGGCAAAATGGCTTTCACCGTTCCTTGAGCCTGTACTTGAACATTACTGCGTTGCTGCTGATAAGCTTGCATGATCTTTTGCTGATCATCAACAGAAACCGTATTTCCTGTATTGGAGGTCTGAACGCCAGCACCAGTATTTTGTTTTTGTTTAAGATCCAGACCAAAATAAGCCGCGACCAATAAGACGATGGCAATAATGATCAGATTATTTCTTTGATTTTTCATATTTCCCTTTTATTCAACTCAAGATAGCAAAATGCCAATCAAGGTGATTGGCATTTGGATCATACAATGTCTGACTGGCTTAGAACAAACGATTCATACCATTCAACGCCGCAACACGATAGGCTTCAGCCATAGTTGGATAGTTGAATGTGGTCTCAACAAAGTACTTCAAAGTATTGTTTGGACTATGCATTACGACCTGTCCAATGTGGATAATCTCTGCGGCATTGTTACCAAAGCAGTGAATGCCCAATACTTCTAAAGTATCACGGTGGAATAGAATCTTTAATTCACCAACTGTATCGCCTGTAATCTGCGCACGTGCCAGATGACGGAAAGATGCTTGACCCACTTCGTATGGCACTTTCTCTTCGGTTAACTCTTGCTCAGTCTTACCGATTGATGAAATCTCTGGAATAGTATAAATACCCGTTGGAACGTCACGGATTGGCTTCACATTTTTCTCGCCTACCATGTTCGCACCTGCGCAACGACCTTGGTCATACGCCGCCGATGCCAATGACGGCCAGCCAATCACATCACCCGCCGCAAAAATATTTTCCGCTTCAGTCTGATATTGATCATTCACCATCAACTGACCACGGCCATTTGGCACTAAGCCCACATTTTCAAGACCTAAACCATCGGTATTGCCTGAACGGCCATTACACCACAAGATCGCATCTGCCTTGATCTTCTTACCACTGAGCAAATGTAAAACCACGTGATCATCAAAAGTCTCTAAGCGGTCAATCTGCTCATTGTGACGGATCAACACACCTTGTTCGCGCAAGTGGTATGACAATGCATCGGCAATTTCATCATCCAGATAGCTTAAAAGCTTTTGCTGCGTATTGATCAGATCAACCTTATGATCTAATCCAATGAAAATCGACGCATATTCACACCCGATCACGCCTGCACCATAAATGATGATTTTCTGAATGGCATAATCGAGATCAAGAATCTTGTCTGAATCAAATACACGCGGGTGATTGAAGTCCAAACCTTTTGGTTGATATGGACGGCTACCCGTTGCAATCACAATTTGCTTGCAAATAATGGTGTCTTTAATGCCATCCTGACCAAAAATCAGAACCGTATTCTTGTCTTGAATATAAGCACGTCCATGAAAGACTTCGATTTTATTGCGATCATAGAAACGTGTATGCGTGTCAACTTGCTGTTGAATCACTTTATGCGCATTACGTAATACCTGTTTCATGGTGAATTGTTTCCATTCACCGACTTTTTGAAACATTGGATCACGTTGATAACGAATGATACTTGAAACTGTTTGACGCAAAGCTTTACTTGGAATTGTTCCTACATGTGCGCAGTTACCGCCGAGTTGATCACGAACATCAACGATTGCAACTTTTTTACCTGCTTTTGCAAGCTTCATTGCCGCGCCTTCGCCAGCTGGGCCAGAACCGAGAATTACTGCATCATATTTAACAATATTCCCACCAACGACCTCTTTCTTACGTGGCATTCAAAGCTCCTTTGTCTCTTAACCGTTTTTGCTCTCTATATGATAACCAATATGCAGCGAGATGATGTATTTCACAACTATATATTTTTATATATTTACATTTTCAAAATGAATACCACTTTTCCTGCTTTAATGCAGTAAATTTGACTATAATATTCACATATCTCAAATCAAAGGCTGTAGGAAGTATATGTCTGAACACCGTAAACCTGAACAGGGTATAAAACTTCGTGGCGCGGAAAAAGTCGCAAGAATTCCTGTAAAAGTTATCCCTACGGTTGAAGTACCTCGCAAACCTGACTGGATTCGAGTCAAGATGACCGCTCCAGAAGAAGTTCAGCGTATCAAAACAACCTTGCGTTCACAAAAACTGCATACCGTATGTGAAGAAGCTGCTTGCCCTAACCTGCCTGAATGCTTCGGTGGTGGTACAGCAACCTTCATGATCATGGGCGATATCTGTACCCGTCGCTGTCCATTCTGTGATGTTGCACACGGTCGTCCAAATGCATTGGACCCTGATGAACCGCGTCACATGGCTGAAACCATTTCTAATCTAGGCTTAAAATATGCCGTGATTACCTCGGTTGACCGTGATGACCTTCTTGATGGTGGTGCTCAACATTTTGTGGACTGTATCAAAGAAGCGCGTGCATTAAGTCCAAAAACCTTATTGGAAATTCTGGTACCAGACTTCCGTGGTCGTATGGATATCGCCTTACGTATCATGACTGAATGTCCGCCAGATGTATTCAACCACAATATTGAAACTGTACCTCGTCTTTATAAAGCGATGCGCCCAGGTTCTGACTATCAGCACTCTTTAAACCTGTTAAAAATGTTTAAAGAATACTGCCCTGATGTGCCAACCAAATGTGGTTTGATGGTGGGTATCGGTGAAACTGAAGAAGAAGTAATTTCATTACTGGATGATCTTCGTGCACACGATGTGGATTACGTGACCATTGGTCAATATCTGCAACCGTCTAAGCAACATGCCCCAATTGACCGTTTTGTTACGCCAGAAGAATTCGAGCGTTATGCTGAACATGGCCGTAAGCTCGGTTTCAGAAATATCTGGTCTGCGCCAATGGTTCGTTCAAGCTACTTTGCTGATCGTCAATATCATGGTGAACCAGTACCTGCTGTACGTCGTAAAGCAGATCCTGCCAAGAAAATTGCAGTTCAAGCGATTGAAGCTTAAGGTTTCATAAGGCAATAAAAAAACACCACAATCGTGGTGTTTTTTTTATATTCTAGCCAAAGGCTTAAGCAATATGCTTTTGTACCACAATCGAGCCAACTGAATAGCCAGCACCGAAAGAAGAAATCACAGCGAATTCGCCATTATCTACCTGTTCACCAGTACGATGCATCGCAATAATAACACCCGCAGATGAAGTATTGGCAAACTCATCCAAGATGATCGGTGCACGCTCAAGATCAGCATCTTTACCAACAACCAATTTTAAAATCAGTTCATTCATGTTGGCATTGGCTTGATGCAACCAGAAACGCTTGATTTGCTCAGGCGTTAATTCAAGTTTCTCTAATTGTGCAGAAATGATTTTTGCAACAAGCGGACAAACTTCTTTAAATACTTTACGACCGTCTTGACGGAACAGTTTGTCATCTACAACCGCGTCTTCACTGCGATTTAAGAAACCAAAGTTATTACGGATATTATTTGAGAATTGAGTAAACAAATGAATATCTAAAATTTCAAAACCTGATTTTGTTTCAGTTTCTTCAATAATTGACGCTGTCGCAACATCACCAAAAATAAAGTGGGCATCACGGGTACGATAATCCAAATGACCAGACGTGATTTCAACATTGAGCAATAACACACGGCGAGCGCCACATTTCACTGCGTCATACGCTTGCTTCAAACCGAATGTTGCAGCAGAACATGCCACATTCATATCATAAGCATAACCCTGAATCCCAAGTGCAGACTGAATTTCAATCGCAACTGCAGGATAAGCACGTTGCATGTTTGAACATGCTAAAATCACCACATCGATGTCTTCAGCGGTTACGCCTGCATTTTCCATCGCCTGTTTTGCAGCAATCACGCCCCACTCTGCTTGAAGTGAAAGCTCATCATTGCTACGTTCCTGCAAACGCGGACGCAAGCGTGTTGGATCTAAAATACCTGATTTTTCGACTACATAGCGACGTTTAATCCCTGATGCTTTTTCAATAAATTCAGGGCTTGAACCACGTAAAGCCTCGATTTCGCCCGCTTCGATTTGAGCTGCGTTATCTTGGTTATATTGTTCTACATAAGCATTTAAACTTTCAACCAACTCTTCATTGGAAATAGATTCGGTTGGGTGAAATAACCCAGTACCTGTTATACGGATGCCCATGTAAAACTCCTGTAAAGAATGCTTCTAACTTTCATATTTCTCAGTTTAACCGATTGCTAATCGATCCCATAGTTTTTGTAATCTAGTTGGTGAAATAGGCAGCTTTGTTTTCATCGGTTGAGAAAACAAGGAAATTCTGAGTTCTTCCAACATCAAATACAATTCTTTGATTTTAGGATCTTTTTTAAATTTAAATACTTTGTCCATCCATGGATCGACATCATCAATTGCAGCAAGATCACGTTGTAGATTATTTGGCAATCGGTCTAAACGCAATAGCAGTGCTTTCAAATAACGCGGGTATTCCTGCCAAATCTCAGGTGACTGACTATAAACAAAGTCTGCCAACGACATTAAATCAAGCTGATCTTCAATATCATCCACACTGCGGCCAAAGATACTTTGATCGAGCACCAGCAATTCACGGCGAATTTGCTGCCATTGGGTAAATATTTCAGTTAAATCAGCCAATGTCTGTTGACCATTTGCTAAAAACTTCTTTTTGGTCTCAGTCAATAACTGTTGAAACTCATCGGCATTTTTTGGCAGTTCCTGAATCGAAACCTGTAAGGTTGCATAAACCAGCATTTGTTCCAGTTTTGCCCGTTCACCTAAAGGCGAATAAGCCAAAGCCAGCGGCTTGGAAATCTGCTTTTTCAATTGACGGATTAAATCGCCCAACTGCATATGCACCAGTCGAATCACCCCTTCACGATGTTGCTTGATCGCTTCATCCTGATCATTGAAGGTTTGAATCACCACACCTGACTCATCTTTCGCATCCAGCTCGGCAAACAGCTTGGTTGGCACCAACGCTTGATATTGCTTGACCACGACACCCGTGACTTTTTGCGAAGCTTCAAAAATAAAGTTGTCAGGGAAGGTTTTGAATTCACCTTTTTGCTGTTTCACTGGGCGATGGGTTTCAACACGACAGCGTGCTTTTAGCTCATCCAGATCACGCCCTTGTGCAATCAATTTGCCTTTTTCATCCAGCACCTTAATAAAAGGCACCAGATACTGGTCAATACGCTCAAAAGAAAAATCTTTTTCCGTAATCTGCTCACCACGCAAAGCAAAAGCCAGATAACTAAACAGATGTTCACGTAAATGCGTTGCATCTACGCCCTGCATTAGCTTTCTCGCAGTATCAGGAATTGGCACCAGATTACGGCGCTTATCTTTAGGTAAAGCCTTCAGTAATGCTTCGATCAAGTCTTGACGCCAGCCTGGAATTCCCCATGACCATTGCTTTTCATCGACTTGCGGTAATGCCTGTACAGGAATCTTAACCGTTGCACCATCTTCATCATGGCTTGGGTCAAATCGATAGCTAGCAGCCAAGCGCAATTGCCCATTATGCAAATAGTCTGGAAATTGTTGCGTGGTCGGACGATCATTCATCCATAACGCATTATCTTCGACAAATAGATAACGTGGCTGATCAGGTTCGACGGTTGCACGCCAATCTTCAAAACTACGACGGCTGGCAATTTCCTCAGGCACTTTCGCTGCATAAAACTGATAAATGGTTTCTTCATCCACCACTAAATCACGACGACGCAGCTTATCTTCAACGCGCTCAACTTCTTCAAGTTTAAGGAGGTTGTGTTTTAAAAATGGCGGTGTAATTCCAAGATTACCAGTAGTCAAAGCATCACGTAAAAAGATTTCATGTGCTGCAGGCTGATCGACCTTTTCAAAGTTGATCAAACGCTTCGGCTCAATGATTAAACCAAACAGCGAAATCTGTGCATAGGCATTCACAATACCCGCTTTCTTTGACCAATGCGGTTCAAAATAGTGGTACTTCAATAAATCACGCGCAGCTAATAAAATCCATTCAGGATCAATTTTTGCCAAAGTACGCAGATAGACCTGAGAGGTTTCGACCATCTCAAATGCCATGACCCAAGCGGTATTGGTTTTATGCAAGGTACTGGCTGGGAACACTTTGGCTTTCTGCTGGCGTACTGCCATAAAGGTATTACGTTCATCGGTTTTATTGGCAATGAATGAAAGTAAACCAGTCAGTAAAGCGCGGTGTAAATTTTCATAATTGGCGCCCTTTTCATTAAAACTCAGTTTTAATCCTTCTGCCAACTCGACTAATTGCTGATGGGTCTGTTTCCATTCACGCAAACGCAACCAGCTTAAAAAATGCTGACGTGCAAATTGACGGCGCTTATTTTCCGTCTGCGTATCCGGGCTGGTTTGTATCGTATTCCAGAGCTTTAAATAGAATAAAAAGTCTGAATCCGCTTCTTTGAATAAAGCATGCTTCTGATCGGCCTGCATTTGTTTATCGGCAGGACGTTCACGCGGATCTTGAATTGCCAAGGCACTGACAATAATCAACGTTTCTTTGAGTACGCCAAAATGTGCCCCACCGATAATCATACGAGCTAAACGCGGATCAATCGGCATACGTGCCATCATCTGACCGACTTTGGTCAAATCATTCTTGCGCTCACTCAGTGCACCCAATTCGATCAGCAGTTTACGACCATCATTGACCAAACGAAAATCAGGTGGCTCGATAAAATCAAAATCTTCAAGACTACCTAAACCAAGGCTTTGCATTTGCAAAATCACAGAGGCCAAGTTGGTTCGTTTAATTTCTGGCTCGGTAAACTCAGGACGGCTTAAAAAGTCTTCTTCACTATATAAGCGAATACACACACCCGCCGCAATACGACCACAACGACCTTTACGCTGGTTAGCAGCAGCCTGTGAAATTGCCTCAATTGGAAGACGTTGAACCCGCGAACGATAGTTATAACGCGAAATACGTGCAAAACCGCTATCAATCACATAGCGAATATTCGGAACTGTCAGTGCCGTTTCCGCCACGTTGGTCGCAATAATAATGCGGCGACCTTTACCGCTTGGACTGAAAATCTTTTGCTGTTCAGCCAGTGCCAAACGTGCATATAAAGGCAACACTTCGGTATGACGAGGGCCATACTTTTGTAAGGTTTCCTGTAATTCACGAATTTCCTGTTCCGTACTGGCGAAAACCAAAATATCAGCATATTCAGGATGACCTTTGCTTTCCGCATCAGCAAAACATTCTTCAACAGCTTGTACTACGGCACGCGGTAAATTTTCTTCAAAGTCATCAAACTCATCATCGTCACTGCCAACGATGCTCAGTTCTGAAATTGGACGATAACGCACTTCAACAGGAAAACTACGACCTTCGACTTCAAAAATCGGTGCGTCATAGAAATACTGGCTGAAGCGATTTACATCTAGCGTTGCTGAAGTGACGATCACTTTTAAATCAGGGCGCTTCGGTAAAAGCTGCTTGAGATAACCCATGATAAAGTCAATATTGAGTGAGCGCTCATGTGCCTCATCAATAATGATGGTGTCGTACTTTGATAAGAACCGGTCATTGGTCAGCTCAGCCAACAAGATACCATCGGTCATCAAACGAACAATCGAGTCTTGTGAGCCCTGCTCATTAAAACGGATTTTAAAACCGATTGATTCACCGAGTTTTTCACCGACCTCTTCAGCAATACGCTGCGAAACACTACGCGCAGCCAGACGACGTGGCTGGGTGTGACCAATCATACCCGTAAGACCACGCCCTGCTAGCATGGCAATTTGTGGAAGCTGTGTGGTTTTACCCGAACCCGTTTCACCCGCTACAATAATGACCTGATGTTTTTGAATCGCTTCAATCAAACGATCTGCATATTGGGTAACAGGTAAATCCTGATTGAGTTTAATCGTGGGGAGACGTGCAAGGCGTTGCTTGACCTTGTGGTTAGACTGTTCAAACAGTTTTTCGATGTCTGCTGGTTGTGTTTTTTTATCTTTGCGCAGTCGATTTAAACGGTGACGGTCACGTGCCATAACCAATTGATCTACATTTAAATGACTCTGCACTGAACAGCTTTCCTGAAAAATAAACTAATCGGCTATTTTACGCCTTAAAGCCTTGCTATGCAAAGAAACTGCATCAATCTCCTGCTGATCTTGATACAGTCCCCTCCATTCAGCTTAGGGTTTCGGTGACTGGTCGAAGTGTTTCCGAAAGCGTTTGACATATTTTTTAAACGGCCAAGTGAACTGTTTCACAAAACTATTCGGGATTTTATAGCCCACTGTCCCATAAACACTTGCCAGATGATTCGGCATATACACACTTTTAAACAGCACATCATAAAATGGGATAAATGCTGCATAATTCTTGTCAATCGCAGGTTTTTCAGATGAATGATGCCAATGATGGAATTCAGGTGTAGCAATCAACCAGCGTAAATACGGGAAACAGAAACGTACATTGGAATGAATAAAAATTGCGTGAAATGAAATAAAAATCAGATAGGCAAATACGGCAGACGTATGGAAACCTAATAAAAATATCGGCAAGGTTGCAATAAAGCGGGTCATCAACACTTCAACCACATGCAACCGTGAAGAAGCCAGCCAGTCCATATATTCCGTAGAATGATGAATGGCATGGAAACGCCACAAGAAATTGACCTCATGCATGGCGCGATGTAGCCAGTACACCACGAAATCCACCACAATCAGCAATTCAATAAACTGCAACCAGATTGGCTGCGCCTGCACATAAGGTACGATCGGGTTATTCGGCAAATGAGTAATCCAGTACTGGATCGGCATTACAGTTAAAAAGCTAAATAGTTGAATGCCGATATGACTGAACATAAAATATTTCATATCCGTCACCCAGCCGACTCTCAGGATTTTCTGTTCGGGATTTTTGGCAAAAAAACCTTCCAGAGGAATAAAAATCAGCGCCAGAATCACCAGCGTAAGAACAAAATAATCAATTCCTGCATAAAAAGGCACGCTGGGTAACATCGGCGCCTTGATCACACCACAACCTAAAACCGCAGCGACCAGAGCAAAACATAAACCATAAAAGCCATAGCGGTTCTGACGAATAATGGAACTAAACGCGCCAAAACCAACACTCAGAATGATGCCGCCCATGAGGCTAAAATAAAATACATCATAATTTTTTGCGTAAAATGGTCGTAACTCAGGTGTGGTCATCACCGAAGGAAACAGAAAACACAATGCACCAAATAGGCAAAGTAGGCCTAAAGACAGGGAAATAAACGCACTAATTTTTCCCAAGCCCGCATTGAGTTCCAGATTTTCAAATTTAGCTCTTAATTGATCAGTCATTGTCGGTATAAATTTCACTCTGGATGCCAGCACATCATGCTGATGCATATCACATTATAATTTTTCTCAAATAGATACTATTTAGTATTTCAAAGAGTTACAGCTCATTTTAGACAAACACTTATTGAACCACAAGATCAATCTATGATCGGCTTCCTGTCTTGGCAGCTATTCCTATTCTTAACTCAACAACAAGAACATAAATACATAACATTTTGTGCAGTTTCATCTCTTTCGTGTCTATATCCTTCATTCTCTAAAGCATCCGTAAATATTGGAGAAAGTTTAAGCGTATATCTTGGTTTTTTATATATTTTTAGATTTTTTCAATTTTACCCTTGAATTTTAACAGCGTAGACTTCATGTTGTTATGCACATTAGTTTTCAGATGTTTTGTCATGTTTGCTTCATTTTTATGTCGTCAAATAGAGCAGAAATCTTTGGGTGAAAGTCGTTTTGATTGAGTTATTCAATTTTCCGATTTTAGTCATGTAAAAATACTATTTCCCCAATAACTAAAAATTATTTATTCTAGACCTCGTAAACAAGTAAGGCGTTAGCCTCTCAATAAAACCTCAATCATGGAGACAATGATGAGCTTAATTAATACTGAAGTTAAACCATTTAAAGCAACTGCGTACCACAACGGTCAATTTGTTGACGTATCTGAAGCAGATCTTAAAGGCAAATGGTCTGTTGTATTCTTCTACCCAGCTGACTTTACTTTCGTATGTCCAACTGAGTTAGGCGACCTTGCTGACAACTATGCTGAATTCCAAAAATTAGGCGTTGAAATCTATGGCGTGTCTACTGACACTCACTTCACGCACAAAGCTTGGCACGACACTTCAGACGTTATTGGTAAAATCCAATACCCATTGATCGGCGATCCAACTTGGACGCTTTCTAAAAACTTCGACGTATTAATCGAAGCTGCTGGTCTTGCTGACCGTGGTACTTTCGTAATCGATCCAGAAGGCAAAATCCAAATCGTTGAAATCAACGCTGGTGGTATCGGCCGTGACGCATCTGAACTTCTTCGTAAAGTAAAAGCTGCTCAATACGTTCACGCTCACCCAGGTGAAGTTTGCCCAGCTAAATGGAAAGAAGGCGAAGCTACACTTGCTCCATCTATCGACTTAGTTGGTAAAATCTAATTATTTAGATTAGACCCAATGGTCAGAAACCACCCTTTTTAGGGTGGTTTCTTTTTATTTGCCTTCTTTAAAAATACCCCCTTACTCCCGCCTAAATTTTATAGCTAATTTTTTACAATTCTTATACTTATAAGTTTATAGCCAGCTTCATTTATCAATTGTCAGACGGTTGGAGTTAGAGTACTGTCAATTCATGGAACACCAGAGTTGTTAAATATGTACTAAAAGATCAAATCAATATGGGGACGAATATATGGAAAAATCTGTTGTTGTAACCTCTTGGAAATACGATGTTTCTTCACGCTATTTAAAAATCTTTTATAGCAATGGCTCAGGCGAGCTTTACCATCCCGTTCCAGAGTTTATTTACAATAACTTGCTTCGCACCAATGATAAAACGGCCTTTGTGCATAAATATCTTGAATTTGATCTGCATTTTAAACGACTCTGTATTTCAGCTTAAAGCATAAAAAAATCAGCCCTTATGGGCTGATCTGTTATTTAGCGTTGGCTCATTTAAGCCACATCTTGCTGCTCAGTGTATTTGTCTAACATCTTCTGCTTGGCCTCGGGATATACATTAATTCTATCCAAGTTGCCTAGATAGTGCTGCACCACACGATCATCCATAATTTTTGACCACCATGATGGAATAAATGCGGGCAAAATCATTGCACCATACCCTGCTGGTAATTGCGGCGCATCTTCAAAGTGGCGTAAGGTCTGAAAGCTTCGGGTTGGATTAGCATGATGATCAGAGTGGCGCTGTAATTGGTATAAGAACAAATTGGTCACCACATTATTATTGTTCCAGCTATGCTCAGGCAACGTCCTTTCGTATTGACCATTGGCCTTTTTCTCACGCTTCAAACCATAGTGTTCAATATAATTTACCGACTCAAACAAGGTTATCGCATAAGCCGCTTGCGTCAGTTGAAAAGGCACAGAACGCAGACCAAATTTACTCAGCATCGCCGCATGGTACACAGCCGACATTGCCCAACCATGAATCAACTCATTTTCCTTACAGAAAAAAGGCAATTTCTTACGCTCTAAGCGGTTCTTTTCAATCTCGATCGCCGATTTAAAGCTGCCAACCACAGTACGTGGTAAAAATTTCCAGAAGCTTTCACCAAATTGTGACGATGCAGGATCTTCAGGTGTCGCAACACGACGATGATGCCCATAAGGATGTTCTATTCGGAAATGGTTATAGCCCGATGGCGCTAAAGCCAAATGCGAAAGATAGTGTTCCAGACGCCCTGTTTTATGGCTCAATTCATGTGCGGTATTAATCGCAATGCCATTGACCATGCCCACCAAGGTTCCCAATAACACCTGATCCGCGACTGGGGTATCTTTACGACTGGCAAGATAAGCCCCATAAAGATTTGCAGCGTATTGCAGTGGAATATACAGTTTCACAATTCGTGCGTAATACGGATCAGCTTCAAGACCTGCAATCGCCTCTACGGGTGGGTTTTCCGTATCTTCACCAATGAATTTATCCAGCGTTGGAATGACGCCATGTAAAAACAGCGGGCCAAATGAAGCAAAGAATTTTTTAGTTTTTTTCGGACCAAACTGGTAACCCGCCAAACCACTCATGGCAATCGCTGGAACAGCCAAACCCAATAACCACAAATGACGTTTTTTATCTTTAAATGTTGTCGTTGCTTGCGCTACATCAAGCTGAGTATGCATATTCATTAGAATTCCCTCAATCAAACACATCTGTTTTGCTTAAATTGATTGTGTCCTTTTGCAGCAACCCTATATTATCATTTTAAGACTTGCTATTATCATTTTAAGACTTTACTGAGTTTTTATTGTGCAGAAGCAGCAGATCCCTGTTATTCCATCACGTTATTATTCACGACTGATTGAAATATTGATCGCGACTCATCAATACAACAATGACGTGTTGATCGCTTTGCAGCAACAACTGGCAACAACAGAACTGTTGTCCATTCAACAGATTGAACAATTTATTGAAATTGGTTTAAGTCTGCCCAATACCCAAGATCTAGCCTTTGAACTGGGTAAAAATCTTAAACTCAGCTCGCATAGTCTGGTGGGTTATGCGCTGATGACCAGTCCGAATCTGGAGCATGCACTCAAATTAATTGCCCAGTATTTTAGATTGATTATGCCAAGTTTTAAGCTCAGCATTCAGTTGCCAGCCCATCAACAAAAGGTTGAACTGTTATTTGAACCGATCTTGCAAATGAATAAACAATGTTTGGCCTTTCATATCGAAGCCATTGCGGTAGCCTTTTACTACAGTCTGCTTGAGTTGGCCGGTCAGCAGTTGCAGCGTTATCAAATTTATCTGAGTATCCCCGAACCGAGTTACCAAGAACGTTATCTCTCTTTAATCAAGGCCAATTTTCACTTTAACTATACGTGGCTCTCAGGAATCCGTGTCGTTATTGACCAGCAACAACTTGCACTGCCCTTGCCTTTGGCAGACGCGCATAGTTTAAAAGTAGTTGAACAACGCTGTCAGGAACAAATCCAGAAGATTTATCATCAAGGTGAAATTGTGGAATGGGTCAGTATGATGCTCAGACAAGCCAATCAAGTCCCCACCTTAACTGAATGTGCCAAAGTCTTAAATATTTCTACAAAAACGCTGCAACGCTATTTGCAGCAGCAAGGTGTTGAATTTCATGCATTAAAACAGCAGATCAGCACTGAACGTGCCATTAATTTGTTAGAGAATTCTAGCTTTACCATTACAGCGATTGCTTATGAACTGGGTTATTCCAACCCTGCCAATTTTACCCGTGCCTTTAATAAAGTGATGGGTTGTAGTCCACAAGCATATCGCTTAAACCACCAAGATAAAATCAATTCACTTCAAGATCACCATACATAAGCCCGCACCAATCGGCAAAGTTGTACTCATGTAATGTTCATCATTCTTGATCAATTCCAGAAAGGTTTTTACTTCGGCAGCATGAGAAATTACGTTATCAATAATCAAGGTACTGCCCGCGTTTTGTAATAACCTTTTTAAATCAGCCCAGTAACTCACGTAATGAATACGCTCTGCATCCAGTAAAATAAAATCAAAGGGTTCAGTGGCTTGGGCCAGAAAATCCGCTGCATCTCCTACCCAGAAATCAATTTGCTGTTCTAACTCAAATTCTTCTGCATATTTTTTCGCTTGAGCACTGCGTAAAGGATCAATTTCTACAGTTTGAACGTTGCCATCTACTGCTTGGGCAGCCTCAGCCAACCATAAGGTTGAATAACCAGTAGAAGTGCCGATTTCCAGAATACGTTTTGATTGCTGGCAACGAATTAACATCGCCAATAATTTTGCCGACTCAGCTTCAATATTGCGATAACGACTCAGACGATCAGACTGTTGAGCATCATGTTGCTTGAACTGATCATATAAATCAGAAATACGTTGTAAGAATACACTACTGGTCATCTCTGACTCCCCAAATGCCAAGTCGGCAAATTACGCTTAGGTCGCTTGAATCAATTTAAAACGGGGCTGGATTTGTCCATCAGCCAGTTGAACCGTTTCAGTAAACATTGCCAATGGGCGTACCCACATTGAATAATCGCCATATAAGCATTGATAAACGACCAGCTCCTCTTCAGTTTCACTATGACGAGCAACATGAAAGACCTGATAAAGTTGCCCTTTATAATGTTGATAGATGCCGCGCTGTAATGCCATATTGCTTATCCTCTATTTATGCCACGCAATGATTGCAGTTGTATAACAAGTTTGATTGTACTGTTTTTTTTATCGAAAGATACATTTCAAAATTCAACGGATAAATTAAAAATTCAAAAAACCGATCAAAATAATAAAAACATACTGTTTTACCTATTTATGGTTTTTGCGTACTATAGCCTCATTGAATGAATTTACTGATTTAAAAGTCTTAGGGTTTGGAGTCATACATGTTAGATCAAAATATTAAAACTCAATTAAAAGCTTATTTAGAACGTTTAGAAAGTCCGATTGAACTGGTTGCTGCTTTAGATGACTCGGATAAAGCAGAAAAAATTAAAGAACTGGTGACTGAAATTGCGGAACTTTCTGACCAAGTTACGGCGCGTTTTGACGGTTCAAACGCTCGCCGTCCTAGCTTTGGTGTAGCGAAAGCAGGTGAACAACCACGTGTGTTCTTTGCTGGCTTACCGATGGGACATGAGTTTACCTCTTTGATCTTGGCATTGTTACAAGTGTCTGGTTATGCACCGAAAGTGTCTGATGAAGTCTTGGCTCAAATCAAAGGCTTAAACTTGACTGCAAACTTTGATGTGTTTGTTTCATTGAGCTGTCATAACTGTCCAGATGTAGTACAAGCACTTAACCTCATTGCAATCAATAACCCAAATACTACGGCAACCATGATTGATGGTGCTTTCTTCCAAGATGAAGTGGAAGAACGCAAAATCTTGGCGGTACCTATGGTATTTCAGGACAATGAACATATCGGTCAAGGTCGTATGACGTTGGAAGAAATCGTTGCCAAGCTCGATACCAACTCTGCTGAGAAAGATGCAGCGGCAATCAATGCCAAAGATGCGTTTGATGTATTGGTGATTGGTGGTGGCCCTGCAGGTGGTACAGCAGCAATCTATGCAGCACGTAAAGGCATCAAAACTGGGATCGTGGCTGAACGCTTTGGCGGTCAGGTGATGGATACCATGGATATTGAAAACTTTACTACTGTGCAAAAAACAGTAGGTCCAAAGTTTGCTCAGGATATGGAAGCGCATGTCCGTGAATACGGCGTGGATATCATGAACCTGCAACGTGTTAGCAAAATCACAGGCGCAGATCAGACTGTAAATGGTCTGGTTGAAGTTGAGCTGGAAAATGGTGCCAAGCTTGAATCGAAAACCATCATTCTTTCAACTGGTGCACACTGGAGAGAGATGAATGTTCCAGGTGAAGCAGAATACCGTACTCGTGGTGTCGCATATTGCCCACATTGTGATGGCCCATTGTTCAAAGGCAAACGTGTTGCGGTGATTGGTGGCGGTAACTCGGGTGTTGAAGCAGCGATT
>NZ_BMDR01000002.1 GCF_014635885.1 Acinetobacter vivianii
CGCTGATGGTAGTGTGGCACTTGCCATGTGAGAGTAAGTCATCGCCAGCTTTTAAATTAGAAACACCCCCTCCGCTAACGCAGAGGGGGTGTTTTTTATGCTTGGGAAAATAAATTGAATAGCGTATCTTGAGGAATATGTTATTGTTTTATAGATTGAATCAAAATAATAAAAGGATGAAATTTAAATGATCAATAATAACCTTGCCATGACTTCAGAAGAATTCGTAGAGGAATTTAGATTTTTAAGAGATGATCTGATCCAGAGTTACTTTACTTTTGATTCTGAAATATCACGAATCAGTCTATTAGAAAAATCTGGTATGAATCATGCACAGATTCATTTAACGAAAAAAATTGTTTCAGAAGCTTTAACTGATGCGTTGTATACCATCTTACTCGGTCTTGATGGCTGCGCATCAATTGGTCGGCATCAAATCATGTATAGGCTATTTGATGAGGAGTCAAATGAACTGACTGGCAATATAGAATCGATAGCATGGGAAAAATTTCATAGCGAAAATACATAACAAGGTATAGTTGAGAGAGTTTAAAATTCATTTTTATTCCTTTTAGGCATTCTTATGCAATGGGTCGTTGCTGAAACATATTCTTTTCCCTACGAAGCACAAATTGCTAAAACGCAATTGGAAGCTGCTGAAATTCCTGCCCGTATTGAAAATGAACATACTATTAATATGGATTGGCTTTATTCCAATGCATTGGGTGGTGTTCGCTTGTTAGTTCCAGAAAGTTATTTGGAAGAAGCACAAGCATTACTGGCCCAAGATTTTAGTCAGGAATTAGAACAAGAGTTTGGTTTAAGTGAATGCTGTCCTAATTGTGGAAGCACAGATATAAAGCCTTATACGGAAGGGAAGAGGCCTGCATATTTTGTTTTCTTATTGCTGGGTTTCCCACTATTTTCGTATAAACATGGAACCAAGTGCCAACAATGCCAACATTTCTGGACTTAAGTTTGTATAAGCATTGATTAACAGAACCAGATTTGAATTTATGCATGGCGTCCTGTAAAAATAGATAGAAAATTAAAAAGGAAAAAAAGATGGAATATAAAGGAAGTTGTCATTGCGGAAAAATCACCTTTATTGCGCAGGGTGAACTGACTGAAGCATTATCTTGTAATTGTTCAATTTGCCAGAAAAAAGGCTCTTTGCTCTGGTTTTTACCGAAAAGCGAAGTCGAAATTACTGTTGAAGAGGACGCTCAGGCGACTTATCAATTCAATAAGCATGTGATTGAGCATCATTTCTGCAAGGACTGTGGTATTCACCCCTACGCGATAGGCACTGATCCAAAAGGGATTTCGATATGTGCGATCAATGTCCGTTGTATTGATAATCTGGATTTGGAAAGTATTAAGATCAATCATTTTGATGGTCGTTCGGTGTAGTTATAAAATTTAGAGTATAAAAATGACCAAGAATAAAAAGTTAGATCTCGCAGAAGTTGCAGCACTATTAGAGATATTAAAGATGCGTTTTGAAAAAAATATGCATCGACATAAGAGTTTGAATTGGGCGGATATCGAAGATCGATTGCAGCAGAAGCCAGAAAAGTTATGGTCTCTTAATCAAATGGAAGATACGGGTGGAGAGCCAGATGTAGTTTCATTGGATTCAAAATCATCTGAAATTATCTTTTATGATTGTGTCGTGGAAACACCAAAAGGGCGTAGAAGCCTTTGTTATGATCGTGCCGCTTTAGATGCGCGTAAGGAACATAAGCCAGAAAATAATGCGGTTGAGGTGGCAGAGGCTATCGGAATTGAATTGCTAACAGAAGAAGAATATAGACAGTTACAGTCTGTTGAGCATTTTGATTTAAAAACCTCAAGTTGGGTCAAAACGCCAGAAGATATTCGCAAATTGGGCGGTGCAATTTTTTGTGATAGTCGTTATGGTCGAGTCTTTACTTATCACAATGGTGCACAATCTTACTATGCGACTCGTGGCTTTCGCGGCCGATTAACAATATAGTTTCTCGTTTTCACTGGTTTTTTTAAGTATTTTTTAACTTTTAATTTTGCCAAGCGCTTGCTTGGTTTTTCTGGTTTTGCTACTTTAGTGCTCATTCAATAAACAATGATGAATAATTGCTAGGAAGCAGATATGCACCTTAATCCTTTGTACTATAACGAGCAGCATCTTGAATTTTCCAAGAGTATTCGACGTTTCGTAGAAAAAGAGATTTCACCTTTTATCAATGAGTGGGATGAAAGTGAGACTTTTCCCAGAGAGCTTTATAAGAAAGCCGCAGATATTGGTTTGTTGGGACTCGGGTTTGAAGAGCAATATGGTGGGGTTGCGGGAACAGATGCATTTTATACCTTGTTAGCTTCTATTGAGCTGGCAAAATGTGCATCAGGTGGTTTAGCTGCTTCTTTACTTTCACATACGATTGGCGCGCCACCGATCCAGCATTTTGCAAATGAAGAGGTAAAATCTCACGTACTTCCACAGATTTTATCAGGTGAAAAGATCTCGGCATTAGCGATTACGGAGCCTGGTGGTGGGTCGGATGTGGCAGCACTTAAAACCAAAGCTGTCCGAGACGGCGATTATTTTCTGGTAAGTGGAGAAAAGACCTTTATCACTTCAGGGATGCGAGCAGATTATTATTCTGTTGCGGTTCGTACTGATCCAAATGCCAAAGGTGCAAATGGTATTTCCATGCTATTGATTGATGCACATAGTGAAGGGATCAGCAAAACTAAACTGGACAAAATGGGGTGGTGGGCATCAGATACCGCGCATTTACATTTTGATAACGTTAAAGTGCCAGCCAGCAATTTGTTAGGCCCTGAAAATATGGGCTTTCTGGTGATTATGAATAACTTCAATATGGAGCGTTTTTTCCTTGCTGCGAGTAGTTATGGCTTTGCTTTGACTTGCTATGAAGAGGCATTGGATTGGGCACAGCAACGTCAAACCTTTGGCAAGCGGTTGGTTGATCATCAGGTGATGCGTCATAAGCTGGTAGATATGGCAACTCGATTGACTGCAACACGTGCTTTACTCGAGGATACGGCTTATCGCTTGGGCAAGCCTGAATTGCAAGGTAGTGAACTGATAGCCCAGATTTGTATGCTGAAAAATGTTGCCACTCAAACCATGCAATTCTGTGCAGATGCTGCGGTACAGACGCTAGGTGGAATGGGCTTTATGCGGGGTACTAAATCCGAACGTATTTATCGTGAAGTGAAAGTGAATATGATTGGTGGTGGTGCAGAAGAAATTATGAAGGACTTAATTAGTAAGCAATTGGGTTATTAAACTGATCTCTAGGAGCTTATCGTATGGATTCAACCCAATAAGCTCCTTTTCCCTCAGGATGAACTGCGATATACCAAATTGATGAACCCTGAGCGTAGACTAAAAACTGGAATCCCTGATCCTGCATTTCTTTCTTTTTACCTTGGGTCGCATTATTGATTTTAATTGGGATGGCACCTTGAGCGCTAAAATAGTTGAGATCTGTTGGCGAAAAAGTAAAAGAGCCATCGCCTCTGCTTAGATCTAAATCATTTATTTCAATAATATTTTTTGTAGTAGGTGGTAAAATGGGAGGTAACCAACCACGTTCAAATGCATGTTCAGCTTTAGCATGCTGCAAATCTGTAAACTTGGTTGTAACAATATCATCTGTACAACCCAGTATTAGACTGGAAAGTAAAATCAAGATTATGCGTTGCATATATTTCGCCTGCAGAATTGGCATCAGTTTATTTCTACCTTAATACATCAGATATCTCAACGATTAAAAGGCTTGATATTTCTTATCTGTCCAATCCGAATTTAAAATTGCCCAACGTTCATGATCTTTCCATTCTTTTCCACCGACTCGTAGATACTGGCGAGAGAAGCCTTCTTTCACAAAACCTGCATGTGCAACAAGGCGAATAGAAGGCAGATTATCTGGTTGGATATTGGCTTCTAGTCGATGTAGATTCAGTGTTTGAAATGCTTCTTTTAAAACCAGTTGTAGCCCTTGTCGCATATAGCCTTGTCCTGCATAAGGAGAAAAGGCTTCATAGCCTAAATAAGCAGAATGAAAGTAACCACGAATAATATTCGAGATATTAAAGGTGCCAACAATGGCATGATTTTCCTTCAAGCAGACGAAATAACGATATTCTTGAGCGAGGTAGTGTTCAAAATCAGTTGGCGGATAGGTCCACGGTTGATGTAGATGAATACTATTTTGGTAGGCATGTTTGATTTCAGTTAAATCACTGCGTTGAGGTTTACGTAAATAGACTGGACTCATTTCACCGCCATTTCCCAAACCATTTCAGTCAACTCATCAATTTTGACTTTGCCTTCGGGTTTGTACCATGTCACTGTCCAAGAAATCGAACCACCGAGCAAACGACGCCAGATAAAAGCATCATGTTTCACCTTGCCTTGAGCACGTAATTTTTCAATCACATCCAACCATACTTGCTCATATTCATTACGCATCTTCAAAAGATAGTCTTGTTTTTCTTTTGATAGCGCAAACCATTCATGTACCAGTACCGCCATAGCCGCACCTGTATCACCAGCAATGGAGAGTAATTCAGCTTTGATCAAATGACGTAATTGCTGTTCAGGATCAGTTGAGCGTTCAGCTGCTTCCTTTAAACGGGCAAAGTTATAAATAATGGTTTGTTCCATCACTGTCGCAAGAATCTCATCCTTACTTTTAAAATGATGAAACAGGCTACCTGATTGAATTCCGATAAATTCACCGAGTTGACGGACCGTGGTTTTGTCATAACCCTGCTTATAAAATAGATAGGCTGCACCTTGCAATAAACGTCCACGTGGACTGTCATCAAAACAAACAATTTTGGGGATTTGTTCAATTGAAGTTGCGATCATGTCTAAGTCCTACAGCAATGTGGCAGTATGATAGGTTAATTAGGAAGCTCTACCAAATCATAAACCTTAATTTTTTTATAAAATAAGAATTTGAATTCTATATAGCGTACAGAATAGCAAGTATCAGGATTTCTAAGTGTATTCAAATCATTGATTTGCTTTCCTATGTGAGAGTTTTTTCCTCGAATATCAACTTTTGAAAATGTATTGTTAATAATAAAATAATCACTATATGAAAAATCTTTTGAATTTTTAGGTTTGTATTTGACAGTTGTATAATAGGTCATACAGCCATAGTGAAAATTTTGTTTTTTAACTTCTTGATTGAGATGATTATTTACAATAATCATCTGAAAATAAAAAATATATATGAAAGGTAAGATAAAACTTAGAATGAAAAGAATAAAAGCAATGACTTTATTTTTCGGAATATTGGCGAAAAGGATACCTAAACAAAGAATGAGCAAAAAAATAATTAATTCTGCTTTTTCATAGAGAAGAAATGAAACTTCTAGATAGTGGCTTTGAATAAAACTAATTAAAAGCATTTTTTATTTCACATGGCTAGGTAGCATAATTTTTTTAGAAAATTTATTCCAAATAACAAGGTATTAGCAAGAAATATTATTTCTATTTTTATACCATAGCATTATGCACTTTACAAACCAAGCACTTGCTTGGTAATGTTAAGGCGTTTTTAGCAATAACAATGAGAAAGCGCATGACAAGTGTCAAACAGGATGACCAGAGGGTAGTCAAAATCGGGTGTGCATCAGGGTTCTGGGGCGATACCAATACCGCTGCTTTTCAGTTGGTACACCTCAGTGATATTGATTATTTGGTCTTTGATTATCTGTCTGAAATTACCATGTCGATTATGGCGAAGGCGATGATGATGGACCCAAGTCATGGTTATGCACTAGATTTTGTCAGTCGAGTGATGGCACCGCTGATCAATAAAATTGCTGAGAAAAAAATAAAAGTAATCAGTAATGCAGGTGGGGTAAATCCACTGGCTTGCCGTGATGCATTACAAAAAATCATTGATGAAAAGGGCTTAAATTTAAAAGTTGCAGTGGTGTTAGGGGATGATGTATTACCCAAGCATGCCGAATTATTAAAACAAGATATTCAAGAAATGTTTAATGGCGATGCCTTGCCTGCACAGGTTGCCAGTAGCAATGCCTATTTAGGCGCTATTGCGATTCGCGATGCGCTCGACTTAGGAGCAGATATTGTTATTACAGGTCGTGTGGTCGATTCAGCGGTTGTGCTTGCACCATTATTGCATGAGTATAAATGGTCACTTGAGGATTATGACAAGTTAGCACAAGGCTCATTGGCAGGGCATGTGATTGAATGTGGTGCACAGTGTACAGGTGGAAATTTTACTGATTGGCGTCTGGTTCAAGGCTTTGACAATATGGGCTTTCCAATCGTAGAGGTCTGTGCTGATGCTTCATTCATCGTGACCAAGCCAAAAGGGACGGGTGGGTTGGTTTCGACTGCGACTGTAGCAGAACAGATCGTTTACGAAATTGGCAATCCGCAAGCCTATCTTTTACCTGATGTGATTGCTGATTTTAGTCAAGTCCATTTAGAACAGGTGGGCGAACATCGAGTTAAGGTGACAGGTGCCACAGGTCGTGCACCCACCCAACAATATAAAGTCAGTACAACCTATGCCGATGGCTATCGAGTCTTGGTCAGTTTCTTAATTGCTGGTCGTGAAGCACCAGAAAAAGCCCAAGTGATTGCCGATGCCATTCTGAATAAATGTGAACGCGTTTTGGCACTACGTTCAGTCCCTCCGTTTAGTGAAAAGTCAGTCGAGATTCTCGGGATTGAAAGTACCTATGGCACACACGCCCGAATCAAAGACAGCCGTGAAGTCGTGGTCAAAATCGCGGTCAAACATCTGTTTAAAGAAGCTTGTATGTTCTTTGCTTCTGAAATTGCTCAAGCCTCAACAGGCATGGCACCTGCATTGGCAGGAATTGTCGGAGGTCGTCCTAAAGCATCGGCAGTAGTGAAATTATTTTCATTTTTGATTGATAAAGATCAACTGAAAGTCGAAGTCGACTTTGCAGGACAGCGTTATCCCGTTCAGATTCCCGTTGGACAATCTTCACAAGATTATGTGCTACATCCTGTCGGTGAAGTGGCAACCTATCAAGGCGATGAGATTGAAGTACCTTTGATTGAGGTGGCACATGCACGCAGTGGCGATAAGGGCAATCATAGCAATATCGGAGTGATTGCACGTAAAGCTGAATATTTACCGTGGATTCGTGCGGCACTGACTGAAGGCAATGTTGCCGCGTATATGCAACATGTTTTAGATCTTGAAAAATCAAAAGTAATTCGTTATGAATTGCCAGAGATGCATGCGCTGAATTTCATGTTGGAAAATGCTTTGGGTGGTGGTGGGATTGCCAGCTTGAGAATCGATCCGCAAGGTAAAGCTTTTGCACAGCAATTATTGGATATGCCGGTGAAAGTGCCTAGAAAACTGATATCTTGAGCTATATTTACCTGATATAGGGGGCGTTTGAGTAATGCAGTACAAGCGAAACTCCTATGTCTTTTACAATATATCTAACCCACAAGAGAGAAGATAGTTATAGATTGAGTCATAGTATTTTTGGGGTCTTGTTGGATCTGTACCATCTACAGCCGGAATAAAAATAACCATACCTTGCCTTGCTCGAGTCAGTAACACTCTATAAGCATTTAGAAGATAGCTTTTGGTTGCGTCTTTCTTAATATTTTGCCACTTAGAACCTTTAAAACTTTGGAATTGCCAACCATTCTCGTAATAGAGATTTATATCCCAGCTTATACATGTATAGTCGATTTCAAGTCCTTGGATATCAAACTCAGTCGCGATATCCTCTAAGTAATAAGAAGATCGTATGTCATCTTGAGTATTTAAAAACCAATCAGTTGGAGATATATCATTCTTAACATAGATGCCTTCTGCTTTTAGTCTTTTAGCACCTGAACTTGCAATCAACCCAATTCTTTCAGTACCTCTAGCTTGATTTCTTAACCAGATTTTTGCCTTGGCTAAGTCCCTAGTGATTTTAATGGGATAATTGTGTTTAATTTCTTGATAAATTTTAGTGGCTTGATCATTTTTATTGTCTAAAATGGCTTGGATCAAGGATGCAACTTTTTCACTTCGAAATGAGCGAACTGAGGTGGATAAATGAAGATCAGTTTTTTGATGTCCATGTTGTTCTAACCAGTTTGATAAATCTAAATTATTTAGATAGGTATTAGGTTCAGCCAAAATCTTATCTGAATAATAAATATCCCAAGATTGGTATTTTGTTTTTAGCGACTCAATCCATTCTGAAACGCCAGCTTCACCTGTATTGATTTCTTGTCCGCCACCAATTAAACATATAATTGCACACCAATCTTTATGTCGATCCATTACACTAATTAGATATTCGGGTTCAGACATATCAAAGTTTTGGATTCCCTTTTTCTGTTGCATGAACTTAGAGACTTGTTCTTTTTGCCAAGCTCTTTGTGCTTCATCGAAAACGACAACTTTTTCAATCGGGGCATGAGGTGTCCTTAAATTGTCATCTCTAAAATGATGAATATTCTGGATAAAGGCCTTTGCTTTCCTTTCAGCTTCTGTACGTAAAATTCTCTGACCACTCCTTTTAGCAGATTCT
The DNA here is from genome assembly GCF_014635885.1 of Acinetobacter vivianii. Classification (GTDB taxonomy): domain Bacteria; phylum Pseudomonadota; class Gammaproteobacteria; order Pseudomonadales; family Moraxellaceae; genus Acinetobacter; species Acinetobacter vivianii. The sequence goes on from NZ_BMDR01000002.1 coordinate 8,578, forward strand.
ACTGAATCTCTAGTCAATGCTTCTCTCAAGACATCAACTAATGGACCATTACCCGATAGAAATACTGAGTGTTCTGATTGATCTGCTTTTAGTCGCTCATTCGCAATGTTTAGACCTGCAAGCGTTTTTCCTGCACCAGGAACACCTGTTAAAAAGCAGATTGATTTTCTATGTTGGACTTTAGAGTTTTCGATAATTTTGTTTATTAGAATAGAGGTATTTGATAGGTTAATTGCACCGGCATCACTTCGTGAAATTTCTTTAACGCTATGCCCTTTGTATAAGGCTTGAGCGGCCTCAATAATAGTGGGTGTTGGTTTGTAAGCACTATTTTCCCAAGAAAGAATATTTAAACTTTTTTCAGTTTTTACTTGGTCTAGAATTTGAATCAATGTTGATCTAAAGTTTTCTTTATTACATAGGATGCAACTGGTTAAGCCTACAGCACTATCAATCTTTGAGTTAACACTTGGGGCATTCGTCGCAATCAAGATAGGGATAATCGTTTTATTGTGACTTCCTTCATGAAAATTTTGTAAATCCAAACAATAGTCAATGGTCTGATTTTGAGCATGTTTTGAATAACTTTTGTCACCAACTTTGAACTCTATTATAAAAATTAAATTACTTATAATTAATATGTTATCTACTCGTTTCCCCATTCTAGGAATAGAGAACTCAAAATATAAATGCCCACAAAAATCTTTAAGCTCTCTTTTTAGAAAATCAATTTGTTCAAGCCAAGCATTTTTCTGTAAATCTTCTAAATCATGTGGATGGTAACGTGCAAGTTGTCCAAAAATTGCATTTTTATTTTCGTTTAAAAAGAAATTTATCGAACTTTGATAATAACTTGTATTCATTGTGAGTTTTAAAGGTTTAAAAATCTTAAATTGAACAATATGTTAGCACTAGAAATAATATTTTAGCAAAAAATGACATTTAAATTCGGACGATTAAGGCATCTTTGCACTTTACAAACCAAGCACTTGCTTGGTAGTGTGTGATCAGTTAAAAATAATAGATGAATGGATCATAAAACATGGGTTATCAATCAATTTTTAGGGCAGATGCATTTGCTGACAAAGTAATTATCGTGACAGGCGGTGGTTCTGGGATTGGCCGTTGTACGGCACATGAATTGGCATCCTTAGGTGCGCAAGTTGTGATTACGGGACGTAAAGTTGAAAAATTAGAGAAGGTCAGTCAGGAAATTCTGGAAGATGGCGGCAAAGTTCATTTCATCGTCTGTGACAATCGTGATGAAGAACAAGTTAAAAACATGATTGCTGAAGTTATTGAAAAATTCGGCAAGCTCGATGGTTTAGTCAATAACGCAGGCGGACAATTTCCATCTGCATTAGAGAATATTTCTGCCAATGGTTTTGATGCGGTGGTCCGTAATAACCTGCATTCAACCTTCTATCTGATGCGTGAAGCTTATAATCAATGGATGGCAAAGCATGGGGGCAGCATTGTCAACATGACCGCAGATATGTGGGGCGGTATGCCAGGTATGGGCCATTCAGGTGCAGCACGTTCAGGCGTGGATAACCTGACGAAAACCGCTTCGGTTGAATGGGGCAAGTCTGGGGTTCGTGTCAATGCGGTTGCACCAGGCTGGATTATTTCTTCGGGCATGGATAACTATAGTGGTGATTTTGCCAAAGTGATTATTCCAAGTCTGGCGAGCAATGTCCCGTTAAAACGTATGGGTACAGAGTCAGAAATTTCTTCCGCGATTTGTTATTTACTCTCCGATGCTGCCGCTTTTGTATCAGGGGTAACACTCCGCATCGATGGGGCTGCTTCACAAGGCACTCGTATGTATCCATTGGCAGATGCGACCAACAATGAAGCCTTTAATGGTTTCCATCGTGCGTTTATTCCTGACATTTTCAAAAATAGCACTGATGGAGAATAAAGATGACTATTCTCCAATCTGAAATTGCAGTGGGTAGTGAGCAATATGAGCAAAATCGAGAGACGTTATTAACGCAGTTGGCTGAAGTACGGGCCGTGCAGCAAAAAAGCATCGATAAATCTTATGCGGCAAAACCCAAGTTTGATAAGAAAGGCAAAATCTTGCCCCATGAACGTATTCGTTTACTGCTCGATGCAGACTCACCTTTTGTCGAGTTGTGTGGTCTGGTTGGCTACAACATGCATGATGATAAAGATGGCTCCGAGGCAGGTGGTGGGGTGATCGCAGGGATTGGTTTTGTTAGTGGTGTACGTGCGCTGGTTTCTGCCAGTAATAGTGCGATCAAAGGTGGCACCATGTCACCGATGGGGGTACATAAAACCCTCCGCCTGCAAAAGATCGCATTAGAGCAAAAGCTGCCAATGGTCACCTTGACTGAAAGCGGCGGGGCTAACCTGAACTATGCTGCGGAAGTGTTTACCTATGGCGGTATGACCTTTGCCAATCAGGCACGATTATCTGCCGCGGGAATTCCACAAGTTGCAGTAGTGCATGGTAATGCCACCGCGGGTGGTGCTTATCAGCCAGGTTTATCTGATTATGTGATTGCCGTACGCAAGCAGACTGAAATGTTATTGGCTGGACCACCATTGTTATTGGCAGCAACAGGTGAGGTCGCAACAGCTGAAGAGCTGGGTGGTGCGGAAATGCATACTCAAGTTTCAGGGGTGGCGGAATATCTGGCGGAGAATGATGCGGATGGTATTCGTTTGGCGCGTGAGATTTTTGAACATCTGAACTGGAAAGAACAAACCGCGCAATCGAATCAGAATTATAAAGAACCACGTTATGCTGCGGAAGAATTGTTAGGTATTGTTCCGCAAGATCCAAAGCAACCTTTTGATATGAAGGAAATCATTGCAAGGATCATTGATGATTCAGACTTTCTGGAATTTAAACAGGAATATGATGCTTTAACTGTTTGCGGTTGGGCAAAAATAGGTGGTTTGCATATTGGCATCATTACCAATAATGGTCCCATTACCCCGCAAGGTGCGGCTAAAGCAGCACAATTTATTCATCTGTGTGAACAGACCCAACGTCCACTGTTATTCTTGCACAACACCACCGGTTTTATGGTCGGAACGGATGCAGAGCAGAACGGCATTATCAAGCATGGTTCTAAGCTGATTCAGGCAGTCGCCAATGCGACGGTGCCAAAAATCTCGATCGTGATTGCGGGTTCTTATGGGGCAGGCAACTATGCGATGTGTGGACGCAGTTTATCGCCACAATTTATCTTTGCATGGCCCAATTCGCATGTGGCAGTGATGGGCGCAGCGCAAGCGGGAAAAGTATTGCGTATTGTGGCTGAGGGTAAACAGAAAGCATCAGGGATGGAACCGAATCCGCAGATGCTGGATTTCTTGGAACAAAGTACAGCAATGAAACTGGAACAGCAGTCGACGGCTTTATTCAATACCGCAATGCTCCATGATGATGGGATTATCGATCCGAGAGATACTCGAAAAGTACTGATTTTCTTATTACAAACCATTTTTGAAGCACAGCAACGTGAGTTAAATCCAACACGATTTGGTGTGTCGAGATTTTAATTTTTAACACCCTCATCCTAGCCTTCTCCCTGAGGGAGAAGGGATTCCCTCGCCATTTTGGGGAGAGGGTTAGGGAGAGGGGAAAAACAATTTTTAAGGAACAAAAACAATGAAATTTACCGCAGAACATGATGCTTTACGCCGTACCACACGTCAGTTTGTTGAAAATGAATTGAATCCTTTTATTCCTGAGTGGGAAGAAGCGGGTCGTTTTCCGATTCATGATGTATTTAAGAAAATGGGGGATTTGGGCTTATTGGGGATTTGCAAGCCAGAGGAAAATGGTGGTTTAGGGCTCGATTATTCTTATAACCTTGTCGTAGCAGAAGAATTAGGTCGTGCTGCTTGTGGAGGTGTACCCCTCGCGATTGGCGTGCAAACCGATATGGCAACACCTGCACTGGCTCGTTTTGGTAGCGAAGAACTGCGAGAAGAGTTTCTAAATCCTGCAATTCGTGGTGAATATGTCGCGTCGATTGCGGTATCCGAAGTGCATGCGGGTTCTGATGTGGCAGCCATCAAAACGACTGCAAAAAAAGATGGCGACGACTATGTGATTAACGGCAGTAAGATGTGGATCACCAACTCATTACAAGCAGATTTCTTCTGTTTACTTGCCAATACTTCTGATGATAAGCCACACGTCAATAAATCCATGATTATTGTGCCAGCAAAAACGGCAGGGATTAGCTTTTCAGAACCCTTGAATAAATTGGGTATGCGTTCAACCACCACGGCACAGGTTTATTTCGACAATGTTCGTGTACCGCAACGCAATCTTGTGGGGGCTGAAGGCATGGGCTTTATGATGCAAATGATGCAGTTCCAGGAAGAGCGGATGTGGGCCTGTGCCAATGCAGTGGGCGGTATGGAAAAGGTCATTCAGCAAACCATTGATTATGCCAAAGAGCGCACCACCTTTGGTCAGCCCTTGATTAACAATCAATATGTGCATTTCCGTTTTGCTGAGTTGATGACCGAAGTGGAAGCTTTACGCGCATTAACTTATCAAGCCTGTGAACAGCATATCGCAGGTGAAAATGTCACCATGATGGCTTCAATGGCAAAGCTAAAAGCAGGTCGTTTAAGCCGTGAAGTGGCGGATAGCTGTCTGCAATATTGGGGCGGTAATGGCTTTATGTGGGATAACCCTGCGTCGCAACTGTTCCGTGATGGCCGTCTAGGCTCAATAGGCGGCGGTGCAGATGAGATTATGTTGGGGATTATCTGTAAGCTCATGGATATTCTGCCTAAAAAGCAGAAAAACTAGGAGACGAAAGATGGTGCTTTCAACTTCTCTTGCAGACTTGAATATTGATGACAGCATTGAACTAGAGCTACAGGGCAGCATTTTGACCTTATGGCTGAATCGTCCTGAAAGCCGTAATGCTATGAGCTTGAATATGGTGACTGCCATTCAACAGGTGTTTAGCCAGATTGCGGATGATTCCTCAATTCGAGCTGTCGTTCTCAGAGGTAAGGGCGGGCATTTCTGTGCGGGGGGCGATATCAAAGATATGGCGAGCTTACGTGTTGAAGCTGCGAATACAGGCAGTTTGCAACCCTACGTCGATTTTAACCGCCGTTTTGGAGCCATGATTGAGCAGGTTGACCAAGCACCGCAAACCGTTGTTGTTGTGCTTGAAGGTACTGTACTTGGTGGCGGCTTTGGCTTGGCCTGTGTCTCGGATATTGCCATCAGTCGTGATAGCGCCCAGTTTGGTCTGCCAGAAACAGGTTTGGGCATCTTACCCGCGCAAATTGCGCCTTTCGTGGTAAAGCGGATTGGTCTGACTCAAGCGCGTCGTTTGGCTTTATTAGGTTTACGTTTTGATGGTCATGCTGCTTTGAATTTAGGTATGATTCATCAGTTGGCGCAGAATGACGCTGAACTGGAACAGCAGCTTACTGAGACCATTCAACAGATTAAGCGTGCCGCACCTTTGGCTTCCCGTGCCACCAAAGCTTTATTACATCGAACGTTGAATGAACCTTTAACTTCTCTGCTGGATGATGCAGCACAACAATTTGCACAAGCAGTCGGTGGCGCAGAAGGGCAAGAAGGAACGATGGCTTTTATTCAAAAACGTTTGCCAAACTGGACTGAGCAGTAAAAGAGCAAAGTATGTCTTTGCGCACCGTATCGGTCAAAACTATACATACGGTGCTTTGAGGGATTAAATAATGAAATTTTCAAAAGTATTAGTGGCAAACCGTGGTGAAATTGCCGTTCGTGTCATGCAAACGGCCAAAGCGATGGGCTATCAAACGGTTGCCGTGTATTCAGATGCCGATGCCAATGCTCGCCATGTCCAGCTGGCAGATGAGGCGGTTTATATCGGTGCATCTAAAGTTTCAGAATCCTATTTATCGATTGCCAATATTATTGAAGCCTGCCAAAAGACAGGTGCGGATGCGGTACATCCCGGTTATGGTTTCTTGTCTGAAAATACTGACTTTGCTCAGGCTTGTCTTGATCATGGTATTACCTTTATTGGGCCAACCGCTGCTGCTATTGAATTAATGGGCAGCAAGCGCCTATCTAAAATTGCCATGATTCAGGCAGGCGTGCCTTGTGTGCCCGGTTATGAAGGGGATCAGCAGGATATTGATTATCTAGCTGAACAGGCAGAGAAGATTGGTTATCCTTTGATGGTCAAGGCTTCGGCAGGTGGTGGTGGACGCGGCATGCGCTTGGTTCATCAGGCTTCGGATGTCTTGGATGCCTTAAAAACAGCACGTTCAGAGGCAGAAAATGCCTTTGGTTCAGGTGAGCTGATTTTAGAGAAAGCGGTAATCGCCCCACGCCATGTCGAGATTCAAGTATTTGGTGATACGCATGGCAATTATGTGTATTTGTTTGAACGTGATTGTTCAATTCAACGTCGTCATCAAAAGGTGGTCGAAGAAGCTCCTTGTCCTGTGATGACGCCTGAACTGCGTCAGAAAATGGGTGAGGCAGCTGTGGCAGCGGCCAAAGCTTGTGATTATGTCGGGGCAGGTACAGTAGAGTTCTTGCTGGACCAGTCGGGTGAGTTCTATTTTCTGGAAATGAATACCCGTTTGCAGGTCGAACATCCTGTCACGGAAATGATCACAGGGCTAGATTTGGTGGAATGGCAGCTCCGTGTTGCCAATGGTGAAACTTTAGCTTTGCAGCAGCATGAACTGACGCTGAATGGGCATGCGATTGAAGTGCGTCTTTATGCCGAAGACCCACGACAGGATTTCTTGCCACAAACAGGGAAAGTGCTGCGTTGGCAACCCGCTGGTGCTGATGGTATGTTGCCGAATGTCCGTATTGACCACGGCATGTTAGAACAAGGTGAAATTAGTCCGTTCTATGATCCGATGGTGGCCAAGGTCATTGCTTATGGTAAGACTCGTCAGGATGCGATTCGGTTGCTCGCTCGCGCCGTTGATGATTGTGTCTTATTGGGCGTGAATAGTAATAAACAATTCCTGAGCAATTTATTGCGTCATCCGATTATTGTCGCTGGGGATACTAATACTGCCTTTATTCAGCAGCATTTTCAGGATGATGTGAGTCTACATCAACAAAGCTTAAAGATTGAAACACTTGCGGTGGCAGCAGCACTATTTACCCAACAGAATCAGCAGCGCATTGCTTGGCAAACAGGTGTCGCGTTGCCATTTCCGTTGAAACTGAAATATGCAGATCAACAGTTATTGCTATATGTACAAAATGATCAGCAGCAGGTCAAAGTTGAATTATGTGACCAACAGGCAACGATCAACATTATAAGCATCAATGGTGAAGAGATTGTTTATTGCTGTGATGGCGTTCGCCGTAAGCTGGCTTATGTATTTGATCAAGATCAGCTGTATTTAGATGTAGGCAATGGCAATGTGGTGATTGAGAATATTACCTATGCAGCACCTGAAGCCGCAGAAGTTGTTGGTGATGGAAAAATCCGAGCACCGATGGATGGGGCGATTGTGAATCTGTTGGTCAATGTCGGCGATCAGGTGGTGAAAGGACAAACTCTATTGGTGCTCGAAGCCATGAAAATTCAACAACAGATCAAATCCGATGTTGATGGTGTAGTCGAAGAACTGATTGGTCAGGTTGGGCAGCAGGTGAAAAAACGTCAGCAATTATTAAATGTTTCATTACTTTAGCTGAATCCGTTGATTGAACCCTTACGATCAGCGATCGCTTGGGTTCGATCGATTTAGGGGAACATTTTTAAGCGTAGACTCTCTAAACGACTCTGATACTGTTTTTGCCATTCTGTCTCTGAGAGTTGTGCTTTTAATGGTTCCATCTCTTGTTGTAGCTGCTGCAAGGCTTGCTGATATTGATCAACTTGCTGCTGTTGCTGAGCTTCGCGTCGTTCTCTTTGCTGAACCTCTTGGCGTTCCTGCTCTGTTAAATATTGCTGTTGTAATTGTTGCTTTAAGCGTTCAGTTTCAGCAGTATTTTGTTGGCCTTGCTGAATCAAATTTAAGGCTTGTTGATATTGTCCGATCTTGCCTTCCTGCTCAGTTGCATCAGGATATTGTTGCTGCAATTGTTCAAAGGCTTTTAAACGTTGTTCAGCGCTGAGTTTTTGATTCTGAGCCAAATCATTATAGGCAAAACGATATTCCGCATAACTGCGCTCTTGCCCAAAACCAAGCATGGTTTCTGCTTTTCCCAAAGTCTGCTCTCTCAGTTTCCATAAGCGATCAAAACGCTCTTTCGGTGATAAAGAGGTGGATAGCACCGTACTTTGCATCTGCTGCTCATACTCAGGCAAACGTTTGAGTAGATTCGCGACCAGTTGTGCAAACTTTTGATCAGGATAATGGGCTAAGGCTTTTGCCAAAGCAGCATTACAGTCAGATACAGGGCAGTTGGCCTTAAAGTCATTGAGAAACTGAGTGATATTGCCAGGTTGCTGCTGTAAATTCTTGATTTGCTTTAAGAGCGAGTCCTGAAAAATTTCATCCTTGCTTTTATTTGGCATGCTGTCATCACGCATCTGTGTCGATGAATCCTGAGATACTGTGGATCTGGTGTGCTGGATTGCAGCGGAAGAGGCGGTGCTCTTCCAGACAACAATCCCAACCAAGACCACGACAACAATTATTATTGTCAGCAATAGTCTTTTATTCATACCCTTTTCCGTTTATGGGTTGTAATTAAATTGGCCCATCACAGGGAAATGGTCTGAGAGATCCCATGTCATGTACAGCGGGTCAGCCGTAGTACGCAAAATACGAACATCATTACGGGACTGAGTGGGTTGGCGATGATTATTCGATGCCACGATATAGTCCAGATATTCAACAGTTGAACCACCTGATCCTGCTGCACCTGCCAATTTATTCACACGTGGATCAAAGGTCGAAGCGGTATAGCCTGTGCTTGTTGCTGCGGTGGCATTTAGATTGCTCAACATATCTTGATAGTCTTGCGGCCAAAGTAGTTTATTTACATTAAAATCACCGCCCATCAATACGGCATCAAAACTTGGAATATTTTGTTGATTGACCAATTGGCGGATTTGTTTGAACTGAACTTGGCGTAGAGCACGTGCTTCATCGGTATCAAATGAGGCGGTATGAGTTGAAGTTACATGATAAGCCTTACCATTTTTAATGATTTCAGCATACAGCACACCTTTATCGGCGAAGCAATCGGTTCCTGTACAATCTGGATAAATCAATTGTGCCGTTTTCGCGATCGGATAACGGCTGACAATCACCAGACCACTGTCAAACAGGTTATAACCAGAACCGACAGGAATATGGGTTTGATACGGATATTGTTGTGCCAGTTGGTTCAACATGTCTGTACGCGATGAGGCAAATGCTTCTTGCATCATAATCACATCGTAACCATCCAGATGCTTCGGCAGTTCAGCCAAACGTTCACTGATTTTACTCGCTACCATTGGCAGGGCATAAATATTATAGGTCAGCACTTTGAGTTCATTGGCACTGGCTGAAACAGGCTCTTGTACCGTGTTTTGATGAATAGTGTAGTGGAAGTCATCATAACCTCCTGTATATTCAGCTTTTACTGCCGCCTGAGCGGATAAGCCTGCATAAGTGGTATTGATACGATGAACATTACGATCCGAATACCACGGTGATGTCGTGGTTGCCGTTTGAATCCCGTGTTGAATGTTGCTACCAGACCAAGTGCCAGTCATGGTTTGTTTTAAGGTCACTTGTGAATTGCCGCTGGTTACTACAGTATCAAAGTTATAGGTTTTACCTGATTTAATCCCGCTATAACGGTTCATTCGTAAAATACGTTTGGTTTCGTAAGGCGCAATTTGTGTGGCTTCCTGTGCCCATTCATTGCCTTGCTGTAATGATGCGCCAGTTTGGTTGACTTGTATCGATACCGTTTGTGGCGTGGTATTGGTCATAAAAACATAGGAATCGGCCATCGCCTGCTGACTTGAAAAACCACAGATAAACAACGCAACCCCTGCGCCGATTTTTAAGCTTTTCAGCTTCATTTTTCTCTCTCCATCGTGCTAATTGTTTGAACAAAGACGGGATGTATTATTAAAATTATTCATTTATGAAAAATTTATGATCGTTATTTGTTCGAAATTTATAATAATGAAAAAATGTTGCTAAATCATTTAAATTAATGACCATTCATCTGATGTTTGAAAAGTCATATCTTATTTATAGTTATGAAGATTTTTGGAAGGAATTAGAAATCGGTATGAAATGCTGTAGTGCTATTAAAATATACAAGTGTTCATAAACGAAAATTAGGAAGGGGTTTAAATTATAAGGTGTATAGATGAAAAAAATCTGACAAGGACTGCACCATGCCAGATTATTTGTTCGGTGAGACGTTTAAGCTTGATCAGCTTCGGAAATGGCTGTGCTTGCTTGCTTTAGACTATAGAGCAGTTGTCCTAATAGTACATCTTTATTACTCAAGGTCACCATCACCATTGGATGATGTTGCGCTGGGATAGAGGTGAGAATCGCTTTACCATTTTCAGCATCCAGCGTAATACTTTGGCATCCTGTTAGCTGAATTTCATTGAGAAAAGCCGTGACCATCGCCAGAATTGAACTGCTGACAGCAGCCAGTTTTGTACTGTTATACGGATTCTTCTTATAAATTGCGGCTAATTCAAAACCATCCGTTGAGCACAGCATAATATAATCCACGCCTCGAATATTCATCAAAATATCATTGGCTTGTGCCTTGGCAAACTGGATAAGATCTTTCGGTGCTGTACGTTGCTGACTGGGAATACTGAACATAATTCTTCTCTTTTATAAAGTAATTAATTTGTTGCTTTTAAATTGACTTCTAATGCTGCAATGAGAGATTCAATCATGAGCAAGATATGCTCTTGTTTACGCGCATCGATAAAAAATAGGGGATATTGATAGTCATTCTGAATTAACCAATCCCGATAGATCGAGGTCGACTGCTCTTTATTTTCATCGATGTGTGTAATGCCAATCGAAATATTCTGGGTGTAATCCTTAAATGTTTCCAGATACGCTTCAAGTTCTTCAATCGGCACTTTACTATTATGGTCGACCAATAGAATAACGCCCAAGGCACCTTGGCAAATCACGGGCCAGATAAAATCAAAACGTGATTGACCAGGTGTACCATACAAGCCGATTTTGACGCCGTCATCCAGCGTGATTTCACCGTAATCAATACCCACTGTGGTTTGCATCTTATTGTGGGCTTGACTGTCTGTATTTAATGCTTCAGTCGCAAGCACAGGAATTTCTGAAAGCGATTTAATGGCTTCTGTTTTTCCTGCGCCCATGCTTCCTGCAAAGACAATTTTATATTGTTGGAGAATCATAGCATTCCTTAAAGCCCAAAGCGGCGTCTGATTTTGCCGAAAAATTTATTTAAAAAACCTTTTTGTTCAATCGTTTGTTCGTCTGCTTCTGTTTTTAGGTAATGACTTTCTGAAGCTGGAATAATGCCACCATTGTTAGAAATCATGCAGGCAGCGATAAATTGTTGAACCGTTTGAATTGGAAGTTTTAACTGTGTTGCAACTTGATAAAGCTGGGCGCCTTGTATAAAACAGGCTGAAAGCAGAAGGGCGGTTTTACGACCTTCGCTTTGAGCAGGCTGAGGCCAGTTTTCGATTTTATAATATTCATTTTCATTGGGTGCGAGACGCTGGAACTCCATAGAGTGCCAGAACAGATTCCAGACCCAGTCCTGTAAGTTATATTCCACTTTACGAGAGACTTTAGTGAAATTGGATGTGGTTGCAAATTCGTATTTAAAGCTGTGATTGGTTTTTGTATGAATCCGTGTTGGTTCTAGCCATGCAATTTGACTGCGTGTATCAATAATGGCTAAGGTACCATGATCATCGAAAAGGTGAAGTCTGGCATTTTCTGGATTGAGCATATCCGTTAAATACTTTGCATTTATTGCATTGTGTGTTGAAACGGTTTCTGTCTTTGGCTGTTGAGATTGTTGGTGTGATAGATAGCTGAGCAATCGAAGCTGAATCCAGTTTTTTAATGCATCTGTATGCTGAAAAGGTAAATATAAAGTATTGTGTTGTTCGATATGATGTGAGCCTTCTCCTTTAGCAACTTTTAAGCAGGGAAGTTGTTTTTGTTCTAAAATGCGTTGAATGCCTTCGGTTTCAAAGAAATTTTCATTTATTAATAATAAGTCGATATTGGGATCTGCAATATTGATCCAGTTAATGCCAAACTCGTGCGGTATGGTTTTTCTAAGTTCTATTTTTAATTCATCTGAAACTTTTAAACTTATACCTGAAATTGCGATATTAATGCAATGTCCATTCATAGTATCACTTTAATGTTTTTAAAATATTGGACTGCAAAAAATAGCCATTATACTAAAGGCTAATATTAGGGTGCTTGTATTATTTCTATTTTATTATTTTGAATAAATAAAACAAAAATATATACAAGAAACCTAATATATTAAATATTTTTAAATTAAGAATTAAGCGAAATCTAATTCTTTTTCGAACGTTTTAAGTTCGTGACGCGCCATTGCAAGATTTGATTTAGTACGATCTAAAACAAGATAAAGGAACAAATTGCCATTGCTTTCTAGTGGACGGATTAAGTGATATGCCTTACCTAGTGTGATGAGAATGTCTTCAATATCATCGTTAAGTTTCAGTGAGTTAGCTACACGACGTTTCGCACGGATAACTTCAGTATTACCTGCAGCTGCTAATTCTAAATCAAGTGACCCCCCACCTTGTGTTGCTAGCGCCAAACCGCTTTCTGTATCAACTAAAGCTGCTGCAACGAACCCATCAATATTTGTTAAGCTTTCTAATGAAATTTTAGCCATGATTTTATCTCTACTAATACATCTTTGTTTATGAATTTATATATTCACTACTTTTGTTTCTGATTGGTTTTCAAAAGCAGATAAACTCATTATAGGAAACTCTTTTATTAAATCAATCATGCTTTAAATGAATTGAAATTTAAGTAATGCTAATAATTGACATTTTTTGTCAGATAAACAAATAAAAATATTAATTAAGGTGTGGAATTGGTTTTTAGTGTGATTTTATTCACATTAATATTTGAATTTAATATGTGGTTTTGATTGTAAATAAATGTAAATTTATTAATTAGATCGATTAAATTGTCGTTTTAATTTTAATTAATTTTTTATTAAGTTAATGATAAAGAAAGAATTTAATTCTTTCTTTATCTAGGTGTTTAAAATCAAGCCGAGATTAATTGGCAATATGAACAATACAAAAATATAAGAATGACCAATGCCACTAAAGGAGAAACGATATACGCCCAAGTTGGTGTTACCGGTGGCGCAACCTCTGCGACGTCATGATGATCATGAGCAACGGGTTGTGCCTGATTCACCATCTGATTAAATTCTTGCATGGTGGCTTCAAGAGAGACTTCTTCTTGTACAACAGGCTTCGAGCCAAGTAATTCAGTAAGTTGGTTGGTTGACCATACCCAATCTTCCGCTTGACCAGATAAATGCTCGATTTGACCCATTAATAGCTCAGTAAGTCCTGTCTGTCCGAAGCTACCAGTCTGGTCGAGTTGCTTCAACTCTGCCAATTGTAAGGCCAGTACTTCTGAAAGACTATTTTCGAGTTCAGTTGCTTTCAGCTCAGACTGATTATGAGGTGAAGTCGTCAGGTGACGAGCAATCTCTTGTATATAAAGCGGATCAGCGGTTTGCACTTCCTGATAAAGTTTCTGGGGATTCTGTTTCCACAGACTGATCAATTGACCAAGCGCTAAAACATTGACTTCATCAATATAAGACTGCTTTTCTTTTGGAGAATATTGGCTAAAAAGCTGCGGTTTTTGAATTTTAATCTGTTCAGCAAAATACTGAACCAAGTCAAATGCCATTGTATATATCCTCGCTTAATCTAAAATTCTTAGTGAAGGTTTCTTTTTCGCTGGTTCTGCTTCTTGCTTTGTTTCTTCTGTTTCTGGCACAGCAGTTTCTTCTATCTCTTCATATTCAGAAGGATCAAAGAATAAACCTTGTCCATTTTCTCTGGCATAAATTCCAAGCACGGCACGAATGGGCACATAAATTTCTTTTGCAACACCGCCAAAACGGGCTGAGAAGGTAATTGCGTCATTACTCATGTGTAGTTGGTGAACTGCATGTGGTGCAAGGTTCAAAACAATTTGCCCATCTTTTACAAATTGTAAGGGAACATCGGTATGCGGTTGTGTAGCATCAACTAACAAATAAGGCGTCAGTTGGTTATCGCAAATCCATTCATAAATGGCACGAGCAAGATATGGGCGTGTAGGCGTAAAAGTTATTTGCTCTGACATAATTGAAAAACTTATTAAATCGTAGAAATCAATTCATTGTAGCTGTTTTTTTCTTGAGCTGTCATTGATTTAATGAAAGATGGACGGCTAAAGATACGATGACAATACAAGAAAATCGGTCGGCAATGCTGTGCTGGTAATTCGATCCCCATACTTTTCAGGCGCAAGAAGATCGGGGCCAGCATACAGTCCAGAATTGAAAAGGTTTCCGACATAAAAAATGGAAAATGTTGAAATAGGGGAGTTAGTGAAATCAAGGTATCCCTGAGTTCTTTTTGTGCTTTTTGTTTTTGTTTCAGATCGAGGCTGTCGGCATGTCTAAGCATGTGGTCTGCCAGTTTGAACCAGTCCTGCTCAAAGCGCCAGATATATTGACGTTGTTCTGCTCTGGCCATTGGTGCATCGGCATAGAGTTTATTCTGGCGATAACGATCATCCAGATATTCCGCAATGACATTGGCTGAAAATAGCTTCAGATTTTGTTCAATCAACATTGGGAGCTGATTGTAGGGATTGAGGTCTGCTAAATCCTCATCTTCATGGTCTGTGATAATGAGCTGATATTTGATTTGTTTTTCAGCAAGCAAAAAACGAATCCAGTGTGAGCGGAAATCATCTGCATGACTATAAAGCGTAATGCCTTGGACAGGGCTTGGGGGATTTTCTAAAGACATAAATCCAAAAAATTCTGATTGACTGTTTAGAATACTAAAATTAACGTTGGAAAGCACTTAAACATTAATAATATGAGCCTTACAGAATAGATTTATTATTCAATAAGTTCAATGAGAGAAAATAGAATGAAGCGAGATTACCTGATTGTATTGTGTGGTGTGTTGTTACTAGGTGGTTGTGCGGGTTCACCTCAGGGAGTGGGACAGAGCAATATCTCTTCGGTAGAGAGTGAGGCGGCGGCTGATGCTGTGATTGCTGCTGGAGCTGATGATGATAGTGGACAACAATATGGTGGCGTCAAAAAACAGTATGTGGTCAAAGCTTGTCAGGTGACTATTTATAATGATGGGCCGATCCAGATGGTGCATGAAAAAACGGGCCAACCTTGTAATGCACCGATTCCGAAAGATCATCAATTTTCCAAAAGCACTCGAAGCTATCAGGAAAATGGCTGTACGATCACGGAATTCTCTTCTGCCGATGGCACAGGTGATGCAGTTATGGATTGTTCTAAAAAGAAGTAATAAGCAAGGGCAATAAAAAAACCTCGGAAAATCCGAGGTTTTTTGTCCAACTCGTAAAACGATTAACGTTTAGAGAATTGAGGACGTTTACGAGCTTTACGTAAACCAAGTTTCTTACGTTCAACTTCACGAGCATCACGAGTAACGAAACCAGCTTGACGAAGAGCAGGTTTTAAGTTTTCGTCAGCAGCGATCAATGCACGAGTAATACCGTGACGGATAGCGCCAGCTTGACCACCGATACCACCACCTTTAACAGTGATGTAAAGGTCAAATTTTTCAGTAACTTCTAAAAGCTCTAAAGGCTGACGTACAACCATACGAGCAGTTTCACGACCGAAATATTGCTCTAAAGTACGATTGTTGATTACGAGTTTGCCTGTACCAGCTGATAAGAAAACACGTGCAGTTGCGGTCTTACGGCGACCTGTACCATAATTAGTAGCCATGTGCTGTATCCCTTAGATGTCCAAAACTTGTGGCTGTTGAGCAGTATGAGGATGCTCGCTACCAGCGTACACTTTCATTTTTTTGATCATTGCATAACCAAGAGGACCTTTTGGCAACATACCTTTAACAGCTTTTTCTAAAACAGCTTCAGGTTTGTGAGCAATTAACTTCTCGAAGTTAGTCTCACGGATACCACCAGGGAAACCAGTATGGCGATAGTATTTCTTATCAAGCGCTTTTTTACCAGTCACTTGAACGTGTTCAGCATTGATCACAACGATGTAGTCACCAGTGTCAACGTGAGGAGTATAAGAAGTTTTGTGCTTACCGCGTAAACGACGAGCGATTTCAGTCGCAAGGCGACCTAAAGTTTTGCCAGAAGCATCAACAACATACCAGTCGTGTTGAACTTCAGCTGGCTTAGCGCTGAGAGTTTTCATTTAAACCACTACCTATTATAGTTGGTTTGGACGGTGGAATCTGTCCAAACAAAAGGAGACCGAATTCTACATGAGTTTATAAATTCACACAAGAAAAATTAGCCTGAGAAGTCATAAATTGCTGTAATGTGACTGAATTGAGAACTAATCAGCGCTGAGTTGAATCGCCTATTATTTATCTTGAGAGCGGGTAGGATTTAACCTATCATTTTTATACCAATCATTTGAAATAAATAGAAGTATTTACCTCTTCTCTCGGGGAATTTGATGAAGTTGTCGCTTTCTACAAAAATTGTTGTAGTTACATTATTAGTGGGCGTTTGTTCTACACAAACCAATGCACGACGACTATATAAATGGGTAGACCAAACCAGTGTCACCAATTATTCCGAATTCCAGCCGAAAGAAGGCACTAGCCGTAAACTTGAAGTTCTGGAAAGTCGTGGCAATGACCATGTCGATCCTGCAATGGCGGTTACTGCGGAAATGAAAGCGATTGAAATTCCTGTTGATCAAATGAATTTGCAAGGCGCTTCAAGTGTTGCGGGTTCAACGCCAACGGCTCAATTACAACAACCCATCACCCAAACCATCGTGAAACAAGGTGCAATTGCTGCGCCTTATACCCGACCTGTGAATGCCGCTGCTACAACTACAGGGGCAGAGAAAAAAGAACCTCAGCTTCAGCAAACTGTGCAAGCTCTGGAAAAGAAAGAGAGTGTAAGCAATCCTTCGATTGAGAAGGCTGTGAGTCCAGTCGTCGTGAGCGAGAAAAAAGATGAAGTGGCTTTGGTGCAGCCTGAGAAGAAAGTACAACCCAAAGTGAATCCTTGGACGCGTAAGGTTGAGTTTGTCCCATCGAATCTGGTGCCACAGAATTTAACCAAAGCTTCGGCACCGTAAACTTAAATTATAAAAATGTAGGGCTATACTGCTTTTAGATTTTCGTTACACTAGAACAGAATCAAAAGATTGGCGGTATGTATGCTTCCTTTATATGTCACTTCAGGTGAACCTGCAGGTATTGGTCCTGATATTTGTCTCAGTCTGGCAGAACGTGTAGATGAGCGGCCGATTGTTATCCTTGCTGATCTACCGATGTTACAGCAGCGCGCTAACGTGTTGGGTATGGATGTTGAGCTGATTGCTTATCAGGGACAAGCAGGATCCAGTTTGAAAGGGCAACTCTTTGTTGAACATGTACCATTGGCAAACCCAGTGGCTTTAGGGCAGTTAGATCCTGCTAATGCGGCTTATGTACTAGAACAATTACGTCGTTCAGCCGATTATGCAATATCTGGACAAAGTGTGGGTGTAGCAACAGCGCCTGTACAAAAGTCCATTATCAATGAGGCAGGCATCGCGTTTAGCGGACATACAGAATACTACCAAGAGTTTGCTGGGGTTGACCGTGTGGTGATGATGCTGGCAACGAAAACGCTACGGGTGGCTTTAGCTACGACACATTTACCCCTACGCGATGTTCCCGCCGCCATTACCACCGAACGTTTGCATCAAGTGATTGATATTCTGATCCACGATTTAAAAACAAAATTTAAAATTGCGGCTCCACGTATTCTGGTGTGTGGTTTAAATCCGCATGCTGGTGAAGACGGATATTTAGGCCGTGAAGAAATTGATGTGATCAATCCTGTGTTGGAAGGTTATCGCGCGCAGGGTGTCAATATGAGTCTGAGTCTGCCTGCAGACACCTTATTTACGCCTGAAAATCTGAAAGATGCAGATGCTGTTTTAGCGATGTATCACGATCAGGGCTTACCTGTGTTAAAATCACAGGGCTTTGGTGAAGCAGTTAACATTACATTAGGCTTGCCATTTATTCGAACCTCTGTCGATCATGGTACAGCACTCTCTCTTGCAGGCACTGGACAGGCAAAAGCATCGAGCTTGCATGTTGCAGTGGATTTAGCACTTGATTTAGCTCGTCAGTGATTAAACGAGTAAATTATTCACGTTGGAATTATTATGTATCAAATTAATGCCCTAAACCCTAAAGATGAAGGGCATCAGGCTCGAAAACGTTTTGGTCAAAACTTTTTACATGATCAACGTGTGATTGCCAAAATTGTACGCTCAGTGAATCCACGTGCGGGCGAAAACATTGTTGAAATCGGCCCGGGTTTGGCTGCATTGACTTCGCCTTTGATTGGTGAATGTGATGCGTTGACGGTGGTGGAGCTTGACCGAGATCTGGCAGCGGGCTTACCAGGCCGCGTGCCACATCCTGAGCGTTTGACCATTGTTGAAGCAGATGCTTTGAAGTATGACTTTACTCAATTGTTTCAGGAAGGCCGTCCACTACGTGTAGTGGGGAATTTACCTTATAACATTTCAACACCACTGTTGTTCCATCTCTTGGAGTTTGGCGACAAAGTGAAAGATATGCACTTCATGCTGCAAAAAGAAGTGGTTGACCGTATTACCGCAACGCCAAATACTAAAGAGTATGGTCGTCTGTCGGTCATGATTCAGTATTACTGCAAACCAACTTTCTTATTTGAAGTACCGCCGGGATCATTTAACCCACCGCCAAAAGTGACATCAGCAGTTTTCCGTTTAGAGCCATACGAAACCAAACCTATTGTGGCAAAAAATGAGAAAGCGTTAGCGCGTTTGGTGGGACATGTGTTTACTCAACGCCGTAAAACCTTGCGTAATAGCTTAAAAGGCATGCTGGTAGAAGATGGCTTTGAAAAAGCGGGTGTTGATCCAATGGCACGTCCAGAAACCTTAAGTCTGGCAGATTTTGTGGCTCTTTCTGATCAGATGGTGGCTTGATGTCTAAGCGCTATAACTACGTCATTGGTGATGTGCAAGGCTGTTTCGAGGCGCTGAAAGCTTTGCTGAAAGAAATTCGCTTTGATCCAGACCAAGACTTTTTATGGTTTGCTGGGGATCTTGTGGCACGCGGTGAAAACTCGGTGGGTGCATTACGCTTTATTAAAAAGCTGGCCGACCGTGGGGCAGCCGCAACCGTATTGGGTAATCATGATCTGACCTTGATTGCCTGTGCGCGTGGCTTTAAAAAGGCTAAAGAAAAAGATCATACGCAAGAAGTGATTGATGCGATTGATGGTGATGAGCTGATTGATTGGTTGCGTAAACAGCCTTTAAGTTTGTCTCCTAATGAACAGACCTTAATTACTCATGCGGGTGTGCCCTGTATCTGGAGCGCTGAAAAAACTGTTGCATTGGCGCAAGAAGTGCAACAGGTTGTTGCGCATGAAGACCTCTCTGTACTAGATGGATTTCTGGCAGAAATGTATGGTTCTCAACCTGATCTTTGGTCAGATGAGCTTACAGGCATGGCACGGTTGCGTTGCATCACCAATTATCTGACCCGTATGCGCTTAACAGATGCAGAAGGACGTTTGGAATTTGAGTTTAAAGATGCCCTAGATGCGCCGATGCCAGCGGGTTTTCAACCGTGGTTTGAGTTTGAAAGTCAGGCAGCACAAACACATCAGCTGATTTTTGGACATTGGGCTGCTTTGCAGGGCAAGACCATTAATGCTCAAATTCAGAATGTAGATGGTGGCTGTGTCTGGGGGCAACAATTGGTAGCTTTCCGTTTGGAAGATCAGCAGATTTTTGCAGTAGATAATCCGTTGGCTTGATGAGTTTTCTACTTCTTTAGAATGCCCATTTTTATGTTGAAATTGGGCATTTTTTATTTTTAGGCTGTCAAAAAACTGTCATACACTGATCATTAAAGTGTCAAAAAATGCTTTTAAGCTGAAAGCATGAAAATAACGACACAAATGGATGGCGATATGCAGAGTACATACGCGACATCTCTATTAAAGCAAGAGTTTCCTGAAAATTTTAAATTTTACTTTAAAAGGAAACAACTCAAAAATAAACAAGATGAATTGTCTGAACTTCAAGATTTAGTTCGTCCTCGTCTCAGAATTGCAATTGTGACTGAAACCTGGCCCCCAGAAATTAATGGTGTGGCTTTATCAATGATGCAATTGTGTCAGGGTTTACAGCGCCTTGGACATAAAATTTTACTGGTACGACCAACACAAAAAGCAGTATGTACCGAATTCCACCCAGATCAGGAATGTCTGGTGATGTCACAGCCGATTCCTAAATATCCGAGTGTACAATTCGGATGGCCGCAATACCTTAAGGTTTCAAAAGCCTTTGAAAAATTTATGCCAGATGTGGTGCATATCGTCACAGAAGGGCCATTGGGTCTAACCGCTTTGCAGGCCGCAAAATCGCGGAAGGTTGCAGTTTCTAGTGGCTTCCATTCAGCCTTTCATGATTTTAGCCGTTTCTTTGATCTGGCTTTTCTGGTCAAGCCGATTCAGCGTTACTTAACATGGTTTCATAACAGTACCGATGTGACCTGCGTACCAAGCCAATATACAGAGCAGGCCTTACGCGGTTTTGGCGTAACGTGTCCTTTGATGGTGGTGGGCCGTGGTGTGGATACGGAAAAGTTTTCACCGCAACATCGTTCAGAGCAGCTGCGCCAACAATGGGGTGCTGATGCTGATACCCGTGTCATGCTATATGTTGGACGCTTATCACCTGAAAAGGAAGTAGATGTGTTGGTGAAAGGCTTTCATGCTTTACAGGCACGACAAGGTAAAAATATTAAATTCGTGATTGTTGGAGAAGGGCCAGATCAGACACGTCTGAGCAAGATGGCGCAATCCAGTGATGTTATCTTTATGGGGAGCTTGAGTGGAAAGGAACTTTCGGCGGCTTATGCCAGTGCCGATGTATTTACCTTTGCAAGTCAGGCCGATACGTTTGGGAACGTCGTTTTAGAAGCCATTGCCAGTGGCCTACCTGTAGTTGCCTATGACTATGTCTGTGCGCATCAACATGTGAGACATGAAGTGACAGGCTGGCTGAGTCAGCTTGGAGAGACGACTGATTTTATTCAATCGATTTGTCATTTACCTGCGCTGCCACAGTTGAGACAAATGGGATTGCTTGCTAGCGAAAGCGTACAACAAAGCAGTTGGCAGTTTCCGGTACAACAATTAGAACACGCATTTTATCAGGTCGTGAGGAGTCTCCCATGACGACGACCTAAATCCTGAAGAGGAGAAAAAGTATGAAATTTCAAAATGCAAAAATAAAAATGCTGGATCTCGATTTAAAAGGGTGTGTCTACCTGAATCATCTTTCACAGTCGCAACGTGTCGCTTTATTTTTTAAAACGATCAGTCGTTTGGGCGATGGACCATTTTGGTATGTCATGTTGTTGTCGGTATGGGTGATGCATGGTTTGGCGTACGGTGTGCAGATCTTGTATCTGATTGGGGCAGGGTCAGTGGGAACCTTGATTTATAAATTTTTAAAAAATAAAACCACGCGTCCAAGACCTTATCAGGTGCATCAGGTGATCATCTTGGGAGAGCGACCACTGGATCATTTTAGCTTTCCCTCTGGTCATACCCTACATGCTGTTATGGTGACCATCACATTGGGCTATATTGAGCCGTTGTTATTGATCCTGATGTTACCGTTTACGATCTTGGTCGCATTGTCCCGCATGATTCTGGGACTACACTATCCAAGCGATGTCATTGTCGGTGCAATGATTGGTGCATCAGTTGCAAGTGCAATCATTTTACTGGCACCGAGCTTTAATCTCATTTTGTAACGCATTATATAAGTGTTTTAGCGACAATTTAGCACTTCAACACTATCTCTTAAATCTGGTGTTTTGTTAAAGTACGCTCAATCACATACTTTTATTCAGGTTGTTATATGGGCTTACGCTGGACAGATACGATTGATATTGCGATTGAACTCACTGAAGCGCATCCAGAAGTTGATCCACAGTGGATTCGATTTACGGATCTACATGCATGGGTGTGTGCTTTACCAGACTTTAGTGATGACCCTACTAAATCAACGGAAGGTTTGCTTGAAGCCATTCAAATGGCTTGGCTGGATGAAGTTCGTTAGAAATTCGTCAGAAATCGCTGAACTTTTGCATATTCAAGCTGATTATTAGCGATGACATCGGTATAATGCGGCAAATTTTTTTAGTTTAAACCATAATAGGAGTCAATCATGGCGATTGAACGTACTTTATCTATCGTAAAACCAGATGCAGTTTCTAAAAACCACATCGGCGACATCTTTGCTCGTTTCGAAAAATCAGGTTTGAAAATCGTTGCAACTAAAATGAAACACCTTTCTCAAGCTGATGCTGAAGGTTTCTATGCAGAGCACAAAGAACGTGGTTTCTT
This sequence comes from Acinetobacter vivianii, assembly GCF_014635885.1. Classification (GTDB taxonomy): domain Bacteria; phylum Pseudomonadota; class Gammaproteobacteria; order Pseudomonadales; family Moraxellaceae; genus Acinetobacter; species Acinetobacter vivianii. Next base: position 31,258 of record NZ_BMDR01000002.1, read on the forward strand.
TGCTGACCTCGTTGCATTCATGACTTCTGGTCCAGTTGTTGTTTCAGTTCTTGAAGGCGAAAACGCAGTTCTTGCTCACCGTGATATCTTGGGTGCAACTAACCCTAAAGAAGCTGCTCCAGGCACAATCCGCGCTGACTTCGCTGTAAGCATTGACGAAAACGCTGCTCACGGTTCTGACTCAGTTGCTTCTGCTGAGCGCGAAATCGCTTACTTCTTTGCTGATAACGAGATTTGCCCACGCACTCGTTAATCCAAAGTATTCGAGCCAGATAAGTGGTATACTACTTATCTGGTTTTTTATTTTTTATAGATTGTATTGTGTAAATAATGCACAGTATTTTTTAGCGCTGATATTGTTTAGGTAAATATACATGAGTTCTGCAGTGGTCGTTTCATCAGAAAATTTAGATGAAAAACAACAGTCTGTTCCTACGCCTGTCGTTCAAACTGCCGATAATAAAGTAAATTTACTTGGCATGTCTCGAGCTGAACTGGAAAAATTCTTTGAAGATCTGGGCGAAAAAAAGTTTCGCGCGGGTCAGGTCATGAAATGGATTCATCAATATTTTGTGACAGATTTTGCTGAGATGACCAATATCTCAGGAAAATTACGTGAAAAATTAGAAAAAATTTGTGAAATTAAAGCGCCTGAAGTGGTGCATCGTAACTATTCCAAAGATGGTACCCGTAAGTGGGTATTCCGTGTCGGTGATGGTGATGGTTCGCTGGTTGAAACCGTATTGATTCCGGCAGATGATAAAACTGGCGCGCGTAAAACCTTGTGTATTTCTTCACAAGTGGGTTGTGCACTGGATTGCTCATTCTGTTCTACCGGTAAGCAAGGTTTCCAGCGTGACTTAACTCCAGCGGAAATTATTGGTCAGTTGTGGATGGCGAACTACTCCTACATGGAAGATGTTCCTGTTGCAGAGCGTGAACGTACCGTGACCAATGTGGTTATGATGGGTATGGGCGAACCTTTACTCAATTATGATGCTGTTCTAAGTTCTATGCAGTTGATGCTTGATGATTTTGCTTATGGCATGTCTAAGCGCCGTGTGACCTTATCGACTTCTGGTGTTGTTCCGAAGATTGATCAACTGGCGCAGGATATTGATGTTGCATTGGCAATTTCACTGCATGCACCTAATGATGAACTGCGTAATGAATTGGTGCCGATCAATAAAAAATATCCGTTACAGCAACTGATTGCGGCTTGCCAACGTTATTTGGGCAAAGATGGCAATGAAAGCTCTCGTCGCCATGTCACGATTGAATATGTGATGCTTGAAGGGGTCAATGACCAACCTGAGCATGCACAGCAATTGTTAAAATTATTGAAAAACTTACCAAGTAAAATCAACCTGATTCCATTTAATCCGTTCCCGCACGCACCATATGGCCGTTCGAGCCGTAACCGTATTATTTCGTTCCAAAAAACTTTGTCGGATGCAGGATTTGTGTGTACGATTCGTCAGACACGTGGTGATGATATCGATGCGGCGTGTGGACAATTGGTAGGACAGGTTGCTGACCGTACTCGTCGTGCTGAACAGTGGAAAAAGAAAGTGGCGCAACGACAAGAAATATTGCGCACACAAGGATAAAACTTGGGGAAAAAGCGTTGAATACAACTCGATCAAAAACGATTATAGCGACAGCTGTTGTGTTTACTTTACTGGGCTTAACAGCTTGCCAGACGCCATCTACAACATTAAAAAAAGATCCGGAAAAAGCGGTGCAGGTTCGTACACAGCTTGCGGCAGAATATATTCGTACACGTGATCTGGATTCAGCCAAGCGTTCGCTTGATCAGGCGTTAAAACTGAATTCCCGAGATGCCAACGCCAATATGATGATGGGCATCTTGCTGCAACAAGAAGGTAGTGCAGCAAATATGGAAAAAGCGGAGTCTTATTTTAAGCGCGCTATTTCTACCGAACCAGATAACGCTCAGGCTCGTAATAATTACGGTACATATTTGTACCAGCAGCAACGCTATAATGAAGCCATTGAGCAATTTACCCGTGCGGGCGCAACCCTAGGTTATGATCAGCGTTTTCAGTCGCTGGAAAATCTGGGGCGAATCTATTTAAAACTTGGCGATGTTGCGAATGCTGAAAAATCATTCAAACAAGCGCTACAAGCGAATCGAAACGCAACAATTTCAATGTTAGAGTTGGCGGAAATTTTCTATTTGCAACAAAATAATAGAGATGCATCGCAACTATACGAACAATATGTTCGTAATGTAGGTCAGAAAAACCAGGGTGCCCGTGCGCTTTGGATTGGTTTACGCATTGCTCGCGCAAATGCGGATCAGTTAGGAATGCAAGTGTTAGTCAATCAGTTACGCGCTTTATTTCCTGATAGTCCAGAATATCAACGTTATTTGCAATTACAGTACAGTACTGAGGCCGTATGGAAATAAATCCAAATTCACATCAGCCAACTGGCTCAACCTCGCCATCGTCTGCGTTAGGAAATATTCAACGACCTGGTGAGTATTTGCGTCAAATTCGTATTGCACAAAAGAAAGAAATTGAAGAGATTGCAAACGTATTGAACATGCCTGTCAAAACCTTGACGGCATTAGAGCAAGATGATTATAAGTCATTGCCAGAAGCGACTTTTATCAAAGGTTATTATCGTGCTTATGCAAAGCATTTAAATGCGGATGCAAGTGCGATTATTCAGCGTTTTGATGAAATCTATGTTAATGATACAGGTCTTAAAGCCAGCCATGCCCTGAATAATTCTCCGATTAAAATCATGGGGAAATTATCAGGTTCGAAAAGCGTACGTAACCGCAAATGGTTAAAACGCATTGCGATTGTGGCGGCGGTTGCATTATTGGCATGGTTAGCAGTCGTGGCTGTACAGAATTGGACATCAAGCCATAAGGATGATGCGGATGTACCAAAGATTAAAAACTCTGAAGTTGAAATTCTGCCAATGAGCGGAAATACAACAGCAGCAACATCTGGTGACCAATTAGTCCTGAACTTTAACCGTCCAACCTCTGTGCATATTGTGGACGCAACAGGTAAAGTATTGGCAACAGGTCGTCAGGCATCGACATTGAATTTGAGTGGTCAGTCTCCATTCCAGATTCGTTTGGATGATGCGACCGCTGTATCTCTGGTGCTAAATCAGGAACAAATTTCGTTGTCTCCATATACCGTCAATGGAAAAGCAGAATTCCGTTTGTCTCGTTAATGACAAAGAGTAGAGCTATACGATGATTGTGAACCCAATTAAACGCCGTCCAACACGTAAAATCCGTGTCGGTTCAGTGTATGTCGGTGGTGATGCCCCGATTAGTGTTCAAAGTATGACGAATACTGAAACTTGTGATGTCGATGCGACCGTGGCGCAAATCCAGCGCTGTGCAGATGCTGGTGCAGACATCATGCGTGTTTCTGTTCCTTCAATGGAAGCGGCAGAGGCATTTGGTGCAATCCGTAAACGTGTGAGCGTGCCGTTGGTTGCGGATATTCATTTTGATCATCGTATTGCTTTGGCTGTCGCGGATTATGGCGCGGATTGTTTGCGTATTAACCCCGGCAATATCGGTTCAGATCAGAAAGTACGTGAAGTGGTTGCTGCGGCAAAACATCATGGCATTTCGATCCGTATCGGTGTAAATGCGGGTTCATTGGAAAAAGACTTACAAGCAAAATATGGTGAGCCGACAGGGCAGGCCTTGCTTGAGTCTGCAATGCGTCATATCGATATTCTAGACCGTTTAGATTTTCATGAGTTCAAAGTCAGCGTAAAAGCGTCGAATGTGTTTTTGACCATGGATGCTTACCGCTTATTGTCACAACAGATTGATAATCCGTTGCACCTCGGTGTTACAGAGGCAGGAATTTATCGTACAGGTACGGTGAAATCGGCGATTGCGCTTGGTGGATTATTGATGGAAGGCATTGGCGATACGATGCGTATCTCGCTTGCGGCCGAGCCAGAAGATGAAATTAAAATCGGTTTTGATATTTTAAAATCGTTGGGCTTGCGCTCAAACGGCATTAATTTTATTGCTTGCCCAAGCTGCTCACGCCAAGAATTCAATGTGATTCAGGTGATGCAGGCACTGGAAGAGCGTTTAGAAGATATTCGTACTCCGATGGACTTGTCTGTCATCGGGTGTAAAGTGAATGGTCCAGGTGAAGCTAAAGAAGCAGATATCGGGATCGTGGGAGCATCTCCTCGTTCACTGGTCTACCGTAATGGCGAAAAGAGCCATTTAATTGACACAAATCAGTTGGTTGATGAAATTGAAACAATGGTTCGTCAACGTGTTCAAGAGCTTGAAGAAGCAAAATCTAAAGAAATTATTCGTAGTTCATCATGAGTTCAATCGTCGCTATCAAAGGTTTTAATGACATCCTTCCAACGCAAACCGCGGCTTGGAGAAGTCTGGAACAACAACTTGCATCTTTAATGGATGCTTATGGTTATCAACAGATCCGCTTACCGATCGTTGAGCAAACTGGTTTATTCAAACGTGCTATTGGCGATGCGACCGATATCGTTGAAAAAGAAATGTATACCTTTTTCGACAAAGGTAATCCTCCTGAATCACTGACCTTACGTCCAGAAGGGACTGCGGGCTGTGTACGTGCATTGCTTGAACATAATTTGTTGCGTGGCGCGACACCGCGCGTGTGGTATATGGGACCAATGTTCCGTTATGAAAAACCGCAAAAGGGCCGTTACCGTCAGTTCCATCAGTTTGGTGTGGAAACGTTTGGTGTGGCAACGCCAGATATCGATGCAGAGTTAATTTTACTCACAGCACGTCTGTGGAAGCGTATGGGGGTTGCTGACAAGGTTCAACTTGAGTTGAATACTTTAGGTGAAACCGACGAGCGTGCAGAATACCGTGCAGCATTGGTTGAGTTTTTAAATCAGCACAAAGATGCTTTGGATGAAGACTCTCAACGTCGTTTGACCACCAATCCATTGCGTATTCTGGATTCTAAAGTTGAATCAACGCAAAAGATTCTGGAAAATGCGCCAAAGTTGCATGATTTCCTTAAAGAAGATTCAATCAATCACTTCCAGCAATTACAACAATATTTAACCGATGCTGGTATTGAGTTTGTGATTAACCAGAAGTTAGTACGTGGTTTGGACTACTACAACAAAACCGTATTTGAATGGACCACCACCATGTTGGGTTCACAAGGTACGGTATGTGCAGGTGGTCGCTATGACGGCTTGGTTGGACAGCTAAAAGGTAAAGCAGATCAGTCTGTCCCTGCGGTTGGTTTTGCGATGGGAATGGAGCGTTTGCTACTGTTACTTGAGCAAGTTGAACAAGCCAAAGCTGTACGTGATTGCGAAATCTTCTTATTGGCTGAACCTGCTTATCAAGCTAAAGCTTTGGTTTTGGCTGAACAGATTCGTGATCAGTTGGAAGCGGCAAATAGCCCGATTCGTTTAAAAACAGGTTCACAAGGCAGCATGAAAAGCCAAATGAAAAAGGCCGATCAGTCGGGTGCGATCTTTGCGATGATCTTGGGTGAGCGCGAGTGGGAATCACAGCAACTTCTCGTTAAAGAACTTGCGACAGCAGAACAGTCACAAGTTGCTTTAACTGAACTGACGCCATTTTTGATCGAAAAATTTAAACAATAAGTTGAAAAATTTAGGAAAAGGACAATCACATGAGTTTAAGTGATGATGAACAGCTCGACAGTTTAAAGTCGTTTGCCAAAAAATATGGTTCTGCAATCATTAGCGGAATTCTCATTGCCTTGATTGCCTTTTTCGGATGGGAATACTGGCAAAAAAAGACCCTTGCTGAATCTCAGAACCAGACCGCGAAGGTACAGAAGTTGATGGATGAGGCAAAAGCTGCCACTGGTCAGCCAAATGCCTTTGCAACCTTATCTGAAGCAGCAGATAAAATTGTGAAAGATGATGCTGATTCTGCTCAAGCGATTCAGACGCAATTTATCATGGCGAAGCTTGCTTATGAAAAGCAAGACTATGCTGCTGCTGAGAAAGCTTTGAAGAAAGTTGAAAACTCAAAAGTGAAAGATGAGGGTTTGCTACAAGTTGTTAAATTACGTTTGGCTGATGCTCAGTTGGCACAAAACAAGTTTGATGATGCGTTAAAAACTTTATCTGCTGTGACAGAGCCTGCGTTCAAGGCCACTGCTGATGAGCTTCGCGGTGACATTTTTGTTGCGAAAAAAGATAACGAATCTGCTCGTAAAGCGTATCAAAGTGCATGGGATAACTTGCTCGAGCGTAAACAAGAGCGTCAGCTTTTACAAATTAAACTCGAAAGTGTTGGCGTTTTAGTAGATGATCCTGAGTTTGAGCGCCCGATCTTAGATACCAAAGTGGATGAGTCTTAATGCAGAATAAACTAAAACTTCCTTTGGCAATTGCAATTGCTTCAGCTTTACTTGTTGGATGTTCGAGCAATAAAGTAAAAGAGGCAAAACCAAACCCATTGCCAAAAATCACGCAAGAACAAAGTTTAAGCCTTGTTTTTTCACAAAGTGTTTCGTCTACAAAAGCTGCTGAAGCATTGCGCTTGCAACTGGATACAGACAATGGTGTGATTTTTGCGATTGACCCTGATGGTCAGGTTTCTGCTTACAAAGGTAAAGAACGCCTTTGGAAAAGCAAGATTACCAAACAAGAGCTGACTGCGGGTGTAGAAGCAGGCGAAGGGATTGTTGTAATCGGTAATCGTAAAGGACAGTTATTTGGTTTAGATCAGGCCACAGGTGAGCAAAAGTGGACGGCAAAATTGTCTGGTGCAATTCTATCGCCATCGTTGATCCAGTCTGGTCGTGTGATTACCATTGCTAATGACGGTACTGTGTTTGCACATGATACGGTAACAGGCCAGCAAGTCTGGGCTTATAAGCTGCCAAACGTACAGTTTAGCTTACGTGGTCAGCCAGCCCCAGTTCGCCTAGATGATCGTACTGTATTGATTGGCTCTGCAAATGCGTATGTGTATGCGCTAGACATTATTAGTGGTGTGCCTCGCTTCCAGCGCCGTGTTGCGATTAGCGATGGTCGTTCAGACATTCAACGTTTGATTGATGTGGTTGGCGATCCAGTGGTTGCAGGTCAATTCCTTGTAACGACCAGCTTCCAGGGTCAGGTAACTGTGACAGATCTTGCCTCACAACGTGTGGTGTGGAGTGAAGATGCAAGCAGTACCAACAGTGCTGAAGTTGCCGAAGATAAAGTATTTGTAACCACAACCGATGGTAAGTTAAACGCGTATAGCTTGGCGACTGGCGAGTTGGTTTGGCAAAATGAAGAATTGTTAAATCGTCAGTTGAGCAACCCTGTGATGTTGGGACAAAACCTTGTTGTTGGTGACTTGGATGGGGTACTTCATCTGATTAATCCAGCATCAGGCAAGTTGATCGGTCGTGCGAAAACCAGCGGTGAAGTCCGTTCATTACGTGTGATTGACAATCAGCTTTATGTTGCCACTCGAAAAGGTGCATTAACCATTTGGCAGAATCGATAATTTTGCCTTAGCTTGTGGTAAAATGCTCAATTAGCTATTGCTAGACAAAACATATATCGGGGTATTTGATTATCAAAGCCCCGAATTTTTATTTTATTTACTTGAGTTCGGTATCAAATTTTAACTGAAATATGGTACTCGAAAACGTCATCCGCAACTGTTTGAGACAGGACTACATTGATTAGATGTGGTTTCTGTGATGGGTAAGAGACTCGATGACAATGAACGAGTTTTGCGGATGACAATGGTTTTGCCTACTTTTCCCGAAAGAAAAGTAGGTCGAGCCGAAGGCTTATTCCAAAATAGGATGAGTACTCGGCAAGATCCCATTATGATCATTCATACCTCAAGGTTATTCTCTATATCAAGGTTAATCTATGAAACCCGTTATTGCGCTCATTGGTCGTCCAAACGTCGGAAAATCAACGCTATTTAACCAAATCACCAAAAGTCGTGATGCTTTGGTTGCTGACTTCGCTGGTTTAACTCGTGACCGCAAATATGGCGATGCGGTTTATCAAAATAAATCATTCATTGTCGTAGATACGGGCGGTATTGGTGAGAATGAAGGCGGCATTGACTCTTACATGGCAGAGCAGTCAAAAACTGCAATCCATGAAGCAGACATCATTGTTTTTGTCGTTGATGCACGCGCTGGCTTATTGGCTTCAGATGAGCAAATTGCTCGTGAGCTACGTACATTGGGCAAGAAAGTACATTTGGTTGCCAATAAGGTCGATGGTGTACATGCAGAAGCTGCATTAGTTGAATTCTATAAGCTCGGTATGGGCGAACCGATGCAGGTTGCGGCCAGCCATGGTCGTGGTGTGCAGCAAATGCTTGAAGAAGTGTTGGCTGAAGTTCCAGAAGATGAAAATCCAGACGAGCACAACAAAAATACAGGTTTGCGTTTAGCGATTATTGGTCGTCCAAACGTCGGTAAATCGACTTTGGTAAACCGTTTACTGGGTGAAGAACGTGTTGTTGCGTTTGACCAGCCGGGTACAACGCGTGACTCGATTTATATTCCTTATGAGCGTGATGGTCGTCAATATACCTTGATTGATACTGCGGGTGTACGCCGTAAAGGTAAGGTTGATGAGATGATTGAGAAATTCTCAATCGTTAAAACTTTGCAAGCGATGAAAGATGCGCATGTGGTGGTTGTGGTTGTCGATGCACGTGAAGGGATTGTTGAACAAGACTTACATTTGATTGGTTATGCGCTCGAAGCGGGTCGTGCCATGGTCATTGCGATCAACAAATGGGACAACATGACCGAGTATGATCGTAAGCAATGTAAACTTGATGTTGAACGCCGTTTTGACTTTATTCCATGGGCAAAAATCCATTTGATTTCAGCTTTACATGGTACTGGTGTAGGCGAGCTTTATCCTTCGATTCACCGTGCTTATGAGTCAGCAAACTTAAAAGTTTCACCTGCAAAACTGACTCAGATTCTAAGCGATGCAACTGAGGCGCATCAGCCGCCAATGATCAGTGGTCGTCGTATTAAAATGCGTTATGCGCATATGGGCGGACAAAATCCACCAACGATCGTCATTCATGGTAATAAGGTGGATAAGACACCAGCGGATTATCGTCGTTATCTGGAAAATGTATTCCGTAGAGTGTATAAGCTTGAAGGTACACCCGTCCGTATTGACTTTAAAACTTCTGAAAACCCATTTGAAGGACGTAAGTCGCAAGTGGATGAACGCGTTGCAGCACGTAAACGTCGTTATGTTCAGAAATTTAAAAAAGCGGAAAAGAAATTCAAGCGTTAAGCCGTACTTAATGCTCAAAAGCCCAAAGTTTGCTTTGGGCTTTTTTGGTTCTATTGTTTTATTAATAAATATTAATAATCAGATTTTTTGTTTAGCTTGGCTTTAGATAAAATTGACAATAAGTATTTTAATGTAAGTAATTGAAATATAATGGAAATAAATTTTTTGTTAAATTTCGTGCTAGTGCTATAATGCCACCGCAAAATTTCCTTAAATTGTCTATTTTTTAAACCAGATTGGATTGTGCATTGCATGTTTAAATTACATCTAACGCAGCCTCAGCTTACCTATGCACAGCAAAACTATGCTGCACTAGAGGCTATTCCTGCAATGCAACGTCGCCGTTTATCTCCATTGGCAAAAATGGCTCTCCATGGCGCATTAACCGCTTTGGCAGGCAAGCATGCAGATTATATCGTCTGGGTTTCAAAATACGGGGATGAGCAAAAAACTTTAGATATTCTAAAAGATGTATTACAAGAACAAACACCATCACCTACACAATTTTCAACCTCTGTCCATAATGCGATTGCAGGCTTATATTCGATTTTGTGTCAGGACGATACACCTTCTACAAGCCTGAGTTGTGAATGGACCGAAGCCTTGATCGAAGCCTATGCCATTTTAAAATCCAGCATCAAAGTAAAGCGTGTTTTGGTGGTGGCTTATGATCAAGCTTTACCTGATCTCTACAGTGATGCATCTGATTTTCCAGCATTTTCGTTGGCAACGGTTGTGAGTCTGGAAGAGCCTAATTTAGAGATTCTTGCATTATCTGGTTCAGAGCACATGGAAAGTTTGGCTTTTTACCAATTTTGGCAATCTGTAGAAGAAAAACCGTCTGTAGTGAGATGGAAAAAATGTTAAAGCTCAAGCAGATCAAACAAAAAACCAATTATTTTTGGCGTGTTGCCGCCACAGGATTTAGCTTTGCAAGTTTTGGTGCAGGCGGTATCGGCATTGCAACATTGGTTGCGCCTTTGGTTCATGTGACCAGCCGTGATCCACAAATCCGCCAGCAACGTGCGCAGCAAGTGATTCGTTATAGCTTTAAAGGCTTTACCGAAATGATGGTTAAGTTAGGCGTCATGACCTATTCGGTAGAAGGGCTGGAAAAATTACAAAATAGCCGCCAAGAACTGGTGATTGCCAATCATCCAACTCTGATTGATGTGGTGGTAATGATTGGTCTGATGCAACAAGCCAATTGTGTGGTTAAGCAATCATTATGGTCAAATCCCTTTACGCGTGGGCCAGTCCGTAGCGCAGGTTATATTCTAAATGCAGGTTCGCAGCAGTTTATTGAGGATTGCGTAGTTCGCTTAAAAGAGCAGGGCGCAGCTTCATTGTTGATTTTTCCTGAAGGGACCCGCACGGAAAAAGGCGAATCTCTGAATGAGTTTCAACGCGGTGCTGCAAATATTGCCATCCGTGCCAATGTGCCAGTGCGTCCAGTGTTGATACGTTGTACACCATCGACCTTAACCAAAAATGAAAAATGGTATCATGTGCCTGCGCAACCCTTTCATATTGAAATTAAGGTACTCGATGCAATTGAGGTCAAAGACCTATTAGCGGATTCAGACGTTAGCCCTAAGCAGGTACGTCAGTTGAATCAACAGTTTTATCAAATTTTTAATGATGAGTTATCTAAAAATGAGCAATCTTGCTGATGAATTAAAGCAAATGATTATTGATGTTCTCGCACTTGAGGATATTAGCATCAGTGATATTGAAACCGACGCTCCACTTTTTGGTGAGGGTTTGGGTTTAGACTCAATTGATGCTCTAGAGTTGGGCTTGGCATTGAAAAAGCGTTACAACATTCATTTGAATGCTGAGTCAGATGAGACCAAACAACATTTTAAATCAGTTCAAAGTCTGGTGGCTTTGGTTGAAGCACAGCAAGCAGTTTAAGGAGTAGATCGATGTTAACTCAAGAACAGGTGCTGGCAAAATTAAGAGAATGGATGCAGGATTTATTTGAAATTGAGCCTGACGATATTCAGCTTGATTCAAATTTATATGAAGATCTTGACGTCGACAGTATTGATGCCGTGGATTTAGTGGTGAAAATTAAAGAACTGACTGGCAAGCAAGTGAAGCCAGAAGACTTTAAGGCCGTCAGAACAGTACAAGATGTGGTTGTTGTCATTCAGAATATGACGGCTGAATGAAACATCTGTTCAGAGGGGGCGTGATCACATTTTTTGTGTTATACCCCTTTATTGTCGGATGGAGTCTATCGCATGGTCAGTTTCTCTGGGTCAGTGGTTTACTCGTCGTTCTGGGTATACTTCGTTTAGTCAGTGCGAAAAAAGACTTGATGTTACCTTTGACTGGACTGGCCATTATTTGTGGTGGTTTGAGTCTGATTTTAAAAGATCATGCCTGGCTTAAGCTTTATCCTGTTGGAATGAGTTTGGGCGCTTTGCTTATCTTTGCCCTGACATTATATAAGCCACCTTCCATGATTGAGCGTTTTGCCCGTCTGATGGAACCTGATTTACCTGCATCGGGGGTACAGTGGACACGTAAAGTGACTGTGGTCTGGTGTATATTTTTTAGTATCAATGCCCTGATTGCATTGGCAACCTGCTTTGCGCCAATGAAGTTTTGGGTGATCTATAATGGTTTTATCTCTTACGTTTTGATGGGAATTTTATTATTGGGTGAGTTTATCTTGCGCAAAAGACATCAACGTTTAAATCAAACAATATCTTAAAATACTATGCCTATCTTCTTTTATAACGATACCGATTCAGCGAAAACGTTTTGTATTAGCGCTGAATTTAAAACCATTTCTTATGCGGACTTTTGGCAAGATGTTGCTGAACAGACAGCGGCTTTTCAAAATTTACCTCAACAGATCTGGGCGTTATGGGAGCAGGACAGTTACCAATTTAGTGTTCTGTTTTTTGCAGGCTTGCTCGCGAACAAAAAAATTATTTTACCGCCGCATCGAGTGCGTGATTTAGAGCAACAATTTTTACAGCAAGATATCCATTTTCTTGAGCGTCAACCTGTTCATGCGTCTTTAAAATGCAGTGAATATGAAGCGAACCTGATCAGATTACAACAGGATGAATTCCTCAATCAGGCGGAAGTGATATTTTTTACCTCTGGTTCAACAGGGGAACCAAAAAAGATTGAGCGTACCTTAAAGCAGCTTTTAAATGAAGTTTCAGGCTTGGCCAGCAGTTTCCAGCTCAATGAAAAAAGTGCTGCGATTGCGACGGTCAGCCACCAACATATCTATGGATTATTGTTTAAGTTGCTTTTACCGTTAGCAACGGGCCGTCCTTTTTTCAATATGCAACTGGCTTTCCCAGAAGATGTTATTCAGGCACAGCAGCGTTTAGCTCAAGCGGGTTGGACGAATTATGTGATCTCAAGTCCTGCGCTATTAAAACGTTGGAGTCAGGATTTAGCCTTAAGACATTGTGAAATGATCTTTAGCTCAGGTGGAAAACTGGATGCAGGTATTCGTCCGCATCTGAATGTGCCGATTGTGGAAGTTCTGGGTAGCTCTGAAACGGGGGGCATCGCACACCGTCATCAGGATGAGGCCGCGTGGACAGCATTTGATAATGTCGAGATTCAGATTTCAGCAACTACGCAGCTTATGGTGCAGAGTCACCATGCCGGTGAGTCTGGCTGGATCATCACTGGGGATGCTGCTGAATGGATCGATATCAATCTGAAGCAATTTAAATTATTGGGGCGACTGGATCGGATTATCAAGCTCGAAGAAAAGCGTTTAAGTCTGGATGCCATTGAACAGCAGATCAATACTTTGGTTGAGGTTGAACAAAGTCATGCCTTGGTGACGGAACATCAGAATCGCCAAATTCTGGCGTGCATTGTGGTGCTTACACCAGCGGCTCAGCAGCAACTGATTGAACTGGGTAAAGCTACATTTGTGAAGAAGTTAAAGCAGCAACTCCAGTTTCAGCTTGAAACCATTGCGATTCCAAGACAATGGCGTTTCCTCAGTCAGATTCCACAAAATGCGCAGTCAAAACGAGATAAAAACTATTTAAAAGCGCTCTTTGCACCAATGCTACAACCCGTGGTTTTATCACAGTGGCAGGTGCAGGATGAGCAATATCTTTTACTCGAGTTCCCTCCTGAACTGGAATGCTTTAAAGGACATTTTCCGAATCAACCGATTTATCCTGGGGTTGGGCAGATCAGTTTTATTCAACAGTTTGCCAAGAACAGTTGGTCTGACTTAAATGAGTGTCAGGGCTTGGAGCAGATCAAGTTCCAGAACCTGATACGTCCTTATGCGGTGATACAATTAAAATTAACGCGAAAACAGCATAAAATTAGCTTTGAAATGACTGCCGCAGAACAGACTCTGGCTTCTGGTCGTCTTTCGTTTGCCGTTGATGAGGTCTAGGGCAGTTATGTTGACATATAGCATTGTGATTCCTGTTTATAATCATCCGCATTATCTGGCTGATCTGGTGCAGCATTTATCCCAGTTCCAGTATCCGATCATCTTGGTTAATGATGGCAGTGATGCTGCCTGTACAGCGATTCTGCATCAACTGGCACAACACAATGCTTTGGTCGATTTGGTTGAGCATCCAGAAAATTTAGGCAAAGGCCAAGCCGTGATCACGGGCCTGCAACATGCAGCACAACTGGGCATGAGCCATGTATTGCAGATCGATGCAGATGGTCAGCATTGTTGGGACGATGTGGCGAAATTTATTGCGTTATCGCAACAGCATCCACAGGCGATGGTAATTGGGCAACCTGTTTTTGATGCTTCTGTACCGAAAAAGCGCCTCTATGGCCGTTATGTCACACACTTCTGGGTCTGGCTGAATAGCCTGTCTTTTGAGATTAAAGACAGTATGTGCGGTTTCCGCATCTATCCATTGGCACAAACAATACCGATCCTGAACACAGCTCGATTCCAGCCGCGAATGGGCTTTGATAGTGAGATTCTGGTACGGTTAAAGTGGGAAAATATCCAGTTTGTAAATGTACCGACCAAGGTGATTTATCCTGAACATGGCATTTCTCATTTTAATGTGTGGCGGGATAATCTCGGTTTAAGCAAAGCCCATGCAAGGCTATTTGCTGGCATGCTGATTCGGTTGCCTAAATTAGTCTGGCATAAGATCAAGGCTGACTGATTCTATGGTACAGCACAGAACAGATCGCACTTGGCACGATATTAAAGAGCGTGGCGGGCTTTTACCCTTGATGCTCATGCTTGGTTTTTATCGTTGTGGCGGGCGCTGGTTATGCCGTGTCGTGCTGTACTTTATTATCATGTGGTATTGGCTCTTTGCCGTGACTGCACGTAAGGCATCGCTGCAATATTTACAACGTTTGCATCAGTTTGCAGGCACACAATCGCCGTTTGAAGCGATGCCGAACTGGACCAATAGCTATACGCATTTTATGCAATTCGGCGAATGCATTTTAGATAAAATTGAAGGCTGGTTAGGTCATATTCCTGAACAAAAATTACAGCTATTCGGGCATGAGCATTTTCAGCAGTATTATCAGAAAGGTACGATTATTGTGGTGTCGCATTTTGGCAATATTGAATTGTTGCGTGCGATAAAGTCTGAACATCCACAAAAAATTAACGTGCTGGTCTATCAAAAACACGCGTCTCAATTTAACCAGTTTTTAAAAAAAATTAATGATAAAGCCGATGTGAATTTAATTTCTGTCGATGAACTGGGAATTGAAACCGCGATATTGTTGCAGGAAAAAATGCAGCAAGGTGAGTGGGTCATCGTGGCCGCAGATCGTGTCCCTGTGCAATCAGATCGTGTGCAAAGCGTACAGTTTTTAGGTCGAGAAGCGGCTCTACCTCAAGGTGCATGGATTCTGGCAAATTTACTCAAAGTGCCTGTGCTGGCTGTGTTTTGTTATCGTGCCCAGCAAAACTTTCAGGTGCATATTCATTTGATTGCTGAACAGGTCGATTTACCGCGTAAAACCCGTTTAAGCAGTATGCAACACATCACACAATCCTATGTCACCGTATTAGAACAGCATTGCTTACGTGCACCGTATCAATGGTTTAATTTTTATCAGTTTTGGACAAAATAACGTGAATGCAAGTCAAATTGAAGCAAGGGTCAAGCCTGTTCTGATTGTAGGGGAACAAGCGCTGAGTATCGAAGATGTGGTGGCTGTTGCCCGCCAAGAGATGCAAGTGGCTTTACCTACGTCAACGGCTTGGTGTGAATTGATTCAGCGCGGGGCTGACTTTTTAGATCAACTCTTGCTTGATGAAGGTGTGATTTATGGTGTAACCACGGGTTATGGCGATTCCTGTCTGGTTGAAATTCCCATGCATCAAGTCAATGAACTGCCTTTGCATTTGTCTCGTTTTCATGGCTGTGGTTTGGGTGAAAATCTGGACTTGATCACTGCACGTGCGGTTGTGATCACACGTCTTTGCTCATTGGCGCGTGGTTATTCAGGTGTCTCTTTGGCCTTGCTGGAGCGTCTGGTCTGGATGCTCAATGAAAATATCATTCCTGTGATTCCATCAGAAGGTTCTGTCGGCGCAAGTGGTGATTTGACCCCTTTATCTTATATTGCTGGTGCTTTGGTCGGCGAGCGGGATGTCTATGCACAAGATAAAGTTGTGCCGATCGCCCAAGTCTATGCCGAGAAAGGAATTCAGCCGCTCATCTTGCGCCCGAAAGAAGGGTTGGCACTGATGAATGGTACCGCTGTGATGACGGCGATTGCTTGCTTAAACTATAAAAAGGCTGAACAGGTGGCATTGGCAAGTACTTTGATTACAGCCTTAAATGTACTGGCACTTGAAGGGAATCCAAGTCATTTTGATGAAGTCTTATTTGCACAAAAGCCTCATCAGGGGCAGCAGCTGATTGCACAGCAACTACGTGAATGGCTGAATAGTGAAGTCCAAACAGCGCATCAAAGTCCACGTTTGCAGGATCGTTATTCCTTACGTTGTGCACCGCATATTATTGGGGTGTTTGAAGATTCAAAAACATGGTTGCGCCAGTTTATTGAAAATGAATTAAATTCAAGTAACGATAACCCGTTGATTGATCCTGTGAACTTACGGGTACTGCATGGTGGACACTTCTATGGCGGGCATATTGCACAGGCCATGGACAGTTTAAAGATCATGATTGCCAATATTGCGGATCTAATGGATCGCCAAATTGCACAACTGGTTGATCATAAAATGAATCATGGATTGCCGCGTAATCTGACAGGCTCTGGTGCAGACCGCTTGCCACTAAATCATGGTTTTAAAGCGGTACAAATCGGGGTGTCAGCTTGGACTGCCGAAGCATTGAAGCATACTTTAGCGGCCTCTATTTTTTCTCGTTCTACCGAATGCCATAATCAGGACAAAGTGAGTATGGGCACCATTGCAGCACGGGATGCAACTCGTGTGATTACTTTGACTCAGCAGGTTTTGGCGGCTTTATGCTGTGCTAGTGTACAGGCGGTGCATTTAAAAGGTGTGGTCTCACAACTCAGTCCAAGTTTAAAAGCCTTTGTCGAATGGACCTTACAAAGTTTTGCATTACTTGAAGAAGACCGCCCATTACAAACTGAATTACAACAAATCATTGATCGTTTCGACAACTTTGAATTGTTCAATCAGTTTCAGGAAAAGGCATAGGAGCGCACAATGCAGGCAGATGTAATCATTGAGATTCCTTTTCATGATGTCGATACCATGAATGTGGTCTGGCATGGACATTATTTAAAGTATTTTGAAATCGCCCGTTGTAAGTTGCTGGAACAGTTTAATTATAACTACAACCAGATGAGAGCATCAGGCTATGCATGGCCCGTGATTGAAAGTCATGTGCGTTATGTACAGGGCATTGAGTTTGAACAGAAAATCAAAGTCCGTGCCATTTTAAAAGAATGGGAAAATCGTTTAAAAATCGAGTATTTGATTCTAGATGCAGAAACCGGACGCCGTTTAACCAAGGGTTATACCACACAAGTTGCAGTGAACATTGCCAATCGTGAAATGTGTTTCCAGTCACCGCAAGTTTTACTGGACTGTTTGAATGCCTGGGATGCATTTAAGGAGCATCATCATGATTAATCTGCTCTCGGATATCTTACAGCGCCTGCTGCAAAAACGTCACTGGTTAGCACTGCACAGTGTTGTTTGGAGTTTGTTGCTCAGTTTCAGTGTGGCTGCTTCTGCCAATACTGAACAGGTATCTTCGATTTTTAAGCAGCTGTCTAAAAGTGACATCGTACGTGCTGATTTTGAGCAGCAAAAGAAACTCGCCAGTTTGAATAAAACCTTTACTTCTAATGGTGCCTTGACCTTTGCCAAATCTAATGGCGTGCTGTGGCAAATTAAGCGTCCTGTTCAGGCAGATCTGATCGTTACGCAAAAGAAACTCGTCCAGAAAACACAGAGAACCTATAGCCAGATTCAGATTGATCAGTCACCTTATAGTTCGGTTGCAACTTTATTTTTACAGTTGATGTCTGGTGATGAAAAGGCACTGGCAAAGAATTTTAATGTCGTTTCAGCGGATTATCGACCAACAGGCTGGAACGTTGCTCTAACACCTAAATCAGGATTATTTAAAAAGCTGTTTGTGCGAATAGATGCACAAGGACAGCAATATGTGAATAAAATCGTGATTCAGGAACAGGGCAATAACAGCACCACGATTTTATTCCGTAATCAAAATACTCAACCGAACCAACTCACGGCTGCTGAAGATGCGCTTTTCCAATTGGCAAAATAAATTTACTGCCATCTGGTTAGTTCTTTTAACCATTGTTGGACTTGCGCTTGCAGTCGCATGGTTGAAAAAGGATATTCATATCCAGACCAATATTTTTGCTTTGTTGCCTGAAACACAGCAAAATCCTGAACTCGCGCAAACTCAGAAATATATAAGCGATCAACTGAATGAGAAAGTTTTTGTCGTTTTAGAGAGCTCAGATCAACAGGCCTTAGCGCAAGCGACTCAACTGTTCCAGCAGAAACTGCAACACAGTGATTTATGGCAGCCGCTTAAGCCACAACTCGATTTAGAACAATTTTCCAAACAGTTATATCAGCATCGAGCAGGCTTACTGAGCCAGCAAGATCGGCAGTTTTTACAGCAACAGGATTATGAAGCACTCACTGAGCAAAGCTTGATGCAACTCATGAGTGTCGGCATGCCGATTACTGCGACCTCATTGCAGCAGGATCCGTTGCTGTTATTTCCACGTTATATGTTAAATGTGGTAAATCAGGCGGGAAGTCATATTGAGCTGGAAGACGGATTCGCCACGATTCATGATGAGCATAAAATATCCCGTTTATTGGTATTGGAATTAAAGAACAGTCCTTATAACATCGATTATCAGGAACAGGTCACAGGCTGGATTGAACAGCTAAAACCACAGCTTGCACAGCTCAAAGTAACGTCACATTGGACTGGAACCATTTTATTTTCTAATTTCGGCACGCAGTCTGCGAAACAGGAAATTTCAACCATTGGGTTAGGCTCGACGTTTGGATTAATTTTATTGGTCTGGTTCGGTTTCCGTTCATTTCGTCCACTCATCACTGAATTTATCGCTGTATCAACAGGCAGCTTGCTGGCATTTGCAGTCACTCATTTGGTGTTTGGAGAAATTCACCTGATGACGCTGGTGTTTGGGGCAAGTTTAATCGGGGTCTGTGTCGATTTTTCTTTCTATTTTATGGCGATGCAATCCCAGCACCGTCAGCTGGATGGCTTTAAAATTCTAACACCGTTGTTACCCAGCTTGTTTATGGGCTTAATGACAACGGTGGTGGCTTATATTTTTCTAAGTTTCACGCCATTTCCTGCCTTTAGACAAATTGCAGTCTTTTCGATTGTCGGTCTGGTTGCGGCTTGGATCACCAGTGTCTTGTTATTGCCACGCTTACCGCCTTTAAATGCACAGCCTGCAATTCGCCGTCTGGTCTGGATCGGGCAGGTGAGACAATGGTTCCAGCAACATCAGAAAGTTCGTTATGGCTTTATTTTAACTATTCTGGTGATCGGTGGTGTCAGTCTATTCGCTTTGCAAGCGAATGATGATATTCGTAATTTGCAAAGCATGGACAGCAAGCTGAAACAGGAAGATCAGTATATTCGTTCTCTATTTGGGCAACAGCAAAGTAGCGATTATTTTGTGGTGCGGGCAAACTCGACTGCTGAGCTTGAACAACAGGAGTCAAAATTAGTTCAGCAACTGCAACACTTGCAGGCGCAAGGCCAGATTGAAACCTTTCAGGCTTTGGGACAATGGATTCCACCATTCGCTCAGCAACAGCAAAATGTGAAATTGCTTCAGCAAATTCCAGCAACGGCACTGAAAAACTATGCAGAAAGCATGGGTTTAAAGTTTGCAGATGTGCAGCAGTGGCAACAGCAATTGCAGCAGCAACCGTTATTAACACAACAGGTTTTTCAGCAGCATCCATTGGCATTTTTACAGCCTAATCCCACTGAACGTCTGGTCATGGTCAGTGGGGTGAAACAGGTCGATATATTGCAGCAACTGGAATCGTCCCATATTGATTTTCAGCAACCGGTCAGTACGCTTTCGCATGCTTTTGCACAGCATCGCCAGCAAGCCCAGCACTTACTGATTTATGCTTTGCTGAGCTTGGCTATCGGGTTGGGTATCATCTATGGCAAGCGTTCAATCCTGCCGCTGGTTCTACCGGTCAGTTTGGCGTTATTGACGACGTTTGCGATTCAGGCATGGTTAGGCGTGGAAATTAACCTGTTTAGTATCATGGGAACTTTCCTGATTATCGGGATTGGCGTGGATTATGCGATTTTCTATCGACATGGACATGATCATCCCCAGATCGTTGGCATGGCCCTGTTTTTGTGTATGATGTCGACCTTATTGGGCTTTGGTTTATTATCATTAAGTCATACCTATGCAATTCATTGTTTCGGTTTAACTGTTTTATTGGGCGTCATCTTTTCATTTATTTATGCGACATTGCTTACACCAGCAGATCAAAAACATATTGTGAACTTACAAGAGCATTAGAAGATTTAAGTTTTAGGGGGTGAGATGAGTACTTTACAACACACAGATGTGGTGATTATAGGCGCTGGGCCTTCGGGCAGTTCAGCCGCAGCTTTGCTTCGTCAAAAAGGCTATGCCGTGACGGTGATTGAGAAGCAATATTTTCCACGCTTTTCGATTGGTGAATCTTTATTGCCACAATGCATGGTGTTTCTGGAAGAAGCGGGGCTATTGGAAACGGTGCGTGCGCATGTTGAAGAGCATGCTTTCCAATTTAAAAATGGTGCTGCATTTCTATGTGGTAATAAACGCAGTCACTATGATTTCACTGAGAAGTTTAGTGAAGGTCCTGGTACAACGTGGCAAGTTCGCCGTGCTGATTTTGACCATTTACTGGCTCGGCAGGCACAGCACTATGGTGCTGATATACGCTTTGGACATGAAGTGATTGCAGTTGATGTTGAGGCCGAACATCCAGTTTTGACAGTGATGGATGAAGCACAACAACACTATCAAATTCAGGCCAGATTTTTATTGGATGCCAGTGGATTCGGGCGCATCTTACCGAAGTTTCTAGAATTAGAAAGTCCGTCAAATTTTCCTGTTCGTCGCGCCTTATTTACCCATATTGAAGATGGTATTGGTGACCGTGCCGATTTCGATCGTGAGAAAATTCTGATTACGGTCCATGAAAAAGATCGCCGTGCATGGTACTGGCTGATTCCTTTTGCGGATGGTCGCGCATCATTTGGTGTGGTGGCAGAACAGGATTTCTTTGACCATTATCATGTGGAAGATGCGACACAAAATGAGCCAGAAGCATTATTGAAACGCATTCTGGCTGATGATCCCGCTTTATCTGCGGTATTACAGCAAGCAAAATTTGATACACCAGTGCGTACTTTGGTCGGTTACTCCGCCAATGTAAAACATTTGGCAGGACGTAATTATGCTTTACTCGGCAATGCGGGAGAGTTTCTTGATCCGGTATTTTCTTCGGGCGTAACCATTGCACTGAAATCTTCCAGTCTGGCGATTCCTTTGCTTGACCGTATGTTGCAAGGTGAAGCAGTGGACTGGATGCAGGAATATGAAATGCCTTTACGTAAAGGCATTCAGGTGTTCCGTGCTTATGTGGAGTCGTGGTATGAAGGTGAATTTCAGGATGTGGTATTTGCAACGCATCAAAATGAAGGAATTCGCCGTATGATTTCCTCACTTTTGGCGGGGTATGCATGGGATGATCATAATCCAATTCATAAAAATGCCAAGCGCCGTTTAAGTACTCTGGCTGAGTATTGCCGTGATGGCGTGGCGCAAGAGAAAGCCTTTGAGGTTTAATATGCAACGGATTTGGGCCAGCCTATTGTGCTGTAGTGTATTAGTATTTACGGGCTGTCAGCTGACACCGCATGCGCAAGGGCTGCAAAGCAGCCATTGGCCTGCGCAGCAATATCAACGACAAGATCAAGTTGAAGTGCAGTGGAAAGACAAGAGCTTTAGTTTTTTGCTATATCAGCAGCAGCAGGGACAACAGCTTAGTCTGGTGGGTCTTGGACTGACAGGACAAGCCTTGTTTCAGTTGCAGTTTGATGGACAGCAGGTCAAGGTGCAGCAACGCATTGACCAGATGCGCTTACTTCCTTTTGAGTTTGTGGTTCGGGATATTTTATTTGCAACTTATCCTGAATTTGCAACTTTGGGACAGCAAGGCGTCACTGTTAACAATGGCGAGCATCAACAACAGGTGTTGATTCAGCAGAAAGTCATTTTGCAGATCCAGAAAAATGGCAGTTCAATTGAGTTGGATAATGTGCAAGTCCCTTATCGCATGACTTTAAGTCCGATTGAAAATACTTTAAATAGTGATCAACCTGAGCAAGGGATGCAGCCATGAGTCATTCTTTATCTCAGCAAGCACCGTTGCAAGCGGTTGGTATTCCCCTCAGTGTCGGACTATCCGCATTAGGTCAGGATATTCAGTACATTCGCGAACGTTTAACGACGCCTGACAATACCCTGACACTGGAAACAGGATTTTTAGCTGATCGCCCAGTTTGGGTAGGGCGTTATGCAGATGCATTAATTGAAACCGTGCCAGAACCTTTAAAGATATTTGATTCGCGGAATCTACGTTTTGCCTTGACGGCGCTGCAAAAAATTGAGGTTGAGCTCCAACAGCAGATTGCAGGGATTGATCCAAAACGTCTCAGTATTGTGATGGGAACTTCAACCTCAGGCATTTCTGACAGTGAGAAATTACTCAAGCAGTATTTTAATGGCGATGAAACGCTTGAAATTTCACATCAGCCACAGGAAATGGGCTGTCTGGCAAAAGCACTGCAACATTATTTAGATTGGCAGGGCGCTGCTTATACCATTTCGACGGCTTGCTCATCGAGTGCCAAAGCATTTGCTGCGGGACAGCGTTTAATTCAGGCTGGATTGGCAGATGCGGTACTGGTGGGCGGTGTCGATAGCTTATGTCAATTGACTTTAAACG
This sequence comes from Acinetobacter vivianii, assembly GCF_014635885.1. Lineage (GTDB taxonomy): Bacteria > Pseudomonadota > Gammaproteobacteria > Pseudomonadales > Moraxellaceae > Acinetobacter > Acinetobacter vivianii. The sequence continues at coordinate 54,089 of NZ_BMDR01000002.1, forward strand.
GGTTTAATAGTCTGGAAAGCTTATCTACTGATATTTGCCAACCCTGCGGTGTCAATCGTGATGGAATTAATATTGGTGAAGCTGCTGCATTATTTTTACTAACCAAGGCATCTGCACCTATCATGCTCTATGGTGTGGGTGAGTCGATGGATGCATGGCATATTTCTGCACCTCATCCTGAAGGTTTAGGGGCTGCGACAGCGATGCAGCGCGCTTTAGAAAGTGCCGCGGTTACATCTGAACAGGTGGGATATATCAATTTGCATGGGACTGCCACACCGCAAAATGATGCAATGGAAATCAAGGCAGTTCGGCAAATCTTCTATGCTCAGCATGTGGCATTAAGCAGTACCAAGCATAAGACAGGACATTGTTTGGGTGCTGCGGGGGCCATAGAAGCTTTTATTTGTACCCAGTTATTAAAAGATCAGAACTGGTTGCCCTTACATCAACACACAGAAATTGATCCTGATCTGGCGGATCAGCACTATGTTACTGATTCTCAGCAGACTGGGAATATTAAGTATGTGTTGAGTAACTCTTTTGCTTTTGGGGGCAGTAATATCAGCTTATTATTTGGTGTGGGAACATAAATGAAACTGGATGCAATTCAATATATTCCGCACGAACAGCCCATGGTCTTTATTGATCATCTGGTTGAGGTCAATGAAGGTTATGCGATTGCTGAACTGACCATTCGACCTGAGTTAATGTTCTGTGAAGCAGCAGGTTTGCCAACATGGACAAGCATTGAAATTATGGCACAGACCATTAGTGCTTATTCTGGCTGGATGGGACAGCAATTACAGCAAGCGCCCAAGGTCGGCTTCCTATTGGGAACACGAAAACTTCAATTACCTTTTGCCTATTTTTCACTTGGGCAGACACTAAAAATTCGGGTTGAACAGCAATATCTGCATGAAGGCTTAGGGCAGTTTTCTTGTGAAATTCACTGCAATGCGCAGGTGATTAGTGCCATGTTAAGTGTTTATGAGCCGACAGATCCATCGACACAGACTTTATCGTTTTAGGAACAACAATGAATAGAAGAATATTAGTGACAGGCTCAAGTCGTGGCATTGGTAAAGCAATTGCATTGCAACTGGCTCGAGCGGGTTTTGATGTCACCATTCATGCGCGTTCGCGTGAAGCAGAAGCCGTGCAAGTGGTCGAACAGATTCAAAGTCTTGGGCAAAACAGCCATTATTTATTATTTGATGTGAATCAACGTGAACTGGTTAAAAGCCTATTAGAACAAGATGTTGAGCAGCATGGGGCTTTCTATGGTGTGGTGCTGAATGCGGGTCTTACTCATGACGGTGCATTTCCAGCTTTAACCGATCAGGACTGGGATGAAGTCATTTCGACCTCGTTAGATGGGTTTTATAATGTGCTTAAGCCTTTGATTATGCCGATGATCCATTTGCGTAAAGGTGGGCGTATTGTCACACTTTCTTCGGTATCTGGGATTATGGGCAATCGTGGACAAGTGAATTATAGTGCAGCAAAAGCAGGGCTGATCGGCGCGACTAAAGCATTGGCTCTGGAATTAGCCAAGCGCAAAATTACGGTGAATTGTGTTGCACCAGGCCTGATTGAAACCGAAATGGTCACTGAAGAAGTTAAGGAACACGCCTTAAAAATGATTCCAATGCAACGCATGGGACAGGTCGATGAAGTTGCTGGTGTGGTGAAATTCTTATGTTCAGATGAGGCATCGTATATTACCCGTCAGGTGATTTCGGTCAATGGAGGACTGATCTGATGAAGCGTGTTGTGGTTACAGGCATGGCAGGTATTACCTCATTAGGTGAAACTGCGGATGAAATTTTTGCGCAATTCCATGCGGGTAAAAGTGGCATTTGCTATATGCCTGAGTGGGAGCAATATCCAGATTTAAGAACCAAGTTGGCGGGACCTGTTAGTAGCTTTCAGGTTGCCAAGCATTTTAACCGCAAGGTCACGCGTGGTATGGGGCGGGTTGCACTTATGTCCGTGATCAGTGCGGAAAATGCGTTACAGGATGCAGGGCTTATTGATCACGAGATCCTGAAAAGTGGTGATGCTGGGGTGGCTTTCGGTTCTTCGGCAGGTAGCGTCGATGCCGTTCGCGAGTTTGGTAATATGTTGATTGATCAGGATATGAGTAAGATCAATGCCACCACTTATATCCGGATGATGTCCCATACCAGCGCCGTGAATATGACGGTCTACTTCGGTTTAAAAGGATTAACTTTACCGACTTCAAGCGCATGTACCTCAGGTTCAATGGCCATTGGTCAGGCTTATGAAGCGATTAAATATGGCAAACAGACTGTCATGATTGCAGGCGGCGCAGAGGAACTGAGTGCCGCAGGAGCAGCAGTTTTTGATGTGCTATTGGCCACCAGTGGAATGAATGATCATCCTGAAAAATCACCCCGTCCATTTGATACACAACGTGATGGCTTAGTGATTGGTGAAGGTGCGGGTAGCCTGATTCTTGAAGAATATGAACATGCCAAGCAGCGTGGCGCCACGATCTATGCTGAAATTATTGGCTATGCAAGCAATACCGATGGACAACATGTCACCAGACCTGATACTGAAAGAATGGGACAATGCATGCAAATGGCGCTTAAAGATGCCAAGCTGAATGCCAGCCAGATTGATTATGTCAATGCACATGGAACTTCTACCGATCAGGGCGATATTGCAGAAAGTCAGGCCACTGCACGAATATTAGGACGTAAACCGATTAGTTCCTTAAAAAGCTATTTTGGACATACTTTAGGTGCTTGCGGTGCAATCGAGGCATGGTTAGGAATTGAAATGATGCAGCGCGGACAATTGATTCCCACCCTGAATCTGGATGAAATCGATCCACAATGTGGTGATCTGGATTATATTACTCAACAGGTAAGAACGAGTGATATCAATATAATGATGAGCAATAACTTTGCTTTTGGCGGTATTAATACGTCACTGATTTTTAAACGTGTAACATAACGAGGGGCATAATAATGTCAATGAAACAATTATTTCTAGCAACAATTTTAAGCACAGGTTTTGCTGCATCTGTTCAAGCTGCCGATACTGTACATAATTTTGATTTTAAAGCTGCTGTAGATCGTGCGGTTGCTGATGGTACTTTAGATGGGAGCGTAAAGTTCTATCTGAAAGGAAATAAAGCAGGTGGCAAGGTGTTAGAACAAGATATCGTGACCAATCAGAAGACCAATGGCTTTGGTAAGTCTGCTGAAAAGTCATGTGACTGGGTGCTTCGTTCTGCATTGATACAGTTAGACAAAGCTGCGAAAGCACGTGGCGCCAATGCTGTGACGAATATTGTGAGCTATTTTAAAAAGAATGAAGCACAAAGCTCAACCACCTATCAATGCTATAAAGGCATGGCGGTAGCGAGTGTTGCGCTCAAAGGCGATCTTGTTAAATTTTAAGCATAGATAAGATCAGGTTAAGCCAATGACGACACGTGAAATTGAAATCCATGTTCAGGCATTGGCTCAACTGCTTGAAAAGAATAAAACAGATTTTGCTGATTTAAGAAGCTTTAATCATTATAAAAAACAGCAGATTCAGGCCCGACGTAATCAGTTGCTTTCCCATCAACTGGATTGCTGCATAGATAAATTGATTTTTGCCAAACATGAGCATGGCAAACCTTTTTTAAGCTCTCATTCCTTACATTTTAATCATTCGCATAGTCAGCAATATTATGCGTTGGCAATGAGTGAGCGTGTTCAAGATATCGGTATTGATGTTGAGGAGCTAGATCGAAAAGTCCGTTACGATGCTTTGGCGCAGCATGCATTTCATCCCGAGGAATACCATATTTGGCAACAGCAAGATCAGGATCTGGAATATTGGTTTAGAGTTTGGACCACCAAAGAAGCGATTTTAAAAGCCTCTGGTTTAGGGATTCGTCTGGATCTGAATAGCTTGAATACGCAGGTTCATCCCTCAAATCAGGGCGGCATGTGTTCACATCCATTGATTGGAACTTTTGCGTATCAGAACTTTATCCTGAACCAGAAAATCGTGGTGACTATCGCATGGCGGGCAGAGCAGTCTTGCCGAGGTTTTCAGTTTCCAAAAATTCAGATTGTTCAGCATTAAGGCCGATAGGTATATCAGATTTTAACGCGATAAAAAATGCCAGCAATTGCTGGCATTTTATTTGAATCCAAGAGGAGAGGGATTTAAGGAATCTCTTCTTCTTCAAATTCAGGTTTAACTTGAACAATAAAGTCCTGACGATTCAGACCACGCCATAAAGCGAATGCTGTACCGATATAAATCGATGAGTAAGTCCCCACGAATACACCGACAAACATGGCAACAGAGAACCAGTGTAAGCCATCACCACCCAAGAACATCATGGCAAGTACCACGAGTAATAAGGTCATCGAGGTGTGGATGGTACGACGTAAGGTTTCTGTCAGTGCAATATCAACGATTTCACGAGGTGTGGCACCGCGAATCTTACGGAAGTTCTCACGGATACGATCCGATACAACGATGTTATCGTTGAGCGAGAAACCAATCACCGCAAGTACCGCAGCTAATACGGTTAAGTCGAAAGGCCATTGGAACAATGCGAATGCACCGATGATAATGATGATGTCGTGGAATAACGACATGACCGCACCCATTGCGAGTTTAAACTCGAAGCGGATGGTCACGTAGATCAGCATCAAGATCAATGCAAGCGCCACTGCACCCGCAGAACGAACATAAAGTTCATTACCTACTGCACCACCGACAGAGTCCACTTTATGAACTTCTACGGTGTTATTTGGCAATTGCACCGCTTTGGTGATGCTATTGCTCAGATCTTCGACGTCCAGATCTTCTTGTACAGGCATACGGACGATCAGATCCGTATTACTTCCTAGAGTTTGTACCACTGCATCTTTAAAGCCAGCACGATCAAGTGCCTGCACCACTTGCGATGGCTGAACCCCTTGCTTGTAGTTCAATTCAGCAGAAATACCGCCAGTGAAGTCCAAACCGAGGTTTAGACCTTTGGTCGCGATAAAGAAGATACTCGCAATCGTCAGCAGGATCGAGAAGATAGCCGCAGGTTTGGCAATCTTCATGAACGGGATAATTTTCAGGTTATCCGGGCGACCGTATTGTTTTGAGTCTTGTTGAGTCAGATCAGTCATGTGAATCTCCTTAAATACTCAACTTTTTCAAATTACGGCGTTTGCCATAAATGAGCTGTACGATGGCACGAGTTACGGTAATTGCAGTAAACATCGAACACACAATACCAATCATCAAGGTCACAGCGAAGCCTTTAATCGGGCCTGTACCAATAGCGAATAAGATAAACGCAACCAGGAATGTGGTTAAGTTCGAGTCAAGAATGGTGTTATAGGCTCGATCATAACCCGCCACAATCGCCTGTTTTGGCGAGGCGCCCCAGAGCATTTCTTCCCGTATTCGTTCACAGATCAGGACGTTGGCATCGACCGCCATACCGATGGTAATGACGATACCCGCAATACCTGGCAGGGTGAGGGAAGCCCCAATCCAAGACATCACGGTTAAGATCATGGCAAGGTTAAAGACCAAGGCAAAGTTTGCGATTAAACCGAATAAACGGAAGAATACAACCATCCAGATCGCAACCAGTAAGAAGCCGATCTGAGTCGATAACACACCTTTGTCAATGTTTTCCTGACCTAAGCTTGGACCAACCACACGTTCTTCTACGAAGTACATCGGCGCAGCAAGTGCACCTGCACGAAGCATTAAAGCAAGCTCAGCCGCTTCTTGTGGTGAATCTAGACCTGTAATACGGAATTGTGAACCAAGCACCGCCTGAATGGTTGCAGCATTGATCACGACAGATTCAGTATATGGGGTACGAACTTCGGTTTGAACGCCAGTATTCGGGTCTGCAACGTAAGAGATTTTTTGTTTATTTTCAATAAACAGTACCGCCATACGTTTGCCGACAGCACCACGTGTCGCATCTGACATGAGCTTACCGCCCGCAGTGTCTAACGTGATGTTTACTTCGGCGCCGCCTGAGTCCTGACTAAAGCCAGAGCTTGCATTCTGAACACGTTCACCCGTCAAGATACGGTTACGTTGCAACAGTAATTGACGACCGCTATCAAGTGATTGGTAAGCGAACACTTCAGTGCCTGGAGGAAGTGGCTGACCGTTATATTTACCCGTATATGGATCGATATATTGATCATTACTATCCGCAACCAGACGGAACTCTAAGTTTGCTGTACGACCCAAGACACGTTTTGCTTCTGCTGTATCTTGGACACCGGGTAATTCAACCACAATACGGTTGCTACCTTGTGTTTGTACCAAAGCTTCTGCCACACCGAGTTCGTTAATACGGTTACGTAAGGTGGTTAAGTTTTGGTTCACTGCATAAGATTGAATTTCCTGACGACGTGTATCGGTATAATTCAGTCTTAAGGTTGCACCAGATGAAGTCGCAACAGCCTGTTGTGTAAACTCATTCCCATTGCGACGCAAGAAATCAGTCGCTGCATCACGGTCTGCATTGTTTGCAAACTGGACAGTAATGGTGTTGTTGTTTAACGCCAAGTTGTTAAATTTGATTTTGTTATCACGGAATTGACGACGCAAATCAGTCGCAGATGTTTCCATACGCTGACTAATTGCTTTATCCATGTCGACTTCGAGCAAGAAGTGTACACCGCCACGTAAGTCCAAACCGAGTTTCATCGGTTTCGCACCAATCTTCTGCAACCACTCAGGTGTGGTCGGCGCAAGGTTGAGTGCAACTACATAGTCATCACCGAGATCACGACGAAGGACTTCTTTCGCTTTTAACTGCGCTTCAGAAGAGCTTAAACGTAATAATGCCGCGTTGTTGGTGAAGCTATTGTCGTGACTGCTAATATCGGCAGTTTTTAAAATCTGCTCAGCTTTTTGCACGATGGTCTGATCAATCTTGGTGCCTGCTTTGGCCCCAGAAATCTGGACAGCAGGTTCATCTGGATACAGACTTGGAAGTGCATATAACGTACTGATCACAAGGACAACCAGGATCAGTAAATATTTCCATGCAGGGTAACGCATTCGCTTTCTTCTTAAATGAAAAAGTCGTGCTGAGGCACGACTATTTTATGATTAAAGGTTATTTAATGTGCCTTCAGGTAATACTGAAATGACACTCGCACGCTGGATTTTTACTTCAACACCACGAGTGAGTTCAACAACTGCAAAGTCACCTTCGAGTTTGATAATTTTCCCCATTAAACCACCAGCAAACACGATTTCGCTGCCTACACCCAAGCTTTCGATTAAAGAACGATGTTCTTTGGCACGTTTCGCTTGTGGTCTCCAGATCAAGAAGTAGAAAATTGCGATAAATACCGCGATCATCAACAAGTTAGCCATCAAGCTTGGACCTTGTGTCGCAGCAGGGGCAGCGTGAGCAGTAGAGATGAAAAGACTCATTTCGTTTTCCTAAAATTAAAAAGCCAAAAAATTAACAATAAATTCCAATTCGTTTTGCAATGTACCTTGTCTTGCGATCAGGCGCAAATCTTGATGAATTAATCTTCAGGGCAAGGTGGAACGTCTAATCCACGACGTGCATAAAAGTCCTGAACGTATTCATCAAATGTGCCGTTATCCAGTGCATCACGTATGCCTTGCGTAAGGCGTTGGTAGTAACGCAAGTTATGGATTGTGCCGAGCATTGATGCCAGCATTTCACCGCACTTCTCTAAATGATATAAATAGGCACGCGTAAAGTTTTTACAAGTGTAGCAATCGCAATGTGGGTCTAATGGCCCTTTATCATGACGATATTTGCTGTTACGGATTCTAACCAGACCATCGGTCACAAAATAATGGCCATTACGTGCGTTACGGGTTGGCATCACGCAATCAAACATATCGACACCACGGCGCACCGCTTCCACGATATCTTCTGGTTTACCTACACCCATCAAGTAACGTGGTTTGTCTTGTGGCATTTTGTTTGGTAAATAATCAAGTACCTTGATCATTTCTTCTTTCGGTTCACCTACCGACAAGCCACCAATCGCATAACCATCAAAACCAACTTCTAACAAGCCTTTCAGTGACTCATCACGTAGGTCTTCGTACATGCCACCTTGAATGATGCCGAATAAAGCATTTTTATTCTTGAGCTCATCATGGTGGTGGGTTTTACAACGTTTTGCCCAGCGTAAAGAAAGCTGCAATGATTTTTGCGCTTCTTCATGTGTCGCAGGGTAAGGGGTACACTCATCAAAAATCATTACGATGTCTGAATTGAGTACCTGTTGAATCTCCATTGAAATCTCTGGAGACAGGAATACTTTTGAACCATCGATTGGCGAACGGAAGGTAACGCCTTCTTCTTTGATCTTACGCATTGCGCCCAAGCTAAAGACTTGGAAACCGCCAGAGTCGGTCAAAATCGGCTTATCCCATTTGATAAACTCATGCAGACCGCCGTGCTCTTTAATGACTTCCAAGCCAGGGCGTAAGTAAAGATGGAAGGTATTACCCAGAATAATTTGTGCCTGAATGTCTTCAATATCGCGTGGCAACATGCCTTTCACAGTACCGTAAGTACCGACCGGCATAAATACAGGTGTTTCGACCACACCATGCTCTAAAGTGAGTCGACCACGACGGGCGCGCCCCGACTGGCCTAATTTTTCAAATTTCATGACACTATCCATCAAGGCGAAAAAACAGTTCGCTGATCAAAAGCGGCTATTTTCCTTGATTATGGCGTCCAGTTCTACTACTAAATGTAGCGAGAGATAAAATAGATTTAGTTTGATAAGTTTTTGGTGATATTTGCTCGAATGTTGATGAGCAAATACTGATTTACGTGAATAAGGTTTTTGCATTTTGTAATGCGACATTTGTGAGGAAATTTGCTATCGAGATGGCGGCATGGATGCCGCCGCGTTAGACTGCGGTAGCAGGGATGTACCGTCAGTCTAACAAATGGTTTTGGTTACTTTTGCCAAAACAAAAGTAACTCCAACCGAAGGTTTTTACTGAAATGAGTGAGATAACTATAAGACGCTAATATGTTTAACTACCGCACTAAAAATTCGGCTTATAGTCAAAATTTTCAGTCGCCAGATTATCCTTAAACGGACGAATCGTCTTCTTGGATAAAGTCAGGGTATTGATCAAGTTGTTTGGAAACACTTCGATCTGGTTATTAAACAATTCCACGTTACGGTTAAATATCGTGATTGCCGCACCGACATTTTCATTTTGTTCCTGAATGTCATCCATCATTTTGCTATACAACGCATCCGCTTTCAGTTCAGGATAATTCTCAACCACCACATTTAAGCTGCGGATCAGCTCTTTGCTCATTTTCTCAATCTGTTGTAATTGTGAAATATCCGTATCATTGACATTAAGATTCAGAATCTGTTGACGTAACTCAGTGACTTTTTCCAAAGTTGATTTTTCAAACTGGGTATATTGATCCAGCGTCGCTTCGAGAGCTTCCAATGTTTTTACTTTCTGACGCTCGAAGTTAGCCACTTCTGACCACGCACGTTTGGTGGCATTAAAATATCGTACGATGTTGTTGCGAATAGAAACGCCCCATACGATCAGTACTACAAAAATCCCCAAAAAGATCAGTAAACCTGTCATCACATTCCCCTTATTGTTATTTCCCTTAAATTCTCGCTTTATTAAAAGAGAGCTTGGGAGAATTATTGAATTACATTTAGCATCAATTGTTGAAATCTCTGATATTGCGGCATGGTCATGGTGCGCAAGTGTCCGCGTAATGCTGGAATATCATGAATTTCACTGCGTTTACTGGCGGTTTGGAAAAGATTTTGTTCGCCCACGTAACACAGGATTTGCTCTTGATGATGATAAATTAAATCACCTGTAAAATGTTGAAAAAAATCATGTAATTTTAAGGTTAAACTCGGGCTGATTTCCTTGGCTAACTGATGTTGATTTAGTCCAAAAATATTCAATTCCTGATTAATCAAAATATCGCTGCTTTGCCATGAACTGGTATAGGGTTCAAAAAAACGGGAACGCTGATTACTGACAGCAATCCCCAAGTTGGGCATTTGAAAAATAAAGGCGCCCCACAAATCCTTGTGAATTTCTTTGACGATTTTTTTATCGTTACTTTGATCTTGCAAAATCGGCATTTCATTGACGTAGTGATATTGAAAAAGCAGCACTTGATGCGTGGTCGTGCCATCATTCCACGTCGTTGATGCATAGTGGGTGATTTCGTTGGATTCACTACCACGATTAAATAAGGGAAAATGTTGCTTTAATTTACTTATCACTAGCAGTGGTTGCGCCTGAATGGGTAAATAAGCAGGCAGTTGCTGGAACTGTAAACCATAACGTAGCACGGTAATACGTTCTTCTAAATAACGAATCACACGAGTCAGTGGTTCTTGCGGTTCATACAATAGATAAGCGAGAAAACCGGTCAGAAATGCTCCGAGCAGACTCCAGATATATTGAATATGCGGATGGAGAAAATAACCAAAGACCAGCGTTCCGATACTGATGATGCCCAGCAGGTAGGGAAGGGCATTAAAGAAACACAGATTATGGTCTTCACGCCAAGGATGCAGCGCATCTAACAAATCCTGATCGCTATGCGATTTTTGTCCAGCCTCCCACAAACGGGCGATATTTCGGAACACCTGCGCATTTTTTTTACGTCGGATATGGAGAGCTTGTTGTACTGTATCGATCGGCATGGAGGTTTTATGTCATTATAATTGCTTTGTATGAGCTGAATTATGCTTTAAATTTCAGAAACTAAGAAGTATATAATCTGAATCTGGCAATCTTTTTTATTTTAATAAATAGTGGTCTGTTTAATCTATTCTGAAAAAAATAGGCTAAACCTGAATTTAGCCTATTGATCTGTTTTAAGCGTCGAGCTTGTCCACCAACATCGCATCGCCATAACTAAAAAAGCGATAGCGTTGTTCCACTGCATGTTTATAAGCAGCCAAGATATTATCCCGATTCGACAAAGCTGAAACCAACATCAATAAGGTCGATTCTGGTAAATGGAAGTTGGTAATCAAACGATCCACGATACAGAACTGATAACCTGGATAAATAAAGATCTGTGTATCACCTGTCCACGCTGCAATTTTGCCTTGATTGGCTTGAGCTGCACTTTCCAGCGCACGAGTCGCCGTAGTGCCTACCGCAATCACTTTATTACCGCGTGCTTTGGTTGCTAAAATCAGGTCAATCGTGGCTTGCGGTACATCACACCATTCACTATGCATAATATGATTGGTAATGTCTGTAGTACGTACAGGCATAAAAGTCCCTGCACCAACATGTAAGGTCACAAATGTTTTTTGCACGCCTTTTGCTTCTAATTTTTCTAATAAGCCTTGGTCGAAATGTAGACTGGCTGTTGGCGCAGCAACACTGGCAATTTTTTCAGGATCATGGAACACGGTTTGATAACGTTCAGTATCAATCTCTTCGGCTTCACGGTTGAAATAAGGTGGAATCGGGAGCTGACCATATTGATCCAGTACCGACAAAATCGGTTGTGAAAACTTCACCACAAACAGATTTTCATGGCGACCTTGTACGGTGACAGGTACAGCATCTTCACCTATATACAGTTCTGCGCCTGCTTTTGGTGAGTTACTTGATTTGATATGGCAATGAGCAGTGTGGGTATCCAACATGCGTTCAACCAGCACTTCGATTGCGCCCCCTGTAGCACGTTTGCCTTTTAAGCGTGCTTTCATGACTTTGGTGTCATTCAGTACCAGCAAATCACCGTCTTCGAGTAGGTCGAGAATATCGGTAAAGGCATGGTCATGATATTGACCTTGGCTATCGATATGCAGCAGGCGAGATGCGCTACGGCTGTCTAACGGATAGCGAGCAATAAGTTCATCAGGGAGATCAAACGAAAAGTCGGAGAGTTGCATACATCTAAAACATTGCAAAAATTGGGCGTAGTATAGTCTTTTTTGCGTTTTCTCGCTGAGTTCGTGTGTTTATAAGCAGAAAAATATCTGAGTGATTTAAAAGTGAGCAATAAGCGATAGTTAGTGTTTGACAATAAAATCAAACAGGTTATTATACGCAACACAAAGCATCGCACTCTTCCCGAGGTGGTGAAATTGGTAGACGCGGCGGACTCAAAATCCGCTGTCAGAGATGACGTGTCGGTTCGAGTCCGACCCTCGGGACCAAGATTCAAAGACCCCAAGCTGGTATTAAAGGCTTGGGGTTTTTTAATGGGAAAATAAAAGATTATAAATAGGGTAATAAATAGTGATTAACTCGCTGGTTGAATTATTTTTATAAAAAATGATTGAAATTTTTATTTTGCATGAAAATATTTTATGCAAGAAAGTCTAGGATTGTCTTTTCATCTCATGCGAAAAATATTTTCAGGTTTCTACGCCTGATCACAGATTTTGCTGTGATTTTTAAAATATAACGATATCTTTTTTTAAAGTAAGCGTTTTTGGTTTTGGCATTCTTTTTATATTTCTAGTTGTTATTTTATTTATGGATAGAAAAATTAGTCCATTTTGATACAATGGGTTGGCTCATTGTGAGCAGATGGATCGGATCATGATGAGTCGATGCATGGGGGAAAATTTTTAAAAGTAGATAAGTATTATGGATTTAAAGTTAAAAAAAATACACAAAGTTATTGATAGTATTATAGCTCAAATTAACTATTTATTAGATAAATGCTCAGAATCTAACGATCAAAAAATTAATGAAATTAATACTCTTAAAAATTACAGTTTGTCATTTTTACCTGCTTTTAAAAATGAAATAGGTGTGAAACAAAAAATTTTAAACGATGAAGTAATTTTTAAAATTATATATGAAGGATTGAATTCAATTGATGTGAATATCCAAGAGATTAGGCTACATGATTGTGAAATTAATGAAAAGATTAGGGATTTCGTAATTCAAGTTAAAAATACTTATAATGTACGTCGTGATTTAAGGTTGATTTATACACTTGATGAAAACTTCAATAATAAATTTAATGAATTAAAAAATAATTTTTTATTGGATAGTAAAAAAGAAATAGTATTGGAGTTAGGGCAATTAAAAGAAAATTTTGATAAAACACTTCAGCAAAGTAAACAAAAATATGAATCAGAACTGAAAGAACTTCGGTTGAAATTGAAAACAATTACTGAAAATAATGACACTACTTTGAAAAATTTGTTTGATTTTTATGAGGATCAGCTTAAAGCGGTCAAAAATAGTGAGTATGAAGATAAAAGATCTAGAGATAAAATTTTTAGTGATTTCATTGGAAAATATCGAGAGGAAAAAGATTTTGTAATTGATGAAACATTGAAAGAAAAAGAAAAAATAATTAGTGAGATTAAAGTAGAAAAAGATGGAATAGTTCAAAGTTTTGAAGAATATTTTCATAAAATCCAAACTGATTGGAAAAGAATTCAGCAAATTAAAACTGAAAATGTATATTTGAATGCCTATCATAAAAATACTGCTAGATCAAAATATAGCGAGAATAAATTTATCGCTGTTACAGCATTAAGTTTATTTTTATCTGTACTAACGATTATTGCCTTTATCTTTAAAGCAATAGATTTTTCTCAATTTATCTCTATCAAAATTATGATTGTGGTGTTTTTCGGGATTTTGATCGCTTACTACTTGAAAATATCTACTCACTATCGCCGATTAGCGGATCAAGCCGAGCAAACACATCTTGAACTACTTGCATTCCCTCAATATGCAGCAGAATTAGGAGAAGAGAAATCAAGAGAAATCAAAGAACAGTTAGCTTTGAAATATTTTGGAAAAGAAATTGATGTTAGTGGTTATTAAAAGATTAGTGATATAGCGCAAGAACAACTAAAAACAAGTAGTGAACTGGTCAAAGCGGCAGCTTCACTATCAGTTGCAGGTACAAAGACTAAAGAAAGCTCTACCAGTGTCATACCGAGTAACAGTACAAACCAATCAGAAGCAAATCGAGGTTGATTTAAAAATGTATTTATCTCTTTTAATTGTTTTTATTTCAATTTTTTTATATTCAATAGCGAATAATTTGCTTAATTTTTTCTTTGCAAACAAGAGCTATGATCAATATGAAGAACTCTTTGCTAGTGGTGAGAATCTTGATGATAGCCTGATTGCTTTTCAGAAAAATCATGAAAGAAATCGCTTTCTAGGATTACGAAATGTCCCAGATTATGTACTGGATTTTATTCTCTCAAGAAGTGATCAACATCGAGCGATTAAGCTATACAACATTGCTAAAGACAACATCTTTTACAGTATGGAAAACAGTACTGTTGAAATCAAAGATGGGAAGCAATATATATTTGATAAAAATAAATCTGACAATTCTGAATTAACTGTCAAAGAAAAGTCTATCGCTGCATATATATTTTATACAGCTCTAGCTGTAGGAGTGATGGGCGTTTTTTCAAGTAAATATAATTCGGATATAAGTGCTTATTATAAAGAGTTTATTTTAATGTTTTGCTTTTCTATATTATTTTTATTTATTGGTGCATCACATGTCGTAAAGTATCAACGATTGAAGTGTGCTAAAGAATTTGTGGATCTGGGTTGATCAAATAATATTTAAGAGACTGAACATAATTGACTGGATTAGAGCTGAGATTGAAATGTTTGTATGGCTTATGGAAAGAAGAAAATATTTTGGGGTTATTAGCACAATGATGGATTTCGAAAATACTTGAAGTTGCATATTGACTTAAGCAAATGATTTTAAAGCATTGCAGAGTTGGAACTACTCCAAGTTAAAATTTAATGAAATTTCACGTTTTGTTGCGAATTGATTGAATCAACAATTGCCTTTTCTGTTAAAGTTTGTTAATACTAAGTGATAGTTTTCACATTTTTTCTATAAAACGTAAAGAACCGTATAACGATAATATTCGAGAGGCGGGAATGGCGATTCAATTATTAGAACTACAGCAAGCCGAAAAGTTAAGTGCTTGTAAAATCTCTCTTTCTTTGGGGCTAAACTCAGAGCAGAACCTGCTTGAGCAATTTTTACAGTTTAACCGTAAATTGATGCAAGCCAGTACGGCATTACTCGCTTTTCATCAGGAACCTTACCTTTGGCATCGTTGTCCTG
Organism: Acinetobacter vivianii; assembly: GCF_014635885.1. Taxonomy (GTDB): domain Bacteria; phylum Pseudomonadota; class Gammaproteobacteria; order Pseudomonadales; family Moraxellaceae; genus Acinetobacter; species Acinetobacter vivianii. The sequence goes on from NZ_BMDR01000002.1 coordinate 69,228, forward strand.
AAAAGTTACAAGCGATTGATACTTCCAAGATTACCAAAAGCTTAAATACCCTATTTGTAAATGGTGATCTGGTCGACTGTGACCATCCGCAATATCAAACCCTGTTGGCATTTTTACATCCGATCAAAAAGAAAGTCCAGTCGGCAATTGCCTTACACCTCAGGCATCCAGACCAAACCTCACTCGGTTATATCATCTTGTTTGATGAAGCTGCACAAGGCTTTAGCGAATTACAAAAACAACTGCTGCAAGAGCATAGTGTCAATTTCATGCAACAGCTGGAATTGAAGTTTAACCATGATGAACTTAAAGAATTATACGAACAAGAAGCCGCACTGAATTTTAGTAAAACCAAATTCTTTTCCATTATTTCCCATGACTTACGTGCACCATTTCATGGCTTGTTAGGCTTTTCGGAAATACTCGCGAAAGAGCGTGATACCTTGGATGAGTCAAGTATTCAGAATATTGCTGATTATCTCTACGATACCTCGCAGTCCACTTATAACTTATTAGAAAGCTTACTGAATTGGGCGATGGCAGAGGGAGGTCGTTTTGTCTATCATCCCATTAACTTTAAGTTACGTCAGATCACCAATATTGTGACCGATATCCTGAAAACTTTGGCGATTAAAAAGAATATTCAACTGATTAACGAAGTCGATGAAAACCTGAAAGTCTATGCCGATATGAATATGATTACTTCGGTGATTCAGAATCTGGTCTCCAATGCCTTGAAATTTACCGATGTCGATGGTTCTGGCAAAGTTTATATTCAGGCGCAACATAAGGGCACCTATGTCGAAATCTATGTCAAAGACACAGGCTTAGGTATGACCCAAGAACAAATTAAAGATTTGTTTCAGCCACGCATTACCATGAGCTATAAAGGTACCGCAGGAGAAAAGGGTGCTGGACTCGGTTTAAGTTTATGCAAGCGCTTTGTGGAAATGAATCTGGGTGAAATCAATGTGACTTCCAATGAAGGGGAAGGCACAGTATTTACAGTGCTGCTTCCGATAGAACGTGAGCAGGTTGATTTATGTACAAGTCAGGCAAAAACCAAAGCAAAATTAGTCTAAAGAGATTTTAAAGATAAGCTTGTAACTGATATAACTAACCAAGATGAGATGACATCAGTCGAGCCTTTTTATATGAATGCGGAACAGCTACAAAAAACCTTGGTCGCAAGCCAATACGCTGAACAAGTTTTAAATTTATACCAAGCAGAACTAGAACAAGACTATAACCAAGATCAATTCCTTGATGCATTGTCGACTGAAACCATCTATCAAAAAGTTCAGCAGGCTGTGGCTGAATGCAGTAATGAACAAGCATGGATGAAGGCTTTACGTGTTTTACGTGCCAAGTTGATGTTTCGCTGGATTTGGCAAGATGCCAATCAATTAACCAATGTGGTCACACTGACGCGAGAACTATCTGATTTTGCTGATGCCAGTATTTGTGCCGCCAAAGATTTTGCATTACCACCTTTACTCGCCAAGCATGGCGAACCGATCGGTTATTCAGGCCAGTTGCAGGATCTGATTGTCATTGGCATGGGTAAGCTGGGCGCTCAAGAACTGAATCTGTCTAGTGATATCGATTTGATATTTGCCTTTGATGAACAGGGTGAAACCAATGGGCGTAAATGTATTGATGTACAGCAGTTCTGCATTTTGTGGGGACAGAAATTAATTTACCTATTGGATCACATCACTGCCGATGGTTTTGTATTCCGTGTCGATATGCGCTTGCGTCCGTGGGGCGATGGCTCGGCTTTGGCAATTAGCCATAGTGGTTTGGAAAAATATCTGAGCCAGCATGGGCGTGAATGGGAACGCTATGCATGGATTAAGGCACGCGTGATTACGGGCGGCAAAGCGGGTGCAGAGTTACTGGACATGTCGCGGCCATTCGTATTTCGCCGTTATGTTGATTATTCCGCTTTCGCAGCTATGCGTGAAATGAAGGCGATGATTGAGCGTGAAGTCATGCGCCGTAATATCGAAGAGGATATTAAGCTTGGTGCAGGCGGGATTCGTGAAATCGAATTTATTGTGCAGGTGTTCCAGCTCATCTACGGTGGATCGAAGCGTGAACTGCAAGATCGTCAATGTCTGGTCAATTTGCATCATTTAGGTGAAGCGGAGTTGCTGGATCAGCAAGCGGTGATTGATCTGGAAGATGCTTATCTATTTTTAAGACGGGTGGAGCATGCAATTCAGGCCTTGAATGATCAGCAGACCCAATCTTTGCCAACGGAACCTGAACTGAGACAACGGATGCTGGATACATTAGGCTTTTCAGATTGGCCTGCATTCCTAGAGGTATTGAATAAGAAGCGTGACAAGGTCAAAGTCCAGTTTAAGCAATTGATTCAAGAAAAAGAATTTTCTGAACCTGTGGATGATTTCGTTCAGCTTGAGCAAAAACTCAATGCGGTACTTGATGACAATGCCAAGAACCTGATTCAAAATTTCTGGCATGGACAAGCCTTACGTAAAATTCCTGCCAGTGCCTTAGAGCGCTTAAAGAAATTTTGGCCACATTTGATTGAAGCGATTTTACAGTCTGATCAGCCGCAAGTGGCTTTATTACGTTTAATGCCTTTAGTCGAATCTGTATTACGCCGTACCGTGTATCTGGTGATGCTGATGGAAAGCCGTGGTGCGTTACAACGACTGGTAAAAATGTCGACTGTCAGCCCGTGGATTTGTGAAGAACTGGCACAGTATCCCGTACTTTTAGATGAATTCCTGTCCATGGATTTTGGTCTGCCGCAGCGTCAGGATCTGGAAGATTCTCTGCGTCAGCAATTACTGCGGATTGAGATTGACCAAGTCGAAGATCAGATGCGGGTATTGCGCTTATTTAAAAAGAGCAATGTATTGACGGTCGCTGCCAGTGATGTGTTGGCCGAAAGTCCTTTAATGAAAGTGTCGGATGCACTTACCGATATTGCCGAAGTCAGCGTACAGGCAACCTTACGCTTGGCCTATGAAGCTGTCGCTGCGCGGCATGGTTATCCTTTGGGCAATGATGGGCAACGTTGTAGTCTGGATCGTAAAGGCTTTGCTGTGATTGCGTATGGGAAATTAGGTGGTATTGAGCTGGGTTATGGCTCAGATCTGGATCTGGTATTTATTCATGCGCTTGAAGAGCAAAGTGAAACGGATGGTCGCAAAGGTATTAGTGGGGCAGAGTTTGCCATTCGGGTGGCACAGAAGTTTATGTCGCTGATGACCACGCAAACTCTTGATGGACGTGTCTATGAAATTGATACGCGCCTGCGACCTTCGGGTGAAGCAGGCATGCTGGTCACCAGTTTAAAAGCCTATGAACAGTATCAACAGAAAAACGCATGGTTATGGGAACATCAGGCTTTAGTCCGTGCCCGCTCAATTGCGGGTGATCAAAGTTTATGCCAGCAATTTGAGCAGATTCGCTGCCAGATCCTGACGCAAGTTCGTGATGAAAATGAAGTGCGTGAAGAAGTGTTAAAAATGCGTCAAAAGATGAAAGATCATTTGGGATCATCTTCTGAGCAAAAAAAACATGGTATTTTTCATTTAAAACAGGACTCAGGTGGTATCGTTGATATCGAATTTATGGCACAGTATGCTGTACTTGCATGGAGTGGGACGAATACAGATCTCGCCCATTTTTCCGATAATGTAAGAATTCTAGAAGATGCTGCTAAAGCAGGCTGCTTATCCAGTGAAGATGCCACAGCATTAATACACGCTTATCTCCGTGAACGAGCTGAGAGCCACCGTTTAGCACTTGCAAACCAATCTATGCAAGTTAATGCTGCGGATTGGCACGATACCCGCGAGATCGTTTGCAAGTTATGGCAAAGATTAATTGATCCAACTGCGATAGCATTGGAAAGTGAATAATTGTGTAAAAAAGAAAATGGAGTATGTGCGATGAGTTTGGCTGATCGTGATGGTTTTATTTGGCAAGATGGAAAATTGGTTGATTGGCGTGATGCAAAAATTCACGTCCTGACTCACACATTACACTACAGTATGGGTGTCTTCGAAGGCGTCAGAGCTTATGAAACACCGAATGGTACCGCAATCTTCCGTTTGCAAGATCACACTAAGCGCTTATTAAATTCAGCAAAAATTTATCAAATGAATGTTCCATTTGATCAAGCGACATTAGAACAAGCACAAATTGATGTTGTGCGTGAAAATAAACTGGCTTCTTGCTACTTACGTCCATTGATCTGGATTGGTTCTGAAAAGCTTGGCATTGCAGCGACAGAAAACACCATTCATGCAGCAGTTGCGGCATGGGGTTGGGGCGCATATTTAGGTGAAGAGGCAATGGCACGTGGTATTCGTGTAAAAACCTCTTCATTTACGCACCATCATCCTAACGTGACCATGTGTAAAGCAAAAGCATGTGGTAACTATACGGTATCGATTCTGGCGCATCAGGAAGTTGCTCGCTCAGGTTATGACGAAGCAATGTTGCTTGACCCACAAGGCTTTGTTTGCCAAGGTGCGGGCGAGAACGTATTCCTGATCAAAGATGGTGTGTTACATACACCTGATCTGGCTGGTGGTGCACTTGAAGGGATTACCCGTCAAACAGTTATTACCATTGCCAAAGATTTGGGTTATGAAGTAGTTGAGCGTCGTATCACGCGTGATGAATTCTACATTGCAGATGAAGCATTCTTTACAGGTACAGCGGCTGAAGTCACACCAATTCGTGAATACGATGACCGTGAAATCGGTTGTGGTTCACGTGGCCCGATTACCACTGAAATCCAGAAGACTTTCTTTGATGCGGTTCAAGGCCGTAATGAGAAATATGCACACTGGTTAACTTATATCAAATAAGTTCAAATCAGCGCAAAGGCGGAGCTTAGGCTTCGCTTTTTTATTGACGAATTAATAGTAAAAAAAAGCCTAGGCTCTATGCTAAGATGGCAATATATTCAGTGCATATGTCTGAACGTTTTTAAGTTTTATCTAAAGCGGGACAGCATATCTCAAGCAATTAAGGTTATCAGATGGTAGATATTCAACAAGATTCGGCAACTCCTGAAGACAATGTCATTTTGTGTATGAAATGGGGAACCAAATATGGTGCCGAGTACGTTAACCGTCTCTATAACATGGTCAAACGTCATCTGACTTTGCCATTTAAAATGGTATGTTTGACTGACCGTACTGATGGGATTGATCCTAATATTCAATGTTTTCCGATTCCATCACTGGATCTGCCTGCAGGTAGCCCTGAACGGGGCTGGAACAAGCTTTCGACCTTTGAACCTGATTTATATGGTTTAAAAGGCAATGCGTTGTTTATCGATCTGGACGTGGTGATTGTCGATAATATTGATTGCTTCTTTCAGGCCGAAGGTGAGTTTCTGGTGATTCATGACTGGAAACGTCCATGGCGAATTACCGGCAATAGTTCAGTGTATCGTTTTAAACTGGGTGCTTTCCCTGACGTTCTGCCATATTTCCGCGAGAACTTTAATGAAATTCGCGAGAAGTTCCGTAACGAGCAGGAATACCTGTCTTGGTTTATGCACAAAGAAGGCAAGCTCAGCTATTGGGATAAAGACTGGTGTAAGAGTTATAAATACCATTGTTTAAGAAAAGTTCCTTTTGCTTACTTCCAGCCACCCGTTAAGCCTAAAGGTGCAAAAATTATTATTTTCCATGGCGAGATCAATCCACCTGATGCGATCAGTGGTGGAGGCGGTAAATGGTATCGTTATGTCTTGCCATCGGATTGGATCAAAGAATCTTGGCAGTAAGCTAAATAGGTGTCATTGCTAAAATTAGTGATGATAGCAATAAAAAAATCAGGCGCTTTGCCTGATTTTTTTGCATTTAGGGTGCTTACTTAAATGTTGTGATACTGACGATACCAATCCACAAAGTTTTTCACGCCGTCCACAACCGAGGTTGCGGGCTTATAATTAACATAGTCTTCCAGTGCCGAACTATCCGCAAAGGTATCTGGGACATCACCAGGCTGAAGCGGAAGCAAGTCTAAAATTGCTTCTTTACCAGCAGCTTTTTCAATCGCCTGAATATATTCAATCAACTTCACTGTGCGATTGTTGCCAATGTTGAAAATTCTAAATGGCGCATTGCTGGTTGCAGGGTTTGGATGATTGCTGTCCCAGTTTTCATCAGGTGTCGCAATTTTGTCGCTGGTACGGATAATCCCTTCCACAATATCGTCGATATAGGTGAAATCACGGGTATGGTTGCCATGATTAAACACTGGAATAGGTTTACCTTCAAAAATATGCTTGGTGAACTTAAAGAGTGCCATATCTGGACGTGTCCATGGCCCGTATACGGTAAAGAAACGTAGACCTGTCGTTGGAAGTTTAAATAAATGGCTGTAGCTATGCGCCATCAATTCATTGGCACGTTTGGTTGCAGCATAGAATTGTAGAGGGTGGTCAACACCATGCTGCTCGCTAAATGGCATAGTGGTATTGGCCCCATACACGCTACTGGTGCTTGCATAGGTCAGGTGAGGTGTTTCTGCGTAGCGACATGCTTCCAAGATATTGGTAAAGGCAATCAGGTTGCTTTCCACATAGCTATGCGGATTCTCAAGCGAGTAACGCACGCCTGCCTGTGCGGCTAAATGGATAACACGATCAAAAGCATGTTCTTTAAAACACTGGTCAACCACTGCTTTATTGGCCAGGTTTTCTCTGATCAGTGTGAAGCTACCGGTATCACTCTTTTCAGCCACTTGTTGTAATTGTTTGACACGAGCTTCTTTAAGGCTTGGATCATAATAATCATTAAAATTATCAAAACCGACTATATCATCACCACGTTCAAGCAGTTTCTGTGCAACACTAAAGCCGATGAATCCAGCAGCGCCTGTGACTAGAACTTTCATTCATCGCCTCCAAAAATATCTCGTGTATAAACTTTATCTTGTACATCTAGCAATTCATTGGAGAGGCGATTGGCAATAATCACATCACATGATTGCTTAAATTCATTTAGATCCTGCGTAACTTTCGATTTAAAGAAGCTATCTTCGTGAAAAGTTGGCTCGTAAATGATGATTTCAATACCTTTGGCTTTCAGACGTTTCATCACGCCTTGAATTGCTGAGGCGCGGTAATTGTCAGAACCGCTTTTCATTACCAGACGATAAATACCGACGGTACTTGGATTCCTTGCGATAATTGAATCGGCAATAAAATCTTTACGGGTACGGTTGGCATCGACAATTGCTTTAATCAGGTTACTTGGAACATTGTTATAGTTTGCGAGCAACTGCTTGGTGTCTTTTGGCAGGCAATAGCCGCCATAGCCAAACGATGGATTGTTATAATGACTGCCAATACGTGGGTCAAGACAAACCCCGTCAATCACTTGCTTGGTGTCTAAACCGAAACTTTGCGCGTAGGTGTCCAGTTCATTGAAGAAAGCAACACGCATGGCCAGATAGGTATTGGCGAACAGCTTAATCGCTTCAGCTTCGGTTGAATGAGTCAAAAGTACAGGAATATCCTGTTTGATTGCACCCTCTACCAGTAAGTCTGCAAATTGCTGGGCACGTTCAGATTGCTCTCCAACAATGATGCGGGATGGGTAGAGGTTATCGTGCAGTGCTTTGCCTTCACGTAAAAATTCAGGCGAAAAAATAATATTTTCAGTCTGGTATTTGTTTTTAACGTGCTCGGTAAAACCCACAGGAACGGTTGATTTAACAATCATGGTCGCGGCAGGATTAATCGCGAGCACATCCTGAATCACACTTTCAACACTTTGTGTATTGAAGTAATTGGTCTGTGGATCGTAATCAGTGGGGGTTGCAATAATAATAAAATCAGCATTTTGAAAAGCGTGTTGCTTGTCGGTTGTTGCTGTAAAATTTAAGTTTTTTTCTTTTAAAAATAGCGAAATATCATGATCTTGAATCGGTGATACTTTATTGTTTAGTAGTTCTACCTTGCTTTCTAAGATATCAAGTGCAATGGTCTCATGGTGTTGTGCAAATAGCATCGCATTTGACAACCCCACATATCCAGTTCCAGCAATAGCTATTTTCATAAGTACCTAACAGATTCGAAATACATGATGGACGGTTAATAGGATAGCCAGAGTGAACCGAGTTTTAAATCCCATTCTACTGGTGTGATCACCATTCGTCCTGCATTTGGGGTGAGCGTAATTTCACTGAAGTAAACGTGATCCTGAGATAATAAGAAATCTACTCGACTATAACCATACGCAAAACAGAGTTTTTCTGACAATTCGATAATATTTTTCAATTGTGGTGGCTTGGCTAAAGCATCGGGTGAGTTATCTTTCAGGTCGACACGAAATGGCTGTAAGTTCCATTCAGTATCATACATGTTTGAATAGTCATTACCTTGGGTATCTTGTACATCAATTTCCAGATATTCTGGACGCCCTTCAAAACAGTGAACACGACAGGTGGTAATGACTGACTGGGTTGCTGGATCGACATATAAATCAACATATTGTTCAATCAGAATTTTGGGGCAAATGTCTTTGTAGTGCCATTCACGTTTTCTGAAATACATGTTCTTTTTCAAGTGATCTTTGATTTTCGCCTTGACCGTGGTGACATCAAGTTTGCTTTTATCACGGCAAATCTTGGCACTACCACTGTCATGGGTACATTTCAGAACAAACTGGTTGGGTAGTTGCTCAAAATCGATTTCATCAGCACAGCCATAGACGCCAACCAGAGGAACCAAATAGTCATTTCCGACTTTTGCTGAAATTAAATCTCTGACGGCACATTTATCTGCCAGTTTAGTCAATAACGGACTTCTTTCGTAGATCATGCGCGCCGTGACTTTTTCATTAAAGCTTTTGGGCGCGCCAAAGTCGGGTGTATAGCCCAACTTACACATAAAACGTTTGGTGAGATACTTTTTATCTGAGACAAATTTAGTTCTAATTACTTTTGCTTGATATTCAAAATAGTCATAGTTAATCATTTTAAAAAAAGGTTTAATCCCATAAAAGTAGTCGATAATTATAGTAAAAATGCTTAAATTCGTCTAATTAAAATGTAATATATTTTTTTACTAACTGATTCCAAAAGGTTTGATTTTGTTAAAGATTGTGATTTTTAAGCTGATGTTTATGTACAGGAAAAATACGATAAGAAGATAGACGGCATGCTTCATCTAAGACAGTAAAATACTGAATAAATATAATATATTGATTTATAAGAAATGATTGACTTGTTCGCTCTGGAAGCTATTACGAAAAGAGGCTGACGGTAAATAGATCAGTGGTGTTATCATAGGTCATTAGATTAAACATCTTTAGCCGTATTTTCGGGCTTTCTAATTGTTTAAGAGTGAATTGATGAGTGAAATGATGCAACTGGTTGATGTGGTGATTGCCTGGGTAGATGGTAATGATCCAAAGTTAAAGCAAAAACGCCTCCAGTATCAGGGTAAAAAACAAGCTTCTGATGCAGTGAGCGATACCCGCTTTGCCAGTAACCATGAAATTTATTATAACGTTGCATCGATTTTAAAGTACGTTCCATTTTGCCGTCATATTTACATTGTGACGGATGCTCAGCAACCACAATGGATTGATGACTTCGTAACAGATGGCATTTGTGAGGCAGGCAAGATTCGTATTGTTGACCATCGTGAAATTTTTGCTGGTTATGAACAATATCTTCCGACCTTTAATACCCGTTCCATTGAAACCATGTTATGGAATATTCAGGGCTTATCGGATTACTTTTTCTATTTAAATGATGACTTTTTCTTTAATGCGCCTGCGCAACTAGAAGATATTGTTATCGATCAGAAAATGGTGATTTACGGACATTGGCAAAGTAGTTTTGTGCTTAAGGCCAAGCTCTGGTATCGCCAATTATTAAACCAGTATTTTGCCAAGCCGATTCAACCCAAACATATGATTGCGCAAATGTTAGGGGCCGATAGACTTGGATTTAAAAAGTTTTTTGAAATTCACCATTATCCACATGCAGTAGATCGTAAAATTCTGCAAGACTATTTGCTTGCTCATCCTGAGTTTCTGGAAAAACAGATTCAGTATAAATTCCGCAGTGTAGAGCAAATTAACCCGATTTCATTGATGAATCACTTAAAAATTAAGTCTAATGAGGCCGTGTTAAAACCTGATCTTGAAATTGCTTATTTGAAAAATGAAGGCAGTTTAAACAGTTTCTTGCAAAGCTTGGGCAATGAACAGATTAAATATGGTTGTATGCAAAGTCTGGATCAGTTGAGTGATACAGCAGCCCAGCAGATTTATCATGCTTTAAATCAGAAATTGGCGGGCTACTTACCACACGTTTTATTGGCTCAAACAGCCGAAGGATAAATAATGAAAGTCGTAACTTATCTGATTAATCTGGATGGTAGTGATCAACGTCTGGCGAGTGCAACAGCACAGTTACAGCAACAAGATTGGCCATTTATTCGTTTTTCTGCCTACGATGGTCGTGGCAAAGCGCTCTCTGAGTTTAAACAATACGATGATGCTGAGGCGCAACGGATTTTGGGCCGTAGCTTGATCAACTCAGAGCTGGGTTGCTATTTGAGCCATTATGGTTGTGTTGAAAAATTTCTCGAAACAGACGCCGATTATCTGGTGGTTTTGGAGGATGATATACATGTTCTACCGAATTTTAAGAGTAATCTGCAATCACTTCTCAATTATCTAGATCAGCATAAAGCGCTGGACTGGTATGTCGTGAATCTGGCAGCGAAAAAGAAGAAACTTGCCAAGGATATTGTTCAGATGGAGCATTATAACTTGTGGCATGCCTACTATTTCCCGATCCGTGGTGTGGGACTGGTCTGGTCAAGAAAAGGCGCTGAGGAGTTTGTCAGACTCGGGAAAGAGATTCATGTCCCTGTCGATATTTTCTTTCAGGGCTGGCTCAGTAAAAACGGAAAAGGACTCGGAGTCTGGCAGCCGTTCGTGAAACCTGCTGGTCTGGACAGTGATATTCTGGGCACGGTTGCAACACAGGGAATTCAGCGTAAAGATCTGGAAAAACGTGATGCCTCTCATGGCCTAAAAAAACAGAAACGTATGTGGCGTGATCGTTTTTACGCATTCAAGCATCTTTACTTTTAATTAACATTGTCGAGGCAAATCACTTCAGTGCAAAGATGAACTGAAGTGATTTAAAAATATGGCTGAGTGACCTGTATGAAAATATTTAAAAAAATATTCTATCTCTTGAAGTTCTATACGATGTATTCGAATAAAAAGAGAGGGGTGAATGAAGCCATAGACAATGAAGCTGATCTGATTGTGCTTAATCCAACAAGTGTTGATGCGATCATCCCAAAGAAAATCTGGATGTATTGGGAAGGGCCACTGGCTGGATTTGTGGAAAAATGTGTTGAACAGGTTAAAAAGACCAATCCTGATTATGAGGTTCATTTTCTCACACCAGATACCGTGAAAAGCTTTTGTGATATTGATTTTGGTCGCTTTCCTAAGGCAACGCCGCAACAAAAGGCCGATTTACTCCGTTTTGAATTGATTTATCAATATGGTGGTATTTGGTTAGATGCCAGTACGATTGTATATGAGTCTTTAGACTGGATTCAGGATCTGGTTAAAAAGACCCAGACCAATAGTTTTGCTTATTATCGTGCCAAGAACACGACCATCAAAACTTCTCCTGTTTTAGAAAACTGGTTGTTGGCAAGTGCTGCAAAAAATCCATTTTTTAAGTACTGGTTTGATGAACTGGTTACGGCGATTGAATTAACGCCCAAAGCTTATCTGCAAAAACTCAAAGAAACAGAGCCTGATTATCAGGACTTGATTCAGCATATTGGCCGGCTGGAATATCTGGTCGCGTATGTGGCTTGTCAGAAAGTGATGCGTAATCATTTACCAAGTATGTGCTTAATTAACTGCGATAAGAATGCGCTGTATTTTCAGGTCAAGCACCAATGGGTCAAAGAAAAAGTACTTATTGATATGGCAATTCACTATCCACCAACTGAAATGCCAAAACTGATCAAGCTTGCAGGTAAGGAAAGAAAAACCCTCAGTCATTATTATGAAAAAGGGATGTATCTGGAAGGTTCATTACTCGATATCTAAAACAAGATCTGTCACAGTTTAAAGCAAGGTTTTTGGATCAATCTTCTCAAAGGCATGTATGGCGCTGGTTTGAGATAGATTAAAAACTTTAATCTCTTTTTCTTGAAACAGCTTTGCAGCAACATCGAAGGCTTGAAATACCTCGTTAACATGGCGGTTTAAGGTGGTGGGTTGTTGACGTTCACTACTTTCGTAAAAACGCGGTTGTGTGAAGTTATTCATATCCAGACCAGCAATATAAATTTCTTTATAACTTAGGGTGTAGATCACCTGAAGAGCCACATACGCTACCGTAAAGTAGTCGAAGGTTCCTTTGAAAATATCTTGTGAAAATCCAAAACCATTCTGAATAAAAAAGTCTTTTTCATTTTGATCGAAATGCTTTGCGCGATCTAAAAAAACTTCAGTGACATTATCTGTAATGGTTTCAATCGTCTTGATCTGACAGCGAATATCTTCTATCGGAACTTGTCTGAGAATTATATCTAGACAACGTGGTGTCGTGAAAAATGTACATTCTGTATTCAGGACTTTCTGAACAAGATCAAAGCGACAGCCAACAAAGTTATGATCGATAATGATATAGCTGGAAAATTTGATTGAATCAAATGCGATTGCGCCGTTGACCCCAATATAATCAATGTCAGTACGATGCAAAATTTCGCGATCTAGTTGCTGAATAGATGGGCCAGCCGCCACTAGCATGCATTTCTTATGGTTAATCTGATGTGGTGCAAGATTGTAAGAAACTAATTGTTTTTTATAATAAATCTGTTCAATACGATGGTATTGATCTCTTGTTACGCTATAAAGAGGCCAGTAACGGCGGTTATGCTTTGCCGCTTTAGGAAAGAAAATTTTATAAATTAATTTATAAATACTTCTGGAAATAGAACCTGAGAAGAAGTGGATCATTTAAAAAAACCATTTATAAAATATCATCAGGAAGAATGGAACTAGATGCCCGTGGGAGACGACCTAGTTCCATTTATGTTAGTCATCTAAAGAAAAACTTTTCTTTTTAAACTTGGCTTTTAAATTATGTACAGAACGGGCAAACCAGTTTTTATCTTCAGGACGTGTCACTTTGTTTCCACGATAATGAATTTGAGTGGCTTTAGAAAAATCACCAAATGGTTCAATCTGATAATTTTCTGGACGATAGCCCGCTGCTAATGCTTCTTCATAATATTGATCAAAGAGCTGTGTCAGATCACTTCTCGGATGAGGCATGATTTTACCGTCAAACCAGTGTTTTTGACCTGCAGCTTCTAAGCGTGGTAAAGAATATTTATGACTGAACTGAGTTCCCATATCTGAATAATGAAGAATTTTGATCTGTTCAATTGCTAATTCTTCTCCATCAATATTGTTGTACGAATCTTGATAAGGCTGAACCAGTTTCGGTTTATCTTTTAGCAAACGCATCAATTTTTTGTGACTTTCTGGATCTGCCTGTATTTCTTTTAATGGCGGTAGATACGCTTTCGCCTTTTCGCAGTCCCAGACACAGGTACACAATCGGGCAGCGTTCTTTCCACCTTTGGCAATCACCATGGCATCGTCTTTTTTAGGATGTGCCCATAACTCTGCGATATCGCATAACACGACCACATCCGCATCCATATAAATGGCACGGCCCTGAAAATTACATGACTCTGGAATTGCCCATCTAAAACCTGAAAAAGGAGTCGCCCAATGCTCAGTATGCCAGCCTTCACCCGTCTGTTGATTGGTATACCATGGACTATTTGGGTCGTGGCTGAGTTGCATCCATATGATTTCAACGGGATGTTTGGTATGCTTGCGGACACTATAGTCCAGTACCATCATTTGTTCTAGATCACAGTTATTGGGATCGCAACCGACAAAAATTTTAATTGTGGAGTTAGACATTCCTAGCTTCCATCTTTAAGGCTGTATTCATAATTATAGTCTAAAAAGAGTGACGATTTTTGAAATATTTCTCTGGTCGTGATGAGTTTGTAAAGTGTTTATGTGAGGCAATGTAGTGATAACAAATACATTTATTGAAAAAACCAAAAAAAAGATTGCCAGAGCTGAAGTTGTTTCTTTTGATATATTTGATACTTTGTTATTACGTCCATATCTCTCTCCTCGTGATTTATTCTTACACATTGAGATTGATCAATGTCTAGAGGGATTTGCATTTGCCCGAAGAGAGGCAGAACTCAGTGCCCGAAAGAAAAATCCTGATAAACAGGAGATTTGTTATGACGACATTTATAATGAAATTGAAGCACGTTTTGCAAGCGCAAAAGAAATTGAATTAAATTGGGAACTTATGGTTCTTCAATCGAATCCTGAGATGAAAATACTTTGGGATTATGCGCTTGAGTTAAACAAAAAAGTGATCGTCATTTCAGACATGTATCACTCATATGAAGACCTTAGTCAATTACTCATTAAAAATGAATTTCATGCTTTTGAGCATCTCTATGTGTCTAGCTGCTATGGCAAAACTAAGAAAAAAGGGACCTTATTTGAACAGGTCTTTCAGGATCTACAAGTGAAACCGCAGGATATTGTACATATTGGGGACAATAAAAAGGGTGATTTTAGAACCCCAGCAAAATTAGGTATTCAGGCAATTTTATATAAACAGGTTGCACATCAGTTTTTAGCTATAAATGAGCGAGCAAGACGATTTGCTGAACAGAATGTCCCAAGTTTAGGCAAAAGCATTCTGGTGGCCATGTTGGCAATAAGATGGCGTAAGCAAACTTTGCAACAAGACAGTAGTCAATATTGGGACGACATTGGTTATGCCTATGCAGCCCCTCTGGCTTATGGTTATACCAAATGGATTGAAACAACAGCTCAGCAGAAACAACTCGACCATCTTCTATTTGTTGCTCGAGATGGATTTTTACTACAAAAAGCTTTTGAACATTTCCATTGTGGTGAGATAAAGACAAGTTATGTTTATGCACCACGTTTACTGAATCTGGTTTATCGATTGGATTATGACAAGCGTAATATTGAGCATGCCCAACCAATTGTTGATTTCTATAGCCAGAAATATGCAGATATTCGGGAGCTAAGAGATGCAAACTCTCTGATCAAAGCAAATGATTATCACGAATTTATTCAAATACATAAGCTTAAGTTTGAGTCTTATGCCAAAGAAATGTATGCAGATTATCATGTCTATATCGATGCAATTGTGAATAAACAGGAAAGCGTTGGTCTGATTGATAGTAAGACCGTCGCATTTACTTCACAAAAAATGTTGGAAGATGTTTTACAGCGACCAATTCAAGGCTTCTATTGGTCAACGTTTTTGCCTTATCGAACCAAGAAATATGCATTTGAGACGTTTATACCGAATAATTTAAATATACTCGATCCGAATGTATTTACTAAAAACTGGAAATTTGTGGAGCTACTTTTAAGTGCGCCTGAGTTTTCAATTCAGGGTGTTACACGAGAAGGCCAAGCGATCTATAAGGATAAACCAAGTACAGATGAGCGAATCATTAAAGATAATTATGCTCAGATTGTGCAAGGTGCTGAAATGTTCTTTGCTGATGTGAAAGCTATGTTTGGGCAAACACCTATTTATCTTGAAGGGCAGGAGCTTGTTTCTTGGGTGAATATTTTTTGTGATCATCCCAATAGTCATGACATTAAGGAAATGGCGGAGATCAAATTGGCTGTCGATGTATCACATCGTCGTAGTGTGCCTTTATTTGCGATGAAGACTTCATGGCTAGATTTTTTAAAAAAACCGAAAGCCACTCTGAATCTGTTAAAAACTATAACGTGGAGAACACCTCTGCAATCATTTGTTTTACATATGCTTAAGCCAGTAAAAATAAAAAGTAAACAGACCAAGCAAATAAAAATCAACTTTTTCCCATATCTTAAAGTTCGATATTTCTTATGGACCTTATCACTGTTTAAGCGTTTTTCGGTTCAATTGAGCTTAGGTGATCATAAAAAGCATAGTACTTAGACTTGGGCTTTGTTAAGCCTGCTTCAGTATATTGCTTTTATGGCTCAAATGAGAGAAAGAAGCTTTAGTTTTGATGCGTATTTTTGTTTAGAAAAGGACGTGTTGAGTAATCTTGGTATTAGAACTTAATATTTAATGTTTTTTAAGTAATTGAATTTAATTAAATTAAGCGTAACTCTTGTTTGTGAAGAATGTACTTTAAAGCTAAAAAACTATTTTTTATCCAGTATTTATGAGATTCCCTCTCATCTCGATTGATGTGTATCTGAAATAATGTACATCATAATCAAAAACAAGTATTCTTAGCGCCTACAGGCATGTGGCCTAATTTGTATGAATTATTACTATCCCGATATGAAAAAGTTTGTTGTAAGTCTCTCAAGCGCAATCGAGCGTCGTAAGCATATTTCAGCTCAATTTGAGAGACAGGGCATAGAATTTAGCTTTTTCGATGCTGTAACACCTGATATTGCAGCTTCGGATGCGCAAGCAATGAAACTCAGTGTGCATGAAAATCATATTGCTCGGGGGGAGCTTGCCTGTTTTATGAGCCATGTCCATTTATGGAAAAAAATTGTTGAGGAAGATATTCCTTACATGGCTATCTTTGAAGATGATATTCATTTGGGTGAAAAAGCAGATTTCTTTCTAAATCAATTCGATTGGATTGAGAAAGATTGGCATTTAGTCAAATTAGAAGCATTTACGCCCAAAGTAATACTTGGCCCTAAGCAGAAGCAATTTCCTCAGGAAGGGCGTGAGATCTATAAATTAACAGGTAAAAACTTAGGTACGGCAGGTTATATCCTTTCATTTGATGGGGCAAAATTTCTATTAAATGAAATTAAGAAAATGGATTATATTATTCCATTAGATAATTTTATGTTCGAATATGCTGTTAAAAATCATAATTTTATGATGTATCAAATGCAGCCTGCATTATGCATTCAAGATACCATCTTGCATTATCGTTCTACCAGTATTCAACTGAAAAGCCAGTTGACCTCTGAAAGAAAGAAAAGAATGCACGCAAACAAGGCCAACGGTTTACAAAAAATTCTGGTCGAATTATCTCGAATTACGACACAATTGAAAATTACTCTGTTTGCTCGTCGAGTGACTTTCAAGTGAAAAATTTTGTTATTAGCTTAAAATCGGCTTCTGATCGTAGGAAGCATATTGAAGAACAGTTTGGGGATAAGGGAATTGCATTTGATTTTTTTGATGCGATTGAACCTCCTCAGGTTGATCTTCAAGCTGAAAAAATCGGACTGATTCTTCGTCAAGGTGATCTCAGCCGAAATGAATTGGCATGCCTATTGAGCCATGTGTCTTTGTGGCAAAAAGTTATTGATGAAAAAATTCCTGCGATCGCAATTTTTGAAGATGATGTACATTTGAGCCATGATGCAGAGCTGTTCCTAACAGATTCAAGCTGGTTGCGGTGTGATATTGTTAAGCTGGAAAAATCATATAAAAGTGTGATTCTAGACTTGGAAAAAATACAAGTTTTCAAGGATAAAGAGTTCGTTTTGAGGAAGTTAAAAAAACCTCATTTAGGTGCTGCTGGCTATATCTTGTCGTATCAAGGAGCGGTGGCGCTTCTAGATTATATGAAAAGCCAGAATGAACTTGATCATGTTGACCAAATTGTTTTCCGAAAATATATTCATGAAGGCGAGCTTGGAATCTATCAATTGAATCCAGCTTTATGTATTCAGGACTATATTCTAAATCCTGAAGAACAAAAATTTAAAACCAGTCTGCAATGGCGTAATAAAGAAAAAATTAAGGTCAAAGGATTGAAGAAGTTATTGCGCGAACTGAACCGCTTTTTAACTCAGTTGAAAGAGTCTCCTTATAAAACCAAGCTAAAATTCATGAAGCGTAATAAGCAGTAAATTAGCGTTATATTGGTTTAATCAGGGCTTATTTTTGATTTCGCATAGTGCGAATATTTCCTTGTAGTTCATTTTATACTGTTTAGTTGTATAATCCTGATTTTTATTCTCAAGCATGATGGTTGTCTAAGTGAGTATTTTTGTCATTAGTTTGGATTCTGCGGTTGAGAGAAGACAACATATTGAAGCGGAATTTAAAAAATATTTAGTTGATTTCAACTTTTATGATGCAATCACCCCAGTCACATCTGACGAAGCTGCAAAAAGTGTCGAGATTGATTTAAGTCGACGTGGAGACTTAACAAAAGGGGAGGTTGCCTGTTTGTTAAGCCATGTCATGCTATGGAAAAAGATTGTTGATCTTGATCTGAAGTATATGGCTATTTTCGAAGATGATATTTATCTTGGTGAAAATATACAGAATTTTTTTAGTGATTTTTCATGGATCCCTGAAGACGTCCATATCATTAAATTAGAAGCTTTCGATAAAAAAGTTGATATGGCTTTTTTCCCAAAATTATCAAAAGATGGTAGAAGCTTATATCACCTTAAGGCGATGCATTTAGGTGGAGCTGGTTATATTTTATCAAAAGCAGCAGCTGAACATTATCTTGCACTTATTGCGAATATGCCAAAATTGGTACCTGTAGATCACATCCTGTTTGGTTGTGATGTTAAATATGGGAAGTATGAAACTTATCAAATCACTCCAGCGATTTGTGCTCAAGATTTCTATGTTTATAATAAATATGATAATTTACCAAGTCATTTGGAAGAAGACCGTTCAGTCCGCCATAGAGCTGAGAAGTTAGCCCGACTGCAACAAAAGAAGAAATTAAGTCTATCTCTAAAAGTTAAAAGAGAACTTTTCAGATTAGTTTCGCAAATCTTGAAGCTGACGAAGCTCTCTGCTTATCGAACGGTAAAGTTTAAATAATTAGATTTTTATGAATCTACGTGAGCTGTCTGTAATTCATTTATAGACAGTCTTATCACCACCCCTAAACCGTTTATAACCCCACATATATTCAGCAGGAAAGCGGTTGATCATCTGTTCAACTGCTTGATTGAGTGCAGTCGTTGCAACTTCGATGTCGCGATCATAAAGTGCTGGATCATTCAGATCATCGCAATACACATCAAATCCTTCACCATCCTCACGACGGAAACAGCTTAATCCCACCAGACGACATTGGGTTTTTTGAGCCATTTTGCTGGCCAGTGTACTGGTTAGGCAGGGAATTCCGAAAAAAGGAACCACGACACCGCCAGACGGATCGGGAACATGATCAGGCAGAATCACACTGAAACCACCTTGTTTTAGATTCTTAAATAGCGCTTTGACACCTGAAGCATCTGTCGGCACTAAGGTTGCATTAAGGCGTTGACGTGCATGCAATGCAAAAGCATTGAATCCTGAATCTTTCATGGGTTTATACATGATGGTCGGGATGCCATATTGATGTACCCATGCATTCATCATTTCCCATGTACCCAGATGCGGAGTAATGATCAGTGCACCGCGAGGATCGCTCAGCGCATCGGTCAGGACTTCCAGATGATGCACAGTATGAATCTGTTGAATGCTCCATTCGGGTGGCATTGCCCAGCATTTTCCAGATTCGATATAACTGAAACATTGCTTGGTAACACTTTCTCGTGCAAGCCGTTCTTTCTGCTCTTGACTGAGTTCAGGGTAAGCCAGCCCAAGATTGACTCTGGTTTTCCACAGCATACTTTTATTCGGGTTTTGATTGATAAAGTAAGCCGCCACTTTTGCGATACTACGCAAAAATGGGAGGGGTAAAATACGGAGCAGAGTAGGGTAAAAAGACATTCTAATGGGTCTTATTTATCGGCGTTGCCTTTAAGCACCATATAAATCAGTGCAACAAAAATTAGTAAAGCGCCTACCAGACTGCTTACGCAGAAATATAAAATGCGTTGGTTGGTATCCATATTGAAAAGTTCATTTGCCAGGATGTAACGCATAAAGAACCATTGAGCAAGTGAAAACACAATAATGATAATTGTATGTCGACGTACATCAGGACGCATTGCCATAAGACTGACCTCTCAATAAAAAGCAGTCTATTATGCCATTAGCGGCCATGATCTCAAAGCAAAACTAGGGATTATAAAAAAACCCTGCAGAGTGCAGGGTTTTTGTTGAAGCATAAACTCAAGGTTTATTTTTCTTCAGCTTTTGGCTTTTCGCGTAAACGAATACCCAAGTCACGCAATTGATTTGCTTCAACTGGCGCAGGTGCTTGAGTCAATGGACATTCAGCAGTCTTGGTTTTCGGGAATGCAATTACATCACGAATCGAAGATGCACCTGTCATGAGCATGATCAAACGGTCAAGACCGAATGCCAAACCACCGTGCGGAGGCGCGCCATAACGTAATGCATTGAGTAAGAAGCTGAATTTCTCTTCTGCTTCTTCTTCGCCAATACCTAAAGCTTCAAAGATTGCCTTTTGCATCTCTAAAGTATAGATACGAAGTGAACCGCCACCGATTTCAGTACCATTCAATACCATGTCGTAGGCAACAGAAAGTGCTTCACCTGGATTGTTCTTCACTTCTTCAACGCTTGACTTTGGAAGTGTGAATGGGTGGTGAACAGAGGTCCATTTGCCATCATCAGTTTCTTCAAACATTGGGAAATCAACAACCCAAAGTGGTGCCCACTCACAAGTTGCAAGATTAAGATCATGACCGATTTTCACACGAAGTGCGCCCATCGCATCGTTTACAACTTTGGCTTTATCTGCACCAAAGAAAACGATGTCGCCATTCTCGGCACCAACACGTTTCAATAGATCAAGTACGATTGGCTCGATGAATTTAACGATTGGTGATTGAAGACCTTCGATGCCTTTTTCAAGTTCGTTGACTTTAATGTAAGCCAAGCCTTTTGCACCGTAGATGCCTACGAATTTGGTGTATTCATCAATTGCACTACGCGGTAAAGAACCAGCACCCGGTACGCGTAAAGCAACGATACGGCCTTTAGGATCTTTTGCAGGGCCTGCGAAAACTTTGAATTCAACGTCTTGCATCAAGTCTGCAACGTCAACAAGTTTCAATGGAATACGCATATCTGGTTTGTCAGATGCATAATCACGCATTGCGTCAGCGTAAGTCATACGTTCAAACTTATCGAATTTTACATTCAATAATTCGTTGAACATTTTAACGGTTAAGCCTTCCATTAAATCCATGATGTCATCGTCACTCATGAACGATGTTTCAACGTCGATTTGGGTAAATTCAGGCTGACGATCCGCACGTAAATCTTCATCGCGGAAACATTTAGCAATTTGGTAATAACGATCGATACCACCAACCATCAACAACTGTTTGAACAACTGTGGTGATTGTGGAAGCGCATAAAAGCTACCATTTGAAACACGGCTTGGTACTAAATAGTCACGTGCACCTTCTGGCGTTGCGCGTGTCAAAATTGGTGTTTCAACGTCAAGGAAACCATGATCTTCAAAATAGTTACGGATCAAGTTGGTCACTTTAGAACGGAAACGTAAGCGCTCTAACATTTCTGGACGGCGGATGTCCAAGAAACGGTATTTCAAACGAATTTCTTCTGAAATATTGGTATTTTCGTCATTCAATGGGAATGGCGGAGTATCAGAAGCTGCAAGAACTTCGATCTCTTTACCTAAAACTTCAATCTGGCCACTCACCATGTTGGCATTTTCAGTACCTTCATAGCGACGACGAACACGACCTGTAATTTTTAAAACAAATTCTGAACGTGCTTTATCTGCTGTTGCGAATGCTTCAGGGGTATCTGGATCGATAACAACCTGTACAAGACCATCACGGTCACGCATATCAAGGAAAATCACACCGCCATGGTCACGGCGACGATGAACCCATCCGCATAAAGTAACTGTTTGATCGATTTGGGCTTCAGTTAAAGAGCCACAGTAATGAGTGCGCATCATATTGAATTATTTATCCAAACTATATTGGCTGTAGAAGGTGAATGCGTAAACAGCGCAGCACCAATGAAGGGGAGATTATGCCTTGTTGAACGTATAGTCTCAAGTCTTAATGTTTTCAAGCGAATTTTAAACAGACGCTTTTTGCTAAAATGCTTTCATACGGCTAGTCCGATCCAAAAACAAGAATAATAGACAAGCCATGGTAAAGACAGTTAAGCCAGCTTGTGTAAATTCATTAATCGATTTGCCAATAAAAAAATAGCGTTCAGTATTCCAAAGATCAGTATTGATATGACGGTTATAGTCAAATACTGAAAACAGCCCATATAAGATGGAAAGAATCATACTGATGAGTGCAAATCCCTTGAGTTTAGAGGGAACGGGATGATGATGTTTATGCGTTTTATAATAATCCCAGCACATTTTTATCAAAAACGGCAAGGCAATAATTGAAGAGCCAATCTGTAAGACAAAATGTAATGGATAACTAAAACCCCAAAATGAAATGTTATGGGCCAGAATCCCTTTAAAAGCAAATGTTCGAAAATCAAGATGGGTTAAGCCATCCCAGATTAAATGTGTGCTAATTCCAATAATAAGTGCAATGCAATTCAAAAAGCTGAAAGAAATAAAATCATCCAGTGACTTGATATTTAAAGGATCTTGAATCTCAAGACAACGATAAGTCACAGGACGATAGATTAAATACCACACTAAACAAAAGCATAGGCCCAATGGCAGGCTCGGAAATAAGATACCTGCCCATTGGTGTGTTAAAGGTGTATTTTCTTGCGTAAATAATCGATAAAGATCAGGTGTCATACAACCAATTGCCAGTGCTGCAACAGGCAAATGACCCTGACTTAATTTGGATAAAGGCGGAGCGAGAACTGCATGGGAAAGTGTAAAAGGCATATCGTTAGAAAACGACCATTCATTGAATCATGGATAAGCAGTGTAGCAAATGTCCTTTGTTCCACTGTTTTTTATTGCAAATTAAATGAAATGTTATAATATAACAAAAAATAACGATCAACTGATTCGGGACACGGTATGTCATTTCCGCAAAATATTTTGACCTTATCCATTTTAGCTGTTGTATCTGTATCTACATTTGCAGCCGAAAATGAACAAGTTACCACCTTAGATACCATACGAATTAAAGCGCATCCGCTTGAGCAAACCTCAAAAGATTTTGCTGTTGCAGATACTGTGGTAGATGAAAAACGTTTACAACAGGGGGCTGTCACCATTGGTGAAGCGCTAAGCAGTGAGCCTGGCATTTATTCAAATCAGTTTGGTGCTGGTTCTAGCCGTCCTGTCATTCGTGGACAAGATGGGCCGCGCGTTAAGGTGCTGCAAAACTCATCTGAAAACATTGATGTATCTACCTTGTCTCCTGACCATGCGGTAACAGTCGATCCTGCATTGGCAAAGCAGGTTGAAGTGATTCGTGGCCCATCAACTTTATTATTTGGTGCAGGAACAGTCGGTGGTTTAGTCAATGTCACCGATAGCAAGATTCCAACAGAAATGCCTGGAAAAGGTTACGAAGGTAATGTTGGCTTACGTTACAACACTGGAAGTGATGAAAAGCTGGCAACTGCGGGCGTAACCGTTGGTCTGGGTGATCAGGTTGCGTTACGTGTCGAGGGCTTAAAGCGTGAAGCCAATGATTATATCGCTCCAGATTATGTACATGAAGGAGAGCGAGAGCGCCGTGTAGACAATACCTTTGCCAAAGGTCAAACCGTGAATGTCGGTTTATCCTGGATTTATGATCGTGGCTTTACGGGCATTTCTTATAGCAATCGCCAAGATCAATATGGTTTGCCGGGGCATAGCCATGAATATGAAAGCTGCCATGCACATCTTTCTGGACTCCCTCATTTACATTGCGGCGAGCATGATCATGGTGAGGGTGACGATGATCATGGTCATGAGGATCACGACCATGAACATGGCACAGGACCTTGGATTGACTTAAAATCTGAGCGCTATGATGTGCGTACAGAACTGAATGATCCATTTGCAGGCTTTAAAAAGTTACGTGCTCAAGCGAGTTATACCGATTATAAACACGATGAAATTGAAGAAGATACCATCGCTACGCGCTTTAAAAACAAGGGCTATGATGGACGTTTAGAGTTGGTACATAATCCAATTGGCCCATGGGAAGGGGTGATTGGAACGCAATATGGTCAACAGAAACTGGAACTCACTGGTGAAGAAGCGTTCTTGGCACCGAATACCACCAAGA
Organism: Acinetobacter vivianii; assembly: GCF_014635885.1. GTDB lineage: Bacteria > Pseudomonadota > Gammaproteobacteria > Pseudomonadales > Moraxellaceae > Acinetobacter > Acinetobacter vivianii. Next base: position 93,452 of record NZ_BMDR01000002.1, read on the forward strand.
AGTGGAGCATCTTTGGCTTAGAGCATGCACAATTTAATGATGTCCATGTTGAGCTGGCAGCACGCGCAGAAAAACAAAAAATTGATATTGATGACTCAAGCAAAAAAGATTTTGACGGTTCAGCCTTCTCGGTTTCAGGCGCTGCCAACTGGGAGTTTGCACCAGACTATAAACTTTCGTTGGTTGCCTCACATCAGGAGCGTTTACCTTTAGCACAAGAACTATATGCCAATGGTGGACATTTCGCGACCAATACTTATGAGCTGGGTAATGATCGTTTAAGTAAAGAGAAGTCAAATAATGTTGAATTGGGTTTCCATTATGACAATGACAAATTTGACTACCATGTACATGTGTACCACAACTGGTTTGATGACTATATCTACGCTCAAACCTTAGACCGTTATAAAGATTTCCGTTTGGTCAAATATACGCAGGATCAGGCACGTTTCTATGGTGCTGAGGCAGAAGCGGGTTATCAGATCTCGGACATGTATAAAGTGGGTGTATTCGGTGATTATGTTCGCGGCAAAATCGACAATGAAAATGCCCCGCGTGTTCCAGCAGGTCGTCTAGGAACAAAAGTAAATGCGGACTTTGGTGATGGCTTTAGCGGTTCAGCTGAATACTACCACGTGTTCCAGCAAGACAAGATTGCAGCTTATGAAACTGATACGCAAAGCTATAACATGTTGAATCTGGGTGTGGCTTATTCAGGTAAATACAGCAATGTCGGTGATTATCGTGTTTATCTAAATGCCAATAACTTGCTGGATGATCAGGTTTACCAACATGCATCATTCTTATCAACGATTCCACAAGTGGGCCGTAACTTTACCGTTGGTGTGAATTTTAACTTCTAATTTTTCACTTAAATCTTATTGAAAAATCAAAGTATAAGCTCTAGCCTTAGACCATTAGGCTAGGGCTTTTTTTGTTTATATGCGTATCTTCCAACGAATCCATCGAAAATTAAACTGGTCAGGTCGACGTTACATGGCAGTCATATTGAGTATTTTTGCGATTGGGTACATTGCTTCGGCAGTCTACCACACAGTAAAACCACTCCCGAAAGGGCTGGATTTTACTGGGCAGTTGCGTCATGCCAATGTGAAATTTCTAGCCGATCAGACCTATATCGATGCAAAAGGCCAGCAACAGGTCGATCAGCATATTTTCAAGGAAGTCTTCCATTTAATTGATCAGGCACAGACCACGATTGTGCTGGATATGTTCCTGTTTAATCAGGAAGTGGGAAAGTCAAAGGTTAAGCAATTTCCTTTGATGCAAGAGTTGACAGATGCGTTGATCGTTAAGCGTCGTTTGCATCCAAATGTTGAAGTTGTGGTGATAACCGATCCGATTAATTCGGTTTATGGCGGGATGACACCGAAACATTATCTACAGTTGCGTCAAGCAGGTGTGGATGTGATCGAAACCGATTTAAAACCATTGCGCGCTTCTAATCCGCTTTGGTCAGGTTTTTGGTATATCTGCTGTCAGAATTTGGGTAATAATCCTGAAGGTGGCTGGTTAAGTAGCCCATTTGGTGATGAAAAAATTACCTTGCGTAGTTATCTGGAGTTATTCAACTTCAAGGCCAATCATCGTAAAACTTTGGTGGTTGATACCGAACAGGGCTGGAAAAGTTTGGTGACCTCTGCCAATCCGCATGATGGCAGTTCGCATCATAGTAATGTTGCACTGGTGGTGGATGGGCCAACCGCGATTGATGTCTTACAGACTGAACAAGCCGTTGCCAACATGTCAAAGGGGTCTAGTCCTTTTGTGATTATGGGTGGGGTGAGCGAAGACAAAACCTTGCCGCAGGTGCAAGTGCTGACTGAAAAAGCCATTTATGATGGCATCTTGAAGATGATTCAGACAGCCAAGAGTAAAGAGCATCTGGATATGGCGATGTTCTATTTGTCGGAACGCAATATTATTGAAGCACTGAAACAAGCGCAGCAACGTGGTGTCAACATCCGTATCATGATCGATCCGAATAAAGATGCATTTGGCCGTCAGAAGAATGGCATGCCGAATCGCCAAGTTGCATCAGAGCTCAATGCTGCTGGTATTCCAATTCGTTGGTGCGATACTCGTGGTGAACAGTGCCATAGCAAGATGTTGCTTAAATACAATGCACAGCAAGCTGAGATGATTCTGGGTTCTGCCAACTTAACGGCACGTAATCTGAAAAACTATAATCTTGAAACTGATATGCGTGTGATTGGTTCAGCACAAGCGCCAGTGTTTAAAGATGCCGGGCAATACTTTGATGCAGCATGGAGTAATGCCAATGCACGTCAAATCACAGTGGATTATGCAAAATATGCTGATGAGTCAAAAGTAAAATACTGGATCTATCGTTTTATGGAATGGTCAGGGTTATCCACTTTTTAATTCAGCATAAATAGAGTTCTACACAATGGCGAAAATTAAACTCAATATCAGACAGGATGAGCAGATTGATTTAGATGTACATCAATTCAATCATTATGCAGATATTGTTGAAATTCAAAGTTGGGCAGAACTCTTGGAATGCTATCGCTCCCTTAAACAGGAGGTTTACCCTAAAAAAGTGTTTCTGGTTCTGGATGATAGGGCACAGGCAGAATACACATCTATGCATGCTCAATTGGGTGAGCAACTTTATTTCGACGATCGTCAATATTTTGAAGGAATCGAAGATCTTGGAAGTCGAGACAGTCTTCTGATTGAAAGTAATATTGTCACACCTTTATTGTTTCAACATCATGTGCAACAGCTGAGTCATCTAGATCACCAGCGGAGCTTTGAAAGCTTGGCTGGAAAAATGCAGCACTATGATGAAAGTGATCTAGAGGCGCTCGTTTATTTCAATCAACATCTATTGATCTCTACTCATACTGAAATCATGGTTAAAGTGGCTGTTGTTGAAACAGAAGCATTGAAGTTGGCGATGATGCCGAATGGCTATTTTTCTTGTGATTTTGATCCTTTTGAGAATTATGCGCTAATTCAGAAAATGCAGCATTATGGCTTCGAATTTATTGGACTTGGAGCGGCGTTGTTAGGCTGGATCAAAACAGCAGATTTTAATGCAGAAAAAATTGAAGATTTAATTCAGGATCTCGCTTTGATTTATCCTTTAGATTTATCTCATCAAAAGGCAATGAAAGACTTGATTTTAAAAAATAATTATCTGATTTTACCTTATTCTGAATCACCACAAGAATATTTGGGTTACGACTTATCGTGATTCAGAACGAGAGTTCAAGAAGCTGAATTTGGAGGTTTACTTGGTATTCAGCTTGTTGAAAGAAATACACGATCAATAAAAAATTAAGGACTCGGTGGAATTAATTGATCCAGATCTTTATCTGCTAACTGATCCAGTTCACTTAAATCGGTTTTGATTTTCCACTGACTGTCATCATCGACAGGGTTAGGTAAACGCGCTTCTAACCAGTCACAGACGATATCTGGGCTAAATTCTGGATGATTACACTGGATCACCCAAGCCAGAAAATCTTTGGCTTCACCGTTCATATAGGGCGGTGGTGATACGGGGAAAAATTGGGTGGGAAGACGCTCATTCGTCGATAAATAATTGAGGACATGTCCCAGTTCCTGAACTGTTTGCCATGCTAATGGATGTTCAACATCAATATTGAACTTAAACCACCATGCATGCTGACCATCTGCACCATGCGCCACGATACGGGATTCTTGTACGCTAGGAACTTTACAGAAAAATTGATAGAGACGATCAAAATTCATTTCAGCCACAGATGTTGCCTCAAAACCAAAAAATTGATTCTAACATATCTCATAGAGGCTATAGCGAGCTGCTCTTTATCCATGGAATTAAACAGTTAGTCTGAAAAAATATTATTACAACAGTGGCGCTTATTTTTTATTCTAAAATAAAAGCATACTCTGATTTTGGGAGATCATGATGCAGCAATCTAAACTTTATATCTATGGCTTGGTCTGCCTACTCAGCGGTCTCCCTGTAATGAGCTATGCCGATAATGCGTGGGGTGGATATAGCGGGGTAGAACGCCGTTCTTATCATCAGAATACACCTGCCTATCAGCCGCCTGCGCAAGACCCATTTGCGTTCTCGAATCAGCGCGCGACACCCACTGCGCCACCGAAAGGCTATTATTATCAGCCGAATCAAAATAACTATTATCCTCATTCGAACCATCGCCCCGGCGTTCGGATTGAATATTATCCAGAGACTCAATATGACCGCAGCTATCGCCGTGAGTCCTTTGTGGTGGGAAATGAATTACCGGGTGAGTTCCGTAGCGAGCGCTATGTAGTGCGGGATTGGGATTATTATTCTTTGCGTGAACCGCCACGTGGTCGACATTGGGTGGTCGTTGATGGACGTTATCTTTTAGTGACCAATGATAACTTTACCATTGAGATTATTCGCTGATTTGACATCTGTTTTTAAATTTTGAATAGAGAGTATTCTCCACAATTTCTCGCTATTCATTACAAAGCTTTGCAATGTCGCGAGTTTTATTCATGCTTTCTCCTAGAGTTTTTCTTAATCTGATTTCAGATCGAAAAAACAGAGGATCAAACAATGAAAAAGACCGTCGTATTGCTTGTATCAACACTCATGCTCGGTGTATCTGCATCAGCAATGGCAGATTCAAACCGTTGGAATAATGATCATAAAGACCGTTATGATCAGCGCTATGATCGTTATGACCATCGACATGATCACCGTGAACAACCGCGCTGGTCAAATGGTGATCGCGGTAATCATTATGGTCAACGTATCAACTTCAAACGTGGTGAGCGTTTACCGTCAGAATTCCGTAGTAATCGTTATATGGTATCCAATTATCGCTACCATCGCCTTTATCAGCCACCACGTGGCTATAATTGGATGCAGGTACAAGGCAAATATGTACTGGTTGATTCCAAATATCGTATCTTCCGAGTGGCATAATCCTCATATGAGAAAAGCAGGCAATCCGCCTGCTTTTTTTATTTATGCCAATTCATCATCTTGCGGTCGAGGCGTTTTATTGGAAGGCAATTGTTGCTCCTGATCTTTGCCACGAATCACAGAAGGGTAGTTCCACGATGCAAAACGCACCACCAGAATCGCAACTGCCAAAATCAGGATCGAACCTGTGGTAATGACTAAATCCATCGACGCTTTATGATTATGCTGAATATCAGCAATGAGCAAACGGGTCAGTGCAGTAATCGCGACATAGATCAGAAAGCGCACTGGCATATGATTGGTCTTGAAATAAATCCCGACCATGGCGCCTAGTTCTAGATAGATAAACAACAGCAAGATATCATCAATGGTGGCGTATTGTTTAACCGTCAGAATCTCAATCACGGTATGTACGGCTGACCATGCAATCATACAGCCGATAATAAACAGGGCTAAATAATGAAAGGCTTCAACTGCGTAGTGACCGAAGCGATCAAGTAGACGAGGTAAGCCTTCAAGTTTATCTTTTGAATTCGACATGGCGATTTATATGCTCAACATGATGATTGGAATGATATGCAAGTTTTATGCTGTTTTTATGTAAGTTTTCGGCGAATTTTGCACTAAATTATATTTGATTTTGCACTAATATTTTATAGGTTATTTTGCACTAAATTAGTATATTTTTTAAAATGTTAGAGCAAGTGTATTTTGCACTTTAACTCTAACGCTTATCATCTTACTGAAAATGTATCAGCTTACCTAGAAATCCATTTACGATCATTGAATCGCCGACGCGAGAAGTGCGTAGGTTCTGGATATTGTCATACGTTTGAGCAATATTGCCGATGGCGTGACCGCTAGGACATTGCGAAAAGAAGGTATTAACAGAACCAGTCACCAACACCGTGCATTTGACAGACTCTAAATTGTTATTGCCATTTACTCCAGCATTATTAAACATCTTGTATTCTGGCTTTAGCCTGCATAAGTTGAAGTCTGATCCGCCTAAATAGAAGATACCACTAACAAATAAAACCCCTCCGATTATAGCAAAGCGTAAAGGGTGCGCAGGATGTGCAGTATTTAGTTCAGGGTTAACCCATTCACTAATATCTTGTATAGGAATCCATTTAGGTGCTAAACGGTCAAGCTGCGCTTGCAGTTTACGGGCAATAGTATTAATTGAATCGTTAGGGCCGATGCGTGAACTATCTAAAAAATCTAACGCGCCTATCGGCGTTTGTCTAACGCGTTCACTGGTGAAGTATAAATTAGAACTTCCTTCAGGAACCTGATCTGTATTAGATGCGTTATTAACCTCGCGAACAACCCATTTCTGATCTGTAGCGTCCCATATAGCGCGCATAATATCGAAGCCTGAACCGCTATCAATATCTGCTGAATTGCCGTCCTCTGCTACAGGATAAGCTAAATCTAACGCCGCTTTACTGGTGAAAGTCCCAAGATGAAGTTTCTTATAATCAATCTTATCAAGTTTGGATTCTGATAAATCTTCTATCGTGGATTCTAAGGACTCATTCGTTCGACTTAAATTATTCAGCTTATGGACAACTTGCCCTGTTTCAAAATCACGTTCTTTAAACATAACGACGGCCTTACTTAATTGTTGCGACTATAAGGATAGTCATTTAAGTCATTAACGACTTGTGTATATCCCGCGCTGGTAACTTCGATCCATATCCAGCGGTGAATGCTTGTAGGGTCTTCTGGACTAACGTAGTCGGTTCTAACAACTATCACATTCTGTTTTGCACCTACAGGGCCTTCTTCATAGAGATCAACAAGACGGCTATAACTATCATCATCACCCTTGCTGCCGTAACCAGCAGATTGGTAGGTCGTGTTGATATGTACAATCGCGGCCGAGGCGACAGGTAAATAAACGTGTAAGTTCGCATCTCCAAGAGTAGAGTGCACTCTCATTGTCTGCTTTAACACACCACCAGGTTGATAATGCGCGCTAATTAAAACAGCATCATAGTTGATTGGGTTGTTTTGATAATGAACAGGGTATCTTGTAGTTGCGCTACTAAGCGGCCTAATAATCAATCTGCTAATGGCATTAATTCTGTCATGGACGACATTAATAGCATCATTCAAATTTTGTTGAACATAGTTAACAGCATCTTGCCGTTCTATTTTTTCTTGGTCTAATTTCTGTTGCGTAGCAGTAGCAAGCGCCAACAAATCAGCTTCAGTAGCCAGTAAATTATAAAGCTGGTCTTGCAATCCGTCGTTTAAAGATACACCGTTTTTTTCCAGAAGATTGCAAAGTTCTTCTTGTACTTGGTTTAACCATTTTGGTGTTAAATGTGTAGCATCTTGATTGGGTAAATCGGCATTGTCATGAAAGCCATTTTTTCCAATACCATTCAAATTGGGACGTGCACCAACTCCATCAATACGATTCATTAAACATACTCCAAGTCATAACGTAAAAAAGCTGGCAGATAGTTTTCAATAATGCAGTCCATATCAGCCAGTACAGGTTCTCGAAGCTTTAACTTGACCTTATATCTAAGCTGCTCAGTATTTACGGGAGCATTACAAGCACTAATACATTTGAATGGTTTAAAAGTAACAAGCTCAACTAATTGAACGTTAAAAATAGCTAAAAGCTGTTCAAGGTAAGTTTTGTTAAACACGTTCTTTGTACTTCTGATCCAGCGTACCAGCTCTAATCGCTCATCGAATGTCCGTACATTCGTCTGGCATTTTAACGGTAAGCCATATTCTCTCTCGTATTCCTCAAGCAATTCAGGTGGAATTGCTTCCAAAACATTTAACAAGCGTTTGCCGTCTAAATCGCATTGAGCTAATGCTTTAGCATGCGCATAAACATCGTCATTAATGATTGTATTCGGTGCTTTGTCGTACATGCCAGGAGGTAAAAGTTGCCGTAAAACCAGCGCATATTGCTTAATTGTTTGTTCTAAAGTCATCACGCTGCACTCACCGTTAATAAACCTAATCTCAACCAGCGTGTGTGCATCCAGTCTACAGAAGGGGTGATATTTTGAGATGGAGTTAAAGCCAAATCTGTAACCCCAGCCAATGCCACGATTCTTGAGGAAAGTATTGCTGCTAAATATGGTTTCCCTGGTGCAAGCTCAGCAAAATAGTCTTTAATAACATTTCGAACGTCGACTAAATTAGCGTTGCCTGTTATTACCGCTGTAACTGAAACAAGTTGTTCTGAAGGAGAGTAGACTTTCCACTCACCGCCTACCCAAAAGCCTGCGTATTCATCTAAAGCAGCTTGTGCAGTTTCTATTAAAGCCTGGCTAGGCAAAGTTGGCGGATTTCCTACTGCTGTAATAGCCACGTCAAAAGTCCCTAGTCCACGTCGTTTAGGGTATGGGTACACGTCTTGTACGCCTTCAATGTCTTCAAGCAGTTTGATTAAATCGGCTTTACGGTCACGTGAGATACCCAATTGCTTTCTTTCAGATAATCTTGTGCGCCAATCCTCAAGTTCTTCGCCATCAGTACCCCCGCCAATAGATACCTCAGTAATATTCCCTTCAAGTCCAGCTTGAGGGCTTACCCACGTAAGTGAACCTGAAGCGTTCCAGCTTGCACCGACTTGATCTGCAATCACATCAATTGATTTAGGAATATTGGCCTGTAACTCTACGTCTGAAACGACAGTCCAATAATATGATCTGCCATTCGTTAGCTTGCTGCCTGCGGGGATTACTAAGTCTATATTTGACTTTGCTAGGCCCGTACCTGAAGCCTGATCACCTCCAGAACGCGGGAGTCCTAATTCTTCTGCATGAATATATAAAAATGGTTCATCCGCTGTGGCAATAAAAAGCTGTCTTTGGATGTAAATTTGATGATGATAAAGTCCTTCTACAACGGAAGCCGTTCCGTCAGCGCGAATACCCGCATCAGAATCATCTTTAACAGTTAAACCAGTTCTATTACGGATTTCCTGAGTAATTAAGTTTTTAATCTGGTTATAAGTTCTAATTGAATAAGCCATTTTAACCGCCTAAAGATACGAAATATGGAATTGATTGCGCTTCGCCTGTTAAGCGCACAATATCAATAGCTAAATCAATCCCTTGTTTGGTGGATTGGCTGGCCTTCACTGTTAAAGATTGCAGGCGACCAGGTACTAAGTCTTCTAAAGCTTCTTCCGCATACTGTTGAGTCAGTTGAATCATTCTCGGTACATCTTTCGATCTTTTGAGAAGATAAAGGCGGCTTCCCAAGTTAGGGTCAGCCCAATATTTGCCTCGGTGTACGCCTAACCTTAAACAAACGCTTTGGACAATATCGTCATTAAAAGCTGCGTCTAAACTGATTAGGACGTAATCTTTAGTTTCTAAATTTATAGTTCCCATATTTATTACTCCATTAATTTAGAAGGTAGAGGACTGTTGCCATGTAGGTGGATGTTATAAGTGACTCTCATCTGCTGCATTGAGCCTGTTTTGTCTGATACATCACCTTGTGATTGAATGCCTTTTTCAACGGTTAAACCGCCGCCGATGATTTCAACGTCACCTTTCATTTGTATGCCGTTTTTCCTGAGCAATACGTGATGTCCGAACTGGTCATAAACGCAAGTTTCTCCCTCTCCAACATTGACAACTACAGTGCCGCCAGCAGTGCCTATAACAATGGATTTAGAGGTCTTTCCCTGAAGAGGTATAACAACGACTTTTGCGCCATCAGGGATATAAGAGTTGAATCCAATCTGCTGAATTAACTCAATATCTTGGAGTACTTCGCCTTCGTGACCTTTAACCTGTAAAGTTTTAGAGCCGCCGCGAGCAATCAGTCCGTTTAGAGGTAAACGAATCTGTTTAATGGCTTTATGGACTTGAGATTTGATAGCGCTAATCATTCAGCAGTCTCCTCAGTTTTTTTCTTGTTTTTTTTCTTTTTTTTCGGTTGCGGCTCTTTGTAAATTAAAGGCTGTGCCCAATCGCCCTGGCGTTTTAAAGTCAGTCTTGTTGTTTTACCGTCAGTTCTGGAGAGATTAAAAGTACGTCCTAAAACAGCCCATTTTGCAGTGGCGTTAGAAAGAGCATTTGTTTCTACGTCTACGAACCAGCCCGTTTTCCAAGCCTTACCGTCAATAGTCCATCCGTCCACAAGTGCTGTGAGATTAAATGCTTCTAAATCGTTGTCTCTTTTTATTTTTTCTAAAGTAGCATCTGCCTCTGACTTGGTCTCAATATCATTTAGTGTGATGATCTTGAGTCTTTTATGAGTGTACTGCGTAGGTGAGGTTACCTTTGAAACGATGCTATTTGCATCAGCATCTTGCCCCATTAAATGAATGTCGGTAAAGACACCTGAAACATCATTGTCGTAATGAAGTTCTAATACATTATTAAAATTATCTAACGGCCACATTAAGCGTAAAGCTTCTTTGACTTGATAAGGTTTAGCAAAAGGATCACCAATATTTAATGTACCTACCTCATCAAGCCAAACATGCTGTCCCGTAACTTGGGCGGCTTTTGCAACAGCGTCCCAAATAGATTCGCCTGGCTCAACAGATACTTTATTTTTTAACCATTTGTCATTTTGAATTTTTATGTCATGAATTAATGAACTGAGGTCGCCAGCGAGAATATAACGGCTTAATAGTTCTTCTAAGGTTAGTTGCTTACCGTTGAATATAGGAACAGAGCAGTCGATAAGCTGGCCTGCTAGATCACGGCCAGAAATTGTTAGGCTGTAGCCATTACGAGTTATTGATTCAGAAACCTTGTCTGCAACAGACGTTAGAATAATTTCATCCCCATAAAGAAGCTGAATTGCGATCCCCCCGTGAATAGATTTCGGAAGGGCGTTAGGTTCTTTCCTAAATAGAGTTAAACTCCAGTCTTCAGCAGGCGTTTCAATCTGGCTATCTGTTGAGGCATTGTCCCAATCATTAATCTCATAACCGCCGATAAGAAGTCGGATTTCTTTTCCTGAGTTATCGTGCATAGACATTAAGCTCCATACCTGTTTGTAATAAGCAAGGAAGTTGCAAGTCAGGATTTAAGCGTTGTATTTCGTCAGCGCGTTCAAAATCACCGTACAGAAAATGCGCTAAAAAATGCATTGTGCAAGGCACACGGACAGTTGTTTTTATCAAGGGCGGGCGTACTTCGATTAATTCTTGAATCTGCAAATGCACTTGATCTGCAATATTTTTATAGATTTGAATTTGAGCGATTGATTCAAACTCTAAATCTGTTATCGACTGTTCTCTTTCAGCATTAATTGCCTGTTGTAGAACAGATCGGTTTTGTTGTCGGATAATATTTAGATCAATCGGTGTAAAGCTTAAATCGTCGTTATCAGCCATTTCTTTTTTCAAAGTTTCAATGGCTTGTTGGGTTACTCCAACAACACTAGCAACTCTAACAGCGCGCCATACGTGCTTTAATTCGGCAGGGGAATCATCACCTGTGAAAAGCTTCTCAAAACGTTGTATGCGCTTAAATAAATCCTTCCATTTTGTAATAGCTGAAATGCTGGTATCAAAAGTTACTAACCTAGTTACATCATCCACTAGGCCAGTAATTAATTCGGATGGAGATAAAAGGTTATTAACAGTCTTTTTTACTAAACCGACATATTGACGGGCAGTATTTATACCTTTCCTAATATTATTAACGACAGTAAAAAAGTTATTAGGATTCGTTCTTTTTAAATTATCTAATTCTTTTTCTAACGTCTTCAAAGGCGAATCTATAATTTTTTTAGAGTCTAATTTTGCTGTGGTTGAAACAGGTATAAACAAAGGACGGTCTTTGCTTTCAGCTTCCACAAAAGATAGCGACACACGACAAAAATTGATTTCATCCGCAACATGATTAACAGAATGATTATCAACGTAGACATTCTTTAAACCGTAGATAGGGTGGATCAGTTCACCAGGGCCAGTCGCTTTTATTGCGGCCAATAAAGCCTCAAGGAATACTTTATAATTATCCCCCTCAAAAATAGCGTCAATTTGAATACGATCAGGGTTATTTCCCATGTCTTCAATTTTTGCTTTATTAGTATAAGGGGCCTGTTTTATAGCAAGAGTTTTGGAACCAGAATCACTGGTTAAAGTACATGCAAACTTTACCCCTCTAAAACTTGCATCTTGCAGATCATCTTTCCAGCCCATAAAAAAACCTCACTGATAGTGAGGTTATTTTTTGTCAAAACTTGATCCAATTCATGTGGAAACACTTCCTTTAATTTAAGTCTTAGAAAGCTCTTTTTTCTTGGCATAAGTATCGACAAAACCCAAAACCATATTTACTACTGGATAGATTAAAGCGAAAACAATTACACAGGCAAAGAAATGATTAGTTGGAATAATATCCAACTGCTCCAAAAGTGGTTTACTTAAATTAGCTGCATATTCTTTATTAATAAAGCAGTACCAGCTCCAAGTAATAACCATTGTTAACCATATCCGCATAACGTCCCCTTTAAAATTATCCTAATTTATATGGTATTGCACCGTGCCTTTTTTCTTCGGTCACTGCACTATTTGATAATGATTGCATTGATAAACCAGGGAAACTAGCCGCAGGTCTATTATTTGTCGCGCTGATCAAAGTATCTAGTTTGCGTGATAATACATCGGTTTGATTCTTAATTGCATCAACTTGATTTTCATTTGAGCTGGTTATTGTCTCAGTAATTTTTCCACCTGCTTGATCACCGATCCACCAGCCCCCGATACCTCCGCCAATCCCTCCGAGTAATGCGCCTAAAGCTGTACCGACACCAGGGAAAATAGCTGTGCCGAGTGCAGCGCCACCTTGACCGCCCGCCCAAGCGCCTGCTAACGCGCCAGCAGTACCGCCCGCCGCTTTACCATATCTAACGTCTTTTTGTTTCTGAGTAAGATTAGGGTCTTTATAAGCGTCGTATGCATCGTAAGCGCCTACACCCACCGTCAAAGGCGTCGCTACACGGCCAGCAATTTTCGCAGCCGTTTTTAGGCCCGCCATTTCAGGAACAACTTTAGCAGTGTTTGGGACACGCTCATTGATGCCAAGAGCTGTTTTCTGCACTACTGTGTCAGGCATATTCTTATAAATTGAACCAGCTTTAATATCATCCATCATTTGAGGAATAGTATTTTTAAACTGTAAATAAGAATAGTATCCACCGACACCAGCCGTCGCAGTTAGCAGGCCAGTCGTGATCGGATTGTTTGAAAAGAATTGTGCGCCCTTAGCTGCTGTTTGAGTAACGTCCTGTCCAGCGTCCCCAAGCTTTAATTGTTCAGTTGTGATTTGAGCCTTTTTAACCTTCCCGAAATTAGTGTCCTGCATTTCTTTAAGGTCAATCCCGATCTGATCATTTTTAGCGGCTAAGTCACCTTTCTTCATTGCCGCTCTAATCTCGTCAGAATATTGCATCATCGCGCGCCAAAACTTTTGTGTCTCTTGGTCTGCGAATCCCGCTTTTGCAAGCTTAAAAGGGTTTGTTAATCCTTTCTTTTTCATAGCCTCAGTTAAATCAAGGAGGCCCTGCGTACCATCTTCACCGTAGAATTGACCATTAGGCATATATTTCGGCACATCAATACCGTATTTCGCCAAGCCTTTTACATAGTGTGGTGTCGTGATATGGCCTAAACCTTGTTCGATAAAAGTCTTAACTTTACCTGGCTCGTTTACTGACGCATTATTCATTAAGACTTGTGTCAATGCACCAGTAAAGTTAATACCGCCTTTTCCTTTTACACCGACATTACTCATTGCTGCCAGCATCTCAGGGGCAAATTGGGCAAAACTTGGAGCCTCAAAACGTCCTGCATTACCATGATAATAAAGCATGTTATTCACGGCTGGGATTTCTGAGTTAGGAACTTTCATTTTTGTCCGTAAATCGAAATCCATATTTGCGATCTGTTCTGGACTTGCCCTAAATACAGTCGCGGCACGTGCTGCCTCAATAGTATTGCCTTTAATATCCGAGTATTTATCACCAGCTCTGGCAAATGACTTTGCACCCATCAGAATGTCCTGCGGGCTTTGTAACGTAGTAGGGGCCGCAGAAATAGCCAGCTTTCTAATTTCTTCAACTTGGGCTTTTGACATGCCCGCGTTCTGCTTCATCTCAACTAAATCACGCTCAAAGTCTAGGTTCGAGGTAACAGTTGATTTAAGGGCATTAATGGCCTGCATAGTGCCGTATATACTCAGAACAGCAGTAGCGGTTTCTTTCCAGGTATTTGAAGTCCTTGTGGCATGTACGGATGTTCCTTCAGAAGCTTTTTCTACCCGTCGCATAAATACAGCCATTTGTTCAGCGTTAGATTTTTGCTGTGCCAACAGTTTGGCTTGAATGGATGCCTGCTTAGTCTGCTGCTCTAAAACTTGCTCTACGGTTCTGTGAGTCCTTAATAGTTGATCACTCACCTTTACTGTATTAAGGGTAACTTGTGTACCAGTTCTTGCCGTATTAACAAATCTAGCCTGAGCAGAGCCAATTTGCATCCACTGAGCATTAATATTATTTGCGGCTCTAACTTGTTCATCAGAGATTTTTTTTAATTCTTGTCCGCCATTGCCTTTCAACTGCAAAGTGAGTGAAACGTTATAATTACTCATTCTTCACCGCCTTCTTTGGGTAGTCTTGCTTCTGAACTATAATGCTTTTGAAATGCTTCATATTCCGCACTAGGGTCTTCACGGGTATTGTCTTGCCGCCCGCTATTGAGCATATTTTGTAGATTCATTCGTTCTGATAAAAAAGCCAATGCATGAAGCATTGGCATTTTTTGAGCAGTTAGAATATCCATACCGCAACTTTGTAATAAGTTAATAGTATTAATTACGTCTCTATACTCTCGGCTTTCAGCTTTGCAAGTAGCTCGCCTTCCATGCTTTCCAGTTGATTGAGAACTGTACTGGAGGCGTTGGCGATAACCTCGTAAGGAATATTATGTTTATTCCCATCCGCATCAATCAATTTAGTTTTCGCAGAAAGATCAATTAAATGTAAAAATTGCCCGCCAACTGAAGCCGAACGCGCTTTTAAAAGGTCTGTCGCATTAATGTCAATAAGCTCAACTTTATTAGAGCTTAAAGGTTTACCTTCTACTAAAATAGTTAGGGCCACAGGTAAAAAATCAGTTACGCCTAATTGCATATTAACCTCAGAATGTTTCATCTAAATAGTCTAAACAGAACATGTTTAAATCACGTCTTGTTTCACCATTAACGTTATAACTATCCGATACATCGACTGTAGAACAATCAATGTAAGTCTCTCGGAAACCGCCATCAGGTGATTCGACAGAGATACGGGCATCTTCAATGTTCTGCCAATCTACGGTGTCCTTTCCTACAGGGATCACAACAGAAACACGCAACTGGTAGGTTTGTATTCCTGAAGCGGTATGCTGAATTTTTCCCGTGCGGTTCATTGTTGGTACAGGTTTTTTACCTGTAGCCTTAGTCGATCCGAAGTCTGAACAAGCATAATCTTCGCCATCGACACTCATCACAATTAAACCAACAGCCTTCTTAGCCATTTTTTTAACCTCTAGTATTGATAGGACTATTTTTCTTGAATAGGTCAGTTAATACAGGTGGAAATACTTCCATAAAAAAAGACTGCCTAAGCAGTCCTTTTTGATAACTCTAACGAGTTAATAAATATTTAAAGTTGTACCAATAACGTGCATACCTCGCACCCAATCAGTAGGAATCGAAACATTGGCTCGGTAACGATCATTAGGGTCTTCAGTTACCGTAAGTTGGTCTGCATTTGCTCTAACATTTTGTAATATTTCAGCATCTTCCAACTGAATTAAACGCTTTAGAACAATTGAGCGTACATTTCGACGCTGGGCAGCCGTATTTTTACGTCGGCGCTCTTTTGAAAGGTCAGTACGAATTACTTTGCGTGTATAGTCGACAATTAAAGCTCCATTAATATCAAGCATTAAATCATCTTCAATTCCAGTATCAGGATTAACACGATAAGTTGAAATGGCTCGCAAGATTTCAGGTACACCATCTGCGCCAGTATCAATCATACAAATGCCATTGTTTAAAGCTGCTTCAATACGCTCAAAAGTAAGTCGATATTGATCCTCAACAGCGGGAATGCCGCCTAGATTAACGCCATTAAAAGGGACAGCAGGATCATTCGAATCTGCTAATGCCGCTGCCATTGCCGCTGCCAGTTCTGGTTCATAACCATACGCCCCATGATAGCAAACACAAAGCACGCGATATGATGTTTCAACATCAACTTGAGCTGCATAATTTTCCGCTTCTTCTACATCAGAAAAGGGAATCACCAAAATAACAGGCTTTTGGTTAATTGGGTTTCCGACAGAATTAATATGGTCAATCCATGCACGGATAGTATTGTCTCCTACCTCATCATTAGGAGGGGAAGATAACGCAATGATAGTATGACCGAGTGGAGCAATTACTTCTTGAATGGTACTCATCTCTATTCCTTTTTATTTCCAATCTACAATCGCACAAGAATGGATTGTTACCGCTTGACCAAAAATGGTTTTAATCAGGTCGTGTTCTGCGCCTTCAGTTAATAAAAATTCAATCGTGTTTGATTGAGCCTGGATAAAATTCGGGTCAGTACGTGAACCGCCTTTGACTGGTTCACCATATTTAGCTCTAAAAGCTCTTGGCCCTGTATCGCTGGTTACTAAGTCACTAAAGAATCCGTAATAAGCGAGAATGTTTGTGAAGACTGTTTGCGAAGGCGCACCTCCAGCAGTTTCTTCAAGTGTGATTACGTTGCCTCCATTAACTCGATATGAATATGTATACTTCTTGCCGACTTCTGGAATCGTTAAAGCTGGAATTTCAAGTATTGTAGGTTCACAATTTAAAGATGAATCAACGATATATTCACGTTGAGCGCGGTTCCCGTTTATGGCGATTACATATTTAGCATCATCTTGAAAACTACTGGCGTCTGGTCGTGGCATCCAGCCGTTAGGATTGTTTAAATTTGCATACCAATGCGAACCATCTTCGCTAAGATAGATACCCTCATCGCGGCTATTAGTGGCTATAACTCCAGCAAAAATCCCGTCTAATGTGTATTTCTCAATTTTGAAATAAATATCGGCATTGAGAACAGGCGGTGAAAGAGTGCCAGAATAGATACCATCAGCAGGAAATAACCCATTATCATCAATTGTAAAATTAATGTTTGTTGATAAGCCTGGAGCCATACACGCGCCAACGTGTTTGTTTGCATTATCCAATTTAATTGCTGTCGGGTTGTCATAAAGAAAAACCAGCAAATCATCACTTCTTGATCTGACCTCAAAGCGATGAGGTATATTATCCAAGTTGATGATTTGTGAGACTCCCGAACCTACAGTGAAGCCTTCAGGCACTTCATAGGGATAATTTTCCTCCAATATTCTTGAAGCACTCCAGTCCAATGGTGGCGTATCAAATGGCAGCTCCACTCCGTCAACAATAGTTACTAGAGCGTCGGGGGCAGGCGATGTATTTTGTCTAACGGCCATTGCAAACTTGAAAGAATTAGTTGCGCCAGAACAGCTTATTACGACACCTGTAGTCGCTTTCCCAGGCATTGCACTCGCACAAGATTATTCGTCTTAATTGCGGCTGTAATCATGCGTGCTGCTTCACTTGGTGGAGCTTCAGGCCCATTACCAAAAATACGATCAGCTTGAGCCTTGTCATAAATATCTACAGGCATTAAATTACCGCCCCCCAATTGAGTGGGCATTACTTGATCAGGTTCAAGTAGTGGGGGCGACTGAATATCATTGGTAATAAATAACACTTTATGGTTATTTGCTGGTAAACCTGTTCGCTGGGTATTTGTATTTACTTCGAAATAATTCCCTGGCGTTTTAATTTGAGGAATTGTCATGGCTTATTTTTCCTTTAAATTCACGGTGTCTTGTTCGTCACTAATCCCGTCATTCGGCGCAAAGTAGTAATCGACATTAACAACACGCAATTCAGCTTCGGTTGCTTCTTCTTCGCGGTCACGATCTGAAGCAATGATTGTGTATTCAGTATGAAATTCTTGAGCAAGAACGCTGGCTGCTAATCCTTGAGTTTTTGCGTTAAAAATGGTTTTGGTTGGGCCAAGCTCAAAATGAGCAAGTCCTTCAATACCTTCACTTGATAGATCGTTACCAATAAGCAGTTTTTGAACATTCGCCAGCATTTGATAAGTGCCGATATTATCGGCGTCACCATGCCGTTGGGCTTCTTCATTTTTTGTGGAATGCGAGCCAACTAGAACAACAAAAGTGATTGGATATTCTGTCTGGTTAAAGCCAGTCTTTTTGGGTTTACCGCTGCCTTTAAACGTCACCCAAATAGCGGGAAATAATCTAACGACTTCCTCAAAGTCATCATTAAATTCACCGCCATAGCTAACTATCGCGCCTTCAGATAACCAGTCCCACTTGCCCGACTTAACTTGCTCGGCCATAAGGTCTTTCATTGCTTGTTCAATAACTGCAAGATCAAGTTCAGAACTCACCAGCTATTCCCTCCAAAATCGCGTCTACCCACATTGAGTACCACGCTATTTTTTGAGCTTGGTAATGGTTTACTTTCACCCGCTGGAGAACCGCCTAGACTTGTTAAACCTTTAGAAAGTTTTTCTAAATTTTTAACGCCTTTGTCATAACGCTTCTCAATTTCTTCGCTCATAACTGCGTTACCAATACAGGCGTGGTAACGCGCTAAGTCACAGCCAGTCATTTGAAGGGAAGGAGGAATGACTTTTAACGGTTGAGGGTAACGAGTCATATATCCGTCAATCTCACTATTTGCGGCATTAATCGCGCGCATAAGCTTGGGCATTACGATTGCTTGGGTATAAGGTCTTTCAGTGTCAGTAAGCCTGATTAGCTCTTTTTCACCGAACGTTTCAATCATTAATTCAAGAGTTACATAAGCCATTCCTAATCCCCTTACAATCAGGTAGTACCAGTTGATCCAACTGCTAACTGTGGCAAGCCGTAACCAGCCGCGCCGCGAGCTTCAACACCAAAAGCATATTCGCCACGATTAAACACGTCGTCAGACTCCAAGCTTGTTTTTGAAACAAGCTCAGGCTTTTTACGGTTTTGGAAAATGATCGGTTTAATCACTTTCTTGGTAGCCAATAAATGCCATTCGGTATCTGTTTCAAGGCCAGCATCGACCAGGACTTCGACTTTGCCCTTGTAGATGTTTTCTGTACCATCTGCGAATTTTGAAACAGTCATAAGGGCTGTAGCCGTTGTTTCTAACGTAGGCGGGACAACCAATAACGTAGGCTTAATTTTGAGGCTACGACCATTTTCATCTTTAAGGCCAGTCATCAACTCAACGGCAGCGCCAAAGCTTGCCTCTGCGTCGGCTAAACTTGCGTATGACAATTTTTTCGTTAATTTATTAGAAAAAGATTGTTTACCTTTTTCACCATAAGGGTGGTCGGTAGCGTAGAACGGTTTGCCGTCATAACATTTATTTTTAAAGCCAGTTGTTAAAGCTTCAAAAACCAAGTCTTGTGGAAACTGTTTTGCTTCTTCACCCATTGAGGCAAAAATTGTCGAGACACCTACTAATTCACCGTCATCAATTTCATGCTTATGAATCGCAACTGTAGATTCAAAGCTTCGGTTCTTGATTGTGTACCCGTGTCCTTCCAGACGTTTAATTGTCTTTTCACCGATCCATTCTTTCAGTTTTGGAAACTTGCCTAACCAGGCATAATTTTCTGCCGATCCAGTAGAAGGAACTTCAGTGGCAATCAATTGCCAAGTTGCTTCTGTCTCATTCAAAGACTTGTTAAAAGTAGATTTAATGCCCGTGAATAAATGAGCCAAAACCTGTTTTGCATTCTCTGCTGTAAATTTCATTAATGGATCTCCACCCAAACATTGTTATTTTCATCAAAACCCATAAAACGCCCAGCAACCGAACGAGTACCAGCGCCATCAGTTTTTGCGACGGTTTGGTTATCTTCGATATAGATTTGCGTTCCTAAAACAGCCTGAGTAACTGGGTCTGCGGCTGAGTTGGCAAAAAGGAATTGCTTATTGCGGCGAACAAGGCCAACGGCCTCACCATTTCCACCAGTATTCTCTGCATCAGCGTCCCAGACACCAACACATACTTGATCTAGTCCACCGACTGCGGAAGACGCTAACCCGTAACCTTCAGCATTGACGACAGCAAACGTACCCATAAGAACGACTGTAGATGCTGCCAGGGCGACTGGAATTAAAATTCCATCACGGTAATCGGTATTGATTGGCTCATTAGTAGCGGTCATGTTTAAGCTCCGTACTTGGCAACGTCTGCTTTACTAACGCCTAATGCACTTAAAACTTCTTCTTGCAATGGGTCAGACGAGTCCGTTGAAGGTGGGGTGGTTGGGCTGATTTTTGTTTGCTGCTGAGTTAAAGCAGCCATTTTGGGCAAGCCCTCAATATGGGCCTTTGCAAATTCTGGATTTTCAACAGCTTGTTTTTTAATCCAGTCAATTGTTTTAGTCCCTGTTAAGCGGCCATCTGAGCAAGCGGCCAGAATCAGATCATCGAGTTCTTTTGCTTGGGCTTTTTGTGCCACCTGGGTAACTTCATTTTTAGCCTCAAGATATACATCCATTGGCACAAACTTAGTCATGTCTATTGATTGGCTATTAGCGGCAACTTTAAGTTGGTCAATAGCGGCTACAGCGTCAAAAAGGTTTTGGCTATTAGCTGCAACAGCCACACCCGTTTTTTCAGTAATTTGTTGCTGAAGCTTTGACAACTCAGCTTTGATTTCTTCTGGAGTTGCGGCCAAAGGCAAATTAAGCATCCAGCGCAAATGTTCTAATAACTCATCCATTGTGGAATCCTGTAAATTTTGAGCAAAAAACTCCTGAGCTGCGGCAGCAATTTTTGCTTGCAGATTTTCAATTGCAGGAGTGTTTGTTAAAGCAAGATTAATGAGGGTGATGATTTCACCAGCACTGTTATATAAAAATACGGGTGATAGATATTTATATTCTTTGGCCTCGATATGAGCTTTTGCTTTTTCTAGCCAGTCAAATTTAGAGCTACATAATCCGACTCCTTCTTTATAAATAAATCCGCCAGCTAATAACCAGCCTGCGGCTGGGGCGGCCTCTCCATTATTTTTAGACTTTAAAGTGGCATGTTCATAATCAATTACAGTATCTATTTCACGCTGATTGAGAGCTGCCGCAATTAAATGGCCTCGTTCTGGAGTCAGAATCCAGTGAGGTGCATCATAAGGGCGTCCGTCAATTTCACTTCGAAAGATGCCTTCAGGGATTAAAACTAAGTAATCCTGAAAATCTGGTAATTCGAATGAACATGTCGCTGCAAGTAAAGTCTTATTCATAATTTGAAGTATGAAATTTCAGAGACTTCAGTATGGAAAAATGAGCTGATAAAAAAGACTGGAAAAGCTTCCTAATTTTTAGGTTTTAATTTTTAAGTTTTAAGGCGTTTTAAGAGGGGGGATTGGTGAAAAGCTATGATTCATTATCACAGCTCCCAAGTATCAAAAATAAAAGAATCTAACGGCTATCTAACGTATTTTTACGTGCACCTTCAGAATAACTTTCCGTAGAAATAACTTACATCATCAAAAATTGCTTCTTCCGCCTCTGGTTGTAGATCATTATTTTCATTCATTGGAAGGAATGGTCGGGCTGGAATATTCCCCCAGGGAATTGGGGCATTTCGCTTAGTTCTTCCGTATTGACCTTTTTTAGCGCCATATTGATGAGTAGGCGCTTTGGGGTCATTAGTACCAATCACAACACTATCTCTCGTTACGTTGGTGCTTACACTGCGGCGCAATGAACCCGATTGAAATAGTTTTTTACCTGGCTTTCTTCTTGCCAGTGTAACGGGCGATAAGCTGTGCCAGGCTGGACGTCCTTCAGAATCAAAATTATCCTCAACAATCGTTAAAAAGCTGTTTGCTATAGCGTGGCCCAATTCAGTTGGATCATCGAGCTTGTCAGCAGCAGCATTAAACATACGTGTTAATTCACTATTGTTGAAATTTACACTGTTCATAATTTATACTCATAGAAGAATGGTAGTTTCCTAATAGAAAGGTTGCGGTTCAGTTCATCACTGTTCAGCATTATGATGTGCAAGTCATCCGCCATTCTTTCCTATCTGATAACCTCATAAAATTTTGCTTTAAGTCCATCTTTGATCGCTTTTTTCTGAACTTTAAAAATACTAACAATCTCCATTACTCCATTTTTTGAACGTACTGAAAGTTTCAAAAACTCGTCTGAATACTCTGTTTGGTTCTCATTCAAAACAGGAAGCAGGAACAAGACACTTTCATTACTAACGTCCCACACCACTTGATCTGGTTTCTTTAAGTGCTGAGGTAACGTTAACCATTCTTGTATTGTTGGCGCATTACCAGCCGAACCATGTCTATTCGCTTTCTGGCCCACTAATAGGTGATCACTAATAATCATGATGGGACTTTCTACAGTCACATTTTTAGACTTTAAAAAATCCACTTCACTGCTTTTGATTACGCCCACTGTACTTGTTTGTTTCTGCGTTTTACCAAAGCTCAAGGCGTTATTAATAAAAGCTTCATGTCCCTTTAAGCGATTGGGAGCAGTGACGATTTCTTCAATCAAATTTAAGCCTTGCTCATTACCTAAATACTTGATTGCCCGATCAGATAAAACTTTATCTATTAGATGGCTAGTAGCTGGAGAACCGTTAAAGCCTGGCGCTGGGGAAAATGATAACTCTCCATCTTTTGTCGGTATATTAAATTGCGTCCGTTTTGCAACAATATCAGCGCCAGTATTGCGGTCTTTACCGATGATTTCCGTAACCTCTGATTGGTGGCCCTCAGAGCTTAAAATTTCCTTTCCTTCTACTTCACGAGCGGATCGGGCAGTAACACGACACTTACAGCCGAACTTACACGGTGGATAAGCTACACTCCAAAAAGGGTCATCGTATCTAAGTAATAGCCCATCTAAAGCCTTATGATCTAGTCTAGGGTTCTTAACAGATATATGTCTCCATTCCCAATATGGGCGGCGTTCAGCCCCCAAGATCATGGCTTTATATCTTCCAGCAGCAAATGCACTTTGCATATTGGTATCGTAAATAGTACGCAATCTTCTAACGCTACCTAGTTGAACTTCTTGTTCACGGCCTTCGGGGTTAATTACAGTTTTACGGCCCCACCATCCTTTTTCTTTTAATGTAGGCTCAAGCTGATCTTTCCATTTATCAAAACTTTGACCAGTTTCCAATGCCGTAATTAATGATTTTCGAATGTCTTGTAAAAGGTCTATTTTTGCAATCTTTGCAACTGTAAAAGCTCGACTATGGGCGTTATCTAAAGTCTCGTGCCAATCCCACCCAAGCTTAAAACCTTTCTTTTTCAAATAGTCGATAGCATCTGCTGGAGGCAAATTAAACAATGCGTTTAGTTCAGGTTTCTGAGGGGTGGGCATCAACTATCCTCCGCATCAATACTTAATCTGCCGAATATTTCAGCAGCAAAAATCAGCTTTGAAAGTCTTTCCTGGAGTGCTGGCTCATCTTCATTAGGGTAAGCATTTGCCAGTAGTTCTAAAGCTTCTTCAGGCGTTTCACCTTTTAAAAGATTTGCCATTAACCCGCTTAGCCATTTTTCTGCGACTTCCTGGCTTTGTTCTGATTGTTCATTAAGCAGACTAAGTAAAGCTTGTTCTTCTAACGGCAATTGTGGTTGATCCTTTACCACTGACGAGCCAGCAAATTGCATAAAAGGCTGATAACTATTTGCAGCCAAATTAACAGCAGGAGAGCGTTTTAGAATTTTTGTTTTTTCATTTTCTGGCTTTGGTATGCCTAATTTTTGATGTACCCAATCAATTGGAATTTCCAAATTAATATCAACAAGTTTAGGCAAGGCTTCCGCATAAACTAATAAATCTTCGTTTTGAGTAAGGTCAAAATAGAATTGTGGGTAACGATGAGGCGGTATGTCTGGATAATTGATCTGCATGATATAAGTGATGATTGAATCATTTATTGATCGCGCAAGTTGTAAAGCGTCAGACTCGGTTAATTCCCAACGAACTTCATTATGAATTTTCCCTAAAGCGTTTGTGCTGGACTTTCCATCAGCTTGGCTGGTAAGCGTACTTCCAAGAATCGCCTTTGACTGCGACAGCTCACACCATTTGATCATTGCCATGTGAGGGTCAGCCGTACCTTTGGCCGCTTCCTCAAAAGTGATGTCCATGCCCTGTGGAACAATCCCTCCAGCATTTCTACCAAGAGTCATGACCGCTCTTAGTAAAGTTGTCTTTTCTTCTTCAGTTGCTCCAACAGCATATTTACCTATTCGCATAGGCAGGCCGTAAATCTCTAGAAACTCCATTAAGTCTTTAACAGAATAATTCTTAAATAAGAAAGGCCAGGCTAAAATACGGTGCAGTCCTGTTCGAGCAAGATAGCCGTTGTTTGCCTGAGCCTTATGAACGAACCATCCAAAAGCCCAAAGTGTTTCAGCCCCGCCAGTTGTTGCAAGTTTTAATTCATTAGGATTATCGGCAGTTGTTGTGAACATTCGCGGGAGTTTAAATTCGAAAGATTTAGGCAGCCATATTCCGTCCTGATTCTCCCATGTTATTTCTTGAGCAGAATAGCCGTGTCCGATGGCATCTAAAGCAGAATGTAAAACTTGTTCAAAGCCTTCAAAATCATCAAAATAATCAGCTAGATTTGCTGCAATTTTTTCGTCTTCAGGGGTTGCATTTCTTCTAGTTCTTACGCCCCAATTTAAACAAGTAACCGCGCGTTTACGCTTTGAATATTCTGAATATAAGTGAGCATCCCGTTCAACCATGTCACAGAATAAATCAGCCTGAGCACTTAAATCACCGCTTTCGGCATTCGTTAATAACTGGTGTAGTTTTTGAGGTGTCAGCCCACGAACGGGGTGTTCCTGAAATTGAGTAGAAAACCAGCCTATATCAGAGGTTTGACGCGTTTCTAACGCTTCGTTAGAACTCGTTTTTTTCTTGTCTTTTTTTCCCATAACCTAAACCATTAAGCACAATTCGAATCATGCTTAATGGTGAATAGATAGGGTACTAAATTACATTGGAAGTGCTTCCTTAACTTGCAGGTTAATTAATAGCTCCCGAAACATATTTAGGGCCATTGGAGCAAGTTTATTTATCCATAAACTTTGGGCTGTATCTTGAGAGCCAATCATACAAGTTTGCTGAAATAAGACTTGTCCCGTATCCCAGCCGTCATCAAGTAAAAATATACTTCCTCCTGTTTCATTTTCACCCGCATTGATGGCATCTTGAATCGCATTTTTTCCTTTATAGCTTGGCAACAAGCTTGGATGAAAACCTATTGCGCCGAGTTTACATTTCTGTCTTGCTTCAGCGGCGATATAACAATGCGTATGAGCGCAAAGAATTAAATCAATATCATCAGGCACGTCCTTAGCATCTAATCGCTTAGGCGCGATTCTAACGGGAATATCAAAGCCTTTTGCGGTCTTAGCTAAACGGTCATCATGAGAGGGGGGAGCTACCGCCGCCACTTCATAACTTTCATCCATACAGAGCAAAAGTATTTGCTCGGCTAACCATTTCTGGCCTACAACCATTACTTTAATCATGGTAATTGCTCCCCAAAAATCTAAAGCCCTGTACGGCCCGCCAATGTCCACCATATTTAGCGTTACCGTTTAGTGCTTTGGATGCGGTGTCACCAATCAAGCGGCCACTAATTTGTGTCCATTTTGGGTCTCGACGCAATGCGGATGCTAGGCCAGGATGGGAAGTATGAAATATTGTGCGCATGGGTTTCTCATAACGATTTTCACCTTGCAGCCACATTTCCGAAACTGCATTTAAAAATCTCATACCGACACCAGCACCTTGCCATTCAGGTAAAACAACTAATCTGCAAGATCGGGCCTCGATAAGTCCTGGTCTTGTAGATACAGCCAAATGAGCTACCAGCTCTCCATTTACAGCAGCGACATAGTTTGTTGCAGCTATCATGTGAGGCATTTTCAAATAATGATGCTTTTCAAAAAAAGGCCAATATTTCCAGTTTGTTTGGAAGATTTCCATTTTGAAATGAGGTCTTCGCCTTTCCGACCTCCCGTAAAATTGGCCCGTATTGGTATCAAATACCCAATCTGGTTCTAGCCAATCAAGCACATCATAATGGCATGTAGCAAGCACGGCTTGGCCGTTGGTTCGCTTCCAAGCTTTAGCAAATGCTCCAGCACCTATACAAGCGATCTGGCGATCCACTACGGATGAAAACTCATCAATAATTAACCGTTCAGGTGCTTCACATACAGCGCGGGCAAGGTTAGCTCTGAATTGCTCACCGTTGCTTAAAACATGATAAGGGCGCAACCAGGCGGGGACAGTACCTAAGCCCACAGCGGATAGGGCAGCAGGCACACTTTCAAATGGTTGATCTGGTGTAATGTCATCAATGATTGCCTTATCAATTGACCAATCTGGAGAATAGATATTTACATTCTCCCAAATGCGTTTTGCAATACTGGTTTTACCAGTACCACTTGCCCCGACGATCACACCTATTTTCCAGCCTGTGTCCTCGATAGGTAAGTCGGCTTGAATAGAAACGTCAGCGCCAGATTCGACATTAAACAAGCTCTTTACACGCGCTGCACGATAGCTTTCAAAATCTTTGCATGAATGATGAATATCTATTTTCATAAAGACAGCACCTTACATTTAAGTCCTTTAGACTTATTTTTTTCATAGATGGCTTGTTGATGTTTTTCATCTTTGCAATGAATTAAAACGCCCCACTGAGGCTTATATTTATAGCCATTTTTAGCGGGGGCTTTTGGGTTTAGGCTTGTCATTATGACACTCCGAAAGTTGCTCTAGGCAATCTAGCGGGGCGTTCTGGACGCTCAAAGAATTGATTGATTTACAACGTGAACATTTAATTTCTAAAGAAATATAAGTCCCTTTGGCTAAAAGCCGACCACATGATCGGCAATTAATAAGCTGCATGTTAGAACCTTGTGCAAAAGCGTTAGAATTTTTGATAGCCTAACGTTGCTTTGTACAGAGCAACGGGGCTGCGCTTGAGACACCTAGATTGTCAAGGGAGGCTATATTTGTGTCAGCAAATATAGTCACCCCGTTCTAAACAGCTTAAATCCAAAGATAAAAAGTAAAAATGGAATTATTTCCACAAATATAATCTGTGACCAAAGTCCTTCGCCCAAGTCCCAAAAGTCATCATCATCCATTGTTTCAAGTTCTTCAGCAGTTGGAATTGCCTTGAACTCGATTGGTGCTTCAGGGTGGCAAGTTGCATAGTCAGCAAGTAAATGAGCGATTCCACTATCACCGTGACGATCTTTATTATTGCTATTCGATCCTGTAGCTGGGATGCGGGCGACACCATTGATCATTACGAAAGCGCGGTGATCTTCGAGAATATCTTGATCTGCTGGCATATTGATAATGTCCCCATCTTCAAGCGAAGCCTTGAAATGAGGCGTATTGAGCCTATACCAACTTTCAGTTAATGAAATGGCCTCAATGCGGTCACTGTAAATTACTTGCATGGCTTCCGCTAAATAGCCGCCATTACCTCCAGCATCGTGCGCGCCTTTACAAAAATGGGGGAGCATCTTAACGATGAGTTTTAAAAATTCTTCCTGTTGTTTGTATGGCGTTTTAAACATTTCAAAAACAAAAGGACATGACTTTCTTGAGTTCTTATCCTCGGTCAAAATCCACATTGAGCAGGCATTTTTTTTACGTGCGAAATCCAGCCCATAAAAGTTTTTGCTTGTTGGATCAATTTTTTCAAGAAGCGGCTTTAGATGTTCATTAAAGAACTCTTTTACTTCCGTGTTACGAGTATCTTCTTTAATCTGGTCAAAGTTGTCCCATCCTTCAGGCGGATAGAATCTAATAACTGGAATGGACGCGTCTTTCCTATTGTCTAGTAGTGATTGGCTTAACCATTTGCCACCGCCACGACTAGGAATAACGTCTAATTCCTCATTTGCCCCATCACCATAGAAAGCATAAATTTCATCAACCCATTCTTTCTCGACGTCAGGATCATATTCAATGTTTTTCCGTAAACAAACTCGCTTATAAAGGCCTTGTTGAACGGCTTCACTAAATGTTGTTCGGTGTACTGTGCCTTTACGTTTACCCGCCCTAATCTCTTGGATCAACGTATTAAAAGGATTATCTTCGCCATCATGGGTACTAATAATTCTAACTTTACCGCCCCAAATTAAGAACGCCATTGCGGCCTTAATCAATTCATCTAAATCATCATGGAAGGCAGCCTCATCTATGACCAAGATGCCTTGACGGCCACGTAAGTTCGAAGGGCGGCTTGTAAGCGCCTCAATACGCAGATTAGATTTAGGGAAACGGATAATAAACGTTTGAATCTGTTTATCCCCATCCTCCCAAATACCGTCCTCAATCTCAGCAGCGGCTAAGTCGTAGGCTCTTGCCCACATAGCGCACGCCTGGATAAATTCCACAGTCATATCTTTGTTGTAGCCAACATAATAGATATTCTGCCCCCCAGCTTCGGGAGAGGTTGAGGCGATTAAGGCCACGTCTGCGGCCTCGGCCCATGTAAGGCCGATACGACGAGATTTTTCAGCTACTTTTAACGGACTCTCATCCGCAACCCAATCCTGCTGATACGGCAATAAGACCGCAGGAGCGCGGCTAAAATCAGGCAATAAATCAGCTAAAGGAGTAGGGTTCATTGTCATTTTTTAGTGATCCCCAAAATTTTTGAACGAATCTCATCCGCTGACTCTTGAGATAAGCCGCCTTTTTTAACGATATTTTCAACAGCTTTAGCAGCAGCTTCGACTTTGTCTCTAACTTCCAGCTCCCATTTTTTCTGATTTACAGAAGCTTTTGAAATTTCCGCAACGCCTTTACTAACTTTTGATAACAACTTTAGACGTTCTTCAGGTGGCATTTCGTCATTCAATTCTTGTAAAGAAATAAAACACTCGAAATAGCCAGATTGAACCATTGAAAGCATGGCAGAGTTTAGGGCCTCACCGTCATCTTTGATGGCATCTTTAAATAATAAAGCTGCCTGAGTGCTGGCCGTAATTGCTGAAAGTTTTTGTTCTAATTTTTGGCCGTATCTGTGGATGCTAGATTTACCAATGTTATAGCCACGTTCAGCAAGAATGGCTGCAATTTCTTCATAGCCATTAAAGCCACAGTCCATGAAACGACGATCAAGCCACTGCTTATCTTCGGGATTTAATGAGTCGATTGCAGATTCACGCGCCATAGTTAATTACCTTCCCAATACTTTGCAGGACGTGCAATACCTGGCGGGCATTCTGTCGTGTATTCAACCACGTCAATGCCTTCACTGTTTAATTTGCTATTCCAGTGACCATCTGGTTTACGATCAATTTCAACCAGTTTTTTATTTTGCAAATATTCAAGCTGGCTATGTAATTCCACAACCGTAGTACGCGGGTAAAGGGCATTTACAACATCCAATAAAATGGCATCCGAGCAACCAATTGGACGCGCTCTGTTTAATGAAATAAGTAAAAGCCAGCGTGTACCTTCTCGTCGTGCTTTATCTAAGTCACTCACTTTAAAACCCCTTGTCTGATTTGAACTGTTTCCAGTTTTGAGGCCACGCTATCTAACTTGGCTTCAATGATTGATTGGCTACGAACAAAGTCGTCTCTATGCACATAGTTTTTAGGTAGACTGACTTCGAACTGGTGAAACTTCCGTTCAAGTTCTCGTAAATCGTCTTGGCTTTTTTCATTTTGTTTAGACACCCGCTCAATGCGTTCATTGGTGGCCGCAAAATTGTGCTGAAGGTTCGCATTGATCTGCGAACCCAGCATTTTGAACATAGTGAAAAATGCACCAATGATTGCTGTAACAATCAGAAAAACATGGTACGGCTCAAGGGTAAGGGTCATGCACCCCCCTTATCTTCTGGAAGGGGTTCTAAAGAGGTAGGCTTACTTTGATTAACAAAGCGGAAAGCGAAGCCCATGACAGCCAATAAGGCCGTAATTTGTGGCTGTGTTGAGCCAGGAAGTAACTGCAATAATTCGGGTGGAATACCGTATAACTGGATATATCCAATTAATGCAAATAACCATGTGGAAATCCATTTCCACCCGTGTTTCCAATTTGGAACTAAGAAGCCTGTTTTTAAAGTCTCTCCTTGAACCATAGCTATTTGATTTGTTGATTCTTTAGCCTCAAGTTCCGACTTTAATTTTGTGATTGATTTTTGATGCTTTACAGCCTGTTCAAGCAGTTTAGCGTCTTTCTCTTTAATTTGAGGCTTATAAAGGCCCTCAGTATCTTTTACGCCAGTGCTATAGCCGTCTTTCCATGAGTAATCGAGTTTGCCGCTTTGCTCGTTATATAGATTACTAATTAAGCCCGACATATGCTTATTTTCAGCAATGTGTTTTTCCACCCGTTTAAGTTGTAACAGAGGGCGAATAGGACGTTTAATTTTTTTAGCCATGATTATTTGATCCCGTTAGAATACTGAGTGACACCATGAACTTTTTTAGCGGTTAAAACTTGTCCGCGTTGCTCGCCTGATTGATTCTTAAACCCGATGTGAACCCATTGATCGAACTCAAGAATGATTTGATCAAACTTAATTCCACGTTTAGGCAACTCTTTGGCAAGAAATTTTGCTACCGCTGCGGGTTCACCAAAAGAAGGGGAAATAAAATCAATTGCATAGCCGACACAGTGAGCCGAGGTTTTACTTCCGCCAACAGCTCTGTTAACGGAAGGGGAACGGTATCCAGAACTGATCAACATTGGTTTATTCAATGCGTCGCGCACGGGTTGAAATAACTCATGGCATGCAGTGATTAAATTTGCTCGATGATCTACAGAAGGGGTGTTATCCAGCCCTTTACGAACAGCAGTATTACTATGTAATAATTCTGCAATTGTGAAATTCTTCGTAACTTGCATTTTTATAAAAACTCATATTTATCGTTTGATTATTATTTGAGCCTTTTGATAAATTATTTATTGGAACAATTTCCAAAAATAAACCGCCTATAAAGGCGGTATTTTTTGACTTACTCAGCTTATGAGAAAAAATCAAGTTGGTTTGTTTTCGGTTTTTTACTTTCATCTTTATCTAACATTTTCTTTCTAACGTTTCTAACCCAACGGGCAGTAACTTTGTACTTTTTGGCTATTTGATCTTGTATATCGGTTGATGCTCCTAATTCGTTTAAATCTTGTTTGATACGCTCATCACGCAATAAGCCTATATAGCGGTCAGACTTTGGAATATAAACAGTATCACCATTCCAGAACTGACATAATTTAATCAAGTTATTAAATCCTAATAACTCTGCAAGCTCATGATCTTCTTTAATGGTTTTCAATGGGGGAAACTTATAATCTGTCCCACCGAATTGATTAATCAAAGTCATAGCTGTGCGATAGTCTGTTAACTGAATAATAATCCTTAAATTCTCTGGTAGTTTGTCAAGAAACTCATCATGTTTCATTTTGAAGCGCTCCTTTTTTTATTTATTTCTAAAGCAGCAACTATCTTCCAAAGCTCATATTCAGTACAAAATTGAACCTGGTCTTTTTTAAACATATTACGCGCGCATCCGTGAGCGTAATTCCAATGTTTGCCGCTATCAGCAAGCAAGGCTTCAATTTTATCAATAAGCTGTTGTTTGGTAAGTGCTGCTTTAGGCTTTTGCCCGAACTCTGGTTTAGAAAAACCCAGTGTTTCCATGTGCTTTAAAACCTTTACCAATTCATCATCGGTCATGTCTTTAGCAGATCGCTTGCCAGCGACCTGCTCAAGCAAGTCTCGATAAGTTTCTTCATCGAGTCCGAGCTTGTTTTTACCCATGTGAATTGCAGCAATACGGCTTTTACGCAATTTTGCTAAGACTTTCACGAGCCGTTGACTCCTTAATTAATTCGATAGAATCACTAACTTTAAGCAAATGGTTTAAAGCTGCTCGCGACGTATTAAAGAAAGGCCAGGGTCTTTCTATAACCTCATCAAGATCGGGAAATTCTTTATAAGCTCTACGTTTTCCATAGAGCTTAATAATTTTCTGTTTTTTTAATGGGGAATATCTATTTTTCCTTTTGACAGGCAAATATTTTGTGAATGGATAATCTTCAGGTTTGGTAAACCATTTGCCCTCAAGTTTATCGTTAACATAAATTCCGACAATCAGTTTTAATTCAAAACGTTCAAGTGCCAGGCTGATTTTAAATTCATCACATTTTAAATTTACCGTTTTAAGCTGTGAATTAAGCTGCTCAAGCACAAACGCTTTATCTTCTTTTGATAGGGTAGCCATTAGATCACCTTCATTGCCGCTTGTATTAATCCACCTAAGCCCGCTACAGCTAAAACAATTGCCACCCCAGCTTTAGCCGCATAAGCTCGTTTTTCAAATACAGTTAAGCCGTTATTTTTAAGAGCGACTAAATCAGTTTTAGCCTCATTAAAACAGGCAACCACACCAATAAAAAACACAACGAAATACGCAATAATTAACATTGAGGTTTCTCCTTTGGAATTTGAAATGAAAATACCAGCTTCCAAATTTGTTTAACTGCTTCGCACATGATTTTGCAATCATCTTCCTCATAGCAAAATGAATTAACAAAAGTTCCGAAATCAGGCGTATAGAATCCTTTCTCCTTACACCATTCGAAATAATCATTTGCAACTCGAATAGCTTTAAGCTGGAAAGCCCGTGTAGCTTTTTGATGGTGTATCTCAGAACGGCCTTCTAAAATCTTGCGAACTTCCTGATCTGTAAGCCTCATAGTCTTCACGCTACTTCTCCCAAACTTTCCACCACTTCAGGCGGTAAATTTTCTAAATCTTCAATTTTGATCATCTATTCTGTTTCCTTAACTTGAATTTCAACCATGCGATAGATTTTTCCTTTAGCTTCAAAAGGTTCTTTTTTTTCAGCCCGTTGGTAATAGGTACTTAAACAACTGGAATATCCAACAAGATAAAAAACAATAGAAACTACAACGCATAATAAAAAAGTTTGCATAAGACCTCGCTGCTCGTCAGTACCAGCCCACGACGGCTGGCAGACACAGGCATTTGCCTGTGTTTCGCTTTTATCGAAGGATATTCATTGCTGATTGAATGGCTAATGGACGGGCAGTATTCTTAGCGATACATTCATTATTTTTATTGAGAACGTGATATTCGTAATACCCGCTGAGGTTAAATACATGCTCAACACGTAGGTCATTCTCAATTAAAAAATCAAAGGCGTTTGCGCTCTCGCTCTTTGACCGCGTCTCACGGATCAATCGTCTAAAAGCTTGGGTAGTGGCTGAGGTTCCCATAAGTTCTCCTTTGCTTTACACGTTGGCAAAATCAAGAGAAATAGGCTGATAGACACCTTTATCATCACGTTCATAAAATCGAACGTAATCTTTACTATCGGTCACGATGATGCTGTCACTTATGGCTTTCATAGCTCGCACCCATTTGTCGTCTTCAATTTGCAAACGACGTAGGCCAAGCACTCGACCAGTAGAGATTTTCCCTTCGCGGTCAACTTGGAAGGCATCATTAATTAGAGCCTTAACGTTATCGTTAGAATCGGCAGCCCATAACTGAATGCATTCATCAATTAGGGCCTTAGCAGCTTGTAAACGTTCATCAAAACGAATGTAGTCTTGGCATTGACGGATGATCTTGTAACGGCCATCAAAGCTATAAAGCGTTACGTTGCCTTTTTTGCCCCCGATAACAACATCATATTGCTCGGCTGAAAGTTCAATAAAGGCTGCAATATCAGCAAATACCAATTCTTTAAACTCGCGCAAAATCGACTGTTTTTCTCGTGCTGCATTAATCAGTCGTTCCACTAAATCACTGCGTTCAATATCAATTGCTTTGATTTGAGTGATAGGAACTAAACGGCCTCGAATATCTTGGCGGTATCCTTCTGGAATATGGTTTACAGCGTGGTTCATTGCGTTAATTCCTTCTTAATTTGCCCCTGTTCTACAAGGCGTTGAATCATGTTGGTTACTGCACAACGGGTACGTGAAATCGCTTTAGCAATTTCGTTATGGGTAATCCCAGCGTTGTGCATTTCAATTGCCGTTTTAACTTGTGTTGTAGTCCAATGTGATTTAGTTGATTCAATTAGCCCGTGAGTACGCAGATACTCCTTTTTCGCTCTAATTGCGCTGGTAGTACGGCCCATTGATTCAGCAATTTTTTCTACCGTGTCTCCTGCCTTATGCATTACGACTAGGTCATTCAGTTCTTTAGTTGTCCAAGACTTAAACTTTTTGTCGGTCACTTTTTCACCCTTTTGTTAATACCTACTTCACATCCCTGGCAAGCTCGCCAATGGCGCATCTCGGAAGGGTTCTGTGTTGGTGCATCTCTTGTCTCAAACACTCTGCATTCGGTTGGACTAATCGACTTTTCAAGGAATGGGCAATTAACTTGCCCAAGCACTTGTAAAACTTTCTTTTCTAACTTCTCCGTACTGCCTATATATTTGTCTCTTAAAGCGAGTGACAGGCTAGGACGGGCATATCCAATTTCATCAGCAACTTTTTGAATGCTTTTAAGTTCAGTAATCCGTTCATTTACTAACTGTTTCCAAAGCGGTAGAGGGTCAGTAGCAAGCTGTTTGCAAGATAGTTTTTGCATACCAAAGCCCCCCGTACATCGCGACAATGAGAAGAACTAAAATTGCAATAAACCAGCGGTAAAACTGCTTGCTGTGAAAGAGTTCTTGTTCAGCTAGTCTTGTACGTGTACGTTGATGATCCAACTCAGCAACAAGACGAGCGCGGTCACCATGTTGATAGGTCACAGGGTTTACTGTTGCTGGCGTTTCAAATTTGATTGCGTTATTCATTTTTTAATTCCTCATCCTTCGACAGGCCGTATTTGCGTTCTTCTTCCAGAATCGGCGTGTCTTGAAACATAATTTTGTTTAAGTTGTAGTCAAAAACTTGGACTGCTCGACGTATAGAGGGCGGTTTAACGCCAGTATTCATGTTCGGCTTTAATTGATACTTTGCTTGCCCATTTTTGCGGTATGTCGATTGCTTCGTAATGCGCACATAGCCAGCATCAAGCAACGCTTTTAAAAATAACGATGCAGAACCACTTTTAACTTCAAGGGTGTCAGTGCTAGATACCTTCGCAATTTCATCTGCTGTGAAGGCATGGCCCGTGATTCTTAGCGTGTTCCATATCGCTTGGTGGGCAGACATTTCCTGAACAATCTCGCCATTTTTACGCACCATTGGCGCGGTATAACCGACATCATTAATCAGCTTGTAAAAGATCGTCTGAATCGCTTTAGAGCGACCTTCTACTTGCTCTCTACGTGTTTCCTGGATAAATCCAGCCAGTTCTAAAGATTTGATATAGTCATGAGCACTCGCATATTTCATTTTCGCTTCTTCACAGACAGCTTTAGCTGTAAATTCAGCGGCGCTTTTGCGAATAGCAGTCCATAGACGCTGACGTGGTGCGGCGTATGGAGCTTGTTTAACTGCTTTTACATGAGTGTTCATCTGTTCAATAATCCGTTATCAAAATGTGCGAGGCTTCGGGCTTTCGCCCGTTAAGAAGCCATGATGTAAAACATGTTTAAAGTTTTTAGTGGTGATGAGGTCTATGCCTTCTTCTAGGGCAAGCTCATTCATCATTTCTAGGTTGCTTGAGACACGACGGGTCGAACCTTTAACAGCCGCTATAAGCTGCTCAAGGATTGGCTGTTCAATTTGAATGTCTGGCGCATAGATTTCTTTAAGAAGTAGGCAATCATTCAGATCGGTTGGAAGCGCACCAGCCCAATTCAAAACTCGCCCGTGAAAACGTTCCCATTTTTCTAATTTTTTCGGTAGTAATTCTTCACCGATAACCAGAATAGTGCCTTGTGATGCCTCGTATAAGTCACGGACAATTTCAACCTTCGAGCTATTCACCAAGTGATCAAATTCATCCACAATTAATGGCTTTCGTGTCTTTGCAAGCTCTGCACTTGCCAGCTCCATCATTTCATTTAAGGTTGTTGGAACGGGGATAGACATCTCGCGTAATACGGCTTGCAGGAATGATTTCCGCGTATAAGTTGACTTAACTTGCACGTAAAACGCGCCTGTCATAGTTGCAACGTGATTAGCTGCAAATGACTTACCATAACCGCTAGGCCCGTATAACCCCGCCAGTCCTGGAAGGTTAGGATTGCGCTCCAAAGTCCGAACTACAGCGTCGTAGCACTGAGCAATGTTACGAGTCTTTGCAATGCCGTTATTGACAGAAATATTCATTTAATACATCCTTAATTTGTTCAAAGTCATCACTTTAGTTTTGCGCCAACAAGACTAAAGGCCATTGGATAAACGCAGTTGCTCAGTAGATTCAATGTGCTGTTGCAACTGCTTATCTTCATTACATAAAAGCTTGAATTTCTTCGATTGTTGGAATAACTCCCAAAACTTTCTATCCTCCTGGGTTAGCGCTTCTCCTG
Source organism: Acinetobacter vivianii (assembly GCF_014635885.1). Taxonomy (GTDB): domain Bacteria; phylum Pseudomonadota; class Gammaproteobacteria; order Pseudomonadales; family Moraxellaceae; genus Acinetobacter; species Acinetobacter vivianii. The sequence goes on from NZ_BMDR01000002.1 coordinate 130,010, forward strand.
TTAAAATTTGTTGATCTAAACGCATCCATCTAGTGATTTTGTCATCGGCCTGTTGTTCACCTTGTTCATCTGGAATGAGATGTTTCACATCGAAAATTTGCTTTTCTTGGCGAACGGGTAAAGCATCCATTTCCGCAAATATTTGATCCGCAGATCGACGTAACGGGAAATTGATAACGCTTTGTTGCTCAATATGTTCAATAACTTGTTGAGGGTTTAGTTCTGCAACAGCTTCCGCTTGCTTAACAGCTAATCTGCGTAGACGGCCTGTAGCTCGTTGTTCACGCGCTTTCTCGACAACCGTTTTAGGGAAGTAATCACGTTTATTGTCATTCCACACTGCAACGCAAATAAGCCTGCCGTCTAAGTCACGTACAGTTACTCGTTCGGCGCAATGTATGTCATAGCCGACCTGCACAATTTCATTGTGATATTGCTCAAGATCGCGGTGAAAATAACGGTTGCTGAATAACTCGATTTCTCCGCGACGCACTTTTCGTTCTTCAGTTGGTCTAAAGAAGTTTTCAATATCCCAATTGTCAACGCGGTCAATAGGGCACTCGTTGTCTACAGCTACCGACCACGCTTCCAACGGTGTCATGTGACGCGTTTTCATAGTTGCTGGGTCAGTAATACGCTTTAGACTGCTATGAGGTTTGTTGTTATAAGCTTCGACAATGCCTGCCGCGTAGTTCACAAAATCAGTCCAAGCCATCAAGCTTTTAGCTTGACCGAACTTAATGATTTCAGATCGCGTCAATTTATGAGATTTTGTCCCTGCTTCCGCGTCCATGTCTTTACCCATATAAGTAGGTAAATTTTTGGCTGCTTTAACCCATAACGTTCTGTGACTACGTTCGATGATCCCTTTGGCTTGAGAGTTGTAAGGTAAAGCGTGAGTAACGGTCACATTTAAGCGACTTAAAATCCCGTTAGCTCTACCTTTCAGCAGTTCATTTTTATAGCCTGAGCCGTTATCAACATAGAAGATTGCAGGAATTCCGCATTCAGTAGCGCTCATGCGGATAGCATCAAGCACAGCCCATTTATTCTCTGATAGGTCTATTGACCAGCCGACAATTCGGCGAGTAGCAACATCAATAATTGATGTGATTTCAGGTCTAAAAGGCTTGCCATGAATAGGGTGAGCTACTTCCGCATCGAAACAGTGACCGTCTGCTGTATAAACATCGGTAGCCAATAAACTCTCAGTATCACGACGAATAAAAGGCTTGATGTTCTTTAATTCACGTGTACCCATACGGCCCCTCTGTAACTCTACTTTGCCGACTTTTTCATTTAAGAAACGGTAAGCCTGGGAGTAAGTCGGACATTCAGTCTTGCCGTCTAAATAGTTTGGAAGTAGTTCCAAAGCGGCAGTTAATGTCGGTTTCTGTGGTTGTCCCCAAACTTTAAGTAAGGCACTTGCCCAAGCTGGAATAGTGGTAACGCGTTGTTTAGGTGCGAGAACGCTTAACAAATTAATTTTGTGTTTCTCAGCATCTTCAACAGCTTTCATCCATTCAAAAATAGAGCGGCGGCCTATTGTTCTTTCTTCTCCAGCTTTAGCATTCGCTTTACGAACAGCCGTTTGAATATCTTCAGGCAAACTTTTAGCGGCAGCTTGTTCGATAAACATTTCGACTGCTTTAGTTTTTTTAATACCATTGAGAATATTTCCCTGGATAAAACGAACTACGAACAAACGGTTCTCAGCTACTTCACGCTGCCAGTTCAATAAGTCATTAGCGTTTGGCAAACTACTGTCAGCTACAACAACCTCTAATTTTTGTTCGTAATTAGGAGACGTTAGAATTTCGCTTTTCATCTGCTTTAGAACTATTTGTTGATTTAATTCATCATTTAGTTCGTATTCCTTTCTAATTCCACCTTTCCCTCTACTAGCAACTTCTCTATACTTGAATTGCTTGTTTAGGACGTATTTTTCTAATCCTCGGCGGGTCGTTGGTAAACCTGGCAATTCAAGTGCTTGTAAATCAGCAATGCTGTAATAGGCTTTCATTTACATTCACTCTTGCGATAACGTGGATAAATACGCTTGTTATCTTTCGTCCAACGGTCTGGAAATAGCTCATATAAAGGCTTTTCAAGAAAGTTAGAAATAACTAGCTCTGCTTCTAAAGTTGGCTTAATCAAAGCGCTTCTTATAGAAGATTCAGGCATTTTGTGATCACGTGCGAGCGCGGACAGGCTTTTACCTTTACGGCAAATTTCTGCTTTAATCGCATGTTTATCCCAAATTTGTTCGCTTGGGTTGGTTGCTATAGCACCCATAAGAACTCCATAACCTGTGCCTTTAAGGCTTTTTTTTAAATCGTTAGAATCAACGTTTGTTGAATCTAACGCTAGATTAATTCGTAATTAGTTCGTTGTAAATAGTTCGTAATTGAATTTACGAACAAATTTAAGGGTGTTTCTATCAAATGACTGATAATAAAAGCAATTTAGTTGTTCGTTATTCGGATTTTAATTTTGATGAATGTTCGCAATTCAAAGAATTTAATTACGAACAAGAAATGACACCAATTCAAAAGCGGATGTATTTCCTTCAGGTGCATAGCAAGATGCCAAGAGGTGAAAAAGAGTCCCTATATAGTTGGACTGGTAGAGTGGGGCTTTCTAGGTCAACAGCATTTGGAATTTTCAACAAAGGCAATGGAACAATGCATAATTCCGTTGCCAGTAAAATTGCTACGGCTACTGGTGCGGATGAAATCTGGATTCAGAATGGTGTAGGAGAGCCTTACAGCGCTTCTATTGCGAACGTTAGTGCTGAGTCTAGCCAGGATAATAAAATCGAATCTGAAGGCTTAACAATTACTACAGCGATTGATAAAGCTAAATTGCAACAAGCATTTGAAACTACCGAACAAGCATTACATGATCAGCATAAGAGTATGAAGCCTGACGCAAAGGCCGAGTTTATTGTGATGTTGTACACAGCTTTGACAGATTCTCATACACAGAATTTTGATAAAAAGCTATTAAATACAGCAATTTATTTAGTAGAGAACGAGCTGTCTAGTCAGCGACGCACTATGTCGCAGGACAAGAAAACCTTGTTGATTATTGCCATTTACACATTGTATATTGACAACGCTTCGAACGTAGAAGCACTGGAACTTTCAATTAAAAATCTTATAAGGAGTGCTGCTTAATATGCCTGATTCAAACATCCTCAAATTTTTTAATCAAAATACAGAGGAACAAGAAACGCAACGTACATCGTTAAAAGTGGAATTTAATGGAGTTAAGATAGAAATGGACGTTTATGGTAGTGATATTTCAGGAATTAATAATTTTTTAGAGTCATGCTTAAAGACAGTGTCTTTAAATCTCCCTGGCTAGTGCAAAATAAATAATAAATAAATTTATACATCGACGAATATTAGAAATTTAGTGCAGAAAAAAGGGCAAAGTAAAAAAATTCGCTTTGCCCTTTAAAAATCTGCCGAAACCATTAAGCCTCAAGCATTCCATCCCACCTCATCCCGAAACTTCCCAGGTCATCCCATCTTCTTGTAGTGCAGAATCAATTAGAAAGTCACATTTTATTATAGGCATAAAAAAACTGCCTCAACCTAGATTGAGGCAGTTTTTATGATTGAATGCGACTTAAGCTTGATTGGTGAAGTAATCTTCGCTGAAGTTCATGATCAAGTCAGGACCTGCTTTGATTTTCGCTAAACGTGCATCTAATTCAGGCAAGATACGATCTACAAAGTATTGCGCTAATGCAATTTTGTTTTGGTAGAAATCACCAGATTTGTCTTTTGCAGCAGCCGCAATTTTTGCGAACATATAAGCAAAGCTGAGTAAACCCACAGCATGTAGGTAATCAACCGCAGCTGAGTTCGGGAACTCTGCATTTTCAGCTGCTTGTTCAATGATGAACTGGGTGATCGCTTCAATTTCAGTTGCAGCGTCAAGAGTTGCATCTTTAATAAAGTTTAAATCCGTATCTAGATCATTGGCAAAGTCACGGATCTCTGTGATGTATTCTGCGATGAATGCACCACCACATTTAATGGTTTTACGACCAATTAAATCTTGAGATTGAACGCCGTTGGTCCCTTCGTAAATTTGAGCAATACGAAGATCACGGATACATTGTTCCATGCCCCATTCACGGATATAACCATGACCACCGAAGACCATTTGCGCATCTAAAGTCGCTTGGAAAGCAGTGTCAGTGAGGTAAGCTTTTGCGATTGGTGTTAAAAGTGCAACGCGGTCGTTGGCTTTCTTCACGGCTTCAGCATCAGTTGAGAATTTAGTGATGTCGAGCTGTTGACCAACATACACCGCAAATGCACGAGATGCTTCGTTGTTGGCACGTACATTGAGCAACATACGACGTACATCACCATGCACTAAAATGCTGTCTGCTGGTTTGTTTGGAGATTGAACGCCAGATGCGCTACGACCCTGTAAACGGTCAGTCGCGTATTGTGCCGCATTTTGATAAGCAAATTCAGAAGCACCGAGACCTTGGATACCCATTGATAAACGTTCGTAGTTCATCATCACGAACATCGCAGCAAGACCTTCGTTTTCTTTACCGACAAGATAACCTTTGGCACCGTCAAAGTTCATCACGCAAGTTGCAGATGCCTTGATTCCCATCTTGTGCTCGATTGAGCCTGGACCAACAGGGTTACGCTCGCCCAAAGAACCATCTTCATTCACTAGGAATTTCGGTACGATAAATAATGAAATGCCACGTGAACCCGCAGGTGCATTAGGAGTTTTTGCAAGTACCAAGTGAATAATGTTTTCAGCTAGATCGTTGTCACCACCCGTGATGAAGATTTTCGTACCAGTAATGTTATACGTACCATCTTCATTCGGCTCAGCTTTAGTTTTGATAATCCCTAAATCTGTACCTGCATGTGGCTCGGTTAAGCACATCGTACCTGACCATTCACCCGAATAGATTTTAGGTAAATACGTTTCTTTTTGCTCTTGTGATGCATAGCTGTTTAAAGCCATACCTGCACCCACAGAAAGAAGCGGGTAGAGCATGAATGATGGATTGGTTGCGAATAGCATTTCATCAGACAGTACAGTCAGCATTTTTGGCATGGCCTGACCGCCCCATTCTTCGTCTGCACCTAAGCCGATCCAGCCGCCTTCAGCGTATTGACGGAATGCTTCTTTAAAACCTGCTGGGGTGAAAACTTCACCATTTTCCCAACGTGCGCCTTCTTCATCACCCGTACGGTTTAACGGATGTGTCACGTTTTGGGCAAACTTCGCCATTTCTTCTAAAATTGCTTCAGCTGTTGCAGCATCTACATGAGCCAGGTTTTCATTCGCCTGCCAAAATTGTTCTGCTTTAAATACATCATTTAAGATGAATTTCATGTCTGCTAGAGGAGCATTGTAAATTGGCATAATCGTTCCTTTCTACGCACAGCGTCATGTGCAAAATGATCAAATAAAACGAACAAATAAATTGAATCGTATAAATTTAGCATTGATTAAACAAAAAAAGGACGGTCAAAACTGACCAGTCCTTTTTCTGTGATGAACGTTGCATCTCATTCTAAACTATGTTTAGAAAGCGAAGTGTTCCGCATCAAGTTCAAACAATGGAGCAACGCCAGTTGAAAGTACGTCTACATGCGAACGAACACGTGGCAAGATCTTCTTGAAGTAGAAGCGAGCAGTCGTCACTTTTGCATTGTAGAAGTCAACATCAGTTGTACCTTCAGCCAATTTCTCTTGCGCAACAAGTGCCATACGTGCCCATAAGTAAGCAAGCGTTACATAGCCAGAGAAGTATAGGTAGTCAACCGCAGCTGCACCAACTTCATCAGGATTTTGCATTGCACGCATACCAATTTGCATGGTGATATCGCCCCATTCTTTGTTTGCAGCAGCCAATGGCGCAACGAATTCTTGCATCGCCGCATTGTCTTTGTTTGCTTCAACAAATTTATGGATGATCTTGGTGAAGTCTTTCAACATTGCACCTTGAGTTTGCAATACTTTACGACCTAACAAGTCAAGCGCTTGAATCTCGGTTGTTCCTTCGTATAGGCAAGCGATACGTGTATCACGTACGATTTGCTCCATACCGTGTTCAGAAATGAAGCCGTGACCACCAAAGACTTGTACACCGTGCTTCGCAGATTCAGAACCAGTTTCTGTTAAGAATGCTTTTGCAATTGGTGTTAACAAAGACAAGATGTTGTCAGCAAACTTACGCTCTTCTTCAGTTTCGCCTTTTTCAACGATGTCTGCATATTGAGCCAATAAGTAAACCAGTGCACGACCACCTTCAGCAAAAGACTTTTGCGTTAAAAGCATGTTGCGAACAGCAGGGTGAACGATAATAGGATCAGCTTCTTTTTCAGGGGCTTTAGGGCCAGAAAGCGAACGCATTGCTAAACGGTCTTTCGCATACGCCAAAGCACCTTGGAAAGAAGATTCAGATGCAGATAAACCTTGAACCGCAGTACCGATACGCGCAGTGTTCATGAAGGTGAACATGCAATTTAAGCCACGGTTTTCAGGGCCAATCAAGTAACCTTTTGCTTGGTCGAAGTTAATCACACAAGTCGCGTTACCATGGATCCCCATTTTGTGTTCGATTGAACCACAACGTACGGCATTACGCTCACCGACAGAACCGTCAGCATTCACGTGGAATTTAGGTACGATGAATAATGAAATGCCTTTGGTACCTTTTGGCGCGCCCGGTAAACGTGCAAGTACGATATGGATGATGTTTTCAGCCATGTCGTGTTCACCAGCAGAGATAAAGATTTTCTCGCCAGAGATTGCATAGCTGCCATCAGCATTTGGTTCAGCTTTAGAACGGATGATACCTAAGTCAGAACCTGCATGAGATTCAGTCAAGCACATCGTACCTGTCCAAACACCTGAAACAAGGTTTGGTAAGTAGGTATTTTTTTGCTCATCAGAACCGTGGTGTTCTAAAGTACGCACAGCACCATGAGAAAGGCCAGGGTACATACCCCATGACCAGTTTGCAGTACCCACCATTTCAGAGATTGCGATCCCTAAAGAGTTTGGTAATGCCTGACCGCCAAACTCTTCATCAGCAGAAAGAGACGGGAAGCCAAGTTCGATATATTTTTGATACGCTTCTTTAAAGCCTGTCGGGGTAGTAACAACACCGTCGTTCCAAGTACAACCTTCGCGGTCGCCCACTTGGTTTAAAGGAGAAAGTTCGTTCTCGCAGAAATCAGCCGCTGCTTCTAAGTATTGATCAACCAATTCACGGCTTACAGTGTCTTGAAATGCAGGAAGTTTTGCGTAATGTGCTTCAGCATTTAATAATTCGTGCAATACGAACTGCATATCACGTAAGGGTGCTTTGTATTGTGGCATAGCGGGTTCCTCAATACTGGTTAAACCAGAGTTATAATCTTAGTCAATGATAAATGTGCCCAAGAGCACCATTTTGTACCGCTAATCGTGCAACAAGTTATAGTTCGGTACAAGCTTTTGCAGGTCATTTCTTAGTGACTGCTAAGTCAAAGTTTGTTGGTCAGCCTGCTTAAGCGCTTAGATTGTAGGTGGTTTTCCAGCATTTGAGTGAAACTGTTCATGTAAAATCGTAAGCAGCTGTGTAAATGAAAAATCAATCATTTAACGCATAAAAAAAGGCGCTTTGAAAGCGCCTGAGAGGAGAGGGTGATTATGTTGTTGGATTCGCTTGACGCTTGAATTGTGATTTGTCTGGTGTAAAACGAACTTCACAGGTGCCTTCAATCACACGTTTATTCCATTGAACGTTCACGCGTTCTCCGATACGTTTACCTTGACATGCCTGTTCGATCTGAGCGCGTTGTGCCTGATGTTCCTGACGCATTTGTTCGCGTTGTTCTGAACGCTGTTCACGTTTCGCTTGCCATTCAGCACGCTGTTCAGGGGTAAGCGGTGCGCGTTGCATATTGTGACGATGGTGGTCACGATTCATTGACTGTTCTGCTGGCGTGGTCGACTGACAGGCAGCCAAACCTAAAACAGAACCGAGTAAGGTGGTCATCAATACAATTTTTGTCTTGTTCATTGTTTTATCCAGCATAAGCAGTTGTGATTTGATGATTAAAGATTAGATAATAAAGATGAAGAAACAATGGAGAGTTTTTTTGAACCATGTTGGTTACAATCCATAAATAGAACACTATTGAGATTAAGCTTTTGAATGTTCGTCGTGTCCCTTTAGCCTTACGCCTGTTTTTAACGGTATTACTGACCACCTTACTGATCGCTACGATCAGCTTAGGTGTTTTGCACTGGACGATGCAAAAGAACTTTGCACGCTATGTGGCCGATGTCGAAATGCAGAAACTGGATCGGCTCATTGCCAACTTAGGCAATGTCTATACCGTTTATCACGACTGGGGCAATGCTATTCAGGCGCAGATCTTGCAAATCGAGGGCACCGCAGCGCCAGATGACTACGACCGGCTATCTCAATGGTGGTTACGCCGTCAGTATGATATCGCTTTGCAGCAACGTTATTTTAATGACCATACTTTATTGAGTCTTTCGCCGACTTTGGCGCAAAATAATGTTGAGATGAGAAATCGTCAGATATTTAATGATGAAGAACTCAAAATTCTGAAGCAGAATTTACCTTCCGAATATCAACCCTTTGAAGGATTACGTTTTCCGCTCAGTCCAAGTCAGTTCCGTTTAAAGAAAGATGATAAAGACGATAAACAGGAGCATAAGTTAAATACGCCTGTTGAGCATGGTAAAAAGCGTTTTGTCTCAATTCCAGATCGTTTAGGTTTGAGTTCGCGTTTATCTTTATATGATGAAAATCAGCAGTTTATTGTTGGTGAGCCCGCAACGGACCAAATCTCGTTTCGTCCGATTATTGTGGATGAACGGGTGGTAGGCTATCTGGGATTAAAACCTGTACTTGATCAGGATGATGCATCCAGTATTAACTTCTTTAGTAATCAAAAACGTTATTTGCTTTTAGTCTATGCATTAACCGTGCTGTCTAGTTTGATTGCAGCATTGCTAATGGCGACCTATTTTAAAAAGCCAATTCAGCGCCTGTTAAAAGCAACGCTAGAATTAACGCGGGGTAACTATCAGCATCAGGTTAAGATCAGACGTAATGATGAGCTAGGTGATTTGTCTAATCAGATCAACCATTTGGCTGATATTTTGCACCATCATGAAGAATCACGCCGTCAATGGGTATCCGATACTTCACATGAGCTGAAAACGCCATTGGCTGTGTTGCAGGCACAAATCGAAGCGATGCAGGATGGGATTCGTAAAGCCACACCTGAACACCTTGCGGCCATGATGCGTCAGGTGAGCAGTTTGAAAAAATTAACTCAGGATCTGGCAGATCTGGCTCAGGCCGATGCACAACAGTTGAAATGCTATTTTGCTGAAGTTAATCCGTGGGATGTGGTTCTGCAAGAAGTCGAAAATTTCAGATCAACCTTTGAGCAAAATCAGCTAGACGTCAGCTTGTCTGGTGAAGGGGCTTTACTCTCCTTAGATCGTGATCGTTTTAAACAAATTATTGTCAATTTGCTTGGGAACTGTGTTCGTTATACTGAACAAGGTGGAAAAATACAGATTCATACTCAACAAAACGAGCAACAATGGATATTGTATGTAGATGACAGCCCATTGGGGATGAATGATGAGCAGCTGGCCCGTCTGGGTGAACGTTTCTACCGTGTCGATGATTCACGTACACGTAGTACAGGCGGTACAGGGTTAGGTTTGGCTTTATCATGTAAACTGGCACAAGCTTTAGGTGGTTCACTGACTTTCGATCATTCACCATTAGGTGGATTACGTTGTGTACTGACTTTCCCAAAACAAAATACGTAACTTTTAGATCCTCTCTGGTTGAGGATGATGGATAGGATGAAGACCATGAAACATATCATGTTGGTTGAAGATGAGGTTGAACTGGCACAGTTGGTTCGTGATTATTTAGAAGCTGCTGGTTTTGAAGTCAGTATGTTCCATGATGGTCAAGATGCTTTTACCCAGTTCCAGCAACGTAAACCAAGCTTGATGATTCTGGATTTGATGGTGCCGCGTATGGACGGTTTAACCATCTGCCGTAAAGTACGTGAGCAGTCTGATCTGCCGATCATCATGGTGACGGCACGTACTGAGGAAATTGACCGTGTTTTAGGTTTAAATATGGGAGCAGATGACTATATCTGTAAGCCTTTTAGTCCAAAAGAATTGGTTGCCCGTGTCCAAGCTGTTTTGCGCCGTTTAGAACGTAAAGCGGAACCGGAACAAAACGATTTATTCCGTATCGATAAAGCTCAGCAACGGATTTGGTATCAACAAAAAGCATTGACCTTGACGCCAACCGAATTCCGTTTATTGGAGCTGTTTTTAGAACATCTTGGACAGGTCTATTCACGTGCACAGTTGCTTGATCATATCAATCCAGACAGCTTTGATGTGGCAGACCGTGTGATTGATAGCCATATTAAAAACCTGCGTCGTAAGATTTCAGAGGCGGCTGATACGGGTAATCGTCATGAATGGATTCAAGCGGTATATGGCGTGGGTTATCGTTTTGAATATCCAGATGAGTAATCAGCTTTAATTGATCTGTGGTGGCTCATATCCAAGAAAATATGGAACAGTTTCTATAGATAAACTCGTCTCTTTTCCTTCGTATAGAGAGGCTGATATGAGATAAGTTTTGATGAGGATAAAGGGTAGAGCACTGCAAAAAGTTTTATCCTGTGGATAACCACAGCGTTATCCACAGAAAATGTGGATAGTTTCTTATAGGTTTTGTAGAAATTATCTTCTTTTCCCGTTTTAAGTGAACCATCACTGGATTCTGCTATAAATAAGATTACATTACTTTACAATCACTTGTGATGAGCTGGATTGCTGGAATGAGATTATTTCTGGATTAGAAACTTATCCCCTGAATAAGCCTTGCTCGGTTTGATCACCGCCTTTATCCGCAAACTCGCCTGAGCGCTATCCCTATTATGGGTGAATGATAATCGGCGTATGATCAGCAACCAGTTGCCATATTTCGTCTATATCCGAGTTGGTCACCGCGATACAGCCTAAGGTCCAGTCTTTGCGTGGCATATAGCGCGCACTTGCAGCAAATGAGGTGGCACGTGTCGGAACCGTACCATGAATCATGACATCGCCACCCGCAGAACGATTATGTTGTTGGGCATAGGTCGTATCAGTTTTATTGGGGTAGGAGATGTGCAATGACTTATAGTAAGCGCTTTGTGGATTGCGCCAATCAATCGAATAAGTTCCCTCAGGTGTTTTGCCATCACCTTCAAACTGTTTATGTCCAATCGGATTAAAGCCCAAACGCATTGGATAGCTGCGAATGACTTCCTGTTGATGTTTTAATTGCAAAATACGCTGACTCTTAAAGACTTCAATTGAGGTCACGGGTTTATTTTGTTTGAGCTGCTGTATTTCTTCGGTTGAAAGCGGCGTATGTGTTGCTGCAAATGTTGGGATGAACTTGCCATACTGATAAAAAGCTAGTGCCAATAAAATGATTAAAACAACACATCCAGCAATCAATCCAGTTTTCATTATTTTCTTCTTTTAAAAATAAGTAACTCACTTGAGCCTTAATAGCGACCCAAGTGAATCACAACGAATCAAAATTAAGATGAACAGCTCACCATTACCTCTGGTACATCACTTGGTAAAGGTGCCGTATCTGCTTCAGTTTCCAGATCAGGCTGTTTTTGATAGGGCTGATTCAACAGCTTAAATAAACGATCAACTTCACTAAAATCACCACGTTCAGCCTGCTCAATGGCTTTCTGCGCCATATGATTGCGCAGGACATATTGTGGATTGATCTGTTGCATCTGCTGGTCTAATTCATCGGTATCCTGATGTTGACGGATATTCTGGTAATGCGTCAGGAAATCATCGAACTGCTGGACATGAATACAGTCATCTCTTAAAGCTTTGTAATCTTGTTGTTGTAGACGAATAAAGCTTTGAGTGTAATCCAGTTGCTCGGTTTGCAAAATTCTCAAGAAGGCAAAGCTGCAATCCAGACTATCTTTATGGAAATGCGGTAATCCCATTTTTTGACATAAGCCCTGACCATAATGTTGCAAAAAGGTGGGTTCAAATTTTTCTAGGCAAGTTGCCAGATCCAGTTTGAACTGTTCTTTGTCTTCGGTCGATGCTAATGGAATCAGATTGTTCAGCCATGTCCAAAGATTCCAGTGTCCAATACTTGGCTGGTTCTGATAAGTATAACGACCCTGATAATCGGAATGGTTGTTAATCCAGTTTGGACGGAAACGTTCCATAAAACCGTAAGGGCCAAAGTCCAGTGTTGAACCTGTAATATTAAGATTATCGGTATTCATCACCCCATGTGCAAAACCCACCAGTTGCCATTTGGCAATCATGATGGCTGTACGCTCAATCACGGCTTCAGCAAACGCTAGAATTGGATTTTCAGCTTCAAGACATTCTGGATAATGCCATTCGATGCATTTTTGTGTAAATTCAGCCAAGAGTTCAGGAGAGTATTGATTGATCCATTCAAAATGTCCCAAACGAATATGACATTCAGACGTGCGCAATAACATTGCACCCAGCTCTAGGGTTTCCCGTTGTACGCCCTGAGTTGAGCTGGTAAAACCGACTGCGTGACTTGATGCAATGCCCAAAGCATTTAACGCATGTCCAGCGAGATATTCACGAATTACCGAACGCAGCACAGCACGACCATCGCCCATACGTGAGTAGGGAGTAGAGCCTGCACCTTTCAGATGTAGATCAATTGTTTCGCCGTGTTTATTCAGGATTTGTCCGATGAGCAAACCTCGACCATCACCGAGTTGTCCTGCCCATTGTCCAAACTGATGCCCTGCATAGACCATGGCAAGCGGTGGAAATTCAGCAAAGGTTTTTTGTCCACTACAGATTTCAACCCAGTTGGCTTTATCTTCTTCGCTCCACTGCAACTCATCCGCTAAGGCTTCATTGAAATGGCCTGCTTTGGCACCACGCAACGGACTCGGCTGTTGCTGATGATAAAGCTTCGGATTTAAAGAATCATAGCGAGAATTGAATTGCATAACTGAAACATCATGGTGAGCTGAATCATGACTATAGCAAATTAACGGATGTAATGGGGAAGGGTAAAACGCAGAGATGAAACCGCAGATATAAAAAATGGCCTCGATTTGAGACCATTTTTTATGGGTATTCTGTTATTCAGAAACAGGCGCTTTTTTGATGTTACGCATTAAGGTTTCTAAACATTCACGGTGATGACTTAAACGGTGTTCAAGTAACTGGAAATCAACCTTCAGCTTGTGATCCATTTGATGGATTTTTTCAGCCATTGCTGCTTTCTTGGCATGAAGCTCTTGTTCTTTCAGCTTCGCCCAATCATTTAAGGTATGGGTAAATGCTTCGTATTCTTGTGCAATACGTTGTTTCATTTGCACGATGTCGGTATTGACATCATGACCATAAATCGCAAGATCGCGTTCAGCATATTTAAACTTCATCGCAAGCTCAGCTTTTTTGATATTAAAGCTTGGAATACGACGTAAATTTTTAGCTAAACCAAGTTTTGAGCTGGTCCAGATTAACCATTTGGTTGGATCATATTGCCACCATTTCACACCATTACGGTAATCGTACTGGAAGATGTGATGATAGTTATGATAACCCTCACCCCAAGTGAAAATAGCTAAGACAAAGTTGTCACGTGCTGTATTTTCATCGGTATAAGGACGTTTGCCCCACATGTGGCAAAGCGAGTTAATAAAGAAGGTGACGTGATGGCTGATGATTAAACGTAATAAACCACCCAGTAAAATCACTCCCCAGATATCGCCAGTCGCCCAACCGATTAAGCCTAATACACCGACATGAACTGCGATAACCATTGGCACATAATATTTATGCTGGAACATCACTAATTTGTCATTGAGCAAATCAGGTGCATTTTTAAAATCAGGTTCAGATGGCGAATGATCGCGAATCATCCAGCCTAAGTGCGCGTACCAAAAACCACGTTTAATTGAATACGGGTCTTGATCCACATCATCGACATGGCGGTGATGGGTACGGTGACCTGAAGCCCAGAATAAAATACTATTCTGGACAGCAAAGGTACCACCAATCATCAATAAAATTTTAAGTGGTAAAGCTGCTTCATAAGCACGATGTGCCCAAAGACGGTGATAACCTGCTGTAATTCCTAGGCTACTAAGTGCCAAAAGGAAGATCATGCTCACCCAAGCACTTACACTAAAATCATAATAATAAGCGTATAAAGGGATTAAAATAGCGGCAAGAATTGGTGTGCCAATTAAGGTAATGCTAGCAGTCCAGTTAATGGGTGCCTTTTTTTTGAGTGGGGCGGAAGTCATATCCGTCAGCGCTCCTAAAAACCTTGTTTGTACAAGATAATAAAACTAAACGAGATAGCAAAACCAATCATGACGATATATTGCTATTTTATCACTGATATTAGCATGTCCAAATCGATTAGCACTAGTATTATTGTACAGTTGTATCGAAAGAACAGTAACAGAATTCATTTGTAAATTTGATCAATGAATTAAAAGGTGAAATAAATCAATGTCTGAGCAAAATACCATGAAAAATCCTATTTTTTCTTTGAAGGCATTTTTTAACAAAACTTTAATATTCTCTGCTGCTGTCATGCTTGCAGCCTGCCAAAGCCAACCTCAGCCAGCGCAAAAGAATACCTTGCAGCCGAAACGGGTGACACAGCCGCCCACCATGCAAGTACGTAAAAGTACCGATGGTGTACAAGATGTGGATTGGCAAATTACCACCATTCAAGGCAAGCGAGCTTTGTTCTTTAACCAGTATCCAGGTTTTCAGCTCAATTCCATTTCAAAGATGGTTTCAGGGCATACGGGCTGTAACAATATTTATGGTCGTTATAAATATGATTTCACCCAGCGTAAACTGGATTTTGATGTGATGGCACAGCATCAAAGCTGTAACCGCGCTTTAGCGCAAGAGGCGGATTTGATGGATGCGATTCAACGAGTTGAGCGTTTCCAGCTAGATGGCGCAAACCTATATTTGTTAGATGCAAAAGGGCAACGTTTGATTCAGGCCCAGCGTAAGAAATAAAAGAAAAGGCGGAATTTATTCCGCCTTTTCTTATTTTAAATGTTGCAACATGGTACTTGGAACATCAGTAATTAAACCTTGAATACCCAGCTGCTGCAGGTGCTTGGCACGTTCAACCTCATTCACCGTCCAAACACTGATTGCAAGATTCGCCTGTTGAGTCCGTTGAATAATTTCATCGGTTGCTAGAGCATCGCCCCAACCAATTTGACAGCAGTCATATTGCTGGGCAAGTTCAATCGCATATTCCCCAATTGGAATTTCAACCAGTAGTCCACGCTTAAAATGACTGTGATGACGCTGTAAGGCAGCTAAAATTTTGACATCAAAACTGGTAATGGTTGCGCTATTCTCAAACCCTTTTAAATCTTGATGCAGTTGATAGACCAAGCGTTCAGCCGCTGCATCGTCTGTAACTGCTTTGATTTCAACTTCAATATGCTCAAAGTCAGTTAAGCACTCAAGGACATGGGGAAGACTAGGCGTATATTCTTCAAAGGCCCATGCCTGCCATTGATGACGATGATCGAACTGCTGTGCTTCTAATAAATTACAGCTTTCAACCTGTTGTGAGCGGCCCGCCGTGCGAACAAAGTCATCATCATGGATCACGACCAATTGATCATCTTTCAATTGGCGTACATCAAACTCGACTGCACGTACGCCTAAATCATGCAGATAACGAAAACCGCCTAACGTATTTTCAGGGGCTTCACCACGCGCACCACGATGACCAATAATTCGCATTTGTCTCTGCCTTTATTGAAAAGTTATGCTTGATCGATACTGTCGTTAATATTCTTTTGCCATAGCACTTCGCTACCACCTTCGGCACGCTGTAAAGCACGTGAGGCAACGAATAACCAGTCTGATAAGCGATTCAATAATTGTAGTGCAGTCGCTTGAATATTTTGGTCACGATTATGTACTGACAATAAAGCGCGTTCTGCACGACGGCAGACTGCACGTGCTTGATGGGCATAGCTACAAGCCAAAGTGCCTGATGGCAAAATGAAGTCTTTTAACATCGGTAAAGATTCATTCATGTGGTCGATTTCTTTTTCCAGAAAGTCGATGCATACAGGTTGAAGCAAGTGATAATTGGGAATACAGACTTCGCCACCTAGATCGAACAACCAATGTTGAATCAGGCTTAAACTTTTATCCCAGTGTGCTTTATTTTCAACTTGGCTGGCACTGATCTGTGCGCGAAGCACACCAATGGTTGCATTGAGTTCATCGACATCACCCAAAGCTGCGATGCGTAAATCATCTTTGGCAACACGTGAGCCATCTCCGAGACCTGTGGTGCCTGAGTCGCCTGTACGTGTATAGATTTTACTTAAACGATGTCCCATAGTTCTGTTTCTCTGATCCTGAAAATAAAAAGGGGATAATGTCGGTCAGAACATTACCCCGAAACTGGAGTTAAGAAAATGTTTTTATTATTTTAGCGCACGATTAATAACGGAATGTGACACCCGCAGAAGCTTGACGACCACCGTTGATATAGTACACACCATTACCGTTATAAGCGGTTTTATAATTTACGTCGCCAATATTTTCGATATTAGTGAATAGCTTAATCGTAGGTGTTGCCTGCCAATACGCATTAACATTGGTAGAAACATAGCCTGGTGTTGTAGTTGGAGTAGTAGATGGGTAGTCTGCAAAGTCTTTTGAATTTGATTTTGCGACAACAGAAGCTGAAACCCCATAAACACCGTCATCCCATCCCGTTGTCAACGTTAAACTTTGACGAGGGCGGCGAGTCAAATCCTTTTTAGTCTCATCATCTTTGGCTTGAACATAAGCATAAGTTGTACTTAAAAAGAGTTCATCTTGTTGCCATTTAAAAGAGGCCTCACCACCAGTAAAGGTTGCTTTGTTGACATTAATCAGTTTGCCTGCTTGAAAACTAATAAGGTTATCCACTTTATTACGATAAATAGATAAGCCTAGATCAATATTGTGATTTAATTTCTGATCTACACCGATCTCATAAGAGAAACTCTCTTCTGGTTTTAAATCAGGGTTTGCGCCCCAAGACATAGCATATAAATCATTTGTAGTTGGTGCACGGAACGCCGAACCTACATTGGCATAAATGCTGGTAAGAGGTAATATTTGATAGCGAATAGCCCCTTGACCGACTGTATGTGTACCAAATTTATCATTGTCTTCAACACGAACACCAACTTGGGTGTCTAAGCCATTGTGCTGATATTGGTGTTGAGCAAAATAACCAATGGTATCTACAGATTCTTTATATTTGACATCTTGTCCGCCGTATAGATTTTTTGAGTAGACATCACCTTTAATATCTTTAAAGGTTGAACCAACTAAAATATTTTGGGCAGGCGTTATTTGCCATTTTGTATAGAGTTCAGTTTCTTGAGTTGTACTATGTACATAATCGGAAGAAGTATTCTGATCAATATTATCTTTGTATTGTGAAAGGCGGGCATGTACTGCAACGTTATCTAAAACATTGAAACGGCCTTTTACGTTAATTGCTTCATTTTTAAAATCTTGAGAAACCAAGTTACCGTAATTATCGTAATCGCTATAACCTTGGTTCTCGCTATAATCAACAGAAGCCGCATATTGCGCTTTATCAATCCCAACTTTTGCACTATAACCTTTCTGATCAAAGCTCGCCTTTTTATTATTTTTTGCGTCAGTAACAGGCGTACCATCGGTTTCTAGGCGTTGTCCACGAATTTGAGCATAGAATCCGTCTTCGGCTAAATCTGCACCGATTACAGCTTTATAGGTTTTATTTTCACCCATTTCACCTGTTACAAAAGCAGAGGTTTTTTCAGGCGTTTTGGAAATGAGTTGAACGACACCACCAATTGCATCAGCACCATATAAAACAGAGGCTGGACCTTTGAGAACTTCGATCTGCTTAATATCTGTAGTATCAATAAAAGGAAGCGATGCTGCACCAGAGGTATTTGAGTTTAGACGAACACCATCTCTTAAAAGCAAAGTGTGATTCGAGTTGGTACCACGTAAAAAAATAGAAGCAGCTTGCCCATAGCCACCTGTTTGTACCATATTGATTGAAGCATCGGTCTGGAGTAGCTGCGGTAAGGCTGCAATCGGAGACTGCTCAAGAATTTTAGGTTCAATAATATTGATACGTGCAGGAACTTCACTGATTTTCTGTTCACTACGAGATGCGGTCACAACGATTGTATCGAGCGTTGCAGTTTTATCTGTTGATTGATCTTGAGCAAAAGCTGGTGAAGTAAACCCCATCGCAATAGCGATAGCCCCAACTAAACGAGTTGGTTGAAAAGCAGTAGACATGCGCACTCCAGACATTCACCCGTCGTGAATGATAATGTGGAAATAAACAACAAGCAGGTCTCCGGACTTCACTATAATCATCAAACAAATGATATTACTCATCATCTTCCCACATCATACCGATGCAGTGATTTGGCGTTGAGCTGAGATGAGTGATTCGGTGTTACCGTTGCGAGGGCAGTGTTGGAATTCCACCAACTTCCCTATAAGCAAAAGAATTTGCTTTAGACTTGTTGCAAGATTACGCAAAGTATAAAGTGATAACGTTTTTTAAACAATTGCATTTCAGAATGAACTTTGCCCAAAGTGGGCCAAATTGCATTACAATGCGAGAGTTTCAAAAATATTCAGTTTAAATTGGACAGCTCATGCGCCAAAACCAGATGCGAACTCGCGCCAAGATTTGTGGAATTACCCGAGTACAAGATATTCAAGCAGTTGTACAGTCAGGTGCAGATGCAATCGGTTTTGTATTTTTTCCGCCAAGCCCACGTCATGTCAGCATTGAACACGCTCAAATATTGGCACAACAAGTTCCTCCTTATGTACAGTTGGTCGGCTTATTTGTAAACGCAAGCGCTGAAGAAATTCAAACGGTGCTTGATTCAGTTCCTTTGGATGTATTACAACTACATGGCGATGAAACGCCAGAACAATGCCAATTCATTGCAGCACAATGCAAACGTCGTTGGTATAAGGCTATTCAGGTTAAACCCGATTTAGATGTTGTGGCTGAAATCCAGCGCTATCAAGCAGTGGGTGCCAGTGCAGTTTTATTAGATGCATGGCATCCTGAACTAAAAGGCGGGACAGGGCATCGCTTTGATTGGGAGCAATTCCCCCAACTAGATATTCCTCTAATTTTAGCAGGCGGATTAACCCCTGAAAATGTGAGTGAAGCTATTGATACTACAGCAGCTTTTGCTGTGGATGTCAGCGGAGGCATCGAGTCCGCAAAAGGTATAAAAGACCAACAACTGATTGAAAAATTTATGCAAGGAGTCCAACGTGGATCAGCAAAGCCTTAGTCAAAAAAATCAAGTGATTGACTACACCCAGTTTCCAGATGCTCAAGGGCATTTCGGTATTCATGGTGGACGTTTTGTATCAGAAACGCTGATGGCTGCACTTGAAGACCTCGAAAGTCTTTATGGTCGTATGAAGAATGATGCACAATTCTTGGCAGAGTTTGATCGTGATCTTGCGTTCTATGTTGGTCGTCCTAGTCCGCTTTATTATGCTGAGCGATGGTCTCAGCACCTCGGTGGTGCGCAAATTTACCTGAAACGTGAAGACTTAAACCATACGGGTTCGCATAAGGTCAATAACACCATTGGTCAGGCTTTATTGGCAAAGCTTTCAGGTAAGAAGCGTATCATTGCGGAAACAGGAGCAGGTCAGCACGGTGTGGCGACGGCGACCATTGCAGCACGTTTGGGTATGGAATGTGTGGTGTACATGGGCGCTGAAGATGTGAAGCGTCAGGCCATGAATGTATATCGTATGCGTTTGTTGGGCGCGACGGTTGTGCCAGTACAAAGCGGTTCAAAAACTTTGAAAGATGCCATGAACGAGGCGATGCGTGACTGGGTGACCAATGTCGATAGTACCTATTATGTGATTGGTACCGTGGCAGGCCCACATCCATATCCACAACTCGTTCGTGATTTCCAGTCGATTATTGGTCGTGAAGCTCGCCAGCAAATCCAAGATCAAGCAGGACGTTTGCCTGATGCTTTAGTGGCGTGTGTGGGTGGAGGTTCAAATGCGATGGGCTTGTTCTATCCATTCCTGAATGATCAGGATGTGAAAATGTACGGTGTTGAAGCGGCAGGTTTTGGCATTGAAACAGGCAAACACTCTGCGCCATTAAATGCAGGACATGTGGGTGTATTACATGGCAACCGTACTTATTTGATGTCGGATGAGCAAGGTCAGATCATTGAAACACATAGTATTTCAGCTGGTTTGGACTATCCAGGTGTAGGTCCTGAGCACAGTTTCTTAAAAGATATGAACCGTGTGGAATATGTGCCGATCAATGATGATGAAGCGCTGCAAGGTTTCCGTGATTTAACGCAGATCGAAGGGATTATTCCTGCGCTTGAAAGCTCACATGCCATGGCTTATGTCACTAAACTGGCACCAACCATGTCGAAAGATCAAATCATTATTGCTACGGTTTCAGGTCGTGGTGATAAAGATTTAATGACGGTTGCACGCATTGATGGCGTTGAAATGGTCGAGATGTAAGCTGTTCCTATGCCAAGTTTGTTTATGGTGATGTTGGGTGGTCGACATGCCAAAGCCAATATGGAAGTACATGATGTGGTGATGGCGATTGGTGAGACATTGCCAGAGCTTACACCACAATTGAAACAGGCTTGGTTTGGTGAACTCAAAGGTTTACATATTGATGCTTGGGCACAGCTTACAGGTGTGCAGTCGCAAGGTGTGAATTATCGAATTCAGTTCTCAGAAGCTGCACCATCAGCGTCTGATCCAAAACTATATTTAATAAATTTGGGTGGATATACGCCAGATGCATTTGGTGAGTTACATCGCTATCATCTTGTCGTTGCACCTGATGCTGTGACTGCAAAACAGTTAGGTAAACAATTTATTGAGCAACACTGGTATAAGCCGCATACGGATCGTGTCGTGGATGTTGATGATTGTCTTCCGATAGATCATGTTGCAGGGCGTTATATCCATTTGGTTCAAGGCGAGTTTAGGCCCACAATTTGGGAAAATACCTATCTGACTTTGGATTAATCCAATATGAAATGAAAATAAGGAAGCAGTGGCTTCCCTATTTTTTTATTATGGATACTGCTTATGGCAGTAATTTGATTCGATCTGTTTTTGGTGCCGTTAATGGAGAATATTGAGACACATATTTTTCCAGTGCATCAATATCTTGTCCACCACCGACAGGATTTTTACCTTCTTTTAATACCGTAAAGTTATCACCGCCATCGGCAAGGAAACTGTTCACCGTAACACGATAAACCTTCGTATCATTTAAAGCTTGTCCTGCAACTAAAATATTGCTGGCACGCGGTGACGTTGAGTTGTCTTTCTTATAGGAATAACTGAACTCTTTGGATGGCTGTAAGATACGTACCGTGGCTGCATTGGCACCAGACCATTGCTGTTCTAACACATCGCGGATTTGTTTGCCCGTTAGGCTCAGCGTCACAATCGAATTGCCAAATGGCTGTACTGTAAAGACATCACCAAAAGTGATCTGATTACTGCTGTTCACCAATAAGTCAGCACGAACACCACCCGGATTCATCAGGGTAAAGTCTGAACCTTGATTACTTGCAGTTAATGCCATGGCTTGTTGTGCATCGGCAATTAAATTACCGAGAGCGCTTTCACCACTTTCTGTTGCATTACGATTAATGACACCGTTGGCTGTACCCACCACGCGCGCCGAAATGGTGGTGACAGCTTGGCGATATTTATCAAGGATCGCTTCAATGCTTGGCGTTTTATTAAACTTCTCATATAGATCAGTTAAGTTCACTGTGGTTGAGCCAGAGGTGTAGGCTTCACTTTGAATCGGAACTTGTTTGGCATCCTTTTTAATGACATTACCCGTTTTGCCATCCAGTTCTAATTGGATGTTGGTAATCGCCGTGCCATATTGTCCCGCAGAAGTCAGTAAGAACGGTTTTTGTGGATTCTTGGTTGAGTAATCACAAATATAAGATTGGTGCGTATGACCAGAAACCACCACATCAACCGCAGGGTCTAAACGGTCAAGGATACCGAGTAACGGACCGCTGAGGCCATCACAGGTTTTTTTATTAAATTTGGTACTTGGTGCAACACCTTCATGCACCACCACTACAATCGCTTCAATGCCTTGTTTCTTTAACTCTGGAATTAAGGCATTCACCGTATCCGCTTCATCATTAAAGTTGACATCTTTAATACCCGCAGCTGACACAATGCTCGGCGTCGCTTTCAAGGTCATGCCAATAAAGGCAACAGGAATGCCACCATAGGTTTTGACTTTATAAGCAGGGAATAAGGTTTTGTTTGGATCCGCCTTCATCGAGACATTGGCAGCCAAGAAATTGAATTTAGCGCCAGGAAATTCTTTATTAATTTGACACGGTTTGGCACTGGTGAATTGCTGACAGCCACCATTTTGCAAACGACGAAGTTCATCGGTTCCACGGTCGAATTCATGATTACCCACCGCATTGAAATCAATCTGGATATCGTTCATGGTTTCGATGGTCGGCTCATCTAAAAATAGCGATGAAGTGAGGGGGGAGGCACTAATCAAGTCACCTGCTGAAACCACAGCATTGTTGGGGTATTGGGAGCGTAACTTTTTTATCGCATCTGCAAAGTAACTGACCCCACCGACAGGAATACGTACTGTTTTACTACTATCGCTTGGATCATCTGCTTCGATAAAGCGTTTGGGTGGTTCCAGATTACCGTGAAAATCATTGAAGGCGAGGATATTGATACTTTGGTTTTTGCGTTCTGGCGTTGGTACTTCGTTATCATTATTGTCATCATTACACGCCGTTAAAGACAGCATCATGAGACAGAGTACATTTGCTTTTAATAATTGTTGAGTCATCATGTTTTTTGATCGAGTGGTATAAGATTGTTTTTAAAATAAAACTTCTGTATGAATGTTTGATGAAATTATGAGCTAGAATCATTCGGAAGAAACTTGGATTTAGTGGTAAAAATGCAAAGGATTCATCATTTTTACAGACAAAACGATGAGGAAATTTGTCCGCTTAAGCTTTATTATTGAGGCAGATGCAAACCCGTAATCATGGAATGAAATAATGGATTTGATACAAACCAATGGTCAGCCACGTTATGGACGTTTTGATCAGGTACCATCGAGAATCAATCTGGATGACTATATTTATAAAACGCCGTATGGACAGGTCTTAACAGGCTGGCGCAAGCAACTTAAATATAAAAAATTTAAATTCTGCGGATTGCAGCATGAGCACTACAGCATTGGGGTGGCGATTGTCGATCTATCTTGGGCAGGGCATGGTTTCTTTTATGTCTATGATCATCAAACTCAAAAAGTGATTGAATGGAATGCAATCCAGCCACTGGCATTGAAAACCCATCTTGATGAACAGCCGTTATTTAGTCAAAGCCATTTTAAAAAATCAGCCTATCAATTCGATATGCAACATGCCAATGGCGTGCGTTATATTCAGGTCACCAAACATGGTGAAATTCAGTTAAAAGCACGAATTTTTTGTGCAGGTACGGATGCGCTCAGTTTATGTAGCCCAACAGGAATTAATGGTTGGACTTATACGCAAAAGCAGACCACGCTGGCAGTTGAGGGCTTTTTTATTAGTCCAGCTCAGCAACAGATTGAATTTAATGCACAGAGTTTAGCTGCTTTAGATGATACCTGTGGTTTTCTGCGACCTGAAACGGCTTGGTTCTGGTTGTCTTGCCAGTTCCGTGATGCGCAAGATCGCCGTATTGGTATCAATCTGGCATCAGGTGTGAATGAAAGTTTTGGTAATGAAAATGCTTTGTGGGTCAATGGACGTTTGTATCCGCTGACGGATGTTTTATTTGAGCAAAAAGATGAAAAAACTTGGTCAATTCGTTCTTTAGGTGGATGTTTAAACTTGGTGGTGGAAACAGGCTGGTGCCGTTTTGAGAATATTAACTTGCGTTTGATCGGCAGTCAGTTCAATCAATGGCAGGCCAAAGTCAGTGGGACGATTGCGCATGACCAAGTCGAATTGGTGGCATTAGATAATGAATATGGTTTGTTAGAACAGCATTATGCGAAGTGGTGATGATGGAAATAAAAATCCCCTCAATTGGAAGGGGATTTCTTTATGTCTAATAATGAACTAAAGCCCTGCTTGCCAAAAAGCTTCACCCGCAGCAATTGGATCATTGGTCTTGGCTAAAGTATCAATCCAGACATCGTATTGGCGAATAACAGGATGTTGATTTGGATGGAAATCCTTTTTAAACCAGTCGCTATATTGTGCTCTTTTCGCCGTCAAAATACCGTTACGACCAAAGAACCACGGTAAACCTTTACGTGCCATATCAAAACGTTGTCTTAAATTAAAACCATCGGTTTTGAGCATCACATCGGTACGATAGAGAGTAAAACCAAACATCATCACTGTGGTAAAGACCAAGGCAAAGCGACGGGTTGCTTCAGGCACTTCACCAACTTCTCGCATCACATCAAATGCGACATCTCGATGTTCCATTTCTTCAATCGCATGCCAAGCAAAAAGTGCGCGAACAAAAGGATCAGCTTCGGCCAACGTCTCTTTTTTGCTATAGAAGGTATCCGCCATCAGCGCAGTTAAATGCTCGGCTGCTGCGGTCATGGCAATGTTGTATTGGGGAGAGCGATTCTTGAGCTCAAAGCGAAAGATTTTCTTTAAGCGAGTGGTGAACTGCTCCACAGGCATCCCCTGATCTTTCATGATCTGGTTCATTTTGTCATGTGCAATGCCATGTTGTGCTTCCTGACGAATAAAATCAGCGACACGTTCCTGCAAGTCTGGATCATCAATTTTGTCACGGAATAAACGGACACATTCAATAAAATAACGCTCACCATCGGGGAAGGTCAGGCTGAGGGCATCAAACATACGGGTACGGAATGGATCGCCACCGAACCAGAAGCGGGGTGCTTGTTCTAAATGGAAGTCCAGTTTGGTTCTGACCACAGGATCAACTTGATAGGAAACATGTGCATTCATTTTGACGATTCCTTATTTTTCTTCATGTCGCCAGTATGGAAAAACTCCGATGAAATGTTTTGACAGTTACAGCCAATTTTTATACAAATAACGACAGCTCAGGATGAGATTGGCCCATGTCAGTTAAAATAATAATCGGATACTTGCGTTTGTTTAGTCGCGTGCTGCAACAGGAACAAGTTGATTTATCTAAAGTTGTTGCACCTGAACTGTGGAAAGACTTTCAAGCCTGTTTAGATAATCCAGATGAAAAAGACTTTGATGTCGAGCGTTATGTCTTGTTATTACAGGCTGCTCAACCACATTTCACTCGTCCCATTACCTTAGTTTTGGCAGAGCATGCCAATTTGCAGGACTTGGGTTTGATGGGCTATCTGGCATCAACCAGTATTGATCTACAACAAGCCTTGCAGCTATTACAGCGTTATTATTCTCTGGTCTTTAAGCAAACCAATTTAGAACAGCTCGATGTCCAGCAGTTTCCAGACTATATTCAAATTGTGTGGAGTGCCTCTTATCGTGATTATCGGGAAATGTATGAATTGAATCTGGCCCTGATCTTCAAGATTGCCCAATCCATTGTCCAAGATGACCTGATTCCGCCGCAGACCATCCAGTTTGGTTACGCGCCCCATACTGCGCTGTATCATTTTGAAAAATTTTATGGCTGTCCGATTCAGATTCAGCAGGGGCAGTATGCGATCCGTTTTTCTAATCAGATTTTAAAAGCAAAAAGTATTGCCGCAGATCAACAGTTGAATCAGGTGTTATCCACTCAAGCACAGCAATCATTGAATAGTGTCAGTTCTTTTGAAATTCAGCAGCAACAATTTAGACAAAAAATACATAGCCTGATTGAACAGGGTTTATTGCAGCAGGAAGAGGTATTGCAGAGTTATGTTGCCAAGCGATTGCATTGTTCGGAACGTACTTTACAACGTCAGCTTAAAGCTTATGAACTGAATTTTCAGGATGTGCTGGATCAGTATCGTTTGGAGCAAAGTAAGTTGTATTTGCAACAAGGTCGGTCATTGTCTGAGATTGCGGAGCGGTTGAACTATGCGGATCAGAGTGCGTTTGGGAGGGCTTTTAAGCGTTGGACAGGTGTTACGCCTAGACAGTTTTTAAAATCTTTGTAGATTTAAAATGAATCTTTTCACTAGGCATAATTCTTATTTAAATGGGGGAGGCTCAACGGAGTCATGTTGTATTCTCATCTAATTATTGGATAAACCTTCGGTTCGACCTACTTTTGTTTTGGCAAAAGTAGGCAAAACCATTGTCATTCACATGAGGAGCGATTGAAGCTCCGCAAGGTTCACTTCCTCATTCTTGCGCTTCACCAAAGCTTTAGTCGCTTTGGCTTGCTCAGGTTGTGAACGACATTTTCGAGTCTCATATTCGTACAGGGTTTTAACATGTTTTTAAACGTGGATAATTAAAAACAATGGCAAGTACTGCGCAAATCGCAAGAATCCAGCAATAGTAGATATTACCAATCAATTCAATAGGTGAGAGTTTGGCGATCGAACAGGCGAGTAGTAACTGCGCGCCGTAGGGAATAATCCCTTGAATGATACAAGAAAAAATATCTAATAAAGCTGCACTACGTTTAGGATCTACGCCATATTCTTTTGCCACTTCACGTGCCATATCGCCAGAAAGAATGATCGCAACGGTATTATTGGCCACAAACAAATTCGAGAATACCACCAGAAAGCTTATGCCGAATTCACCTGCACGTTGTCGGCCAAATTTAAACAGGCGAGTAATGGCGTAAATACGTTGAATCAACCACTGCAATCCGCCTTCTTTTTGCATTAAAGCAGATAGCCCGCCCAGCAACATGGAAAGTAATGCCACCTCAAACATGCTGACAAAGCCATCATAGATTGAGCTATTGAGCTTCAAAATATCAAACTCAGGCTTTTCAACCAGACCAATTACACCCGATAAAATCACACCAATCATTAGCACGGCTAACACGTGTAAACGGGTAAAAGCGAGGAAGAATACTGCAAGATAAGGCAGAATTAGCCATAAATCATAATGCTGTGATTGAATGGCTTCTGCATCGTGGCTCAATGCTATATAAACAAATAGAGTGATAATGGCAGCAGGAAGGGCGATCCAGACATTGACCCGAAATTTATCTCTTAACTCAACATTTTGGCTACGGGTTGCAGCAATGGTTGTATCCGAGATCATCGATAAATTATCGCCAAACATGGCACCACCGACCACCGCACCAATCGCATAGATCGGTGCAATATCAGTAGCTTGCGCGAAACCAAAGGCAATCGGTGCACAAGCGGCAATGGTGCCCATGGAGGTTCCCATTGCAGTCGCAATAAACGCTGCAATGATAAACAGCATAGGCAACACATATTCAGCTGAAATCAGTGAGAGTCCGAGTTGTACGGTTGCATCGACACTGCCAATCGCACTGGATACACTGGCAAAAGCCCCTGCCAGCATAAACACCATAAACATTAAGATTAGATTGGGATGGCTGGCACCTTGCAGGAATTCGTCAATGGCTTTATTGAGTTTCTGTTTATAGAGCAGAAGGGCAAGAATCACCGCTGGAATTGCAGCCACAGGTGCTTTGACCTGATAGAAGGCAAATTCTGTTCCGATCATTGAATGATACAGACCACTCCCGAGAAAGATGATCAAAAATACCAATAGCGGCAGCAAAGCAAGGGCATTGCTTTGTACTTTTTCCGGAGAGTGGGCAGACATAAAAATAAAAAGGAAACTTAAAAATTGCGGGTAGTATAAAGGAGCTTGGCGGATTTCTAAAATGCTACGTGATAAGCCTGAAATTAGGAATCTTTGATCATTGAGAAAAAACTCAAAATATAGATAAATGTACAAGGGGAGTTGTAAGTCTCAGGATTCGCTGTCGCATTCACGTCAAACTCTGTTCAATGAACAAAAAATAGCGTTACAATGCAGTGTTTTTAAATGACCACAAACAACTCCTTAATTTATATAAATCAGGAAAGCATAATCCTATGTCACGTCTTGCCACTCGTTTTGAACAGCTTAAATCTCAGCAACGTAAAGCGCTTGTTTCTTATGTAATGGCAGGTGATCCGCATCCACAGGTAACTGTTCCATTGCTTCATCAAATGGTAGAAGCGGGCGTTGATGTCATTGAACTGGGTCTTCCATTCTCTGACCCGATGGCAGATGGTCCCGTGATTGCTTTAGCGGCTGAACGTGCTTTGGCAGGTGGAACCAATACTTTAGATGCATTGAATATGGTGAAAGCCTTTCGTGAAAAAGATCAAACGACACCTGTGGTATTAATGGGATATTTAAATCCTGTTGAAGTCATTGGTTATGAAAAGTTTGTTGCTTATGCGAAAGACTGTGGTGTTGATGGTGTGCTTTTGGTGGACTTACCACCTGAAGAATCTCAGCAATTAGGTGAAGTTCTTAAACAAAATGGAATGGATCAGATCTTCTTGCTCGCGCCGACCTCAACAGACCAGCGTATTCAACATGTGGTAAATCAGGCAAGCGGCTTTGTTTACTATGTGTCATTAAAAGGTGTGACAGGTGCGGCAACTTTAGATACTTCTGAAGCAGCAGCGCGTATTGCAAAAATTAAATCTAAAACTAATGTGCCAGTCGGCGTCGGTTTTGGAATTAGTGATGCAGCGTCTGCAAAAGCGATGGGTCAAGTTGCCGATGCCGTTATTGTAGGAAGTGCTTTCGTTAAATCTTTTGCGACATTGCCAGCCGATGAAGCTGCGCAACAGACGGTGAATAAAGTGAAGGAGCTTCGAGCTGCGCTCGATGAGTTAGTATGAGTCAAGAGTTAACATCAGGGAAGGTTCTTAACCCTTCAACACCTTGGACTGAGCGTCATGTCCCTGGTATTCAGGTTGCAGATCAACAGCAAACATTTAAAGCGACCTTTACTGAGCCTACGATTGAATGTCCTGAGTGCCATGCACTAGTGACACGTACTGCCATGTCATTTAATGCCTATGTGTGTCCTCAATGTGATGAACACTTACGTATGCGTGCACGTGATCGTCTGAACTGGTTCTTTGATCAGGTGAATGGCGAATTAGGTCAGGAATTTAATGCCAAAGATCCATTAAAGTTTGTGGACAGCAAACCTTATCCAGATCGTATGCGTGAAGCCCAAGACAAAACTGGTGAGACAGAAGCACTTGTGGTGATGCAAGGTTCGCTTAAAGGTTTAGACCTTGTTGCCTGTGCCTTTGACTTTGATTTCATGGGTGGTTCAATGGGTACGGTTGTGGGCGACCGTTTTGTACAAGCGGCTGAACGTGCAATTGCATTGCATCAACCGATGATCTGTTTTGCTGCTTCTGGCGGTGCACGTATGCAGGAAGGTATGTTGTCCTTGATGCAAATGGCGCGTACTGCGGCTGCTATCCAGAAAATGAAAGAAGCTCGTGTTCCTTATGTAGTGGTATTGACCCATCCTGTATATGGTGGTGTGACTGCTTCATTGGCAATGCTGGGTGATGTACATATCGCTGAGCCGAAGGCGATGATTGGCTTTGCGGGTAAACGTGTGATTGAGCAAACAGTACGTGAGAAACTGGAAGAACCGTTCCAACGTGCAGAATATTTGCTTGATCATGGTGTGGTCGATCAAATTGTTCATCGTCACGCATTACGTGATACTGTATACAGACTTGTTGCAAAACTGATGAACTTACCTTGAAACCGCACGCTCCACATTCAACGGATACATTAACAACATGGCTCGATTATTGGGGCCATGTTCATGTTACAGGCATTGATTTAGGTTTAGAGCGCGTTATACCTGTGGCTGAAAAGCTGGGCGTAATGCAACCTGAGGCAAAAGTATTTACAGTCGCAGGCACTAATGGTAAAGGCTCGACCACGACAACTTTAGCTGCAATTTTAAATGCACAAGGTTATAAGGTTGGACTTTATCAGTCACCGCATATTTACCGTTTTAATGAGCGAGTGAAGCTGGCGGGTGTCGAGGCTGATGATCAGTCTCTGGTGGATGCTTTTGTACAAGTCGATCAGGCTCGCCGTGAATGTGGGTTAAGTCTTTCTTTTTTTGAAGCAACTACTTTGGCTGCTTTTTTGATTTTTAAACAGCAACAATGTGATGTCTGGGTGCTTGAAGTCGGTCTTGGTGGCCGTCTTGATGTGGTTAATGTGATTGATCCAGACGTTGCTGTCATTACCAATATCGGTTTAGATCATGTCGATTGGCTCGGCGATACGGTCGAAAAAATCGCATTTGAAAAAGCGGGAATCATTCGTCCGAATATTCCAGTGGTTTTTGCAGGGCAACAACAACTTCCGCAAGCCATTCAAGATAAAGTGGTTGAAACCCAAGCGCAGTTATATACACTCAATCAAGATTATTTCTATCAGCTAGATGAAGATGGTCAAACATGGTCATTTGCATCTTCTGGTAGCACTTTAAAGCTTCCCGTTGGACAGCTTGCCTTAGATAATATTTCAACTGCGGTTGCCGCTGTACTGGTGAGTGGGATTGAAGTATCACAACACGCCATTGCAACGGGTATTCAGCAGGCTCGTCTACAAGGCCGTTTTGAAATCAGACAAATTCAGGATAAAACGGTTATTTTTGATGCTGGGCACAATGCGCATGGTGTCGAATTTTTATTGAAGCAGTTGCGAAAATTCTTAAAATACAATAAACAGTACACAGAAGTTGTTGCAGTATTTTCAATGTTGGCAGATAAAGACATTCCATCTGTCACTGATTTACTAAAAACAACAGTAAAAGATTGGTTTATTGCTAATTTAGATGTGCCTAGAGCCGCACCAGTGCAACAGATTCAAGACGCATTGCAAGGGCAACAGGTCCATGAGTTCGGCAGTATCCAGCAAGCGTTTGAAACTGTGCTGAAACAAGGTAATAACAATCAGCTGATTTTAGTCTGTGGTTCGTTTCATACTTTAGAAGCGGTCTGGGAGTATTTAGAAGAATGTCGATGAATAACAAACAACGTTGGATGGGTGGCGTTGTTCTATTAGGAGGTGGTGTTTTATTGGCCGCATTACTTCTTAAAGGTAATGAAGAAATAGAGCAAGATCATACGCAAGCTAACGTTACTCATCCTATTCCCAAAACAGAGTCTAAGCCAAAAACTGCTCAGCCTGCCCAAGAGAGTGAAATGGTTTCATTACAACCTTTAGCGGTTGATGTTGAAACAGAAAAACGTTTGCTTGAAGAACAACGTCGCTCTCGTGAAAAAGCGGTTGCTGAACAAGAGGCGCGTGCTGCTGAATTTTTAAAAATGCAGCAGCAAGCAGAAGCAGCGGCGGCTCGTAAAGCAGCTGAAGAATACGCGGCAATTAATGCACGCCGTACTGCTGCACAAGAAAGTTCAGACAATATTCCACCTGAACTGGTTGAAGATGAAAAAGCAAAAGCAAAACGAATTGCTGAAGACAAACG
Organism: Acinetobacter vivianii; assembly: GCF_014635885.1. GTDB lineage: Bacteria > Pseudomonadota > Gammaproteobacteria > Pseudomonadales > Moraxellaceae > Acinetobacter > Acinetobacter vivianii. The sequence goes on from NZ_BMDR01000002.1 coordinate 161,705, forward strand.
CAAAGCGGATGAAAAGAAGCGAGCGGAACAGTTAAAAGCAGACCAGCAAAAGACGACTGACGCTGACAAAAAGCTAGCGGAAGATAAACGTAAAGCAGAAGCGGCAAAGAAAGCGGAAGCTGATCGTAAAGCTGCGGAAGACAAACGTAAGGCAGAGGCAGACAAAAAAGCTGCGGAAGACAAGCGTAAAGCAGAAGCGGATAAAAAAGCTGCGGAAGACAAGCGTAAAGCAGAAGCAGACAAGAAAGCTGCGGAAGATAAACGTAAGGCCGAGGCAGATAAGAAAGCCGCTGAAGATAAACGCAAGGCAGAAGCAGACAAGAAAGCTGCTGAAGATAAGCGTAAGGCTGAAGCAGACAAGAAAGCAGAAGCTGAAAAAGCTCGCGATCTTATGGAAAATGGCGATAAGAAATGGATGGTGCAAGTGGCACTGGCTGCAAATCAGGCCAATGCAGATGCTGTCGTTTCAAAGTTACGCGCCAAAGGCTATAAGGTGACAACTAGCCCGACATCTAAAGGGATTCGTATCATGGTTGGCCCAGCCAAAGATCGTGATACGGCAGATACTACCCGTAAGAAAATTACGTCTGATGATAGTCTGAATATGAAATCAGCTTGGGTGATTGATTGGGTTCCGCTTGACCAGCGATAAATGCTGATCTTCCCCTAGACAAATTTGAAAAATCTCGCAGGCGTTAGCTACCCTGCGAGTATTCTCTTGAATTGGGGAAACAATGTGAACATAAATGATGTTCGGATATTAGAACGGATTATTTTTGAATCTGATTCTGCGATTAGTGCACTATCTGGTGTTGCTTGTATGGGGGAGGATCTTTATTTTGTGGGTGATGATGTTCGTTACTTACTCAAAACTAACCGAAACAATAGCATGGTCAGTGCAACGGTCTTTGAAAAAATTCCATTATTTGAACAATCCGAGCCAATATCACTTATCCCACTGAGCAAAGAAAAAAAGCCTGATTTTGAAGCATTAACTTGCCTCATCTTTAACGGACAGCCACAGTTATTGATTATGGGTTCGGGTTCTACGGAAAATCGTAAACAAGCATTACTCTATAATCCTGCCAATGATCAGGTCGAAAATTTTTTAGATGCGGTGGATTATCACTTTTTAGAAAACAGTGCTGAATTAACGAATGGAGCTGACCTCAATATAGAGGCGGTATGCTCAGATAGTCATCATCTTTATATCTTTCAACGGGGTAATATTAATCGCCATCATGGTGTTTTAGTCTTTGATTTAGCCAAAATACAACAAGAGAAATCGTTAGAAAATGCGCTTATAAATTCGTTCAATCTCAACTTGCCTGAGATTGAGGGTGCTGCAAGCGGGATTTCTGATGCCTATTTTTTATTGGATAAAAAACTAATTATTGCCACGGCTGCGGTTGAGCAAACATTAAATACCTATGATGATGGTGATGTCTTGGGCAGTTTTATTTTGTTGTTCTCTCCAGATGGTCAAGCTTTATCGAGTCATTTAATTCAGGATGTAGAAAGCAAAACGCTACCCATTAAAGTTGAAGGGATTACGTGGCTTGAGTCGCGACCTGATGGCGAAGTATTTTTATTGGTCACCGACAGTGACGGTGGCAATTCTGAAATTTTGAAAGTATTGCTGAGCAGTTCTGCTTTTGAAAAACCACAAAATTAAGCCAAGTATGCTTTGCTGGGTAATTATCATCACTGAATTTAAGTTAGTCAGATTGACAAAATGCGATTGATTAAATAAACCTTTTCATCTAATCAGTAGCATTTTGTCTATAAAAAAATAAATGTCTTAACGAGATGGATTCGACAGTTGTTGTTGAATCCATTTTACATTTTCAGGGGTAAATAAGTGGTCGATATTTTTCCAGATCACATGAAAGCCATAGCCGCCTTGTTTCATTTCTTTTACTGCATCTTCAATCGACCAGTGTTCAAAAATAATGCGGTACATGGCAATGGTCGCACCTGTACGGTCTGAACCATGATAGCAATGGATCAATACTTTTTGATTGTGCTGTTTCGCGGTTTGAATGGCACGCATCGCTTGTAATAAGTCTTCACGATTGATTGCCCAGGTATAAATCGGGATATGGACCAGATTAAAGGGTTGATCTTTGAGAACTTTTGCATCTTCATTTCGAGCACGAAGATTGATGACAGTATCAATGTTGTACTGTTTTAAGCTTGGAATTAATTCATTACTCGGCTGATCGCTACGAAACACATCATTGCTGATTTGATAGAAGTTATGTGTATTGGAAATCAATGTTCCCCAGTTTTTAGGGCGTTGTTCATCATCCAGACTTGGATGTTTCATGCAACCACCCATGCTGAGGGTGGAAATAAGTGTCAGGGCAATGAGTGTTTTTTTCATAAGATGGATTGATAGCGACTGAATTCAACGGGATCGTGCGCACAAATTAACTCAATCTTGGGTTCATGTTGAGCCAGATATTGTAAGCGTTTCAGGTTATGCATACGCTGCTGGTTATCTTCAGCCAATAAGCGTTCGGTGAGGTCGAGTGCTCTGAGTTTATTTTTAGGGTTGAGCTCTAAGTGGGAAAAGTAAGCATCGCCACAAAAGAGAATCCAGCCATCCTGTTTTTTAATTGCAATGCCTGAGTGCCCAAGTGTATGTCCGAGCAACGGCACCATGAGAATTTCATCCTGAAACAACGGAAGGCCTTTCACACGCTGGAGATTGAACCAGTCTTCACCATCGTTATGTTCTGCAAAGCTCCAATGTCGATGCTGTTTAAACTGCTCGGTTTTATAACGTAGTTTCCCTTTGGCAGATAATGTCTGGGTCGCATTAAATTCTGAGGCCAGCACATGTATGGTTGCATGGGGAAAATCAGAGATACCACCCGCATGGTCGAAATCCAGATGCGTCACAAAAATATGTTTTACATCGTTGGGACTAAAGCCGAGTTGCTGAATCTGTTGAATGGCACTGAGTTTCAGGTTCGGCACGATAGAACCAAATTGAGTCAGCAGGTTGCCCAGACGCTGTTCAGTATGTAAATAGTCTTGTAAGCCCAAGCCTGTATCAATCAGAACCAGTCCACGATCAGTTTCAATCAACAGGCAATGACAAACCAGATGAGCTTTCCAGCCTTTTTGTCCGAATAAGGGTGCGCAGACAGGGCAGAAGCTGCCACAATGCAGATGATGAATGTTATAGATCATGATGATTTTTATTGTGTTTCGGATCGAATTATTCTTATAACGTATTGATTAAAAAATACCAAAACAAATTTGAGTCTGGCATTAAAAAGCCTATCAGTGAGATAGGCTGGATATGTCGTCTTGCACTGCGATTGAAGCTTTCGCTTTAATCTCTTAGCTCACAGCAGAGCTGTTTACCTTCTTGCGAAGCTTTAGTCACTTCTCAGGAACGAGCGTTGCTCGTTTTTGATTACTACGCATTGCGTTTGTCTTGCACTGCGATTAAAGCTTTCGCTTTAATCTCTTAACTCACAGCATAGCTGTTCACCTTCTTGCGAAGCTTTAGTCGCTTCTCAGGAACGAGCGTTGCTCGTTTGATCCTCACTCAGGCTGGGGTGTGAGTCTTAAATACGGTTTAACTGCCTTATAGCCTTTCGGGAAGCGTTGTTTGATTTCTTCTTCATCTTTCAATGACGGTACAATTACCACATCTTCACCCTGTTGCCAGTTTGCTGGTGTTGCAACTTTGTGATTATCGGTGAGTTGCAGTGAATCGACTACGCGTAACACTTCATTGAAATTACGCCCTGTTGACGCTGGATAGGTAATGATCAAACGCACTTTTTTATTCGGATCAATAATGACCAATGAACGAACAGTTAAGGTTTCACTGGCATTGGGATGAATAAATCCATAAAGTTCAGATACTTTACGATCTTTATCTGCAATAATTGGAAAATTAACCGTGGTATTCTGGGTTTCATTAATGTCTTGAATCCAGCCTTTGTGCGATTTCACATCATCAACAGAAAGGGCGATGGCTTTTACACCACGCTTGTCAAATTCATCTTTCAGCTTGGCTGTGTAACCCAGCTCAGTGGTACAGACCGGCGTATAATCTGCGGGATGGGAAAATAGAATACCCCAGCTATCGCCTAAAAAGTCATAAAAATCAATAGTACCTTCGCTTGATTCTTGCTGGAAATTTGGGGCAGTGTCGCCTAAACGTAATGTCATGATCAGTCCTCTATACTTTTTTCTATGTCGTTTCTCCATTCAATATGCAGCATTCACTTTATAAATAAAATTATTGTTTTTGTATTTTGTTATGAACTTTTGAGATATTGCTTATGGATCTTGTTAAAAAATGAGCAGAAATTCACATTGAAGTCGATGTAAGTTAAATGCAAATTTGCTACATTAACGCTCTTTAGTTGTGTGATGTCAGAATCGCCTCGCAGATTTTTTTACCTGTTTGGATGCAAAGCACTTGTAGTTCTTATTTCTGACTCCATAATAACAGCTAAGAAAAAATTAACCGACCTAGGGTTTGTTGTTATTGACGAACCTTATAACAAACAGGATTAGAGAGTTTATTCATGTTGGCAAGTCTGATCGGAGGTATCTTCGGTACAAAAAATGAGCGTGAGCTCAAACGCATGCGTAAAATTGTTGAACAAATTAATGCGCTTGAACCGACGATATCTGCTCTTAACGATGCAGACCTCTCTGCAAAAACTCCAGAATTCAAACAACGTTTTAGTAATGGCGAAAGTTTAGATAAATTATTGCCAGAAGCTTTTGCTGTTTGTCGTGAAGCGGCAAAGCGTGTCATGGGTATGCGTCACTACGATGTGCAGTTGATTGGTGGTATTACCTTGCATGAAGGTAAAATTGCCGAGATGCGTACAGGTGAAGGTAAAACCCTGATGGGTACTTTGGCTTGTTATCTCAATGCATTGAGTGGTCAGGGCGTTCACGTGATTACCGTGAATGATTACTTGGCGCAACGTGATGCCGAGTTAAACCGTCCATTATTCGAATTCTTAGGCTTGAGCATTGGTGTGATTTACTCAATGCAAATGCCTGATGAAAAAGCACAAGCCTATACTTCTGATATTACTTACGGTACCAACAACGAATTCGGTTTCGATTATCTTCGTGACAACATGGTGTTTTCTCTACAAGAGAAAAAACAGCGTGGCCTAAGCTATGCCATTATCGATGAAGTCGATTCGATCTTGATTGATGAAGCGCGTACACCATTGATTATTTCTGGTCAAAGCGAAGATTCATCTCATTTGTATGAGCTCATCAACAGTATTCCTCCAACATTACGTCCACAGAAAGAAGAAAAAGTGGCTGATGGCGGACATTTCTGGGTAGATGAAAAACAGCGCTCAGTTGAAATGACTGAAGTGGGTTATGAAACAGTAGAACAGAAACTCATTGAAATGGGGCTGTTGGCTGAAGGCGAAAGTCTGTATTCAGCAACCAACCTGAATCTGGTTCATCATGTTACTGCTGCAATCCGTGCACACTATTTGTATCAAAAGAACGTGCATTACATCATTGGTATTAATCCTCAAACGCAAAAAGAAGAAGTGATTATTGTCGATGAGAGCACGGGTCGTACCATGCCAGGTCGCCGTTGGTCGGAAGGTCTGCATCAAGCGGTTGAAGCCAAAGAAAACATGGAAATTCAGCCAGAAAACCAGACACTTGCAACTACAACTTTCCAGAACTATTTCCGTCTTTATAAAAAGCTGTCAGGTATGACCGGTACTGCCGATACTGAAGCTGCGGAAATGAAAGAAATTTATGGTCTGGATGTGGTGATTATTCCAACCCACCGTCCAATGGTACGTGTCGATCATAACGATTTAATCTATTTAAACCGTAATGGTAAATACACTGCGATTATTGAAGAAATTACCAAGATTCGTCAGCAAGGTGTTGCGCCGATCCTGATTGGTACAGCAACCATTGAAGCCAGTGAAATTTTATCTGCCAAGTTATTACAGGCGGGTATCCATCACGAAGTCCTTAACGCGAAACAGCATGAGCGTGAAGCGGATATCATTGCGCAAGCGGGTAGTCCGAATGCGGTTACGATCGCAACCAACATGGCGGGTCGTGGTACCGATATTTTGCTTGGTGGTAACTGGAAAGCAAAACTTGCCAAAATTGAAAATGCGACGCCTGAAGATGAAGCGCGTTTACAGGCACAATGGGAAAAAGATCACGAAGACGTTTTAAGTTCGGGTGGTTTGCATATCATTGGTTCTGAGCGTCATGAATCACGTCGTATTGATAACCAGTTGCGTGGTCGTGCAGGTCGTCAGGGTGACCCTGGTGTCTCTCGTTTCTATTTATCGCTTGAAGATGATTTGATGCGTATCTTCGCGGGTGACCGTGTTGTAGGCATGATGCGTGCGATGGGCTTACAAGAAAGCGAAGCGATTGAACACAAAATGGTGAGCCGTTCGATTGAAAATGCGCAACGTAAAGTTGAAGCACGTAACTTCGATATTCGTAAGAACCTATTGAAGTACGATGATGTCAATAACGAACAACGTAAGATCATTTACTCACAACGTGATGAAGTTCTGGCAGAAAGTACGCTACAAGACTATATCGAAGAAATGCATCACGAAGTCGTAAAAGGCTTAATCGCTAACTTTATTCCACCTGAATCGATTCATGATCAGTGGGATATCGAAGGTCTGGAAGGTGCGTTACAGTCTGACCTCGGTATCGAATTGCCAGTACAGCAATGGCTGGATCAAGATCGTCGTTTAGATGAAGAAGGATTGATTGAGCGTATTTCAGATGAAGTGGTTGCTCGTTATCGCCAGCGTCGTGAACAAATGGGTGATGAGTCGGCAGCAATGCTTGAACGTCACTTTATGTTGAATTCGCTGGATCGCCATTGGAAAGATCATTTGGCGGCAATGGATTACTTGCGTCAAGGGATTCATTTACGTGGTTATGCACAAAAGAACCCTGAGCAAGAATATAAGAAAGAAGCATTCAACTTATTCGTAAATATGTTGGGTATTATTAAATCTGATGTCGTAACTGACTTATCTCGTGTTCATGTACCGACTGCGGAAGAATTAGCGGAACTTGAAGCTCAGCAACAACGTCAGGCTGAATCAATGCGTCTTTCATTTGAACATGATGATGTGGATGGCTTAACAGGTGAAGTAACGGCTTCTGAGGAAACAGAAGGCTTTACAGACAATGCACCATTCCCAGTACCAGAAAGCCGTAATGCGCCTTGCCCATGTGGTTCAGGCTTAAAATACAAGCAATGTCACGGTAAAATCTAAAGCTGGATTTTAGATTGCACTAAAATAAAAAAGCAGAGCATTGGACTCTGCTTTTTTACGATAAATAACTTGAGTCAATGACAGCTTTGTAGTTTCATTATTGAACTTACAGATCTTGATTGAATTCGCATTAAAAGCGGGAAGACAATGAAAAAACCATTACAACTTTTAATTTTAGCAAGTGCTGCAGTGTCAGGTTTTGCATTTGCAGCTGAAGCACCACAAACTACAACTGTCGATAAAGTATTGGCAGCAAAAGGTAGTAACACAGCAGAAGCACAAGTCAAACGTGAAGTGACGACTGTCGTGAGTCCACGTACTGGTATTCGCTATACGTTGGGTGAAACAGGTAACCGTCCAATCGTATTGCAAACTGCGGCAATTGCACCAGCAAACTCTGCAAACATCAATCGTATTGTGGCATCAAACCCGGCATTGTCTGCAAAAAGCCAAGAGAAGGCGAAGATTGCTTTGATTGGTGAGACTGCTGTTCAAGCTGCGAATGCTGCTTCTGCACAAACTGCCGGCGCACAAACAGCTCAAGCGATTCAATAAGTCATCGTTTTAAAATAAAAAAGAGATGCAATCGCATCTCTTTTTTTGTGGCTAAAATGGCCTTAAAGAAAACTTGGCAACAAGATCAGGCCAATAATAATCGCAAATAATAACCACTTTGATGCGTAGTAGAGTGGGCGATTACGTTCTTTTAAACCACGGCCGTAATGATGTACCGCATAGCCATATTTGAAGATGCGATTGATAAAGCCAGTTTTGTCCTGATCATCATTCGGTGAGCTTGCCGCTGACATGACATTACGACCGAACCAGTGGTTGAACTTTTGTGCCCAGCCCCATTTCATTGGACGTTCAATATCACAGAACAGGATAATACGCGTTTCATCGGTCTTATTCTCAGCCCAGTGTACGAAGGTTTCGTCAAATACAGTCGCTTCACCATCTCTCCAGCTATAACGTTCCTGATCGACTTCAATGAAGCAGTCATCGCTATTTGGCGTAACTAAGCCAAGATGATAGCGTACAGAACCGGCATAAGGATCACGGTGCTTACCTAGATAACTTCCAGAAGGAAGTTCGGTAAACATCGCTGCTTTTACTGATGGAATGCTTTCCAGTAAGGCAACGGTTTTGGGACAAAGTTGTTGTGCTGACGGATGACTATCTTGATACCATTTCAGATAAAAGCGTTTCCAGCCACGTTTAAAGAAAGTGTTAAAGCCAGCATCATTATTTTTTTCAGAGGCTTTAATCTGATTCTGTAGTTGAATGGCTTCCTCGCGAATTACTTCCCAATTATCTTGTAGCGGTTTGAGTTCAGGGAACTGAGCCACATCAAAGAAAGGTTGGTTCGGCAATTTGGAAAAGCCCGTCATAAACATGTTGATCGGCGCTAAAAATGTCGAATGGTCAAATAATTGTCGAGATGCTTTTAAGCGCTCTTTACCGCGTAAATAGGTATATAAGAAGCTGATTAAAAATACGGCAACGATAATCACTGCGTACATAACACAATCGTCTAAGAAAAAATAAAGGCGGTTATTTTAGCACAAAAAATATTTGGAAGAATGCAGTCAGAAAAGCAACTTTATAAGATAAAAAGGCACAAATTGAATGGTATTTCAGATGATCGGGATCGGTTATCCACAGATCATCTGAAATTAAGCGCTTAAATTTGATTATTTACATCATCATGCTTGGTTTCACGAATCAGTAAAAAGGCAATTAAAGAAAGGATTGATGCGCAACTGAGATATAAACCGACGGCACCTAGACCATAACTTTCAGCCAGCTTTGTCGCAATATAAGGCGCAAAAGAAGCACCGAAAATACCTGCCAAATTAAAAGTTAGTGCAGAGCCGGTATAGCGTACCGAAGTCGGAAAGATCTCTGACAATACAGTCCCAATTGGCCCATAGGTTAAACCCATAATCGCAAGACCGATACACAGGAACAAGAATACCAAGAATGGGCTACCTGAGCCTAAAAGCGGCGCAAAGCAAAGTCCGAACAATGCTGAAAGGACACAGACAGCAATCGATGTATTCTTACGACCAAACTTCTCTGCAAGAATGGCAGAGAGCGGAATAAACGCAGCAAAACATAAGGTCGCAACCAGTTGCAAGACTAGAAACTCACCGCGTGCATAACCAAGTTTTGTAGTTCCCCAGTTCAGGGCAAAAACCGTAGTGAGGTAAAACACCACAAAGGTACAGATTGCTGCGATGGTACCAAGGATTAACATTGGCAAATGTTTGGTCATGACTTCCTTGAAAGGTACATTCACTTCTTTTTGCTTATTCAATACCTTCTGGAACGCAGGTGTTTCATGCAGCTTTAGACGGATATACAAGCCAACCAAGACCAATACTGCACTGGCAATAAATGGAATACGCCAGCCCCAAGTCATAAATGCCTGTTCAGACATAAAAGCATTGAGCAGTAAAAATGAACCTGTTGCGAGAATAAAGCCGATTGGCGCACCGAGTTGTGGGAACATGCCGTACCAGGCGCGTTTGCCCTCTGGTGCATTCTCTGTAGCCAATAAGACTGCACCACTCCATTCCCCACCGAGACCTAAACCTTGACCTAAGCGGCATAGCGCGAGAAGCAGGGGAGCTGCAAGACCAATCTGTGCATAAGTTGGCAACAGACCAATACAAACCGTAGAAATACCCATCGTTAGCAAGGCTGCAACCAAGGTTGCTTTACGTCCGATCCGATCACCGAGATGGCCAAAAATAGCAGCGCCGATTGGGCGTGCAATAAAGGCGATGGCAAATGTTGCCAGTGATTTTAGAACCGCAGCGCCATCGCTACTTTCTGGGAAAAATAAATGTGGAAAAATGAGCACAGCTGCTGTGGCATAGATATAAAAGTCAAAAAACTCAATCGTAGTACCGACAAGGCTGGCAAATAATACCCGTACTTTTGAATTGCTGGCCACTTCTGGGGTGGCAGTCGTAGTGCTTGACGACATACAAGAGACCTTCATGTTATTCGTTCAAGAAACAGAAGTCTGTCTTGAAAAATTCCTTTTGAATATGCAGTTTTACTTAGAAAAACTGAATGCTATATATGGACTTATAATACATAACAGTAGATTGCTAAAAAGTGTAATCCTGCCCCTAGTAGCACAAAAACATGCCAAATTGCGTGGGTATATCTTACCTTTTTTAAAGCATAAAACAATGTGCCGATGGTATAAGCCAACCCGCCTGCAACTAAGAGTTGTATCGCATCCTTACTCAGATAACGTTGCATATCATCCATCACCAAAATCGCTAACCAGCCCATCAATAGGTAAGCTGCCAAGGAAATCTTTTGGAAGCGGTGGATAAAGACCAGTTTAAAAAGAGTGCCAATGAGGGCAATCACCCATAGCGCAATCAGTAAATAATGGGCTTTGGCGGTTGGAATCGCAATACTGAGAAATGGTGTATAGGTGCCTGCAATCAAATAGTAAATCGCAGTATGATCCAGTTTTTTATACCAATAGCGCTTACGTTCATCCACAGCAAAGTGATACAGCATAGAACTCGCAAGCAAGAGGACTAGGCTAAAGCCATAGACCCATAGACTCATCCATTGGCCTAAGGGGAGAGAATGCCCCTTAATGATAAGAAAAATTGAAGCAATTAAAGCAATGACAGCACCCAGCCCATGACTATAGGCATTAATCAGTTCTTCTTTTGGGTCATAGTCCAGTAGTGTTTTTGAGTTCATCAAGCGATCAGGTTGCATAAAAATACAACTGTATCGTAATGCAATTTCCCTTTTAAAGTAAGACGCTTTAAAATTTAGTTTCTATTTGTCAGGTTTTCATTATGTTTGCGCCGAATTTTTCTTTTGAACAAGAACAGCAGTTTTTCTTGGATATCCAGCAATCTATTGAAAATAAAAGCTTTGATCGCCTGATACTGAGTCGGTACAAAGGTGATTTGGCACAATTAGAGAAAATGACTTTTCGTATGATCGAGTTGCAGGGACAGGCAACATTGTCTTGTTTATACCATCACACCACGCAAGACATCACAAAAAACTATTCGATTACCGAAGGGTTGGAAAAGATTGCTGAATTGTTGGCACAATCTAAACAGGCAAATTTATTTACCTTGAATCAAGACATACAGCTTAAGAAAAATAAAAAGAAAGCGATGTTGAATAGCCAGAAAAAACAGGCAGCAACGGACAAGGTTGAACAACAGCAACATAACCGTGAAAAGCAGCGTTATGTGCAACAGCAAAGCCCGTTCTTAAAACATCTTGGTATTACCGATGAAAAAGGGCAGATCGTGCCAAGCATGGCGCGAAAATGGAAACAGATTAATAAATTTATTGAAATCTTTTCCAATGCCTATGAGCAGATCGATGCTTCACAGCAAGAATTAAATATTGTCGACTTTGGTTCAGGTAAAGGCTATTTAACTTTTGCGTTATATGACTATTTGCAAGCACAACAGAAAACGCCTTTAATCACGGGCGTTGAGCTCCGTTCGAATCTGGTGGAGTTCTGCCAGAATATTGCTGATCAGGTTGGTTTTAATCACTTAGACTTTTTTGAAGGCGATGTTCGTACCTATCATCCAGAAAAACTGGATGTGATGATTGCTTTACATGCTTGTGATATTGCAACAGATTTTGCCATTCATACAGGGATTCGCCTCAATGCGTCGATGATCATGTGCGCGCCGTGCTGTCATAAAGAGCTACGTCCGCAATTACAAAGTCCAGAGGTGTTACAGCCGATGCTTCAGTTTGGTATTCATGCAGGCCAGCAGGCAGAAATGTTGACCGATACTTTGCGTGCTTTGTTGCTGAAAGCCTATGGCTATGAAACCAAAGTCTTTGAATTTGTATCTTTGGAACATACCAGCAAAAACAAAATGATTCTGGCGACCAAGCGCAAAGATATTCTGCAGCCTGATGCCAAAATTATGCAGCAGATTCAAGCGTTAAAAGCAATGTATGGCATTGAGAAACAAAGTCTGGAACTGTTATTACAAGATCAAATGCCAGTCGAGAATATAGGTTGTAAGTGTTAATGACATTCGAGGGAAATATGCTACGCGTTCAACAGGGAAGTTGGGATCAATTACAGCGTGATGCCAAATTGATTCGAGAGCAAGTTTTTATCGTAGAGCAAGCCATTCCAGAACAGGATGAGTGGGATGAACAAGATGCGATCTCACAACACTTTGTGATTTATGATCAGGAGCAGCCGATTGCGACAGCACGATTATTACAAAATAATAGTGTGGGGCGGGTTGCAGTACTCAAAGCCTATCGAGGACAAGGGATTGGTCAAATGATCATGCAAGAGATTCTGGTTTATGCGCGGCAGCAACATCGCGCATTTCTTCATTTGTCATCGCAAGTGCATGCGATTTCATTCTATGAGCAGCTTGGTTTTGCAGTGCAAGGGGAGGAATATAATGAGTGTGGTATTCCACATATTGAGATGATCATGCCAATCACAGGAATGGTTTGACCTGTAAGATTGGCATCTATCATTATTCTGACTACTGCTTAGTTTGTGCAGACACTTCTGAGCTTGCAGGAGATGCGTCCTGCGAAAGCTCTTTTTGTTGTTGTGCCTTACGTTGTGCCCCAGGCATGTAATCTGGTTCTTGGGTCATTGCTAAATAGAAAAAGCTTAAAAAAATGGTACTGAGCACCCCAACAATGATGACAAATTTCCATCCCAATACGGTTTCATTTGAATCTTTTTGTGGGGATGGTTGCTTATTCATAATAAATTCCCAAATAAATAAAAAAATAAAAGCAGATTTTGCGCCTTTTTAGCCGCTGTTGCCAAGTATAAAAATGGGAATGTGAATAATGTTAGGTTAGAGAAAACTTTTAAAATAGAAAAATTCGAGGGAGATGTGAGACAGGATGAGCATGATCAGGCTTATCCTGCCTCAATATATTATTGATGATTCGACAAGGATTTAAAGTTTATTCCAGTCTTCGATGGCTTGTAAGCCAACGTCTAAGCCGACATCGTAGCTATAGCGGATTTTGGCCTTATTCTTGGTGAGTCGACCTGCCATATTTTTCAGATCAGGTGGGCAAACTTCCAGAATTTTTTGTCCTGATGGTGTGCGCACAAACTGAACCGAATCATTGTAGCGTTGTGTTCTGGACAATAGGCTCTGCGCAAAGCCATGATTTTGCTTGAATAGATATTTCGCAAGGAACTGATCGCCTTTACTACTGGCTTTATAGTAGTTTTGAGGACGGGTTCTTAACACCATCAATTTCGATACATCATGTTGTTGTGCAGCCCAAAGCACAGGCAAGGCATCTGCTACACCACCATCGAAATAAGGTTCCCCAAATACCTCAACTGCTTGGCGCGTCAATACTGGAATTGAGCTAGAGGCTCTTAGACCATCCAGAATATTGTCTTTGGAAGCTTTGATATAAGTGGCTTCACCCGTAATGGCGTGAGTGAGTACCATATAAAATTCAGGATGATTCGCAAATAAATGTGCCTGATTCAAAGGATGTTCGCTTTCCACGATATCCCACATCCATTTTAAATCGAGCAGATCACCGCCTTTGAAGAAACGGCCATAATGAATAAATTCGGTGCGAAGCGAATGATCTAAATAGATCTGAAGCGTGCGGCCTTGTTGTGCGGCCAGATAGTTGGCGACATTGGTTGAACCAGAAGAAACACCAACACAGAGATCGAAGGGATTAAACTGTTGCTGTAAAAATGCATCTAAGACACCGCTGGTGAATGCACCTCGCATTCCACCGCCTTCAACGACCAGTGCCTGACGATTTTGTTGAAGCATTGAATATCTCGAATAACATGATAAATCACTGTTTAACAGGATTTACCATGTTCGACAAGCATTTTAGTGATTGTGCTGATGTGTTTCCGTGCTGCTTTCAGACATCATTGACGATTGTGACATTTCAGACTGAGGCGCCACTTTATTTTTGTTCATTGGCATATAGTCTGGCTCATTATTCATGGCTAAATAGAAAACCACCATAAAAATGAAGCTTAAAATACAGGTGATAATTAATGCTTTCCAACCCCACGGTGAGGTTTCTGGACAGAGTTTCTCAGACATAAGATAGTTCCAAAGGACAAAAAAATTAAAGCAAAACTGTTGGTGGTTATAGCATAAATCGTGATGTAATGCTCGAAAGTTTTGCTACGGCATTGTCGAAACCAGAAAAAAGCCCGTATAGACAACGAGTTCCATACGGGCTGATATGCAATGCAGAGAGAACAAAATTATTGAATAATTTCTTTTCTCTGAGCAAGGTCTTTCAATAGTTGAGGTGGCACAAAACGTTCACCATATTGGCCTGCCAGTTGTTCAGCACGTTGCAATGATTGCTCGATTCCATTCTGATTCAGGAATTGAATCGCACCACCGGTCCACGGTGCAAAACCAATTCCAAAAATTGAACCGACATTGGCATCAATCACTGATTCTAAAACACCTTCTTCATAGCAACGTAAAGTATCCAGTGCTTGTACAAACAGGAAGCGGTCAATCATATCCTGTTCAGTAATACTGTTGTCTTTCTGCCAGCGGCTGAGTCCATCCCATAAATGCTTTTTGCCATTTTCAGGATAATCGTAGAAGCCAGCACCCGCCGCTTTACCTTTACGGTTCAGCTCGTGAATCATGGTATGAACGACTTCATCCACAGGGGTTTTTGGCAAATCTTTACCTTCAGCTTGCAATGCTTTACGGGTTTCACCAGCCACATGCTCAGTCAAAGTTAAAGAGACTTCATCCTGAATTGCGAGTGGGCCAACTGGCATACCAGCTTTTAGTGCAGCCATTTCAATTTTGGCAGGATGAACGCCTTCTGCAAGTAAACGCATACCTTCCTGAATAAAGGTTCCGAACACACGGCTGGTAAAGAAACCACGGCTGTCATTGACGACGATCGGTGTCTTGGCAATTTGTTGAACAAAGTCATAGGCTTTCGCCAATGTGTCCGCAGAAGTCTCTTTGCCTTTAATAATTTCAACCAGTTGCATCTTATCTACTGGACTAAAGAAGTGGAGCCCAATGAATTTCTTGGCATCTTTACTTGCTGTTGCCAAACCCGTGATTGGAAGGGTTGAGGTATTTGATGCAAAGATGCCACCTTCAGCTAAATATTGTTCAGCTTCTTGTGTCACTTTAGCTTTTAATTCCTGATTCTCAAATACCGCTTCGATTATCAAATCACAGCCTTGCAAGTCTGCTGCATTTGCTGTTGCTGTAATCAGTGCTAAGACTTGGTCACGCTTTTCTGCGCTCATACGACCTTGAGAAACACGCTTATCGAGAAGCTTTTGTGAATACGCTTTGCCTTTTTCTGCATTTTCAACAGAGACATCTTTCAGGATCACAGGGATGCCTTTGATTGCAGTTGAATAGGCAATGCCTGCACCCATCATGCCTGCACCTAATACACCGACTTTAGTGGCTTGCCATTTTGCAACATCCGCAGGGCGACTTGCACCAGACTTGATTGCATTAAGACCATGCCAGAATGTGCCGATCATATTTTTAGAAATCTGACCGACCGTGAGTTGAGTAAAGTAACGTGATTCGATACGTAAAGCGGTATCAACATCAACCTGCGCACCTTCTACTGCTGCCGCCATGATCGCTTCAGGCGCAGGGTAACAGCCTTTGGTTTTGTCGCGCAGCATGGCTGGAGCAATGGCAAGTATTTGAGCCACAGCAGGCGTTTTGGGATCACCCCCTGGGATTTTGTAGCCTTTAACATCGAAAGGTTGTTGTGACTTCGGATTGGCTTTGACCCAAGCAATCGCTTTGTCTAAAAGCTCTTGTTCATTTTCAGCGGTGTCATGAACTAAGCCTAGCGATTTTGCTTTGTCCACACCAAACTGTTTGCCTTCCATCAAGAATGGAAACGCATTCTGTAAACCAAGCAAGCGAACCATACGGACAATACCGCCACCACCAGGCAGCAAGCCTAAAGTCACTTCTGGTAGACCAAACTTGGTTTTTGGATCGTTAATGGCAATACGATAATGACAGCCTAAAGCAATTTCCCAACCGCCACCGAGCGCCGTACCATTTAATGCGGCAACAACAGGAACCCCTAATGTTTCAATAGCACGTAAATCGCCTTTGAGTTCCTCAATCATTTTGAAGAATTCAGTGGCATGTTCGGGTTGAACTTGAATCAACTCATCCAAGTCACCGCCTGCAAAGAAAGTTTTCTTGGCAGAACGGAAAATAATGCCCTTCAGATCAGTTTCAGCTTTGAGTTTTTGGCTAACTTCTTGGAGTGACTCACGGAATTCTGCATTCATGGTATTGGCAGATTGACCAGATGAATCAAGGGTAAGAATTACAATATTGTCAGCGTTTTTTTCGTATTTAATAGCGCTCATGTTGTGCTCCTTACACCAACTCAATAATGGTGGCGATCCCCATTCCACCACCCACACATAATGTGGCTAGGCCACGTTTTTTACCTTGACGCTCTAATTCATCAAGTAAAGTTCCTAAAATCATGGCGCCTGTTGCACCGAGTGGGTGGCCCATCGCAATTGCACCGCCGTTGACATTGACTTTCTCAGCAGGAACTTTGAGCTCATTGATAAAACGCATGACGACCGCAGCAAAAGCTTCATTGACTTCAAATAGGTCAATATCATCAATTGTTAAACCAGCTTTAGCCAGGGCTTTACGCGCAGCAGGGGCAGGGCCTGTAAGCATGATTGTTGGGTCTGTACCGACCAAGGCAGTTGCCAGTACTTTGGCGCGTGGTTTCAAGCCTTGTTCTTTGACTGCTTTTTCAGAAGCCAATAATACGACCGCAGCGCCATCAACGATGCCTGATGAGTTGCCTGCATGATGCACATGGTTAATTTTCTGTGCTTCTGGATATTTCTGTAATGCGACGGCATCAAAGCCCATTTGTCCCATCATTTCGAAGCTGGCATTCAGTTTTGCTAAACCTTCAACTGTAGTCGTACCTCGAATAAATTCATCTTTTTCTAAGATCATTACACCTGAATGGTCTTTAACAGGCACCACTGATTTGTCGAAATAACCGTTGGCTTGAGCCGCAGCTGCTTTTTGCTGTGAACTGACCGCAAAAGCATCGACATCTTCACGACTATAGCCATCTAAAGTGGCAATCAGATCAGCGCCAACCCCTTGTGGAACAAAAGACGATTTTAAGTTGGTTTCAGGATCAAGTGCCCACGGACCACCATCGGAACCCATTGGAATACGTGACATCGATTCAACGCCACCTGCAACGACGATATCTTCCCAACCTGAACGGACTTTTTGTGCTGCCAAGTTGACAGCTTCTAAACCAGATGCACAGAAACGGTTGATTTGCACACCAGCAACATCATCATTCCAGCCAGCTGCAATCGCTGCGGTTTTGGCAATATCACCGCCTTGGTCTGCAATCGGGGTGACGCAACCTAAAACGATATCATCTACTTTTGACGTGTCGAGTTGGTGGCGTTGTTGTAATTCATTCAATAATGATGTGAGTAAAGTAATCGGTTTGACTTCATGCAGTGAGCCATCTTTTTTTCCTTTTCCGCGTGGCGTGCGAATGGCATCAATAATGTAGGCCTCGCTCATAGGTTTTCCTTGTATCACCTTAAAATTGTTGTTTATCGAGTGTACTCAATTTAAGTGTCAGCGCAATGATGATAAACATTGGCAAGTTTGATGTTTTTCGCCAATCTAACGACTTGATTGAAAAATAGGTTTATCAATACACTAACCAACCATAAATAAAATATATTGATTAGATGAAATTCATTAATATTATTGGTACCACAGGTTCGGATAAGTCTACGTTTGCCCGAAAATTGGCAGACCAGCGAAAATTACAATACATTGAACTTGATAATTTACTCTGGCTGGATGACTGGCGGGAATCACCAGATGAAGCCTTATTCTTGAAGCTAAAAATCGCGATGGAAAATGCTTAGACTGGGTGGGGATAGATGAAATTTATTAATGTTGTAGGAACCTCTGCTTCTGGAAAAACAACCTTTGCCCGTCAGCTCGCTCAAAAGCTAGGGGTGGCACACATTGAAATGGATGATTTATTTTGGCTGGATGATTGGCAAGAAACATCTGATCAGGAGTTTTTTGCTAAATTACAAAGTCAAATTGATCAGGCAACTAGAGGATGGGTACTTGATGGTAATTATTCTCGAACACTAGATTTAAAGCTTAAATATATTGATACGGTTATTTGGCTGGATTATTCATTTTCATTGAACCTGTACCGCTCAGTTAAACGAGCAATTGCTCGCGCGGCAACACAAAAAAGACTATGGCCAAACTCGAATAATCGAGAAAGTTTCAAGACCAGCTTTCTGTCTAAGGACTCTATTATTTTATGGATGATCACCCATCACGCTAAAAATCGTAAAAAGTATTTAGCCATGAGCAAGGACCCTCAGTATCAACATATTCAATTTATTCGTTTAACTTCGCCAAAACAGACGGAAGCATTTTTAAAGCAGATGAAGGCAGAGTGATGCATATCAAAACAAAAGCCCTGTGCTTGTTCAGGCATCAGGGTAAAGTGTTATTGTCTTATGGTTATGACCCTGCTAAAGATGAAACTTATGATAAAGATAAGTGAAAGAACTGGTTATAGGGCGATTCAGTATATTCTGCAAACGCCGCGCCTTGAACAAAACCAAACTTTTTATAAAGGCTAATTGCAGCATTAAAGTGAACATCTTTGCCTGTTTCTAAACTGACGCGTTGATATTGACGTTGCTGAGCAACTTTCAATAAATACTCCAGCAATTGCTTTGCAACACCTTGACGTAAATGGTTGGGATGAGTCCGCATAGATTTGAGTTCAGCATGTTGAGGTGTCAGTTCTTGAATCGCGCCACAACCCAGAAGCAAATCGTTATTCCAAAGGGTATAAAAGCTTATAGAATCGTTTTGTAGATGAGAGAGATCTAATGCAAAACTATGTTCAATAGGTGTGTTCTGATGCAGGCCATGCAAATGGATGTGGATCAAATTTTGAACTTGGGGATGCGTGAAGTCGCCTTTTTTTATAATCATTGTTGTTCAAGCTTATCGTAAAATTAGGCTTGATTATTACCATAATTTTAAACAAGTGTTCAACCATATTAGGCTGAACACTTGTTTGGAAACAATTAGCTATGATGTCCGTGCAACTGACGATATAAGCCAGGTGTTACACCTGTCCATTTCTTAAAGGCACGGTGGAACGTACTGGTTTCACTAAAGCCGACTTGTTGTGCTACATCTTCAAGGGTGAGATTTGGGGTGAGCAATAAGTGAATCGCAGCATCACGACGCAAGGCATCTTTAACACCTTGATAGCTTTTACCTTCGGCAGCTAAACGACGACGCAAAGTTTGTGGTGATAAATACAACATTGCAGCAACATCGTTGAGTGTTGGCATTTCTTCGCCGATCTGACTCTTTAATACATCACGAATACGTGAGGTAAGCGAGTTAGTATTTTTAAATTTCACAAGAAGCTGGGCAGGTGCTGCTTTCAGGAATTCCTCTAAAGTCTTTTCATCTTGACGGATTGGCAGGTCAAGATAATCAGCAGCAAAGGTAATCTCTGTACGTGGCGCATCAAACTGCATCACGGGTGCAAAGAATAATGCATCGTATTCATCGGCATGGCTTGGGCGTTCATAACCAAAATGAACACGTTCTAAAGGTAAACGACGTTCGATTAACCATGAAGCAAGACCATGCCAAATCATTAGCATACTTTCAGTAATGAAATGGTCGGGATCTAAAGCTTTAGGAATATGGGGAACCAAACGTGCTTCATGCTTGTCACGTTCCAAGCTTACTGACCATTCATCTCCAAACAGTTTGTAGAATTGAGAGGAGAGTTCAAGTGCTTGTCCGAGTGTCTTGGAATGGATGATCAATTGACACATGATTGCGAATGTACCCAAGCGACGAGGCTGTACATCGAAACCAACGTGTTCGTCTTGGGTAACCATCCATAACATTTTTACAAAACGAGTGTACTGCTCAGGAGAGATTCGAGCTTTCGGTTGACGAAGTAATTCTGCTTCTATACCGACATGTGAAAGTAATGTTTCAACGTCCATGCCTAGGCGTTTAACACCTGTTAAAGCCGCATTCACGAAGTGGATGCTGATCGTATCACGGCTCATATTGAATCCTTCAGTTTCTTTACTATTCACGATAATTGACCTAAATAACCGTCTAAAATATCAAATTGAGCAATTGACAAGAAAAATATCTGCTCATTGTATACATGTTAAATTGCCGAAACTATCAAGGTAAATGGCTGAACATGACATTGTTTTTGTGTTTCTTCACACCTAGTATAAAAGAAAATTTGAACAAATTGAGTAAAAATTATCATGCCATCTGCTCTAAAGGGATTGAAAGTCCTAGATTTTTCTACTTTATTACCTGGGCCATTTGCCAGTATGTACCTTGCGGACATGGGTGCAGAAGTTATCCATGTTGAATCTCCAACACGTCCTGACTTGGTACGGATAATGCCACCCTATGCGAACGGACAGGCCACTGCACATAGTTATCTCAATCGAAACAAGCAGTCGATTGCACTTGATCTAAAAGATGCAGCCAATATCGAACTGATCAAAACAAAAATTTCCGAGTTTGATATTGTGCTGGAGCAGTTCCGTCCAGATGTCATGCGCCGTCTAGGACTGGACTATGAAACTTTAGCCGAGATTAATCCTCGTCTCATCTATTGTTCAATTACAGGATATGGCCAGACAGGCGCTTATAAAGATCGGGCAGGGCACGATATTAATTACTTGGCACTTGCGGGCATTTCCGGACACAGCGGTCGTCAAGACAGTGGACCACCACCCTTAGGGATTCAGATTGCTGATGTGGCTGGCGGATCGCTGCATGCCGTGATTGGTATACTTGCGGCTGTCGTTGAACGCCAACGCAGCGGTCTGGGACAATATATTGATATTTCCATGACAGATTGTGTGGCAAGCCTCAATAGTATGGCTGCTTCCGCAAGTCTGGCAGGGCAGACACCACAAGCGCCTGAGGCAGGCATGCTCAATGGTGCGAGTTTCTATGATTATTATGAAACCAAAGATGGTCGTTATTTCTCTGTAGGAAGTTTAGAGCCACAATTTATGGCTGGCTTGGCAGCTGCTTTAGAATTGCCTTTACTACTGGCAAAAGGTGCCTCTTTTGATCCAGAAGATCGTCAGGCGGTAAAACAAGCGCTACAAGATAAGTTTAAGACTCAGAATTTTTCAGAATGGCAACATTTGTTCCAGAGTCTGGATATTTGTGTAGAACCAGTTCTCAGCCTAGATGAGGCTTTGGATTCACCAATCGCTCAGCAACGCGACTGGGTTGTAGATGTCCCTGTATCTGAAAACTCCGATCAAACCGAAGCGCAATTGGCCTGTCCAATCAAGTTTTCTCGTTCTCAAATGAAGTATGCATTCATCGGTCAGGGGCTAGGTGAAGGCAAATGGTAGAAAATATGTGCGACTAATCACTGATTGTTAAAATATTGTACAGATTGTTAACATTTTGAATAAGTTGTAATTTAAAAATAAGAGTAACCTTTTATACACAATAACATAAAAGGTTACGTAAACATGACAATCTCGAAGTCATTGATTGTTTCTTGTTTATCCGTTCTATCATTGAGTCTTTTTGCACAACATACTCAAGCCGCTTCATCTGCCTTTGATCCGAATGGTCAATGGCTATTTGGTGATTGGAACGGTCAACGCACGGCGTTGCAAGAACAGGGTTACAAATTTTCTGCTGATTACACTGGTGAATTCGCAGGGGTTTTAGATTCTAAACAGCATTCAAGCCATGGCAGTGAATTTACTGGACAATTGGCTTTAGGTACACATTTCGATCTAAATAAAATTTTAGGTTGGCAAGATACAGAAGCACAGATCACGGTCACTTATCGTGATGGTCAATCTTTATCACAAACGGCTGATGCATTACAAGGCCATTTGAGTTCTACACAAGAAGTGTGGGGGCGTGGTCAAACTTGGCGTCTAACAGACTTGTGGATCAAAAAGAAATTTTTAGATCAAGCTTTGGATATTAAAGTCGGTCGTTTTGGCGAAGGTGAAGATTTCAACAGCTTTGACTGTGATTTCCAGAACTTGGCTTTATGTGGTTCGCAAGTGGGTAACTGGGTAGGCGACCAATGGTATAACTGGCCTGTGAGTCAGTGGGCATTGCGTGTGAAGTACAACTTACAGCCAGACCTATACGCTCAAATCGGGGCTTATGAATATAACCCTGAAAACTTGCAACGTGGTAAAGGCTTTAATTTAAGTACTGATGGTTCACATGGTGCGATTATTCCAGCCGAAGTGGTCTGGACACCAAAACTCGGTGCATTGTCTTTACCGGGTGAATATCGTTTCGGCTACTACTACAGTACGGCTGATGCAGCAGAAATTGAGAATCCTGCCAAAACTGGACACAAGCAAGGTGGCTGGTTCACTGTGAAGCAGCAGTTAACCCGTCATGATGGTCAGTCTGATCGTGGTTTAACTGGTTTTGTGAATGTCACAGTACATGATTCAAAAACCAATTCTGTCAAAGACATGCAAAATGTTGGCTTGATCTATAAAGGTTTACTTGACCAACGTCCGCAAGATGAACTTGCACTGGGCGTAGCACGTATTCATGCCAATGATGATGCAAATGGTTTGCTGGATGAGGAATATAACACTGAGTTGTATTACGGCATTCACGCAACCAACTGGTTGACGATTCGTCCGAATGTTCAGTATGTCCACCATGTTGGCGCATTGAAAAATGGCGATAAGACATGGGTTGGTGGAATTAAGTTCCAAACCGTTTTCTAATTTCGATACTCGAGCAATTTTGCAGATGGTGTTCATAAAAACGGACTGTATCTGCAAAATACTTGTTGTGATTTGAACTCAACCATCCAGTCGCTCATGTATGCGCTGGATGGATCTAAAAATACAAAAGATGCAAGGTGATCTTATGAATCAATCTGCTTCAAAATCTGGGCTAAGAACATTGACGGTGATTATTATCGCCCTCATTGCGCTGTTCTTGCTCATTGGCGGTATCTGGCTCGCTGCCATTGGCGGGTCTTTTTATTATGTGATTGCAGGTGTGCTGTTGCTCATTGTGGCAGTACAACTCTATAAACGTGCATCAGGCCCTTTATGGGTGTATGCCGCGCTCATGTTAGGCAGTGTGATCTGGGGTGTTTGGGAAGTTGGTACAGACTTCTGGGCACTTGCACCACGTCTAGATATTCTGGGTATCTTGGGTCTTTGGTTACTCGTTCCTGCGGTAACACGCGGTATTGATAATCTGGCATCAAGTAAAGTGGCCTTATCTTCAACTTTAGCGATTGCTATCGTGGTGATGGTGTACTCGATCTTTAATGATCCACAAGAAATCAATGGTGTGATTCAGACGCCTCAACCTGCACAAGCGAAAGCGGTTGAAGGCATTGCGCCTGAAGATTGGCCTGCTTATGGTCGTAGTCAGGGTGGTGAACGTTATTCTCCATTGACACAGATCAATGATAAAAACGTCAAAGATCTTAAAGTGGCTTGGACATTACGTACAGGTGATTTCAGAACTGAAAATGATTCAGGTGAAACCACTAACCAAGTAACACCAATCAAGATTGGCAATAACATGTTTATGTGTACACCACATCAACATTTAATCTCGATTGATCCTGCGACAGGTAAGGAAAAATGGCGTTTTGATCCTAAGCTCAAAACCGATAAAACCTTCCAGCATTTAACTTGTCGTGGCGTAATGTACTACGATGCTGCCAATACCACTGAATTTGCAACCAGTTTACAAGCGAAGAAGTCGACCTCAACAGAGTGTCCACGTAAAGTCTTTGTTCCTGTGAATGATGGTCGTTTGGTTGCAGTGAATGCAGATACAGGTAAGGCATGTTCTGACTTTGGTCAAAACGGTGAAGTGAACTTACAAGAGTTCATGCCATATGCGTATCCGGGTGGTTATAACCCGACATCTCCGGGTGTTGTGTCTGGTACGACCGTTGTGATCGCGGGTTCAGTGACCGATAACCATTCGAATAAAGAGCCATCAGGTGTTATTCGTGGTTATGACGTGAACACAGGTAAATTATTATGGGTGTTTGATACAGGCGCTGCTGATCCAAATGCAATGCCAGGTCAAGACACAACATTTGTGCATAACTCACCAAACGCATGGGCGCCACTTGCCTATGATGCAAAACTGGACATCGTGTATGTACCAACAGGTGTAGGTACGCCAGATATCTGGGGCGGTGACCGTACAGAATTGAAAGAGCGTTATGCAAACTCAATGCTGGCGATCAATGCAACCACAGGTAAACTGGTATGGCATTTCCAGACCACACATCATGATTTGTGGGATATGGACGTACCATCACAACCTTCATTGGCGGATATTCAGGATAAATCTGGTCAAACAGTGCCTGCAATTTATGTGTTGACTAAAACAGGTAATGCCTTCGTTTTAGATCGTCGTAATGGTCAGCCAATTGTACCGATTACTGAAAAACCAGTGCCACAAACAGTGAAGTGGGGACCACAAACCAAAGGTGAGTTCTACGCTAAAACTCAACCATTCTCTGACTTTAACTTAGCACCGAAAGATAAATTAACGGATAAAGACATGTGGGGTGCCACAATGTTTGACCAGTTAATGTGTCGTGTGAAATTTAAACGTCTGAATTATGATGGTATTTATACGCCACCTTCAGAAAACGGAACTTTAGTTTTCCCTGGTAACCTCGGTGTATTCGAGTGGGGCGGTATGTCTGTGAATGCTGATCGTCAGGTTGCAGTCATGAACCCGATTGGTTTGCCATTCGTAAGCCGTTTAATCCCAGCGGATCCAAACCGTGAGCCAGTTGCGCGTGGTGCGGGTACAGAACAAGGTATGCAACCGATGTATGGCACACCATACGGCGTTGATATCAGTCCGTTCCTGTCTCCATTCGGTTTGCCATGTAAACAACCTGGCTGGGGCTATGTTGCTGGTGTGGACTTGAAAACCCATGATGTAGTTTGGAAAAAACGTATCGGTACCATCCGTGACAGCTTGCCGAATCTATTCCAGTTACCACCAGTGAAAATTGGTGTACCAGGTTTAGGTGGTTCAATCTCGACTGCGGGTAACGTAATGTTCGTTGGTGCAACCCAAGATAACTACATCCGTGCATTCAATGTTTCAAATGGTGACAAGTTATGGGAAGCACGTTTACCAGCAGGTGGACAAGCAACGCCAATGACTTATGAAGCCAATGGTAAACAGTACGTCGTGATTATGGCGGGTGGACATGGTTCATTCGGCACGAAAATGGGTGATTATCTCGTGGCTTATGCTTTGCCAGATAAGAACTAATTTCATTTAAAAATGATAGAGAAAAGCTCAGATTCGTCTGGGCTTTTTCTTTTTATGGCAATTAGATAGGCTTATCAATAAAACCGTTATTAAATATGCAAAAAAAGCATTTTGTTGATGAATGAAAGCTCGCTATGCTAGTCGCCTTTATAATGAATGACTAGCCATACGCCATGTATTTATATACGGATTTCGATCAACAACTGATTAACCAACGTGTTGCTCAGTTTCGTGATCAAACAGAACGCTATTTAGCAGGAAAATTAACAGAAGACGAATATCGTCCACTACGTTTGCAAAATGGTTTATACGTGCAGCGTTATGCGCCAATGCTCCGTATTGCTGTGCCGTATGGCTTGATGAATACCAAACAACTCAGAAAAATTGCTGAAATTGCAACGGAATATGACCGTGGTTATGCACATGTTTCAACGCGTCAAAATATTCAGTTGAACTGGCCTGCATTAGAAAATGTACCTGATATTCTTGCTGAACTGGCAACAGTGCAAATGCATGCAGTACAAACTTCAGGTAACTGTATCCGTAATACCACCACCGACCAGTTTGCGGGCGTCGTAGCAGGAGAGATTGCTGATCCACGTCCAACGTGTGAATTGATTCGTCAGTGGAGTACCTTCCATCCTGAATTTGCGTTCTTGCCGCGTAAGTTCAAGATTGCAGTTTCAGCATTGCAAGAGAAAGACCGTGCTGCAACAGCATTTCACGATATCGGTGTATATCTGGTTCGTAATGACGCGGGTGAAATGGGTTATAAGATCATGGCTGGCGGTGGCTTAGGCCGTACTCCAATCATTGGTAGCGTCATTCGTGAGTTCTTACCACGCGAAGATTTAATTGCTTATCTTGAAGCGACCCTACGTGTATATAACTTGCATGGTCGTCGTGATAACAAATACAAAGCACGTATCAAGATTTTGGTGAAAGCATTAACACCAGAAGTATTTGCTCAAAAAGTAGAAGCTGAATTTGAACACACGCGTGAAGCTTTGAAAATTCAACCTGAAATCTTGAAAAAAATGGATGAAGAATTCACACCATTTGATTATCAGGATCTGGACGATCAAGACTTTACGGCTTTATTTGCTGAATATCCTAAATTCAAGCAATGGTTCAACGTCAATACCAATGCGCATAAAGTGAAAGGCTATCGTATTGTTACGATTTCCCTGAAACGTGCAGGGGTTGCGCCGGGTGATGTCACTTCTGAAGAAATGAACTTAATTGCCGATTTGGCGGATAAGTACACCTTTGGTGAGTTCCGTACCACACATGAACAAAACATTTCATTGGTGGATGTACCACAAAAAGATTTATTTGAATTGTGGCAAACGCTTGAACATCACAACATGGCACGTGCGCATATCGGCTTTATTACCGATATCATTTGCTGCCCAGGTGGTGATTTCTGTTCATTGGCGAATGCGAAATCGATTCCAATTTCAGAAGCGATTAGCCGTCGTTTTGAAGATTTAGATACCATCTACAATCTTGGTGAGCTTGATCTGAATATCTCAGGTTGTATGAATGCTTGTGGTCACCACCATGTCGGTAATATCGGTATTCTGGGTGTTGATAAAAAAGGTGCTGAGTTCTATCAAATCACTTTAGGTGGTCATGCAGATCATGATGCATCTTTAGGCGATATCTTAGGTCCGTCTTTTGCTGCCGATGCTGTACCTGATGTGATTGAGGAAATCTTGAATACTTACCTTGACTTGCGTAATGAAGGTGAGCGTTTTATTGATACCTATCGCCGTGTTGGCATTCAACCATTCAAGGAGCGTGCTTATGCTTAATACATCGCTACAAGTGCTTTCTAAAGATGGCACAATTGCAGACAATACTTATCAAGTCATTGCAGAAGATGGTGCGCTTCCACAAGGTGATGTTGTATTAACAACGGCACAACTTGATCAATTGGCACAGGTACAAGGCAAAAAAGCATTGTACATTACAGTAAACGATTCACCTGAAACCCATCAATTTCCACTCAATGAATTTGATGCAATCTTCATTGAATTTGCTGGTTTCAATGATGGTCGTGGTTATTCATTTGCTGCATTGTTGCGTCGTCAAGGCTACCAAGGCGAATTACGTGCGGTCGGTGATATCTTCAAGGATGTTCTAAATTATTTAAAACGTTCTGGCTTTGACACTTTTGTGGTGAAAGAAGGCAAGGATATTCATGAAGCCGCTGCTGGTCTTCAGGATTTTACCAATCCTTATCAGGCGTCAACTGCCGTACCTCAAGCAAGTTATCAGACTGGGGCTTAAGCCTTCTGAAATAAAAAAGCTGAACTTTGGTTCAGCTTTTTTATTTGATGTTGATTATTCATCGAGCTGACAATTGATCATCCATTTGATCCCGAACTGATCGGTAAAAGCGCCGTAGAGTGCACCCCAGAAGGTTTTTTCCAAGGGCATTTCAACTTGACCATTGACGGACAAAGCATCGAAAAGTCTTTGAGCATCCTCAAGTTCATCAGGATCTAGATTAATCGAAATATAATGATTATTGCCTTGGGTAAATACACTATGCGGGGCACAGAATTGATCGTTGATATCCGAGGCCATCAATACGGTAAATTCATTGATGGGTAGGGAAGCATGTAGAATCAAGTTTTTATCAGCATCAGAAAGTGTGATTCCTTCTGTGGGTGGCATATCACCATAACGGCTGAGCATGGCAAACTCACCGCCAAATACAGATTTATAAAAATTAAATGCCTGTTCGGTTTGTCCTTTAAAATTTAAATAATGATTGAGTTGCATGGGGGACGTCCTGTTGTTTTTTTATACAAAATATAACTTATCGGGAATTGCACTATAGGTGCATTATTTTTTGTAATTCTCAAAACAAAAAATCCTGCGCTTGGCAGGATTTTTGAGTCATCAAATTGATACTTAGATCAATTCAATTGCAACCGCTGTTGCTTCACCACCACCGATACACAACGCTGCAACACCTTTTTTGCCGCCTGTGCGTTTAAGTGCATGAATGAGTGTAAGAATGATACGAGAACCAGTAGAGCCAACAGGGTGGCCCAGTGCACAAGCACCGCCATTGATATTCACTTTTTCTGCATCTAATTTGAAATCATCAATTGGGCACATGGTAACCATTGCAAATGCTTCATTGATTTCCCAAAGGTCAACTTCTTGTGCATCCCAGCCCGCTTTCTTCAATACTTTTTCAATCGCGCCCACAGGTGCAATGGTAAACTCTGAAGGGTGTTGTGAGTTTGATGCAGTTGCAATAATTTTTGCCAAAGGTTGTAAGCCACGTTGTGCGGCAACATCACTAGACGTTAAGACCAGTGCAGATGCACCATCTGAAATTGAGCTGGCATTTGCTGCTGTAATCGTACCGTCTTTTGCAAAAGCAGGTTTAAGTGATGGGATCTTGTCAATTTTTGCACTAAGCGGTTGTTCATCTTGGTCAACAACCACATCGCCTTTACGCGTTGAAACCGTTACAGGCACGATCTCATCTTTAAAATAGCCTTCAGTAATTGCTTTTTGCGCGCGGTGTAAAGAACGAATCGCGAAGTCATCCATTTGTTCGCGAGTATAACTACGTTGATTTGCCATGTCCTGAGCAAAAGAACCCATCAAACGACCAGTTTCAGCATCTTCCAGACCATCTAGGAACATATGATCTTTAATTTCACCATGGCCCATACGGTAGCCACCACGTGCTTTAGGAAGAACGTATGGTGCATTGGTCATTGATTCCATACCACCAGCAACGACGATGTCTGCACTACCAGCCTTGATCATATCTGCTGCTTGCATCACCGCTTTCATGCCAGAACCACAAAGCTTATTAATGGTGACTGCACCTGTAGAATCTGGTAATCCTGCCTTACGCATTGCCTGACGAGCTGGGCCTTGTTTGAGACCAGCAGGTAATACGCAACCCATGATGACTTCTTCTACATCAGTGGGTTGTAGGCCAGAACGGGCAATTGCTTCTTTAATTGTTACTGCACCTAATTCAGGCGCTGTTACGCCAGAGAGTGCACCTTGGAAGCCGCCCATTGCAGTACGAGCGCCATTAACAATTACGATGTCAGTCATTATGTGTCTCCACACTTATAATTTATAAAAAATGTTCCAAACTTAAGCAGTATATTAAAAAAAGAACTGGAATAAAGCGTTTTACTTTTTTTAAGCTAGACTGAGGAGTTTTTAACAGCTGGATATTTTCTCAAAGCGAATATTTCCCATGCGGCTTAAGCGCATTTTACTGTGATAGTCAGGTGAAGTTGAACAATAGGTAAAGCTACCATTCGCTGCAAAGGGGAGTCCGTTTTCTCCCTGAAAAATGATCGCATAGGGTGTCGCACCAAAAGCACTATAATGTAGATGACCATATTTGAGATTAAGTGATACGGCAAAGAGTAAAGGTTCATTGTGATCTCGTTTTCTATTCTTATTGCTGTCAACGAAGCCGATAAAGCCCTTATTCCAGTCTTTGCTACAGTCAATCAGGTCATTACTTGGGCACAGCATCACATTTTTATGGTAAAGCTGTGCATCGGTTTTTGCTTTTTGTATGTGAATTGTGAGGTTTCTTTTTAAGTGATTTGCTTCACCTGAAACCATTAAGTCGCGAAAATATGGTAGGGCGATATAGCTAAGAATGGCCAGAATACTGATAATGATAAGCAATTCACCCAATGTAAATCCATGTGGTCTAAACATGTTTTTCCTGTCTATTTTTATTAACTTTTTTATTAACAATATGTTAAGCATAAACGTTATTTGTTTTAATAAAAAACACTAACAAATAAGTTAAATATTACTTAAACATAGATTGATAAACAATAATCTATTCGCCGATGTATGAAAATTGAAAATTTACGGAACTACAACGGAAATTGTAAGCAATTTTGTCAATAATTTACGAGGTTAAAGTTATCAAGCACTTGGAAAATTCATCAAGTGTTTGTATGATTCAAAGTGAAGTGAATGGCTTAAAAATAATGTTGTAGAACATTAATGTTCTCAGTACGAAAAATCATAGGCTGAGCTTACACAACAAACAATTGTTATCTCTGGAGGATATCCATGAAATTGAGTCGTATTGCACTTGCTATGCTTGTTGCTGCTCCTTTAGCTGCTGCTAATGCTGGCGTAACAGTAACTCCATTAATGCTTGGTTACACATTCCAAGACACTAAACACAATAATGGTGATAAGCATTTAACAAATGGTCCTGAAATTCAGGATGATTTATTCGTTGGTGCTGCATTAGGTATTGAGTTAACACCTTGGTTAGGCTTTGAAGCTGAATATAACCAAGTTAAAGGTGATGTTGACGGTACTGTTGCTAACGCTGAATACAAACAACAACAAATCAACGGTAACTTCTACGTTACTTCTGATTTGATCACTAAAAACTACGATAGCAAAATCAAGCCATATGTATTGTTAGGTGCTGGTCACTACAAATATAAATTTGATGATGCTACTGCTGCTGAATTCGGTCGTGCTGGTCGCGGTTTGAAAGAAGAAGGTACTTTAGGTAATGCTGGTTTTGGTGCTTTCTGGCGCTTAAACGATGCTTTATCTCTTCGTACAGAAGCTCGTGGTACTTATAACATCGATGAAGATTTCTGGAACTATACAGCACTTGCTGGCTTAAATGTAGTTCTTGGTGGTCACTTGAAACCTGCTGCTGCAGTAGTAGAAGTTACTCCAGTTGAACCAACTCCAGTTGCTCCACAACCACAAGAGTTGACTGAAGACCTTAACATGGAACTTCGCGTATTCTTCGATACGAACAAGTCTGACATCAAGCCACAATACAAGTCTGAAATTGCTAAAGTTGCAGAGAAGTTAGCTGAGTACCCGAATGCGACAGCTCGTATTGAAGGTCACACAGATAACACTGGTCCACGTAAGTTAAACGAACGTTTATCTTTAGCGCGTGCTAACTCTGTTAAATCTTCACTTGTAAACGAATACAACGTTGATGCATCTCGTTTGTCTACTCAAGGTTTCGCTTGGGACCAACCGATTGCTGACAACAAAACTAAAGAAGGTCGTGCTATGAACCGTCGCGTATTCGCTGCGATTTCTGGTAGCCGTACTGTTCTTGTACAACCAGGTCAACAAGCTCAATAATTTGAGTTTTTGAACTGAATAAAAAAGCGACTCGTTAGAGTCGCTTTTTTTATGGATAAAATGATGAGGTCTTATTGGTCAAGAAAATGGCTCATAATATTTAAAAGTACAACAAGATGGATTTAACTTCGTATGTTGTGTAGGAATTATTTAGCTTTATTGAAAAGATTTTGATAGCTTGTTAAAATTTTGATTAAAAAGTGATAAGCTCTCACAGCTTTGTTAGGTGTTGTTAAATTAGAATTTTCTAAGCTTTTTGAAGAGAAATAAATCGTTTTCAGTGGCTGCTGACTAAAATGTTATTAAATACTTGGAAAATTGATCAGGTATTTGTATGATTTAACATAAGGTGAATGACTGAAAAAGATACAACAAAACTATTTCTCAGCATTCAAAAGCTATTAGCGTTTAGAGAACAAACAATTTTTTGTTTTTGGAGGATATCCATGAAATTGAGTCGTATTGCACTTGCTATGCTTGTTGCTGCTCCTTTGGCTGCTGCGAATGCGGGCGTAACAGTAACTCCTTTAATGCTTGGTTATACAATGTTCGATACAGAACATAACAACCGTGGCGATAAAGGTCAATTAACTCCAGGTGCAGAACTTGATGACGATTTGTTTGTCGGTGCTGCATTAGGTGTTGAAATTACTCCTTGGTTAGGTGCTGAAGTTGAATATAGCCAGATTAAAGGCGACACAAGCACAAATAATGATTACAAAGGTCGTAACATTGCAGGTAATGCTTATGTTACCTCTGATTTGATTACTAAAAACTACGATAGCAAAATCAAGCCATACGTATTAGCGGGTGCTGGTCACTACAAATACGAAGGTGATGATATCTATGGCGGTAAGCAAGAAGGTACATTAGCTAATGCTGGTGGTGGTGTATTCTGGCGCTTAAATGATGCTTTATCTCTTCGTACAGAAGCTCGTGGTACTTATCACTTTGATGAGAAATTCTGGAACTATACAGCGCTTGCTGGCTTAAACGTAGTTCTTGGTGGCCACTTGAAACCTGCTGCTGCAGTAGTAGAAGTTGCTCCAGTTGAGCCAACTCCAGTTGCTCCACAGCCACAAGAGTTGACTGAAGACCTTAACATGGAACTTCGCGTATTCTTCGATACGAACAAGTCTGACATCAAGCCACAATACAAAACTGAAATTGCTAAAGTTGCAGAGAAGTTAGCTGAGTACCCGAATGCGACAGCTCGTATTGAAGGTCACACAGATAACACTGGTCCACGTAAGTTAAACGAACGTTTATCTTTAGCGCGTGCTAACTCTGTTAAATCTTCACTTGTAAATGAATACAATGTTGATGCATCTCGTTTGTCTACTCAAGGTTTTGCTTGGGACCAACCGGTTGCTGACAACAAAACTAAAGAAGGTCGTGCTATGAACCGTCGCGTATTCGCTGCGATCACTGGTAGCCGTACTGTTCTAGTACAACCAGGTCAACAAGCTCAATAATTTGAGTTTTTGAACTGAATAAAAAAGCGACTCGTCAGAGTCGCTTTTTTATTTGAGATATATACGTAATTAGACATTGGTAGCTCCTTTTTTCTGTTCATTTGTTTAATGCATTGAGTGGTTTATTTACCAGCTTTGTTTTTTTAGCTGTTGTTTAGCATTTTGTCTATCTCGGCGGTGCTGTGCTCTTGGTTTTTCAGTTTCATGAACTCCACCTTTATGTAGTAAAGGGGAGAGTGCAACAGGATTGCGTACTTTGATTTTGGGCATTTCTTTCAGTTTCATAGAATTAACCTTTAATACATAAAATTTGCTTGAGTGTGTGCACAATTTCGATCAAATCTGATTGGTTTGCCATAACTTGATCAATGTCTTTATATGCACTTGGAATTTCATCAATAACACCACTGTCTTTTCGGCATTCGATACCTTGCGTTTGCTGAATCAAGTCATCTTGGCTGAAAAGTAGTTTTGCTTTGCTGCGACTCATCTTTCGTCCTGCGCCATGTGAACATGAGCAGAAGGATTCGGGATTGGCCTTACCTCTAACGATAAAGGAACGTGCACCCATGGAACCAGGGATAATGCCTAATTCATCTAGGCCAGCACGAATGGCACCTTTTCGCGTAATCAGTAAGTCTTCACCATAATGGTTCTCTTGGCTGACATAGTTGTGATGGCAGTTAATTGCTTCTTTGGTCATCTGAAAGGGCGGTAGCAGTGGACGAATGGCTTCTAGAATCAGACGCATCATTTCACGTCTATTTTCAAAAGCGTATTCCTGCGCCCACTCAACTGCTTCCACATAATCATTAAAGCTATTTGAACCTTCCGCAAAATAGCTCAAATCTTTATCTGGTACATGTCCAAATCGATGTTGAGCCTCTTTCTTGGCAAGTTCGATGAAATAAGTGCCAATCACATTGCCTAAACCACGGCTGCCTGAATGCAGCATTACCCAGACATCCTGATTTTCATCAAGGCAGAGCTCAATAAAGTGATTACCACCTCCCAACGTACCAAGCTGTTTTTGCCAAGTCGCATCAAACTTCCTGAGCATGCGAACAAGACCCGGATGTTTATTAATGATGGGTTGTAAGCGTTTTTCAAGTGGAATAATCGTCGAGGCTTTTGCTTTAACCTGCTTGTGTAATTCAAAGCCTACGGGGACTTTACGTTCGATTACATGACGTAATGGTGTGAGATTGTCTGGAAGCTGTGAGGCTTTTAAATTGAGCCGTATCGCATTCATACCACAACCAATATCCACACCGACAGCGGCAGGGATGATTGCATTTTTAGTGGGGGTTACACTGCCTACAGTCGCGCCTTTACCCACATGTACATCAGGCATCACGGCAATATGTGAATAAACAAATTGCAGTTGTGCCATTTTTTTCAATTGTTCAATACTTTCGCTATCAATATCGTTTGTGAAGATTTTCACAGGAACGCCATATTCAGCATCAGCATTGAGTATTTTTTGTATGCCCATTTTCTTGTCTCGGGATATTTTAATTTTTCGTCCGAATAGGCATAAAAAAACCTAGCGAATGCCAGGTTAAATAAAGCATTCGGACAAGTGATCAATTGATTTGTACACTTGTCCGTGAGTCGACAGTGCCAAATCTTATCGTGTAGTTCCTGATTGTAATGGCATGCTGTCGTCCTCCTATTATGTGGTGCCGTTGAAAATATGAGCGAAATTTTACTCATATTTTCATTGGGGTCAAGTGAAAAGATTTTTTTTTATTCGCCTTCTTTCACATTCATATCTTTATAGGCAATCAGTTTGGTCTTGTGTTTCCACTTATAACCTAGCCAGATTGCCAAGAATAATGGAATGCTGATATAGGTTGAAACTAAACCTAACCAGTCAATTTTTCCACCAAGTAAAGCTTGGTAGTTTTGACCTAAAATAATGATTGAACAAAGAATAAATGCAAACCATGGGGCGAATGGGAAGAACTTGGCACGATAAGCCAGATCTTCAACTTTATAGCCTTGAGCAATATAACCTTTACGGAAACGGTAGTGTGAAATTGCAATCCCTAACCAGACAATGAAGCCACACATACCAGACATGTTAAGTAGCCAGTTAAAGACTTGTTTCTCACCAATAAAGGTGGTTAAGAAGCACAGCGCTGCAACTGCGGTCGTCGCATAAAGTGCATTCATTGGTACGCCACGGCCATCCAGTCTTGAGAACCACTTCGGTGCACGACCTTCTTTTGCCATATCAAATAGCATACGGGTAGAAGAGTACATGCCTGAGTTACCCGCAGACAGAATTGCGCTGAGAATCACTGCATTCATTAAACTGGCTGCAAAGGCGAAACCTGCTTTTTCATACAATAAAGTGAATGGTGAAAGGGCAATATCTTCGCTTTGAGCTGCTTTTAACAACAGTGGATCATCATAGCTGACTAATGTACCGATGATGAAAATACAAAGGATATAGAACAGTAGAATACGCCAGAAGATTTGCTTGATTGCCAATGGAATGGTCTTTTTCGGATCTTTCGATTCACCTGCTGCAACCCCGACCATTTCGGTGCCCTGAAAGGAGAATCCGGCAATCATGGCCACACCAATCAGTGCTTGGAACCCACCAACAAAAGGGGCTTCCTTATACGTCCAGTGCTGAAATACCGATACATTAGGTGTCATCATGATTTTAGCAATCATCCAGATACCAATGACAATAAACACAATAATGGCAACGACCTTGATCAACGAGAATAAGAATTCACTTTCACCAAATCCTTTGACTGTTAGAGCGTTAATTCCAAAAATAATGGCAAGGAAGATGGCGCTCCAGTAGAACCCTGGGATATCAGGAAACCAGAACTTCATAATGAATTGTACTGCAACCAGTTCGAAAGCCACAGTAATAGCCCAGTTGTACCAGTAGTTCCAACCTAAGGCGAAACCAAAGCCATCTTCGACATAACGGCTGCCATAGGTAAAGAATGCACCAGACGTTGGATTATGCGTCGCTAATTCGCCTAAACTGGTCATCAAGAAATAAATCATGATACCGATCAGGGCATAAGCCAATAACGCACCACCAGGACCTGCATTGGCAATGGTTGAACCTGAAGCGAGGAATAAGCCTGTGCCGATCGATCCACCAATGGCAATCATGTTCAGGTGACGTGCCCCGAGCTTACGCTGTAGGTGTTGAGGAGCAGATGTATCGCTCATAAAAATTCCTTAAAATGTTTATTTTGCACAGGCATATAACACCTTGAATCCTTGTTGATCAGCTTTCACCATACATTGACCAAAACTTTGTTCAATGAGAGGGGGATAGTTCAGAAAACGGTTTGCCACGATCCATAATTCACCTGAATTTTTCAGATGTACACTCGCAAGTTGGCAAAGTTCTTCACTTGCATCGTAATTGGTATGAATCCCCTGATGAAAAGGTGGATTGCTTACGATCGCATCCAGATCTTTGGGCGCATCTCTAAAACCTGTAACTGGTTGTAGAGTTAACTGATTGAGATCCAGATTATTTTTCTGAAATGTCAGTTCAGTTGAACGTAAAGCAAATGCATCAACATCAAGTGCAAAAATTTGCTGGTTCTGATTTAGCTTGGCTAAATAAGCGCTAATAATTCCAGCACCACAACCAAAGTCGGCAATCTTACCTGATTTTACTTGACTAAGGTAAGGGACTAATACCGCTGTTCCGACATCTAAATGATCCTGACTAAAGACACCCGGCAGGGCACAGACCTTTAATTGATCCTGATCTATTTGAACTGTATAGCTTTTTAACCAATGTTCAAGTGGTTTCAACTGCTCAGTTTTTTCGATCTTCATTTGCCAAAATTGGCAGTGACGTGCGCTATCTAGCTTTAGCGTTTTACCATAAGGCTGTAGTTGTTTTGCTGCTCGTTCTACGCCGCCTTTCTTTTCACCGACGAGAAAAACATTTTGCCCAAGTTTGAGATGGCTCACCACAACATGCAGAATATAATTCAATAACTCTTTTGATTTAGGGACAAAAATTACGACCTGATCAAAGCTGGCTTGCGGAAACTCAACGGAAAAATGTGAGTGAATGCCAGAATTTTGAAAACCTTGATGATCAGCATAATTCCAAGTCCAAACCGATGCCTGAACCTGATCTGGTAAATTTTTTGCGAGCTGATCATTAGGCGCATTAATCAGTAAGACGTGCCCATTTAAATAATCTTGCTGTCTGATGACAACTTCACTACGTGGATCCATTTTGATCTCTCATCAAAAACAAAGCCCAGTCGTGAAACTGGGCACTTGAAGTTGTTTGTGAATTACTTATGTGTTTCAGGTAAAACAATATTTAAAATCAAGGCTGCAATACCGCCTGTTGCCACGCCTGAGCTAAAAATATTTTTAAATAACTCTGGCAAGTGCTCAAGGATTTGAGGAACTTGAGCAACACCGAGGCCGAGAGCAAGTGAAATGGCAATAATCAGCAAGGCACGACGATCAAGATGAATACTTGAAAGAATGTTGATACCAGAAGCAGCAACTGCGCCGAACATGACCATCACAGCGCCACCTAGTACCGCTTGAGGTACGGCTTGAATCACGGCAGCAACAGCAGGGAATAAGCCCAGAATGATCAGTAATACCGCAATCCAGATTCCTACATAGCGACTTGCGACACCTGTAAGTTGAATCACGCCATTATTTTGTGCAAACACTGAACTTGGGAAGGTATTGAAGATTCCGGCCAAGAATGAGTTTGCACCATTGACCAGTACACCACCTTTGATTCGTTGCATCCAGACAGGACCGTCAACAGGCTGATTAGAAATTTTACTGGTTGCGGTTACATCACCGATCGCTTCAAGGGATGTCACCAAATAAATAAATGCCATCGGAATGAACAAGCTCCAAGAGAAACTCAATCCAAAATGCATTGGTGTAGGAATTTGAACTAAAGGTGCATCTTGTAGCACAGCAAAGTTTAAATGTCCCATGAAGCCTGCAAGGATATAACCGATCACTAAAGCAATGAGAATGGCTGAACTTTTAACCCAGATAATTCGAATACGGTTAAGAAGGATGATAATGGCCAGCACAGTACATGACATGATCAGGTTATCGGCATTGGCAAAAGTATTGTCCTGCATTGCAGTATAACCACCGCCCATGCTGATCAGACCTTCTTTAATTAAGGTTAAACCAATCAGAAGTACAACAATGCCTGTCACCAATGGTGTAATCAGCTTTTTCACCCATGGTAAAATTCGAGAAACGCCCATTTCAATGAATGAACCAGCAATGACGACACCAAAAATGGCAGCCATCACTTGTTCAACTGGGGTGCCTGCCGCAACCATTGCGCTACCAATACCGATGATCGGGCCAATAAAATTAAAGCTTGTGCCCTGAACAATTAAAAGTCCTGCACCAAATGGGCCAACTTTTTTACATTGTAAGAATGTTGCGATACCCGAGATGATCAATGACATGGAAAGGATCATGTTGGTGTCTTCGCGAGAGACGCCAAGTGCCAGACAAATCAATAATCCAGGGGTGACAATCGGGACTAAAATCGCCAAAAGATGCTGTAAAGCGGCTAAAAATGCAACAAAAGGTTTCGGTCGGTCATTGAGTCCGTAGACCAGATCAAGCTGCTGCTGAGGTTGTGAATTCGACATGGGAGTATAAAAAGCGAGAGGCATTAGCCCAATATTCTAATAGAGTTAGCTCGCTTTACCAACGATTCAATGACACTTCGTCAGAAAAAAAGTGCACTGTCAATAAACTGTCACTACTAAAGTGTAGTATTTTTCTGTATAATTTGCCCTCAAATTTAAAGCGTATCGAATTACATGTCAGATATTAAAACTCTCCGTAACATTGCCATTATTGCGCACGTCGATCATGGTAAGACGACTTTAGTCGACAAACTTTTACAACAATCAGGTGCTCTTGGTGATCGCGCAGGCGAGATTGAACGTGTTATGGATTCTAACGCGCTTGAGTCTGAACGTGGTATTACCATTCTTGCAAAAAACACTGCAATCAAATGGTTAGATGCACGTACAAACACCGAATATCGCATTAACATCGTGGACACCCCGGGACACGCCGACTTCGGTGGTGAAGTGGAACGTGTAATGTCGATGGTTGACTGTGTATTACTTCTTGTTGACTCTCAAGAAGGTCCAATGCCACAAACTCGTTTCGTAACGCAAAAAGCGTTCGCGCGTGGTTTGAAACCAATCGTAATTATCAACAAAGTTGACAAGCCAAGCGCGCGTCCAGACTGGGTTATTGATCAAGTTTTTGATTTGTTTGATAATCTTGGTGGTAGTGACGAACAGTTAGACTTCCCAGTTGTCTATGCTTCTGGTCTTCGTGGTGTTGCAGGTCCTTCACCAGAAGAATTAGCGGAAGATATGACTCCGTTGTTCCAAACAATCGTAGATATCGTTGAACCACCAGCAGTTGATGTTGATGGTCCATTCCAAATGCAGATTTCATCACTTGACTATAACAGTTTCGTAGGTGTTATCGGTGTTGGTCGTATTCAACGTGGTTCTGTAAAATTAAATACACCTGTTACTGTTATCGATAAAGATGGCAATACACGTAACGGCCGTATCTTAAAAATCATGGGTTACCATGGTTTAGAGCGTGTTGATGTTGAATCAGCTTCAGCTGGCGACATTATCTGTATTACTGGTATTGATGCATTAAACATTTCTGACACGATTTGTGATCCTAAAAATGTTGAAGCATTACCAGCATTGTCTGTAGATGAACCGACTGTATCGATGACTTTCCAAGTAAACAACTCACCGTTTGCTGGTAAAGAAGGTAAATTCGTTACTTCACGTAACATCCGTGAACGTCTTGACCGTGAATTGATTCACAACGTAGCACTTCGTGTTGAAGATACTGACAGCCCAGACCGTTTCAAGGTTTCAGGCCGTGGTGAACTTCACCTTTCAGTTTTAATTGAAAACATGCGTCGTGAAGGCTTCGAAATGGGCGTATCACGTCCACAAGTAATCATGAAAGAAATCGATGGCGAGAAACAAGAGCCATACGAAAATGTAACTTTTGACGTTGAAGAACAGCATCAAGGTTCTGTAATGGAACAAATGGGCTTCCGTAAAGGCGAGATGACCAATATGGAAGTTGACGGTAAAGGCCGTATCCGTATTGAAGCAACTGTACCTTCACGTGGCTTGATTGGTTTCCGTTCTGAATTCTTAACCATGACTTCAGGTACAGGGATCATGACATCAAGCTTCTCGCACTACGGTCCAGCAAAAGCAGGTACTGTTGCGAAACGTCAAAATGGTGTGTTGATTTCTATGGTTCAAGGTACTTGCTTGGGCTATGCATTATTCACACTTCAAGACCGTGGTCGTTTATTCGCTAAGCCACAGTTAGAAGTGTACGAAGGTATGATCATTGGTATTAACTCGCGTTCTGACGATATGGTTGTAAACCCAACCAAAGCGAAGCAGTTAACTAACGTTCGTGCATCAGGTACTGATGAAGCTTTAACTTTAACACCTGCAATGGAATACACGCTTGAACAAGCGCTTGAATTCATTCAGGATGATGAGTTAGTTGAAGTAACACCAAAATCGATTCGTATCCGTAAGCGTTACTTAACTGAAAACGAACGTAAACGTAATCGTGATAAATAATTTTTCTTCGTGAAAAATGCAAAAACCGCTAAATTTATTTAGCGGTTTTTTTATACCTTTAAATTCATTGGGATGAGTTCTATAAGTTCATCTTTTTATTGGGATAAAATATGTTGTTAAAGTGTGAAATGACTTTCTTTTTTCCATAAAAATATTAAATTATCTTCATTATGATGAATAACTGCGTCTGTGTAATAAACAATGCAAAAACAGGCTGCGATCAAGTTCAACTCTGGAGAGTGATATGAGTATTATTAAAGAATTTAAAGAGTTTGCCATCAAAGGCAATATGATGGATTTAGCGATTGGTGTCATCATTGGTGGTGCTTTCGGTAAAATCATTGACTCATTGGTAAAAGATATTGTGATGCCAGTGATTTCATGGATCTTGGGTGGTGAAGTGGACTACACCAACTGGTTCCTGATCTTGGGCGATAACCCAACCAACATTACAACACTCAAAGCGGCACAAGATGCTGGATTGAACGTATTTGCATATGGTAACTTCTTAACCATCTTGATTAACTTCCTGCTATTGGCTTGGGTCGTATTCTTGTTGGTGAAAGTGATGAACCGTATTCGTAAGCAAGAAGAAGCGGCGCCTGAACCAGAAGCAACACCAGAAGATGTTCAATTGTTGCGTGAAATTCGTGATGAATTGAAAAAGCAAGGCTGATCACTCAGCTTATGAAAAAACGGTATCTTAGATGCCGTTTTTTATTGTCGGCAAAATAGATAGGGGGAGATGCACATTTTCATTTTAAAATACGGTGCAGATTAAAAAGGGGAAGATTGATGAATAGATTATTTGTATATGGCACTTTATGTCCAAATCGCGAAAATGCACATATTTTAGGGGAGATTGGGGGAGACTGGCAGCCTGCTATGGTACATGGAACCATTCATATCCTTGACTGGGGGCCAGATCAAGGTTTGCCTGCAATCGTTTTAAACCCGAATGACCCTTTGGTTGAAGGCTATTTGTTTAGTACTGAAAAACTAGAACAGAACTGGCAAATGCTGGATGATTTTGAAGGCCTGCAATATCAAAGAGTACAAACTCAAGTCCAGTTAGCAACAGGTGAAACCATTACCGCATGGACTTATGTCATGAAAGAACAAGAGTAGTCGGAAATGAGGTGAGCTTCACGGCCTCATTAAGCTCGATTTGCTTACCTTAAATTTCCCATACGGAATTTAACTTCCAATAGATGAAAACCAAACTGGCTTTTTACAGGGCCATGTAAAACCCGTTCTGCTGCAGTAAATACCAATTTATCAATAACAGGAACCAACTGACCCTTTCTCACTTCACCGAGCTCGCCACCACGTTTGGCAGAGTTGCAGGTAGAATATTGCTTGGCAATTTTGGCAAAATCAGCGCCTGACTGAATGCGTTTTTTTAGCTGTTCAGCCAAATCTTTATCTTTTACGAGGATATGTCGAACAATTGCAGTTTGCATAAAGTTGTTCTCCTTCAATACATCTTAAATCGTTTAAGTTTTCTTTCGCTTTAAAGGCTGGCATTGTGGGCAGAATACACTGGCACGTTGACCTAACTTCAAGTTTTCCAATGTGGTCTCGCAATTAACGCACATTTCTCCAGCACGACCATAAGCGAGGAGGGTTTGTTGGAAATATCCGTTTTCACCCATCGCATTACTGTAATCACGTAAAGTTGAACCACCTAACTCAATGGCTTGTTTTAAGATGCGTTTCACTTCAATCACCAGCTTTTCCACTTGTACCTTACTTAAGGTAGACGCTGGTTGTGCTGGATGCACGCCAATATTGAACAGGCTTTCAGTTGCATAAATATTGCCAACACCAACCACCACATGGTTATCCATTAAAGCAATTTTAATGCCGACATTTTTTTTACTGAGCTTTTCACGCAGATAATTGGCATTGAAATCTTCACTCAGAGGTTCTGGACCTAGTGTATCAATCAGCTTGCTTTGATTATCTGGATCGAGCCAAAGAATACAACCAAAACGCCGTGGATCATGATAACGGAGCTGTTGATCTTCAAAGTCAATGATGAGGTGATCGTGCTTTCTCAATTCATCATTCGGCTGACACAGGCGGAAACTACCTGACATACCTAAATGCCAAAGCATTTGATCTTGTTCAAATTCGGCCAGAATATATTTGGAACGACGCTTAAGCGCTGTTAAACGTTGCCCCACCAATTTTTCCAGATCATTGGGGATGGGCCAGCGTAAGCTCGAATTAAAGACTTGAACAGCTTGAACGCGTTGCTCTAGTAGCGGGAGTAAACTGGTTTTGGTAGTTTCAACTTCAGGAAGTTCGGGCATGGTGTACTCAAGTTGTTTCAACAACAATACAATGAGGGCAAATGTTTGACTTACAATTATGCAGGTATTTAATTTTATTTGCTAATCTAGGCCAATCTTAATCTTGACCGTTGTAGCAAGGGTTAAATATGTAAGATAAATATAAAATAATCATAATCTTACTTTTAAACTCCGCTTTTTATTTTTTGAGAAATAAGGAATCTTCATGCCTTCATTGAAAATTAACCTCCTCTATGGTTGCGTAGCCATGTGCATGGGGGCAGGTAGCTCTTTTACATGGGCAGCTGAATCTGATTCAGAGTCAACGGTGCAACTTCCGACAATTAAAGTTGAAGCAACACGTACAGATACCACTTATATGGAAACGCCTGCATCAATTTTTAGAGTCGATATGCCTAAAAATGATCAATCAGCGCAGGTCAATTTAACCGAAGTTGTTAAAGGTATTCCAAGCGTTCAGTTACGTAACCGTGAAAATTATGCTCAAGATTTGCAGCTCTCGATGCGTGGTTTTGGTGCACGTTCAACATTTGGTGTGCGCGGAATTCGTTTATATACCGATGGTATTCCAGCAACGATGCCAGATGGTCAAGGTCAAACCTCAAATATTGATTTGGGGAGCTTGAGCCATCTTGAAGTTTTAACGGGGCCATTTTCATCGCTGTATGGTAACTCATCGGGTGGGGCGATTTTGGCGACAACTCGAGAGGGGCAGGGTAAAGACTCTATTGAGATGAGTTATGCGGGTGGCAGTCATAATAAAAATCGTGCAGGTATCGTGTTACAGGGTGGCGCTAAAAACCAGAATGAACCGAGCTATATCGTCAGCTCCTCTTATTTCGATACCGATGGCTATCGTGACCATAGTGGCGCAAATAAAGTTTTAAGCAATGCCAAGCTGACGTGGAACTTGGATGATGGTAGTAAGATCAACTGGGTCACGAACTATGTCAAGATTGATGCAGATGATCCAGGCGGTTTAACCCGTGCTGATTGGGAAAAGAATCCCAAACAGGTTGCTAAAAATGTTCTGGATTACAATGCTCGCAAAACAATTGATCAAACTCAGACAGGTTTGACTTGGTCAAAACCACTTAATGATCAAAATGAACTGTATGCGATGACTTATATTGGGCAACGTCAGGTAACA
The DNA here is from genome assembly GCF_014635885.1 of Acinetobacter vivianii. Taxonomy (GTDB): domain Bacteria; phylum Pseudomonadota; class Gammaproteobacteria; order Pseudomonadales; family Moraxellaceae; genus Acinetobacter; species Acinetobacter vivianii. The sequence continues at coordinate 206,218 of NZ_BMDR01000002.1, forward strand.
CAATACCAGTCAATTCCAGATACGGTACAGAAGAATCCAAACACACCCTATCAAGCTGGTGGCGTGATTGATTTTAAGCGTGATTATTATGGTGCTGATTTCCGCTGGACAGGAAAAGATTTATTACCGAATACCCAATTCAGTGCGGGTGTAGCGATCGATGCAATGAACGAAGATCGACAAGGCTATCAAAACTTTAATGATGCGGGTGATAAAGGTATAAAAGGTGCTGTGCGCCGTGATGAACGCAATACCTTGTGGAATGTAGATCCTTATCTACAAGCATCTTGGTCTTTTTTACCAACCATGCGTTTAGATACAGGGGTACGTTATAGCAATGTACATTACAAGTCGAAAGATCATTATATCGTTGGTTTGAACGGCGATAATAGTGGTAAGACAACATACGAAGAGGTATTACCTTCAGTTGCATTAAGCTGGCAAATCATCCCTGAGGTTCTGGCTTACGCGAGTTATGCCAAAGGTTTTGAAACACCGACCTTTACTGAAATGGCTTATCCTGCACAAGGTGGCGCAAGTACGCTCGATTTAAAACCATCGAAAAGTGATAACTATGAACTCGGTTTAAAATCTTCAAATACGCTGGGTGATTTTAACTTGGCGACCTTCTATATCGAAACCAAAGATGACATTGTGGCAGCCGAAAGCATGGGTGGCCGTGCGACATTCCGCAATGCAGATAAAACCCTACGTAAAGGTGTTGAATTTGCATGGAATAAGAAGCTTTGGAAAGACTTAGCAGTGAATGCGAGCTATGCATATTTAGATGCAACTTTTGATTCGAAAGTGCCTGCGATTGGGAAAGTTGCAGAAATTCCTGAAGGTAATGCAATTCCTGGAATCGCTAAGAATCAAGCCTTTATTGGCTTAGCGTGGCAGCCAGAGCAAGGTTTCTATGCGGGACTTGATACCCAGTTTATGGATAAGGTCTATGTCAATGATATCAATAGTGATGCTGCTGCAAGCTATACTGTGGCATCGATCTATACGGGTTATGCATGGAAACATGCTGATTGGGGCATTAATGGCTTTGCGCGCGTAGATAACCTGTTCGATAAAAACTATGCTGGTTCTGTGATTGTCAACGAAGGAAGCAGCCGTTTCTTTGAACCTGCCGATGGTCGTAACTGGAGTGCGGGAATTAAAGTCAGCAAGCAATTCTAAGTTACATGCAGCAGCACTTGCATAGTGAAGTGCTGCTGCATAAATTATTTTTTAGGTGTCTGAGCTGCCGCAGCTTTTTTCGCAGCAATCGCTTCATCAACTTTAGCTAAAGACTCTTTTGCATTCGGATAATTCTGCTTAGCTAAGCCACTGAAAATTGATCTGGATTCCTCCAGATTTTGTGTAACAATCCCGCCATTCGCTAGCATATTTCCTAATACCATTAGAGAAGGTGCATATCCTTTTTTCGCTAAATCCTTGAGCGTTTCAACTGACTGTTGCTGCATAAATGGGTTTTTGTTCTTTACCCCCAAGCTTAAATCATAAATCGCTTTTAAATGCACAGCTGGGTAATAGTTCTTTCTTAACAACGGTAATAGTTTTTGCACAGCCATCTGGTCGTATTCGGGCTTACCTTGTCTGAATAATATATTTGCAGATTCAACAATCGCTTCTTCTGAACCTTGATTCGAAGCTTTATCCAAATACTCTTTATATTTCTGATCGCTTTTTGCGACACTTAGATCACCTGTGTGATAGAGCTGGGCAAGCGTGAAACTGGCTTTGCCATAGCCCTTGTTGGAGGCATCCTGATAGTATTGCAAAGCTTTTCTATCGTCCTTACTTGTTCCTTGTCCCATCTGGTGCATATAACCAAGGTTATAAATCGCTTGGGTATTTCCTGTATCTGCTAGACGGTGCATTTCCTGAAAGGCAGCATTGTAGTCTTTTGCTTCATAGAGTTGAGTGGCTTTTGCAAACACATCAGTGGCAGCATTTTTACTGTCAGCGGCGAAGGCAGTATGGCTTGCAAGGGTGATTAAACTCGCAATGAGCAATTTTTTCATCTTTATTTTTCCTTTCTCATGTTGATCTGCTTTCATCCTTTGCATAGCAGAACTCAATATGCTGTTCTCATCATAAAAGCTTGCGGCAAAATGTAAATAAGGAATTTGTATAAATCTTGGCAGGAGAAAAAGTGAGTTTTGATCTTTTTATTTTTATAATTTATTTAAAATCAAATGAATATAATTGATTTTTTAGAGAACGACTTGCGACTCCTTGCTGGCAAAAGAGTCAACAAGCCTGCATATTTTATCTTTATTTCTTGCTGCTAGCTTCTTGTAAAAGCTGTTCAATCTGCTCAGCATTTTGCGGGCTACCTGAGAGTCTCATTCCATTTTGCAGGAATAATGTGGGTGTTCCATCAATTTGCAGCTTCTGTCCTAAGGCTAAATTTTTCTGTATAGGTGTCTCGCATTGTGTCGCACTTTTTGGTGCTTTGCGATGCAACATATAATCTTCCCAAGCCTCATATTGATTTTTAGCGCACCAGATTTTATTGGCAACAGCTTCAGCTTTAGGGTGTAAATTTTTAAGTGGGAACAAGAATAAATAGACGGTGATATTGTCTATTGAGGTCATATTCTGCTCGAGCTTTTGGCAGTAAGGGCAATCAGGATCACTAAACACATAGAGCGTACGTTCGCCTTTACCTTTTACATATTTAATCGCCTGATCAAGAGGGAGTTGCTGAACATCAATCTTGCTTAATTCGGCTAAGCGATCTTCGGTCAGATTCTTTTTGTTTTGTACATCGAGTAAATTACCGAAAAAAAGATATTTGGCTGTTTCATCGGTATAGATAATTTTACCTGCTGCATAAACTTCATAAATCCCCGGTAATGGTGAGGCATTTACTGATTTGACAGGAATCTCTGGATAATTTTTTTTGAAGTTTTGTTCAAGCGTTTTACTGTCCGCATGGACTGTTTGTAAACCGATCAGACTCAAGGTGAGTGCTGAAAGTAGTGTTTTGATCATTATTTCCATTAGAAATCAGTTGAGTTGAGGATAGATGAACAATACCGCTCATTTCTATTTTCGACAAGAACGCGGTTTCAACTTTATTTTAAATAGGGCTGTAATGCTAAATGTAGTAATTCAATTAGTTCAGGATCCATATATTGATAGTCGTCAGGGATGTCGAGGACAAAGACTTTTTTATGTAGTAGTTGTTTTGAGAACTTTTCTTTAATTTGTTGCTTATGGCGGGATTCCATCACAAAAATTTGATCAGCCCAAGCAATGTCTCTGGATGAAATAGTATGTTTAGCGTGGCGGCTGGTTCCTGCTGAACGGGTATGTAGACCATACCCTTGAGCGAAAATACGTTCAGCTGTTGGACTGCGCCATTGATTACGACTGCAAATGAAGAGGGTGTTCAAATAAGTACCTAATTAATGATCAGTATTATTAATAAAATTTTCTAAGCCTTCTAGTTCAGGTACACCAACAATTCTATGCCCTTGTGAATTAAATATTGTAGGTGTTAGATTAATTCGATATTTTTTTGTAATTTCCATATTTTGATCTATGGGTTGATGACATGAATTTTCTCTTTTATTCGGTTTGTTCCCATCTAATAAATATGCTTTCCATGCTTTGATAGAATCTTTTGAACACCAAATATTCTTTGATGTTTCAATTGCGTTAGGATGTAAATGAGCTAATCCCATTGGGAACGTATAAATCGTTATATTGTTAACATCTTCAAGAACACCTTGTAATGCTTGACAAGCAGGGCAGTCGGGATCTGCAAATACATATAAAATTCTTTTACCATTTCCTTTAACCTCTTTTAATGCATTGGCTGTAGGGAGTTGCTTTGGATTGATTGCATAATGTTTTTGATAATTATAGTCAGCTATGTTCTGCATATTCTCAAGATCAATAACATCCCCATAAATTAAATATCGACCTGAAGCATCGATTAATACAGAACCTCTCATATTTGAAAGTGTATATAGGTTAGGAATAGGTGTCTTATCTATAAATTCTGGTTTTAAGTTGCTTGGTAGGCTTTTGATTCTTTGATTAATTTGTTCTGTATTTGCGAAAATAGGTTGTGAACCCAATATCGTTGCTATTGTCATAATATACAGTGATTTAAATTTATACACGGATCTTCCCCCACGGGAAAAGTAAAATGAGCATATTTGTTTTAAATAAATATATACTGATTTTTTTAAGATAATTTAATTTTCTTTATATGATTTGATTCATAAGTTAAAAGCCCCCCTACGAGGGCTTTTATGTCACTTTATTATTGTGGTCTTGCCACATCACCATTCAATGCTTCAGGCAAGTCCAAAACAGTCACGCCAAGTTCTGACAGTGCAGCAGGTTTGGCAATCACAAGCGCTAGATAGCCATCTTCAAATGCGATGCTATTGACCACTTCAACATCTTTGCTCAGTTGGGTGGCAGGTGCTGGCACATCCGCTTGAGCCTGTATGAGGTGTAACCAGTGTTTTGGTTTTGCTTTAAACCAAAGACGTGCCACGATTTCTTGACCTAGGTAACAGCCTTTATCGAAATGGACACCATCACGTTGATGCAGGCGTAATTCTTGTGGTTGGAACAAGTGTTCAGTACTTTGCTGAATCCATGCTTGTCCAGATTGAATCGCTTGAATTTGCCAAGCATTGATATCTGTTTCTGTTGAAGAAAAATCGGTTTGAATACCATTGACTGTTGGGAAAACCGAGCCTGTTTCTTCTAATTTCATTTTGGAAAAAGCACCAAACTTTTTAATATGCTTGGCAAACTCTTCGGCTTGGTCTTGAGTGGTCACTAACTCAAAACTTTCTGGATTGAGTTTTTTAATCCATAGACCAAAATGAATACGACCTTTTAAATCACAAATAGCAGTATAGCGACTTTCATTTTCTGGTAAGCGTTCAACATGAATGGTGACTTGGCCTTGTAAAAATTTTTGCGCATCTACACCATTTAAGCTAAAAGCAGTAAAAGCAAGTTGACTCATAGATCAATCCTAAGCTGCATTCTGATCACTAAAATATGGACTGTTATTTTGCGCCATTTTTCACAAAAAAGCAGCTTTAGATTCTCGATAATCGTGTTCAAATGAAAGATCAGTGGCATAGCATTCACATGCCAAGTCGCTATGATAAATCGACCAAACACAATGATTGTGATATGGGAGAACAATAATGACTGGAACAGTAAAACTACATCGAGTATTAAGTGCGCCCCCTGCGCGTGTTTTTAAAGCCTTTCTTGATCCTGATGCGCTGGTAAAATGGCTACCACCGCATGGATTTACCGCAAAAGTTCACCATCTAGATCCACAGGAAGGTGGAACTTATAAAATGTCATTTACCAATTTTTCGACAGGACGTAGCCATTCATTTGGTGGGAAATATATTAAAATTGTCCCGAATGAGTTGCTGCGTTATACAGATAGATTTGATGATCCAAATTTGCCTGGTGATATTCAGGTCACGATTGAGTTAAAAGCCGTTGCTGTAGGTACTGAGGTGCATATTACGCAAGCTGGTATCCCAGATGTGATTCCTGTGGAAGCCTGTTATCTGGGGTGGCAAGAATCCTTGTATTTATTAGGCTTGTTGGTTCAAGCGGATATACCTGACGAATAAAGACTTTCGTTAAGTAAAATCGGTTGAGTGAGAAAAACAAAAATATTTGATGAATAAATTAAATTGGGGAACCAAATGTCTGAACAAGCAATTGTTAAAGGACGAGAGCAGGTTGCGCGTGTTGCAATGCGGGCTGCTTTAGAAAATCAGCAAGCAGAAGATAGTGTGGAGTTGTTTATCCAGCATCATCTTGAAGAAATTGAGCCTGATTATTGGAAAAAATATTGTGGAAGTGCTGTACCTACACCGTTACAGGTTTTGGATTTATTGGTGCTGGCCGACCCATGGGAAAGTGATGAGATAGATAGCCGTGAAATGTTGGATTTCACTTTGCCTGATGAGATTACCCAATATGTGATTTGTGTCAGCTTTGATGCGAAAGGTCAGGTGATTGATATTTCAATGGAAAGCTAAGCAGAAGTCTAACAGGAGAGTAATGTGCTGATTGCAATTAAACGTATTTATGATCCTGTTGCAGCAACTGACGGTCAGCGTGTTCTGGTTGATCGGTTGTGGCCCCGAGGGATTTCCAAAGAGCGTGCACAGCTGGATTTATGGCTTAAGGACATTGCGCCTTCCACTGAATTAAGAAAGGCGTTTTGTCATAAAGCTGAGCATTGGTTAACTTTTCAGGAAGGTTATTATCAGGAGCTCGAAGGCAATCCACATGTAAACGAACTCAGACAGATGGCAGAACATGAACAGTTAACTTTGATTTATGCGGCTAAAGATCCTGAGTTAAATCATGCGCTGGTCTTAAAGAATTATTTGCTTGGGAAGGACATTCAGCCTTAAAGTTTTGAAAAAAGGCGTCTATCCCTCATAATAGCCTTTTTGAGATTTTTTTATGTCTTTTCCAAATTGCCCACAATGCCAATCAGAATATACTTATCAAGATGGCGATTTATTGATTTGCCCAGAGTGCTCACATGAGTGGAAAGAAGGCGAGAGTCAGGCTATTGAAGTACAAGACATTATTAAAGATGCAAATGGCAATGTTTTAGCAGATGGGGATAGCGTCACTGTTATCAAAGATTTGAAAATTAAAGGTTCATCATCTGTTGTTAAAGTGGGGACCAAAGTAAAAAGTATTCGTTTGGTGCCAGATGCAAGCGATGGTCATAACATTGATTGTAAAATTGATGGCGTCGGTGCAATGAAACTGAAGTCTGAGTTTGTGAAAAAAGTTTAATTAAATAGACTTGGAAAGGAGCATATAAATGCTCCTTTTTATTCATTACATAAATTACCAAAAGCGAACAAAATTTAATCTTCTTAAACGGCAATTGCTGATCTATATTGGATGAGATAACAATCAAAATGTAACTCCAATAAATAGAGGTCCTTATGGCAGGATGGTTCGAAGTAAGTCAGGCAAGCGATGGGCAATACCGTTTTGTACTCAAAGCAGGAAATGGTGAGCCAGTTTTAAATAGTGAATTATATAAGACCAAAGCAGCGGCAATGAATGGCATTGCATCTGTTCAGAAAAATAGTCCAGATGATGCCCGTTATGAGCGTTTAACTTCAAAAAATGACAAGCCTTATTTTAATTTAAAAGCAGCGAATCATCAGGTGATTGGTACCAGTCAGCTTTACGCGAGTGAGCAGTCACGTGATAAGGGCATTGAATCTGTCAAAAATAATGGCCCATCTGAAACAGTAAAAGATTTAACCGTGTAATTAAGCCATAAAAAAAGCCGTTTAAATTAAACGGCTTTTTTACATCTGTTGGTCAGATTAACGGACAAGTTTTGCCATTAATTCTTCTTTATTCAGATTGCTTGCTTCTGCATCGCGACGGCCTTTGTATTCGAAAGTGCCTGCATCCAGACCTTTTTCACCAATCACGATACGATGTGGAATCCCCATCAATTCAAGATCAGAGAATTTCACCCCCGGACGTTCATTACGGTCATCCAGTAATACGTCGTAGCCTTGTGCTTGCAGTTCTGCATAAAGCGCTTCAGCTGCTTCGAGTGTACGCGGTGACTTGTGTGCATTCATTGGTACGATTGCCACTTCAAAAGGTGCAATCGCTTGTGGCCAGATAATACCTTTGTCATCGAAGTTTTGTTCAATAGCAGCAGCCACTACGCGTGTTACACCAATTCCATAACAACCCATTGTCACGGTTAATGGCTTACCATCTTCACCTAATACTTTACAGTTTAAGGCTTCTGAATATTTGGTTCCTAACTGGAAGATATGGCCGACTTCAATACCGCGTTTGATTTGAAGTGTGCCTTTACCATCTGGAGATGGATCGCCTTCGACGACATTACGTAAGTCGAATACTTCTGTGAATTTGGCATCACGATCCCAGTTTACACCCGTCGCATGTTTGTCCACTTCATTGGCACCAGCAACAAAGTCAGCCAATACCGATGCTGCACGATCTACGATAACGGTTAAGCCTTTTTCAACCAGACCTTGTGGACCACAGAAGCCAGCAGTCAAACCATGTTCTTGTAACTGTGCTTCAGTTGCAAAAGTCAAAGGTGCAGCAATTAACGGATGTTTTTCAGCTTTAATATCATTCAGCTCATGGTCACCACGTAAGAACAGGGCAACCACTGGTGTATTGCCTTTTTCATCCGTTGGGCCTTGTACCAATAATGCTTTGACCGATTGTTTTGCATCTGCATTCAGAAATTGGCACACATCAGCAATGGTTTTCTGATTTGGTGTGTCGACAAGCGTATAAGCTTGAGTCGCGGCAGCACGTTCGCCCACTAGAACCGCTTCAGCCATTTCAACATTGGCTGCATAATCAGATTCAGTTGAGAATGCGATATCGTCTTCACCACTGGCTGCAAGTACATGGAACTCATGTGAAGCTGAACCACCGATTGAACCTGTATCTGCCTGTACTGGGCGGAAATCCAGACCTAAGCGGGTAAAGATACGGCTATAGGTGTCATACATCACATCATAGGTTTCTTGCAATGATGCCTGATCTGTATGGAATGAATACGCATCTTTCATGATGAATTCACGAGAGCGCATCACCCCAAAACGTGGACGAATTTCGTCACGGAATTTGGTTTGGATCTGATAAAAATTCAGTGGTAATTGCTTATAACTTTTTAGCTCATTACGTGCCAAATCGGTAATCACTTCTTCGTGGGTTGGACCCAATACGAATGGATTATCATGACGATCTTTAAAACGTAATAATTCTGGGCCGTATTGTTCAAAACGACCAGACTCTTCCCAAAGCGCAGCAGGTTGCGTTACAGGCATAAAGACTTCTAATGCACCTGAACGGTTCATTTCTTCGCGCACAATCGCATCTACTTTCTTTAAAACGCGCGTTCCCATGGGCAACCAAGAGTATAAGCCTGAAGCTAATTTACGAATCATCCCCGCACGTAACATGAGCTGGTGTGAAATGACCTCAGCATCATTTGGGGTTTCTCTTAACGTTGCAAATAAAAAGCGGCTTGCGCGCATGGAAACTGTCCTAAAGTTAAGTGTTATTTAAAAGATGCTACAACAAGGAGCAAAAATAATAGGCTCACTTTGAGCTGTTGGCATTATGACATGAATCATTCAATTTAGCGCAGTATAAACCACTGCAATGTATTTAAATGTTGAAAATGTAGAGTCATTTAGATGAGATAAAAGCAGAATTGGCACTGTAATTTCTTACTTTTAATGGCTGTGTTTTATTCCAGTGTCTTTAAACGGCTAATGATATCTGCGTATTCAATTTCTGTTTTATGGTAGGCATTGCGCAGGCTTTCAACGGTTTTTTTGACGTTCTCAATATTCTTGGCATTATTTTCCAGATTGCTTTTTAATTGGGCTGGCAGCATTTCACCTTTACGATGGTAATCCATTTCCTGACGCTTAAAAGCAATTTTGTCTTTTTGCAGTTGCTGCAATTGCTCCTGTTGATAATTCAGCTGCTTCTTTAAATTCGCTAAAATCTGATCACGTTTGGCGGTGGCGATCTGGGTATTGCCATAAGCGCGTTTTAATCTTAGATCCTGTTCCCGACGACGGGCAACAGATTCACGTTGAGCAGATTGTTGCGCATCAGCGGTCGCGTTATAAGGTCGATTGCGCTTAATCACCTGCATATTGCGGTCAAGCGCTTCATAACCATAACGGATGTGTTCAGGGGTGACTGAGGTGCTGACATTGGCAACGCCGTTCTTGTCATAATAGCGGTACCAAGTGGCTTTGGTGGGTTCCACTACGGCAAAAGTTGAACTTGCAACAAAAAATAGAAAAAATGAGCAGATGTAAGTACGCGTAATCGTTGTAAAGTGACGAATGCGGAAACCGCACTTTAACGAACCAGCCATTACATTCCCCGAAAAAAGTTAATTAAATCACTTATTTTTAAATAATAATCAGTTGTATATTAGTGCTAATTTATACATTTAAAAATACTTATTAGGCAAAAAAATTAGGAATTTAATTAAAAGTGTGATCTGCTTAGGATTGTTTAGAGAAACTGATAGGTTGGTTCAAAAAACTTCATTGATAATGCAAGTAAAGATATGTTAAAAATATCAACTGATCTGTATAAAACAAATTAAACCAACCATAATTTGTATTGAGTATTGGGGCAGGACAATAAATGGAAGATAAATTTCAAAATTTAAAGGTGATGGTGATTGACGATTCTAAAACGATTCGTCGTACAGCTGAAACGTTATTGCAACGTGAAGGCTGTGAAGTCATTACTGCGGTTGATGGCTTTGAAGCATTATCAAAAATTGCAGAAGCTAATCCGGATATCGTTTTTGTTGACATCATGATGCCTCGTTTAGACGGATACCAAACCTGCGCATTAATTAAAAACTCTCTAAATTATCAAAATATTCCAGTCATTATGTTGTCAAGCAAAGACGGTTTGTTTGATCAGGCGAAAGGCCGTGTCGTGGGTTCGGATGAGTATTTAACTAAGCCATTCAGTAAAGATGAGTTGTTAAACGCGATTCGCAACCACGTTAGCGCATAAAATTAAAGATTGAGGAAAAAATGGCTCGCATACTTATTGTAGATGATTCACCTACTGAAACTTTTCGCTTTAGAGAAATATTAACAAAGCACGGTTATGACGTAATTGAAGCAACCAATGGCGCAGATGGGGTGACCTTGGCACAAGCAGAATTACCTGATTTAGTGCTTATGGATGTGGTTATGCCAGGGATGAATGGCTTTCAGGCAACCCGTCAAATCAGCAAAGGTAAAGACACACAGCATATTCCTGTTGTGATTGTCAGTACCAAAGATCAGGCAACTGACCGTGTTTGGGGTAAACGTCAGGGTGCTTGTGACTATTTGACCAAGCCTGTAGATGAACAACAACTTATTGATGTGATTAAACAATTATTAAGTTAATTCGCTCAATGTGAGCCTTCTCATTATTCAATACGGGATAGGGTATGGCAGCAAATGGATTTATCGAGTTGCTTCGTTTATCCAAGCGAGGCAATAAACAATATACTTCAACTCAAAATGAAACGAACCGTTGGTCGGGCATTGCATTTGAGATGTTGGGGCAATATTTTGTTGCGCCATTGGGGGAAATTTCTGAGGTAATTTATCCTCCGAAATATACACCAGTACCAAATACTCAGGCGTGGGTACGTGGTTTGGCAAATATTCGTGGAAGACTGCTTTCGGTTTCTGATTTAACACATTTTATTTCAGGGCAAAGAAGCCAGTTTTCTCCGACGCAAAAAGTGATTTGTATTAGCCATCAAGATCATTATGTGGGGTTGGTCGTTGATCAGGTTTTGGGGATTCAGCACTTTAATAAAAAGAGTTTTTTCTCTCAAAATAATGATCTGGATAATAAGTTAAAAGACTATTGCCAAGGTCATTTCCACCAACATAATCAACAATGGCATGTGTTCTTATTGAGCCGATTATTAAAAAATCCTCAATACATGAATGCATCAATAAAATTTATAAACTAATTTAATACGCTACGGAAGATAAAGGCGTATTTCGGGGAGAAGCTGACATGGGCTTTAAACTTAAAAAAAAGAATGGTAGTGATAGTGCGGGGCTGAAAAAGGGTGGAGCGTTTCTCGATAATATACGAACGCAACTCGATCAGTTCTCTCGTTTATTCGGTGAAACTGAGAAATCAAAACCGATTATCTATCGTGCTTTAATTGCTTTGGCCCTTGCAGTCATCCTCTTAATCTACTTGTTCGTTAGTGTACCGCGTTCAAACCAGTTAACCCGTAGTCTGGGTGAATTGCGTTTGTTATCGCAAACCATTTCACGTCAGGCGACAGAAGCGACAGCTTCGGGTAAACCTGAAGAGATGAAAAAGCTGGTTGAATCTGAAAAGCAATTTACTGAAAACCTTGAAACGGTTGAAAGTGTTTATGGTAAAGGCTCTGATGAATACAAGAAGGTGAATGAGCTTTGGGGCGGAATCTCTAAGAATATTGACCTGATTGCATCACAACAGAAAGTCATTAACCAGCTTTACGATACCAACATTGCGATTAGCGATACCATCCCTGAGATTCAGGCTGAATATAACCTGATGGTTGACCAGATGGTACGTGAAAACATGCCGAGTAGTCAGGTAATTATCACCAAGAACCAAGTGTTTATTGCTGAACGTATTTTACGTTCGATCAACTCGGTATTGGTTGGTACAGATAATTCTAGTGTTTCTGCAAATGACTTCGGTGCCGATATTGATACCTTTGGTGTGTATTTAAATGCACAGTTAAATGGTAGTTCTGAACTGGGTGTAGACCGTATTAGTTCAGCTGCTTTACGTGAGTCTGTAGACAGCATTAAATCTGACTATGACGCCGTATTGAAATCAGCAGCGGCAACGGTATTGCAAAACGCGAACCAGATCGTGCGTGTACGTCAGGCATCTTCGCAAATCTTCTCTCAATCTGATGCGCTGTTGAACTCTTTGAATGCGTTATCAAATAAAGCTGAGGGTGGTTGGGGCAATGTTATTGCAGGTATCGTGCTGATCGGTGCTTTAGGCTTGCTGGTTTTCTCTGCACTACAATTACTTGCTTTACGTAGTAACACCGATAAAGAGCGTGTAACCCGTTTACAAGACGAATATGACCGTAACCAGAATGCGATTTTACGTTTACTTGATGAAATCGCAGACTTGGCAGATGGTGACTTACGTTCTTATGCGACAGTATCTGAGGACTTTACAGGCGCAATTGCCGATTCGATTAACTTTGCGATCGATCAGTTACGTGACCTTGTCTCGCGAATCACGGATACTTCTCAAGAAGTTGCTCGCTATACCCAAGATACCCAGAACATTACCAACCAGTTAGCCGAAGCTTCTGAACATCAGGCGCAAGAAATTGCGGGTGCATCCGCGGCAATGAATGAAATGGCATTGTCCATTGACCAAGTATCTGCCAACGCATCTGAATCTGCTGACGTAGCACAACGTTCGGTACAGATTGCAACCAATGGTGCGCAAGTCGTAAACCGTTCGATTGAGGGTATGGATCATATTCGTGAACAGATTCAGGAAACTTCAAAACGTATTAAGCGTTTGGGTGAATCTTCTCAAGAGATTGGTAACATCGTCTCGTTGATTAACGATATTGCCGACCAAACTAACATTCTGGCATTAAATGCAGCAATTCAGGCGTCGATGGCTGGTGAAGCAGGCCGTGGTTTCGCGGTCGTAGCCGATGAAGTACAGCGTCTTGCAGAACGTTCTGCATCAGCAACCAAACAGATTGAAAGTCTGGTTAAAACCATTCAAACGGATACCAACGAAGCTGTAATCTCAATGGAACAAACCACTTCTGAGGTTGTACGTGGTGCGAATCTGGCAAAAGATGCGGGTATTGCACTGGATGAGATTCAAACAGTATCGGGTGACTTGGCGAAACTGATTGCAAGCATTTCGGATGCAGCAAAACTTCAGTCTGCTTCTGCAAGTCATATTGCAACCACGATGAATGTTGTACAGGAAATTACGTCACAAACGACAACAGCAACGTTTGATACAGCACGCTCAGTTTCTGAGTTGGCAAATATGGCTGAATCGTTACGTGAATCAGTAACTGACTTTAAGTTACCTGAGTAAAACGAATTGGAAAGGCAGATGGGGGTGTCTGTCTTTCCATTTTAGATGTGTTGGATATCTCAACAAGGTGATGGCGAAGTGGAACTACATCTTGTGTGATAGATAGACGTAATTTTTACCCACGTTGGTGGATAAAAACGAAAGAAGCAGCTATGAAACAAATATTAAAAACGTTAGTTGAAACGATGACGCTTCCTGAAGACAGTTATCTTGAACAAGATGCAGAGATTCTTGAGATTTTTATTGAAGAATTAGATGAGATCTTTGTTGAGTTAGAGCCATTACTTGTTCAATGGAAAGAACAACCACATCAACAGAATGTGCTTACTGATATTCGCCGTCATTTCCATACTTTAAAAGGCTCTGGAAGAATGGTCGGCGCAAAGTCTTCAGGTGAGCTGGCATGGACAGTTGAAGATACTTTAAATCGTGTGATTGCGGGTACAATTACTTTGAATGCTGATATTCAGCGTTATGTACAATCAGTTTTTAATCTTTATCGCTTTAAACTTGCGCATGACTTTAAGGCAGTTCAGGCCCATCAGGTCGACTTCAAGCCATTGGTTTTATTAGGACAACAATTACAACAGCAACAAAGTCCTGAGCCTGCGCTGGCAGAGCTTCTAAATCTTGCCGTTGATCTTAATCATGACGAGATATTGACTGGCCTTGAGCTGGTGGATGATGTTGTCGTTGAAACGGAAGCACAGAATCAAGTGCCACAGCAAGTTGAGCCTGTATCTGAGCTTGAATTGGCGACTCCGTTTGAGGATGAGGCATTGGCCAAAGAAACTCTGGCTATTTTCCAAGAAGAAGCCGAAGAACATTTGGCGACCATCAATCAGTTCTTACAAAATGATCGTCCAAGCAATGATCAATACAATACCTTGATTCGTGCGTTGCACACCTTGCGTGGCAGTTCCGCAATGGCGCATGTCGATCATGTCTTTGAAGCCAGTTCAAAAGTTGAAAATCTGTTTAAAACATTATTACAGGAAGAACTGGACTCAAGTTCAGATGAAACGGCTTTATTGACGCATTATGCACAGTTTGTCGGTGATTATTTACATACCTTGAAGCATGAAGGCACTCAACAAAAGTTCAATGAAATTTATGAGACCTTTAATGTTGCCTGGGACAGCTATGACTTCCAGTTAGAAGAAAAGAATGGTGAAGCAATACGTCCACAAGGTCTGGTATCTCAATTAATTGAATTGGAAATTAATGACTTACTGGATGTCGAATTTGATTTCGAGAAGCGTGCACGTCATGAGTTCCCGCAATATATCCAGTTACTGAGTCAACAGGCCGAAATTCTGTTACAGCATACGCATCATCATGCAACGATTGGTATGTATCAGTACACCAGTTTATTGCGTTCAAGCTATCAAGATCTTATTTTTAAACCAAGTTTACTCAATCTTGATTATGCCTTTGAACTTTACCATCAAGTTCATCAACAGTTTATCCAGTTATTTGATACCTTGGCAGCCGGACAGCGTGTCACTTTAACCAAAGCACATGAGCGTGTCTTAAATGAATTAAGCTCATTTACTCAGCAAAATGTTGAGTCTGTGCAGCAAGAAGCAGTGGATGTTGAGACCCATACAGTTGAAGAAACTTTGGCGGTTGAACCACAAGCAACTTCAAGCGCTGTGACTGACTTAGCTGCCCAATTTGCACTGGATAAGCAACAGTTAGATTCGGATGAAGCGAACCGTGATTTTGATCCAGACTTGCTCGATATCTTCCTTGAAGAAGCAGATGAACTGCTTGCAGGGATTGATACTGATCTTAATACATGGGCGGCGGATCATAAAAATATTGATGCTTTAAAGAATCTGATGCGTTATTTGCACACTTTAAAAGGTGGTGCAAATATGATTCAGGCACGTCATATTGGCGTGATTTCGCATGAGCTAGAAACCATTTATGAAAAGTTGATTAACCAGCAAATTCAAGCAACACCTGCACTCATTGCTGTGATTCGTGCTGTACAGGATGATATTGCTGATCGGATTCAAATTATTCGTGATCAGCATGTCGATTATCCAGCAACGCATACTTTGGCCGTTCTCCATAATTTGGAAAAAACCACGGTTACAGCTCCGCAAGCTGATGTTACTTTCGCTACGCCACAACCTGTCCTTGAGACGGTTGAAACACAGACCAATGATAGCGCTGTTGAGACAAGTAACTCGGGAACGGCAATCCCAGCCAATGCAACTGTCGATGTAACTGCGTTTGCAGCACAACTGGCACTGGATAAGCAGCAATTACAATCAGCAGAGTCAAATCGTGACTTTGATCCAGATTTGTTGGATATTTTCCTTGAAGAAGCCGATGAACTGCTTGCAGGGATTGATATTGACTTAAGCACATGGACCGCCGATCATCAGAATTTGGATGCGCTAAAAAATCTGATGCGTTATTTGCACACCTTAAAAGGTGGTTCAAATATGATTCAGGCGCGTCATATTGGCTTGATTGCTCATGAGCTGGAAACCATCTATGAAAAACTGATTAATCAGCAAATTCAGGCGACTCCACACTTGGTTGCAATTATTCGTTTAGTTCAGGACGATATTGCAGACCGCATTCAGACCATTCGCGATCAGCAAACAGATTATCCATCAACGCATGTGGTGCAGTTACTTCAACAGGCAGACCAAACAGTTGCTCCTGCAACGCTTGAGCCAGTAATTGAGACTGTAGATGCATTTGCAGCGATTGAAACAGATGTTGTTGAAGCACAAGCCGAATTACCTGAATTAGCCGAAGTTGAACCTGCACTTGATGCACAGACGGTGGCATTAACAACGCCAGAAACAAGCGCGGTTGCCTCAGATGAGATACTTGATGCGACTTCTGCCGCTCAAACCCTTGAGGCAGTGGCAGAGCCATTGGACGATGATGTTCGTTCGCTGGTCGAGCAGACTTTCCTCGAGGAAGCAGAAGAACTGCTGGAACAGGCACAAAGCTTATTAAAGCAATGGTTTGAACAACGCGGTAATCGTAGTGTGCTGCTACAGTTACAACGTAATGCCCATAGCTTAAAAGGTGGTGCACGCATGGCTGAAATGGATGCCATTGCCGTAATTGCCTACCATTTAGAAAATGCTTTTGAGCAGTTTGGTGTTCATCATTTCAATTCAAATGTGTATGACAACCTGCTGAATACCGCATTGGCATGGCTGCATGAAGCCATCTTTAAGCGTCAATATGCGAATTTTGATGGCTTAAAACAAAGTCTGGAGAAGATGGAGTTTGTCGATGTTTCAGCTCAACTTCCTCAGAAACTTTCTGCGAGAGATATCTTCACGCCTGAATATACGATGGAGTTTGTTCAGGGCGATGGAACAGAACCGCCATCAATGCTGGGTGAGTGGGAAACCACGGAACGTATTGAACAGAATAATGAAATGATTCGTGTCTCTGCGGACGTCATCGAGAAGATGATTGACCTGTCAGGGGAAAATGCGATCAACCGTTCACGTATAGAGATGGACTTAGGTCAATTGGGCGGTACGTTGACGGAAATGGAGCTGGCGATCAAGCGTTTGGCGGATCAGTTACGCCGAATGGAAGGTGAGCTGGAAAGTCAGATTATTGCACGACATGGTGGAGAAGATGCGCGTTATGCCGACTTCGACCCATTAGAGATGGACCAATATTCATCTCTGAACCAGTTGTCAAAATCACTGGCTGAATCAGCTTCGGATCTGGTTGACTTCAAGACCACCTTGTCTGAGAAGATTCGTGATACAGAAGGCTTGTTGCTGCAACAATCTCGTATTCAGGCTGAGATTCAAGAAAGTTTAATGCGTACTCGTCTGGTACCATTTTCACGCTTGTTACCGCGTTTACAGCGTATCGTGCGCCAAACCGCTTCAGCATTGAACCGTCCAACTGAATTGGTGGTGAACAATACTGAAGGGGAATTAGACCGTAGTATTCTTGAGCGTCTGGTTTCACCTTTTGAACATATGTTACGTAACGCGATTGACCATGGTATTGAAGATCGTGAACAGCGTTTACAAGCCAATAAACCTGAAACTGGGCACATCGTCCTGAATATTGGCCGTCAAGGTACTGATGTGGTCGTGACTTTCAGTGATGATGGTAAAGGGATCGATGTTAACCGTATTAAAGAAAAAGCACTGCAAACGGGTCTAATGACGCCAGACCAGAAGCTGGAACAGGAAGAGATTTTACAATTTATCTTCCATCCTGGTTTTAGTACTGCTGCTCAGGTCACACAGATTTCTGGGCGTGGTGTAGGGCTGGATGTGGTACAAAGCGATATTAAAGCTTTGGGCGGGCATGTTAGTGTGGATTCTACATTGGGTACAGGCACCACCTTTACCATCCGAGTTCCAACAACGGTTGCAGTAAGTGATGCCTTGATGGTTAAAGCAGGCGATCAACAGTTTGCATTCCCATTGGCACAGATCGATCGTATTGTTCGTATTTCACCAATGGCACTTGAGCAATACTTTGACAGTCAGGATGACTATTTCACTATTGATCAGGAACGTTACCGTTTACGCTATCTTTCTGAGTTTGTGGCAGGACAGCCAATTCCACGTTTGAGTGGTGTGGTTCATTCTTTACCTGTGTTACTGATCAAAGGTGCACAAGGACAGACTACCGCATTACTGGTGGATCAGTTGATTGGTTCGCGTGGTCAGATTGTTGTGAAACCTGTCGGGCAGCAGTTCTCTAGTATTGGTGTGATTGCGGGTGCAACGATTCTGGGTGATGGTCAGGTCTGTTTAATTCTGGATGGTCAGAATATTGCGCGACAAGCGCAGTCGACTGCGCGTAGTAAGCAGGCCGATGAGACTTATACCAAACAGCGTTATGATGAACGTCGCCTGATCATGATTGTCGATGACTCGGTCACCGTACGTAAGGTGACTTCGCGTCTGTTAGAGCGCCAAGGTTATGATGTGGTCACTGCCAAAGATGGTGTTGATGCGATGGAGCAGCTCGAAACAGTGAAACCTGACCTGATGCTACTGGATATTGAAATGCCACGTATGGATGGTTTTGAGGTCACAAACCTTGTACGACACCATGAGTTGCATAAGGACTTGCCAATTATCATGATCACCTCGCGTACAGGTGAGAAACATCGTGAACGTGCATTGTCGCTTGGTGTAAGTCAATACATGGGTAAACCATTCCAGGAAGAAGCACTTCTGGAAAATATTGAAAGTTTACTGGCTGTGCGCTAAGAGGTAGAAAAAATGGTAAAGAAAGGCGCAAACTCGGCATTGGGACAGATTGACCAGCAAGAGTTACAACATTTAATTACGGTCTCAACGGGATTTATTGATGCATACATTATTGAATGCCATCAAAAGGTTCCGATGTTATTGCCGCAGAATATTGTCTTGTCAGCAATGGATACTCAAACCAATGTTGAACATATTGAATGGCATGATTTGAAGCTGCCTGTTTATGCGGTGAATGATCCTGAGCAAAAACAAGGTGTGGCGCTAGTTGTAGAAGGCGAGGATGTGTCACAGCGTTTTGCACTGGTATGTAATGAAATGCCTGAATCGATCCGTTTACGTATTTCAGAGATTGTCGATGAAGAACGTGAAATTGATGATGATAAAGTCTTTCAATATGTAAAGATGGGGGAGAATAAGTTTTATGTCCCCAATCTGCAAAATATACAAGCCCAACTGGGACTGTAATAAAAAAGGAACTCATTTGAGTTCCTTTTTTATGTGCTCTCGCAATTTTTAAGCAAGTAACTCTACTAAAATTTGCTCATAGATTTCAGCGAGTGGCTCTAATTCTGCGACATTGACATGCTCATTGATCTGATGGATGGTGGCATTCAATACGCCCAACTCAAGCACCTGTGCACCTGTTGGTGCGATAAAGCGACCATCTGAGGTTCCACCGCTGGTTGATAGTACAGTGTCAACGCCAGTCACATTTTTAATTGCTGTTTTTGCTGCATTCACTAGCTCACCGACTGGAGTCAGGAAGGGCAAACCAGACAAAGTCCATTGAATGTCGTAATTAAGCTGATGTTTATCTAAAGTCTCAAGTACGCGTTGTTTCAAGATATCAGCAGTAACTTCGGTTGAATAACGGAAGTTGAAAGTTACTTTTAAGGTGCCCGGGATCACATTGGTCGCACCTGTACCTGCCTGAATATTTGAAATCTGGAATGAGGTTGCAGGGAAATATTCATTGCCATTGTCCCAAACAGTTTCACACAACTCATTGAGGGCTTTAGATGCGGTATGAATTGGATTCTCTGCCAGATGTGGGTAGGCAACATGGCCTTGTTTACCATGAACAGTTAAAACGGCATTTAACGAACCACGACGACCATTCTTAACGATATCACCAAGCTGATGCGTACTTGATGGTTCACCCACTAGACACCAGGTCATTTTTTCATTACGCGCTTCTAATGTTTCAACAACTTTAACCGTACCATTAATCGATGGGCCTTCTTCATCAGACGTGATTAAAAATGCAATTGAGCCTTTATGGTTCGGATGTTTGGCAACAAAACGTTCAGAAGCAACCACCATTGCAGCCAGCGCTGTTTTCATATCAGCAGAGCCACGACCATACAACTTACCATCGCGAATACTTGGTAAAAACGGGTCTGAATTCCATGCATCTAAATGGCCGGTCGGCACCACATCAGTATGGCCTGCAAAGCAGAATACTGGATTTTCAGTACCACGACGCGCCCATAAATTATCAACATCTTCAAAACGCATGTTTTCGATATTAAAGCCAATCTTTGCTAAGCGTTCAGCCATAATATTTTGACAATCATGATCAACAGGAGTGACAGATGGCTGACGTAGAAGTTGTAAACTAAGTTCAAGAGTATCGGAATGGTTCATGCGAGATGTAGCTAAATCTGGTGAAATATGAACCGGTATAATAGGGGAATCTGATCGAGAAAGGTATTAAAAATAAACCTTATCTAGGTCTAGATAAGGTTCGGGAACGCTTTTTCTATAAAAATTACATTTTATCCTGAGTTTTTTCGGCAGTCTGAGTAACCTTGTCACCAGCTTTAGATACATCTTTACCAAAACCCTTAAATGTATTACAGCCAGTTAAAACAACAGCAGCCATGATCGAAGCAACTAAGATTTTTTTCATCATCTTCTCCGTTTAAATGTAATTATGATGTACTTAAGAGGCTAAAAAATTTACCATTAAATGAACATAAGGGTTTGATGGTAAATGTGTTATGAAATGTTATTTAGTCGAATAACAAGTAAATTAAGTTAAACTAAATAAAAGTGAAGGTTGGCGGAACATATAATAACTAGGCGTTGGTGTATGGTGATAATAAAGCCCATTGGTCCACCAGATAGCGGGTAGTGATGAAGCTTTTTGATCAGGGCAGAGCCATTCATGTCGTTGTAAGCGATAATAGGATGTAGTTGGTATCTGCGTTCCCCATTGACCTAAACGCCGTGAAGTATTAATCCACGAAGGTACGCTTAATTCGCTTTGATCTGTAGGCAAGTACAACTGACCTTTCATCACTGCAAACTTACGCTGAATTGGATGATGATTTGCCTCGGTAAACTGGAATTGACGCTCGGTAAAATGTTTTAATTTACGCTGTAAAGTATCTTCTCTATTTAACCCAAACCATTGTGCTAGATCGAGTTTGCCTTCGCCTAAATAATATTTTAAGGCAACTTCCCAATGTTCAACTTCTTGTGTTTCCTGATTGAGCAAAACAAAATCCAGCTCACCTAAGGTAATGGCACCTGCAATTTTTTGAATGCTGTGCCCGAGCAGTTGATAGGGATGGTAGTCATCATCCAATAACCAGAACCAGAGTAAGTTTTCAAAACGTAAGCCAAGTCGTGTGCTTTTAAGTTGGGCCAGAAAATCAATCAGCTGCTGTGGCTGCTGATCCAGCTGCTTTAAACGTGATTCATAATTTTGATAATGTGTTTGCCATTTCTGATCAGGATGTAATTCAAAATGATTTTTTATGGCGAGATCGTTTGGAATTTCAGTCAGGATATTCGGGCTGGCAATACAGAATGCCAAATGCCGTACGATTGGATTGTTAAACTGTAACCACGGCTCAAAAAAACAAGGGGTGGTAATTATTTTAGACATCAAGCCACTCAATCATGGAAATAATAGGTTAAGTTTAAGAAACCACAATAAAAACACTTTATACTAGCACGGTTGTAAACAGGTGATGGTTAATTGCTCAATGAAAACTTTATTCTGGCGTAGCTTGGTCGTGATTTTTATTACGTTGGGAATCATTGGGGCAATTTTACCGGGCATGCCAACCACGGTTTTCCTGATTCTGGCTGCATGGGCGGCGTCTAAAGGCTGGCCTGAAATGGATGCATGGTTACTGAACCATCCTAAATATGGCCCGACCTTACGCAACTGGCGTGAACATGGCACAGTACCGCGTAAAGCAAAATGGATTGCCAGTATCATGATGCTGCTCAGTGGTATTTTGATGCTATTCACCAATGCACCATTCCTCGTCAAAGTTTTTACCGATGTCACTATGTTTATCGTGGCCGTGTGGTTGTGGTTACGACCCGAGCCTGAGCAGCGTTAGGAAAAGCAACGCTTTTTAGCTGCGCAAGACGAGCGGCTATGCCGTGAGTGGCGAGGATAAATAAACGTCTTTTACTGAAGTGTAAGACGAGAACTATGTTTGAGTGAAGGTGTTAAGCAAAGTAACATTTTGCCCGAAGCGCAAGACCTTGCGCCAAATATGGCTCATATGCTGCGAGTGGCGAGGATAAACAAACGCCTTTTACTGAAGTGCAAGACGAGAACTATGTTCGAGTAAATACGTTAAGAAAAGCAAAGCTCTTGCGAAATGTATTCCTCATGCGCAACACGAAAACCGTATTCGAGGAAATGCATTAAGCAATCTTTGTCTTGAGTCCGATCAAAAATATATCCGAATAACACGAACAAAGAACGAAACTAATATCTTCCAATGGTATTTTATTTTCCTACACCAACTTTAAGATTGATACACGACTAAAACTACTGAAAAGTACAAGAAAAAGTGCTTCATCTATGTTGAAATAAATGTGTTCTATCATTTATCGAGATAATAATGACCTATACCCTTGATCAGGCAGACATCATCATAGACTTGGCACAACAAACGCTACGTTTGCCTAAACATAATAAATTCTATGTGATCTCTTCGGGCAAAAACGGTATTGGTGAACAGGAAAATAGCGGTAAGACCCCAAGAGGTTGGCATCAAGTCGCACAAAAGATTGGTGGTGATGCACCAAAACATGCCGTATTTATCGCGCGTCAACCGACTGGTGAAGTCTATGATCTGCAATTAGCTCAGCAATTTCCTCAACGAGACTGGATCTTGTCACGCATTTTATGGCTGGATGGTCTGGAAGAAGGCTTTAATCATGGGGAAGGGCACGATACCTTTAAGCGTTATATCTATATTCATGGTACACCTGACACCGAACCAATGGGTATTCCAATGTCTCATGGTTGTATTCGAATGAGAAATGATGAAATCGTTGAGCTGTTTGATCTCGTTTCTGAACAAGCGCTGGTCTATATTTCTGAACAAGCCTTAGAAAACTAAAGATGAAAATACGAATAAGTGCTTAAATAAAATACGAAAATATCAGTTTTTGCATGAAATTACTTATTTTTTAATCATTCGTTCGGTTTTTTCAGAAAAGAATGGCAAAAGCGTTTGACAGGCTGTAAAGATTCTCTATAATGCACCTCACAAACGATGAAGACGTTAAGGGCGCTTAGCTCAGTTGGTAGAGCGTCTGCCTTACAAGCAGAATGTCGGCGGTTCGATCCCGTCAGCGCCCACCAAGCCTTTACGTTAAGACTCAAGTGCAGCGGTAGTTCAGTTGGTTAGAATACCGGCCTGTCACGCCGGGGGTCGCGGGTTCGAGCCCCGTCCGCTGCGCCACTTAAGTTTTAATATTCGTTTGCCATGATTGCAAAATTATCGTGCAGCGGTAGTTCAGTTGGTTAGAATATCGGCCTGTCACGCCGAGGGTCGCGGGTTCGAGCCCCGTCCGCTGCGCCACTTTAAGATTGCAAGATTGGATAGAGTTGAGTAAATTAGAATTTATTCTTTTTATTCAAACAAATTCCTAAAGCATTGCTTTAGATTTGTTACCTCGCTCAGGGCGCTTAGCTCAGTTGGTAGAGCGTCTGCCTTACAAGCAGAATGTCGGCGGTTCGATCCCGTCAGCGCCCACCATAATTTGTGACATTTACTTCTCTATGAAAGTAATACAGTGCAGCGGTAGTTCAGTTGGTTAGAATATCGGCCTGTCACGCCGAGGGTCGCGGGTTCGAGCCCCGTCCGCTGCGCCATTCTCTTGATATCGGTTTAAGAGAATGTTAGTTTTAAACAAGTATTTCTATACTTGATCTCTGATACGAGATGCCATTAGAAAAATCAAAGATTTTTCTCTTGCGCTCAGACAAAGCTTCGCTTTGTTGATCCTCGCTCAGGGCGCTTAGCTCAGTTGGTAGAGCGTCTGCCTTACAAGCAGAATGTCGGCGGTTCGATCCCGTCAGCGCCCACCATATTTCCTCCCCAATCTCATATCATTGTAATCAATACAAAGTTATTTTATGATTAGCGTCAATATAATGATTCTAATATGAAGTACTTTATGAGAAATCCTTATCAACGCAAGGCTGCGTCGAAATCTCAAGCTACACCTGCTAATTCTTCGCTCAAAGATACATATCGTCAATTTATTCAAAATATTATTATGCAACGTCACGTGATTGCGCTCTATCACGACGGTTGGGCTTTATGTTCAACACCATCGGGTCAACATGCGTTATCTGTATGGCAAAATAAAAGCTTGGCGAAATTATTGATTAAAGACAATTGGGCGCAATACGAAATTCAGGAAGTACCCTTATTGGCTTTTATTGAGAAGATGATTCCCTTTCTAAAAGAAAATAATACGATTTTATCTTTGGATTTAACACCTGAAGGGAATAACCTGCTGGTTACCCCTGATGCTTTATTATTAGATATTAAGAATTTCTTATACCAGATTTACTTACAACGGCCGGATGTGTTTGCTGAGTTAAAGCTTCCGTTGCCTCGAGATATTCGTTTGCATAACTCAGCTTCATCATAATTTGAACAGAAAAACTTTAATCAATATTCATTCAGCAACCAGCCACTGGCATAAGCAAAATATTCTCTTAACCAGGCATTATAGCGTGTGGCTAAAGGCGTGGTTGCACCGAGTAAGGTAATATCTCGATAGCCTTGTTTCTTGGCAATTGCGGCAGCTCTTAAAGTGTGGAAATCACTGGTCACAATTGCAATTGGTTGCTGGATATTGATGTGTTGGGCTTGTAATAAAGCCTGACTGTTTTTCAGATTGAGTTCAGTACTGGTGCTTTTATCTTCCAGAATGATTTGTGACATAGGAATATTATATTGCTTGTGTAGATAACGAGACATCACCACGGCTTCGCTATCCGTTTCACCATAATCAATCCCGCCTGTCAGTACCAGTTTCGCATCTGGCTGAGCTAGGGCAACAGGAGCCGCACGGTCTAAACGTTTTGCCAGCGTCGCCGACGGTTCTCCATTTTCTATACCGCTACCCAAAACAATAATGGCCTTTACGGGTAAAACATGTTGTGTTTTTGCATTATTGTCAGCAAGATAATCAAAGAAATAGCCTAAGCTAATTAACCATGCCCAAAAACAGAGCCAGCCAAAACGCCAGATTGAATGCAAACGGAAGTGGTAGAAAAAGAAACGCTCAATATGATAATAGAAGTAAGAATATAGGCAGAAAAATAATCCAAGCAGGAGAGGGAGTACTGTACCAATATGAATCTTTTTAAATGCGATGAGAATAGCGCCATCTAAAAATAAAACTGAACCAATAAGGGCTAGAAAAACACGAACCCATGAACTTATTTGCATAATCTTAATCGTAGTCGATTTGAACCGTGCTAAGTGTATGCAAAATTAAAAGAAAGGCAAACTCTCCGATTGTCTTAGGAAAATAAAAAACGAGTGACTGGCACCCGTTTTTTAGAAAAGAATAACGTTAGTAAACGTCGCGGCGATAACGACCTGCTTGTCGTAATTCATCCAGCGTTGCTTCACCGAGAATATCCGTTAAAGCTTGGTCTACACCTGAGGCCATACCTTCAATACTACCGCAGACATAAATCACGGCACCTTGCTGAACCCACTTCAGCAGTTCCTCTGCATTGTTACGTAAAACATCCTGTACATAGATACGCTGTTGCTGATCTCTTGAAAAAGCGAGATCAAGTCGTTGCAATGTGCCCATGTTTTTCCACGCTTCAATCGTTTCCTGATAGAAGAAATCATGTTCGCGTTGGCGTTCACCAAAAATGAGCCAGTTGGCCGTGTAATTTTGTCGGTTACGCTGCTGTAAAAGGCTCATTAAACCTGCGATACCAGTACCATTACCAATACAGATAATTGGACGGTTATCATCGATTAAATGGAACGACTCATTGGTGCGGATACGTAATGCAATCGGTTGTTTAAGTGGCGCATGTTCAGTTAACCAGCCAGAACCTAAACCGAGCTGATTATTTTCATCACGGTTTTGACGTACCACCAGTCTTAATAGCTGTTGGGCAGGAATACTGGCAATTGAATATTCACGCGTTGGTAATGTTGGAAGCTGAGCTAATAATTCTTGTACAGTATTGAAAGGTTTAACTTCAACACGTAGATTTTTATCCCAAAGTGCCTGTTCAATAGTCTGATTGAGAGATTGCACAACAGTTTGTGCTGCAATTTGGTGTTTAATCAAAAAGTTTTGGATCTCTGTTTGACTATTTGCTGGCTGAATCTCGGCAATATCTCCCGCATGCCACGTCATATCCGAAGCTGTGGTCAGTTCAATATTGTAAGCCGCTTGGCCTACACTATTTGGGTTGAGTAAAGTGCGTTCGCTTAATGTCCATTGATCAAAGACTTTTTCAATATTCATGGCATGTAATTCATGCTTGGTTACGACTGAAAGTGCTTCATTCCAGCGCTGAATATCATTGGCATTGGCGTTATCTACCTCGATGAGATCGAAGAACGGTTGTGCCTTAGATTGTTTTAACCATGCATCAACTGCATAGCCAAAGCTGCAATAACTTTCTGTATATTCTTTTGAGCCAAGCGCAAGCACTGCATATTGCATGTGACTTAAATCAAGATTTTGCTGCATCAGCTTTTTGCTAAAACTTGAGGCGAGGTCTGGTGCATCACCAGTACCATAGGTACTGATCACGAATAAAACCTGTGGTGCCTGTAGTAGATCTTGTTCAGTAAGCTGTTGAATCGGTTTTACGGTGGTTGGCTGTTGTGCTTCTTGTAAGCTTGTCGCTGTACGCCACGCCAGTTGCTCTGCGACACCTGTCTGAGACGCGTAAGTAATCAGCCAAGGTTGTGCATTTGGATCAACCTGTTGAGTACCAAGTGATTGACGGGCGGCTTGAGTGAGTTTCTTTTGTTTGCGACGCTTTAAGTACAACATCCATCCAGTTACGAAAAACAGTGGCATGGTCAGTGATGCTAGCATCGCAATGAATTGATAAGTCGATCCAAAGAAACTACCACGGTGTACAGGAAGCATGCTGCTCATGATTTTTTCATTGAGCTTTTTGTCTTCATACAGTTCAAATTTTTCAAACTGCTTATCTTGGTAATTATAGACGGCCTGATTTCGTGCGCGCTCGTGTTGCGGGATGATATCCACAAAAGACACTTCAACTTTTGCATCATCACGCTTTGGAATATTTAAGGTCAACGTTGAATATTCACGACCAATTTGAGCATTCACACCTGTCCAAGTCTGGGTCAGGATGGTATTGACCTGCTGGGTCGATAAACCTTCTTCTTTATGCTTTCTATTTCTAGGTTCATTGTGCTGTTGGTTACGTTGTGGTTGTTCGACGCCCATGACTTTGAACATACCCGCACGCCACCAGTCATACGACCAATATAAGCCTGTGCAGGCAAACAGTAGATAGAAGATAACCACCCATGTACCGACAACGGCATGTAAATCCCAGATAAAATTACGGCCTTTTAACTTGGATTTGATAAAGAACCATTGTTTAAAAGTATGTTTCTTTGGAAAGCGTAAATAGAGACCACTCAATACAAAGAAAATCAGCATCAGGGTAGAAGCGCCCGTAATTTGTGCACCAAACTCACCTGCAGTTAAATTTCGGTGTAAACGTTGGATAAATTGCAACGTATCACGACCTTTAATCTCGGGTAAGACTTCCGCTGTATATGGGTTGACCATCATGTTATAGCCGCGACGCGCACCTTCTTTTTTGATATTCACGGTGGAAGAGGCGGCGGGATCAGAAGCGATTGTAATACTGTTGATTTCGATTTCTGGTTGTTGTTGGTTGAAATGTTGATAAAGCTGGGCAGGTGTTAATTTGGGGGATTGAGCCACTTCAACAACATAGCTGTCCTGATTAATCCATTTGAGAATTTGTGGTTCATAAGAGTAAATCGCCCCCGTTACGCCCATTAAAGAGAGTATAAGCCCCGCGGTGATCCCTAAAAACCAGTGAATCTGGAAGAAAACTTTTTTAAACATGGTCAAAAAATGTAAATAGAGTGGAATTCATGTAAAAAATTATAACTCAAGAATAAGAATACATTGTGGATTTTGCAGGTAATATTGATTTTGATTCTCATTTATTTTACGGGTAATAAAAAAACCTCTCATTGCGAGAGGTTTTTGTTCATCCGTGTCTTAAATCGATTTAGGCGCGCCTACAGTTTCATTTAAGTGCTTACGAACGGTATTGAAAGAAAAGTTCTTTGAATCCATACGTTTTGGCAAAATATAAGCACCTTGCTGTTCTTCACCTTTTGGTGTTTTTACCTTGAAATTTACAAGGATAAAGTCTGGTGAGCTATACCATTCATAAATATCTTTCCAGCCAATTGTCGCTGTGCCTTCTTGCAGGCCAACTTTTTGACGCATCACGATACCATGCGGTTGTACACCTAAACGTAAACCTTTAATTTCCTGAACAGGGAATTCAGTCATTTTACGTTTGACGTACCACTCCAGACCAAATTTCTTGATCAAATAAAAAAGAACCACACTCACAATCACTACCCAGCAAATCACGGTAGAGTAGGTTGAGTAATATTTAATAAGTCCTGCTGCAACTAAAGAAAGCACAACAAGTGCAATCATAATCATCCATGCTTTGCGGCTGAATTTGTTGGTACTACGCCAAATCATAAGTTGAGCTTGACGTTGTTCAGCTTCAGAAACTTCGTAAGGAACAGGTTGTAGCGTATAGGCGTATAGCGTTTTGGCGGTCATAGTGTAAAAAATGAGTTTAGAACTAGGTTAAGTTTAACACCTATTGGCATGCAAAGATATTATGCCAATGGCGAATGATTAGAGCGATGCGTACTCTGTGCCGTCTTCATTTGGTTCATGACTCAGGCTTTGTTTCAGCATACTTAAACGGGTCAGTACACCTAGCATCAATGACAGTTGCTGCAAGATAATTAATGAGTTTTGATCATTTTCTTCATTGCGGCTTAGACGGTCACGAATGGTTTGCATCATATTTTGTGCTGATAAATCAGGGACTTCATCTCTGAGTAATGCACCTTGAATATCATCCAGTGCCTGATCAAGTAGGGATAATACTTCCTGATCCTGAATTTTTTCACGGTGTGCCCCTAATGCCGCGATATAACTTAAAAAAGTATGGCTGAGACATAGAAACTCGAAGGCCAGACTTTTTTGGTTGACATCAATATTCGGTTCGGTGGCAATGGTTGAAATCAGCGAAGCCACTTCTGCATCAGTATTGTGGGCAGCGCGTCGGACAACACGATAATTCAAGGCATTATTACGGCCATGATGATATTGCTCGACCACTTCTGCAAGATATTTGCATTGCGCCTGTAATGAACGTCGGATCGAGCGGGGCAGTCTGCGGAATTTCCAGTCTGGCCAGATAAAACTGACACCAAACCAAGCCAGAGCACAACCAATCACCGTATCAATCAAGCGTGGAAAACCAGCTGCAAAGGCTGAGCCATCCAGATTAAAGTTGATTAAGGCTAAAATGGTAATAAAGGCAGTGGCTTGTGCATACTGTTTACTGCGCAATTCTAAAAATAGCACACCGCTCAGCACCAGCATGACCAGTTGTCCTTCAATCGAAGGGATAAAATAGATAATCGCAAGACCGACAATAATGCCGACCAAGGTGCCGACAATTCGCAAATACAAACGGCGTTTGGTGGCGTTAAAGTTGGGTTGGCAAACAAACAGTGCGGTTAACAGAATCCAGTAGCCATAGGCGATATCCGTCATCTGGATAAAGAGATAGCCGATAAACAGGACAATCGATAAACGGACAGCATGGCGGAATAACACTGACTCAGGTGACAGATGTTGTTTCACACGCACAATAATGTCATTCCAGCCTTTGAGATCATCGTCTTTGAGCTGGCTTTCCGCATGCTGTGCATTGATTTTTTGCAGATTTCGTTCGGTTTCCAGATTCTGTAATTGTGCATCAATTGATTTCAGGTTCTGATATAGCGCAAACAATGCATTAATCCGCACCTGATCATAATGTCCATCTTCGCGCAGTTTTTCCAACGACATCCTTAAATTTTCAAAACTATGCTTGAAGCGTTTGTTATGCACATAACGGGTACGACTGAGGATCGACTGAGACAAATCCTGACAGGCCTTACCTTGAATCGACAGGATGCGCTGGAAACGGAACAGAATATCGCTGTGCTGGAAGACTTTCGCTAGTTTCTGATAATCAATATGTGCAGAATCTGCACGCTCATGAATATCTTGAGCTACAAAATAATATTGCAGGCTACGCCGTGTGTCCTTTTGACCACGGTCACCTTTGAGACGAGTTAACAGTGACATACGCAGATCATTAAAGATCGCCACCAGCTTGCCATTCTCCATGGCAATATCAATCATACTTTGTTGATAACTGGATGGGGTCATATCCACATCAAACAGGTTGGACTTGGCAAATAAGAAACTCCCCAGCGCAGAATAGGAAGCCGAAAGCTGATCCCGAACTTTCCGCACAGGGAAAAGTAGGAAGCTGATGGTGGAGAGTAAGCCATACCAAGCCGCACCTGCGACTAAAAGGGCGGGTTGAACATACCATTGCTCAAATAAATGCACCCCCAACATGGTATAGACGGAAGTGACCAGACAGCCGTAAGCAATCGTGGCATAACGTCGTCCGAGTGAACCGAGTAAGATCCAGCCGATACATGAGGCAATTAGTCCGATTGCAAAAGCAACAGGATAGGGGAATAACAGTTGAACCGATGCAGCAGTGATAAAAAATCCGATATAGGTATAAATCAGATTCATGATGCGCACAGAAAAGCGGTCATCAATATCACTAATCGCTGCAGCAACGACACCTAATGTTAAGGGAATCGTTGCAAGTTGATAATCTAATAAATAAGGAACAAAAGCTGTCCCTGTAAAGGCAATTAACATACGCACGTTATACATAAACGTGGTGTTATAGGTTGTTTGTTTTAAACGTCCGAACCAAGGATTCAAGGGTTGTCCTTCTTGTATTCTACAATTGAATTTTCATCGTGACTGTTCACAGGGATAAAGTGTTCGCAGACGTTAATATTATGCACAAATCTGGTGGGGATGCTAAGCTTAGAATATTCCAAAATTTGTTAAAGTGGGGCAGTATGCAGGCCGAGCAAACCAATCAACGTCAATATTCAACAGCATGGATTATGTTGCTTGCTTTGTTAACTGCGTTAGGGCCGTTATCCATTGATATGTATTTACCTGCTTTGCCTCAAATGGCAGATGAATTCGGGGTAAGTACACAAATGGTTGCCAATACCTTGCCTGCCTATTTCTTGGGTTTGGCAATTGGTCAGTTGATTTATGGTCCTGTCAGTGACCGGATTGGACGTAAAATCCCTCTTTATTTTGGCTTGGCGCTTTATGCCATCGCCAGTCTGGCTTGTGTGTTTGCAACCAATGAATGGGCCCTGATCGCAGCCCGTATTTTTCAGGCTTTAGGTGGCTGTGTAGGCGTCGTGATGGCACGCGCTGCAATCCGTGACCGTCTGGACATGCAAGGATCTGCACAAGCATTTTCCAGTATGATGATTGTGATGGGATTAGCCCCAATTCTTGCACCGATGTTTGGGGCGTGGATTCTGAATTTTTTCCCGTGGCAAGCAATCTTTATTAGCTTGGCCATTATTGGCGTAATTTGCTGGTTCTGTGTGCATTTCTTCTTTAAAGAATCTTTGCCCGTTGAGCGCCGTTTAAAATTATCGGTCTATCAAGTCACAACATTATATGGGGCGATCTTAAAGGATGAGAGTTTCCGTGTGCCGATGTTTGCGGGATGTTTAACAGGCGCTGCCTTATTCTGTTATATCAGCTCTGCTTCAGCTGTTTTCATGGGGCAGTATGGTTTATCTCAGCAAAATTTCTCTTATGCTTTTGCCTTAAATGCAGCAGGCATCATGTTGATGTCTTCTATTAATAAACACTTGAATACCCGTATGGGCATTTTTCAGCGTTTAAAGCTGGGTGGTGCGATTCAGTGTTTTGGCGCGTTGATTGTGCTAGGGGCGGGCTTTATGGTGCATGCGCCATTATGGTTACTTATGTCTGGCTTGTTCTTGGTGGTGTCTGGCATCGGTTTAACGGGGCCGAATGCGATGGCTTTGGCAATGTCTCAACAAGGCGCGCGTGCAGGCACAGCCAGTGCGATTATGGGCAGTATGCAATTTGCTTGCGGTCTATTGGCAGGGATTATCCTGAATTTCCTGCTCTGGAAAGCGTCCCTGAATATGGGCATCATGATGCTGTTATTTACCAGCGCAGGTTTCTTGGCGATTTTAAAAGTGGGTAAGTTGCAAAGCAGTCGTTCTAGCTAAAGAACTACTGCTGCATTTCTAGTGGTTTAATCTAAAAAGACGGTGAAGTTTTCAACAGGCTCGCGTGGCGTAATGAAAGTATTCACAATATGGTCAGGATCGGCATAACCCAAAGCAATTGTGCATACCAGTTCTTCGTCTTCTGGTGCACCTAAAATATCTAAAACGATGGGATGGAAATGATTCCATGCTGCTTGTGGGCAAGTATCCAGACCACGCGCCTTGGCAGCCACCATGACATTTTGGAGCATCATGGAAATATCCATTTTGGAACCAATACCCATTATTTTATTCACGGTAAAATACAAGGCAACAGGCGCATCAAATAGCTGAAAGTTACGCAATTGCTGCGCTGCCATTTTTTCTTTTTCGCCTTTCTGGATGCCGAGCAAGCCATAAAGTCCCCAGCCATTGGCACGACGACGATCAATAAACGGTGAAATCCAGGTTTCAGGATAGTAGGCAAAAGTTTCCTGATATTGGGCAGCCAGTTCAGGTTTTTGTAAAAGTTCGATTTGTGCTGCACAAACACGGTCAATCATTTCAGCGCGTTTTTGCCCTGTCACCACATAGACTTTCCATGGCTGAACATTGGTGCCAGAAGGGGCACGACTGGCAACCGTCAAGATATCTTTAATGATTTGGGGATCAATAGGGGTATCTAAAAACGCACGTACCGAGTGACGAGATGTAATGGCCTCGTCCACAAGGCGGACTTGTTCCGTGTTCATGAAAACTCCTCAACATTTTGATTTTCTAATGTCTGGAGACTATAAATCAATAAATGTTTTTTGTTGCCAGTTTTTCAAGTATAAATATAGGTTTGAGTAAAAAATATGCAAATAAATTAGTGGATTAACACTAATTGTTGTGAGTTTTCTATCTTTTGTCTGATTTGTGTGAAAAATAATTCTATTGGTAACATAATGAAATCGAAATAATATTTATGCATACTCAATGAAATCAATAAAACTCTTTAAATAAAAAGTACACACAATATTCGAAATTTATGCATAATACGCCCTTTTTAAAATTGATTAGGCTTTCCTTGCTGATCCGGCGAGGGGGAATTTTCTATTTAAAAGACAGCTTGAGTTTATCCAGTTCAATGTCTGTGGGAATTGTTGAAATATACACTATATACAAGGAGCTTCTCATGAGTTTATCTCTCATCCGTAAGCCGTTCGTAATGCAAGGTCTGGCAATTACTGTTGCAACCTTAATGATGAACAGTACACATGCTGCTTCAGAGCAAGAACAGATTCAGCAACTTCGTGATGAAGTGAAGGAATTAAGCGCTTTATTACAGCAATATGTTCCCCAAACAAAACAACAAAATGATACCCTTCAAGTTGCCGTAGCTCCTGCTAGTACAGGGGTTACCACCAATAATCAAAATACTCCTGCTGTTGTCACGGCTAACACCCCTAAAAAATCTCCATTAGGTTTTAGCGCTGCATCTGGTGCAGAAGTAAAGCTTTATGGTTTCTTGCGTGGTAAAGCTTTGTATCAATCAAAAGGCGGCGATGGTATTTTTAACCGCATCAATAAGGTTGATCTGGAAGGCGCTGAAAAGAATAGCGACCGAGGGTAAAGATAATCGTGTAGGGGCAATGGCTTGCTATAACTTCTAAGCCATCTATCCTGCAGATGAAAATCATCCGTGAAAATTGAATCACTATAATGTGTAAAAGGTTCTTATATCGGACTGTATACTTTTTATAAAGTTGATTGAGTTTTCACTCATTTTGAGAGTTACTATTTTAGCAGTTTTGAGGTGGGGACAAGCCATCGAAGGAACTGGTGAAATAAACGGAAGAAGATATGGAATTTACTTTTAATGGTTTTTATACCCTGATTTCAGCCGTTATCGTGTTGTTATTAGGGCGTTTGCTCGTTAATAAAATTGATTTTTTAAGACGCTATAACATTCCTGAGCCTGTTGCAGGTGGTCTTGTTGCTGCGGTAGTTTCGCTACTTGTGCACTCGCTTTGGGGCTATAGCATTGTCTTTAGTAGCGAGTTACAAACCAGTTTTATGTTGATCTTCTTTGCTTCTATTGGTTTAAGTGCCAATTTCATGAAGCTTAAAGAAGGCGGTATCGGGTTGGTGATCTTCCTGGTCTGTGTTGCATCATTTATCGTGGTTCAGAACGCTGTCGGTATGAGTTTGGCAACGATGCTGGGTATCGATCCGCTGGTTGGTCTGATTGCAGGTTCAATCACGTTGACAGGTGGTCACGGTACAGCAGGTGCATGGGGTGAGATTCTTGAAACTCAACATGGGATTCAAGGTGCCTTAGCGTTAGGTATGGCGAGTGCAACGTTTGGTCTGATTATCGGTGGTATTATCGGTGGTCCATTGGCTAAATTGTTGATTAACCGTTATAGCCTTGCTCAAGCACAGACACCAGCAGAAATCAAAAACCGCGATACGCATTTAGATCAGCATCCTGACGAACTGGCGCCATTTGAAAATCCACATCAAGTCCGTTTAATCACTGCTGATAATGCCATTACCACTTTAGGTATGTTTGCTGCGTGTCTTGCATTTGCAGAGTTCATGACTGGCTTTAGTAAGGGGACATGGTTCGAGTTACCAACTTTCGTTTGGGCACTCGGTGGCGGTGTTATTTTACGTAATATCTTAGAAAGCGTATTAAAGATTGATATCTTTGATCGTGCGATTGATGTTTTTGGTAACGCGTCATTGTCACTTTATTTAGCAATGGCATTGCTTTCGCTTAAATTATGGCAGTTGGCAGATCTTGCTGGGCCGCTCGTCGTAATTTTAGGTGCGCAAACCATTACTATGGCATTGTATGCAGCATTCGTGACCTTCCGTGTCATGGGTAAAAACTACGACGCCGCTGTATTGGCAGCTGGTCACTGTGGTTTTGGTATGGGGGCAACACCAACAGCAGTTGCAAACATGCAGGCAATTACCAACATGTATGGACCATCTCATAAAGCGTTCCTGATTGTTCCGCTTTGTGGTGCGTTCTTCGTTGATTTAATTAACGCAACAGTAATTCAATTAATTTTGAAATTCTTTGCCTAAGTCGGATCAAAAGCCCCCAACGGGGCTTTTTTGATTCATCCATTGTTATCGTATATGTACGGATGTACATAAAATATTTAAAAGCGAATAAGTGATGAATGAAAAATTAAATGACACCCTGATGGCTTGGGTAAGTTTTTTCAATGATCCTTTATGGGACTTCCTCGTCGTTTTCCTTCTTGCAGTGGGTATCTTCTATACCGTTGCGACGAAAGCTGTACAGATTAGAATGTTCTTTCACAGTATCAAGGTGATGAAGGGCAGTCGTACTAAAGGTGAAGAGAAAGATTCACACGGACTTACACCCTTTCAGGCATTTGTAACGGGTTTAGCAAGCCGTGTTGGTGTAGGTAACATTGCGGGTGTTGCGATTGCGATTGCGATTGGTGGACCTGGCGCCGTGTTCTGGATGTGGTTTACTGCATTATTGGGTATGAGCTCAGCTTTTATTGAGTCTTCGCTTGCTCAGTTATTTAAAGTTAGAGACAGTAATAGCAAGCAGTTTCGGGGTGGACCAGCTTACTATATTACTCAAGGCTTACGCAGTAAAACCTTTGGTGTGATCTTCGCACTTGCGCTGATCTTTACTTATGGTTTTGTATTCAACTCAGTTCAGATCAATGCGATTGCCAACGCTTCTTCACATGCATGGGGCTGGGACAAAGCCAATCTTGTTGCGCACCTAGGTGGTGTTGATCTTGAAATCTCATGGGTTGGTCTGGCACTTGTTGTTTTAGTGGCACTCGCAATTTTTGGTGGTATTAAACGTATCGCTAAATTTGCTGAAATGTTTGTTCCATTA
Source organism: Acinetobacter vivianii (assembly GCF_014635885.1). Lineage (GTDB taxonomy): Bacteria > Pseudomonadota > Gammaproteobacteria > Pseudomonadales > Moraxellaceae > Acinetobacter > Acinetobacter vivianii. The sequence continues at coordinate 242,799 of NZ_BMDR01000002.1, forward strand.
AAAGCAGGTCTGTATTTAGCCGTTGCTTTATATATTGCACTGAGCAACTACGAACTTCTTCCTGGCATTTTCAAATTGATCTTCACTGAAGCGTTCCAGTTCAACGCCGCAGCGGGTGGTTTCTTCGGCGCCATGATTTCTATGGCAATGATGCAAGGGATCAAGCGTGGTTTGTTCTCAAACGAAGCAGGTATGGGTTCGGCTCCGAATGCTGCCGCAGCTTCTGATGTCAAACATCCTGTGAACCAAGGTTTGGTTCAAATGCTTGGTGTATTCGTAGATACCTTCATTGTATGTACAAGTACTGCAATCATTATCCTTGTTTCTGGTGTTTACCATGATGCAGGCTTCGTGGGTGTTGAATTAACTCAACGCGCTTTAGAGTCTCAAGTGGGTAGCTGGGGCGGTGACTTCCTTGCGATTCTGTTATTCTTGTTCTGTTATTCAGCCGTGTTAGGTAACTATGCTTATGCGGAAAGTAATGTGCAGTTCATCAATAACAATCCAAAAGTCATGTTCATCTTCCGAATTTTTGTGTTGGTGATGGTGTACTTTGGTGCAATTGGTAGCGTTCCGTTAGTGTGGTCTATGGCTGACTTGTTCATGGGAATCATGGCAACCATTAACTTAATCGCGATCTTATTGTTAACACCAATGGCACGTACTTTATTGAAAGACTATACCTCACAGTTGAAGAAAGGCATTAAAGAGCCAGAATTCAAAATTGATAACTATCCAGAACTGAAGAAAAAAGTCGGTTCTGATATTTGGTAATTTGCTTTTAATAAGACATTGAATCAATGAAAAAAGTCCCTTTCGAGGGACTTTTTTTATGATGTTTTTATGACAAATGCAAAGAAATTGATACATCTTTTCAAATGTGCTGGCGCTAAAATCCGACACAGAAAAATAGTCAATATGGCAACACTGCGTATGAAACAGCTTAAATTATGGACGCTTGCGCTTTCAGTGATGATCTTGGCGGGGTGTCAAACGACAGCTCACATAAGTCCTGCTGTGGAAGATGCTCAAGCACATGCTGTTTCGCAACCATTTACCTATATTAAACAGCAACAAAAGCGCCCTGTGGTAGCACTGGTGCTTGGAAGTGGTGGGGCGCGTGGCTATGCTCATATTGGTGTGATCGAAGTTTTAGAACAACAAGGCATTCGTCCTGATTTTATCGTGGGAACCAGTGCGGGTAGTATTGTGGGTTCAATCTATGCCAGTGGAAAAAGTGCAGCTGAATTACGTGATATTGCCTTGAAGCTAAAAGCCAATGATGTCCGTGATGTCAATTTGAGTTTGAAAGGCTTTTTTGATGGAAAAAAGGTTGAAGACTATATCAATCAGCAAGTTCACAATACGCCCTTACAAAAGCTGAAAATCCCGCTCTATGTGGTCGCGACAGAGTTAAAAGATGGTACGAAAACCGTATTTAACTATGGCAATACAGGGCAGGCGGTTCGTGCTTCTGCTTCGATTCCAAGTATGTTTGTGCCGACCATGATTCATGACGTGGAATATGTTGATGGTGGTCTAGTCAGTCCTGTACCCGTGCAGGTGGCACGCGAATTGGGCGCAGATGTGGTGATTGCAGTAGACATTCTGGCTCAGCCGATCCATACCGAAACCACCAATGTATGGGGCTTGTTTAACCAGAATATCAATATCATGCAAGGTCGTCTGGCTGAAGAAGAGCTCAAAGAAGCAGATATTGTGATTCAACCCGATCTACGTGAGAAAGCGCATATTTTTGATGTGAAAGGCCGAGAGTCGACCATGCAGGCAGGGATTGATGCAGCCAATGAAAAACTGGCAGATATTCAATGGGCGATTCAAAGTAAAACGGATTTTTCAAAGACCGATCAGCAAAATATGGCGGTACAGCAAAACCGTTCTCTACCACGATAACTTGGTATTCTTCATATTTATACATGGGCTTAAGTATTTGAGTCCATTTACTAAAATGAATTTTCTATAAGAATAAGTTATAAATATTCTACAAAATGCTATTAAAAAGCGCAGAAAAATAGTAAATAACTACAAATCATAAAACTTTTCTATCAGATAGTTTTAAGTTTTGAGTCATAGGATGACGCATTAAAGTTAATTGCAGCACAACAAGGATTGTTAAACACGATGTTTAAGTCTTTTTTTCCTAATCCACGATTGTTTTTTATTTCAGTGATTGTGTGGTTATCGCTCAACATGTTGCTCTGGTATACCGGTGGGCATAGTTGGGGAGAGTATCTTGGTTTTCCTAAAGGCTATGCTGATGCTGAACTACCGATAGGTGTAAGTCGGTTCTGGGCACCTTCATTTATCTGGTTTTATTGCTGGTTCTTTGCTGCCACAGCGCTATTTGCTGGGTTCTGGCGTTTGATGTCAGATAATAAATGGCAAAAATGGTCGATCTGGGGTTCCGCCTTTATCCTGTTTAATATCTGGTTCGACGTGCAGGTGAGTGTTGCAATCAATGCTTGGTATGGTCCATTTTGGGATCTGATTCAAAAAATGCTTGCGAATGGTGGTGGAGACATTAAAGAACTCTATATGGGAACATTAACATTCCTATATATAGCAATGGTTGCTGTGACTTTAGTGGTTGTGAACTCTTTCTTTACTAGCCATTATGTATTTCGTTGGCGGACTGCCATGAATGAGTATTATACCGCTCATTGGGAACAATTACGTCATATTGAAGGTGCTGCTCAACGTGTGCAGGAAGACACGATGCGTTTTGCCACGATACTTGAAGATTTAGGGGTAGAGTTGATTAAAGCTGTTATGGTCTTAATTGCATTTTTACCTTTATTATTTGAGTTTTCAAAACATGTCCCAGAGCTTCCTGTTGTAGGGGAAATTAGCCACTCTTTAGTTTGGGCTGCGATAGTATGGGCGATTTTTGGTACTGTGTTATTGATGGTTGTAGGTGTTAAATTACCTGGACTGCAATTCAATAACCAGAAAGTCGAAGCAGCTTATCGTAAAGAGTTGGTATATGGTGAGGATCATGCAGATCGTGCTGATCCACTGACATTAAAAGAATTATTTACAGGTGTACGGAAAAACTATTTCCGTCTCTATTTTCATTATGCTTATTTCAATCTGGTCGCAATTTGGTACAAACAGCTCGATATTCTCTATAGTTTGATGGTTCTATTCCCAGCAATCGCTTCAGGTAAGATGACTTTGGGTCTAATTAACCAGATAGGTAATATTTTCGATAAAGTACGAGAATCCTTTCAATATCTGATTACTTCTTGGAAAACAATTGTAGAGTTACTTTCGATTCATAAACGTCTTAAAGCTTTTGAAAAAATCTTGGATTAGTTCAGTCATTTGTATAGCAAAGCCTTAGTTCAGCACTAAGGCTTGTTTTATGGGCGATGATTTTTTGTGTATTAGTTTTTATGTGAAAAGTGAATATATATTGCAGGGAAAATGACTTTATTCAGCAAAAGTGTTTCACTATAGTTTGTTGATAAAATTAATGATCTCTCATTTTTCTCTTGTATCGCTTAGAACTTAAATAAACAGGATAAATCATGAAACCTTTATTGCTTAAAAGTGCCTTGGCCGTTGCGCTGACTGCGACAACAATAAATGTCTGGGCAGCTCAAGCTATTCAATCCGCCCCAACTCAAAAAATCTCAGGCATTGATCAACAGTATATTGATCAGAATGGCAGTGCAAATAATGATTTTTATGATTATGTGAATGGAACATGGCTGAAACAAACTGAGATTCCAGCGGATAAGGCACGTTGGGGTGCATTCAATGAGTTACATGAATTATCAACCAATCAATTACATCGCATCGTTGAAGACTTGACTGCACAAAAATGGGCAGCAGGCAGCGTAGAGCAAAAGATTGCCAGTCTGTATGCCAGTTTTATGGATGAAAAAGCGATTGAAGCGAAGGGCATTCAACCTTTGCAGCCAGAGTTAGCACGGGTCGATGCACTTCAAAGTAAAAAAGGTTTTGCCCAGTTAATGGGGCATTTTTCTCGAATTGGCGTCAGAACGCCGTTTGATATCAGTATTGGACAGGATATGAAGCGCTCTGATGTGATGATTGTGGGATTGGTGCAACGTCGACTGGGGTTGCCTGATCGTGACTACTATTTAAAAGATGATCAGAAATTTGTAGAAACGCGTGCAAAATATCTCAAGCATATTGAACGTATGCTGCAATTGTCAGGTGATCAGCAAGCGGCTCAACATGCAAAAGAAATCTTAACGCTTGAAACGGAATTGGCGAAGATTCAGTGGAGCAATGTTCAGAATCGTGATTTATCCAAGCGTTATAATATTTATAAAACCAAAGATCTAAAAAAATTGACGTCGACATTTGATTGGAACACTTATCTCAGCTCGGTTGGGGTGAAGGATAAAATCCAGACCATTCAGGTGAACCAGTTAAGTTATTTTCAATCCCTTGATCCAGTGATTGATCGAACTCCTTTAAACGTTTGGAAGGCTTATTTTAAATGGAATCTCATCAGCAGTTTTGCGCCTTATCTCAATAAAGCCTTTGTCGATGAAAGTTTTGCTTTCTACGGTAAGACTTTACGTGATGTTGCCGAACAGGAAGTGCGCTGGAAACGTGGTGTACAAACTGTGAATGGGGTATTGGGCGATGGTCTAGGCAAAATCTATGTGGAAAAGCATTTTTCTGCGGATAAAAAACAACGCATGGATGCTTTGGTTCAGAACCTGATACAGGCTTATGATCAAAGTATTAGCCAATTGGACTGGATGAGTCCTGAAACCAAAGTACAGGCCAAAAAGAAATTATCCAGTTTGTCGATTAAAGTCGGTTATCCGAAGAAATGGCGTGATTACTCAGCGCTAGATATTAAAGATGGTGACCTCATTGGCAACGTGATTCGTGCCAGCGAGTTTGAGCATCAAGATGATTTAGATAAATTAGGTAAGCCAGTGGATCGTGATGAATGGTTTATGACACCACAGACGGTGAATGCCTATTACAATCCATCATCTAATGAAATCGTATTCCCGGCCGCCATTTTACAACCGCCATTTTTTAATATCGATGCCGATGATGCGGTGAATTATGGCGGCATCGGCAGTGTCATTGGACATGAGATTAGTCATGGTTTTGATGATCAGGGTAGTCAGTTTGATGAATTGGGCAATATGCGCAATTGGTGGACTGCCCAAGATCACAAGCGCTTTAAAGCCAAAACACAGGCTTTGGTGGCACAGTACAATGCCTATGAACCAATTGCGGGGTATCACGTCAATGGTGAACTGACTTTGGGTGAAAATATTGCAGATAATTCTGGACTATCAATTGCTTATAAAGCCTATCAAATTTCATTGGCAGGCAAGCCAGCACCTGTTATTGAAGGTCGAACTGGTGAACAGCGTTTCTACATGGGTTGGGCACAGGTCTGGCGTGCCAAGACCCGAGAAGCTCAAGCGATTGTATATTTAAAAACAGATCCACATTCGCCAGATAAAGTTCGGGCCAATGGCGCTTTAGTCAATCAAGCACCGTTCTATGATGCATTCAAGATTAAGGAAGGGGACAAAATGTATTTGGCGCCTGAAAAACGGGTCAGCATCTGGTAATTCGAGATTCAATAAAAAACCTGCATCAAGCAGGTTTTTTATTGCTTGTTAGAGGAAGGCGATTCCCAGTCCAGCACCCGCAGCCATCACCCAGAGCGGATGAATCTTTTTAAACATGCCGAGGATTGCAGTGACAATCACGATCATCACCAGCAGCAGGTTTTGTGCAGATGCATCTGCAATCAACCATGCACTGACCAGCACTAAACCTACAGTAATCGGTTTCAGGGCTTTTTCAAAACGAGCGCGTAGTGGATTGGCTTTAAAACGTTCCCAGAATTTAAGTGCATAAATGGTAATGATAGATGAGGGACCAAACTTCGCTAGTGACGTAACCAGTAGTCCTGCTGGGCCTGCGACATGCCAACCCACCAAAGGCACGATCATCATATTCGGGCCTGGAGCCGCTTGGGCCATCGCAAACAGTGAGCTAAATTGCTCGGCAGTGAGCCATTGATGGACGGTAACAACCTGATGCTGCATCTCGGGCAGAATGGCGTTGCCACCACCAAAAGCCAGCAATGAAAGTTGAGTAAAAACGATGGCAAGGGTGAGTAAGATCATGATTTTTTCACTCCTAAAACCAGCATGTTAATTGCGAGTAGAATGGCTAAAGTCAGTGCCAGTGGGAGCTTGATCCAGATCATAAAGACGAAGGTCAATCCAATGGTAAAGATGGTCAGGTAACTTTTTAAGATCGGTCTGAGCATCTTCAATCCTGTTGCAAACAGTAAGCCTGCCGCCGCTGCCGCTAGACCTTGAATCATATGTTTGACTGCTGGGAGATACTGAAAATATTCATACACCTGATAGATAGTCAGTACGATTGCGGTTGGTGCGGAGATCAATCCAAGCACTGAGCTGATTGCGCCTTTAACACCTTCGAATTCCATGCCAATCGCAACAGCCATATTGATGATGTTGCCGCCGGGCAATAATTGGCAGACGCCTAACAAGTCGGTAAATTTGCCTTCATCTATCCATTTGTGTTCTTCAACGATGATGCGATGAGCCAAGGGTAAAACCCCACCAAAACCCATCAATCCCAACTTCATAAATCCCGTGAATAATGCCTTACAATCAGGAGCGGTTGTGATGGGCTCATTCTGTATTGATAGGGCTTGGGCTTTCATTGGATAACCTTTCTGTTCAACTTCATGAGCTATAGCATGAAAGATTTATGGTATATTCACAAATGCTATTTTTGCTGTTAGATATACTTTTAAGGTATGTATGATTGATATCCATAAACTGAACGCATTCGTTGCTGTGGTTGAGGAAAGTAATATTTCCAAAGCTGCTGTTCGATTACACATGCAACAGCCACCTTTGACCCGACTAATCAAAAGTCTGGAAGAGGAGTTGGATACAACATTGCTCAAACGTTTGCCGCGTGGGGTTGAAGTCACCGAAGCGGGGAAGGCTTTATATCAGGAAGCCATCACGATTCTGGCGCATGCCCAATCCATTCCGAAACGGGTAAAAAATATTGCCCAAGGTCTGGAAGGACAGATCAATATCGGTTTTACCAACTCCGCAGGTTTACATACATTTCTGCCTGCCTTATTGCGTCAGTTCAGAGAGAAGTTTCCTGCTGTCGCTATTCATCTGGAAGAAAAAAGTAGTAGCTCCTTAACCGATGCAGTGATTAATCAAGAGCTAGATATTGTGTTTTTACGCAAGCCTGCGCCGATTCGTATTGGATTGCAAAGTCTGCATGTGCTGGATGAACCATTAATTGTGGCATTACCCAGTAATCATCCTCTAGCCGTTGAAGAGGGGCCTATTCGTCTGCTAGACCTTGAGCCTTATGAGTTTGTATTGTATCGCCGTATTGCTGGACAGGACCTGTTTGATAATATTCTGGCGAATTGCTATCAGGCTGGTTTTAATCCCAATATTGTGCAGGAAGCACCGCGCTTAACTTCAAGTCTTAATTTGATTGCTGCGGGGATCGGCATTTCCATTGTGCCCGCTTCAATTCAGGATTTTTGGAACAAGCAAATTGTCTATCGCAGTCTGGAGGCGAAAAAACCCTGTATTGCACCCATTTATGCGATTTTTCGAAATAAAGAAAATAATGTTCGGGTCGAGCATTTCCTGAATCTGCTCAGAGCCAGCCAGTCTGCTTAAACATAATCTCAGGCTAATGGGTAAAATGATAAAAATTTAAAATCGTCCCAACCAAAGGCTGTTGGGATTTATCTAGCGTTACTTTAATGATCCTGAAGTTAAAGTCGCCATCATCGATATATTTAGCCACACCATGGGTTTTGTTATTCAGCTTTGGAATCTGATAACTAAAGAAGGCCACTTGTTTGGAAGGATGTACAAGGTTGACTAATTTCTTTGGATCTTTATATCCGCCATATTCATTTTCAATACTTTGTTTTAGCAAGTCTGGAAAATAAAGGCTGGCATTGGGCATACCACAGCCCACACAAACAGATGAATCGTAGAGTTCAATGGCTTGTTTCTGATTTGGACTCATGAGTAATGCTGAGCCTGTACCATTTGCTCCTGCATGTGCTTCTACATCGCGCCAGTCACTAGGTACAAGTACAAGACCAATTTCAGGCAATGCAACCAGTTTAAGTTGCTTGGCCTGATCGGCAGCTAATTTAAAATTGAAATGACAACTTTTTGCCGTACAGGTTTTAAAATCTTTTAATAGACCATCATCGACAGGATTTGGCGCGGTAATCCCATAGAACGGTACACGAACGTCATTGGCAAAGGAGACTTCACCCAGTGCATAGATTTGGTTTTGGGTTTGACGTTGTTGTGCTGTATTTGAGAATTGAGGAAAATTCGGTTTGAAATCGTGAATCTCAGCATGTGTCACCGAAGCGAAGATTGAGAATACAAAAGCAGAAGTGGTAAGGAATATTTTCATTTTTAATGGCGTGTTTTAAGTTTCGCTTTAAATTAACATATTTCGGATGATGAAGATTTATCACCAGATCAAACTCAAGCAATTGTAAAATCATTGGATAAATCGATAAAAATAGCCTAAGGAAATGCCATGTTTAAAAATAACAATAGATTGAGTCGAGTCATTTTCACTGCGGTGTTGAGTTACATGAGTGTCTCTACTTTTGCTGCGCCATTACAGATTCTGGAGTTTAAAAAAGCACAACTGAGCCAGTCAGAACAAAAACAACTTTGTGACCAAGTCAAAGACCTTTGTACTCAGCAAGCAAAGTGGCTGAGCTTAAAAATACCTCCTCAAGATGTATGGTTATTATCTGAGGGAAATATTGTCCAGTTTAATCGCTCAAGTTCTGGCTTTAAATTATTGAAGCAATGGCATATTCCATTAACACCTGCGGAGGAGATGGCAAGATCAGGACAGTATATTTTTCCTAAACTGTTCCCGATGGATCAGAACCGCTATGCCGTTGCAGTGATTGATACGTTTTCTGAAATGTATTCAGGTGGTGGGGCGGGGATTGAGCGTGCCAGTTTTTATGAATTAAAGGATTCAGGCAAAACCCATCATTTTATTGAAAATTATCCTTTTAGTTTTAATCGTATGATTCGGGCCTGTTTCTCGGAACAGGATTATGAAAATTCCAAAGGCAACTGTCATGATGAAGATGGGTTGAGTCTGGATATCCGTCCGATCAAACCAATGTTATGGCAATTCCGTTATCGTTACAGCCTAGATGTATCACCGGCATCAGATTCGGGCGAGAAATCGTTTAAAGGCAGTCGCAACCTCAATATTGATTTAAATAAAGTACCGAAGCAGCCGAATATACCCGCATCATGGGATTATGCAGGTATGGAATAAATGCGCATTCAGAAATATAGGATTGTTTTAGAGGATCATTTTACACTTTGCCAAAGCTTTAAAGGCGTGGGCTTACGCAATTTACAGCGTCATAACAGATGATTTGCCTTGTACATGGTACAAAGGGAAAGATTGCAATTTGGAACTGTACTTATGTCTCGTGTTTATACTTCTGCCCGCCGTAAATTTTCTCATTTGAGACGTTCTGTGTTCATGGCTGCGGTTGTGCTGGGTACAACCCAAGTGGCAATGGCAGGGCCAACAGTTGATCAACTGAGTGACTGTTTGGTGAAAGCGACCACCGCAGCGGATAAAACCACAGTTTTGCAATGGACGTATAGTGCTTTGGCTGCACATCCTGATTTAAAAGCATTTAGTAATGTTACGCCTGAGCAGAAAACCCAGTTGGATCAGAAGCTGGCACAGGTGTTACAGCGTGTGATTGTGGAGCAGTGTTCAACGCAGACTAAAGCCGTGATTCAGGCGGAAGGTGTTAAGGCTGTTGGAGAGGCTTTTCAGCAGTTAGGTCAAAGCGCGGGTGAGGATATTGTTAAAGATCCAGCGGTCAGACAGCAGTTGCAAGGCACGTTACGTTATATTGATTTAAATAAATTAGTGACGACTTTTTTAACTCCAGATATCTGGAATAAGTTGGGTGTGATACGTTAATAAGTTATAAAATCCCTCGTTCATGAGGGATTTATTTTATTGCATTTTCATTTATCGTAATGAGCATGCTTTACCTTCATATTCATAACGGTGAACCTTATATTCTTGACCATCCCAACGGAATACAGCAAAGCAAAAACCAGAACCTTTATTAATAAGATCTGGCCAACCATCTTTACCTTTTGTGTCTAAGAAAGTTGGAGTGCCTCGGTTTTCGACGATCATTTTTCATATCCCTTTTTTCTGTTGGGAAATGATGTGATAACCAACCATTTCTCGACCATAACATGTTGAGTCAGCATCTGAAATAATGGCATCTTTTAGTCCATCACCATTTAAGTCTTTATATGTAGTGATTTCACCTATATCGCAGTTACCTTCCCAACCATATTTTGTTTTTGAAAAGCCTGCTGCTTTAAAAATAGCCTCAGTATCAGCTTTAGGAACTTGAGGTGTTTGTGCAAAATTAGAATTGCTGATTAAAAGTAAACAAGTGCTAAGAAATAATCTCTTTTTCATAAATTTAACGATCATGTTAGTTTTGATTTGAAAAATTATTGTGCAGGTATTTTACCTTATAAAATAAGAAAACCCACTCTAAAAAAGAGGGCTTTCCCTTAGATGTTTTCATTACTTGTCTAGCAAGACCGTTAAGGATTTTCTAACTCTAAAATCAATCAGCTTTTAAACGCACTTTTTAAAATACCATTTTCACCAAACAATTTTTCTCGATATTCTGCTTCGAGCTGCTCAGTTTGCATGTGTAGGGGATTGAAATCTTTATCTCGTACATCCAGCATCTCAACCATTGCTTTAGTGATAATCCCTACACGATTAATTCCTCCAAAGCCTAGATATAAACCATCTTTGAGCTCCCGAAGCGAAAACTGAATATCACTCCGTCTTAATATTTTGATCCAGTAATGAAAAAGTACAGGAGAGAGGAGTCTGGTAACCCTACTGAGTGCAATCCTTCTATTTTTAGCCGTATTGCCACCTATGGCATTCAACACATCAAATGCCACAGATTTATGTTCTAACTCTTCCAGCGCATGCCATTCCCATAGGTTTCTACTGTCTTGCGTCGTTCTCTGTTTAATTAACGGATCAGTTAATAATAATCGTGCAAGGGTTGCCGTATAGTGTTCCATCACCACGGTTGCAGCTAGTTGTTCAACTTTAGGAAGTCTGCGAAATTCATCTAATTTCGCTTTGGTTTTAGCTTCTATCTCCACAACTTCAGGATAATCCGACTGGATAAGATGCTCATTGAGAGACTGATGTTCCCGACTATGAAAGGCTTCTTGCGCAATAAAATTTCGAATATCGTCTAGTAATTTCTCATCTGAAATTTGATCACGAACATTGCGCACACTCTCAATGAAAAACATTTCACCGGGTGGAAACATGGCTGACAATACAACAAAAAGAGAGGTCACAACCGAATTCTCTTCATAGTAAAAAGTAAACTTTTTGTTCTTATCAAAAGGAATAATCACATTACGACGAACGATTCTTTGTAGAGATTGTGAAGCTATATTCATTTTCTTTTCCCTTATAGATAGATGTTAATTTGAACAATCTTGAGTTTGTATATAGAATCTATCAATGAATTTGTACGGAAAAAAGACGGATTTAATAAGGAGATTTTCATAATGGTAACTATAAGAAAACCAAAGCAAAGTCGATCAAAAAATACTTATAGTTCTATAGTTGATGCAGGATTTATATTAGTAAAAAATAATGGATTAGATCATACAACTGTACTGAAAGTATGTGAGATTGCAGGCGTTGGTTCTGGAAGTTTTTATGAATATTTTAAAAACAAAGAAGCCTTGTTTGTCGAGATGCAACAACATTTTATTGCTGAGCTGGCTAAAGTGATTTACGAAGTCATCCCCAGAATTCAAGAAATGGAAATTCCAGAAGCGATCAGATCCATTTTTTTGCACATTGGTGAATTTTTAGCGAAAGATGAGAATAAATATTTCTATTGGCTCAGTGTTTCGAGCAAATATAGTACCGAAGCCAGTCATGTAAAAGCAGTGAAGGCAATCAATACGTTAGCGATTGAATATGCGGTAAAACATCCAGAGGTTTTGAGAATAAAAAATCTGAAATTGATGGTTTATATTTTAATTAACTCAAGTGTTGCGCTCACGATGAACTTCTTTTCATCTCAAAATACAGGCTTTAGCTTTGAAGAGTTAATTGATTGCTTAATTGATATTACGATGTCCTATATTGATGATGATCGCAATAAGTTAAAGATATAAAAAAACCCGCTCTAAAGCGGGTTTTCTTTTGAAATTAGATTATTTTAACCAATCAATTTCTTCATTAATTCATTCACTTGAGCAGGGTTAGCTTTACCCTTAGAGGCTTTCATCACTTGACCGACAAGACCGTTAAAGGCTTTCTCTTTACCAGACTTGTATTCTTCAACCATTTTTTCGTTGGCTGCAAGAACTTCTTTGATGATCGCTTCAATCGCGCCTGTATCAGTTTCTTGCTTCAAGCCTTTTTCAGCAATGATGTCATCCGCAGATTTACCTTCTGCTTCCCACATAAAGCCAAACACTTGCTTCGCGATTTTACCGCTGATGGTGTTATCGATAATACGTGCAATCATGCCACCCAACTGCTCAGCAGAAACAGGAGAGTCAGCCAATTCTAGGCCTGCTTTGTTTAGAGCACCTGAGAATTCACCCATTACCCAGTTTGCAGAGACTTTACCTTGTTTCGCACCGCCAGCAGCAGCCACAACCGCTTCGTAGAAGTCCGCCATTTCGCGTGACAGCGTCAATACGTGTGCATCGTACTCAGTCACACCAAAGTCAGCGATAAAGCGTGCACGGCGTGCTTTAGGCAATTCTGGAAGGGCAGCGCGTGCCGCTTCGATTTGCTCATCGGCAATGATTACTGGTAATAAGTCTGGATCTGGGAAGTAGCGATAGTCGTTCGCTTCTTCTTTCGAACGCATTGAACGGGTTTCCATCTTGTTCGGGTCGAACAAACGCGTTTCCTGATCGATCTCACCGCCGTATTCCAAGATTTCCATTTGGCGTTCAATTTCAACATTGATTGCTTGTTCAATGAATCGGAATGAGTTGAGGTTTTTCAACTCGCAACGCGTACCGAACGGTTGACCCGGACGACGCAACGACACGTTACAGTCAGCACGGAATGAACCTTCTGCCATGTTACCGTCAGAAATACCTAACCAACGCACCAAGGTGTGAATCGATTTGATATAAGCAACCGCTTCTTCAACCGAACGCATATCTGGCTCAGATACGATTTCTAGCAATGGTGTACCAGCACGGTTTAAGTCGATGCCCGACATGCCTTCGAACTGATCATGAATCGATTTACCGGCATCTTCTTCAAGATGGGCACGAGTCACGCCAATACGCTTCAAAGTGCCATCTTCAAGCTGGATGTCGATATGACCCAAGCCCACAATCGGATTGTCCATCTGGCTGATCTGGTAGCCTTTTGGCGAATCTGGGTAAAAGTAGTTCTTACGTGCAAACACAGAGGCTTGATCGATATAGGCATCGATACCCAAACCGAAGCGAATCGCAAGATCAACCACTTCAGCATTCAATACAGGTAAAACACCCGGCATTGCTAGATCAACAAGGCTGGCTTGTGTATTTGGGTCTTGACCAAATTCAGTCGATGAACCTGAGAAGATTTTAGACTTGGTCGCCAACTGCGTGTGGATCTCGATCCCGATAACGACTTCCCAACCGTCAATTAACTTTAACTTTTGAGCTTCAGTCATTATGCATTCTCCTCAGCAATTGCCGCACGTTTGGTATGCCAGTCTGTGTTTTGTTGATATTGATGCACAATCGAAAGCAATTGTGATTCTGACCAGTAGTTACCAATCAACTGTAAGCCTACAGGCAAGCTGTCTTTATCAAAACCAACAGGTGCGTTGATGGCTGGTAGGCCTGCCAAATTCACAGCAAGCGTATAGATATCACCTAAATACATTTCAGTCGGGCTGAGGTTGGCACCGATTTTGTAGGCAGTGGTTGGAGCAGATGGTGCAGCAATCACGTCAACATTTTCAAATGCTTTCAAGAAATCTTGCTGGATCAAACGACGTACTTTTTGTGCTTTGACGTAGTAAGCATCGTAATAACCCGCAGAAAGGGCATAAGTCCCGATCAGGATACGACGTTGTACTTCTGCACCAAAACCTTCTGAACGTGAACGTTTGTACAAGTCCATCAAGTCCACAGGATTTTCACAACGGTAGCCATAACGAACGCCGTCAAAACGTGACAAGTTTGAAGATGCTTCTGCAGGAGCGATCAAGTAGTAAGTTGGTACATAGGCTTCAGTCATATTGAGATCAATCTCAACCAAGATTGCGCCCATCTCTTCAAGCTTTTTCAATGACTCTTCAACGCGTGCTTTCACATCTGCATCTAAACCAGCAACATTGAAGTACTGTTTTGGAATACCAATGCGTAAACCTTTCACCGCCGTGCCGTTTAGGTTGGCAACATAATCATCCACTTCTTTATTGATCGAAGTAGAGTCTTTGGCATCGTGACCCGCAATCACATTCATCAAGTATGCACAGTCTTCCGCCGAGCGCGCCATTGGGCCGCCTTGATCGAGAGATGAAGCATACGCAATCATACCGAAGCGAGATACACGACCATAAGTCGGTTTTAAGCCGGTTAAGCCACAGAATGAAGCAGGTTGACGAATTGAGCCGCCTGTATCTGTACCTGTCGCAATCGGTGCGAGATCAGCCGCAACTGCTGCTGCAGAACCACCCGATGAGCCACCCGGAACGTGATCCAGTGCCCACGGATTCGAGGTTGCGCCGACATAAGAATTTTCAGAGGTTGAACCCATTGCGAATTCATCCATGTTCACCTTACCTAAAGTCACGAGACCCGCAGCTTTCGCTTTTGCAACAACCGTTGCATCGTAAGGTGAAATGAAATTATCCAGCATTTTTGAACCAGCAGTGGTTTTAATGCCTTGGGTACAAAAAATATCTTTATGTGCAAGTGGAATACCTGCCAACGCGTGTGCATTGCCTGACTTAAGTGCAGCATCTGCGGCATCTGCTTCAGCAAGTGCCTGTTCTGCGGTTACCGTCACATAACTTTTTACTTTTGGGTCAATGTGGGCAATACGCTTTAAATAATGTTCAGTCAATTCGCGTGATGAAAATTGGGCTGTTTTTAAGCCTTCAGAGAGTTCACGGATTGATAAGCGATGTAAATCTGTCATATGAAAAATTTCTTTACATTCTAAATATAAAATATTGACTAATCGAATAAAACTTATTCAATTACGCGAGGTACGAGGTATAAACCTGCTTCTGTAGCAGGTGCGACCGCTTGATATTCATCACGATGGTTGCTTTCAGTCACAACGTCAGCGCGTAAAGGTTGCGGGTTGTCAAATGGGCTCTTTAAAGGCTCAACATCATCGGTATTAATGCCTTTCAAGCTTTCCATCATGCCAAGGATTTTATTTAAACTTTGAGCATATTCAGCAGATTGCGTGTCATTGAGAGATAAACGGGCAAGGTGTGCAATTTGCGATACCGTTTGCGCATTTAAGTCTGTTGTCTGCTGAGCATCTGATGATGTAGACATAACTTTACCTAATTCAGTATTAAAAAATTTCAAAATATCGTGCGTTATAATAAGCGATTGACTTGTTCAAATCATCACATTTAGTTAAAGTTGCCACCTTGTATTCACACAAAGTTTAATTGAGAACGCCCCCGTGATTCTAAAACGACTAATTGGCTTGTTTTCGCCGGATTTAGCCATTGATTTAGGTACTGCAAATACACTTATTTATGCACCAGGCCGTGGCATTATATTAAATGAACCAACTGTTGTGGCAATTCGTCACAGTGGTTCGCAAAAAATTGTTGCCGCTGTAGGTCTAGATGCTAAACAAATGTTAGGCCGTACACCAGCGAATATTTCAGCGATTCGTCCAATGAAAGACGGTGTCATTGCTGACTTTGAAGTAACTGAGACCATGTTGAATCAGTTTATTGGCAAAGTGCATGAGAAGCGTTTATTCCCACCAGCGCCACGTGTTGTGGTGTGTGTACCATGTAAATCAACCTTGGTTGAGCGTCGTGCAATTCGTGAGGCTGTATTCAATGCAGGCGCACGTGATGTCCGCTTGATCGAAGAGCCGATGGCGGCTGCAATTGGCGCAGGTATGCCAGTTGAGCAAGCTTGTGGTTCGATGGTTGTAGATGTGGGCGGTGGTACGACTGAAATCGCAATCATTTCATTACAAGGTTGTGTATACGCAGATTCATTACGTATCGGTGGTGATGTATTTGATGAACAGATCATCAACTACGTTCGTAAAGCGCACGGTTGTGTGATCGGGGAAACCACAGCTGAAGTGATCAAGAAAGAAGTGGGTATGGCTGTTGCTGATGGCAAAACCCTCGAAATCGAAGTTCGCGGACGTAATCTGGCAGAGGGTGTACCTCGCGCGATTACCGTGACTTCTGATGAAATCACTCAAGCCATTGCTGATCCATTACAAAGCATCGTGAGTGCGGTGAAATCTGCACTTGAACAAACCCCACCTGAATTATCTTCTGATATTGCAGAGCGTGGTATTGTCTTGACAGGTGGTGGTGCATTACTACGTAACCTCGATAAATTGCTTGCTCAAGAAACAGGTTTGCCTGTGATTGTTGCGGATGATCCTTTAACTTGCGTCACTCGTGGTGGCGGTAAAGTCTTAGAGTTCTTTGACAATCCAAACCATGACATGCTTTTCGTTGGTTAAATCATAAGGACTAGGCGGTGCAACCGAATCTTTTTTCAAGACAACCGCCATCTTTTCGCTCATTTGTCATTGCGGTCATTACATGTTTGGTGGTGCTTTTCTTTGATTGGCGCATGCCCTATGTAATTCAACCAGCAAGGGATGTCTTGTATGCCGCGTATAATCCTATTTATGCGCTGGCAAGCTATCCTGTACTGTCGCGAGAATGGCTTAACCAACAAACCAAATCTGAAGCCCAATTGCGTCGTGAAAATACGGCCATGCAGGCTGAACTTCTTCAGGCACAAGTCCGTCTACAAAAGCTATCAGAACTTTCTGCGGAAAATAACCGTCTAAGAGGGCTGTTGGATACGCCATTAATTATTGATGGCCGTATGCAGATTGCTGAAGTGATTGGAACAGATGCCGACCCATTGCGACATATTATTATCATTAACCGTGGTTCCGTGGATCATTTAAGAACAGGTCAAACTGTGCTGGATGATAAGGGTATTATGGGGCAGATTATTAATGTCTATCCACATAGTTCACGGATTATGCTGCTATCTGATAAGGAACATTCATTGTCAGTGCGTTTAGAACGTACGGGAATGCGTGCCATTGTCACGGGTACAGGTGATTTGGGACAACTCAAAATGGAATATGTTCCGACCAGCGCCAATATTCAGGTTGGGGATAAGGTATTTAGTTCTGGACTCGGTGAACATTTTCCAGCAGGTTACTTAGTGGGTACGGTATCAAAAGTCAGTCGGCATACGTCGGGTGAATTTGCTGAAATTGACGTGGCTCCAGCTGCCCAACTGGCAAGTGGTCATCATGTGGTCGTATTATTCTCTGAATCTTTAGCGCAGGAGCAACCTTATGCCGATCGCTAAACTGAACTATGAGAAACGTAAAGATCCATTGTTGATGATCATCCTGTCCATTGTTATTGGCTCAGTGTTGATGGTCTATCCGATGCCTTATGAGGCTTCTGGATGGCGACCGTCGATGATGTTGATGATCATGCTGTTCTGGATTCTATATCAGCCTGTCTGGTGTGGAGTCTGGTTTGCCTTTGGTATGGGGCTTTTTGTCGACCTATTACTCGATGCGCCTTTTGGCTTAAATGCGCTGAGTTTCGTACTGATTGCCTTTGCGACACGTTATTTGATTCGTGAGCGTCGCATTCTGACGTTTGGGAACTCATGGGTGATTGCGGTGATTGCCATTGTTGCGCATATTACCTTCCTGTGGATTAGCCAGACCATTGCGGGAACTCACTTTTCGATTGCTCGTCATTGGCAACCTGTGGTGACAGGTGTGTTAGCATGGCCCTTGGTTTATTATTGTTTACATAAATGGCGCATATAATTCTTGCATCAAGCTCGCCTCGTCGGCAGGAGCTCTTAACGCAACTGGGGCTAGATTTTGAAATCTACAGCCCAGATGTTGATGAGGCTGTGCAAGAAGGGGAAGCTGTTGAACACTATGTTGAGCGTCTGGCCAGAGCCAAAGCTCAAGTTGTTTTAGCTCAATTCCCTGATGCAATCGTGATTGCGGCGGATACCAGTTTAAGTTTTGCTGGCAAGATTATTGGAAAACCAGAGTCAAAGCAGCATGCCTTTGAAATCTGGTCAGCACTTTCTGGACAATGGCACGATGTCTATTCTGGTCTATGTGTTGCAACTTCTGCACAGATGCTCAGCACTGCTGTACGCACTCAAGTTGAGTTTCAGCAACTGAGTCACGCAGAAATGGAAAAATACTGGGCGACTGGCGAGCCGATAGGAAAAGCTGGCGCCTATGCGATACAGGGAATTGCTGCACAATATATTCCTCAAATTCGGGGCAGCTACAGTAATGTAGTGGGTTTGCCTCTATACGAGACAGCACAGTTATTAGAAAGAGTTAAAGCCTAAGTATTGGAATACTGGGGATAACACTTTCGGATATAAGAATTTTTATAAAGTTTTGAGTTTGTTATGGCAGAAGAGTTGCTGATTAACGTCACGCCGATGGAATGTCGTGTGGCATTGATTGAAAATGGTACGGTCAATGAACTATTCGTTGAGCGTACTGTTAAACGTGGGTTAGTGGGTAATATCTACAAAGGTAAAGTTGTGCGTGTACTTCCGGGTATGCAAGCGGCCTTTGTTGATATTGGTTTGTCTCGAACCGCTTTTTTGCATATTAACGATATGGTGTGGTCGCGTTCGCAACCTACGCCAAATGTCTTTGAGTTATTACATCCCGGGCAAATGCTGACGGTTCAGGTCATGAAAGACATGCTGGGAACCAAAGGTGCCCGTTTAAGTACCGATCTTTCCATTCCTTCGCGTTATCTGGTGTTGATGCCTTATGGTAATCACATTGGTGTGTCTCAGCGTATCGAATCTGAAGAAGAGCGTGACCGCTTACGTGGCATTATTGAAGGTATTCAGGCTGAGCATCATTTGCCGGGCAGTGTGATTGTACGTACTGCCGCAGAAGGGGTGGATGAAGCTGCGATTGCGCAAGACATGTGCTATCTCAGCAAATTATGGGAATTTATCCAGCGTAAACAAAAAGAAGCAGCGACGGCTGAACTGATTTTTGAAGAGTTACCTTTACCGCAACGCATCGTGCGTGATTTGGCGAGTGATGAAACGGCAAAAATTTATGTCGATTCACGGGAAATTCACGGCAAACTGAGTGAGTTTGTGGATGAGTTTGTGCCGACCATTCAAAACCGTTTGATTCATTATCCGGGCGAGAAGCCGTTATTTGATTTATATAACGTCGAAGAAGATATTCAAAAAGCACTACAAACCCGTGTAGCACTCAAGTCTGGTGGTTATCTGATGATAGACCAGACCGAGGCCATGACCACCATTGATGTGAACACTGGTTCTTATGTCGGCGGGCGTAGCTTAGAAGACACGGTATTTAAAACCAATATGGAAGCCACACAAGTGATTGCAAGACAACTTCGTCTGCGCAATCTGGGTGGCATTATCATTATTGATTTTATCGACATGCAAGAAGCTGAGCATCGAGAGGAAGTGATGCGTCAGTTTGAACGCATGCTTGAGCGCGATCATGCCAAGACTAAAATTACGCAGGTTTCCGAGCTTGGTTTAGTGGAAATGACGCGTAAACGTACACGCGAATCTTTGGAACATTTGCTTTGTGAATCGTGCCCAACCTGCCAAGGACGGGGTTATGTGAAGACGGCAGAGACAGTATGTTACGAGATATTTCGAGAAATCTTACGTTATGCCCGCGCATTTGATTCCAAGGGTGGCTTTACTGTCGTTGCCCACCCAGCGGTCATTGATCGGCTATTAACAGCAGAAGCCCCAGCTGTCGCGGATTTAGAACATTTTATTAATCGTGTGATTAAATTCCAGGTGGAAAATCTGTATACGCAAGAGCAATACGATATCATTTTAACCTAAAGTTGTAACAAGATTTCGCTTAAGCCTTGTTACAACTGAAATTTTACTTTCTATCATGAATTTTAAATACTAGAACCATAGAATGAGCCATAGGTACTTTTGGGTACCTTAGCAAATAATATGAGGTATATAATTATGAATGTGAGTGAAAGATTAGTGAACCACGGTTTCAAACATGTTTTAGACAGTAACCCTGTAAACACATGCTATATGGTAGACAGTCAAGGTAAAGAAGTTCAGATCACCACTGCGATGATTCGTTCAGCCTGCCATCAGCTTTTGCAGCGTTGCCGCACAATTAAAAAGTAAGGGGCTAACGAAAGCCCCTTAATTTATTCTGGGATTTAATTCGCCGCTTTCTGCGGTTGAGGCAAGTCTTGAATCGCTTGTTCAAAACGTTGAATTTCTTCTTCTAAATGAGTCAGTAAATTCTGCATTTTCGGTAGTGCATTGCGACATGCAATCAAACCGACTTCCAGCTTGTCCAAGTAACTTGTCATGGTGATATTCAGCGCCTGACCATCCATCACAATTGATGCAGGATAGAGTGCATCTAGTTTGGCACCATTCCAATACAATGGCTCACGCGGGCCGGGTACATTTGAAATCACAAGGTTAAACGCTTGACGCTTAGGCAACATGCCAGATGCAATGTTTAAACCAGCAGGGCCATACACCACCGCGCTATAGTTCAAGATTTCGTTGGCGGTCATACGACTAAAGCGTTGTTTTGAGTTCTGTACGCTACGACGAATAATTTCCAAACGCTCAATCGGGTCTTCGATATGAGTCGCAAGATTTGCCAGAATCATGGTAATACGGTTACTAACATCAGAATCATCCGTACGTAAAGACGCAGGCACCATCGCAATCAGTGGCTTTTTAGGCAAGCTATTGTGACTGAGTAGATATTCACGTAATGCGCCCGAGCAGACTGCCAAAATCACATCATTCAGGGTCACACCCAAAGATTTGGCAATACGACGGAAACGTTCCAGTTCAAAAGATTGTGCAGCAAAGCGACGTGAAGAACTCACGCGTTGATTCAGGATAGATGGCGGTGCCTGAAAGGTCGATACATAGTCTGGATTTCTACCCATCTCTTTAAAAATGGTTTGTGACAGCTCCTGCATGACCTTTGGAGCTACTTCAAGCTGGGATTTAATGCCTTCCATCACGCCTTTAATTTTGCTCACCGTCGGTGGCTTAGGTGCTTTTAAACGTTTAGTTCTTTTGCCTTCTACACACCATAACGGCACAACATGCTTTTCATTTGGATCATGAGAAAGTGATTTTTCAATCAGGCGCATTCCTGCAACGCCGTCTACCATCGCATGATGGATTTTGAAATACATGGCAAAACGGTTGCCTTCAATACCCTCGATAATGTCACATGTCCAGAGTGGTTTGGCCCGATCAATCAAGGAACTATGCTGTTGAGAGATATACACCAGAAGTTCACGAATACGTCCAGGATTAGGCAAAGCGATATGACGGAAATGATGGTCGATATCAAACTCGCTATCTTCACCCCAGAACAAACCATTCAACTGATTGTTGAATGGCGGGACAGGAATACTTTTAGATTGACGAATTTCGTTAACTAGATCATGCACAAATGTAGGTGAAGCATTCTCTGGAAGCTCGAATAAAAACAAGCCACCTACATGCATAGGCTGTTGTCTTTTCTCTAGCGAGAGAAAAATAAAATCAATGGGGTGTAGTGGGCGCATAGCAGATCTAGCCTCTCATCGCATTTTTTATAAGATACTCTTTGAGCTCTTATTAGTATTATTGAACCGTTCTGCGAAGTATATACTGTTTGTTCTGGTTAAAATATGACTTTGTACAGACGAGTCAGGAAAAATAAAACCACTGATGAATCAGTGGTTTTATTTTAATGCAGCGCTGAAATCAGTGATTTAAGTGTAAACCACATTCGCGATGCTCTTCACCTTTTGTCGGATCAAAGTAATCTTCGTTGTCTGGTAAATTATGTTTTTGCATATATTCCCAAAGGTCTTTTGAAGTCCATTTTAATAATGGGGCAACCTTGATCAGGCCATCTGGATTAATGCTGACAGGATCCATTTCTGCACGTACAGCGGTATCTGTAGCACGTAAAGCGGTAAACCAGACTTTAGGAGCAGTTTCACGGATTGCACGTTCAAACGGCTCTAATTTTACTTCCGCAGTAAATGCTTCGTGTTTTGGATCATCGAGTGCTGGAACAGGCCCTTCCAGTGCTTCACGATGTGCACGTGAACGTTTTGGTAAGTAGGTAAGAAGGTTCAAGTTCAGTAACTTGGTAATTTCATCCACATACTTATAGGTGGTTTCGGTATTGTAACCATTATCCATCCAGACCACCTGAATATCAGGTTTGACGCGGGTCAACATATGCAAAATGACAGCTTCAAATGGACGGAAATTCGTTGTCACAATGGCCTTTTCATTTAAGCTTAATGCCCATTCAATTAGTTTTTCAGCATCATTGCCAAATTCTGTATTGATTTGATCCAAATTTAAAGTCATAACACGTTGCCTTTTATGCTCATCGGTCTTCGTCGTTTACACGACATACTGCCTCATATAGTAATGCAATTATGTCTGATCGGATATGTTCGCCAAGGAAATTCTTATTCAAAAAATCTATGGTTAGACCATGAAAAAAGGGCAATTGTTGAGCACATCTCCATGTTAAACTAGCGCAATTTTTAACACATAGGATAGTTGAATAAGCATGGAAATCGTATGCCTAGATCTTGAAGGGGTTTTAGTTCCAGAAATCTGGATTAACTTTGCAAAAAAAACAGGGATTAAAGAACTTGAGGCAACGACACGTGATATTCCCGATTACGATGTGTTGATGACTCAACGTTTGAATATCTTAAAACAGCATGGTTTGGGCTTAAATGATATTCAGGCCGTGATTGCAGATATGGGGCCTTTTGAAGGTGCGAAAGAGTTTGTGGAATGGGTGCGTACACATTTTCAACTGATCATTCTATCTGATACTTTCTATGAATTTGCTCATCCACTCATGAAACAATTGGGATGGCCAACGATTTTCTGTCATAAACTTGAGACAGATGAAAATGGCATGATTACCGCGTATAAATTACGTCAGCCAGATCAAAAGCGTCAGGCGGTAAAAGCATTGCATGGTTTGAACTTCCGTGTTATTGCAGCAGGCGATTCTTATAACGATACCACCATGCTGGGTGAAGCCGATCATGGTTTCTTGTTCGATGCACCAGCCAATGTAATTGCCGAGTTTCCACAGTTCCCACCATTGCATGGCTATGAAGCATTAAAACAGGCGATTCGTTCAGTATCACAACGTGATATTCCAGAATAATGAATCCTCCCAACCCTCCTTTAGAAAAGGAGGGTGTTTCCCCCTCTTTTTGAAAGAGGGGTTAGGGGAGATTGCTTAGAACTTATAGCCAATTTTTAAGCCATATGCGATTGCATCATTATTCTCAAATTCAGCCACATAACCTGGTGTATTAAATTGAGAACCTGATTGCGCTTTTGCATCACCGAGCCAGAAGTATTTCACACCACCCGCAATAAAGGTTGCAGGGGTAGGGCTATATTGCACACCCACGCCGACATTCCAGTAACCTTCAGTTGGGCCTAAAGTGGTGACAGGGTTACCAGCACCAGAGTCCCAACCCACAGATAGATTACCTGCCCATTGATCATTGATTTTACGACCTACACCCGCAGTAATTGAGTATTGATCTTCGGTATAAGCGACTAGATCGAAACCGTCTTTTTTACCTGTTGATGCGATGATTGGGGGTAAAGTCGAAGCAGCACCAAATTTATAAGGACGAATGGCAAAGTCTTTCCAGTTCACCCAACGTAGATTGGCAAACGCAACTGTATTTTCCATAATGCCTGTTTGGAAATCGAGGTTAACCGATTGAGGTGTCGTAATTTCTGTCACACCTTCTGAGTTATTAATTTTATTTAAAACAGCATCAAAAGCGGGATTACCCGTCATGCCTGCTACACTATGGGTTTCATAAGCATTCATTTCATGCTTGATCTTGGCGCGATAAGTTAAAGAAGCCTTGAGTGCAATTTCAGGGATTTGATATGCCACACCTGCTAACCAGCCAACTGCTTCGTCCCGACCTGTTTTGAAATCATAACCGCTATATGCGCTATAACTTTGGCCACGTAATAACACCGTACTGTCTAAGGTTTGATAAACCGCACCTGCATACAGGTTCCAGTTCTGGTTCGGTTGGTAACCAAATAACAGGTTTAAGTTTTCAGTATCAACCGTAACAGATGTACCACCTTTGAAAGGAACAGGGCGGCTTTCGATAAAGTTACTATGGCCTGTATATTCTGCATCGGCACCATAAGGCTGGTCATAAATCAAACCAATTGAAAAATGATCCGTTGCCTGAATTTTTAAAGCAGCATTTGGCGAGTAGTAATGGTTCGCCATATTGCCTGTATTGTTTTGTGATATGTCTTTACCTGATACATTTGGATCAAGAATCGTAATACCCGCTTCAAAATAATTGTCTGGTTGTAGGAACGCTGCAATTGATTGGCCTGAGCGATCCAGTGCTGCGGCAAATGTTGTCGTTGTTGGAACTAAGCTAAGTAGAAGAGCCGTTTGAATAGCATTCAGCTTCATTAATATGTTCTCTCAAATCACTTTGTAACAGAATGGCGCGAAAAGTATCATAATTTTTAGAGGCTTAAATATTTTACAAATGTCCATAAATGAACTGGTAAGGTCACCAAAAATACTTGAGCATTTAAGTTTTATATAGGTGGATTGCGTGTGATAAATGAGCAGGGGAGTTTATCTATTATTTTGATTTTATTTATTAAAATTGTATAAAAAAAGGCCATCTTGAGATGACCTTTTGATTTAAATTATTGGATTAGAATTTATAACCAATTTTTAAACCATATGCGATTGCATTGTTGTCTTCAAACTTAGCTACATAGTCATTGCCGCCCGCTTGAGCACCAGTTTGTGCTTTAGCATCGCCTAACCAGAAGTATTTTACGCCGCCCGCAATAAATGTCGCAGGAGTAGGGCTGTATTGTAAGCCTAGACCCACGTTCCAGTAGCCTTCAGTTGGACCAAGTGTCGTAACAGGGTTACCTGCACCAGAATCCCAACCTACAGAAACGTTACCTGCCCATTGCTCGCTCAGTTTGCGACCAACACCAGCGTTTACAGACCATTGGTCATCAGCATATTCAACTAGAGAAAAACCATTTGGACGATTTACTAATGGTCCAACTGCTTCAGCTGCTTTACCAAATTTGTAAGGAGTGATTGAGAAGTCTTTCCAGTTCACCCAGCGAACATTTGCAAATGCAACCGTATTTGCCATGATACCTGTTTGGAAATCAAGGTTAACAGATTGTGGTGTTGTAATTTTACTTTGGCCTTCAGCTGAGTTTGCTGCTGCAAAGCCGCCAATTGCTTGAGAAATAGCTGGTAATAATGCTGGTGGAACAAGACCACCTAATGCTGGAGCTGCATTAGCTAACGGCGCCGCTAAACTTAAATTTTCATTTGCATTAAACTTATGGTCAATTTCAGAGCGATAAGTAATAGATGCTTTAAGTGCAATTTCTGGAATTTGATAAGCAGCACCTGCTAACCAACCTACAGCACCATCTTCTTTAATAGTGGCATCATAACCGTTGAACACGCTATAAGCTGAACCGCGTAAATGCACATTTCCTTTGATTGTTTGGTATACACCACCACCGTAAATATTAAAATTTTGAGTTGGTTGGAAACCGAAAATCATAGAAATGTTCTGTGAATCAACCTCAACAGAAGTATTTCCAGTTGTTGCTCCACCAATTGATGATGTTGTGACAGGCAGTGAACTTAATACGCGATCATTTGGTGATGCAACAAAAACATTATCGCCAGTATATTTTGCATCAGCACCAAATGGTTGGTCATACAGAAGACCGAAAGAGAATTTATCAGTGAGTTGAAGTTTTAATGCTGCGCTAGGGAAATAGTAATCATCACCCATATCGCCAATTTTACGAGTAGTTGCTGATGTACCAGCTTCCTGACCTTTCACTGTTGGGTCTAGGACAGAGATACCCGCTTCAAAATAGTTACCCGGCTGTAAAAAAGCAGAAATAGATTGACCTGAACGGTCCAACGCTGCTGCAAAAACTCCAGTTGCAGGTAGCGTTGCTAAGATCATGGCAGTGCTAAGATGTTTTAATTTCATTGTAAATCTTTCCTTGAACTTCAAGATTCTTTAGTGTTAAGAAGCTATGATCTGACAACAAAAAAGTTATCTATTGTGATTGGCTATAACTTCATGTAACAAAAATACCATAATTAAAATAAGAGTAAATGTTCTAAATGAACTAAGCAGTATTAACGAAAAGATGAAAGTGGACAAAAATAAATCTTAAAAAATTTATATACATATGTTTTTTTATTTGTAAAATAATGATAAATATAAATTATTACTCTAAAATAATAATCATTTCTTTTTGCAATTTTGAAAAAAAAGTTTTTTATTTGGTCAAAGATTTTTTGTAAAAAATAGGATTTATTTCTTCATAATTTATGTTTTAGGTGTTTTTTAAGTCAATTCACCACATTTGAATGATTTTATTCTAAGAACTAGAGCGACTATACATCTCCTATCTCATCAATTTTACTTGAAGGTAAAAGAAGAAGGGGAGATAAAAAGCACCCCATCACGAGATGCTTTTCAATATACCGTGCTTGTACTGCGTTTTACTTATTTGATATTCGGATCGCCTTGCTTCAAGAAGAAACGTAACGCCAGTTTTTGTACCCATGTGCCATAGGGCGGATAGAACAGTTGGGTCGGAAAGAAGCGGTGACGGGCAAAGACTGTTTTAGCATGTGAAAGTTCTCGGAAGCCTTCTTCGCCGTGATAAGTCCCCATGCCTGAGTTACCAATACCGCCGAAAGGCGCATCATGATTGACCACATGCCAGCCCCAGTCATTGATGGTGACACCCCCAGAGTGAGTTTGTTTTAAGATGTACTCTCGCTCGCTCACATCATGGCTAAAACAATATAAAGCCAGTGGTCGTTCACCTTCTCGAATATATCGAATGGCTTCATCTAAACTATCGTAAGGGACAACAGGCAGTACAGGCCCAAATAATTCTTCTTTTAAAATACGCATATCTGGTGTGCAATTGAGTACCAGATGGACAGGCATACGACGCGCATCTTTATCGCGATCGTATTCACCACAAGCAATAATTTGGGCGCCTTTAGCTTTGGCGTCATCTAGTATTTCTAATAAACGCTTGAGATGACGATCATTCACAATGGAGGTGTAGTTTGAATTGTTACTGATGTTCGCTCCATACATGTTGGTGAAGCTAGATTGGCATTCTGTGACGAATGCATCAACTTGTTCTTTTGGGACTAAAGCATAGTCTGGCGCAACACAGATTTGCCCGCAGTTGGTGGCTTTACCATGTAAAACTCGTTTTGCCGCATCAGCTAAAGGATAGCTACGACTAATCAGGGCAGGTGATTTACCACCCAATTCAAGTGTTACAGGCGTTAGATTGTCTGCAGCAGCGCGCATCACCACCCGACCAATCGCAGGTGACCCGGTAAACACAATATGATTGAAAGGCAAAGATGTAAATTGTGCAGGATTGACAATTTCTTCACCAAAAACAGCAACTTCATCTTCAGTGAAAACCTCAGCCAGCATACGTTTAACCACTGCATTGGTTGCTGGGGTGACTTCAGGCAACTTGATCATCACGCGATTGCCCGCAGCAATGGCTGCAATCAAGGGGCCTAAGGCGAGATAAACAGGGAAGTTCCAAGGCACAATAATCCCGACCACACCTTTAGGCTGGTATTGCACACGAAGACGATTAGATAAAAATAATAACTCGGTGCTACGTTTGCTCGGGCGCATCCAACGTCTTAAATGACGAATTGCATGTTCTGCCTCTAGTACTGAGCCAAGTAAATCCAGCAGCTTGGATTCATCAACAGATCTGGAACTGAAATCTGTATTAATTGCCGTCGCAATCACATCTTGATAACGAATTATTTGTTTTTTAATTTGAAATATTTTAGTACGACGATGTTCTAAATCTGGATAAGGATTTGCGTCGAAAGCAGTACGCTGTTGACTAAAGATAGAATGCATATGTTCGGATGCAGCATCATTGAATTGTTGTATAGATGAAAGTGTCATTGTTGCTCCGTTCATGTTTATTAATAGAAGAGACTTAATGATGAATAAGATTGATGGTCGACCTTAAATCCAGTCAACAAAAAATAATTTGCTGACATTATGCCTCAACATGCAAGGAATAAGGTGAAAAAAGCGTAAACATGAGGTTCATCTCTCGTTTTTGGCTTTTATTTTGCTGGATAACGGAGAGGGGTGTGCTGTTTTCGAAAGAGAGATGGCGATCAATATGCATCTTTGGTGATTTGGATTTTATATCTTAAATCATCAAAATTTACTGGATATTTCATTAAATGAATATTGAGTGAATAAAAGTGGAATTATCTGCTTTAAACATAGGGTTATATTCTCAAAATATGAAAATTTATATATTGGCCTAAAATAATTATTGTTGTAATCTATCACAGAATTATAAGAAAAAGAGTTGAGTGTATTTTGTACTAAATGAGATTTTAGAGAGATAAATGATATTTATTTTTATTTTCATTATTTAGGGTTGTGTTATTTTTTAATCGATTATTGCACCACAATGGAACATTATGTGTTAATATATAATGATAGAAATCTCCTGATATGATTTTATTTTACTCAGTTAAGTTGGGCTGAAAATATAAATAATTATTAATAATCAAAATATTATACCGCTATTGGTTTGAGCTGTAATTTAAATCATTTTTCATGTGAATGGATGGGGTGGGTATATAATAAAATTAAATGAATTGCTTAAAGTTAAATCGCATAGAATCTGTCCTTAATTCGGGTAAGGTGTTTACCCATAAAAAAAACTTATCAGGCTAAGGATTGCTTTAAATGCTGACTTTTTTAGGTATCAGCATGATCATGTGTTTCATGTATTTGATCATGTCAAAACGTCTCAGTGCATTGGTTGCATTAATTTTAATCCCTTTTATCTTCGCTATTATTGCCTGGGGCTTAGGTTTCTATTTTGAAAGTCTGAGCCATATCCAGTTGGCTGAGCTTGGCAATACCATGTTGGATGGTATTAAGAAGCTTGCTCCAACAGGCGTGATGTTACTTTTCGCCATTCTATATTTTGCTTTAATGATTGACTCGGGCTTATTTGACCCGTCGGTTAGATGGATTTTAAAGAAAGTTAAAGGTGATCCATTAAAGATTACGCTAGGCACTGTCTTTTTAACCCTGCTTGTTTCTCTGGATGGTGATGGTTCAACCACGTATATGATCTGTGTGGCCGCAATGATGCCGTTATACAAACGTGTCGGGATGAATCCACTGATCATGACCTGTTTAATGTTGCTCTGTAGTGGTGTGATGAACCTTACGCCGTGGGGAGGCCCAACAGCGCGTGCCGCGAGTGCTCTGCAGGTCGACGCAAGTGAAGTCTTTATTCCAATGATTCCTTCGATGGTGATTGCTGCTGCATGGTTATTCTTCCTTGCTTATCTATACGGTAAATATGAGCGTAAACGTCTAGGCGTGATTGAACTGGTTGATATCAGCCATGCTGACGATATTTCTATTTCGAAAGATCCAGAAGCGCAACGTCCTCATTTACGCTGGTTTAACGGTATTCTTACGCTGGTATTAATGGCTTCTTTGGTGAAAGGGATTTTACCAATGTCGATCCTGTTTATGCTGGGCTTCTGTATTGCATTGGTGGTGAACTATCCATGCGTCAATATGCAGAAAAAACGGATTGCCATGCATGCGGATAGCGTATTGGCCGTTGTGGGCGTGATCTTTGCTGCGGGTGTTTTCACAGGTATTCTATCGGGCACGGGCATGGTTGAAGCGATGTCTAAGGGCTTCGTTGCTGTTATTCCACCAAGCTTAGGGCCTTATCTGGCACCAATCACGGGTGTTCTGAGCATGCCTTTAACATTCTTCATGTCGAACGATGCCTTCTATTTCGGTGTTTTACCAATTTTGGCTGAAGCTGCATCACATTATGGAATTGCACCTGTTGAAATTGCGCGCGCTTCGATTATTGGCCAGCCGATCCATTTATTATCACCATTGGTTCCTTCAACCTACTTATTGTGTGGTTTAGCCTCTGTTGAATTAGCCGATCACCAGAAATTTACCTTGAAATGGGCATTTATTACCTGTTGCGTACTCATGGGTAGTGCTTTGATATTTGGTGTTTTTCCACTTTATAATCTGTAATTCTGATTATTCATGTGCTTTTATGTCGAAAATATAAAAGCACATCATTTGATTTGAATCCCTGTTTATTTATTTTTTGCTTGGAATATAGTGAAATAGGTTTCTTTTAATTTTTTGAGATAGTTAGGAAGATAACATTGGGGATGAAAATTTATTCGGCACAATGATGAGACTTGCAGCGCCAAAAAACCGAAATGTATGTATGCAAAGTGAACAGCAATAGTTCATTTGTTGGGATTAAATGCGAAGAAAAATTAACCGAACATTGAAGTGCTGTTTATTTAGCAGAATGGGCCTTTTATGCAGATGGCGATAAAATAGACTGGTCGCAGCGTAAACATTTTATTGGTTTGAAAGACAACCGTTTAGGTACAGTGAAAGTAGGTAAATATGAGATACCCCGCTAAAAGATTTATCCAGTCCAGTCGATAGTTTTAATAACTATATCAGTAATAAAGCCGATATCACGGGAATTTGGCATTAAAAACCTTATATCAAACTTCTAAAGTGACTGATAAAAAAGGGAATGATGAAGCAGCAGTTGATATCGATGATTCGCAAGGCTGGTTAATTGGTGCTGAGTATAAGTTGCCAAATCAGTCAAAATGGGCAGTCAAGGCTCAATATAGCTAGAACTCAACCATTTTTAAAAATGGTGCGGCTGATTTCGATGCCAAGCAAATACTTGTTGGTACGGATTATTCGTTCAATAAACAAGTGAAAGTCTATGGTTATGGTGGATATTCAACTTTTGAGCAGGCAAATACTAAAGATAAGCAACCTGTGGTTGAGTAGCGTTTGTAAATTTGTGCAGAATAAACAATAAAAATTCATATTTTTTACATTTTAGTCCTGTATGGTGGGACTATAAATCTGTCATGGATAGTATGGATAGCAACGGAAAATGATTTTTAAAGACTCAAATATTGCTTTGTTTAACAGTATCAATACTTTTGCTAAGGATTATGCTGTTTTAGATAAGATCGCAATTTTTCTAGCGGAAGATCTGAATACGGTTTTTATCAGTTTTCTGGTTCTATTAGTCGTGATCCAGTGGAAAACGTACGGTCTTCTGTTTGCAAAAACCTTATTTATTGTTCTGTTTTCACTGGTTATAAGTGACCTCATCGAATTCTTTTATCATCATCCTCGACCATTCCAGTTGCATTTGGGCGACAAATTGATTGGTCATGGCGCTTCATCCTCTTTTCCAAGTCAGCATACCTTAACCATCGTGATTATTGCCTTTTCTTATTTATTGGCTGGATTTAAAAAGATTGGAATATTGGGCTTGGTACTGAGTCTGGTGGTGGGTGTATCCAGAGTTTTTGTGGGTGTACATTTTCCTTTCGATATCGTTGGTTCATTCATCATTGGATTTATATTGGTTGTTGCAACCAACTATGTTTTAAAAGAAATGACGTTAAGACTAAGAAGAATCCGACCAATCCGTGTGATCGACTAGTTTTGAGATATACCTAAAGAAAAACGGAGCAGATGCTCCGTTTTTTATGACTTATTTAGCTGGCTGGATATCCAGTTCAAAGGTCCATGTGGTGGCACTTGAGGCGTTGCTAGGGTCTGCATATTTGACATCTGTGAGATGTAGACGAGCGTAGCTGTTGCCTTTATTTCCTCGAATGATTGTTGCACCCTCAGGATTCGCTTTTAGCATATGGGCTGCTTGTAGACCATCTGCTTGAGCTGCACTTAAGGTTGGATAATAGTTATACCAGCCATAACTGAGTTTTTGAGGGTATGTTCCCTTAAAGGTTGGATTCAAAATGGAGGTAATACTGTTAGAACCCCATTTGATATTGGTTGTAGAAGCAGCTGCTTTTAAATCAGCTTCTGTAGAGACATAAGCATTACTATCTTTAAACTTATCAATTATTGGTTTGCCGTCCGCAGAATAGAATCCAGCTGGTTGTGAGGCAACCATACTGCCTATACCTTGATTGAGTTGAACATTGTAGCGATTAAATGCGAGTTGCCATTGTCCAGTTGTATTTTTGCTGGTGGTGCCTGTGATCAGGTCAACATAGTTCCAGCCTTGAGTCGCATCAATTGTTAGGGTTTTTACGTCATGAGGAAGTTGCGTATTGATATAACGAATTGAAATATAACCTGAGGTGGTGCCTTGATAATAATTATAAATTTGCACTGCAAACACAGGTTTCTCATAGCTTCCAATTGCTGTTGCAGCGCTTGAATCGGTCGTGACCAAGAATGTTTTAAAGTTTGGTGACATACGATGATCACCGAAGAGATCATATTCAAAGAAGCTATTGCTGCCCGATGACGTGTCCATGAATGCATTGCTATAAGCATCTACGCTCCAGGCTTGAGCTGGTAAACTGCCGCCTTGTGTTGCATCCAGTTCTTTGGATAGATTTGCCCATGTTGCATCAAATGGTGAATAAAGTGCACCGCCATTGCCTGAACCGCTTACACCACTGTTGGTAAATAAGAGTGGGGTACGTGTGCCCATCGCAAATTTGAGATCCCAATCGGTTGTCGTACATGAAATTTCAGCTTGCGTGTCGATATCATAACAATAAGCGCTATTTGCACTAGGTGTAATGCTCCATTGTTTACCTTTTACTGTAAATAGATCTGTATTGGTCGCAGGCGGATTGCTGGTTCCACTGTTATCTGATGATCCACCACCACCGCCACAAGCGATCAGAAGGGTGCTTAAGGTGCTTAAAGCAAATAACTTGGCTAAATTAAGATGAGACATTGGTATTGATCCTATGAAGATTATTTCAGATTGCTGTTCCAGTTAAAGCGAAGCCCCATGTAGGTATATCGACCGGCAATCGGGCGATAATCTACTGCGCTAGAAAAATCACGTTGTTCATTGAAAATATTGTCGATACCCGCAAAAGCACTGATGTATCTGTTGATGCGATAACCCACTTGCGAGTCGAAGGTTACCCAGCTTGGTGACTGTTGCTGATTGGCACTATCGCCATATTCATCGCTTTGGTAACGGCCGCGTAAGGTCAAATCAAGTTGATCATTCAAGGCATAATCGGCACCTAAACGGGCAATATGTTTCGGGCGGCGTGTTAATAGGGTATTGGTGGTTTTATCTTTTGCTTCGGTATAGGTATACGCACCATTCACCGAGAAGTAAGGTGTCAGCTTCCATTTGGCAGATGTTTCAATTCCTTTGGTCTCCGCCTTGGCGACGTTGCTGTAGCTGTATTGAGTGATGCCATTTACTGTCGTGGCATTATCAAAATCAGTTTGGATCAGGTCTTGAATATCATTCCAGAACAGGTTGATATCTGCATTCCAACGATCATTTTGAACCAGACTTAATCCCAATTGATAACTGTCTGATGACTCTGGTTTTAAGTTGGGATTGCCAATGACGATATAGCCTAAGTGACTATGATCAAAAGAATAAAAACGTTCTTTTAAATTAGGTACGCGATAGCCTTGGCCATAACTCAGGCGTAGATCGGCGAGCAGATCATTCTGGTCGTAAAAACGATATTTAGTACTGAGTTTAAAGGCATTGTGATCGCCAAAATCATCATCATTCTGGAAACGCCAGCCGATCACAGCATCAAGGTTTTGTACGAGATTAAAGTCATTTTGGACATAAAACTCATGACGATCCCGCTTTA
Organism: Acinetobacter vivianii; assembly: GCF_014635885.1. Classification (GTDB taxonomy): domain Bacteria; phylum Pseudomonadota; class Gammaproteobacteria; order Pseudomonadales; family Moraxellaceae; genus Acinetobacter; species Acinetobacter vivianii. Next base: position 277,122 of record NZ_BMDR01000002.1, read on the forward strand.
CCGAACCGCCTTGCATCTCAAATTTACCGTTATTGCTTTGCTCTAACTTTTCTTCATGCCAGTCATAGCCCAACTGCCAGTTTTGCTTGTTCCATTTGGGGAATGTCAGTTGCGAGCTGAAATGATTATTTTCCTGATTTGAGTGTCGTAAAGCAGAAAGGTATCCATCTAAAGTTTGGGTAGAAGTTGAGTCATAGGTTTCATGGACAGCTTTTAAATCGATTTTGCTATTTTTGATAAAATTAAACTGTGAACCCGCACTGAAACGTTGGCGTTCAATATCTTCAAGTTTGTATTGTTTTAAATAAAATGGCGGAACGAAATTTAGACTTCGCTGGTGATCTTTTTCTTTATATTCATTGAAATCTGCCCACAGCATAAATTGGTCTGAAGGCTGCCATGCACCATAAAATGCATATTGCTGACGCTTTTGCTCATCACCTTGTTGAGGATAATCGTTCGGGTTAACGGCAAAGCCATCGCTACTAAACTGATCTGCGATGATGCGACCTTTTAAAGTGGCATTTGCCGCTTCAATACTGATTTTCTGATGGTGATTATTGATCGATGTATTTTTGCCATCTGCATTTTGTTTGCCATAAGATCCAATATCGACTTGTCCTGAAATGGCAACACCGTCTTGAACTTTTTTAGTGATGATATTGATCACACCACCCATTGCAGATGAGCCATATTGTGCCGAAGCTGCACCTTTAATAACTTCAATATGTTCAATGCCACCAATTAAATATTGATCTAAATCAACAGTAGAACTGGTACTGGCAGCAAGTGGTAAGCCATCAATCAGAATCAGCACCTGATCGCTACTCAGACCTTGTAATGAAATTTCATAACCTGATTTGCCATGAATTTCTCTTAACAAGATGCCTGGAATATTTTCCAAAGCATCTTTTAAGGTAATGGCATTGGTTCTTCTTAATTCTTCTTCATCAATAATTTCAGTTCGAATCGGACTATCAATTAATTTTTTTTCTGAACGTGTGCCGGTTACCACAATGGTATCGAGAACATGCACAGGTGTTTTAGTAACTGCATAAGTTGATTGCTCGGCTGCATACACAGAAGGAGAAATCAAACCTGCTGCTAAAAGAGAAGCAAATAAAACTTTAGGTTTAGAACAGAATTTAGGAGAGAGTATATTCACAATAGTTGATCGCAATGAAAATTATTCCATAAATTAAATGGTAATCATTCTCACAATAATTTACAATGCTTTACAGGTTTATTTCAAAAAGATACAAGCGACTGAACTAGGGAAAGTTGCTTTATTTAATTGATTCAGTAATTTAGCGTCGAGTTGAGATTTTTTATATGAAGCTTAAGTTGTCTTATGTTTTTGTAACTGCACTGATGATGGGGATCAGTAGTGTGAATGCTGCACAACAGCCAGTAAAATTGGCGGATGCTTTACAACAGCAATCTTTGCATGAAAATCTGACACAAGAACAAGCACGTCAGGCCATCCTGAAAATGGCAGGGGAATACAAAGTAGATTTTCGCTTTGAAGAGCTTTATTCACTCAAACCAGACTATAAAGTTAAAAAAGATGACTTATCGAGTGGTTATGAAACTGTTGTGGTTTTAGAAAATACCCCGAATAAAGTGTCGTTACAGCATATTCTGGTTGCAGAGGGGCATGTGGTGAAGCACTGGCGTCAGGACTGGGAATATGAACCGACCAAAATGTGGAGTTATATTGGGGATTATCGCTGGAAAAGTATTGATTTAAAGCCAGAGCAGAGCAAAGGCAAATGGCTGCAAACGGTATGGCAAGTCGATGATTCCCCTCGTTATGCAGGCTTGGGTGCGTGGACCAAAGACAATGGTGCAGTGGAGTGGGTATCGAATGAAACTTATCGCCCGTTACCACGCCGTGAGCATACCACGCGTAATGATTATGACGTGATTATTGGGATCAATCGTCATGCCTTCACTGCAACAGGGTGGGTACATGAGCAAGACAATATTAAATTTGATACCAAAACCAATACAGCACTTGCTCGTGAGCTAGGAGTTAACCAGTACAACAAAGTTGAAGGCTATGATTTCAAGGCTGCTTATGATTACTGGAAGAAGAATGCGACTTACTGGAGCGCAGTCCGAGATGCATGGGCGAATGCATTTAACCAGAATCAAATCGTGGCATTAAAATTTGCAGGAAAAAATGAGAAATCTCATTTTAGTTATTTTAATGATCAGGCAAAGTCGGTAGCAGGAAAAACTGTAAAAGCAGAACAACTGCAAACTCAGGCAAAAACCTTACTTAACCAGCAGCTTGTGGAAGGCAAGATTAATTAAAAAGGCTATGCGCTCAGCGGGACTCGAACCCACGTCGGTCGCTTAGGAGGCAACTGCTCTATCCAGTTAAGCTATGAGCGCATAATTTTATGATTATAAACAAAAAAGTGATTGCAGAAGCAATCACTTTTTGAGGAAACCGATCAACTGTTAATTCTCAGTTTTACGATTTAAAAATTTATAAAAAATAAACATGGCGACGATCCAGATCGGAATCATAAGCACTGATTCTTTAAAGCCTTGCTGCCACATGATATACAGCACAACGCCAATAAACGCCAAAACCAGATAGTTACTGAACGGAGACCATAACGCTGGGTACGATGTTTTGATTTGTGCTGTTTTGATATGACGACGATATTTTAAATGCGTCAAGCTGATCATGGCCCAGTTTAAAACCAGCGCGCCAACAACAACATACATCAAATGACCTAAGGCATCTTCTGGTACAAAATAGTTGAGTAACACACAGCCAAAGATCAGGAATGCAGAGAGCAGTACCGCTGGAACAGGGACACCTTGCTTATTGGTTTTGGTAAAGATTTTCGGCGCATTACCTTGTTGAGCTAAACCAAATACCATACGACTATTGGCATACATACCGCTGTTATATACAGATAATGCCGCTGTCAGGATAATAAAGTTCAGTAAATGTGCTGCCCAACCAATTCCCATTTGACTGAAAATCATCACGAATGGACTCTTATCCAAACCACCAAGATCGAGCTGGTTCCAAGGCACAAGTGATAAGAGAATGGCAAGCGAACCGACATAGAATACCAAAATACGAATGACCACTTGGTTAATCGCTTTAGGAATAGTGGTCTTCGGATCCTTTGCTTCTGCTGCGGCCATACCAATCAGCTCAATTCCGCCAAAGGCAAACATCAAGAAAGCCAGCATATAGAACAAGCCTTCAAAGCCATGCGGAAAAAAGCCGCCCTGCGACCAAAGGTTGCTAAATGAAGCTGTTGAGTTTGCATCAGCAGTGAAGAGAAGGAATAAACCAAACAAGATCATGGCAACTACAGCCGTCACCTTGATGATCGCTAACCAGAACTCTGATTCACCATAGAATTTAACATTGGTCAGGTTGACTGCCGTAATCACGACAAAGAAGAATAATACAGACTGCCAAGCGGGAATTTGCGGCCACCAGTAATTAATATATTTACCTACTGCCGTTAGCTCAGTCATTGCCACAAGGATGTAGAGCACCCAATAGTTCCAGCCCGTTATAAAGCCTGGAAATTTACCCCAATACTTATAAGCAAAATGGCTAAATGAACCTGCAACAGGTTCTTCAACAATCATTTCACCTAAATGACGCATGATTAGAAAAACAATCAAGCCGCCAATCGCATACCCCAAAATAATAGATGGTCCAGCAGACTGGATAATTTGCGCAGAACCTAAAAATAAGCCCGTACCAATAGCCCCACCCATCGCGATGAGTTGGATATGGCGGTTTTTTAGTCCACGCTGAAGTTGAGAAGAATCGTTGTTCAAAGGACTGAGCTCGACGAGGAATTAACTGGATTATTCTAATAGATTGATCGATTTTCGCCTAGTAAAAGTACAGCATTGCCATGACTGGAAAGTTGTTTTTAAAAGTTATTTAAAATCCTATATTTAAGTGAATATTTAAATGAAATTTGCTTTATATTTGTACAGCTAAATCATATTCTTGTTTTTCCCGACGGATGGATTCGCATTTTTGCCATTGTGCAAGTGATGAAAAATACTCAATATAATGCACAGATTTTATGCATGACGACTAACTCAGGCACCATTGGTCGTATGGTATTTTTGACTGCCGTGCAGTAGCTTTAGACGAATAACCCGCTGCACCAAGAACATGATAAAAGGAAGAATTGACATGAGCTCAGTACCGCAAATTAAAGTCGCTGCAACCTATATGCGTGGTGGCACAAGTAAAGGGGTATTTTTCAAACTGGATGATTTACCCGAAGCGGCACAAGTAGCAGGCAAGGCACGTGATCAACTTCTTTTACGCGTCATTGGAAGCCCAGATCCTTACGGTAAGCAGATTGACGGAATGGGCGGTGCAACCTCAAGTACCAGTAAAACTGTGATTCTGGCTAAAAGTTCAGAGCCCGAACATGATGTGGATTATTTATTTGGACAAGTATCGATTGATCAGCCATTTGTTGACTGGAGCGGCAACTGCGGCAACCTAACCGCAGCTGTAGGATCATTTGCGATTTCAAATGGATTGGTTGATGCCGAACGTATTCCTGAAAATGGGATTTGTACAGTACGAATCTGGCAGAAGAATATTCAAAAAACCATTATTGCACATGTCCCTATGACTAACGGTCAGGTTCAGGAAACAGGTGATTTTGAGCTAGATGGCGTGACCTTTCCCGCAGCAGAAGTTCAAATTGAATTCTTAGATCCTGCTGATGATGGTGAAGAAGGCGGCGATATGTTCCCGACAGGAAACGTTGTGGATCAATTGGTTGTTCCTGAGATCGGTACTTTTGAGGCGACATTTATTAATGCAGGAATTCCAACGATTTTCCTCAATGCCGAAGACATCGGTTATCAAGGGACAGAATTACAAGATCACATTAACGGGGATGCGGCTGCTTTAGCACGTTTTGAGAAAATCCGTGCGTATGGTGCGGTACACATGGGCTTGATCAAAGACATTTCAGAAGCAGCAGCACGTCAACATACCCCTAAAATTGCTTTTGTATCCAAACCAAAAACTTATACCTCATCGAGTGGTAAAGCGGTTGAGAACGGTGATGTGGATTTATTGGTTCGTGCCTTGTCGATGGGCAAGTTACATCATGCCATGATGGGAACCGCTGCTGTGGCAATTGGTACTGCGGCAGCAATTCCGGGGACGCTTGTGAATTTGGCTGCGGGGGGGGGCGAACGTGAAGCCGTTCGTTTTGGACATCCATCGGGCACATTGCGTGTGGGCGCTCAAGCCGAATTGATTGATGGAAAATGGTCTGTGAAAAAAGCCATTATGAGCCGTAGCGCACGTGTATTGATGGAAGGCTGGGTGCGTGTACCTGGGGATACTTTCTAAGCACTGCTTGGAATGATGCGATAAGGCCTTCATTTGAAGGCTTTATTATTTGGAATGGATTAAAAATACAAATGCAATTTCTTCAAATAAATAGTGTTATGATGTCGCCATTCTGGCAAGTTTTGTCATTTTCCTTCCATTAAGATTTCCCGAGGCAATTGTGTCATCTATTTCTCAAGTTAATGCGGATGTTTTAAAACAAGCTCAACAACGTATTCAACAGGATTTATTGACAGCATTGGCTGCATTTTCTATTCCAGAACCTTTAAAAGCAGCTGTTCATCATGCGGTTATGCTCGGTGGAAAGCGTGTTCGTCCAGCATTATGTTATGCAGCAGCTTCATTACAACCGAATCAAAATTTTGCAGCAGCCCGCCGTGCAGCAGTTGCGGTTGAACTGATCCATTGTTATTCATTGGCCCATGATGATTTGCCTTGTATGGACAATGATTTACTGCGTCGTGGACAGCCGACTTGCCATGTGGCCTTTGGTGAAGATACAGCATTGCTGGCTGGTGATATTTTACAGTCGATGGCCTTTGAAATCTTGGGAAGTCGTTTATTCGACGAACAAGGACAGGGGACTGAGGCTGCGATTGTCTTGAAGCAGGTACAAATCTTAGCAACCGCCAGTTCAAAAATGGTGTGCGGACAAGTTCTTGATTTACAAGCTGAAGGTGCGGGTAAGCAAGTTGATCAGGCAGAATTGGAAAATATTCACCGTAATAAAACGGGTGCATTGATTCAAGCGGCGATCATGATGGGGGCTGTAACCATCTTTACTGGCACGGATCAGGCGATTCCTAAATTACGTCAATTTGGTCAAAGCATTGGTTTGGCTTTTCAGGTGCAAGACGACATTCTGGATATTACCGCCAGCACAGAAACTTTGGGCAAAACAGCGGGTAAAGATGAGCAAGTGCAGAAGTCGACCTATCCTGCCTTGATGGGACTGGAACAGGCACAAGCTTATGCGCAACGCCTGCATGATCAAGCCTTTGAAGCCTTAGCGTATTTTGGTGAAGATGCCAAAGAACTCGTCGATATTTCAAAGTTTTTGCTGGCACGTAAAAGTTAAAATCCAGACAGTTTTTCTTAGATAATTAATGTTATAAAAGACCATCTTGTATGGTCTTTATTTTTAGAGAATATAGATAATCATGATTTAAAAACAGTTTTAGAATAAAGCAAAACAATGATGAAGATCGCGTAAAAGGGAAGATGTCATGAATCAGAACCAGCTCGAACAATGCGCTCTGCAATATGCACAAAATCTGGCATTTTCAATCCAGGCGCAACCTTTTGGCCCTGATTTTGAGGTGTTCAAAGTCTTCGATAAAATGTTTATGTATATTGGTTTTAATGCAGGAAAATTAATTGTAACGGTGAAATGTAAGCCTGAGAAAAGTCTGGAATATCAGGAACTCTATTCTTCAATTTCAGCGGGCTATCACATGAATAAGAAACACTGGATTTCGATTGCCAGTAGTCCAGAGATCACGCCTGATCTGGTACAGGATCTCATTCAGGATTCCTATGATCTCATTATCAAGAAACTTCCAGTTAAGACCCGAAAGCTGATCGGGGAAGCTTAAACAAATAAAGCAGCGAAAAAACGCTGCTTTATTCTTATTGGAAAGTGGGTTTAGTGTTTGCCCATAATTCCACGAATGGCATTGAGTACATCGGCAGGGAGAACCACTGTTTTTGCATTGCCAGATTTAGATAAATCCTGCATTGCTTTAACGTATTGCTCACCGAGTAAGTAAGCAACAGGGATTTCTTTATCACCGACAGCAGTAGTCACCATTTCAATGGCACGTTGTGAAGACTCGGCAAGAACAACCTGTGCTTCTGCATCACGACGAGACGCTTCCAGACGACCATCTGCTTCCAGAATTGCCGCCTGTTTTTCACCATCAGCTTTGGTTACAGTCGCACGACGTTGACGTTCAGCAGCTGCTTGCGCTTCCATAGCAGCCTGCATGGTATGTGAAGGTTGAATATCCTGAATTTCAACAGTTTTCAGGGTAATGCCCCAATCTGAAATATCATCAGAAATGGCAGCTTTTAATTTCGCCTTGATGTGGTCACGAGAAGAAAGCGCATCATCCAGATCCATTTCACCCACGATAGAACGAAGTGAAGTCTGAACAAGATTTTGAATTGCCCAAGTATAATTCTCAATCCCGTACACCGCCTTTTCTGGTGTAGTAAGATTGATATACGCTACGGCATTCATCACCAACACAGCATTGTCACGGGTAATTACTTCTTGTGAAGGAATATCCAAAACAATATCTTTGGTGGTAATTTTATAAGCCACTTCGTCCACATAAGGAATCACGAAGTTTAGACCTGGACTCAACGTGGTATGGTATTTACCTAAACGTTGCACAATCCATTTATAACCTTGGGGAACAATACGAACCCCTTTAAAAATGGTTACAGCTACAAAAGCGGCAAAAGCTAAAACAATAATAATACCGACAGACATTGAAAACCCTCTTTGTGTTTATGACGTATGAGGTTGAACGACTAAATCATTACCCAAAATATCAACCACCCGAACGCGATCACCGACCTGTACTGGATCAGTACAACGGCAATGCCATTCATCAGAACCTAAAACAGGTATCGGAAAGCGCACAATAATTTGTCCATGTTCAAGACCAGTCTGGATCACCATACCGACTTGACCAATGGTTGCTTCGCGAGGGAGACCTGCTTTGGTTTTATCAATCGAAAGCGGTTTGATAAATTTGAACCAAAGAATCGTACATAAAATAGATAAAATACCCCAAGTAATCACTTGGGTGGTAAAACCCATCATCGGGAAAAGCCACAGTAAAATACACACCATGACTGCTGCTATGCCAAACCACAATGCAGCAAAAGCAGGCAAAATCAATTCTGAAAGAATCAGTAAAATCCCTAATACAAACCAGTGCCAAGGTTCAACTACAAATTCCATAGATTTGCTCGCATAACTAAACGGAGTAGAGGTGAAAAAACATTCACCTTAGCACTGTAACAGATGATTATCTTTATGAATATGAAAAGATTGTTTTTTTAGGCATTGCGGCTGTTGATGATTAAAGATCTTGCACATATTGCAAGTTTAATAGCTTTCAACAGCCTTTTTGGCAGGGTTTTAGAATTTTGGTCGTGGTGCTGGCTTTAAGGCAGCAGGAGATTTTTTAAATGCAGTAATCGCATTTTGAATCGCCGTGATTTTGGCTTGAGCTGCTTTTTCACCTTCTAAAATAGCTTCATTACTCGATTTAAGATCAAGCACGCCCAGATGGCCCACTTTCGGTTGAATCACAATCGTTGCCTGATTCAGTTCTTCATTAATACTTTGTTGGCCCATGATATTGATGGTCTGGTCTAACAAGCCCCACATGCTGAGTGGCTTACCACCGACGGGACGTGCAGAAATATCCACGGCAATTACAATATCAGCACCCATATCCTTTGCGGTTTTTACAGGAATTGGGCTGACTAAACCACCATCCACATATTTGGTCTTGCCAATAACCGCAGGCACAAACACATTGGGAATACTGCACGATGCACGTACTGCCTGACCAGCATTACCTTTAATAAACTCGGCTTTTTTGCCACTGTCTAAACGGGTGGCGACTGCGGCAAAACGAATCGGGAATTGTTCAATCGGTTTATTGCCGACTTGGCTATTTACATAATTCTGTAGTTTCTGACCGAGAATAATGCCTTGACTATTAATGGTGAGATCACGCAAATCAGATTCTTGCAGTTTTAAGGCAAGGTTCTGCATTTGATAAGGTGTTTGACCGCTGGCATAGATACTACCGACAAAGCTGCCTGCACTGGTGCCAGTCACGATTTTAGGTTTGATGCCATGTGATTCTAAAACCTTAATGACACCAATGTGTGCAAAGCCTTTGGCACCGCCACCACCTAATGCAATGGCAACCACAGGTTCACGTGCCTGAATTGCTGATGTAGGCGGTGTTTTCTTTGTGATTTGATCACAACCAAATAAAGCAAGACCAAAAACAGCCAAGCAAGACAGTCGAGCAATGTTCATAACAAATGCAGATAAAATGTACAAAAAAGATGCGCACATCAGAGCAGATTTGCCCTTAATTTTCTAGTTTTTTTTCACAAGTTTTTGTAAGGGTTCAGCCAGCCAATCTGGATTTTTGGGCGAGAAGTGCCCAACGTAACGTTGCATGATCTGATCAAGGTCTTGCTGATAATGACCAGTCGGAGTAAATGCCCCCAAACAATAAATGGTTTTATGGTCATAATCAAAAGCAAACATTACGATTGGAATGCCTGCTGCATGTGCAATGTGATAAAAACCACTTTTCATTTTTTCGGCTTTTTTACGTGTTCCTTCAGGCGCCATACCGACCCAGATTTTGTCATGCTGTTGAATGCTGGCAACTACTTGTTCAGTCAGGCCATGCGCACTGTCACGTCGAACGGGAATCAGTCCCGCCCAGTTTAATAGCGGCTGGAGTGGGGGCTTGAATAAGGTATCTTTACCCAGTACGGTAATTTTCAATCCCAACCCACCAATCGCCAGAAAGCCATACCAGCCGTCAATATTTGAGGTATGTGGAGAAATGATAGCCACTGCTTTAGGTAAGTTAGGAATTTCTCCTACTACAGTCCAGCCTTGTGCAAGGAACAGTTTTTTACACAATGCACGGCTATAGGCTGTTCCACGTTGTGGAACCAGTGGAGGCAAATCTGGAAAATGTTGTGGCATACATGAATATAAATAATGACAACTCTATTCATGTTAAACGCTGATGACAGCGACTGCATTGGCAAAAAATAAGATTTTATTGCCAGAAGAATGAAAGGATTGGATACTTAAGGCCCGTTATTGCCTCGCTCTGGAAACTCAAAATGCCTAATCTTCGACAGGTTTACATTTTATTGTTTTCTTTGTATTGGGCACAGGGCTTACCCGTGGGATTTATGACCCATGCATTGCCTGTAATCTTAAGAGCGCAAGGCGTATCATTGGCACATATTGGCGGCTTTGGTTTACTGATGTTGCCGTGGTCGATTAAGATTTTTTGGGCTGCCTATGTTGATCGTCTGGCATTATCTCGATTAGGCCACTACCGTAGCTGGATTATTCCTACACAATTATTCAGTGTAATCATTCTGATTATTTTATCCTTTTTCCCAATTCAGGCACTGGATCAACCCAGTTATCTGCTTATTTTCTTTGTCTTACTTTTCTTAATGAACTTCACTGGCGCAACCCAAGACATTGCAACCGATGGCTTGGCGGTCAATTTGCTCAAAACAGATCAGCAGCATTGGGGCAATACTTTTCAGGTGATTGGTTCACGTCTAGGTTTTATTGTGGGTGGCGGGGCAGTGCTCTGGTGTCTGGACTGGTTACAGTGGCAAAAAACCTTTCTGGCTTTAGCCTTATTGGTGTTTCTCAATACTTTACCTGTGTTGCTCTATCGAGAGCCTACTCATGCAAACTCAACTACAAGAACGCAGACATCTTCTGTTCCATTGATACAGGCAATTAAGGCCTATTTAAACTATTTTCAATCCTCAAAAGAACTAAAAGCATGGTTACTGGTCTTGATCAGTTTCAAAGTTACTGATGGCCTTTCAGGTCCTTTATTAAAGCCACTGATGGTAGATATGGGATTGAACTTCACCCAAATAGGCGTCTACATCACCATGCTTGGTGCGGTCGCTGCGCTTGTAGGCGCGGGGATTGCTGGATTGTTGCTCAAACATTTTTCCAGAACAGCGAGTTTGATTGTTTTCTCTATTTTAAAAATAACCAGTTTGATCGCTTATGCTGTGATTGCTCAAGCTTATGAATCCCAAACTCAAATTGCACCGATCTGGTTATACGCCGTCAATGCATTTGAAGATGCTTGCTCTGCCATGCTTTTGGTGGTGATGTTGACACTGGTGATGCAATATAGTCGTAAGCAATTTGCAGCAACCGATTTCACTTTTCAGGTTTCGATCATGGCGACTGTCAGTGGCTTGCTGTATTTAGTCAGTGGAATGATTGGAGATGTGTTCGGTTATTTCCATTATTTGATCGCTATTGTCATTATTGGCACGGTTACTTTGCTCCCTATTTCTCTCTGGAAACATGCAAAATTACAAGAAAAATAATGTTAACTAAATGAAATAAAGAAATTTAATATCGATTAAGGAGTGATCTAGTCATTATCTACTACCTTTGTCTATGTTTTTAAAAATGTATGTTTTTAGCTATTTAAATGCTCTATTAATTGTGCCATCTTGTTTGGGTAGCAAATGGAAGCTAACTGGAGTAAAAATGGATTGTGTTAACAAGAAAAATCATGTGAATCAATTAAAATGGGTAGAAAAATGTTCAAGTCGATTGGATATTAGCCTAAAGTCTAAAAAAGAATAATGAAATAACGATTTAATCATTCTATAAGATAAGAGAGTTGTGTAGGATTCGTTACAACATGAAGTTAAGGTAAAAATCTGTAAGTCAAAGTATGTTTTTTATGTCTTTGGTTATTGGTTTTGGTCTTGCATAACGTTGAAATTGGTTTTGGTTGCGGTAATAAAATTAATGTAACCAAAGTGGAGGAGAGTTGATTTTTTAGCCCCTTAATTTAATGGCGTAAATCAACTTGGCATGGATAGGCAACATAAAATATATTTTTTGGAGTTTTTGATGGATCTATTCCTTAATCGTAAATCTTTAGTTGTTAAAAGTTTAGCTCTTACAGTTACAGCTTTAATGATGAGTGGGGCACATGCTGCGACTTCCGACAAAGCGGAAATTCAACAGCTTCGTAAAGAAGTTGAGGCTTTAAAAGCTTTAATTCAACAACAAAGCCAAGTACAGCAACAACAACAGCAAGTACAGCAACAACAGCAAGTTCAACTCGCTGAAGTTAAGGCGCAACCAGTTGCTGCACCAGTTTCACCGTTAGCAGGATTTAAATCTAAAACTGGCGCTGATGTGAACCTATATGGTTTCGTTCGTGGTGATGCTAACTACATTATCGAAGGTGCAGATAACGACTTTGGTGATGTAAGTAAGTCAGACGGCAAAACGCATGATAAATTACGTGCGACTGCTAAAACGACACGCCTTGGTTTAGATTTTAATACGCCTGTAGGAGACGACAAAGTAGGTGGTAAAATCGAAGTTGACTTTGCGGGTACGAATGATGGATTACGTATTCGTCATGCTTATTTAACATATAACAACTGGTTATTTGGTCAAACAACTTCAAACTTCTTGTCTAATCATGCACCAGAAATGATCGACTTCTCGACAAACATTGGTGGTGGTACTAAACGTGTTCCGCAAGTACGCTATAACTACAAGTTAGGTCCGACTACACAACTATTTGTTTCTGCTGAAAAAGGTGATAGCACTACTTCGGTAACAGGCGATAGTATTAAGTATAGCCTACCAGCATTAACGGCTAAAATTACTCAAGGCTATGCAGAAGGTAAAGGTTCAGCTTCAGCGCGTGTTTTAGTCGAAAAGTATAAATCACAGCTTGCTAATGATGATAAAACTGGTTGGGGCGTAGCTGTTGGTACTGATTTTAAAGTATCTGATCCTTTAAAACTTTTTGCTGATGCATCATATGTTGTTGGTGATAATAGTTATTTATATGGCAGTAACACTCCTTACGCAGTGGATGGGAATTCTATCGAGCAAAATGAATTTGTAGCAGTACAAGTGGGCGGAACGTATAAGGTTCTACCTAACTTACGTTCTACTCTAGCATATGGTGCTCAATTCGCTGATGACGGTACTGACTTTGCAAGATTAAATGCTTCTGCAAATGAAAAAGTTCAACAAGCGTGGATCAACTTTATTTATACACCAGCTAAACCAATTGATTTAGGTGTCGAATATGTCAATGGTAAGCGTGAAACGTTTGCTGGTCAGTCTTATAAAGATAACCGCGTTGGTCTAATGGCTAAATATAGCTTCTAATTTTTCAACGGTTTATGTTTTAATGAGTCGAGGTTTACATTAACCTCGACTTTTTATTTTTAAATTAACTAAATAAAATAAGACGATGAGGCGAGCTTTCCTCAGGACATTCTATTATTTAAGTCATTTTTAAGTTTTTATTTTTATCTTTACAACACTAAGAAATTTATTTTTAGAACAAGATGCCTATGTTGCTGCAAAGACTCAAAACCAAGCCGATTTCATTACTTACTTTTAATATATTACTTGCAATTTGGCTAGGTGTTTTCCTGAACATCGCATTTTATGAAAAGATGTTGGCCTTAACACCATATACAGGGATTAAGGCGGGACTTTTTGTAGCAGCTTCTGTTGGTGTGATTACTGCTTTATATGCTTTTATTTTCCAACTATTGAGCTGGAAATGGACTGCAAAACTGCTTGCTATCGTTTTGGTTTTTATTGGTGGTTTTGCTGCTTATGCTGTAGATACCCTGGGTGTCTGGATTACCTCAGACCAGATTCAAAACCTGATGCAAACCAACTTTGCTGAGGCTCGGGATACGTGGTCTTGGCGTTTGTTGATCTGGATGGTGGGGATGATTCTAGTCCCGATTCTGGTAATTTTGATGACCAAAATCAAATCTGAATCAGTCACCCGACAATTATTTAAAAAGCTGATTGCTTCTGTTACTTCCTTGGCTTTAGTTGGCGGACTATTATTTATTTTCTATGTGGATTTTGCAGCCATTTTTCGTGAAAACCGCGATATAAAAGGCATGATTTCGCCTCAAAATATGATTGCCTCGACAGTTTCATATTATAAAAAGAAATCACCTAAACAGAATTTACCTTTAGTTAAGTATGGTGAAGATGCGCAACGCACTCAGGTTGCAAAAGGTTTACCTAAACTGATGGTCTTGGTGGTGGGTGAAACGGCTCGTGCGGAAAACTTCTCTTTAAATGGTTATGCCAAAGAGACCAATCCGAAGTTAGCCAAACAGAATATTATCAATTTCTCACAAGTCAGTTCATGTGGTACAGCAACTGCTGTATCGGTACCGTGTATGTTTTCAGGTATGCAACGAGAAGATTATGATGAGCAGTTAGCCAGTCACCGTGAAGGTTTGCTTGATATTGCAAAACGTGCTGGTTATCAGGTGACATGGATTGATAATAATTCAGGTTGTAAGGGTGCATGTGACCGTGTTGAACAGTTTAAAATTCCTGAGCCGATTCAGCAGAAATGGTGTAAGGATGGCGAATGTCTGGATGATATTCTGATTGATAGCCTAAAAGCGTATTTAGCTGCTATTCCGAAAGATGATACTCAACCACGTTTGATTGTATTGCATCAAATGGGCAGTCATGGCCCTGCCTACTATAAACGTATTCCACCAGCGTTCCGTGTATTTAAGCCAACATGCGATACCAATGCGATTCAGGGATGTACTCAGGAAGCATTGATTAATAGTTATGATAATACTTTGCTTTATACCGATTATGTTCTAGATTCATTGATCGAAACCTTGAAAAATACATCCCAATATCAAACAGGTTTGTGGTATCTATCTGATCATGGTGAATCGACAGGTGAGAGCGGTATGTATTTGCATGGTGCGCCTTATGCAATTGCACCGACTCAGCAGACGCATGTACCAATGTTGATGTGGTTCTCAACCGCATGGCAACAACAGGCGCATAAACAGATGAGCTGTCTGGCGCAACAAACTAAGAATAAACTGAGCCAAGATAATCTGTTCCCGACCTTGTTAAGTTTGCTTGATGTAAAAACCAAAGTAATTAATGCTAAAGATGACATGTTAGAAACATGTGCTAACCCATAAGGTGAAATGAAATCATGGCCAAGATCTTGATGATAGAAGATGATTTTATGATTGCAGAGTCAACATTGACCTTACTGCGATATCATCAGTTTGACGTGGAATGGGTCAATAACGGGGTCGATGGATTGGCTTTGTTAACCAAGCAATCTTTTGATCTGGTGCTTTTGGATTTAGGTCTGCCCCTTATGGATGGGATGCAAATCCTGAAACAGATTCGTCAACGCAGTTCATTACCTGTCCTGATTATTTCAGCCAGAGATCAGCTACAAAACCGCGTGGATGGTTTGAATCAGGGTGCGGATGATTACTTGATTAAACCCTATGAATTTGATGAGCTGTTAGCCCGTATCAATGCTTTATTACGCCGTGGTAGTGTTGAAACAGCGCAACTGAAAAGTCAGTCGCAACTGTTAAAAAGTGGTGAACTGATCTTGGATGTAGAACAGCATCTAGCAACCTTCAAAGGTCAGCAAATCGAGCTATCTAATCGGGAATGGGCGATTCTGATTCCGATGGTATCCCACCCAAATAAAATTTTCTCTAAAGCAAATTTAGAAGATAAGTTGTATGATTTCGACAGCGAAGTTACCAGTAATACCATTGAGGTGTATGTCCATCACTTGCGGGCCAAACTGGGTAAGGACTTCATTCGAACCATTCGTGGTTTAGGTTACCGTTTGGGGCAATCATAATACGATGCAAAAAAGCCAACATTATTCGCTAAAGAAAAGACTCATCTGGGGAACCTCCATCTTTAGCGTGGTGTTAGGTTGTTTTCTGATTTTGGCGGCTTATAAAATCTCATTGCATGAAGTTGATGAAATTTTAGATACGCAAATGCAATACATGGCTGAGCATTCTACCTCTCAGCCGTTAACCCCAGTTGCAAGTCGTGTCGAATTGCACCGTACTTATCATGAAGAAGATTTATTGATTGATATTTGGGCCTATAAAGATCAGACCCATTTATGGCATCAAACCCATTTACTGGTTCCACCTGTCAAACAGGCGGGTTTCTATACCCAGACGACGTCTCAAGGCAAGTGGCGTGTTTATGTGGTTCCTTTAAAAGATTACCAGATTCAGGTCAGCCAGCAAGAACAAGTGCGAAAGGTTTTTGCATGGGAATTGGCGGGCAGTATGTTTATTCCTTATATTCTGTTGCTCCCTGTGGCGATTATTGTACTGGCGTTTATCATCAGTCTCAGTCTGAAACCTCTGGATGAATTTAAGGAAGAACTGACTCAGCGGGATTCCGATGGCTTATCACCGATTGATGTCAAAGATTACCCACAAGAATTATTACCGACCATTGAAGAAATGAACCGTTTGTTTGAGCGTATTCAGCATGCTCAAACAGAACAGAAACAGTTCATCGCCGATGCTGCACATGAGCTCAGGACGCCTGTCACAGCATTGAATTTACAAACCCGTATCTTGATTAGCCAGCTTCCTGAACATGAATCTTTGCAGAATCTGAGTAAAGGTCTGGCACGGATTCAACATCTGGTGACCCAGCTTCTGGCTTTGGCTAAACAGGATGTGGCACTGAGTCTGATTGAACCAAATACCAATTTTCGCCTGAATGATGTGGCGTTAAATTGTGTGGAGCAACTGGTGAATCTGGCCATGCAAAAAGAAATCGATCTAGGGTTTGAACGTAATGATTTAATTGAAATGCAAAGCCTTGAATCGACGGTACATTCGATTATTTTCAACCTGATTGACAATGCGATTAAGTACACGCCAGAACAAGGTATTATCAATATTTCGGTGTATAGCGATTCTGATGATTTTGCTTATATCCAGATCGAAGACAGCGGTGCAGGGATCGATCCTGAACAATATGACAAGGTCTTGAAGCGCTTCTACCGTGTGCATCATCATTTAGAAGTGGGCAGTGGACTAGGTTTGTCTATTGTCGATAAAGCGACCCAACGCTTAGGTGGGGTACTGACCTTATCGAGAAGTATTGAGCTGGGTGGATTATCAGTATTGGTTAAATTGCCGAAAAAGCTTGCACATCATGAAGACAAAGCAAGCTTATAATATTGGACGTATAACGCTTTAGTTTGCTGCGGTTGCTGTCTCGGCCTGTTCGCGCAAATAACGTAGAAACAGGACACATTTCTGGATACGCTTACCATCATTGCCGACTTTGCTGACATTAAAGCGTAGTACCCAGTTTAAGCGTTTGCCTACTTTGCAAATGTCTTTATAGACTTGTGGTTCCGCCAGTAAGGCTTGATAAAGTTGCTGGCTGGCCTGTTCAAGCTGTTCAAATTCAAAATGATAAGCCGTTGAAAAAATAAACAATAACCAGTCGCGTACAAAGCAGTCATGCAGACTGAGTACATCTCTCGGATCGGTTTCAAAGTCAATAAAGGTAAACTGGTTCTGTTGATCAACCAGAATATTGCGCGCAAAAGCTTCGCTTAAATAACCTTGTTGATGATGAATATGACTGATGGCCTGAATGGCTTGATCAAATAAGGCATATCTCGCTTCAGGATGACCTTTAAGGCTGCCTAGCTTCTGATCCAACTGACTGACAGGACTCTGGCGTTGTGAGCCAACGTCTTCTAACAGAATACCTTTTTTTGAAACTGCCAACACATTTGGAGTGGAAATACCCAAAGCTTTGAGCTGCTGAATGCGTTTGAACTCGCATTGAATGGCCTTAGAGCCACCTTGGTTTGGAACAGGAGTAATCGCACCGAGATTAAAGATTTTGGCAAGCCATTTCAGTGGCGTGTAGAGCCATAGTCCGTGACGTTCAGAGGCCTTTTTTAACCATACTTTGCGTAAGCCTAGTTCATAAGATTGAATAGAGTCTTGTTGAGAAGCAAAAGTAGATTCTAAAAATATTTGAAAGTCAGACATACGACAGCAAAAATATCCTAATGTGGGCAAAATTCGGTACTCGCTCTATGAGCACTGTCATTCACTTTACCACATCAGATACCTATAACGGTACTGAAACGCGCTTTGCTATTTGTTGATGACGTTTATAAGTGAATGTATAACATACTAAATTAATTGCAACGCAGACCCATGCTGTCCAAAGATTATGACTGAGGAAATGTGCACCGCGCATCATTTGTGCCCAGCCCATGGCGAAACCAATGAGCATTCCAGCAAAAAGATAGAACCATGCTCTCTGTTTTTGATCAAGACGATAGACAAAGTAACCCGTTATTAGGGCAAAGCCCGTACTGGCATGTCCACCAGGGAAACAATGTCCAGCGGTTGCAGAAAAATCCCAAATGAAACCCGTTGCAGTTTCATGGGTCATATACCAAGGGCAGGCTTGGGAAGAATGCGCTTTCAGCAACCCTACAATGCAGGTGCATAGCATACTGACCCAAAACATATAACCATATTGCCAGCGTTGAGGTTTCAGTTTTTCGACTTTAAACGATGCACACCATAAAAAGAAGAAAGCGACATACACAGCCGTTAGAAGTTGTTTGACGTAAGTATGATTAAGCTTTTCGAGAAACCAATCATTCTTATAAGGGAAGGTTCCATGTAGGCTGACCCAAGGCTGAATTAAGTGTAAGTCAATTGCTCCACCTACCGGGAATACAAACAGTAAAATAAAAAAACTGATAAAAAGTAAAAAGCTCGTCAAGATGAAAAAAGGTGTTCTCAAGATCATGGAGCAGGCTGTTATGGTGGGAATATGATCTTGGTATTTAATTCCTAAAAGCTTAATTTGCTCTTAAAGATATATAAAAAAATGTTGGGATAAATGTGAGAGAGGAAAGCAGTTTAAACCTTATATACAGGTTAATGTTTTGATCTTATTGTTCAAAGGAAATAGCGCTTTTATTTCAGCATAAAGCAGCCTTAAAGGCTGCTTTATATATCGTTTGATCAATCTGTTAATGTAAAATTTTATTGAGAAACTGCTGCGCACGTTCCCCACGTGGTGTACCAAAGAATTCATCTTTGGAGCAGTCTTCAACAATTTTACCTTGATCCATAAAGATAATTCGGTTCGCCACCTGACGGGCAAAGCCCATTTCATGGGTCACACACATCATGGTCATGCCTTCTTTGGCCAATCCGACCATGACATCCAGTACTTCATTGATCATTTCAGGATCAAGGGCAGAGGTGGGTTCATCAAACAGCATGGCAATCGGGTCCATACTCAACGCACGTGCAATCGCAACCCGTTGCTGTTGCCCGCCTGAAAGCTGGGCCGGGTATTTATTGGCATGGGCACTCAGTCCAACACGATCCAGATAAGCCAGTCCTTTTTTATTGGCCTCCGCTTCTGAACGTCCTAATACCTTGATCTGGGCGATGGTCAGGTTCTCGGTAATGCTGAGATGAGGAAACAGTTCAAAATGCTGGAAAACCATACCCACACGACTACGTAGTTTGGTCATATCAGTTTTAGGCTCATGAACAGGTACGCTATCGACAAAGATCTTACCTTGTTGAAATGGCTCTAATCCATTCACGGTTTTAATCAAGGTGGACTTTCCTGAACCAGACGGACCACAAACTACGACCACTTCACCTTGACTGATCTGGGTGGTGCAATCGGTCAGTACCTGAAACTGGTCGTACCACTTACTGACATTTTGGAGGTCTATCATTACTTTATTGTCGCTCATACACGTAACCTCCTTTGTAAACGTTTAACTGCGAATGTCGCAATGGCGCTGATGGTAAAGTACACAAGTCCTGCAAATAGAATATATTGAGTGAGCAAGGACATTAAATCTCCACGAACATAGTTTGTTCTGAAAAAGTCGAGCAGACCAATGGCATAGACCATTGTGGAATCCTGAAACAGGATGATGGTCTGCTGAAGTAATAGCGGCATCATTTTCCTAAACGCCTGCGGCAGAATAATCAGACGCATCGACTGTCCATAACTCATGCCCAGTGCGGATGCGGCAGCAGCCTGACCCTTTGGAATAGACTGGATACCAGCACGCACAATTTCAGAAAAGTAAGCGGCTTCAAACAACATAAACGCGACGATACTGGAAACCAGTGCGGTATCAATGGTCAGATATTGGCCTGTTGATGCGGTATAAATAAATGGTACAGCAAAATAAAACCACATCAGAACCAGCAGCAGGGGAATGGAACGGAACAGGTTGACATAGGCCTGTGCAATCACATTCAGGACTCTGATCGAAGACAGACGCATCAAGGCGAGGAGGGTACCAATCGCAATCCCCCCGATTGTTGCCACAACCACGACCTTTAAGGTAATGCTGAAGCCATGCCACAGCGCAGGCCCTGACTGCTGTAAATCACTGAGAAAAGAAGTTAACCATTCCATGCTATTTTCCTCCTGATATTAAACCAGGAATGCGCAGACGCTTTTCCAGCAGGTTCATGGCAAAGATGAGACAGATATTGATGACAATAAAAATCACGGTGACATAGGTGTAAATTTCGATCGTATTCTGGGTGTATTCACTGATGGTTTTCATCTGTGAAATGATTTCAGCAACGCCGACCAAAGAGGCAACCGACGTATTTTTCACACAGTTGGTTAGTTCTGAACTTAAGGGCGGTAAAATGGTACGAAAAGACTGTGGCAGAATGACGTAACGGTACAGTTGCACCGTGGAAAATCCCATGGCATAACCCGCATTAATTTGCCCAGTCGGTAAAGCTTCAATACCTGTGCGTACCTGTTCACATACACGCGCTGCGGTAAAGAGTCCGAGTCCAATACTGGCCGAAATCAGTGCAGTGGTATTGGCGCCAAGATCATTCATCCACCAGTTTTTGATTGGTGCAGGGAGAAAGTTGGGAACCACATAAAACCAGATAAATAACTGAACCAGTAACGGTACATTCCGGAACAAGGTCACATAAGCTGTGCCAATGGCTCTGGCTGTTTTATTTGGAAGCGTGCGCATAATCCCGAGGACACTGCCCAGCAGCATGGCAATAGTCCATGCAACAATAGCAATCACGATCAGCCATCCCAGGCCCGTTATAATCCAGTTCAGGTAAGTGGTGTCTCCAATACCTGTCGATTGCCACAAAACTCCCCAGTTCCAGCTATAATTCATAATAACTCCTGAGAAGAAACGGGAGAACATCCTCTGTTCCCCGGTTCTGCAATAATATGCTTGTTATAGAGGGGAATTACTCATCCCGATCATGTGGATTGGCAATCAGAGCTTTGAGCTGATCAGACATCGCAAAGTCTAGGTTAATATTTTTTGGTGGAATCGGTTGCTGGAACCATTTCTTATACATGTTATTGATTTCACCAGAAGCATAAGTAGCTTTAATGGCATCATCAACAACCTGTTTAAAGCCAGTGTCACCTTTACGGAGCATACAACCATAGATTTCATGGATTGGCGCTGTGCCCACAATTTCCCACTGATTTGGGTCTTTGGCTTTAGATTTTTCACCTGCAAGCAAAATATCATCCATCATAAATGCAACAGCACGGCCATTTTGTAGCATCAGGAAGGACTCAGCGTGATCTTTGGCAGAAATGATTTCGCCAATACCGAGTTCTTGCTGATGTTGACGGATATAGCGTTCAGAGGTGGTTCCCGCCGTTGTGACCAGCTTTTTGCCTTTTAAATCTGAAAAATCTTTAACTCCAGAATTTTTTGCGGTCAGCAGTCTTGAACCAACCTCAAAGAAACCTACCGAGAAATCAACCTGTTGCTGACGTTCTTTATTGTTGGTGGTCGAACCACATTCCAGATCGACCGTACCATTCGATACCAGTGGAATACGGTTCTGGCTGGTCACAAGGTTATAGCGGATTTTCAGGTCTGGCATGTTGAGCTTTTGCTTAACGGCCTCAACTACTTTTAGTTGCAGGTCATGCGCATAACCGACTGGCTGATTTGGATTGGAAGCAATGTAAGAAAAAGGAATCGAGGAATCACGATAACCAAGTACAATCGTACCAGAGCTTTTGATCTTGTTTAATGTGCCTGAAGATGAGGCATTACCATCAGCCGCTTTTTCACCAGCAGCAGGGGCCTTATTGTCACTACAGGCACTTAATCCCAACATCAGCGCGCTTGCACAAAGTAGGGAGGTCATGGTGCGTTTATGTTTCATATACAAAACTCCTTTTGTATCGTTATGATCGCATTCGTAATTGTTGCGGTTTAACCGTTCATTGTTATGAAAAATAATGTTTTCTTTCTAAACATAAAAAATACATTATTTTTCATCTTAATAAAAGTTAATACGTTTGCTCAAGCGATATTCTTTACCGTTTTGTTAATGGTAACTGTTGATGAATTAAGCAATTTTTTAAAGGAAAAATCCGATTAAAAGTTGCAAGAAACATAAAGCATAATGTATGCCATGACTTTGACCCTTATTTTTCAGGTTGAGTGAACAGAAGCAGTGATTTGAATGAATATCTTAAGCAAGCTGGATCATTGTTAAAGTTGCGGCATGGCAAGACAAGAACGGAATAAGATCAAGCAAACTGAAATGAGATTGCTGAGTGCTCATAAAAAAAGCGGCTTGATCAGCCGCTTTGAAATAGATTAAAAATTAAAACATGGATTCTTCTGAGTTCGCTGAAATTTTATGAATTGAAAGATCTGCACCACGATATTCATCTTCCTGAGAAAGACGCAGCCCAAGTGTCGCTTTTAACAGGCCATAGACAAGGAAACCGCCAGTGAGTGCAACGATAATCCCCAAGCTGGTACCAATAATTTGTGAAATAATGGAAACGCCACCGAGACCGCCCAGCGCTTGTTGCCCAAAGATTCCCGCGGCAATGCCACCAAAGGCACCGCATACGCCGTGTAAAGGCCAGACACCCAGTACATCGTCTACTTTTAGTTTGTTTTGGGTATAGGTAAAAAGGTAAACAAATAGTGCACCAGCGGTTCCGCCAATCAATAACGCACCAATAGGGTGCACAATGTCGGAGCCTGCACAAATTGCGACGAGGCCCGCTAATGGACCATTATGCAAGAAGCCTGGGTCATTTTTACCCATAAAGTTTGCTGCAAGCGTTCCACCTACCATTGCCATGAGTGAGTTAATCGCAACCAGACCTGAAATCGCCTCAACCCGTTGAGCGCTCATCACGTTAAAGCCAAACCAGCCCACAATCAAAATCCATGAACCTAAAGCAAGGAATGGAATTGATGAAGGCGGGTGTGCGCTGACACGACCATCATTTTTATAGCGACCATGACGTGCACCCAGCAAAATCACGGCAGCCAAGGCAATCCAGCCACCCATGGCATGTACCACAACGGAACCTGCAAAATCATGGAAACTTGCACCAAATGAGTTCTCGAGCCACTTTTGCAAACCATAATTGCCATTCCAGATCATTCCTTCAAAGAAAGGATAGATCAGTGCCACCAAAAGCAAGGTTGCGATGGCTTGCGAGCGCATCTTGGCACGTTCTGCAATCCCGCCTGAGATAATCGCAGGAATCGCAGCAGCAAAGGTCAGCAAGAAGAAACAGCGCATCAGGTTATAGCCATGATCCGAGGCTAACGTGCTGCCTGCATGGAAGAAGTTTTGACCATAGGCAATCCAGTAGCCGACAAAGAAATAGGCAATTGCTGAAATAGCGAAATCGGTTAGGATTTTACTTAAGGCATTGACCTGGTTTTTATGGCGTACTGTGCCGAGTTCCAGAAACGCAAAGCCAGCATGCATTGCCAATACCAGTACTGCACCGAGCAGTAAGAAAAATAGATCTACGTTTTGCATAGTGGTGCTCAAAAAAAGTGCTAAATTCGATTCTGGCGCATATATTTGATTCATTTTTTGCACCAAAAAGGATTTAGTAAATCTAAAAATTCAGGCTGTAGTGAAACAACCCAATTTGATGAAATAGATAATGCAAAAAGTGCACCAATTTAGAAATTAATTTGTAATTTTGGTGAATAGTGGTGCAATTTGCTTAAAAATAGCACAGTTTTTTGGCGTGGATTGAAACCACCATCAGAATTTAGCTTAGCTTAGCTTTGTTTTAGAACAACGCGCGTTAGAAGGCTCATTAAGACATCCGCAGATTTCATTCTGATCAAGGTGAATGAAACCTGAGGAAGAAAAAGATAGTGTGTTTACATTACAGGTGGGGTGTAAGTTAAGGTTCTACCTAAAATCCATAATAAGAACAGAACCAGAGGTAGATGAACAATCAGTTGTGTGACGGTAAAACCAATCACATCTTTGGCCTTGAGTTTTAAAATCCCTAGCATTGGCAACATAAAGAATGGATTGATCAGGTTGGGCAAAGCTTCCGCAGCATTATAGATCTGTACCGACCAACCTAAATGTACTTGTAGATCATTGGCCGCCTGCATCACATAAGGCGCTTCAATAATCCATTTACCACCGCCTGATGGGACAAAGAAACCCAGTACCGCAGAATAAATGCCCATCACAATGGCAAAAGTTTCTTTCGAGGCAATCGAGACAAAGAACTCTGCAATGTAGTGCGATAACGATAGGTCTTCGCCGTTCAAGGCTTGCGTCATAATAAAAGCGATACTGCCGTAGAGTGGGAACTGAATCAGAATCCCTGACACAGCCGGGACAGCCTGACTGACAGCGTTCAGGAAGTTACGCGGTGTGCGGTGTAAGGCAAGTCCCAGCATTAAAAATACAAAGTTATAGGTATTGAGGCTGGAAATGGCAATGATCGGATTGGTCTTGGAAAACTCGATAAACATCCAGATCAAGCCTAATGCCACTACAATAATAGTTAATAAGGGTGAGTTCTCTAGCCAGTCGCCTGGTCGAGTCGATTTAACTTCAGTTTTTTCCTCTTCATCAAAACTCAGCTCAAAATCCTGCATGGTCTTCACATTGTCACCTTTTGGTGCAGACCAATAGGCAATCGCAATGGAGACAAGCACCAAGATCAAGGTCATCACCAAAGACTGCCACAGGAAAATGGTTTCAGTAAATGGAATCACACCTGTCAGGTTATAGATTGATTCTGGCAGACTAGCTTTATTGGCCTGTAATTGAGCGGCAGATGAACTGATTCCCAATGCCCACGTTGCACCCATGCCAATAATCGCAGCAGCAGCGGCAGCGCGATAATCCATATTGAGTTCTTTACGCTTTGCTAGCGCGATCACCAGTAAAGCGGTCAAAATGGTACTGACCGCCCAATTGACCAATGAAATGAGCAGACTTGTGGTGGCAACCAACACAATGGCACTACGTCCCGAATGGGGAATACGTGCCATCATCTGAATCAGTTTTTTCACAGGTGCAGAAACAGAAACCACATAACCGACAATGATCAACATGGTCATTTGCAAGGTAAAAGGGATTAGACTCCAGAAGCCATTCCCAAATGAACTGGCAACATCCTGTACGGGGGCACCGATACAGATCGCAGCGAATGAAACAATAATGACGCCAAGTAAGGCAAAAATATAAGAGTCAGGAAACCATTTCTCTGACCAGTTACTGATACGTAACGCGAAACGTTCCAATAGGGCAGGTTGTTTACTCATCTTAAGCATCCATCTTTGATGTTGTGTTATGAAATCCATTTGTCCTAAATGAATTTTTGCTGCCTAAAAACGGCTAAAAGTGATGCTCGGAAAAGCATCACTTCTATTAAAAATAAAAAGAGAGTGTGTGATTAGACTTTGGCTTCAATCAACAGCTCGACGCCCGTTGCATCCTGAATTTGCTGTTCAGTCACATCAGGTGCCAGTTCTACCAGTTTGATGCCTTCTGCAACAACATCCAGAACACCCAAGTCGGTAATAATACGATGCACCACTTTTTGGCCTGTTAATGGCAAGCTGCATTGTTTAACGATTTTGGCAGTCCCATCTTTGGCATTGTGTTCCATCAAGACCACCACGCGCTGTACGCCTGCGACCAGATCCATGGCACCGCCCATACCTTTGACTTTCTTGCCCGGAATCATCCAGTTGGCCAAGTCGCCCTGTTCAGAGACTTCCATTGCACCCAGAATCGCGATATTGACATGTCCACCACGAATCATGGCGAAGGATTCACTGCTTGAGAAAAATGCAGCGCCTGCACGAGCTGTAACGGTTTGTTTACCTGCATTAATTAAATCAGGATCAAGTTGCTGTTCTGTTGGAAATTCACCAATCCCAAGCAAACCGTTTTCTGATTGCAACCAGACATCGATATCCTCTGGAATGTAATTGGCAACCAGTGTGGGAAGGCCAATGCCGAGATTGACGTAGAAACCATCTTGTAATTCTTGTGCGGCACGTTGTGCCATTTGTTCACGTGTCCATGCCATGATTATGCGTCCTGTGCTTTAAGCGTTTTTTGTTCGATCCGTTTTTCTGGTGTGGCATTCAGCACCACACGATTAACATAGATCCCTGCTAAATGGATTTCATCTGGATCAAGTTCGCCGATTTCAACAATCTGTTCCACTTCGGCAATGGTGATCTTTCCTGCCATCGCACATTCAGGATTGAAGTTTTGTGCGGTTTTACGGAACACCAGATTGCCCGCTTTATCTGCCTTATAGGCTTTGACCAGTGCTACATCTGCGGTCAGTGATGGTTCAAGGATGTAAGTACGACCATTAAATTCGCGTTGTTCCTTACCTTCAGCCACTAAAGTGCCTGCACCTGTTGCGGTATAAAAGGCAGGAATACCTGCACCACCAGCACGTAATTTTTCGGCCAATGTCCCTTGTGGGGTGAGTTCAACTTCCAGTTCGCCGTTTAGATATTGGCGTTCGAATTCTTTATTTTCACCCACATAAGAAGAAATCATTTTTTTAATTTGTCGGGTCTTGAGCAATACACCTAAGCCAAAATCATCAATGCCTGCATTATTGGAAATACAGGTGAGACCTGTCACACCACTTTCTTTCAGGGCCTGAATCAAAGCCTCAGGAATACCGCATAAACCAAAACCGCCAACTGCAAAGGTCTGTTGATCTTTCACGACATCTTGTAATGCCAGTGCAGCCGTTGAATAGACTTTATTCATTTTTTCACCTGTAAATTCCCTGGTTTTTATTAGTTTTAGCATTCGGGACTTATTTACAGAAGTTTAAATTTTTAAAGGATTAATGAGGGAAACTCATTAATAAAACGAAATCGATCGATCTTGTTCAAAATCAAATGAGATACCGAGATTAAACTGTCTTCGCCAAGTTACAGAGAGGCTTAGCCAAAATCATGCTGTAAGAGGATTTCGAGAAACTCGGCTGAAATATTGGAAAGCTCGAAATCCTTTTTATAGACAATGCCGATTGCCTGAGGCAATTTTCCATCTTCAATCTCAATCAAGACATTATGTTCCTTGTCGATAAAGTTTTGAAAATGGCGCGGAATGGCACTAACCCCCATATCAAGTGCAACAAAGCTGGAGAGGGAACTGATCTGATGGCATTCGACTTTTAAATCCAAAGTCAGATGGTTTTTAAGACAGTTTTCTTCAATCAGGTGCCGCACAATCGAGGGGTGCTGTAAAGTTACAAAAGGATTGGCACACAGTTGTTTCCAACTGATTGAATCTGCACTTGCCAGTGGATGTGTTTTGGGGAGCAAGGCAAGAAAGTCTTCTTCAAATAACGGCTTAAATTCCAGTTGATCATTGCGTGGTGGTTCAAAGCAAATGCCAATTTCAAAAATACCATCCTGTACATTTTCTAGGACTTTTTCATTGGGAATATCATGAATGGAAAAGCTGATATTGGGATGTTTGGCTAAAAAGCTATGGATCACCTGCGGCAAAATCGCATGCGTGACAAAGGGCATCGAAGCAATATTGAGTGTGCCGCGATTCAGTTTAAAACGTTGTTTAACGTCCTTTTCCATATCTTCCCAATTTGCCAGTAATTTCTTGGCATAAGGAATCAGCGATTTGCCTTCCTGTGTCAGTTCAACGCGACGCGTGTTGCGTTTAAACAGTTTGCCACCCAGTTCTTCTTCCAGTGATTTGATACTCAAACTTAAAGCAGACTGGCTGAGATGCAATTCAGCAGAGGCATTTGCATAATTCAGAGTACGGGTCAAAGCCAGAAATGCCTTGAGTTGCTTTAAAGTCATGGTGGAAGACCTATGCGGAAAGTTTTTGATTTATATGGTGTAATTTATAAAAAAAACCGCACCTTGTGACTGGCATTTTTGTTAATTTGGTATTACATAGCAAGCTGTTTATTTAAAATAAGTCGTCGTCAGATTATTGCTTAATTCTCTCTAAATATCGAAAAATGAATTTTAAAATAAAGATCTAAATATACTTTTATGGGATTGATGAGTATTTTTGAATAGTTAATTTGTTTTATTAATCAATTAAATTTATTACAGTGTATTTTATTATATTATTGATTTTTAATCATAATTTAAATTATTTATTTTGTTTTAATGATGTTGTTTTTTATGATTTTAATGCTATTTTAAAATACGTTTTTAGTGCGCGTCTTTGTTGTGATTTATGTGCTGCAGTAGGCAGTATTAAAATTTTTATGGTTAGGATAACCACCACAGTATAAAAAAAATATTTGGTTGACCCTGACATATATTCTTGAAAATGGAGTAAAAGAATATGTGGGACTTATTTGTCATTCTGCTGTCTTTAGGCTTGTTGATGTACACCGCCTATCGTGGCTTTTCCGTGATTTTGATGGCGCCGTTGTGCGCGTTGTTGGCGGTTTTTCTGATTAACCCCGCCAATGTGCTGCCGTTTTATTCAGGCGTTTTTATGCCGAAAATGGTCAATTTTATCAAAGATTATTTTCTGGTGTTCTTACTGGGCGCGATCTTTGGCAAAGTGGTGGAAATGTCGGGGATTGCCGAGTCCATTGCCCGTACCATTGTGAACTGGATTGGTGCTAAAAAAGCCATTTTAACTGTAGTTTTACTCGGTGCAATTCTGACGTATAGCGGTGTTAGCCTATTTGTCGCCGTATTTGCGATTTATCCATTTGCCAATCAGTTGTTTCAACAGGCCAATATTCCAAAACGTTTAATTCCGGGCACGATTGCCTTAGGCGCATTTACATTCACCATGGATGCACTGCCGGGTACACCACAAATTCAGAACGTGATTCCAACCACATTTTTTGGCACCAATATTTATGCAGCGCCGTTTCTCGGTGTGATTGGAGCGATCTTCGTCTTGGGTATGGGGCTACTCTATCTGGAGTCACGTCGTAAAGCTGCGGCGCGTGCAGGCGAGGGTTACGCGGGATTTGCTGCTGAGGATAAAGTCACGTCAGCGACTGCCGATGTTGAGGCATCAACGCCGACGCATGGTTCAGCATTACGTCAATGTATGGCCTTTGTTCCGTTGATTCTGGTTGCAGTCATGAACCGTTATCTGTCTACGGCAATTAAAGAATGGTATCCGAATGGTTTTGATTTTAACGCAATTGGTTTAGCGAATTACAGCGTGGATGTGGCAAAAACAGGCGCAATCTGGGCAGTTGGTTTGGCTTTGATTGTCGGAATTATTGCCGCGATCTTGTTTGATTATCAGCGCGTGGTGACCAACTTTAAAGAAGGTGTAAATGCCAGTATTGGTGGGTCATTGCTGGCAGTGATGAATACCGCTTCTGAATATGGTTTCGGTGCGATCATTGCGGCATTGCCGGGCTTTGCTTTGATCAGTCATGCACTTGGTACAACCTTTACTAATCCGTTGGTGAATGGTGCGGTAACGACGACTGTGCTGGCAGGGATTACAGGTTCGGCTTCTGGCGGGATGAGTATTGCCCTGAGTGCGATGGCAGAGACCTATAACGCTGCCATTGTGGCTGCGGGCATTCCACCCGAAGTAATGCATCGTGTGGTAGCGATGGCGTCAGGTGGTATGGATACGCTTCCACATAATGGTGCCGTGATTACCTTACTCGCGGTGACAGGCCTAACCCATAAACAATCCTATAAAGATATTTTTGCAGTGACCGTGATTAAGACCTTAGCGGTATTTGTGGTGATTGCTGCATTTACATGGTTCGATATTGTCTAAGACGAATTTTAATTTGAGCTTGCCCATATTGATTGGCGAGCAATACAGATCATTAAGAACAGGAGTAGTACCGTGACTCAACAACTCGAAGCCAAAGTGGCATTTATTACCGGTTCAGCCAGTGGCATTGGTTTAGAAATTGCGAAAAAATTTGCTCAGGAGGGCGCAAAAGTAGTGATTTCTGATGTTAATGCCGAGAAATGTCAGCAAGCGGTTGAGCAGTTAAACCAGCAAGGTTTTGAAGCCTTATCTGCTCCATGTGATGTGACCGATGAGCAGGCGTATAAAGCGGCAATTGATTTGACCATGCAAAGCTTTGGTCGTCTGGATATCCTGATCAATAATGCGGGTTTTCAGCATGTTGCGGCAATTGAAGATTTCTCAACTGATATTTATCAGAAACTGGTTCAGGTGATGCTGACAGGGTCATTTATCGGGATTAAACATGCGTTTCCGATTATGAAAGCGCAAAAATATGGTCGGATTATCAATATGTCTTCGATCAATGGCTTGATTGGCTTTGCTGGTAAGGCGGGTTATAACAGTGCCAAGCATGGGGTGATTGGCTTAACCAAAGTGGCAGCTTTGGAATGTGCGCGTGACGGGATTACCGTGAATGCATTATGCCCAGGTTATGTCGATACGCCGTTGGTACGTGGGCAAATTTCGGACTTGGCAAAAACCCGAAATGTGAGTCTGGAAAGTGCTTTGGAAGATGTAATTTTAGCGATGGTGCCACAGAAGCGTTTACTCAGCGTGGAGGAAATTGCTGATTATGCGATTTTCCTTGCCAGCAGCAAAGGCGCAGGAATCACAGGGCAGGCTGTGGTGATGGATGGTGGTTATACCGCACAGTAATCCGTTAATCTGATTGAATAAGCCGCTCCATTGGGCGGCTTTATTCTTTATATAGCTGATTATATTCGAGCGCGCTACTTTCGCCGTCTGATTATTGCTACACTTTTTTATTTTTAGGCGGATGTGTGATGTCTTTTGATCTTAAAGTCAGTTTAAAACAAAGGGCTGAACCGTCTGCACAGCAGAAAAAGCTGAATCGTCTGATTGATCAAATAGAACAGCAAAAAATCAGTCTTGCTACATGGCAAAATGCCCAAGCCGAGATTCAACAACACACACGGCAAAAGCTAATGCCTGTATACAGTGAACTGCATGAAATCCTGTTTCAGCAATTAGATCAGCTTTGGAATTTGTTGCAGCAGCATGAGTTTTCCAAAGCCGATATACAGCAACTGGATGAAAAAATTGCCCAGCTTGCTCAGTTGTTAAAGCGTTCCAAAATGTTGAAGGATGAACAGTTAACGCTGGTCAAGCAGATTGATACTTTTTATCAGCAACATGCCCAGCAATCGCTTAAAAAGAATAAGAAAGTACAGTCAATAAGATTTGAACAAGATGAAAATTCTGAAAAGGGTGCAGCAATAGAACAAGATGATTTTGAGCAATATGCGGCCGAGCAGCAACAGGCACGTGAACAGGCCAAACAACTTCGACAACAGCAAAAACGTGAACAAGCTGAGCAAATGGCTGCGCAGTCGCTGAAAACGGTGTATTTAAAAATTGCTGCCATGATTCATCCCGATCGAGAGCAAGACGAAACCAAGAAAGAGGAAAAAACGGAGTTATTCCAGCAGGCGAGTCAGGCTTATGAACAGCAGGATTTGTTTTATTTACTGAAACTCCAATTACAGCTTGAACAGAATAAAGGTGTTGGGGCTAAAGAGTTATCGGCAGAGCAAGTAAAGTTTTATAAATTGGCTTTGGATGCGCAAAGTCAGCAGCTTGAAAGTCAAATTGAAGAGATTTTAGATTCTTTTCAGTTGGCGAAAAAAGTAAAGGCTGAGCATCTGCATATTAGTGATGTGTATAAAGCGATAGATGCGGATTGTGCTGAGTTAAAGCAGCAGTTGAAGTGGGAAAAAGAGCGTTTAAAGCATATGAAAAAGGTGAGTGGGGTGGAGATGTTGTTAGGGCATGGGGGGCTTTGATGTATTGAACCCTGTTTGCCAAGGACAGGGTAACGATACTTTTTGCTATCATTAATAAGAGTCAGCAGTTGTAGGCGTTTTTTGATCAGCTAGATCAAGTTTTTTGTTAGCTATTCCGAAAGGAATGTGAACAGAAGCGATGCTATATCTGCTGTTTTTTCTAAATGGGTAACTTGATCATCAAAGAAAATATGAGGATTTAATATTTCTAAAACTCTACGTTTTTCAATGCCGCCTAAGAAAAATGCTTCGTTTATTGTATCTATTCCCCATGCTCTTAAAGAGTTTATGACCCTTTTATGGGCAGGTGCATTTCTTGCTGTAACAATTGAAAGCCTTAATCTACTTTTATAATCAGAATTTTGAGACTGATATTTAATTTCTTCTTTTTGTAAAGTTGAAAGTTCTTTCAATAATTTATGTAAAGGACCAATATTTGCAGGTTGATTAGCTAAATTTTCTTCATTTTCAATAAATGCTGAAAGCCCACTTTCTTTATAGACTTGTTCTGAGGAATCATCTGCTATGACACCATCAAAGTCGAAAGCGATTCGTAATTCTTCATCGTGTTCGATATCAAAGATATTGCCTTTTAGAATTAAGCCAGCGGGGTAACCAGCGGTAATTGCTTGGTTTACATCAGTCTCATTAGCAGACAAAAATAAACTAATATTCAGAGCATCAATATATTTATGAGGCGTTCTACCTTGTAAAAAAATTGCTCTTTTTATATTTAAACCATAATGCTCGATAGAGTTCATAACCCGTAAACCAGTGTTTGGGTCATTTCTAGAAAGTAAAATAACTTCTACAAATGGCTTATCTTTAGGAAAAATACTATTTAAACTTAGAAGGCGTTGAATAAAAGGGAATGCAACGCCTAGGTCTAGAATCACATTTTCATTTTTATGCTGGTATTCTCGGTATACAAGTTCACCTTTTGTTCTAAATACTTCATCGGATTCTTCTAAGTTAAATAGGGCACTTGAAGCTAAACCGATAACGAGTTTTTGTTCCAAATCATATCCACTCATTGAATTACTCCTTTAGCTTCAATTTTTTTACCATTAATTGATAGTTCAATATTAATGGGTTGATTATCATTTAATTTTTCTAAGTCTTTGATGTGAATATTTAGTGGGTTTTCAGTATTACCAAGTGAATTAGTCGATGAGAAATATATTTCTTGCTTAGCTGATTCTTTGTGTGTTGGAAAACCTCGTAAATAATTTTCATTCAAATTTTTATCTTCTAACCATTTATTTGGGAGCCATAGCGTAGAAATAAATAATAGTCCCCACGTTATCATGAAAAAACGCCCAACGCGAATCGGAATTTTGCTTACGGAAGGTTTATTTAATATTAGTTCTCTACTATAAATTACTTTTAAAAAAGTAAAGTAATTTATAATTTTTTGATTTAAGATTGAATGCCAGAAATTATTTATTTTAGCTCTACAGCTATCATTTTTTATGTTTCTATCTAATTGTTTTATAACATCATTATTTATTTCTGATTGTTCGGTAGAGAAAAGTTGATAAAACTCTGTTAGATTATTATCTATAGCAATATTTTTTTCATCTTTTTTATAAAATGTTAAGAGATGCTGTTCTATAGTTTCTAATTTTTTCTCCCAAAATTCTTGCCAATATTTAGCTCCAGCTGCAACAGCAGTCTGAGAGTATGCAACGTAAAATCCTACCGAGCAAAGAATTAG
Source organism: Acinetobacter vivianii (assembly GCF_014635885.1). GTDB lineage: Bacteria > Pseudomonadota > Gammaproteobacteria > Pseudomonadales > Moraxellaceae > Acinetobacter > Acinetobacter vivianii. The sequence continues at coordinate 310,990 of NZ_BMDR01000002.1, forward strand.
ATGGACGTATGGGACAGTATTGCTTGAATAAATTAAGCATGCAAATAATACACCCTGAAATATCATAAAAAAATTATTTCTTTGAACTAATTGTCCAATTTCTAAGTTTCTTGTTGCTATAGTAATTTCATAAACACTTTTTAACCGGCTCAGATGTTCTTCATCTTTAGATTTCTCAAATGGATTATTTTCACCCTCAATTACAATATTATTGTTAACAGTTCTATTATCATTATTATTAACATTTTTGGTAAAAAAGTCTTGGAAAAAATCTTTCATGCATTTAAATATAAAGGGCTAAATAATTAGCCCTTTATATTACATATTAATTATAAGATTACAATACTTTACAAAGCAGCAATTTGCTCCATACTTTGCTTAATTTTCGCTAACTGATCAGCAAACTCAGCCAATTTCACTTTTTCACCTTCAACAACCGCTGCTGGTGCTTTCGCTACGAAACCTTCGTTTGAAAGTTTATTGGCAATTTGATCATGTTGCTTTTGAACTTTATCCAAGTCCTTCTGCAAACGACCCAATTCAGCTTTAGGATCAATCAAGCCTTTCATTGGTACAAATACAGATGCATGGCCCACAACACTTGAAGATGAAAGCGGTGGTTCTTCGCCTTGTGCCAAGAAAGTAATACTTTCAACTTTCGCCAATGCTTTAAATAACGCTTCGATACGCGTGATTTGCTCATGTTCAGCATCAGAAGTGTTTTGCAACAATACTGGCAATAAACGTGCATTACCTAAGCCCATTTCACCACGGATATTACGTACCGCACCAATCAGGCCTTGTAACCACTGCATATCTGCTTCAGCTTGATCATTCACTTTTGCTTGATCAGGAACAGGGTATTGCGCAGTCATAATCGTTGCGCCGCCTTTGCCTAACATCGGCGCAAGCGTTTGCCAGATTTCTTCAGTCAAATACGGCATCAATGGATGAGCCAAACGTAAAGATGCTTCCATTACTGCAAGTAATACACGGCGAACTTCGGCTTTACGCTCTTCTGAGACATTGGCATCGTTCAGAACCGGTTTGGTTAACTCAACGTACCAGTCACAGTATTCATTCCAGATAAAGTCATAGATTGCTTGTGCAGCAAGGTCTAAACGATAGGTCGCGAATGCTTGGTGCACCGCAGCTTCTGCTTTTTGCAGACGGCTCATGATCCATTGTTCAGGCAGTTCCCATAGATCAGGACGTGCTTCTTGACCAACAGTTTGACCTTCAACATTCATCAACACGAAACGGGTCGCGTTCCAGATCTTGTTACAGAAGTTACGGTAACCTTCAACACGCTTCATATCGAACTTGATGTCACGACCCGTGTTAGCAAGCGCACAGAAGGTGAAACGAACTGCATCTGTACCGTAAGCCTGAATACCTTCCGGGAATTCTTTACGCGTTGATTTCTCAATCTTCGCTGCTTGTTTCGGATTCATCAAACCTGTGGTACGTTTTGCAACAAGGCTTTCAAGATCGATACCGTCAATCAGGTCGAGTGGGTCAAGCACGTTACCTTTAGACTTAGACATCTTCTGACCTTCACCATCACGTACCAAGCCGTGAACGTAAACAGTCTTGAATGGAATCTGTGATGAACCATCTTCATTTTTCATGAAGTGCAGGGTCATCATAATCATACGCGCAACCCAGAAGAAGATGATGTCAAAACCAGTCACCAACACATCAGTCGGGTGGAAGGTTTTGAGGAAATCATTGGCAGCATCTTTCTCTGCATCACCCGTCCAACCTAAGGTTGAGAATGTCCAGAGGGCAGATGAGAACCATGTATCCAATACATCTTCATCCTGGTTTAGAGCAGTATTTGCTGGGATGTTATTTTTGGCACGAACTTCAGCTTCGTCACGACCTACATATACATTGCCTTCAGCATCGTACCAAGCTGGAATACGGTGACCCCACCACAACTGACGTGAAATACACCAGTCCTGAATGTTGTTCATCCATGCCATGTACATGTTGCTGTACTGCTCTGGAACGAACTTGATGCGCCCATCTTTTACGGCTTCGATTGCAGGCTCTGCCAATGGCGCAATTTTCACATACCATTGGTCAGTTAATAATGGCTCAATGATCACACCAGAACGGTCACCGCGAGGTGGCTTCAAGGTATAAGGCTGGATCTGATCTAACCAACCTTCAGCTTCTGCTTGTTCAACCAGTTTCTTACGCGCTTCAAAACGTTCTAAGCCGATATAGTCTGCTGGTGCAGCAATCGTTTTAGAAATCTGTTCGCCTGCTTTGGCAATGTATTCAAACTCAGCCAAAACTTCTGCATTTTTATTGAAGATATTGATGATTGGCAATTCACAACGCTTACCCACTTCATAGTCATTGAAGTCGTGTGCAGGCGTGATTTTTACACAGCCAGTACCAAATTCTTTATCAACATATTCATCTTTAACGATTGGAACGGCACGGCCTGTAATTGGCAGGATAATGTTCTGACCCACAAGATGTGAATAGCGTTCATCATCCAGTGCAACCGCAACGGCAGTATCACCCAATAATGTTTCAGGACGTGTGGTTGCCACAACGATGTGATCTTTACCATCGTGGGTACGGAGTGACTTGTCTTCAAAGAAATATTTGAAGTGCCACAACGAACCTGCTTCTTCTTTATCAGACTCAACTTCGAGGTCAGACAGGGCCGTTTGTAGTTTTGGGTCCCAGTTAACCAGACGTTTACCACGGTAGATTAAGCCATCTTCATGCAGTTTTACGAAAACTTCTTTCACCGCATTCGATAAACCTTCGTCCATCGTGAAACGTTCGCGTGACCAGTCTACAGACGAGCCTAGACGACGAATCTGACGCGTAATCGTACCGCCTGATTGTTCTTTCCATTCCCAGATTTTTTCGATGAACTTTTCACGGCCCAAGTCATGACGGCTGATGTTTTGCGCGCCCAACTGACGTTCTACCACCATCTGCGTTGCAATACCTGCGTGGTCAGTACCAGGTTGCCATAGGGTATTTTTACCCATCATACGGTTGTAGCGGGTGAGGGCATCCATGATGGCATTGTTAAAGCCATGACCCATGTGCAAGCTACCCGTGACGTTCGGCGGCGGAATCATGATACAGAATGATTCACCTTGACCTGATGGCTTGAAGTAACCTTGTTGTTCCCAGATTTGATACCACTTCTTTTCGATCTCGGTTGGATCGTAAGTGGTTGCAATATTTTGAGCAGATTGAGCGTCAGTCATAGTACAGAAGATTAAAATTGAATAAAAAATTGCATCTATTGTAGCAAAAAATCCTCGCTTCTGTAGGTCTTTCAGCAGGTCATCGCTGATTCAGTAAAGCCGCTCAAATAATGTATCAATTACGGTTTATTCCAGTTGTTATTTGAGGAGGAATTCGGCTTTTTTACGGATGATGCCCCTAATTGATGCAAGATGGGCTGAATCCTGATAAGGCACTTATAAGCTTTGATTTTTTCTCATAAAACCGATGAAAGGCGTTGGATTTTTAAACAAATAAGATTAAATTTATGTGCAATGCATCACATAACTAAAAGATATTGATGCATAAAACAACAATATAAAAATGCGAAAACTAAAAAGGGATGATGGTCATGAGTTATTCAATTCTATTGAAGATTAATGAAGTTACGCATGGACAGTTTGAAACGATTCGCCAGCAACTGAATGCGGGGACAACGGAAAGTCAGGCACGAATGCTGGGTGAAGTCCTGTCTGAAATTGCCTGTGATATTGTTGAGCAAGTTTTTTCAGTCTTACTCATCCAGAATCGCCAGCCGACCCAGATCACGCAAAAATATACGGCTGAATCTGAAAAAGTCATCCAGCAAATCATTGGTGCTGTACGTAAATATATGCCTTGGTCGATTGCTTTATTTGGCAATGAACGCTTATGTCCCTTTGCTAATTATTTTTCCAATATGATCAAGTATCACGATGAGCAGGTCTATGTGTCTTATCCGATCGATCGACACTTGGTACAACAGGCACATGCTTTGGTGACAAGACTCAAGAATAATGAAATCAGCGACATGGTAGATGTCTTCCAGACCCTGATCCAGATTGTCGATTTGGGGGTGACCAATTTGATCCGCGAACCGAAAAAATGCCTCAACTTTAATATGGTGGTGGATAAAACCCTGAATGGCGTGATTAATATGACCGCCCATCTCAGTTATAAACGTCTGGAAAAAATGAGCAATCAGGTTGATAGCAATGCTGCAACTGATTGTGTGAACCATTTTTTAGCATTTATGCATGTTGATACAGAATAGAGTGTGATAAATTCGGCGGGTACAACGCCAAAAATGATAGAAAAATAGATTTGATAAAAGGGCTTGTTTAACAAGCTCTTTTTTATGGAATCTAACAATTAGGGTTATTAGAATGAACACCGCCGTTTTTTTAAATATTCATGCGGACACTTACGCAAGGTTTGCGCATATTCGAACGCAATTATTACAAGGAAATAAAGAAAGTCAGGCTAGCGCTTTAGGGAGTGTCTTATCCGAAATGGCTTGTGAAGTCGTTGAGCAGGTTTTTATCGTTCTATTACAAGAAAATAAACAATATTCGCAAACAGGTGAATCCGAAAAAGTGATTCAGCAAATTCTGGAAGCGATTCGTAAATATATGCCGTGGTCGATTTCATTTTTTGGCAATGATCGTTTAATTCCTCTGGTTGAATATCTTTCAAAAACCTTACAGATCGAAGATGAAACCATTTATATGACTTATCCTGTCAAGCAACCGTTGGCAGAGCAGGTCAAGGCCTCTAGCCAGAAACTGGCCAATGGCGATCACAATGAAATTTCAAATTCGCTTAAATTACTCACCGAAGTAATTGATACGGGTGTGGATCACTTGATTCGTGAACCGAAAAAATGTTTAAAGTTCAATTTTGTGGTCGATAAAACCTTAAATGGCGTGATCAATATGACTACGCATCTGGGATATAAACGTTTGGAAAAATTAAGTACCCAGATTGATCAGCAACTGGCTGCAACATATGTGGATTACTTCCTCAAATTTATGCGCCATTCAGCATAGGCAGGATATAAAAATGGCAAAACTGAAAAGTCTTGAAAATAAAGTGGTCTGGATTACGGGTGCCTCTTCGGGTTTAGGCAAAGCACTGGCACGTGAATGTGCACTACAAGGTGCACAGGTGGTTTTGACTTCACGTCGTTACGATGAGCTGGAAGCGGTACGCGTGGGTTTACTCAAGCCAGAACAGCATCTTTCAATTGCTGCTGATATTACCGATGAAGCTCAGGTACGCCATGCGCATGAACAGGTTCTGGCAAGTAAAGGGCGGATTGACTGGCTGATTAATAATGCAGGGTTGAGTCAGCGTGCCTTGATTCAGGATACGACTATGCATACTGAACGCGCCATTATGGAAGTTGATTACTTTTCGCAAGTGTTCTTTACCAAGACGGTATTGCCGACTTTCCTGAAACAAAAATCAGGCCGTGTGGTGTTTGTATCCAGTGTTGCAGGCTTACTCGGTACGCAATATCGCGCGACTTATTCAGCAGCCAAAGCAGCTATTCACATGTGGGCCAATAGCTTGCGTGCTGAAGTATCGAATGATGGTGTAGAAGTTTCAGTAGTCTTTCCGGGTTTTGTAAAAACCAATGTCTCATTCAATGCATTAAATGGCGAAGGTAAACCGCAAGGCCATCAAGACGAAGCAATTGAAAATGGTTTAGATGCCGATGTATTTGCCGAGCGTGTGGTGGAGTCATTGATGGCAGGGGATGAGTACATTGTGGTTGGTGGGAAAAAAGAACAACTGGGCGTGCTGGTTTCTCGTTTATCGCCAAGCTTGCTCTATAAAATGATTCGCAAAATGAAAGTGAAATGAGTGTGGAAATGGTGGCTTTAAAAGGGAACCGCAATGCAGGATAGCCAAAATTTGTCCGATTCAGTATCTGGTTCTCGAGTATCCATTGCCTCTATTGTCGGCTATGTGGTACTTGCATTACCAGCCAGCATTGTTATGGGTGGAGGATTGAGCTGGTTATTCACGTTTAATATGGCGGATTTTGAAGGGGGGAGTGGCTATGCCGCAATCTTCATTTTTATGTTAACTGCACTTATCAGTTTTTTAGCTAGTCTGGTTGCCTTGCCAGTTATGATTAAAAAGAAACCAAAAATTTTGCCTCATGTGATGTGGGTGTTTGCCGGCTTAACTTTATTGTTGCTTTTATATGTCACAAGTATTATGTAGTTGCCTGAAATAATGAAGAATCGGGTCTGACGGTTAGACGCGAAAGGTAGAGTGAAATGACAGAAGATTGCCGTAAAAAAGCTGTTTTTAACTGGAGCGGTGGTAAAGACTCTTCTTTGGCCTTGTATAAGGTCTTACAGCAAAATGAGTTTGAGGTCATCGCCTTATTGACCACCGTGAATGAAGAAACCGAGTTATCTTCGATGCATGCGATTCCACATCGGCTGCTAGAAAAGCAGGCTGAAAGTATTGGTATTCCGCTCTATGCTGTGTTTTTACCAAAGAACCTTCCTGTATATGAACAACGCATGCTGGATGCTGCCAATCACTTTAAAGCACAAGGCGTTGAACATTTTATCTTTGGCGATATTTACTTGAGCGATGTACGTCAATATCGTGAAGATCGTTTGCATCCTTTAGGCATTGAAGTGGTTGAGCCGATATGGAATCTTAATTCGGCTGAGGTAATGCAGGATTTTTTAGATTCAGGTATTAAAACCAAAATCATTGTGACGGATGCCAGCAAACTTGATGAATCCTTTATCGGGCAGGATATTGATGCAGCTTTGATTGAGCGTATGCCAGCGGGCGTGGATGTCTGTGGTGAAAATGGCGAATATCATAGCTTTGCTTATGCGGGTGGTTTATTCAAACATCCTGTTGAATGTGAAATTGCTGAAACCCGTCAGATGTCGTATGAGTTCAAGCTAGAGAATGGCGAAGAGAAAACCTATCACTATTGGCAAGCAATTTTTGCAGAGTAGAGCAAAGAATCCTGTGCATGACACAGGATTTTTTAAAATTATTAAATTATTTCTTTATTTTTTATTGGTAAAAGCTGTTTGATCAAAATCATAGATGTTATGCACAATCGGTAGGTTGATCTTTACCCAAACATAACGACATCGTACAGAGCTTAAGAATAAGCTTTAGCCGCTGCCAGAACGAAAACTAAAAAAGCTTGCCTCTGTTTAACCGTGAAGGCATGGAGACTGTACATGGAACGACAACTTTCACTTTTAGCCAAGGAACGTACGATTGCCCACGCGGGCTATAATCGTTGGCTGCTACCACCTGCCGCACTGGCAATTCATCTCAGTATTGGTATGGCATATGGTTTTTCCGTATTCTGGTTACCCTTGTCCAAAGCTCTGGGAATAGATGCGCCGATTGAATGTAAAGATATAGGTTTGCTTGAACAACTGTTCACCACGACCTGTGACTGGAGCGTGTCTACGCTAAGCATCATGTACACCTTATTTTTTGTATTTTTAGGTTCATCCGCATTTTTGTTTGGTGGCTGGCTTGAACATGCAGGACCGCGTAAGGCGGGTGTGGTTGCCGCATTTTGTTGGGCGGGTGGCTTGATCTTGGCTGCGCTAGGTGTATATACGCATCAGTTGTGGCTATTGTGGCTGGGCGGTGGAATAGGAGGGATCGGGCTTGGGCTGGGTTATATTTCACCTGTATCTACCCTGATTAAGTGGTTCCCAGATCGTCGAGGTTTAGCAACAGGTCTTGCCATTATGGGCTTTGGTGGCGGTGCCATGATTGGTGCGCCGCTCGCGGATCAGTTGATGAAATTCTTCGCGACCGATATTTCTGTGGGGGTATGGCAAACCTTTCTGGTATTGGCCGCTATTTATTTTGTTTTTATGATGGGAGGCGCATTCGGTTATCGGATTCCGCCTTCAAATTGGAAACCGAGTGGTTGGCAGCCAGTAGCAACTCAGGCGAATGCTTTGGTCACCAGTCGTCATGTACATTTAAATAAGGCATGGAAAACCAAGCAGTTTTGGCTGATTTGGGGCGTACTGTGCTTAAATGTTTCGGCGGGTATTGGCATTTTAGCGATGGCTTCTCCGTTGTTGCAGGAAGTGTTTGGTGGGCGTCTGATCGGTTTAGAGATCGGTATCAATGAATTAAACACAGAACAAAAAATGCAGATTGCAACCTTTGCCGCGGGTTTCACTGGTTTGCTGTCATTGTTTAATATTGGTGGACGTTTCTTCTGGGCATCTGCATCGGATTTTATTGGTCGTAAAAATACCTATTTCATTTTTCTAGCCTTAGGCTTCTTATTATACGTTTCGATTCCACAACTGGCTCATGCGGAAAATTTACCTTTATTCGTTTTAGCTTTCTGCGTCATTCTGTCAATGTATGGCGGAGGATTTGCCACAGTACCTGCTTATCTGGCGGATATTTTTGGTACACAAATGGTCGGGGCAATTCATGGGCGTTTGCTAACAGCGTGGTCTGTGGCTGGTGTATTGGGAACTTTACTCATTACCAATATTCGAGATTATCAACTGGCCCATGGCGTAGCTCAAGCGCAATCGTATGATACGACGATGTATATTTTGGCGGCTATGCTAGCCATTGGATTTGTACTCAATTTAATGGTCAAACCAGTTGATGACGATAAATACATGACAGAGGCTGAATTGGCTGCTGAGAAGGCTTTGGCACATGAGAAATTACCGCAAGATTTAAGTCTGAATCATGATGTAGCACATACACCTTCCAAGACAATTACTGTGGTACTGGCTTGGCTGGTTGTTGGCCTACCTTTGCTGGCAGGCATTTGGTTTACTTTACAAAAGGCGATCGTTTTATTTCATTAACCTGAAAATCGAAGTGATAAAAATGCCTCATGATTCGAGGCATTTTTTATGCGTGGGTACTACGATAATTCTCAAATAGGCGACTGAAGCAAACCTCCAGAAGAGCATGGCTTATTCTATGATGGCTGTACCATAAGCAAACACTTCAACCATGCCACCTTGCATCCCTAATTCTGTGGTACTAAGGCGAACTCCCATAATTTGTTTGGCACCCATGGTATGTGCTTCCTGCTTGAGTCGGATTACTGCTTCACGGCGTGCACGCTCAACGACACTTTCATAGCTGACCAGACGACCACCAAAAAAGTTTCGAATGGATGCCAGTACATATTTAAAATAATCATGAGAGATCACCACATTACTGCTGATCATTTGTCCAGATGCTGTGGTTTGTACAAAGCGATTGGTATCAATCCGAATATGGGCGAACTGTCGTTCTTTTTCATCCAGTTCACGTAAGTGTTTTTGCTCGATATGGCGACCAAAGCCCCAACCCACAGCAAAGAGAATCAGAAAAAGAACAATCTGAAAAATTAATCCTTCCATACGATTGCCTATGCACCGAATGGATCTGGGAGTTTAGGTGCAACAGGCTGAACCACGACCGCCGTTCCATAAACAAATAATTCAGATGCACCTTGAGCAATATTCGATGTCGAGAAACGAATTCCGACAATGGCATTGGCACCTAAAGCTTGTGCCTTATCAATCATACGTTGGGTCGCTTCTTGGCGTGATTCTTCTAGTAGCTCGGTATAGCCTGTCAGTTCACCACCGACGATATTTTTTAAACCAGCCATCAGGTCTCGTCCGACATGCTTACTGCGGACGGTGCTGCCATAAACCACATCAAGTTGACGTAAAATTTCATGGCCAGGTACAGATTCTAAACTGCTCAGTAACATAGTATTTTTCTAAATCATCAATATTTCAGTCTTTGAAGATAAGAAATATTCGCAATTGTTGCAATAAAAAAGCTCACCGAAGTGAGCTTTTTTGTCTGCAAAATCAAATTATTTTGCGTAGTGCTGTTCTGAGCTTGAAGGTTGATGCGTTACAGTCTCGCTGGTCGATGCTTTTAAGCCGCCACCAAGCGTTTTGTAAAGTTCAACCTGATTGTTCAGGTCAGCTTGTTGTAATAACAACAAACCTTGTTCCGCTGAGTAAGCAGAACGCTGAGCATCTAACACAGTCAGGTAACTATCAATACCAGCACGGAAGCGGGCATTTGAAAGTTTATAGGTCGTATTGGTCGCATCAACCAAACGGCGTTGAGCGGTTAAACGATCACCAATGTTAGCACGTGTAGCCAATGCATCATTCACTTCACGGAAAGCTGACTGTACTGACTTTTCATAGTTAGACAGTGCAATTTTCTGATCTGTTTCAGAGATTTTGATATTGGCCTTACGTGTACCCCAGTCGAAGATTGGAATATTCAGACTTGGGCCAATTGACCAGAGACCATTGGCTGATTTGAATAAATCACTCAAGTCAGTCGATGCATAACCCGCAGAACCAGTGAGGCTAATGGTTGGGAACAGTTGTGCTTTCGCAGCACCAATATTCGCACCCGCAGCACTTAACTGGTATTCAGATGCTTTGACATCTGGACGGTTGTTCAGTAGGTCACTTGGTAAACCAGCGCTTAATACACCTTGTTTGGTGATACGTGCAACTTGCTGTTGCGGTAACAGATTCTGAGGAACCTGCTGGCCCACCAGTAAGTTCAACAAGTTTTGTGCCTGAGCAATCTGGGTTTTGTAGTTGGCAACATCATTACGTGCTGTTTCAACTGAAATCTGTGCCTGACGCACAGGAATTTCACTATCAATACCGACATCAAAACGTTTTTTGTTCAGGTTAAACGAATCTTGTTGTGCTTTTAGCGTCTGATCCGCAAGTTTAAGTTGTGCACTTGCAAATGAGTAAGTTAACCAAGCCTGAGTGACTTGACCAATTAAGCTGATTTGCGTTGCATCACGTGAACTTTGTGTCGCGAGATAGCTATCTAGTGCTGCATCTTTCAGGCTGCGTACACGACCCCAGAAGTCTAGCTCATAAGAAGTCAGACCTAAGCCAACCTGATAGGTTGAATACGGGTTGTTTGGATCACGGGTAGGGGTGACCTGACGAACAGCACTACCACTTGCCCCAATAGTTGGCAACTGGTTGTTTTCCGAGATCTGGTATTGCTGCTGAGCTTTTTGGATATTCAAAGTAGCAGTACGTAAATCACGGTTATTGGCAAGCGCCATATCAATCACTTGAAGTAAGCGCTGGTCAGCAAAGAAATCTTTGTAACCTTGTTCAGCGATTGATTTTCCAGAAGCATTGCCATAAGAGGCGAAGCTTTCAGGAACATCTGAGCTTACAACAGGCTCTGGCCCGCGCATGCTTTGGCAGGCAGCCAAAGATAGCGCGAGTGCAGAGATTGCAATGCCACGACTGGAAATAGACCATACAGTTTGCATCACGATCAATGCTCCTGAGTATTTAAAGTTTTAGGTTTGTACTTAAAGATACTACGAATCCACACGAAGAATACAGGGATGAAGAAGATACCTAAAAGTGTTGAAGAAATTACACCACCCAGTACACCATAACCAACCGAGTGTTGGCTACCAGCACCCGCACCGCTTGCAAGGGCTAATGGCAATACACCAAAACCAAAAGCAAGGGTCGTCATGATGATTGGACGCAAACGCATTTTCGCCGCATGTAAGGTTGCTTCAAACAGGTCTTCACCTTGTTCTTGCAATTCTTTGGCGAACTCTACGATCAGAATGGCGTTCTTCGCTGAAAGACCAATTACCGCAACAATCGCAACCTGGAAGTAGATGTTAAAGGATAAGTTTGGATCTCCTTTAATAATCATACCTAACCAAGTCAATGTGAATGCACCGACAATACCTAATGGTACAACCAGTAACACAGACACAGGTACTGACCAGCTTTCATATAAGGCAGCAAGACACAGGAATACGATCAATAATGAAAGAACCAATAATGGCGCTGTCTGGCTACCAGAATCACGTTCTTCTAAAGATAAACCACTCCATTCATAGTCGAAACCTGTTAAGCCCATTGACGGTAACTTACCAATGATTTCTTCCATGGCGATCATTGCATCACCAGAGCTGACGCCCGGTGCAGGTGTACCTTGGATATTCACCGATGATACGCCGTTATAACGCTCTAGACGAGGAGAACCATAAGTCCATTCACCCTTGGCAAAACCAGAGAATGGAACCATTTCACCTTTGTTATTACGTACATACCACTTGTTCAAATCTTCAGGCATCATGCGAGTATTCGCTTCACCCTGAACATAAACTTTCTTCACACGACCACGGTCAACGAAGTCATTGATATATGAACCACCCCAAGCCATGCTCATGGTCGTGTTAATATCTGCAAGGCTGATACCCATTGCACCAGCTTGTGCTTGATCAATCGTGATTTGGTACTGTGGTGTATCTTCTTGACCATTTGGACGCACACCTGCAAGACGTTTGTCTTGTGATGCCATACCTAATACTGCATTACGTGCAGCAATCAGTTTCTCATGGCCTTGACCGCTTACATCTTTCAGCTGGATATCGAAACCAGACGCGACACCCAATTCAGGCATTGCAGGTAACTGTAATGGCATGATGTACGATGCATCTTTCACAATCATGTTCAATGCCATACCACGTTGAATAATGGCACCGATCTGTGATTCAGGCGATGTACGCTCGCTCCAGTCTTTTAACTTAATAAAGGCAAGACCCGCGTTTTGACCCACCCCCGTGAATGAGAAACCAGCAACGGTAAAGATTGAATCTACACTGTCTTTTTCTTTATTCAGGAAGTAGCCCGTCATGGTATCAATGACTTTATCTGTACGTTCCAAGCTTGCGCTCGGTGGTAACTGAACTAAAGTCATGACCACACCTTGGTCTTCTTCTGGCAAGAATGAAGATGGCAACATTTTGTAGATGCCGACCAAAGCTGCGATTACCGCAATATAAAGTACCCCAGAGAATAACTTGTGGTGTGTCATGCGATTGACACCACCTTGGTATTTCTCTGCAACTTTTTCGAAGCTACGGTTAAACCAACGGAAGAAACGCGCAAAAATGTTATTGCTTTCTTCTTTGTTTGGATCATGTTGCTTTAACAGGGTCGCACACAGGGCAGGGGTAAAGGTCAATGCTACGATCAAGGAAAGGATCATCGCCGTAACCAACGTGATAGAGAACTGACGGTAAATTACCCCAGTCGTACCACTAAAGAATGCCATTGGTACGAATACCGCTGTTAATACACTGGTAATACCCACCAGAGCACCAGAAATCTGACTCATTGACTTTTCAGTCGCAGGAATAGGTTCCAGATGTTCTTCTTGCATTACCCGTTCAACGTTCTCGACCACAACGATGGCATCATCCACCAGAAGACCGATGGCAAGTACCATGGCGAACATGGTCAAGGTGTTAATCGAGAAACCGAAAATATTAATGACTGCAAATGTACCGAGTACAACTACAGGTACAGCCAGTGTTGGAATAATCGTTGCGCGCCAGTTCTGCAAGAACAGGAACATGACGATGAATACCAAGACCACTGCTTCAATCAGTGTATGTACAACACTCTCAATTGACAGACGAATAAATGGTGTCGTGTCATAAGCAAGCTTGTCTTTTAGACCAGCTGGATAGTTATGACGTAACTCAGATAAACGTTTTTCAACAGCTGCTGCGGTATCAAGTGCGTTGGCACCTGTTGCAAGTTTGATTGCAACACCACCCGCAGGGCTACCGTTGAACTTCGAATCAAATTGATAGTTATCTGAACCCAGTTCTACACGCGCAACATCACCTAAACGAACCTGTGCACCATCTGATGCATTTTTCAGGAAGATGTTTTTGAATTGCTCAGGTGTTTGCAACATGCTTTGTGCATTCACTGTCGCATTCAGAACTTGACCAGCTGTTGATGGCGCACCACCGAGCTGACCGACTGCAACTTGCGAGTTTTGTGCACGAATTGCGGTTGCAACATCAGTTGGTGTCAGGTTGAAGCTCGTTAGTTTGGCTGGATCTAACCAGATACGCATCGCATATGAGCCACCAAAAACTTGAAGTTCACCCACACCTGCAACACGGCTAAGCGGTTCAGAAATGTTTGAGTTTACATAGTCTTTAATGTCAGATGCAGAAAGCGTGTTATCTGGAGAATAGAATGCAATCACCTGCAAGAAGCTGGCACCAGACTTGGTGACTTTTACACCCTGACGTTGTACGTCTTCAGGTAAAAGCGCTGTTGCAGATTGCAGTTTATTTTGAACCTGAACCTGTGCGATATCAGGATCGATACCTTGTTCGAAGTTCAAGTTAATTGATGCTTGACCATTACCCGCACTGTTCGATGAAATGTAACGTAAACCATCAAGACCATTCATTTGTTGTTCAATGATCTGGGTAACGGTATTTTCAACAGTTTGAGCAGAAGCCCCAGGATAAGTCGCAGAGATCGTTACCGTGGGGGGGGCAATTGTCGGATATTGTGCAACTGGCATTTTTGTAAGCGTGATAATACCCGCCAACATAATGACCAGTGCAATCACCCAAGCGAAAATTGGGCGATGGATAAAGAATTGAGCCATGCAATCTACCCCTTAAGCTTCTGAAGTTGCTTTTTGTTCAGCTTTTGGTGAGTTGGCTTGCTTTTGTTGTTCAGCTGCTTTTGGCGCTGCATTTTGACCTTCAGCTGCTTTTGGTTGATAAGGTTTTACAGACACTTCCTGTCCTTCTTTGACCTTAGCGACACCATCAACAACAACTTTATCACCAGCCTGTAGGCCATTTGTCACAATCCAGTCCTGACCTTTCACACCAGCAGTTGTGATCGGACGGGTTTCAATCGCACCTTTAGCATTTACAACCATTGCAATTGCTTGTCCTGTTGGTAAACGAGATACCGCTGCTTGTGGAATCAGGTAAGCATTTGGCAAAATCCCTTGCGAAATCTTGGCAGTTGCATACATACCTGGTAATAATAAATGGTTTGGATTCGAGAAGACTGCACGTAAAGTCACAGTACCTGTATCTGGATTCACACTTGCATCAGAGAATGCCAACTGGCCTTCTACAGGGTATTCAGACCCATCTTCAAGCGTGATTTTGACACGGGTATTGTTACTATTATTCAAGCTGCCTTTGCTCAGTTGTTGACGAAGACGTAATAACTCAGCACTTGATTGATTGATATCAACATAGATTGGATCAAGCTGTTGAATCGTTACCAATGGATCGGCCTGATTTGCAGTTACCAATGCACCTGGTGTCACCGAAGAACGGCTAGACTGACCAGAAATTGGTGCACGAACAGTTGAGTAGCCCAAAGTAATCTCAGCATTTTTCAATGCTGCTTGAGACGCTGCTACATCTGCTTCGGCCAATTTTACCTGAGCATTGATATCGTCATATTCTTGTTTAGAAACCGCATTGGTTCCTACAAGTTGACGATAACGGCCTTCTTTTACGCGTAAAGCATTTAAGTTCGCTTGTTGACGTAATAAAGCCGCACGTGCATTGTCTGCAGTCGCACGGTTGGTGTTTGCATCAATTTGATAGAGTGCTTGACCAGCCTGAACGTAGCTACCTTCAGCAAATAATCGTTTTAAAATAACGCCGCCTGTTTGCGGACGAACTTCTGAAACTTGATAAGCAGAGGTTCGACCTGACAGTTCGACATTCTGTTCAACGCTTTGTGGTTGAGCAACAATGACACCAACTTCTGGAGGTGGCATTTTTTGAGCAGCAGCAGCTTGCTGTGCATCTTTAGGATCTTTGCTACAACCAACAAGCGCAATGCTTGTTGCTAATGCGCAAGCAGTTAGGGCAGGAGCCCAAAGCTTAGCCGACATCATTATTCCACCTCAATTTAGATTTTTTATCTAAAAACAAATTGTTGCTGAAAGTGCTTTGATACAGCCCAAACCAAAGCAATGCAGTCCAAATCAACCCAATTCCCCAACCGGCAAGAACGTCGGTCGGGTAGTGAACCCCCGCGTAAACTCTAGATATCCCCATGAAAATAAACCACAAAGTAGATACTAAAATGACACTGGTGCGATATTTATGTTGTCGACATAACAACATGGCTAAACTCGCAAGGGTTGCAGCATAAACGCTATGGGCACTTGGGAAGGATGCGCCATAACTTTGAACCAAGTGATAAAACTCCATTGGTCTCGGCCGATCAATGCTCCATTTCAGAAGCCAACCAATCACAATACTGCCGCTCACACTTAAAGCGATGAATGTCACATTTCTATAATTTTTAATCCAG
Source organism: Acinetobacter vivianii (assembly GCF_014635885.1). Classification (GTDB taxonomy): domain Bacteria; phylum Pseudomonadota; class Gammaproteobacteria; order Pseudomonadales; family Moraxellaceae; genus Acinetobacter; species Acinetobacter vivianii. Next base: position 327,219 of record NZ_BMDR01000002.1, read on the forward strand.
ATTTGGTAAATACACAAAAATGTCGTTAAAAATAATAGAAAAGGCATGCCACCCAGACGGGAAAGCAGAATTGTCACATGGTTAAGCGTAAATGAACGGTGCTCAAAAAAAGCTTGAACACTAAAAAGGTCTAAAGTTGATGCGTTGGAATTCATTAGTCCAATCGCACCGAATCCTAAAAAAAAGCAACCAATACAAAGCAATAGGTACGGCATGCGCTACTCATTATTTGCTTAACCATTATTCAGGGTTGTTGAGTGTTGGAAAGTGTACTCGCGAGTACACTTTTGGTCAAGTCTTGAAATTTTATGATAATTTCATTTTGATGTTTTTTTAAGGTTCAGTAAAAAAACATAACAAAATTTGATGTATATCTCATTTTGGGTTTTAAGTGGTTATTCGGCATTTGACAGTCCTTTCTCTATTTTTTGACCATATCAAAACTCATAAATTCTGACATTACATCTTTAAAAAATAGGCCATAAAAGGGCAGTCTTCTTTCTACCAAACTTAAGTTTAACTAAAAAATCCAGTTCAGATCCGCATCATCTCATCCAAAAGAAAAAGTGATATTAGAGCTGAGCAATAATCTCTTGTTTAGCAATCAAGGTTGGGGGAAATCAGCCTATTAAAACTATTTTTGGCGGCTTGATTATATCCAAAAATAGTTCAAATGTTAGACTTGTAGTTTGCTTACTTTTCTGTACAAAGTTAATGGGATGATGAGGTATTTTTAGGCTGTTCTTCCACTTCAACAGGTTGCTTCGGCGGCCAGAAAAAATCACTTGGTCGAGTCAGGAAGTGAGTCAACACTAATTTAGCCAGTGGCGTCCATTGCGCAAAACGAACACGGCGTGCGCGCAAGGCAACAATAATGGTTAAGGTAAAGCTGACAAATAAGTTGGTTAAACCAATCAGCATGACACCGAGGAATGACACGATAATCAGACCGATATCTGGATTACCAATGGTCATCAAACCCTGAATAAAGTTCGCCGAAGCAAAGGCAATATGGCGGATATCCAAAGGTAAGCCGAGGATAAACCCGATCGTTCCCATACTTCCAAGCATAATCCCGAATAGGAAATTACCCGCCAAGGCACCCAAATTGGTTTCAATATAGCTGGCAAATTTATCTAAGCGTTTTTGTCCCATCCAGCGTTTTAGACGTGGGTGCTGTCGTAGACGTGGCCCTACTTTACGGTAGACTGCCAGATTATCAAAATAGCCTGCGATCAGACCTGATAAAAATAGACATACACCTGCAATCGCCGCATGAGGCACTGCTAAAGAAGTGAAGGGGTTGAGACTGTGCAAAAGCTTTGCCGATTTGGCATGGTTAAGTAGCGGCTCACCCAGATTGTATTGCCATAAAAAGGTAATCAGTGCAGCCGTTGGAATCGCAATTGAAATATTACCCAAGATCGCGATGAACTGGGTTCGGATAATATTAATAATCAATGCCGCCAATTCAGCAATTTGGGCGGTTTTACTGCCTTTTTGTTGCTGTACCGTGGTGGCAAGTGCGGCAGCTGTCATGGCTGGCTGTTTGGTTGCAACCGTAAAGTGCAACACATGAATCAGTAAAAAGCCCAGTGAGTAATTCATACTGAACAGGAAGGCTTGCATTAAAGGCGCAAGAACCAAGCGAGCAGTCAAAATTTTAAGCGTTGCCATGGTGGCGATAATCACGCCAGCCCCAGCCGCTGCTTTGTACATGCCAAAGAAGCCTGCTTTGTCTGTACTTACATAGTGTTCACCGGTTTTACTGGCATTTTCAGTCACCTGTAAGGCAATGAGTTCACTGGTTGAGCTTAATAAATGACGGACACTTTTGCCTTCATAGTGGGCTTTGGTCAAATCGATAATCAATTCGCCAAGTGCGGTATAACGTGCTTCAGTTTTGCTGGCCAACAGGGTCAGTAGAAGTTCAATTCGATCAAGCGATTGTTCAAGTAAGGACAGGAGATAGGTCAAACTGATACTGACCCCAATTCGCTTGGTCGCACGACGTATTTTTAACACCACCTCACGACATTGGTCCAGCATCACAAAGGCTTGTGATGCATCGGGTGGCGGTAAAACCACAACTGCATCCTGATCTTCGATCTGTTTTTTATATTTTTCAATAAACTCAATGATGTCGCGGTTTTGTACCAGAAAAGGCGATTCATATTCGATAATATCGGGCTGAGCATTAATAAACTCAGGATATAGGCCAATTCCACTAATTCGATAAGACAAAACAGTAATGGCTTTGATCAGTTCATTTTTTGAAATTTGCTTTGCAATGGTATTGCTTTGACTCTCAGCCAGTAGATTAAATAAGCTAATCCAGTCCTGATCATCAATCAGATCAAGCCATTCACTATCATTTTCCTGATGGAAAACTTTACCCACCAAGGTTTTAAGCTGTTGTCCATCTTCGACTAAGGGAAGGAAGTGTGCGCCTAAACGTTGCCCTAGCTGATTCCAGAAACCGTCTAGTGAAAGAATGCCGCTATCGGCATATAAACTGATCTGTTTGTACTGGCTGATCAGTTTGAGTAAAAAGTTTTGTAGCAGAATTGCTGAAGTCGGGGTGAGTAATAATATTTTGATCAGTGCATGAATACGTTGTTTGACTTCATCCGCATTATTTGGATTTTCTGGACGGATACGATTGACCAGTTCAATCAGGAGATTTTCGTCAAGAACAGCTTGAGGTTGGTCAAGCTGTTCCTGCATTTTTAAAAAAAGATCAGATAAAGTTAAATGCATAAGCAGTCAGAAAATTATTGTAGTCGATGTAAAGCCATGAGCGTCAAATTGATCAGTGCTTGGCGATATTCATTATCTGGTAGCGCCTTCAATGCCTCTAAAGCAGCATCTGTTTCTTGCTGAGCACGTTTTTGACAATATTCCAGGCCACCAGAGTGATGAACAATCTCAATCACTTTGTCCAGTTGCTCAACACCACCCGTTGCGATACTGCGACGAATAATCGCATGATCATCACCTGTTGAATGAGCTAATGCTGAAATTAACGGTAAAGTCGGTTTACCTTCCATTAAATCATCACCGATATTTTTACCTAATGTTTCTGCATCAGAGGTGTAATCCAAAATATCATCGATGATTTGAAAGGCATTGCCAAAATGACCTGCGAAGCGGCGTAATGGTTCACGGTATTCTTCAGTACCTGCCAAAATTGCTGCACCTTCGGTCGCAAGTTCGAACAAACGTGATGTTTTTCCGTGAATAATTCTTAAATAAGTTTCTTCAGTGGTCTCTGGTTGATGCTGGGATTGAAGTTGTAGCACCTCACCTTCAGCAATTTCGCAAGTACCTGTTGAGAAATCTTTGAGTAGGGTAATGTTATTTAAATCGACCAGTAGATCAAACGCGCGTGCGATCAGGAAGTCACCCACTAAAACGGCAGTCTGATTATTCCAGGTCGCATTAGCGGTTGGGCGACCACGGCGCAGGCTTGACTCATCTACCACATCATCATGCACCAAAGTTGCGGTATGTAGCATTTCAATTACTGCAGCCAGATGCTGTGCTTGTTGCATATTGGCTAAACCACAGGCGCGAGCTGCAAGTAAACACATAATTGGACGCATGCGTTTGCCGCCAGCTTCAACAACATGTTTACTGACTGACATGACCAATCCGACTTTAGAGCTAATTCCTTCATTGATCAGGTGATCCATCGCAGCAAAATCTGTCGCAACAGGGGAGAGAATGTCTTGCTTAAAATCGATAACCATATGAAGAAAAACCTCGTATAGATGGGTAATGCTGCCAAGTGTAGCAATTAATCTATGACTAAACTGTTATATAGACTGTGTAATCCGCTATTTAAAACACGATCATGAACTCTTTGATCTTAAATTAGACAGAAATAGGGCTGTTCCCACCAAGTGCCATTACTTTACTCACGACGGTACAAAACACAGTTTGTTATTGTCATAATTTGTTTTAAAAAATGTATTTCAAATTTTGATGGGAATCAATCAAAAAAGTCCGCCATCAATCTAATTGATTTTACTTAAAAATCCAAGCAAGTTATCAATATGTGGGCATTTATGCAAAATAACTTGTTGTTTGAGCAATTTTCACTTAAAATTTGTCCCCTTGTATAACCCCAGTGGCGTTCGTCTTAAGATCGATATGTCCCTTTATCGGCACGACGACACGGGCAAGTTGGAGTACATTATGTACGCAGTAATCCAAAGCGGTGGTAAACAGCACCGTGTTGTTGAGGGTGAAACCCTTAAAGTAGAATTATTGAAAGCTGAAACTGGCGCGACTATTACGTTTGATGACGTATTAATGGTTGTTAACGGTGACAACATTCAAATCGGTGCTCCAGTTGTAGCTGGCGCAAAAGTAACTGCAGAAGTAGTTGGCCATGGTCGTCACGACAAAATCCGCATCATCAAAATGCGTCGTCGTAAACACTACCGTAAGCAACAAGGTCACCGTCAATGGTTTACCGAGTTGAAAATTACTGGTATCGCAGGCTAACACGAGGAGTAAATAGACATGGCAACTAAAAAAGCCGGTGGATCGACGAAGAACGGTCGTGATTCGAATCCTAAGATGTTGGGTGTTAAAGTTTACGGTGGTCAAACTGTAACTGCTGGTAACATCATCGTTCGTCAACGTGGTACTGAGTTCCACGCTGGTGCAAATGTTGGTATGGGCCGTGACCATACTTTATTTGCTACTGCTGACGGCGTAGTAAAATTTGAAGTGAAAGGTCAATTTGGCCGTCGCTATGTAACTGTTGAAGCTTAAGTTTTAATAGTTCAGAAGAACCCGCTTTTAGCGGGTTTTTTATGGGCGATTTATGGGAAATATTAAAGTTCAGTTAGGCTGGGGGCTGAAACAAGAAAATAAGTAAAAAAGTTGCTTTTTGATCCTTACAATCTCTACATAAAGGTCGCAACTTCATACATAATGCAGAACTTTGCGACACGAACTACACAAAACCCGTGCTTTTCTTCATTTTTTTAATGATCAAAAACAGTAAGATGTCGGCATAACAGTAGAAATCTGATAGAAGGTTCTTTTTATGAATTTCGTAAAAAAAATGGCTTATGCTGCAACGTTAAGTGCAATCACACTTGCTCCTGTTGTGAGTAGTCAGGTATTTGCTGCACCTGTCGCGGCATCGGCTCAGCAAGCAACAAACAGTCTGGTTCAACAGTTATCTGGCTTGCAACGTTTCACCGCAGATTTTGAACAAAATACAAAAGTTGCAAACAGCAACGGTAATAAAGCCACACAAAAAAAAGGCTTAACCGCTCAACATATGAATCAGACCTTTAAAGGAACGATGAAAGTTGAACGTCCAGGAAAGTTTTATTGGGAAACCACCAGCCCTGCAAAACAAACCATTGTGACCACAGGTAAAGTGGTATGGATTTACGATCCTGATTTACAGCAAGCTGTACGTCAAAGTCTGGATGACCAAATTGCAAACACACCTGCATTGTTGTTATCGGGCAATACCAACCAGATTATGCAGTCTTATCGTGTGACTCAGCCTGATCGTAGCAAACTGTATTACACCTTATATCCAAAACAGGAAGATGGTGCATTCCAGAGCTTAACCATTAGTTTTGGTGCCAATAAAGCGCCGAACTTGATGGTATTGCAAGATTCTTTAGGTCAAACGACTTATGTGCGTTTCAGCAATATTAAAGTGAATCAGCCAATTCCAGCCTCGGTGTTTAATTTCACACCGCCTAAGGGTACAGATATTATTGATCAGTAATCACTGATACCGAGAAAAGCCGCACATGTTGCGGCTTTTTTTATGTAAAGGAAAGCTAGATACATTTCTTAATTTCTTCTGACAGCAAGGCTTTGTATAGTGAAGGAAAACATCTGAGACTTGCATAACGATGAATACTTCACAATTATCAAAACTTGTTCCAATTCTCCCTATTCTGACCGTTGTTGCATTGGCTGGCTGTCAACCTAAACAAGAGCAGAAAGCGACGACAGAAAAAGTGGATATTCCATTGATTCATGCAAAAGTAGTACCGGTCAAACTTCCAAAGCAAAAAGTCTGTCTGGAAGACGGCTGTACCAGTTATGACTTGCAAACAGTTGAAACCAATCAGAAATGGATTGATGAATATTTTGTAAATCGCATGAAAAAAGCTGAACCGAATGCATTTGCAAACCTGACGGATCAACCTGTTAAGGCGCCTGCGGATGAGGCGGCACAGAATGAGAGCAGTACTTATGTGCGTTTTGTAAGTCAGAACTATAATCTGGCGACATTTGCGATTCAAAGCTACTCTTATTCAGCAGGAGCAGCACATGGCATGTCACATCAGGAGTTTGTGAACTTTGATTTGACCAATAAAAAACATATCACGGTGAATGAGCTGCTTAAACCTGATATGAATACCAAGCTGCGTGATGAACTGTATGCCGCAAATCAGAACTGGCTAGAAGAACATAACATCAAGAAAGAACAATTGCAGGTTAGTGATAACTATTACTATGGCGTGAACGGAATTGTCTTTGTTTACCCACTGTATGAGCTAGCTTCTTATGCTGAGGGAATGAGTGAATTGACCTTGCCATATTATGCTGCCAAAGAGTTTGTGAAAGCAGAATACTTGCCGAGCTTGCCAAAAGATGCGGGCTAGTTTGAGTGCAGCCTCTACATATCGTGTCTAGAGGCTGCACAAGCGCTGTATTTTTTTAGGTTTAAGCCTTACACTATAGCCAGTTTTTTCCTCTATTCATGATTGATTATGATCGACCCAAAATTACTTAGAAATAATATCGAAGCAGTCAATGCTGCTTTGGCAAAACGTGGTATTCAGTTAAATGTGCAAGAATGGGCTGATTTAGAAGCTCGCCGTAAAGATTTGCAATCCAAAGCTGAAAACTTACAAGCAGAGCGTAATGCTGGTGCTAAACAGGTTGGTCAAATCAAAAAATCGGGTGGGGATGCTTCTGAAATTATGGCGCGTATGGCTGCCATTGGTGATGAAATCAAAGCTGCTGAAGTTGCTTTGGCTGAGTTACAAGCTGAACTTGAGCAAAAATCTCTCGCAATTCCAAACTTGCCAGATGAGTCTGTTCCATTTGGTAAAGACGAGAGCGATAACCTTGAAATCTTGAAGTGGGGCACACCACGTCAATTTGATTTTGAGATCAAAGACCATACCGATCTTGGTGAAATGATGGGTGGTCTTGAGTTTGAAACAGCGACCAAATTGACAGGTTCACGTTTTAGCGTATTGAAAGGGCCTTTGGCGCGTTTACAACGTGCTTTGACTCAATTCATGCTCGATACCCATACCCTTAAAAATGGTTATACCGAAGCCTATGTACCGTATTTAGTTAACGCTGATACGCTACGTGGCACAGGTCAATTACCAAAGTTTGAAGAAGACTTATTTAAGCTTCAGGGTGAAAAAGAGTATTACCTGATTCCGACTGCGGAAGTACCAATCACCAACTTTGTACGTGATGAAATTATCGATGCGGATCGTTTGCCGCTGAAATATTCTGCACATACGCCATGTTTCCGTAGTGAAGCGGGTTCTTATGGCCGTGATACGCGTGGTTTAATTCGTCAACACCAATTCGACAAAGTTGAAATGGTGCAAATCGTAAAACCAGAGCACTCTATGCAGGCACTTGAAGACTTAACTGCACATGCAGAGGGCATTTTGCAGGCACTAGGTTTACCATATCGCAAGATTTTGCTTTGTGGTGGTGACATGGGCTTCGGCGCGGTTAAAACTTATGACTTAGAAGTATGGGTACCGAGCCAAGATACCTATCGTGAAATCTCAAGCTGCTCAAATATGGGTGATTTCCAAGCACGTCGTATGAAAGCGCGCTACCGTGTTGATCAGAAGAAGATCGAATTGGTGCATACTTTAAATGGTTCTGGCTTGGCAGTTGGTCGTACCTTGCTTGCAGTGATGGAAAACTATCAGCGTGCTGATGGTTCAATCGAGATTCCAGAAGTTTTACGTCCATATATGGGCGGTGTTAGCTACATCGACTAAACTTTGCATCGATTTTGTGCATAGTTTTTGCTTTAGCTCAATCAGATTGAAAATATAGAGGCGTCACGTGGAAATTTTCCCAATCTCTTTAAAGTTGCAACAGCAACGTTGTCTGATTGTGGGTGGTGGGCATATTGCCTACCGCAAAGCAAACTTGTTGGTCAAAGCAGGTGCAATTGTTGATGTGATTGCACCTGACATCATTCCTGAATTACATCAGCTTGTTGAGCAATCGACAGGGCAATATATTCAATTGCCTTTCTCTGAAAATGTTCTGACAACAGCTTATCGCTTAGTGATTGCGGCAACAGATCAGCCTGACGTTAATAAAAGCGTATTTGAACAGTGTGAACAGCGTAATCTGCTGGTGAATAGTGTCGATGATATTCCACATTGTCGATTCATGGTGCCAGCGATTATTGATCGTTCTCCTTTGGTGATTTCGGTCGCTTCCAACGGCGCATCGCCTGTTTTATCGAGACAGTTACGCACCCAGATTGAAACCATTGTGCCGCATGGCATGGGCAAACTGGCTGAGTTCTCTGGTCAATGGCGTAAGCAAGTCAAAGCCAAAATTGCCAATCCAGATGAACGTCGTATTTTTTGGGAAAACCTGTACGCCAGCCCACTGAAAGAGCAGGTCTTTAATGACAATCTTGATGTTGCCAATGATCTGATTCAGCAAGCTTTGACTGAATGGACGGCACCAAAAGGTGAGGTATATTTGGTCGGCGCGGGACCGGGCGATCCTGAGCTTTTGACTTTAAAAGCATTGCGTTTAATGCAGCAAGCGGATGTGGTGATTTACGACCGTCTCGTATCTGCGCCCATTTTGGACTTATGCCGCCGCGATGCTGAAAAAATTTATGTCGGTAAAGCTCGCTCTAATCATTCGGTTCCACAAGATGGCATCAATGCTTTATTGGTGGAATATGCACAGCAAGGTAAACGTGTTTGTCGTTTAAAAGGCGGTGATCCGTTTATTTTTGGTCGTGGTGGTGAAGAGATTCAGGAACTGGTTGAAGCCAATGTGACTTTTCAGGTCGTTCCCGGTATTACCGCAGCTTCTGGCTGTTCTGCGTATGCAGGCATTCCACTCACCCATCGTGATTATGCGCAAAGTGTACGGTTCTTGACCGGGCATTTAAAAGAAGGCTCGCCTGAGCTGCCGTGGAATGAACTGGTCTATGAAAACCAAACCCTAGTTCTATATATGGGGTTGGTCGGTTTGGAGCGCATTTGTGAGCAATTAATTGCACATGGTCAGCGTCCAACTATGCCAGTGGCTTTAATTTCAAAAGGCACCACACCTGAGCAAAAAGTAGTGGTGGGTACATTGGCGGATATTGCGACTAAGGTATCTGAACATCAGATCGTAGCGCCAACTTTAACCATTATTGGTGAAGTGGTCAGTCTACGTGAACAGTTAAAATGGCAATCCCTCCCAACCTCCCTTTAAAAAAGGGATGAGTCCCCCTCTTTAAAAAAGAGGGGCTAGGGGAGATTTTAAAGTAGAGAAAATTTGTGATTCATGTCGTCCTATACGAGCCTGAGATTCCAGCGAATACAGGTAATATCATTCGTCTATGTGCCAATACTGGTGCGCAACTACATTTGGTCAAACCTTTAGGTTTTGAGCTGGATGATAAAAAGTTGAAACGTGCAGGTTTGGACTACCACGAATGGGCAAGAATGCAAATTTGGGACAATATCGAGCTTTGTCTGGCTGACTTAAAAGCGAAGGGGGTGGAGCATGTCTTCCCATTGACGACTAAAGGCAGTGCGACACCGCATACCGTCGATCTGAATCGTCCAGTTGCCTTATTGATGGGGCCTGAAACCCGTGGTTTACCTGAACAGGTACGCCTGATGTTTCCGCAAGAGCAGTGGATTCGTTTGCCAATGGCGGAAAACTCAAGAAGCTTGAATCTTTCCAATGCGACAGCCGTGATTGTCTATGAGGCATGGAGACAACAAGGTTTTAAACAGCTCTAATTTCGCAGCTTAGAGATCACCATAAGGGCTTGCAACTACCAGCGTGTAACCATTGAGATCTCTAAACCAGATCTCCCGATGATGTGCATTGGGATTGTATTTAGGGCCTTCTAAAATTTCGACTTGATGGGTTTGTAGTTTTTGTACAATCTCATCAAATCGATTGCTTTCAAACCATAATAAAACGCCGTTGCCAATCAGTCGCTTGGGATCACCAATATGTGGATGCTCATGTGCTTGCCATTGATGCAACTGCAACACCATACATTGTTCAAACAGTAACTGTTCATATTCTTTGCCGCCATGACCACTTTCTAAGCCAAGTACTGTTTGGTACCACTGACTGGTTTTCTCAACATCTGCAACTGCAATTAAAGGTTGTGGATACATATTCGTACCTCATTGTGTTATTCGATTTCTTGTTCTTGTATCGAATCAAAATGTTGTTGAGCGTAGATGACCTGTTCGATATTACTTTCAGCCCAATCTTTTAATTGATACGCCATTTCTGCAACTTCTAAGCCGAGTGGCGTGAGTGAGTAATCAACCCGAATCGGTGCGGTATTCTGGACTTGCCGTTGAATAAAGCCATCACGTTCCAGCATTTTCAGCTTCTGAGACAATACTTTCGGTGAAATGCCTTGAATACTTTTTTTCAGTAAATTGAAGTGCTGAGTCTCTCGGGCAAGCACATTGATAATCATTAAAACCCATTTATCTGCAATTTTTTCGAAAAATAAACGTGCAGGACAATGTTGTTGATAAATATCATATTTTAATGCTTGATTCATTTTAAAACCCTCAATTTTTTCAACTGAATATCCCTAGTTACCAAATGGTAACTAATTGACACCTAGTTTCTAAAATATATCATTAAATCGAACTTTTTAAAAATTCTGGATAAATCCATGACAAAAATTGCGGTTGTATATTTCTCTGGCTATGGTCATACCAAAGTGATTGCTGAAACCTTTGCTGGTGCAATTGATGCCTCTCTGATTGAAATTGATCAGAATGGTGAGATTACTGAACAAGACTGGCAAACGCTTAATGACGCACAAGGTATTGTTTTTGGTGCACCAACTTATATGGCAGCAACGCCGTGGCAGTTTAAGAAATTTGCTGATGCTTCTTCTAAAATCTGGTTTACCCGCGGCTGGCAAGATAAGGTTTTTGCGGGCTTTACCAACAGTGCGAGTTTGAATGGTGATAAGCAAGTCACCTTAATCCAGTTGCAAACCTTGGCGTCACAGCACGGTGGCATTTGGGTGAGCTTGGGTTTATTACCAGCCAATACCAAAGCGGCTAAACGCGAGGATATTAATAATTTGGGTGGTTCAGTTGGTTTGTTGGTTCAGTCACCGTCAGATGCCAGTGTCGATGAGATTCCAATAGGTGATTTAGAGACTGCGAAGCTTTACGCTCAACGTGTGAAAGCAATTGTTGAAAAGTTGCATGGTTAAAATGAAAGATAATAAAAAAGGCGCATTGAGCGCCTTTTTTATTTTAAATCAGATGAAGATTAGTGCTTGTCATCAAATTCATTATGTTGTGGTGCGTTGTATTTAAAGCCTTTGGTTTTATAACCCAAGTATAAAATACCAAACATTGCCCACCATAAACCGAATTTCAGTGCCGACTCTTCAATTTCAAGCCACATTGCAAAGATGCTGATAAAGCCGAGCAAAGGAATAATCACAAAGCTGATAATGTCTTTCAGGTTTTTAGTTCGGCCATCTCGTAATGCATATCGAGAAATAACAGACAGGTTTACAAAGGTAAATGCTGTCAGTGCACCAAAACTAATCATTGAAATAACAATATCCAGATCCATAAAGCCCGCAGTCAATGCGACTAAACCGACAATGATAATGTTATACGACGGTGTAAAAGTCTTCGGGCTAATATGACCGAAAATCTTCTTGTTAATCACGCCGTCTCGACCCATCACGTACATTAAGCGAGAAACGCCTGCATGTGCAGAAATCCCTGATGCCATGACCGTTACAATTGCAAAAGCAAGTACGTAAGACTGGAATAATGAACCGCCGACCAAAAGCAGAATCTCAGGTTGAGTTTCAGCAATATTGGTGAAATACGACTTAGGATCATTCGGGAAGTAAATCTGCATGAAGTAAGTGCTAATAATGAAAATAACACCAGCAAATAATGCAGTCAGGAAAATCGCTTTCGGTAAGGTTTTTTCTGTATCTTTGGTTTCTTCTGCCAAAGAGCTGAGAGAGTCAAAACCTGTAAATGAGAAGCAGAGTAGGGTTGCACCTGTAATTAATGCACCAACCGAGGTTAGTTCATTCCAGAAGGGTTCCATACTCCATAACTGATAGCGGGTTTCAGCCGTAATCGCGCCATCCGCATTGATCCCCATTTGCAATTTGTCATAAACCAGATAGGTAAATGTCGCAATCACAATCAACTGTACCAGTACAATCCAGCTATTAAAGTTGGCGACAAAACGGGCACCACGTAAGTTGATCCCTGTCATAAATGCGGTGAGCACAACCACCCAGACCCAATGATTCACCGTTGGGAACAAGGCTTCTAGATAAATCACCGCCAAGATAATATTGACCATCGGCGAAAGTAAATAATCCAGCCAAGATGACCAACCCACCATGAAACCTACATTGGGATGAATTGATTTTTGTGCATAGGTATAAGCCGATCCTGATGATGGGTATCGACGAATCATGTGACCATAACTGATTGAAGTAAATAAGATTGCAATCAGGGCAACAATATAGGAGGTCGGAACATGGTGATGACTTTCTTCCGAAACCAATCCGAAAGTGTCAAACAAAGTCATGGGTTGGATGTAAGCTAAACCAATAATGATAATGTGCCAAAGACCGAGTGTCTTTTGCAGCTTAGCTACCGATGGAGTCCCAGAGATATTTGTCAACGGCGTTATCCTCATAATCGTTGATCAAGGATCAGCTATGGTTTAAGGATCATTTGAGACGAAATGATCCCCCCTACAGAAAAAACGAAGTGCGCCAATCTATCGTAAAACGCTATAAATTGGCAGTACTTTTACACTTTTTTTAGCAACTTTTTTGCCAAAAAGGTAAACAAAAAGATGAATAAAGATTCACTGAAATAAAATAAAGCCTCAAAATTGAGGCTTTATTTCAATTAAAATTATTTAATTCAATGTATTACCATGCTTTTTGCAGGATTGCACGAATATCTTGCAGGTTTGCTTCTTTGGGATTGTAAATGATTGAGCCATCATTCAATGCTTTTTCAGCCACTTCATCTAGTTGTGCTTCGGTAACTTTACCTGTTTCACGTAAGGTACGTGGTAACTTGGTTAGACTAAATAAGCGGTCACGCATTGCAAGAACCGTCGCAATGGCTTTATCTGCACGGAGATTAGCTGGTGTTTGTGCATAAATATCCGCACCTGCAAGTGGAAGCAGTAATTCGCCAATCTTGTCGCCATTGATCTCTTTGTTATATTCGAGCACGTATGGCAAGAATAAGTTCATGCACAATCCATGCGGCAGATGAGCAACGGCACCAAGTGCATGACCCAGTGAATGGACTAAACCGACCATTGAATTTGAGAAGGCGATCCCAGCCATTGTTGATGCTTGAGCAAGTTCTAGACGACCTTGTGCATCGCTTGGATTGTCTAAAACTTTAAACAGGTTTTCGCTGATCTTTTTAATCCCTGCGCTTGCATAGGCATCACTAAGCGGATTGGCTGCCAAACAGGTATAAGCTTCAACACAGTGTGTCAGTGCATCCATACCTGTCATAGCTGTCAAATGCGGTGGCAAGGTCTGGGTCATGCGTGGATCCAGAATCGCAGCATGTGGCATCAAATAGTAAGAGGCAAAAGCCAGTTTTACATTGCGTTGCGTATCAGAAACAACAGCGACCATGGTTACTTCTGAACCGGTACCAGAAGTGGTTGGAATCACGAAGAATGGTTTGAGTGGTTTTGGTAGGTTGTGCGCACCTGAATATTGCAATAGGTCATCGCCGCCTTCAGACACCAAGATGTTGGTTGCTTTAGAGGTATCAATGACGGAACCTCCACCAATCGCAATGATCGCATCACATTTTTGCTTGCGATATAGTTCAGCAGCTAGGCGAACCACTTCCAGACTTGAATCGGGTGGCACATCATCAAAAATCGCACCAATGACTGCATCAGTTGTGCTGAAAGCAGCTTCGATTGGGCTGAGTAAACCATTGGCACGCACGCCTTTATCGGTAATGATCATTGGGCGTTTTGCGCCTAAAGTCGCTAATTCAAAAGGGATGTGCTCTAACGCAGCGTTACCAGCAATGACTTTTACAGGACAGAAAAACTCGTAATAAGGCTTAGCCATGTTATGCGCTCCGTTTCAGATATGATTTTGCGACTTTAAGATAAATATTTTTTGCACCTGCGAATTTTTCTTTTAATGTCAATTCAGCAGGGTAGCGTTTCACAGCAAGTGAAGCGATCAATTTTGGTAGGATCAAGGCTTCCATTTTATTCAGGCAACGCACCAGACGAATGGCGCTGGAGACATCACCATCAGCGATCATACGGTCATTGGCAAAGGCTTGAGCTGTACTTTCCTGGAATGAAAATACCAGAAAGGCATGGGTCAGATGCTTGAAAGTAATGGTTAAATCTGGCTTGCCTTTGTAGTTTGGCAGAAGCTCTAATTGTTTTTCTTCGGTCACTCGAGCAATGAATGCAGGCCCATTTGGAAAAACATTCATTGAAAGGATAAAACCAACAGGAAACTTGGACACTTCCTCTTGTACTTCACGATCCACTTGGCTTGCCATTACGAGGCCACGACCCACGACATCCATCATGAGTTTGACATAGGCAAATTGCAAAGTGGGCTTCACTGCTTTGGTTGAAATCACTTGCTCATCCCTTATTAAAATTATGCAAAAGCTAATTTAGAGCTTTTACTCTAATTTATTTTATCAGGATTGAAAAGTAAATTATTCAGATTTGACTACAAGGTCATTAAAGAAGTCGGTATTTTTTAAATAAGCAATGAAAGTATCACAGAGCTGTTCAAAGCTTGGATAATCTTCAAGTAAGTCTTGCAGGCGCACCATTTCTAAACCTGCATAGCCACATGGGTTAATGGTTTGAAAGCCTGTTAAGTCACAGTCAATATTGAGCGCAAGACCATGATAGCTACGACCACGACGAATCTTAAAGCCTAATGAACCGATTTTTCGTCCATCTACATACACTCCAGGTGCATCGGGTTTGGCGTAGGCATCGATATTGTACTGTTTGAGCAGGTCAATCATGGCTTGTTCAGCAAAACTCACCAAAGTACGGACATGCCATTTCAAGCGATTTAGATCCAGAAGGAAATAGGCCACCAGTTGGCCTTTGCCATGCCAAGTGACTTGACCACCACGATCTGTATGAACAATTGGCAGATTACTGTGCATGAGGATGTGTTCGGCTTTACCTGCTTGACCTTGGGTCAAAACATCCTGATGTTGTAATAACCAGACTTCATCAGGGGTGTTTTCATCACGATGGGTTGTGAAGTCCTTCATGGCTTCAAAACGAGTCGTGTAATCTTGTAGATCATTGAAACAACGAATGATTAAACTTGGTTTTACAGCACTCATTACAACAGAATTTCCTTTGCAAATTTTAATGGGTTAGTGGCGTAATTATGTAATGATTTTGAGAAGATAAATAGCGATTTATCAACAGGAAGGATATTATTTTTACGCAAAAAAAATCCAAAACACTTTCGCATTTTGGATTTCTCTATTAAAGCGCTGTCTTGATTAAAGGACAGGCTGCAAGATCAGCATATAACGCATGAACTTGTTCCAGCTCTTCAAAGCGTAATTGGGCTGTTAAAGAGTGGTATTTACCTGTACGTGAAGGCTGAACTTTTACTGAGTTGCCATCAAATTCAGGGAAGTGCTTCTGCAAAATATCAACAACAGCGACTCGAAGTTCATCCCCTGCATTACCAATCAATTTGATTGGATAGTCCATTGGGAAGACCCAAAGATGTTCTTGTAATTCACGAGAAGGAGTGCGGTCTAACATGAGCAACCTCTTAATTTGAAACGCCTGCATCAGTGCAGGCGCTTTTGATCTAATACATAGATGGGGATGAAGTATTGAACTTCAAGTCTTGAATAAGGGCTTTAGCCCTCACTCAAGATGTCCCAAAGATTAGTCGTTTTCCAAGAATGAACGTAAGTGTTCAGAACGAGAAGGGTGGCGAAGCTTACGTAATGCTTTCGCTTCAATCTGACGAATACGTTCACGTGTAACGTCAAACTGTTTACCTACTTCTTCTAAAGTATGATCGGTTGGCATATCGATACCAAAACGCATTTTCAATACTTTCGCTTCACGTTCAGTCAAGTTTTCAAGCACTTCACGCGTCGCTTCTTTCAAGCCTTCCGAGGTCGCAGCATCTACTGGAGAAGTGATGTTTGAGTCCTCAATGAAGTCACCAAGATGCGAATCTTCATCATCACCGATCGGTGTTTCCATCGAAATCGGTTCTTTTGCGATTTTAAGTACTTTACGAACCTTAACTTCGTCCATTTCCAGACGTTCACCTAATTCTTCAGGTGTAGGCTCACGGCCCATTTCTTGAAGTAGCTGACGAGACACACGGTTGATTTTGTTGATCGTTTCAATCATGTGTACTGGAATACGAATGGTACGTGCCTGATCCGCAATCGAACGGGTAATCGCCTGACGAATCCACCAAGTTGCATAAGTCGAGAATTTATAACCACGACGATATTCAAACTTGTCTACGGCTTTCATCAAACCGATGTTACCTTCCTGAATAAGATCGAGGAATTGTAAACCACGGTTGGTGTATTTTTTCGCAATCGAAATTACCAAACGCAAGTTGGCCTCAACCATTTCTTTTTTGGCACGGCGTGCTTTCGCTTCGCCCACAGCCATACGTTTAGAAATCTCTTTGATGTCTTTAACGTTTAAGCCAAGGTCTTTCTCGATATCGGCAATCTTTTGCTGGAATGCCAATACGTCTGGACGTACTTTTTCCAAATGTGCTTTGGTTTCAGCAGGTGCTTTTGCAATTTGTTCGTCTAACCATGCAGGATTCGATTCTTGCTCAGGGAAGGTGGTACGGAACTGGTTACGGTCCATACGGCCACGACGTACTGCATAACGCATGATTTCACGTTCATTTGAACGGATTTGTTCATGTGTACCACGAATCATTTCTGAAATGATTTCAAACAGACGTGGCGTAAATTTGAACATCATGAACACAGCAGCAAGCGCTTCGAGTGCCGCTTTCGCTTCTTCACTGTTACGACCGTGTTTTGCCACAACTGTTTTTGTTTCGTTCCAAGCCGCTTCTAATTCTGAGAAACGAACTTTAGCAACTTCTGGGTCTGGACCTGAATCACCTTCAGAGTCATCATCACCTTCAGATTCTTCTTCTTCGTCATCATCATCAAGTTTGACGTCTTTGGCTTTAGAAGAATCTTTCTCTTCATCTTCTTCTTCAATCTCAGCTTCTTCTAGAACTTCTGGAATTTCTTCGTCAGTTTCCGGATCTAAATAGCCAGAAAGAATATCGGCAAGACGACGTTCGCCAGTTAAAAAATCATTATATTCTTGTAAAACAACTTCAACAGCATTTGGCCAGTAAGCAATCGAATGTAAAACGTCACGAATACCTTCTTCGATGCGTTTTGCAATGCTAATTTCGCCTTCACGTGTAAGAAGTTCAACTGTACCCATTTCACGCATATACATACGTACAGGGTCAGTGGTACGACCAGGCTCACTTTCAACCGATGCTAATACGGCAGCAGCTTCTTCTTCGGCAACTTCGTCAGCAGCTTCGGTTGATTCACCAAACATGGTGTCATCAGTTTCTGGCGCACGTTCATGCACTGGAATACCAACGTCTTGAAGCATCTGGATGATGTCTTCAATCTGCTCACTTTCCGTAATTGAGTCTGGTAGATGATCGTTAACCTCAGCGTAAGTTAAATAACCTTGCTCTTTGCCTCGGCTAATCAGAGCCGCTACTTGCGAAGTAGGGGAATTCATATCGCTCATCTTTGCTTACTCTTTTGTTGAATCTGTGGCGGTGAAAAACCGTGCATGATAGCACAATTCACGATGAATGTTTTGGATTTGATCCGTTTGCTCTAAATAAAAAATAGATTTGATTTCACGTTTGTTCATTGAATATGGGGTTAAGTCATAATTTTTCAAGCGTAATTCCTGTTTAAAGAACTTTTTTCATTGTTGATGTCCCTGAATTATAAATACACAAAAAAACTGCCGAAAAAAAGTACAAAACACGGTTTTATGGTAAAAAAAACAAATAAAACTTGACAAGGTGGGCCAAGACCGATAAATAGCGGCTAGACCCATTAACATTTTTTCATTAGAGGTACTTAGTGTCTTCTACAGATTTTGAACTAGATGATGATAACTACGGTGAAGATGATGTTGGTTTTGATGAGTCATCAGGAAAAATCAGCGCTAAAGAATCATTAGAAAAGCGCCGTTTAATTGATGACCTTTTAGCTCAACGTCGTTTAGAACGAGAATTAAAAGATTTTGACTATGATTTCGACGATGATGACCTTGACGACGAAGACTAAGCGAAATTGCTAAGACTTCACGCCCGAAAATGTTATGCTGTTGCCGATGTATTTTTAAAATTGGATTAAACAAAGAATGAGCACGTTAGATTTAGACTTATTGAGTAATTATCTTGACGGTGATCAAAACGAATACGGTCTAGATTTTGCAGCGACTCATGGCTTTTTGTGTGCAATTGCCGTTGGTCCACAATTTGATCGTTGGTTAGATGAACTTTTCGAAGGTAACCATAAAAAACTTCCTGCTGAAGTACTTGAGCAGGTGAAGCTTTGGTTGGAATCTATTCGTCAGGATTTAGCCAATGAAAATGGAATCGAGTTTCCATTTGAAATCGAAGAAGCTGATGTTGAGTCAAGCTTGGGCGATTGGAGTGTTGGTTTTGTTGATGCGATGTTCCTCAATGAAGATGCGTGGTTTGCACCTGAGTTTGAAGAACAGTTGATTGACTTAACCTTACCAATCATGGTCTTTAGCGGAATTGATGAAGAAGATCCACAAATGGAATCTTTCCGCCGTAATGGTCAGCTAATGGATGAATTGGCAGAAGAAATTCCTGAAAACTTAAATGAACTCTATTTGATGTATCATACGCCAGCGTAATGCTACATCTGGAGCAGCTTAAAAAAGCTGCCCTAGAAAAAATAAATATGAAAACGTCCCTAGAGGACGTTTTTTTATTGGTGGATTTTTATGATTAAAATCAGATCAGGGTATATATATCGCGATGATTATTATTTTAAACCTTAAAATGTGGCAAAAAATAAACTAAGCCCTAAACCACTGAGTACAGCACCAATTACACGATTAATGATTATTTGCTTGGATAAAATCTTATTTCGAATCATTGGGGTAGCACAAAAAATGGCAATCATGCAAAACCATGCGAGGTGACTTGCAGAAATAAAAAGCCCATAGCCGAGAAGTGTCATATTGCTATTTTCGGTGCTGGTGAGTTGAGAATAAATACTCATGACAAATAATGTGGTTTTAGGATTTAGACTATTGGTGAAAAAGCCATGTTTAAATGCTTGCCAGCGGGTCAGATCAATATTTTTGTCATTCAATTTAACTGGCGCTTGAGTGAATATCTTATAGCCAATATAAATCAGGTAGGTCGCTCCAATATACTGGATAATATGAATTAAACTGGGAATATGATGCTGCAAAAACGTTAATCCAATCACGCTATATGCAACATGCACCCAGACACCACAAGCAATACCATAAGCAGTGCAGAGCCCCAAAGATCGACCATAAAGATAACTATTTCGGCTTACGAGGGCAAAATCTGCACCTGGACTAATAACTGCCAATAAGGTGACCAAGCCTACCGTAATTATTTCATTCACTCATCTATTCCTAAGCTAATCATTTTAACAATTTCTATATTTTTCATATTCTTGTTATATTTAAAAACGAAATTAATTCTTGTTTATGCATGAGTTTTTGGAATGATTGAGCGTTTATCTTTGAATTCTCTTAAGTTTTTTTATTATGTTGCTCGTTATGAAAGCATGACGATTGCCGCAGAACGCTTATTTGTGACACAAGGTGCGGTGAGTAAGCAGCTTAAAAGTCTGGAAGAGATGCTCGGTTTTGCTTTATTTATTCGGGAAGCACGAAAATTACGATTAACCCAACAAGGTGAGATTTTATTTGATTGTTGCCAGCAAGTGTTCCAGCAGCTTGATCAATGCTTATTACAATTACAACAACAGACGGACATAAAAAAGAATCTAGTGTTGTCTTGCGAGCCAACGATTGCAATGAAATGGCTGATTCCTCGTTTAGCGCAATTTAAACAGCTTTATCCTGAGTTTGAGGTCAGTCTGTTAACTGCGGGAGGAGAGGTCGATTTCAGGGCGCAAAATATTGACTTGGCTTTACGGAGAGATGATTTTGATTGGGGTACTGCGGTCTACAGTGAAAAAATTGCAGATGAGCAAATGCTCTATGTAAAAGCTAAGCATGAACAGTCTACGGGAAATCAGGTATTTATTTCCAAGTCTAGGCCTCAATTGTGGAAACAATTTAAGCGTCATCATCAAGCGCAACTCAAGGAGATGAAAGCTGTTTCTCTTGAGCATTTTTATTTATGCATTGAAGCTTGTCTGGCTGGATTGGGAACAACTGTTGTTTCGGCTTATATGGTTGAAAGGGAACTTAAATATCATTTGCTGCAACAGGTAGCCTCTGGTTATGCCGATGGTTCATCTTACTATCTTTTATCGGCACAACCGTTTGAAGAGGATGTTCGAAAGCTGTTATTGAGAGATTGGCTAAGAGACGAAATGCAGCAAAGCCAGTTATGGTTGGCTACTTTGAATTAGTGATCTTGAGAATTGTCGTTTGAATACCGTAGGGTTTGGATTATTGATTGGATTTGTTGAGATAAAATTTCTTAATCGCCCACCACAATAGATACAGAATAACGATCGCTAAAATGATGGTGCTGATACGTTGCATGACCAGGCTCATCAATGCCTGATTCTGACTAAAATGAAAACCTAAATAAGCTAGAAAGCTGGTCCAGATTAAGGTGCCTGCAATGCTATAAAACATAAACTTTGCAAAAGGCATTTTACTCATGCCAGCAGGGATACTAATCAAAGATCGTACCGCAGGAATCATTCTGCCAAAAAAGACAATACGATGCCCATGCTTATGGAACCAGTCTAGTGCTTTTTCTAAATCAGACACTTGAATACGTAAATACTTGCCGTAGCGTTCGGTTAGTTTAAACAAGCGTTGCTGAGGAACTTTTCGTCCTATCCAATACAACAGCATCGCTGCGAGAATAGAACCGGCACTGCCTGCCATAATCACACCGATGAGAGTGAGTTCACCTTTCGATGCTGTGTAGCCTGCTGAGGGCATAATAATTTCTGAAGGAATAGGCGGGAAAACGTTATCCAGAAACATTAAAAATGCGATACCTAAATATCCCAATTTCTCCATGATAGATAGAACCCATTGTTCCAGTCCCATAATGTCCTTATATGATTCATTTGATTGTTGTTTTTAGCATAGTTGTGCTTGTTGTAATGCTCAAGCAGCGAATCGTTACATCATTTTATCATTGTCATAAAAAAGCCATAGTTTAACTATGGCTTGAATACAGTCTGTTTGGCGTTTTACAGACGTTTGCGTTTAGCAGCCGCAATTTGTGACTGGCGCATACGGAAGCCTGCTTTTTGTTTGTCTGAGGTTTTATCAATACAGTAAACACAAGACACGCCATGTTCATAGCTTGGAAGCTCAGCTTCAACTTTAGTGAGTGGCCAGCCACACGCGTGACACTTGATATTTTCGCCTTCTTCAACGCCGTGAGTAACCGCAGTGCGTCCGTCAAAAACGAAGCATTCACCTTCCCACATACTTTCTTCAGCAGGAGTTTCTTCTAGGTATTTAAGAATACCGCCTTTCAGGTGATAGACTTCATTGAAACCTTCTTGAAGAAGGAGAGAGGTCGATTTTTCACAACGGATACCGCCGGTACAGAACATTGCAATTTTCTTGTCTTTATGCTGTTCAAGGTTCTGTTTTACGTATTCAGGAAATTCACGGAAAGTCTCTGTTTTAGGATCGATTGCACCCTTGAAGGTACCCGCTTTATATTCATAGTCATTACGGGTATCAATCAGGATCACATCATCACGGCTAATTAGCTCGTTCCATTCTTTAGGATCAAGATAGTGGCCAACCAAATCACGTGGTTTCACTTCTACACCTAAAGTTACAATTTCATTTTTAAGTTTAATTTTCATTTTACGGAATGGTTTGTCAGAGCTTTCAGACTCTTTATATTCCATTGCGTTAAATCCTTCGTTCAAAAGAAATTGATGAAGCGTATCAATGGCAGCACGGTCACCCGCAACCGTACCGTTAATTCCTTCAGAAGCGACAATTAGAGTTCCACATAAATTGATGCTATTCACTAAGTCCAAAAGACGTTGTTGCAGATCGGCTGCATCTGAAACTTCTTTAAATTGATATAGTGCTGCAACAACCCAATTATTGGTCGCTTGCTGTTCTACAGGTGCAAGCTGTTCTACAGTAGCGTTCATGGATAACTCCAAATGTATTAAGATAGGAAAATAAGGCGCATATCTTAGCGTGAAATCTGAAAATAAGCGAGAAAACCATAAAATAAATATGGTTTTATAGGAGTTGGTTTTGAGTAATGATCGTCGAATTCCATCATTGACCCCATGTGCAGGGCGCTGTTCAACGGTATTTGGTGATCTGGTCTGTCGTGGTTGTCGTCGCTTTAATCACGAGGTGATTCAGTGGAATACCTATACCGCCGAGCAACGTTTGATGGTGTGGAAGCGTTTAGATGCACAGCTCGATCAAATTCTTGTGCCTTTATTGCCACATGCGAACTTGCAGCATATTGAAGGCTTTATTCAGAATAAGCGGATCAGGGTGTTAGAGAGCGCTAGTAAAGGTCGTAAGCTTTATCATGCCTTAAAGATTTGTGAGAAGAATAAGCACTTGGCGCATGAGAGCGGTCTTGGGATTGGTGATGCTCAGGTTAAACCGATCTGGGATGAGTTTGAACGTCGTGTACTGGCTTTGGCGAAAGCGAGCTATGAGCTGGCATGGTTACGTGCAGATGGCATCAGTAACACCCTGTTGCGTGCATTAGAATTAGAAGAAGATGAAATTTAACAAAGATTTTAGCTGTAACGATTCACTTTGATGAGGGTAATAGATTTCGTCCATGTGCTACCTAGTATGGTTAGGCTGAAACAGGTTAGACAGTTTTAACGAACTTGGGTTGCGGGCAAAATATCTGGCCAAGCGCTGCTGATCTGACTCACGAATTAAACTGATGCGAAAACCATGAGAGGTCGATCCAGAAGATCGGCCTTTGGTGCGGTACAGTTTTTCATGGATGGTATAAATATGCTCACCATCACTAAAACGGCGATCAGCTAAAACCTTTAAGTGGACAGGTTGCGGAAAGTGATAGAGCACTTTTAAGCTTTGATAAAACTCATCATAAACATAAATGTATTGCTGATCTGCAAAAAGATAGCTGAAATTTCCCGGGTAAGGTTCACTACTTTGATGGCCAATCAGTTGTAAGTGTGAAGCATCGACAGCGGCGGTTCCCCAAAACTTATGTTCAGCCACATGGGGGAGTGGATTCTCATTTAAATAAAAAGATCGACCATCCGTAGCTAGGCTCAGGTTTTGACTAAAACGGTTGCTGCTACTAAAAATCTGGGTGTGTTGCGCATTGAGCTTGTCCAACTTTTTATCTTGAAAATAGACAAATTGCTGATCGTGAATATATTCATTGCTATTGTAGAAAGCCGTGCTCTGTTGAGGATTTAAGTCGGTTAAAACATGTGTTTTATAATAGACCTGTCGATCATCCTTTGCATAGAAATAGCCGAGTGCATTAAATTGTGGATGTAATATCGCAGTAAAACCAGCTGCATTTGCGTTGGTTAAGGGCTTATCCTGAAAGTAAACGTGTTGTTGATCTTTGGTGTAATCATTCCCTAAATAGTGCGTATGGGCTGGATCTAGCTGAGTGAGCACATGATCTTGCCAGTAAACCTGTTGCGGTGTTTTGCCGACATTACTATAGAGTTCATCGGCACGATCAGGGAGATTGTTTAAAGCTAAGCCTGTAAATTGATTGGCACTCGCAGCGGGAAGTAAAAATGTGCCTTGGCCTTGTTTAAAAATATAGACCTGATTTTGAAAAGTTTCAAAATTTGTCCCAGAGATTGACTGTATTTGTTGAGCAGGTAATTTGACGCTGCCATCATCAAATTCATGCCAGAGTAATAAAGCAATAAACGTACTGAAGCTCGCTAAAATACCAAGAATAAAAGCTGTGGAAATCCACTTTTCTTTACGCTGAAATGCAGTTTGTGCCTGTGGATCGGCGATCAAGGTCATGATGTCAACATGGGTTTTCTTGTTGATATTGGCATTGCTGGTACGTTGGAATTGTTGCTGCTTAGCCAGAGATTCCAGTTTTTTCCAAAACTGTAACAACTCACTGTGTTGTTGGGTTAAAGTGGCAGGCCACATCCATGAATTAAAATAAAAATATTGCCGATAAGGTGCTGTTTTGGTCAGCAGGTTTAAGCTATGGATCTGGGCATGATGTTGTCGCAGTTGAATATGAATCAAATCTTGCCAAGGATAAAAAGAAGTTTGCGCTGATTTTTCCAGACCGAGACCTTGCCGATAGAGTTTAAGCGTAATTGTTTGCCTAAAACATTTTTGATAAAGCTGGTTATAAAGATAAAGAAAAGGTATCAATAGGCTCAACATCAACGCAATATTAAGCAGTTGAGCAAAGAGGGGAAGAATTTGATAAAAATAATAAAGGCTAAAATCGTAGAAGCAGTAAACCAAAGATAACCAGCTCAGAATGATCAGTGCCAAAAACAGCACAAATGACGGAATCTTCATTTCGTATGCTGTGATTGTTGTTTCGTATAAAACAGCGGACTTTTTGTTCATTGCTTCAATATTTTAGTGGGGTGTATATAAAGGTATGTAGGTATTATTTTTCTCAAGCATAACGGATAAAACAAAAAAAGGATGCATAAGCATCCTTTTTTATCAACGCTAATATGAATTAACGTTTGATGTCGCGTTGAGTCGAGCCTGTGTAAAGCTGACGTGGACGACCGATTTTGTATGGACCGCTGTGCATTTCTAACCAGTGGCTGATCCAGCCTACTGTACGTGCAAGCGCGAAGATTACCGTAAACATTTCTGTTGGGATACCAATCGCTTTTAAGATGATACCTGAGTAGAAATCTACGTTCGGGTAAAGCTTACGCTCTACGAAGTACGGATCGCTAAGCGCAATACGTTCAAGTTCCATTGCAAGTTGCAATTGCGGATCGTTGATGCCTAAGGCTTCAAGAACTTCGTCACAAGTCTGTTTCATGACTTTCGCACGTGGGTCGAAGTTTTTGTAAACACGGTGACCGAAGCCCATGAGTTTAACTTCTTTACGCTTCACTTTTTCCATGAATTCAGCAACGTTTTCTACGCTACCAATTTCATCAAGCATCTTAAGTACAGCTTCGTTTGCACCACCGTGAGCAGGTCCCCAAAGTGCTGAGATACCAGCAGAGATACATGCATACGGATTCGCACCAGTAGAACCAGCAAGACGAACTGTAGAAGTAGACGCATTTTGTTCGTGGTCAGCATGAAGCGTGAAGATACGATCCATTGCGCGAGCAAGAACAGGGTTTACTTTGTAATCACGGTCAGCAGGCGTAGCAAACATCATGTGTAAGAAGTTTTCTGCATAACCAAGGTCATTACGTGGGTAAATGAATGGTTGACCTACAGTGTATTTGTAGCTCCACGCTGCAAGCGTAGGGATTTTTGCGATTAAGCGAATCGCAGTGATTTCACGGTGATTAACATCTTCGATGTCTAACGCATTGTGATAGAACGCAGATAACGCACCAACAACACCAACCATTATAGCCATCGGGTGAGCATCACGACGGAAACCATTGAAGAAACGGCTTACTTGATCGTGAACCATCGTGTGGTTACGTACTTTAGCGTCAAATTCTGCTTTTTGTTCAGCATTTGGAAGCTCGCCATTTAATAATAAGTAGCAAGTTTCTAAGTAGTCTGCTTGAGTCGCTAATTGATCAATCGGATAGCCACGGTGTAATAACACACCTTTGTCACCATCAATGAATGTGATCTTAGATTCGCAAGCCGCTGTCGCCATAAAACCAGGATCGAAAGTAAAGTGACCTGATGCTAATACATCTTTAACGTCAATTACATCTGGGCCCAATGTGCCGCTGTAAATTGGTAATTCAATTTCTTTGCCATCAAGCTGTAATACGGCTTTTTTGCCAGTTGCTGCAGACATTCAATAGATCTCCTGTCCTGGTGAATGATTATCTGACTCGAAATACTAATCTTGTCATGTGCGAATCAGACGGTGTCAAAATTTGCTATAAGATTAGTGGCTACTAAAATTTTGTCAATTATACTTAGGGATAAAAAATGACGTTGCTACAGTCAATTAGTCATTCAGTATCGAAGAAAAAACTGAGTAAAATCACAGCACCGGTCGAGTATAATATGTCAAATCAAGTTTTAGGTGCATAAAAAAAATGAAGCATCAGTACAATTGTAAGTAAATTTTTAGATTGCCTATATTTTGATGCTTATAAAATAAATACTTATCACTTTTCAAAAGCCTGTAATTCTCTAGGTTTAGCCTTTACTGGTCATTAAAAAATGGTTAAAAACTTTACATGTAAACTAATATTTGATTCATTTTGGTGCAATTGATCGTATAAAAAATGACTCATTGGCTTTGAGTGTTGAAATATAAAAATAGATTATTAATTGATTATATTTAATATATAAATGAGCAGTATTATTTTAAAGCATGCGTAAAGTGTGATTATTTGGACAAATAAAAACTTAAAAATGCATTATTTTGAGAAAATATAAGAAAAGAATTTATAAATTAGAAAGTATCTATAAAAAATAGTATCTTATTTTTATCATTACAAAACAATTAGATAGTGTTTTTTGACTGAGTTTGGTGGATTTTTGGTCGTTATTATGCGTGTGAATGATTCTTATTTAAAGTTTTTTTCGACTAAAGCGAAAGCTGATTGTTTGTATTTTGATATTTCACGTTTTATAATTCGATGTCGTTTATAGGTTAGGCATGTGCTGTGCTTGCCTAACAATGCCAGCTTTCCTTTGAATTAATTCAAACAAACTCCGGATGGAGTTTCTACCTACAGGATGCCCGCTGTGAAAAGCAACAGACCTGTCAATTTGTCCATGGGTCAGGTGTTAGCGGTAAATTTACGCTCACCCGTGGCTATTGCATCAATTCTACACCGTCTATCAGGTGTAATCGTTTTCTTATTAGTCGCTGTTCTTTTATGGATTTTGGATAAATCTTTATCTTCACCAGAAGGATTTGACTACGTTAAAAATGTCGTTTTCGGAAATATCATTGTACGTTTCGTCGTATGGGTATTTGTAGCAGGTTTAATTTTCCACCTTATCGCAGGGATCAAGCACTTGCTTGCTGACCTCGGTTTTGCTGAAGAATTACAAAGCGGTCGTATCGCAGCTACAGTTTCATTGATCTTGTCTGCGGTAGGTATTGTCGCAGCATTCGTATGGATTATGTTCTGATGAAAAGTGCTACAGGTTTAACAGGTTCAGGTTCTCGCGATTGGTATATCCAGCGTGTTAGTGCTGTGGTGTTGGCTGCATACACTATTGTTTTATTAGGCTGGATCCTTTGCAATAGCGGATTTGGTTATGAACAGTGGGCTGGCTTTATGCTGACTTTGCCAATGAAGATTTTTTCTTTATTAGCAGTGTTATCGCTCGTTGCACACGCTTGGATTGGTATGTGGCAAGTCTTTACTGATTATGTAACGACTCGTCAAATGGGTCCTTCAGCTTCAGGTTTACGCCTTGTACTGACTTCTGCTGTCATTATTTCAGTGATCGTGTACGCAATCTGGGGTATCCAGATTTTCTGGGCAAATTGATAGGAAGAGATCATGGGCGCAATTAACCCTAAAGAAGATTATTCAAATATTCAAAACCTCACTTTCGACGCGGTTATCGTCGGTGGTGGTGGTTCTGGTATGCGCGCTGCTTACCAACTTGCTCAAGCTGGTTTAAAAGTTGCGGTATTGACCAAAGTATTCCCGACACGTTCGCATACAGTTGCTGCTCAAGGTGGTATTGGTGCGTCGTTAGGTAACATGCAAGAAGATAACTGGCACTATCACTTCTATGACACGGTTAAAGGTTCTGATTGGTTAGGCGATCAGGATGCAATCGAGTTCATGACCCGTGAAGCGCCAAAAGTTGTTTACGAGCTTGAACACTTGGGTATGCCTTTTGACCGTAACGAAGATGGTACGATCTATCAGCGTCCATTCGGTGGTCACTCTGCAAACTATGGCGAAAAAGCTGTTCCACGTGCGTGTGCTGCTGCTGACCGTACAGGTCACGCGTTATTGCATACCTTATATCAAAGCAACGTGAAAATGGGCACCCAGTTCTACGTTGAGTGGATTGCATTAGACTTGATCCGTAACGAAGCGGGTGATGTTCTTGGTGTGACAGCGATCGATCAGGAAACTGGTAACATCGCCGTATTCCAGGCGAAAGCGACTTTATTCGCTACTGGTGGTGCTGGTCGTGTTTACCGTGCATCAACCAATGCTTATATCAACACTGGTGACGGTCTTGGTATGGCTGCTCGTGCGGGTATTCCATTACAAGATATGGAATTCTGGCAATTCCACCCAACGGGTGTTGCGGGCGCAGGCGTATTGTTAACTGAAGGTTGTCGTGGTGAAGGTGGTATCCTTCGTAACAAAGACGGCGAACCATTCATGGAACGTTATGCACCAACTTTGAAAGACTTGGCGCCACGTGACTTCGTATCACGTTCAATGGACCAGGAAATTAAAGAAGGTCGTGGTTGTGGTCCTAAAGCGGATTATATCTTACTTGATATGACTCACTTGGGTGCTGAAACGATTATGAAACGTCTTCCATCTGTATTTGAGATTGGTAAGAAGTTCGCAAACGTTGACTGTACGAAAGAGCCAATTCCAGTTGTACCAACAATCCATTATCAAATGGGTGGTATTCCAACGAATATTCATGGTCAAGTGGTTGTGCCGCATGGTGTAGAAGAGGGTCAATTCTCTGCTCACTATGATAAAGATACTAAAGAGTATTCTTATAAAGGTACGCGTGACTATGTGAAGCCTGTAAAAGGTTTCTACGCGATTGGTGAATGTTCTTGCGTATCTGTACATGGTGCAAACCGTTTAGGTACCAACTCATTGCTTGACCTTGTGGTATTTGGTAAAGCAGCGGGCGAGCACATCATTGATTATGTAACCAAGCATCATGGCGATGATTATGCACCGCTTCCAACAGATGTATTGGTAAATACCTTAGAACGTGTACGTAAACTGGATGAATCAACTGCTGGCGAAAATGCACAAGAAGTTGCTGATGCGATCCGTGACATCGTACAGGATCACGCAGGTGTATTCCGTACTCAAGCATTGCTTGACAAAGGCGTAAAAGAAATCCTTGCGATCGAATCACGTGTTCGTAACATTCATTTGAAAGACAAGTCTCGCGTATTTAACACAGCACGTGTTGAAGCGTTAGAAGTTGAAAACTTGTATGAAGTAGCGAAGGCAACTTTGATTTCTGCTGCTGCACGTAAAGAATGTCGTGGTGCGCATACCGTTGTTGACTATGAGTTAGCACCGGATCACCCAACTTACTCTTACGGTCGTCGTGATGATGAGTGGATGAAGCATACATTATGGTATTCAGCAGACAACCGTCTTGAATATAAGCCAGTGCGTTTCAGCCCGTTAACGGTTGAAGCAATTGAACCTAAACCACGTACATTCTAATCGGGAGAACAAAGATGAGTAGAGGCACTCGTACATTCGAAATCTACCGCTATGATCCTGATAAGGATAAAGCGCCGTACATGCAAACTTTCAAACTTGAGTTAACCGATAAGCACCGTATGTTGCTTGATGCGTTACTTGCGTTGAAAGTGCAGGATGAATCATTAACATTCCGTCGCTCTTGCCGTGAAGGTATTTGTGGTTCGGATGGTGTGAACATCAATGGTAAAAATGGTTTAGCGTGCTTGTGGAACCTGAACGATTTACCAGAGAAGATTGTGATCCGTCCTTTACCTGGTTTACCAGTTGTAAAAGACTTGGTTGTAGACATGAACCAGTTCTATGATCAATATGACAAGATTCAACCGTTCTTGATCAACAACCAGCCAGCACCAGCGAAAGAGCGTTTACAGTCTCAAGCAGAACGTGAACACTTAGATGGTTTGTATGAATGTATTCTTTGTGCATGTTGTTCAACTTCATGCCCATCATTCTGGTGGAACCCTGATAAGTTCCTTGGGCCATCTGCATTGTTAAATGCATACCGCTTTATCATCGACTCTCGTGATACAGCAACACAAGAGCGTTTGGCTCGTTTAGACGACCCATTCTCTTTGTTCCGTTGTAAAGGGATCATGAACTGTGTATCTGTATGTCCTAAAGGTTTGAACCCGACAAAGGCAATTGGTCACATTCGTAACATGCTGTTAGATCAAGCAGGCTAATCTGTTTTTTCTAGGCAAGAAAGGAGCCCCGAGAGGGGCTTCTTTTTTATTTTTCGAAATCATCAAAATTGGTTGAAAAATGTTTGTTTGAATAAAGTGAGGCTTGAATTTTAAAAAATTGACCTTAAATATTTATGGGTTTTGTTGTTAATTAAAATCATCAAAATCGATATGGTAAATGGGTTGATTTATTTTTAATCAAACTGAGCGCGCTTTGTGCAATATTTGTAGAGAATGTTTATTTTTGATCGATTGGAGTGCAACTTTTATCAAAAGGGCGGTATATTAGAATATAATTTGATATGTGTATTTCGCTGCTTTATAGATGGTATGTGTCAAAAAAATCAATCCAAGCTTGAGAACATGTTAGGATTTCTGCCACAACTGGAATCAAAAAATAAGCAGATTCTTGAGCTTATCGTTAAAGAAAGCCTTCAAGATTTGTACAGATTTCATTGAAAAAGTCAATTTAGAAAAGTTAAAAATTTAGTTAATTTTTCTAAAATGATTTGCAAAAAATTGCTCGATTTCATCGAGTATGAAAAATGAGTTATGTGTCTTGAATTGAAGGTGCATGGCTCATTTGTTACATCAAAGGGAAATACTCCTGATGTGTAGTAATAATGTCTCAAGGTTGGATTACCTTGGGTAGTAGTGTCGTGTTACCAATTTGGCACTATGAATCATGGGTGTGCTTAAAAGGCAGCCTGTATTATTTTTTGCAATAGGAAATGGGTCCAAAAATGCAAGAAGTTGCTGACGCATTGCGTCTTGACACTGAACTTTCCGCTGATAGTGCAGCGTATATTGAAGAGCTATACGAACAGTACCTAACTTCTCCAACCTCAGTGTCAGAGGATTGGCGTGAATATTTCGATAAATACCCTAAAGGTGATCAACCACACGGCAGTGTGCGCGAGCAATTCCTCCTTCTGGGTCGTAATGCAAGCCGAGTTCAACCTGTTGTTCAAAGCACTGTAAGTACAGAACATGAGCGTCGTCAAATTGGTGTATTACAATTAATCGCTGCTTACCGTAACCGTGGTCATCAAAAAGCTAAACTCGATCCATTAGGTCTTGCGAAACGCGAAGAAGTTCCTGACCTCGATTTATCTGCTCACGGTTTAACTAAATCAGATCTCGATACTGTATTCAATACAGGCAACCTCGCAATTGGAAAAGCAGAAGCAACATTGTCTGAAATGGTTGAAGCCATGGAAGCAACTTACTGCGGTTCAATTGGTGCAGAATACATGCATATCGTTGACACTAAAGAAAAGCGTTGGATTCAACAGCGTTTAGAAGGTGTTCGCGGCAAATTCAATTATACCAATGATCAGAAAAAAGGCTTCCTTGAGCGTTTGACCGCTGCTGAAGGCCTGGAAAAGTATCTTGGTAATAAGTTCGTTGGTGCTAAACGTTTTGGTGTAGAAGGCGGTGAGTCTTTTATTCCGATGATGAACGAAATCATTCAACGTGCGGGTAGCGTAGGTTGTAAAGAAGTTGTGATTGGTATGCCACACCGTGGTCGTCTCAACCTTCTTGTCAACATCATGGGTAAAAACCCAGCTGACCTTTTTGGTGAATTCGAAGGCAAGAGCCTGCATAAAAAAGGTTCTGGTGACGTTAAGTATCACCAAGGCTTCTCTTCAAACGTAATGACTCCAGGTGGCGAAGTTCACTTGGCATTAGCTTTTAACCCATCGCACTTAGAAATCGTTGGTCCAGTTGTTGAAGGTTCGGTTCGTGCGCGTCAAGTACGTCGTAAAGATATTGGCGGTGATGATGTTCTTCCTGTAATCGTTCATGGTGATGCTGCATTTGCAGGTCAAGGTGTGAACCAGGAAACCTTCCAGATGTCACAAACTCGTGGTTACACGGTAGGTGGTACAGTTCATATCGTGATTAACAACCAAGTTGGTTTCACGACTTCTGACCCACGTGACACGCGTTCTACAGAATACTGTACTGACGTAGCTAAAATGATTCAGTCACCAATTTTCCATGTAAATGGTGATGATCCTGAAGCTGTTATTTTTGCGACTCAAATCGCGCATGATTTCCGTCATGAATTCCGTAAAGACGTTATCCTAGACTTGTTCTGCTACCGCCGTCGTGGTCATAACGAAGCGGATGAGCCGTCTGCAACACAACCATTGATGTATCAAGTCATCAGCAAGAAAGCGACAACACGTACTTTATATGCTGATCAACTGGTTCAAGAAAAAATTCTTGATCGTGCAAGTGCCGATGCAATGGTTGAAGGCTACCGTTCTGATCTAGAAGCGGGTAATCACGTTGCCAATGCGCTTGTTCGTGAACCGAACAAAAAAATGTTTGTTGATTGGACTCCATATTTGGGTCATGAATATACAGACATTTGGGATACTTCATTCAGCATCGATCGTTTGAAAGAGCTTGGTCAGAAGATGAATACATTACCAGAAGGTTTTGTATTACAGCGTCAAGTTCAAAAAGTAATTGATGACCGTGCGAAAATGCAAACAGGTGAAATGCCACTTAACTGGGGTGCTGCTGAAACCTTAGCTTATGCAACTTTGCTTGATGATGGCTTCCTTGTGCGTATCACAGGTGAAGACGTTGGTCGTGGTACATTCTCACACCGTCATGCGAAATTACATAACCAAACTGATGGTTCTGTTTATATTCCGCTTTGCCACATTAAAGAAAATCAACCGCGTACTGCGATTTATGATTCTTTATTGTCTGAAGAAGCTGTTCTTGCATTTGAATATGGCTACTCAACCACTTTACCGAAAAGCTTGATCGTTTGGGAAGCTCAATTCGGTGACTTTGCAAACTGTGCACAAGTTGTAATTGACCAGTTCATCGCTTCGGGTGAAACCAAGTGGGAGCGTGTTTGTGGTCTAACAATGTTGTTGCCACACGGTTATGAAGGTCAAGGTCCAGAGCATTCATCTGCACGTTTAGAGCGTTTCTTACAGCTATGTGCTGAAGACAACATGCAAGTGATGACACCAACGACACCAGCGCAAATTTTCCATGCGTTACGTCGTCAGGCAGTTCGTCCGATTCGTAAGCCAATGATCGTAATGTCACCAAAATCGTTATTACGTCATAAACTTGCGACTTCAACACTTGATGAATTGGCAAACGGTTCATTCCAAACTGTGATCGATGAAATTGATCAAATCAACAAGGCTGACGTAACTCGTCTAGTGCTTTGTGGTGGTAAGGTTTATTACGATTTACTCGAAAAACGTCGTGAGCTTGGTTTAAACCATGTTGCGATCGTTCGTATCGAACAATTGTATCCATACCCAGAGCAACGCCTAGCTGAAGTTATGGCTGCTTATCCAAACATTCAAGAACTTGTTTGGGCACAAGAAGAGCCGAAGAACCAAGGCGCTTGGTTATTCATCGTTCCTCGTTTGTATGAAGACGTTCTTAAATCTGGTAAACAAATCCGTATTAGCTATGCTGGTCGTGAAGCATCTGCCGCACCTGCTTGTGGCTCGCCATACTTGCATGCAAAACAACAAGCTCAGCTCATCAATGACGCACTTGCTATTGAAGTTGAACAATCAGGAGATTCTAAATAATGGCAACCGAAATTAAAGCACCGGTATTTCCAGAGTCAGTTGCTGACGGTACGATCGCAACTTGGCACAAGAAAGTAGGTGAACCTGTATCACGTGATGAAGTGATCTGTGACATTGAAACCGATAAAGTTGTTTTAGAAGTGGTTGCTCCAGCTGATGGTAGCTTAGTTGCAATCATCAAAGATGAAGGCGACACAGTTCTTTCTGACGAAGTGATTGCTCAATTCGAAGCTGGTGCTGTTTCTGCGGCTGCTCCTGAAGCTGCTGCACCAGCAGAAGCGGCGCCTGCTGCACCTGCGGCTGCTGCGTCAACTCAACCTGTTGATCAAAACCAAGCACCTGCAGTACGTAAAGCATTGTCTGAAACTGGTATCAATGCTGCTGACGTTCAAGGTACAGGCCGTGGTGGTCGCATCACTAAAGAAGATGTTGTGAACCATAAGCCAGGTACATCAGTTCAACCATTAAGCGTTGCTGTAGGCGAGCGTATCGAGAAACGTGTTCCAATGACACGTTTACGTAAGCGTGTTGCTGAGCGTTTATTGGCGGCTACACAACAAACTGCAATGTTAACCACGTTCAACGAAGTTAACATGAAGCCAATCATGGAAATGCGTAAGCAATATAAAGATGCTTTCGAAAAACGTCATGGTGCTCGTTTAGGCTTTATGTCTTTCTTTGTTAAAGCAGCGACTGAAGCATTAAAACGCTACCCAGCTGTAAACGCATCTATTGATGGCGACGATATCGTTTATCACGGTTTCTATGATATCGGTGTAGCAGTTTCTTCTGACCGTGGTCTGGTTGTTCCTGTACTTCGTGATACTGACCGTATGAACTATGCAGAAGTTGAAAACGGTATCCGTGATTATGCTTTCAAAGCACGTGACGGTAAGTTAGGCATCGAAGATATGACTGGTGGTACGTTCACAATCACGAACGGCGGTACTTTCGGTTCATTGCTTTCAACTCCTATTTTAAACCAGCCACAAACTGCAATCTTGGGTATGCATAAAATCCAAGAGCGTCCTATGGCGGTGAATGGTCAAGTTGAAATCTTGCCAATGATGTACTTAGCGCTTTCTTATGACCACCGTTTAATCGATGGTAAAGAAGCTGTAGGTTTCTTGGTAACAATCAAAGAATTGTTAGAAGAGCCAGCTAAACTCATTCTTGACCTATAACTTTTTATTTAAAAATCCCCCTAAGTCCCTCTTGAATTACAAGAGGGACTTTCACAAGTCTGATCAGTTTCAAGGTTTGTGAAATTTCTTCTCTGATAAAAGAAGGTAGGGGAGATTCATTGGAGATAAAGATGTCTCAACAGTTTGATCTTGTTGTTATTGGCGGTGGACCTGGTGGTTATGAAGCGGCGATTCGTGCAGCTCAACTTGGTTTCAAAGTCGCTTGTATCGAAAAACGTATTCACAACGGTAAGCCATCTTTAGGTGGTACATGCTTAAACGTAGGTTGTATCCCTTCTAAAGCATTACTTGACTCTTCACATCGTTATGAAGATACAGTGCATCATTTAGCTGATCACGGTATTACGACTGGTGAAGTGAATTTTGATCTTGCTAAGCTTCTTGCTCGTAAAGACAAAATTGTTGACCAATTAACTGGTGGTATCGATCAATTGCTTAAAGGCAATGGTATTGAGTGGTTAAAAGGTACTGGTAAATTACTTGCTGGTAAAAAAGTTGAGTTTGTTTCACATGAAGGTGAGACTCAAGTTTTAGAACCTAAATACGTAATTCTTGCGTCTGGTTCTGTACCTGTAAATATTCCAGTAGCTCCTGTAGATCAAGATATTATTGTTGATTCAACTGGCGCATTAAACTTCCCAGAAGTACCTAAACGTTTAGGTGTTATTGGTGCTGGTGTAATCGGTTTAGAACTTGGTTCTGTTTGGCGTCGTCTTGGTGCTGAAGTTGTTGTATTTGAAGCAATGGATGCATTTTTACCAATGGCTGATAAAGCTTTGGCAAAAGACTACCAAAAACTTTTAACTAAGCAAGGTCTTGATATTCGTATTGGCGCTAAAGTTGCTGGTACAGAAGTTAATGGTCGTGAAGTGACTGTTAAATACACTCAAGGTGGCGAAGAAAAAACTCAGACTTTTGATAAGTTAATCGTTTGTGTAGGCCGTAAAGCTTATGCAGAAGGTTTATTGGCTGATGATTCAGGCATTAAATTAACTGAACGTGGTCTAGTTGAAGTAAATGATCACTGTGCAACTTCTGTAGAAGGTGTATATGCGATTGGTGACTTAGTTCGTGGTCCAATGCTTGCTCATAAAGCAATGGAAGAAGGTGTAATGGCTGTTGAACGTATCCATGGTCATGCAGCTCAAGTGAACTACGACACAATCATTTCTGTTATCTATACACATCCGGAAGCGGCATGGGTTGGTTTAACTGAAGAACAAGCTAAAGAAAAAGGTCATGAAGTTAAAACTGGTCAATTCGGTTTTGCTGTAAATGGTCGTGCTTTAGCGGCGGGTGAAGGTGCTGGTTTTGTTAAGTTTGTTGCTGATGCAAAAACTGACCGTTTATTAGGTATGCATGTCATTGGACCTGCTGCATCTGATATCGTACACCAAGGTATGATCGCTCTTGAATTTGTATCTTCTGTTGAAGATCTTCAGTTAATGACATTTGGTCATCCAACATTCTCTGAAGTTGTTCATGAAGCTGCACTTGCTGTAGATGGTCGTGCAATCCACGCGATTCAACGCAAGCGTAAATAAATATAAAGTGTGGTTCGCCACACTTTTTTGAATGATGATGATTGTCTGGTTCGGGCAATCATTTATTCAATATGTAGCAGCTTGATTTTAAGAAGATCTAGCTGTATCACACAAACAACATAGTAGGTAACTAAATGAACTTACATGAGTATCAAGCTAAAGCATTATTGAAAGAATATGGCATGCCAGTACAAGAAGGTATCTTGGCAACAAATGCAGACGAAGCAGTTGCTGCATTTGAACAGCTTGGTGGTAAATTCGCTGTAATGAAAGCGCAAGTTCATGCTGGTGGTCGTGGTAAGGCTGGCGGCGTTAAAGTTGCAAAATCTAAAGAAGATGTCATCGAATTTGCTAACAACATCATTGGTACTCGTCTTGTAACGTATCAAACTGATGCAAATGGTCAACCAGTTAACAGCATCATCGTTGCTGAAGACGTTTACCCAGTTGAGCGTGAGCTTTACTTAGGCGCGGTTGTAGACCGTTCTAGCCGTCGTATTACTTTCATGGCTTCTACCGAAGGTGGTGTGGAAATCGAGAAAGTTGCGGAAGAAACTCCAGAAAAAATTATCAAAGTTGAAGTTGATCCACTCGTTGGCTTACAACCATTCCAAGCACGTGAAGTTGCGTTTGCTTTAGGTTTGAAAGATAAGCAAGTGAGCCAATTTGTAAAAATTATGGGCGCTGCTTATCAAGCATTTGTAGAAAATGACTTTGCATTATTTGAAATTAACCCACTTTCAGTTCGTGAAAATGGCGATATTTTATGTGTTGATGCGAAAGTAGGTATCGATTCTAACGCGCTTTACCGTTTACCTAAAGTTGCTGCTTTACGTGACAAATCTCAAGAGAATGAGCGTGAATTAAAAGCATCTGAATTTGACCTTAACTATGTTGCTTTAGAAGGTAACATCGGTTGTATGGTTAACGGTGCTGGTCTTGCAATGGCAACAATGGACATCATTAAACTTTATGGTGGTCAGCCTGCAAACTTCCTTGACGTTGGTGGCGGTGCAACGAAAGAGCGCGTAATCGAAGCGTTCAAAATCATCCTTGCTGATACTTCTGTACAAGGTGTTTTAATCAACATCTTCGGTGGTATCGTACGTTGTGACATGATTGCTGAAGCAATTATTGCAGCGGTTCAAGAAGTAAACGTAACTGTTCCAGTTGTTGTTCGTTTAGAAGGTAACAACGCTGAGTTAGGTGCTAAATTACTTGATGAATCTGGTTTGAAATTAATTTCTGCGAACGGTTTATCTGATGCCGCAGAAAAAGTTGTAGCTGCAGTTAAAGCGTAAGGAGTATCAATCATGAGCGTATTAATTAATAAAGACACTAAAGTATTGGTACAAGGTTTTACTGGTAAAAACGGTACTTTCCACTCTGCACAAGCTTTAGACTATGGTACAAAAGTTGTTGGTGGTGTTACTCCAGGTAAAGGTGGTACAACTCACCTTGACCTACCAGTATTCAACACAATGAAAGAAGCTGTACGTGAAACAAATGCTGATGCATCTGTAATCTATGTACCAGCTCCATTCGTTTTAGACTCAATCGTTGAAGCGGTTGATTCAGGTGTTGGCCTAATCGTTGTGATCACTGAAGGTGTTCCAACAATCGACATGCTTAAAGCAAAACGCTACTTGGAAACTAACGGTAACGGTACTCGTTTAGTTGGTCCTAACTGCCCAGGCGTGATCACTCCAGGCGAATGTAAGATTGGTATTATGCCTGGTCACATTCACCAACCAGGTCGTATTGGTATCATCTCACGTTCAGGTACATTGACTTATGAAGCTGTTGCTCAAACAACTAAGCTTGGTTTAGGTCAGTCTACTTGTATCGGTATTGGTGGTGACCCAATCCCAGGTATGAACCAGATCGAAGCGCTTCAATTGTTCCAAGACGATCCAGATACTGATGCAATCATCATGATCGGTGAGATCGGTGGTACAGCGGAAGAAGAAGCTGCTGAATTCATCAAATCTAACGTGACTAAACCTGTAGTCGGTTACATCGCTGGTGTAACTGCGCCTAAAGGTAAGCGTATGGGTCACGCTGGTGCGATCATTTCTGGTGGTCAAGGTACTGCTGAAGAGAAATTCGCTGCATTTGAACGTGCGGGAATGGCTTACACTCGTAGCCCAGCTGAGCTTGGTTCAACGATGTTGCAAGTTTTAAAAGAGAAAGGTTTAGCGTAATACGTTAGATTTTTAATCTTTAAAAAGCCCCAATGGAGACATTGGGGTTTTTTTATTGTCTGAAAAATTTGGATGAGACCTATAAATATAAGTGGATTTTGACGAAAGAAACCATTCATAAGTAAAAATTAAAATTAAGCGCACAAGTCAAAAAAGAAGAATAAATCATTACGCGTTTGTCTATTTTTTATACATTTTTAAAATTCAGATGAGTTGTTTAAATTTCAATAACTTGTACCAAAGTGACAAAAATATTCACCTTCTGACCAAAAAGGAAAAGCATAAAAAAGAGTGATTTTAATCTCTGGTATTTTTAAGTTTATGTTTTAAATCATGAAAAATAAAAAAATCGTATTATTGTGTATTAACCTGTGAAAGTGTGACTTAGTTTGCAAATTTTTATTGATAATGTTGTTTTTGTGTATATTATTGTTTCTGAATTGCATAGCTTTTTTACAAAGATTTTAAACAATTTGGGGTGAAGCTAAGTAATGAAAAATCAATCAAATTTTTATGGATACTCTCAAATGAAAAAATTAAGTTTAGGGCTTGCTCTCCTCGCTGTATGTGCAACATCTACGACTTTTGCTGCAACTGGCGTGATCACTTTTACTGGGCAGCTTGTTGCTGGAACTTGTAGTGCTAACGTTGCTGGAAGTGGCAATGCATCTGCATCTGTAACTTTACCAACTGTGAATACGGCTGCTTTAGGTACTGCGAATGCGACGGCGGGTACCACTGCATTTAAAATCAACTTATCGGGTACGGGTTGTACAGCAAGCAGCTTAAATGCAACGCCTTACTTCGAATCAGAAGTTGCTAAAGTCAATGCAGCAGGTCGTTTAATTAACACTGGCGCTGCAACAAATGTAGACGTTCAACTGTTAACTAACAATCAGTCTGTTATTGATGTGAATGCGCCAGCACCAGCTCAGTCAAGCAGTGTAGGTGTTTCTGCTGGTTCAAATAGCAATGACTTCAATTACTTTGCCCGTTATTTCGCAACAGGCGCGACAACTGCTGGTGCAGTAACGTCATCAGTAAGCTACAGCATTATTTATAAATAATTGTAGTTTCATTTTGGTTGGTTCAGGGGAAATATAAGAATATGCGTATCTCATCGATTGCCTTTCGCATTGCAATGCTCAGTTCAATCTCTACTGCAACATTTGCAGGAGTGACGATTACAGGGACGCGTATTATTTTTCCTTCCAACCAAAATACGGTCACTGTTCAATTGAACAATCCTGACGATCGTCCTGCATTAATTCAGGCATGGTTAGACAATGGTGACCCGCATCAGATCCCAGAGGCGGATAAGATTCCGTTTATCTTAACGCCTCCTTTAGCCCAAATTGCTTCAAATAAAGGTCAAATGCTTCGCTTAATTGCGAAAGATACCTCAGCTTTGCCTCAGGATAGAGAAAGCTTATATTGGTTTAATATTTTGGATATGCCTGCATCTGAACAGGTAGAGACAGCAGAAAAGAATAAATTACAGGTGTCGATTCGTTCACGTATTAAACTATTTTATCGTCCTGTCAATTTAAAGATCACACAGGAAAAAGCATTTTCCAGTGTTACCTTTAAATATAATGAAACTAATAAAAGCGTGACGGTGAATAACCCATCTCCTTATTATGTAAATTTTTATAATGTTAGTTTAAATCCAGAAAAAGAGAATTTTGTTTATGCTGATCCTTTAATGATTGCACCTTATTCTACGGAGAGTTTTAAACCGGAAATCCAATTTAAGCCTCAAAAAATTAGCTATTTACTGATTAATGATTATGGTGGAAATCAGGCTTATCAAGCCGTCATAAATGGCGAAGAATAAATGAAATATGCATTAAGATATAGCTTTATTATTTTATGCATGCAGGGTACTTACGCAGCAGAAAATGAAAATATAAATCAGAAATTGCAAGCGAGAGATGGATCAAATAATCGAATTTATACCTTTGATGCACGTGCATTGTTTGGCGGACGCAATCAGGACATTGATCTAACTTCATTCCGCCAGACCAATGGCGTTGCTGCAGGTGTATACTCACTCAATACCAGTATTAATAATCATCGCTCATTGGGTCAGCTTACGCTTAAATTCGATCATTTGAATGCCGAGCTGACGGCGGTGCTATGTATTGATGAGCAATTGTTGAAACGACTGGATTTACGTCCAGAAGTCTTGGAAAAACTACCTAAAAAACCATGTCTCACAATTAAAGAGCTCAATCCAGATGCCTACTATGATCTGGATATGTCGGCATTAAGTCTGGATATTTCTTTACCTTTAGCAATTATTAATCAACGGCCAGAAGGTTATATTGCGCCTGAACGATTTGATCAGGGGGTTACTGCTGCTTATATCGGTTATGATTTTAATCGTTACACCAGTAAATTGAACCAGCAAGAACAAGTTAGCAGCAATTATCTGAATTTAACGGGTGGATTCAATTTTAGTCGTTTTAACTTTCGTCATGCTGGAAGTTTTGACTCAGATGGAACGCAACTCGGCGGTTATCAATCTTATCTGAATGTATTGTCTACAGATATTCCTGCTCTGAAAGCACGGCTGGAAATGGGTGACTTTAATACCCAGACTTATGCGATTGATTCGGCGCAAATACGAGGCTTACAGCTTGCTTCCGATATTAGTATGCTTCCGATGTCGCAACGCAGCTATGCACCTTTGATTCGTGGTTTGGCCAACACCAATGCTTTGGTTTCTGTGTTTCAGAATGGCCGAAAAATTTACGAACGTACCGTACCTGCTGGTGAGTTTGAGTTTAATGATCTCACAGCGGTCAATAACAATGGTGATTTAACTGTTCAGGTCACTGAAAATGGTGGGGAAAAACATAGCTTTATTGTACCGATGCAAGGGAATATGAACCTTGTTCGAATGGGGCAGTTAAATTACAACATTGCTTCTGGGCAATACAAAATCAACAATAAAACATCAGATGATTATATTGGTCAGCTCAGCGCTGAATATGGCTTGAGCAACTATTCCAGCTTATATCTTGGCAGCAATCTCAGTCATGTTTTTCAGAGTTATTTATTCGGTTTTGGACAAAATACAAGGCTAGGTGGACTAAGGTTTGATGCGGAAAAATCAAATGCGACCTTAGCAAAAAATGACTATGCGGGTTGGCGGTATAAAGCTGCTTATCAATATAGCTATAGTCCGCTGAATACTTTTTTGAACGTTTCAGCACAATATCAAGATCGTGAATACATGACATTAAGTAATACCATGTCTTTACGAAATTTTAATGATTTGAATCAAGCTGAAATCGATAGTCTTTTTCTTACCTATTTATTAAAACAGCAATTTAATATTTCGCTTTATCAAAACTTTAAAGAGGGTTTCGGCTCTGTTTATTTAAATGCAACTCAAAATAAATACTGGAATACAGATAAAGATTATGTGCAGTATAGTATTAACTATAGCAATCGCTGGAATAGATTGAGCTATTCTATTGGTTATAGTCAAAATAATAATCAGTTAAATGATTTTGGAAAAGAAAATAAGGTATATCTGAGCTTTTCTTTACCTTTAGAGTGGCGTAAAAAGCAGGAAAATTTATATTCGAATATTCAATATGCAGATAACGTCGGTCATCCAACCACAGCGAATGTAGGTCTCACGGGAACATTAGGGGAAAATAATCAATTCAATTATGGGTTAACCACGACTCAGAACTGGAACAATGGAAAAAATAATTCTGCTGTTTCAGCTAATATAAATTATAGCCTGCCTCAAATCCAACTGGGTGCTGTGACGGGCTGGAGTGATGATCAGACCCAATATGGTTTCAGTGCCAAAGGTGCTATTGTCGCTCATCCTTATGGAATTACCGCAACCAATAATTTATCGGACACTTTTACCATTGTTCATGCAAAGGGTGCGCATGGTGCTGATGTTGTTAATGCATGGGGAAGTAAAATCGATTATTGGGGCAATGCGATTTATGCCAATGTTTCTCCTTATGAAGCCAATACCATCCGCTTAGATACCAAGCATTTGCCTCTGGATGTGAATTTAACTGCGAATCAGGCTGAAGTGATTCCACGTCGTTATAGTTCGACCTTAATCAAATTTGACGTCGAGCAAAGCTCAAATATTTTATTAAATGTACAGGTTAAGGGTGTAAATCAGCAGATCCCGATTGGTGTACAAGCGGTGAATCAGGCAGGACAAGTCGCTGGCATGTTTGGTCAGTCAAATCAGCTATTTATAGAAAAAGCACAATTATTAAAACAAGATCTATATGTGCAATGGGGAATGAGTGAATCTTACACTTGCCATATTGATGCATCAGAAAAACTGCTTCCGAAAAGTAAGCAACCGAATCGTATACAGATGATCGATGTGGAGTGTAAATAATCATGCTAAAAAAATATGGATTTACGCTCTTATTTACTGTTTTGGGCATTGCTCTGGGACAACATGCTTATGCTACGGATAATGGTGTGTGTACTTCGAATCCAACTCAACCTTTGGCGACCAATACCAGCAGTATTACCAACTCAACTTCAAACTGGACACTTGTT
This sequence comes from Acinetobacter vivianii, assembly GCF_014635885.1. Taxonomy (GTDB): domain Bacteria; phylum Pseudomonadota; class Gammaproteobacteria; order Pseudomonadales; family Moraxellaceae; genus Acinetobacter; species Acinetobacter vivianii. The sequence continues at coordinate 371,169 of NZ_BMDR01000002.1, forward strand.
AGCAACTTTGCCACATCGATTGCCGCTTATTCTTTGGTGAATTGTTCAAATAAAATCATGGATAATTTCCCTGACCGAAAAACTACATCTTTCACTACAGTGGGAAGTAACGTCAACTTTGATCAAACGATCACTTATGCAGGTTCGACGTATTACAAAATCGTCAACAGCAGTAGTCCTTACTTTAATCAATATGCTTATGTGACTTTTCAAATACAGGATACCAAGTCTGGAAAGCCCGTTGTTGCTTTAGCCAAGACGGTGAGCTTGTATAACAACGCGACAGGGGAGTCTGCGACCCAAGGCGTTAATATTGTTAATTTGAAGTTTTATTTTACTTCAGGATTGACCGAAAGTACGCCAGCAGTACAGCTTGATTTAGGCAAGGTCACTGTGGATATGACCGAAGGATCGAACCGTTATATCGATAGTCAATCGGGCTTTGTGCAATTAACACTGAATCCAGAAAATACCAAGACTTGTAGCTTAAACAATCCGATTGTGACTTTACCTACGATTGCAACCAGCGCTTTAGCAACAGCAGGTACGGAAGCTGGCGGGAAAACGCCTTTTTCAATCACGGCGACTTGTAGCAATGGCTTAGCCAATACCTTGTTGTACTTTACGATGAGTGATAATGCCAATGTCGCGAATAGCACTAATGTATTGAGCAATAGCAATGCTGCAACCAGTAATGTCGGCATTCGAGTGTATGATGTATCTAATAATTCAGCGATTAACTATGGCACAGAATATTCATTTGGTCGGTTGGGCACAGGATCAAATCCAGCTTTAACTAAAAATTTCTATGCAAAATATTATAAGAAAGATAATGTTGCCGCCGTTGCGGGGAGTGTCAATGCGCAGGCGACCGTCATGGTGAACTACAAATAAAAGTGCAATAAAAAAGAGCCTTACAATGAAGACTCTTTTTTTTATTTATATCGGAGTTATTCTGCTTTTGGTTTATTTAGACTTTGAGTCAAGCCATTAATATCACCACCTTGCAGACCAAGTTCATTCATCAGGCTATCAATTAAAGGTGCTTGTGAACGGTAGCGTAAGGCGCTATTCACCACTTGATCAGACAATGAGGTTGAACCGTTTTCAACGGCTTCACCTGAAGTTGCAGAACCACCAGCAAAGCCATTTAAACCATTAACTTGCAAGATTTTGATGTCATCAATATTTTCCATCGGTTTCACGCTTTCACGGATAATCTCTGGTAAATGCTTCAATAACGCCAAGCGAATCTGCATTTCAACCTGCTCAGCAGAAAGGGTGTTGGCTGCCTCATTGACTGCACGCGCACCTTCTGCATCGACTTGATATTGTTTCTCTAGGGCTTGAGCCAGCAATACTTTCGCATCTGCTTCACCTTTGGCCTTTAAGCGTATTTTCTCAGCGTCAGCTTCTGCTGCAATGCGTACCGCTTCTGCTTCATCGGCAGCGGCTTTTTTACCTGCATCCGCAGCAACGGTAATCGCAATCGCTTCTTTCTCAGCAGTCTGTTTTGCTGCAACCAGTTCAACCGCTTTTTGACGTTCAGCACGTTGAGTTTCGCGGACAGTCACAACTTCTTCCTCTGCTTTTACTGCTTCGGCACGGGCCTTGTCAGCTTGCGCTTTGGCTTCTGATTCAGCACGCGATTTTTCAGCAATGGCAATGGCGCGGTCTTGCTCAGCCAATTCAATAGTTTTCTTCTGTTCAACCTGTGCTTTCTGGATCAATTGTGCTTTTTGAATATTTTCGTTTTCAACATCACGTGCCGAAGCAATCCGTTTAATCTCCACTTCACGCTCAGCAGCAATTTGGGCTTCTTCCGCCTCACGTTTTTTACCTGCTTCTTGAGAGGCGATTTCTGCGGTTTGTTCAGCTTTACGAATCGAGATTTCACGCTCTTGCTGTAACTTTGCATATTCTTCTTCACGTGAAATTTCTAAACGAGCACGTTCAGCTTCAAGATTTTTTGCACGGATCGCCAAGTCAGCATCTTGTTCAATGTCGTTACGCTTTTTACGACGATCTTCAATCGTTTCAGTCAGCTTGGTTAAACCTTCTGCATCGAACGCATTTTGTGGGTTAAAAAATTTAAAGCTGGTTTGATCGAGACCCGTTAAAGAAACGGTTTCAAGCTCCAAGCCGTTCTTGGATAAATCTTCCGAAACCACTTGCTGAACTTTCTGTACGAAATCGACACGCTTTTCATGCAGTTCTTCCATCGCCATTTCAGCGGCAACGGCACGTAGAGAATCGACAAATTTACCTTCAACCAGATCTTTTAACTCTGGTGGAGACATGGTTTTACGACCTAAGGTTTGTGCCGCCGTTGCAATGGATTCTGCAATCGGTTTAACACGCACATAGAATTCTGCCATGACATCGACACGCATACGATCGCGGGTAATCAGGGCTTGATCCGCGGCACGCTTCACTTCCAGACGCAATGTATTCATGTTGACCGGGATAATTTCATGTAAAACAGGCAGCACGATTGCACCCCCATTTAAAATGACTTTTTCACCACCAAAACCAGTACGCACGAAAGAGACTTCTTTGCTTGAGCGCGTATATAGACGAGCGATAACAATACCGATGAAAACCAGTGCCGCAAAAATAACACCTGTAATAATTAGAATTTCAGTCAATGCTGAACTCAACATTTAAACACCCTCATGTAATAAATATAAAAACTAAGAAACAATCGCTTGGAATCCAATTTTGGTTCTTTGCGTTAAAATAACGTCTTGACCTTGATGGAAAACCGTATCAATTTCGGGTTCAACCAAGACGTAATGGGTTTGACCAAATTGATCTTTGACTTTGGCCTGAGCAGGGGAGTTTGGTTTGGCTTCCCCTAAGATAATGTGAGCGGTACGGCCAATCAGATCATCATGCTGAATTGCTGTGGTTTCATCTTTAGGAATAATCTTGGCAATCAGCGCTGCGCTATAACGTACCAATGGCATTGCCAAAAACAGGCTGGCAGGTGCAATGATCCATGCCGATACATATTGTTCTGTAAACTGGAAAAAAAGATCCTGAATAATCAAGCCTGTTAATGCATACAGGGTTAAGAAAATAATTAACCAGATCAGTAAAGGGACTTTGCCTAGATAGAGCCATTCTAAAAGCTGGGTGAACAGATTTTCCGACTGTTCAAGTGAAACATCGGCATGGTCAATATCGGTCAGGCTATCAGGGAGAAACTGTTCCAGAAAACTTGAACTACCACCGAATAACAGCAAGATGAATTCAAGTACACCGATAAATAGACATAACATTAAGGCAATGCTAAAAATAAGATTAGAAGGGTGTGTTAATAGATCCCAGATCATCAGTGTTTCTCTTATTTCTTTTAGAGATAATTAATAAATTTTTTATAAAAATAAAACAGTTATAAGAATAAATCTAACGCGATTGAATTTCAACCTAAATCGTTCACATTCTTGCAGACGAAAAAAAACGCAATGATTGGGGTTGTCATTGCGTTGAACAACGAATCTGTTTAAAACAGTTTCGGTTGAAAGGAGAAATGTCATGAGATTAGTGTTTGCTAATCTACAACGCAATAATATTTAAAATCCCGACTAAGTTCATAGGTATTCATGTTAATAACTGTTAATACATGTTAATAAGTGACAAAAAGTGTTAGTTTTATATTTTATGGGGAAGTTCTAAAATTAAACTTAAATCAAATGCTTATATTAAAAAAAGCCCGAGATCAGGCTTTTTATGTGAAAAATAACATAAATTAGAATTTAAATAATCCTAAGCCATCTTTCACTTCATCTAAGGTCTGTTGAGTGATGATACGGCATTTTTCAGTGCCTTGTTTGAGTACATCCATAATGTAATCAGGATCTTTTTCTAACTCGGCACGACGTTCACGGATTGGCGTGATCAGCTCTTTCAATACGCCTTCCAGACGTTTTTTCACTGTACCGTCACCTAAACCACCACGACGATAATGCGCTTTTAATTCTTCCACTTCTTCTTTATTTGGGTCAAAAGCATCTAAATAGGTAAATACGATGTTGCCTTCAACCTGACCTGGATCTTCAATACGCAAGTGATTTGGATCGGTATACATTGCATTGACGGCTTTCTTGATGTCTTTGTCAGAAGCATTCAGCACGATGGTATTGCCTAATGATTTAGACATTTTTGCTTTACCGTCAAAACCTGGTAAACGCGCCATGTTTGACAAGAGGGCTTTACATTCCGGTAATAGGTCATGACCTATTTGACGATTGACACGGCGAACCACTTCGTTAGTTTGCTCGATCATTGGAATCTGATCTTCGCCCACAGGCACAACAGTTGCTTTAAATGCAGTGATATCTGCCGCTTGCGCAATCGGATAGCATAGGAAGCCCGCTGGAATATCACGCTCAAACCCACGCATCTGGATCTCAGATTTGATGGTTGGGTTACGCTCTAAACGTGCAACAGTCACGTAGTTGAGGTAAAGCATGGTTAATTCATTCAGTGCAGGTAAGCACGATTGCACACAAATTGTGGTTTTGGTTGGATCAATGCCGACTGCCAAATAATCTAGTGCAACTTGAAGAATGTTGTTGCGGACTTTATCTGGATTATCGGCATTGTCTGTCATTGCCTGAGCATCAGCCAATAATAGGTGTTGATGATGACTGTCTTGTAGACCTACACGAGATCGTAATGAACCGACAAAGTGTCCAAGATGAAGTTGTCCAGTTGGACGGTCGCCTGTCAAAATGATTGGACGTTGATCAATATTACTCATGATATGTTCCAAGATTCAGTTATTTCATAGATATAAGATTGATATTATTGTACGAGAAATAAATTTTTTTCGTCAGCGATAATTTTAACTTTTTCTGAAAAATAATATTGTGAATATACTGAGGGAATCTACAATAGCGACATAAATACAAATTAGGAAATAAAAATGGCGAGTGGTTTATTATTATTACTGGATGATATCGCGACGATTCTGGATGACGTTGCTGTAATGAGCAAAATGGCAGCCAAAAAAACTGCGGGTGTATTGGGTGATGACTTGGCGCTGAATGCACAACAGGTCAGTGGTGTGCGTGCAGATCGTGAGTTGCCTGTTGTCTGGAGTGTTGCCAAAGGGTCATTTGTTAATAAGTTAATTCTGGTGCCATTAGCCTTGCTCATCAGTGTGGTTGCGCCGTGGCTCATTAATCCCTTACTGATGATTGGTGGTCTGTTTCTATGTTATGAAGGTGTCGAAAAGGTCGTTCATACCTTGAAGCATAAAAAAGCTAAAACAACAGAAGAGGCAAGTGAAGATTTACAGGAAGTCGAAGTTGATCTGGCGAAATTTGAGAAGGAAAAAGTAAAAGGTGCGATTCGTACCGACTTTATCTTATCTGCTGAAATTGTGGTGATTTCGTTAGGTACAGTTGCAACAGCAGCGTTTACGACTAAAGTGACAGTATTAAGTATTATTGCAATTGTCATGACGGTCGGGGTGTATGGTCTGGTTGCAATGATCGTTAAAATTGACGATTTAGGTTTATATTTAACCCAGCAGGCTTCTGAGTTTAAAAATAAAATAGGACGTGGTTTACTTGGTTTTGCTCCAATCTTGATGAAAACACTTTCAATTGTTGGAACAATTGCCATGTTTTTAGTCGGTGGCGGTATTATTTCGCATACCATTCCATTACTGCATCATTTTACTGAAGAAACAGTTGATCATTTAGAGCTGATTCCAAGTGTAGGTTCAATCATTGGTGCATTGACACCAACATTAATCAATCTTGGAATTGGTCTGGTAGCTGGAGCAATTGTATTGCTTATTGTCAGCTTGATTCAGAAAGTTTGGCCAAAGGCATCAACTTAAACCCGAATCGTCATCATCAAAATTATGTGAGGTCGTTATGCGCTGGAAAGGTCGTCGAGTCAGTACCAATGTTGAAGACCGTCGTGGTGGTGGCGGAGCAAAAGCAGGTGGTATCAGTATATTGGGTCTGGTTGTGGCGTTTGTTGCCTGGAAATTCTTTGGCGTCGATCCGCAACAGGCTTATCAGGCTACGCAAGCCGTGACCGCACAATCTTCTCAGCAAGGTAGTGCGCCGCAAAGCTTAACGGCTGAGCAGAAAGAAGCGAGTGATTTTGTCGGTACGGTGCTGGCAGATACAGAAGATACCTGGACACCGATTTTCCAGCAATTGGGAATGACTTATAAGCCACCTCGTCTGGTACTCTTTAGTGGCGTGGTCAGATCAGGTTGTGGAACCGCACAAGCTGCAATGGGGCCATTTTATTGTCCAGCAGATCAAAAGGTCTATATTGATACTTCTTTCTTTAAAGATATGCGCCAGCAGATGGGCATTTCAGGTGAGCAGAACCAGACAGAGCTTTCCCGTCAGGATCAGGCAGGAGATTTTGCCCAAGCTTATGTGATAGCGCATGAAGTGGGACATCATATCCAGAATCTGTTAGGTATTTCAGATCAGGTACAGCAAGCCCGTGCTCAGGCGAGCCAAGCGCAGGGCAATCAACTTTCTGTGCGTCTGGAATTACAAGCTGACTGTTTTGCGGGTATCTGGGCGCATCAAAATCAGCAGCGTACTCAATTCCTTGAGCAAGGGGATATTGAAGAGGCGATGGATGCGGCAGAAAAAATTGGTGATGACTATCTACAGCGCCGTGCAACAGGACAGGTTGTGCCTGATAGTTTTACTCATGGTACCAGTGAGCAGCGCATGCAGTGGTTCAAGATTGGTTTAAAATCAGGTGATGTCAACCAATGCAACACTTTTCAGTCATAAGCATGGATGTTTTTTGTCCTTGATTTTTATACGGAAGATATACGAAGCCTAAGAAGAATTAACGTAAAATAACATGTCTATGCTGAATTGAGGATGATTGGTTTATTACTGCATCTAAATCACTTGTGTATAAAAAATAAATAATTGGTGAGTAAAACTGCAGCATAGACCTTTCTTCTTTATTCAATTGCAAATACAAAGAACTTTTAAACTTCATGTTTCATTGAGTTTTAAAGTTTAAATAAATGATATGTGTTGAAAATTGAAATAAATAAAGAGGTTATATGGGTAATTTTTTTCTTTTACAAGCATTAACGGTAATTTTTGCATTATCCATTGCCACGACCATTTTTAATAAGCGAATACTTGGGTTTCCTCAAGCGATTGGTGTTCCTATTGTTTCAGCAATTTTTGTCTTTATTTTACAGTGGGGTGCAAGTCTATTAAATGGTAATCAGTTTATTACCATTAATATTCATAATATTGAAGCAGCTGTAAGAAATATTGATTTTTATGATTTTTTAATTAATGGTGTTATCTGCTTTATTTTAACCTCTTCCGCACTCAAATTTAAAATTTCAGATTTAAGAAATTACTGGAAACCTATTGGTATTTTAGCCACCATTGCACTGGTGTTATGTGCAGGATTTTATGCAGGTTTATTGTATTTATTTCAATGGTTGGTTGGCTATCCAGTCCCGATTGGCGTTTTATTGTTATTAGGCGCAGCACTTGGGGCGACAGATCCAATTGGGGTTAAAGGGGTACTTAGTTCAATTAGAGCACCACACCATCTCATGGTAAAGCTGGAAGGTGAGTCTTTATTTAATGATGCCATGTGTATTGCATTATTTATGACGCTATTAAAAGTTTTGCAAGGTGAACATTTTTCCTTACTGGCAACTGTTGAAACCTTACTTTATGAAATCTTTGTGGCGGTGATTATCGGTTTTGGATTCGGTTTTGCAATCTTGCGTTTATTACGCGGTAAACATGAGATGGAATCGTTAATCCTAACCACAGCCTTGCTTGCCAGTGGTTCTTATCTGGTTGCGCTATTTGCCCATGCGTCAGCGCCAATTGCCTGTGTTATTGGTGGTCTGATTGTCGGTAATAAATGGCAAGAAATTCGTGAACAGCGTGAAATACGTGAGGTAAATCACTTCTGGCATACAGTTGAAGGGATTATTAACTCTTTCCTATTCACATTAATTGGTTTAGAGCTGTTTATTCTTGATCTTAGCGCTAACTTGATTATTGGCGGGATTATTGCCTTTATTATCCTGCATCTTTCTCGTTTTGCTGCCAACTTTGCTGCTTTTGCTTTATTCCCATCGTTCAGGAATAAAAGCTATAACGGCAGTTTGGCGATTCTATCTTGGGGAGGGGTGCGTGGTGGTATTTCACTTGCCTTGATCCTTGCTGTTGCAAACATTCCTGAGCTGAGCCAGTACAGTAGTATTCTGATTGGTTATACCTTTATTAGTGTATTGCTGTCTGGTGTGGTGTGTGGGCTCGGTTTGCCTGCAGTGATGAATGCTTTCTACTACAATCCAAATGAAGAGAAGGATGGTTTAAAAGGCTTCTATCAACGCATGTGTAACAAGATGAACCGTCGTGGCTTTAAATATATTATTGGTGAGGATGCTTTAGGGCGAGAAACGATTACCATCTATAACCCTGAGATTCTATTGGATCAGAAAACCGATGATGGGGTGGCTACAATGCATCATCCAAGTAAACGAGAAGAAGTTAAACGCTTAGAAAATCCTGATAACTTTTAATTGTATATTTTTTTCATTTGTTCAAAAAAGCCTTTTTATTTTATAAGGCTTTTTTGTTTTTAAATTAACAATATCATTAAATGGTGTGTTTAATTTAATTAAAGTATTGGGAATGGTTTTTATTTTAATTTAAATAATATATTTAAAAAGTTTGTTTAATTTAATTAAAATACTTTTTAGGAACTCATTATTTCTTTGTAAATTTATTTGTTTAAAAGTGTAACTTTTTTATTTTGTAAAGTAATTTTTATTTTTTTTGTTGTTGTAAAACATAATGTTGTGTAAGTGTCATAAATTATTTCAATGTAAGTTTATTTTCTTTGTTTTGTGAGCTATTTAACATTTATTCGGTTTGATTTAAAGTAATGTCGTGAACTCTATCACTTGAAAAAATAATTTTAACTTCAGTAATAACGTAATTAGAAATTGATTTGAAATTAATAATATATAATTGAGGAATATAATCATGTCTGAAATACAAATTATTTCCAAGGAAAGCCATAAAACCCTTGCAAATACGACGGGAAAAACAGCGTCCTTACCATCTGAGGCCACAGTCGTTTTGGTGAAAATACCAGTAAACGACATCTCAGCAGTAAAAAGAGATGGTTCTAATGCCGTTATTTTACTGAAAAATGGCGAGCAGATTGTTATTCAAAACTTCTTTAATGAAGGAGCGAATTTAGATAATAGCCTTGTTTTTCAGGGCGAAGATGGTCAACTCATTTGGGCACGTTTCAAAGATGCTGAAAATGACGCGGATGCAGATAGTGACGCGGATGCAGATGCAGATGCTGACACTGAAGGGGCTGTATACTTAGAAGAGACTCCAGCTGTTGTGCCAGAGGCTGCTCCAGAAGTTCCAGTTTCAGATGTTGTCTATCAGCCGATTCAATCTGTAGAACCTTTGCTTTACCATGATGGTGGAATGAATCCATGGTTATGGGCTGTTCCTTTAGTCGCTGGCGGTATCATTGCGGCAGCAAGCGGAGGCAGCGATGGTCATGGGCGTGATAATGATGGGAATAATAATCCAGACACCACACCTCCAGATACGAGTGCAGTTAAATTTAATGTAGATCCAGTCACAGCGGATAATGTTCTTAATGCAGCAGAATCAACTTCGACCGTCAAAGTTACAGGTACATTAACTGGTATTCCAGCCGATGCGGCAAGCACGGTTGTGACACTCGTTATTAATGGTAAGACTTATACTGCAACTGTAGATCCAGCAACAGGTAAATGGACTGCTGATGTAGCAGGTAGTGATTTACTGGCTGACAGTGATAAAACTATCGATGCAACAGCAACTTTTAAAGATGCGGCTGGGAACAGCAGTACGGTGACGGATACTCAAAGCTATACCGTTGATGTGACCGCACCAGATGCACCTGAAATTGATCCAATCAATGGTACTGATCCAATTACAGGTACAGCAGAGCCAGGTTCGACGGTCACAGTCACTTTCCCGGATGGCAGCACCGTTCAGGTTCCTACCGATCCAACCACAGGCGAATGGACTGTACCTAACCCAGGCGGTTTAAAAGATGGCGATACCATCAAAGTTATTGCCACAGACCCAGCAGGTAACCCATCAGCACCTGGTACGGAAACAGTTGTTATTGACAAAACACCTCCAGATACGGATGGAGTTCAATTTAATATAGATCCAGTCACAGCGGATAATGTTCTTAATGCTGCAGAATCAACTTCGACCGTCAAAGTTACAGGTACATTAACTGGTATTCCAGTCGATGCTGCGAGCACGGTTGTGACACTTGTGATTAATGGTGTGACTTACACAGCGACTGTCGATGCAGCCACAGGAAAATGGACTGCTGATGTTGCAGGTAGTGATTTAAAGGCTGACAGTGATACAACTATTGATGCAACAGTGACCTTTAAAGATGCTGCAGGTAATAGCAGCACAGTCACCGATACCCAAAGCTATACTGTTGACGTGACTGCACCAGCGGTGCCAGAAATTGATCCAATCAATGGTACTGACCCAATTACTGGTACTGCAGAACCAGGTTCAACGGTCACAGTCACTTTCCCTGACGGGTCAACTGTTGAGGTTGATACAGATCCAACTACAGGTGAATGGACAGTACAAAATCCAGGCGGTTTAAAAGATGGTGATACAGTTACAGCAATTGCCACAGACCCAGCGGGTAACCCATCTGCACCAGGTTCAGAAACTGTAGACCTCACTCCACCGAATACGGATAATGTTGAATTTAGCGTTGATCCAGTCACAGCAGATAATGTTCTTAATGCAGCAGAATCGACTTCGACTGTCACAATTACAGGTAAATTAACAGGTGTACCAGCTGATGCAGCGAGCACGGTTGTGACACTTGTGATCAATGGTGTGACTTATACAGCGACTGTCGATGCCGCAACAGGTAACTGGACTGCTGATGTTGCAGGTAGTGATTTAAAGGCTGACAGTGATACAACTATTGATGCAACAGTGACCTTTAAAGATGCGGCTGGGAACAGTAGCACAGTCACCGATACCCAAAGTTATACTGTTGACGTGACTGCGCCAGCGGTGCCAGAAATTGATCCGATCAACGGCACTGACCCAATTAAGGGTACAGCAGAACCAGGTTCAACGGTCACAGTCACTTTCCCTGATGGTAGCACCGTTCAGGTTCCTACTGACCCAACCACAGGTGAATGGACAGTAGAAAACCCAGGCGGTTTAAAAGATGGCGATACAGTTACAGCAATTGCCACAGACCCAGCGGGTAACCCATCTGCACCAGGTTCAGAAACTGTAGATCTCAATCCACCGAATACGGATAATGTTGAATTTAGCGTTGATCCAGTCACAGCAGATAATGTTCTTAATGCAGCAGAATCGACTTCGACTGTCACAATTACAGGTAAATTAACAGGTGTACCAGCCGATGCAGCGAGCACGGTTGTGACACTTGTGATCAATGGTGTGACTTATACAGCGACTGTCGATGCCGCAACAGGTAACTGGACTGCTGATGTTGCAGGTAGTGATTTAAAGGCTGACAGTGATACAACTATTGATGCAACAGTGACCTTTAAAGATGCTGCAGGTAATAGCAGCACAGTCACCGATACGCAAAGCTATACTGTTGACGTGACTGCACCAGCGGTGCCAGAAATTGATCCGATCAACGGCACTGACCCAATTAAGGGTACAGCAGAACCAGGTTCGACGGTGACTGTAACATTCCCGGATGGTAGCACTGTTCAGGTTCCTACTGACCCAACTACAGGTGAGTGGACAGTAGAAAATCCAGGCGGTTTAAAAGATGGCGATACAGTTACAGCAATTGCCACAGACCCAGCGGGTAACCCATCTGCACCAGGTTCGGAAACTGTAGATACAACTCCACCAAATAACAGCACGACTACAATTACAATTGACCCAATTGCGGGTGACAATGTTGTGGATTCAACAGAGGCAGGTGCTAATCAGGTCATCAGTGGTAAAGTCACAGGGGAGTATCGTGTTGGTGATGTAGTCACTGTTAATGTGAATGGCATCAACATTACGACAACTGTTCAGACGGGTGGTTTATGGAGTATCACAGTTGCCGGTGGTCAGTTGGTTCTTGATGCTGATAAAACCATTAATGTGACTATTCAGGCAACAGATGCAGCAGGTAATGTAGGTAATGTAACTGCTGATGCAACATATACTGTCGATATCACCACACCTGTTGTTGTCATCAATCCAATTGCAGGTGATAACGTTCTGAATGCAGCAGAAGCTGGTGTCAATCAAACCATCAGTGGTTCAGTGGTTGGTAGCTTTACTGCTGGAGATCAGGTTACTGTCAATGTCAATGGCGCAGACTACACCACTACTCTAGATAACAACGGAAACTGGAGTATTGAGGTTACTGGCGCTGAGCTTACATTGGACGCAGATAAAACCATTAATGTAACTGTAAATGTAACAGGCGTTGGTACTGTTACTGCAGATCATACTTATACGGTTGATACAACAGCACCTGACAACAGTACAACAACGATTACGATTAATCCTGTTGCTGGTGACAATATTCTGGACTCAACAGAAGCTGGTACAGATCAAACGATTAGTGGTAGCGTAACAGGCGAATATAAAGTTGGTGATGTCGTTATTGTCAATGTCAATGGCGTAGATATCACTACAACAGTTCAGACTGGTGGTGTATGGAGTATTACAGTCGACGGTGGTCAACTGGCGCTTGATGCAGATAAAACCATTAATGTAACTATTCAGGCAACAGATGCCGCAGGTAACGTTGGTAATGTTACAGCAGACCTTACTTACACCGTAGATATCACCACACCAGTTGTAGTGATTAACCCGATTGCTGGGGATAATNCTGTGGATGCAGCAACGGGTAACTGGACTGCAGATGTGGCAGGTAGTGACTTACTTGCAGATACCGATGCGACCATCGATGCGACAGCAACCTTCACCGATGCCGCAGGCAACAGCAGCACAGTGACCGACACACAAACTTATACAGTCGATACCACTGGCCCAGACAACAGCACCACCACGATTACCATTAACCCGATTGCAGGCGATGGCATTGTTGATTCAAGCGAAGCAGCAACAGACCAGACCATTAGTGGTACGGTTACTGGTGAATACACCGTGGGTGATGTGGTCACAGTTAATGTCAATGGCGTGGACATCACCACGACGGTACAAACTGGTGGCTTATGGAGCGTTACAGTTGATGGCGGACAGTTAGTACTTGATGCAGACAGCACCATCAATGTCAGCATTACGGCAACAGATGCCGCAGGTAACGTTGGTAATGTTACAGCAGACCTTACTTACACCGTAGATATCACCACACCAGTTGTAGTGATTAACCCGATTGCTGGGGATAATGTCGTCAATGCAGCTGAAGCTGGCGTCGATCAAACCATCAGTGGTTCAGTAGTTGGAAGCTTTACTGTCGGAGATAAAGTCACTGTCAATGTTAATGGCACAGATTACACGACTACCTTACAAACAGGTGGTGTTTGGAGTGTGACTGTTCCAGGTAGTGAATTAACAGCAGATACGGACAGTAAAATCAATGTAACAGTTGAAGTTACTGGTGTTGGACCAATCGATGCTGATCAAAGCTATACAGTAGATACGGATGCACCAGATACGACAGGTTCGGTATTAAGCATTAATGACGTAACTGCCGATAATGTATTGAATGCAGCAGAATCAGCAAGCACTGTGACCATCACAGGTACTTTAACGAATATCCCAGCCGATGCAGCAACGACTGTTGTCACTTTATTGATTAATGGTGTGACTTACACCGCGACTGTCGATGTAGCAACTGGTAACTGGACAGCAGATGTCGCAGGTAGTGATTTAGTTGCTGATGGTGACAAGACTATTGATGCGACTGCAACCTTCACCGATGCAGCAGGTAACAACAGCACAGTCACCGATACACAAACTTATACTGTCGATACCACAGCACCAGATAATACTGGTGCTGCCTTAACGATTGATGATGTGACTGCAGACAACGTGTTGAATGCCGCAGAATCAACTGGCACTGTGACCGTGACAGGTACCTTAACTGGTATCCCTGCAGATGCAGCAACCACGGTGGTGACACTCGTTATTAATGGTGTGACTTATACCGCAACTGTCGATGCAGCGACTGGTAACTGGACTGCAGATGTGGCAGGTAGTGACTTGCTTGCAGATGGTGACAAGACCATTGATGCGACAGCCACTTTCACCGATGCAGCAGGCAACAGCAGCACCGTGACCGACACACAAACTTATACTGTCGATACCACAGCACCAGACAATACAGGTGCAACCTTAACGATTGATGATGTGACTGCAGACAACGTGTTGAATGCCGCAGAATCAACGGGCACAGTGACCGTGACAGGTACCTTAACCGGTATTCCTGCAGATGCAGCAACCACGGTTGTTACACTGCTTATCAATGGTGTGACCTACACAGCAACTGTTGATGCAGCGACAGGTAACTGGACTGCAGATGTGGCAGGTAGTGACTTACTTGCAGATACCGATGCAACCATCGATGCGACAGCAACCTTCACCGATGCCGCAGGTAACAGCAGCACAGTGACTGATACTCAGGTCTATACAGTCGATACCACTGGCCCAGACAACAGTACCACTACGATTACCATTAACCCGATTGCAGGCGATGGCATTGTTGATTCAAGCGAAGCAGCAACAGACCAGACCATTAGCGGTACGGTCACTGGTGAATACAGCGTGGGTGATGTGGTCACAGTTAATGTCAATGGCGTGGACATCACCACGACCGTACAAACTGGCGGCTTATGGAGCGTTACAGTTGATGGCGGACAGTTAGTCCTTGATGCAGACAGCACCATCAATGTCAGCATTACGGCCACAGATGCCGCAGGTAACACCGGTACTGTGACAGCAGATGCCAGCTACACCGTGGATATCACCACACCAGTGGTGGTGTTTGATCCAGTTGCAGGCGATGACATCGNGGTTGATGGCGGACAGTTAGTCCTTGATGCAGACAGCACCATCAATGTCAGCATTACGGCAACAGATGCCGCAGGTAACACCGGTACTGTGACAGCAGATGCCAGCTACACCGTGGATATCACCACACCAGTGGTGGTGTTTGATCCAGTTGCAGGCGATGACATCGTCAATGCCGCAGAAGCAGGCGTAGACCAAACCATCAGTGGTGCGGTTGTAGGCGGCTTCACTGCAGGTGATGCAGTGACAGTTGTGGTCAATGGCAACAATTACAACACGACGGTACAGGCGGATGGTACATGGAGCGTGACTGTTCCAGGTAGCGAGTTGACCGCAGATGCAGACAGCACTATTGAAGTGACTGTTGATGTAACGGGTACAGGACCGATCAGTGCAGATCACAACTATGTTGTAGATACCACTGCACCAGATACCACGGGTACCACACTGACTGTTGCACCAGTCACCACGGACAACACACTCAATGCTGCAGAATCAACGGGCACAGTGACTGTGACAGGTACCTTAACCGGTATTCCTGCAGATGCAGCAACCACGGTGGTGACACTGCTTATCAATGGTGTGACATACACTGCAACTGTTGATGCAGCGACAGGTAACTGGACTGCAGATGTAGCAGGTAGTGACTTACTTGCAGATCCAGATGCGACCATCGATGCGACAGCCACCTTCACCGATGCAGCAGGCAACAGCAGCACAGTGACTGATACACAAACTTATACGGTGGATGTGACTGCACCAGCAGCGCCAGAGATTGATCCGGTCAATGGTACCGATCCAATCACCGGTACTGCAGAACCAGGTTCAACCGTAACTGTGACCTTCCCGGATGGCACAACCGTTGATGTGGTGACTGATCCAACCACAGGCGAATGGACTGTACCAAACCCAGGTGGCTTGGTGGATGGTGATACCATCACGGCAATTGCCACCGATCCTGCAGGCAACCCGTCTGTACCAGGTACAGAAACAGTGGATCTCACTCCACCAAATCCAGCAGGTGCGACCTTAACGATTGATGATGTGACTGCAGACAACGTGTTGAATGCCGCAGAATCAACGGGCACAGTGACTGTGACAGGTACCTTAACCGGTATCCCGGCAGATGCAGCAACCACGGTGGTGACACTGCTTATCAATGGTGTGACATACACTGCAACTGTTGATGCAGCGACAGGTAACTGGACTGCAGATGTAGCAGGTAGTGACTTACTTGCAGATCCAGATGCGACCATCGATGCGACAGCCACCTTCACCGATGCAGCAGGCAACAGCAGCACAGTGACTGATACACAAACTTATACGGTGGATGTGACTGCACCAGCAGCGCCAGAGATTGATCCGGTCAATGGTACCGATCCAATCACGGGTACCGCAGAACCAGGTTCAACGGTGACTGTAACCTTCCCGGATGGCACAACAGTTGATGTAGTGACTGATCCAGTGACAGGCGAATGGAGCGTACCAAACCCAGGTGGCTTGGTGGATGGTGATACCATCACGGCAATTGCGACTGACCCTGCAGGTAACCCGTCTGTACCAGGTACAGAAACAGTGGATCTCACTCCACCAAATCCAGCAGGTGCAACCTTAACGATTGATGATGTGACTGCAGACAACGTGTTGAATGCCGCAGAATCAACTGGCACAGTGACTGTAACAGGTACCTTAACCGGAATCCCTGCAGATGCAGCAACCACGGTGGTGACACTGCTTATCAATGGCGTGACGTACACTGCAACTGTTGATGCAGCAGCGGGTACATGGACTGCAGATGTAGCGGGCAGTGATTTGCTGGCTGACAATGACAAGACTATCGCAGCCACAGCAACCTTCACGGATGCGGTAGGTAACAGCAGTAACATCACCGATACTCAAGTCTATACAGTGGATATTACGCCACCAGATAGTTCTACAACGACGGTCACAATTGATCCGATTACAGGAGACAATATTGTTGATTCAACTGAAGCTGGAGTGAACCAAACCATTAGTGGTACGGTCACTGGAGAGTTTACGGTTGGTGATGCAGTCATCGTCAATGTAAATGGTGTGGATATCAGCACTACAGTTCAAGCGGGCGGTCTATGGAGTATCTCTGTAGCTGGTGCGGAGCTGGTTGCCGATGCTGATAAAGTGATTAATGTCACTGTTAAGGCGACAGATGCAGCAGGTAACGTGGGTGATGTGACAAGCGATGTTACTTATACTGTGAATACAGGTACCTTAATCGCTTACGATAACATTGGACATGCTGTCCTTAGCCCACAACCAGCATTGGTTCAAGATGATGTGAGCTTGGGTAGTACTTCATATCTATTGTTAACCTCATTGGCAGGTATTGATCTTCAACTTGGTGGTAACTCACTTGGCTTTGAGGTAGATCCAGGCCATGAAGGTACTGTGACCTTCCAATACAGTGGCTTAATTGATGCTGCATTGTTGTCCGACTATAAATTAGTTGTACAAAAATTTAATACGACAACGAATCAATGGGAATCTATCCACGGCGATAGCGATGCTTCATTGCTTAGCCTGCACTTACTTGGTCTTGGCATTGGAAATGTTCCAGGTGTCGTACTCGAAGGTTTGGAAGCGGGACAATACCGTGGCTTCTTGACTTACGATGGCTTATTAGGTGTTGGTGTACTGGGTACCTTGTCTGCGACGATGGATGATTATGATCTATCGATCCCTGGCGGATATGAAGTCGGCAATGCAGAAGGTAACGTGATCCTTGATCCAGATCCAACAGGACAAGTCGATCAAATTACATCGACAACGATCGTATCTTCTGTGAATGGCCATGCAATTGATGCCGATGGCGAAAGCTTCGATGGTTTATATGGAACGATTACCTTCCATCAAGATGGTAGTTATACCTATGTTCCGTTCGCGAATGGTTCAGGTGTCGGTCAAACAGATCAATTCACCTATACCTTAACCGATCCGGTCACAGGTGCGACGACAGAAGCAAATCTGAATATTGTGTTCGATTCAATCCGTGCTGCGGACAACTTGGTTGAAGTGGAAATCAATCCACAATATCAATTGGTGGGCACAGAAACAGATTCGGCATTCTATGGCATCTTGTTGAATGTCGGAAATCTGGTCGACTTGCAATTGTTGACTGTGGATACCGTTGATTTCAATGTCGCTGCTGGACAAGAAGGTGTTGCAACATTTAGCTTCAACAGCCTGATTGGTGCATCGGCACTCGGTAACTACAATGTCGTATTGCAAAAATACAATGAAGTGACTGGTCAATGGGAAGCGGTGAATGGTACAGGTGACCGTTCATTATTGAATCTGACCTTATTAGGTACGACACCAACCGCGCAAATTGCTGGCTTGACTGAAGGCGAATATCGAGCATTCTTGTCCTTCAACGGTCTGCTTGGTGGTGCAGTCGGTGTGACCTTGAATGGTGAGGTGGATCTCTACAACCCTGCGGTGATCACTGGATACGATGTTGTTGCAGCACATGGTAACTTGATCTCTGATCCGAATACCAATGGTGCGATTGATATCGCAACGCCGAACAGCGTGATTAGTGAAATTAATGGCGTTGCTATCACTGGCTCTCCAACTACAGTGGCAGGTGATCACGGTACTTTAGTGATCTATCCAAATGGCGACTATACCTATACACCAAATCCTGACAGTGCTGGTTTAGGACAGGTAGATGAGTTTACTTATACCTTACGAGATCCAGCATCAGGTACGACTTCACAAGCGACCTTCTATGTTCACCTCGATAGTAAAGTTGTCGATATGAACTGGAACCCAGCGGATCCTTCAGAACCTGCAACAGTAACGATTATTGCAGCTGATGATGCAGTGAATGCTGGAATTAGCGCACAACCGCATCTTATTGAAGATGATCGTGCACTGGGCAGCGCAACTTACCTTGCATTGCTATCGTTGGCGGGTATCAACCTACAAGCACCTTTACCATTTGTGAACAGCACAGTGAACTTCAATGTGGCTGCGGGTGAGCAAGGTACAGCAACATTCAAATATAGCAGTCTGATTAATGAAGGTGCATTGGGCGATTACCAACTTGTCGTACAGAAATTCAATACCGTAACGAATCGTTGGGAATCGATTACGGGTAGCAGTGAAGCATCTTTACTTAACCTTAGTGTGTTAGGTATCGGCTTGAATGCAACTCCAGGAGTGGTTCTTGAAGGTCTGGAAGAAGGACAATATCGTGCCTTCATGACCTATAACGGCCTATATGGTAAGAGTATCCTCGGCACATTGACAGGTACCATGGATGTCTTTGATCCAACACAAGTGGATTACACAGGTGTTGCGACAGAAGGCAACGTGATTACTGGTCTAGGTGTGGGCACCAATGCCGACTCAGTCACAGGCTACACAGTTGTGGGTTCTGTAACGTTCAATGGTGTAACAACCACAGTTGATCTCACCAATGGTGCAACCATTGTCGGTCAATACGGAACACTGCAAATATTTGCAAATGGCGATTATATCTATACACCGAATAATACCAATGCAAATCTAGGTCTGGTGGATCACTTCACTTATACCTTGTCAGATCCATTGGGCGGCAACTCGTCAAGTGCAAGTCTGGACTTCACGATTGGCAACAGTACGCCAGTGATTGCGGTAGATGACCTTGCAGTTGCCGAGATTAATCCGGAATATCTGCAAATTGGTAATGATGTTGCGGTAGGCAGCTACTTATATCTAGCCTTAGTAAGCTTAACTGAGAATTTTGACTTCCAGTTGGGTGGACAAGGTGTCGGCTTTACCTTGACTGACAACACCTTAAATGATGTGACGTTCAATTACAGTGCATTAATCGATGCAAGCTTGCTTGCTGACTATGTACTCGTGGTTCAGAAATTTGATACTGCGACAAATCAATGGGTAGCTGTACATGGTACAGGCGATGCTGATTTACTGAGCCTTGCAGCCTTTGGTGGTAATTCAATCACATTAGATGGTTTAGGTGCAGGTCAGTACAGAGCCTTTATGACCTATGCGGGTAGCGGTGTTGGTGTTAGCTTGCTGGGTACGCTTTCTGTTCAGAAAGATGTATTTGATGCAACCAACATTACGGGTTACAGCGTAGAAGCTGCGGAAGGTAATGTGATCCATGACATTGGTCTCAATGGACATGCAGATACAGCCTCTGGCTTCAGTAGCATCACCAGCGTTGAATTCAATGGTGTTGCACATGCCGTGAATGCGACGGGTGTCACAACGATTGTCGGTGACTACGGTACATTGTCGATTTACGCAAATGGTAATTACAGCTATCAACCAACTGCCAATGCAAGTGGTGTGGGCCAAGTCGATCAATTTACCTATACCTTGACGGATGGTGTGAATTCATCGCAAGCCACCTTGTACTTCCATATTGATAGTGATGCTGTCGATATGACTTGGAATCCAACGGATCCTTCACAACCAGCTGATATCGTGGCTACACCTGTAGATGCGATTGATGATGTGGTGTCTGCGGGTATTGATGTTGTTCCACAAGGTCAGTTGGGTGTTGCAGTCGGTTCAGCAAGTTATCTGTTACTGGTTGGATTGTCTGAGAACCTCAACCTCTCATTACTGGGTACACCGAGTGTGAAATTTAATATTGCAGCTGGACACGGCGCGGATGTGACATTCTCTTACGCACCAACAGTTTCACTGTCTTTATTCAACGACTACAAGGTGGTTCTGCAAGAAAAAGCAGCAGACGGTACTTGGCATAACATTGATGGTGGTTCAAGCACTGGATTGCTTAACATCGGTCTGTTAGGTAGTGGTGGTATTGGTGTAACAGTACCTGATCTAGGTCAGGGCGAATACCGTGCCTTCATGGTCTACACTGGTGTGGGCGTTGGTATCTTGGGTACCATGAGTGTAGTGAAAGATGACTTCGACTATACCGTTGCACCGACCAATACAGCGATTGAGGCTGAAGGCAATGTGTTAACAGGTGATTCAATTACCTTGACCACACAGGTTTCAACAGTGACTTCAGAAGTTGCTGGTGCACCAACTGAAACGATTGGAACCAATACAACAATCGTTGGGGCTTACGGTACGCTGGTGATCTCTGCCAACGGTTCGTATACCTATACACCGAATACCACTGATTTGAGTGCGGTGGGCAAAGTCGATACATTTACCTATACCATCCGTGATGTTCTGACGGGCGCGACGGATACAGCGCAATTGCATATTCAGGTGGGTTCACCTGATGCAACTGTGGTTTGGGATACAGCCAACCCGGGCAATGATGGTGTTGTTGAGTTTGCTGCAAATGCAGATACTGCAACTGCAACAACAGACTTCTCGAATGCTAGAGATGCAGCAGTTGATGTAGATAGTCCTAATATTACGGTCAATCTCATCGGTTCGACTTCTGTGACTTCGAATAGCTTTACAGTAGCGGCTGGAACAGTAGCCAATATTGATCTTGCTGCAGTCTATACTGCTCAGCCACTTGCGAGCTTGTTGCCAACGGTCAGCTATGTGATTCAACGTAGTACAGATGGCGGTTTGACATGGACCAATACCATCTATACGGGTTCACAAACTGCATTGGGTAGTCTGGCAACGATTCAGGCGGGCAGTGTAGCCTTCCAGGATAATGTCGATTATCTGGCAGCGGGTCTGTATCGAGTTCAATACACTTTACAAGGCATATCTCTAGGCGCAACCACCTTAGATACAAGTGTCACTACAACAGCGATTCATTTGGATCAATACAGCTCTGAATGGATCAATGGTAACGTGTTACTCGGAGATGATATTGGTGGGGTTGCGGATACAGGACTTCCAACACATGAGGGCTACAAACTTCAGGTGTGGGATAGTGTTGCTGGATCATATGTAGATGCTGTTGGACAAAGCATTAATACAGGTAACGGTATCTTGATCATGCAGGCCAATGGTGCGTATGAATACCGTCCAAATGATGTCAATGTGACCACACATTTAACATCTGCGGATAGTATTGATTACAAGATCATTTCTGCAACAGGTACTGAGTCGATCTCAACCTTGAATATTGACTTGACTCATTCTGATTACAACCTGCTTTATACCAGTACAGCTGCAAACGATACCTTCACGACTGGTACAGGATCAGATACCCTGATCTTCCAAATCCTGAATGGTAGTGCTGCATCTGCTGGTAATGGTGCAAATACAGGCGGTAATGGTGTTGATCACTGGACAGACTTTGTTGTTGGCAACACCAATACAGGTGCGGCGAATTACAATGATCAGGCGGACAAGATCGATATCCAGCATCTGTTGGATGGGGATCAAAATGCGCTTAATATTAGTGAATACCTACGCGTAACTACAAGTGGCGGTAATACAACGATTGAAATCGATCGTAATGGTGACCCTGGTATTCTTGGTAGCAGTACTTATACACCATTGTTAGTACTTGAAGGTGTAACAACAGATCTGAATACACTGTTAAATAACAACCAGATCATTTACTAATCCTAAAGCTTTAGCATAAAAAGAGAACCTTCGGGTTCTCTTTTTCATTTTGAGAAGATCATAAAAATTTGTGCTATCTTGTTTAAAACGCTTAAAAATTCTAACAACTGCATCTATGACGATTACGACGATTTCAGCACTTGAACAACTCAAAAACCAACTCAGCGCTTACTTTGAAAAGGTTCAGCAACATTTGGGTTTAACCGACACGGTTATTTTCTTGTCTTATGGTGAAAGAACACAACGTTGCCACGTCTGGAATACATCTTTGACCGAGTTTCAATATACGCAACAGGAGCTGTTTACCTTTCTTGATCAAGAATTGCAGGCACAGGGACAACTGGCAGAATTTTTAAAATTCGATCTGGCCTATAACATCCAGTCAGAATACTGGCAGAAAATCGAGCAAGACTTAAAATGCCAATTTCATAATAATCATTATCGCAAAGGCATCAGTTTTGATCAGGATTTCCAGATCTGTTTTTTGGAACAGGAGCTTTATGGTAAGGCGATTATCCGTGGCTTGAGCTATGACACGCCCAACTTTTTTGATCAAGATAATCTGGATGCCAGTATTTCAAAGAAATATCCGCATCAAGCGCATCCAGTCCAGTTCAATCAAATCCAGCAGGTCTGGAGCTTCGATAGCCATGCCGTATTTTATGAAAATGGTCAATTATTACCCTTGCACAGCCAATTCACTGAAAATGGTGTCCGCTATTTAACTGAGTCCAAAAAACAGCATTTCACGCAGATGATTGAGGGTAACGCCCAGTTTCTTGAACAGCAGATTCAGGCGGATGGACGTTTTATCTATGGTTTTTTCCCCGCCTATGACCGTGAAATCCGTAGCTATAATACAGTGCGGCACTGTACTTCGACTTATGCCTTGATTGAGACGCTGACCCTACATTCACAACAGCAAAGAATCGCAAAAATCCAAACAGCCATTGAATATGCCTTAAAACATTTTTATATCGAAAAGCAAAATGATCTGGCCTATATGCGAGATGGTGCAGATCTAAACCAACTGAATGAAATCAAACTGGGTGCCAATGCCGCTGCGATTTTAATGTTGAGTAAATATCAGGAAATAACAGGGAATGATCAGTATCTGAGATATGCCCAAGCTTTGGCCAATGGCATTTTGTCGATGGTGAATGCAGCAGGGGAAACCGTGCATGTTCTTCATTATCCTGACTATAGTGTAAAAGAGCAGTTCCGCATTATTTATTATGATGGTGAAGCGGCTTTGGCCTTGTTACGTCTGTATCAGCTACAGGCCGATGAAAAGCTGTTGAACACAGTCAAGCGTATGTTCGAGCGTTTTATCGAACAAAAGTATGATAGTTATCATGACCATTGGCTAAGTTACTGTACCAATGAGCTCACCAAAATTTGTCCAGAAGAAAAATATTTTCAATTTGGTATCAATAATTACCTCAGGCATCTGGTGTTTATCCGCAATCGTAAAACAGCTTATGCCACTTTGCTGGAAATGATGATGGCGGCTTATCAAATGCTATGTCGGATTCGGGATTTGGGTTTGCATGAGCTAATTGTAAAAGCACAGTTTGAGGATTTAAAAAAACTGATCGAATTTCGTAGTGATTTTCAGCGCACAGGGTTTTTCTATCCTGAAGTGGCCATGTATATGGCATGTCCTGAGAAGTGCCTCAATGCCTTTTATGTCCGGCATGACCGCTTCCGTGTCCGTATTGATGATCAGGAACATAATCTTTCTGGTTATGTGGCCTATGTTCAGCATTTCGAAAACTGAATTATTGAGGATGAAATAAATGAGCCTTCCTCAAGAGATCAAGATCATCAGCCAAATCGGCAATGAGAATTTTCAGCATCCGCTCTGGCAAACTGAAATCGCAGGGGAATGTGGTGACTGGATTTTAGTTTATCTGACTTTGCAACGTATCCTCGCAGGTCATTTGCAATTTGAGGATCGAATTGTAATAGAGCAACAGTTTGAACAGAGCGATCAACAAGCACAGTTTTTGAAACAGGACACTTCTGTTTTAGCGCTATTGCAATATTGGGGTTTTACCCAAACACTTGAGCATAAGCAGGCACTTGGCTGGACTTTGTTTGGAGATTGGCAGCAGGCTCAAATTCAGATGGAGCAGACCGCCCAGCGATTTGGATTACGGCTTCCTCATCCAGAGCATTATGCGCAAAATACCCTGCAAAATTTAGCAAGTCTGGCACAAGCCATTTTTGAAATGCCTTTGCCCTTATTGCACAAGGTATTTGTCAAAACATTCAACCTTGCAGGACGGGAGATTGCGCCATTCAGTGCTGTATTAACCTGTCACCAGCTTGATGCTGTTCTCATTTTCTCTCATCAGCAGCACCCTTATTATTTCTCTTATTGCCATGAAAATCAGAGTCTGGGCATTTTTCATCTCTTGGATGATTTGCATCGGATTGATCATTTGGTGCCGTATTATCACTATTTTGAACAAGGGGTATTGCCTGCCAAACAGATTCAGGCAAAAAGTGAATGGATCAATATCATTGGCGATACCTATTTTGGTGAGTTCTATACAAATAAAAGAAAAAACAAGGAAATAGAAGATGCGTTACAACGTTATGGCTATGCGTATTCTTTTGAGAAGATCAAACATTTTTTCCACCAAGATGAGATCAATATTGCCAATTTTGAAGCTGTGTTCAACCTTGATGAAAGCTCTCCATTAACAGATAAAAAAGCCTTTATTTTGGGTGCACAACCTAAGCAAACGCTGGACGAATTTAAGCGGATACATTTGAATACCTTGTGCCTCGCCAATAATCATTTAAAGGACTATGGTGAACCAAGTCTCACACATACTTTGGCGCTGCTAGATCAAGCCGAGATCAATTTTATCGGGGCAGGCAATGATCAGCAGAAAGCCCACCAATGCCTGCAAATCCATAATGAACAGCAAAGTGTTGCGATTTTTAATGGCTATTGGCATCGGCAGACGGCCTACCAGCAATATGATTTTTATGCACTGGGACGGAGTGCAGGTGTGGCGAGTATCAACGCCATTCTATTTGAACAAATCATGCAGTATCGAGTGCAATATCCACAGCATAAGATTATTGTGATTTGTCATTGGGGTATCGATTTTAAAAGCACGCATCCTGAGCAGGAAAAGCTTGCGCGGGTGTTAACCCAGATCGGTGCTGATCTTGTGATTGGTCATGGGTCACATACCATTCAGCCTATTCAACGGATGAACCATAAACCCGTGATCTTCGGGATTGGTAATGGTGTGTTTAATAGCAATGGCGAGTTTGAAAAATATCAGGCGTTGCCATATGGGCTGGTGGTTCGAATTAATTTAAAAGCACAAAGTGTACAGCTTTATCCAATCTTCACTGATAATTTACAGAGCTTTTGGCAGCCTTATCCTGTGAATGAAACACAGTTTGAACAGGCACAGCATTTTTTAATCCGTCAACTTAACGCAGCAGATTACACTTTGGGACAAGATCAATTAGGGGCTTATATACAACTGAAATTTTAAGGATAACGGTTGTAATTATCGAGCATGATGCTGAGCTGTTCTTTGGTGAAGCCGAGATTACGTAAGCCACCGCTACCGAGTTTACAGTCGTAACTGGTCATAATATTGGTTGGTGTGGCTTTGGTCGCTTTAGGAGCACAGACATGGCTTAAGCCAAAAGCATGTCCCATCTCGTGCACACTGGCGGCTTGAATCTGATAATTTAGACGCTCCCAGTCGATCAGGATAAAAGGCTGCCCACGATTTCTAAAACCCCAACTGGTCACGTCGGCATATTTGAGTTTATCGCCGTATGAATCATAAATAATGAAGAGGACTTCTTTGCTTTTGCGACGGGGAAAACAGCTTTTAACGGCGCTAGGAATATGATCAGCAATTAACGCTCTAGGCTGGTTGAGTTGATTGGCCAGATCACATTTTCGTTTACTAAAGTCCTGATAAGAATAATAACGATGTATTTTGAACTTAAAGATTTTTTGACTATCTTCATCGACAAAATACTGGTTTAAGATCCCCAGTTCTTTATACATTTGCAGTTTCGTATCAAAGGCTTGGGCTTCTGGGCGATTGGTGGTAAAAATAAAACTGACATTGACGACAGGTAGATCATCAGAAGAACCTGAATGATATTTATAAGGTGTGATTTTTACAGGTGATTTTTGAGTCGTACAGGATGCACTAAAGATCAGACAAAATACTGTCAGCGCTGTGAGTTTTAACCGCATTTTTGTTCTCTCAAGTCGTAGAGTTTTAATTATTGTGTTTAGCATTTTCGCATGATTTTTATCATCTTAGCAGATTTTTATAGGTTGTATTGTGCAAGATACCAATGAACTACATCGACAAATCTTGGAAGTGATTGCCTTGATTCCGTATGGCAAAGTGGCAAGTTATGGTCAAATTGCCAAGCTGGCGGGCTTGCCTAAACATGCGCGTTTAGTCGGTTATGTACTTAAGCATTTAGACAAGCAAAGTGAAATCCCGTGGTATCGTGTCATTAATTCTCAAGGGAAAATCAGTGTGACCCGAATCAATGAGCGCGGTGAAAATGTTCAACAGATGTTATTAGAACAAGAGGGGATCTATTTATTGAATGGCAAGGTGAGTTTAAAAACCTTTGGCTGGCAGCCTTAAAATAATCACCACTTAGACCCAAATTAATATCTTGAAATTTTTTTACAGTTTATTTACACTTTGATTACATAAAATTACATTAGTGTTTTCGGTATTTAAATGAAAAAAATTTCTCTACTTTGTGGGGCTGTAGTTCTCAGTTTATCTGGTTGTGCCAGCATCATTTCGGGTAAAACTCAAACCATGACATTTCAGAGCACACCTGAATTAAGTGATATCACGATTTTAAATCGTGATGGGAAAAAAATTCATGTTGGTAAAGCACCTGTTACGGTTAGCCTAAATCGTGGTGCTGGTTTCTTTGTTCCTGAAAGATATACAGTTATTTTTGAAAAAGATGGCTATGAAAAGAAAGAAATCAAAGTCACTTCGAGCATGAATGGCTGGTATATCGGGAATATTTTATTTGGTGGGATAATTGGCTTGCTAATTATCGATCCTGCAACAGGTGCGATGTATAGTCTCAGTACTAAAGATACAAATGTTGTTTTAAATGATCTGAATAAAGAGAAACTTCAGGCCAATGGTCAGTCATTAACAATTGTATCGACAAATGAAATTTCGAATGACGTTTTAGAAAAAGCTAAACCCATTGAGCTAAAAACTCAATAAGTAAAAATAAAAAAACATGGTAAGTATTTACCATGTTTTTTTCAATTCAGCAGAGCTTATTTTCTAGCGAACAATTAATACTGGAATATGGCTTTCAGCCAAAACTTTCTGCGCCACGCTACCCAATACAAACTGTTTGAAACCAGTACGCCCATGCGAGCCCATAATGATCAGGTCTGCGCCCAGATTTTGCGCTGCGCCAATAATTTCCTGATGTACAGCAAAGCCTTCTAGTATTTGTGTTGCTACGGTCAGGCCATGTTCTTCAAATTTTTGCTCGGCTTTCGTTAAATTATCTTGAACATAGCCACGAACACGTTCGATCAAATCATTGCTTTGGCCCATACGAATATAGGCATCGGCAAGATAGGGATCGAGTGTCATTACTTCAACTACGGTCAGTTCACTGTCTAATGCTTTCGCCAGTTGAGCTGCTTCACGAATGACATTTGCAGCAATTTCGGAGTCATCGATTGCAACCAAGATTTTTTGATAAGCCATGTTGTTACTCCTTATATTTATGATTTTGCATTGAATTGATTTAATAAAATTTGCTTAATATATGAGCTATGGTTCTATTCTAAACCTGTTGCGATGAGAATAAAACCTAGCATTTTTATAGGGATAGTTATTATTTATAGGATTACGGTTAAGCGCGATTTTATTAAAATTACATGAAATTTATATAAAAACAACATGAGGTATAAGCATGATTTATTTATAAAAAGTCAGATTAATTTTTTTCAAAGTATTCGAGAAGTGCTTTTACATCATCCGTTTGCAACTGTTCTCGCATGTTTAAAATCTGCTTTTCATCCAGATCATAAAGCTTTAGAGAAAGCAGTTTTTCAATGTCTTGTTCAGAAAAGCGGTATTTAATGACTTTGGCTGGTACGCCACCAACAATTGCATAGGGTGGAACATCCTGAGTAACCACAGCGCCTGTTGCCACCACAGCACCTTC
The DNA here is from genome assembly GCF_014635885.1 of Acinetobacter vivianii. Classification (GTDB taxonomy): domain Bacteria; phylum Pseudomonadota; class Gammaproteobacteria; order Pseudomonadales; family Moraxellaceae; genus Acinetobacter; species Acinetobacter vivianii. The sequence goes on from NZ_BMDR01000002.1 coordinate 399,998, forward strand.
ACCCAGTTTCACACCTTGCATGATCATCACTCGACTACCAATCCAGCAACCATCTGCAATGACTGTATCGCCCGCAGGCAGAAAGCTGCGTGTATCAAAAGGGAAGGTCGAGATCCAGTCAGGGCGGTGTAATTGATTACCACCCATCATAATCACGCACTCGGCCCCAAAGCAGACAAAATTACCAATATAAAGTTGATCAATCGGTTTCTCTGGTGTGGAAGCCTTATCATGTAGATAGCGCACCACACAACGTTCAAAGCCCTGATCCCAATAAGCAGAATAATAAGAATAATTGCCCTTGATATGGATATTGGGGTTTTTCACCGTCTTAGAAATAAACTCGAACTCACACCAGTGTTTAACAGGAGAGTTGATTAATTGATCCATATCTTAACAATAACAATTAGAAGAAAGCCCTGCCATTATAACGACTAAAGTGAATGTGGTTTTTTTAATGAGAGAAAAATTTCCACACCCACGTAAACAGGCGTTGAATCTGATTGGGAAATAGAAAACCAATAAAGGCACAGAGGAGGGTAACTTTTAGAATGATTGCAACGGGATGGGTATTGCTATCAAGATAAGGAGCCCATGCCACCGTGATTAAAAGACCTAAAAAAATCCCAGCAATCGCATAAACAAAGGCACTTATCAGTCGATCCTGCACTTGTGATCTCATTTTTTTATTTTCATTCAAAATAGCATGCCTGAAACAAAAGAACTCTTCAATAAATGAAGAGTTCTTTGGAGACTTAATCGAGAGCGTTAAATATATTCAACACTTACGATTTCGTATTCAACTTCACCTTGTGGTGTTTGAATTTTAACTTCGTCGCCTTCATTTTTACCTAAAAGACCACGTGCAATCGGAGAATTTACTGAGATTTTATTGATTTTAAAATCTGCTTCGTCATCGCCTACAATTTTATAAGTCTTACGTTCTTCGGTATCTAGGTTTTCAATGGTGACCGTCACACCAAACACAACACGACCGTTTTGCTCGAGTGTTTTGACATCAATTTCTTGAACTGCACCAAGTTTACCTTCGATATCCTGAATACGGCCTTCACAGAAACCTTGCTGTTCACGAGCAGCATGATATTCAGCATTTTCCTTTAAATCACCGTGCTCACGTGCTTCAGCAATCGCCTGGATAATACGTGGGCGATCAACTGTTTTGAGCTGTTGTAATTCTTTCTCTAAGGCAACCTTGCCTTCGGGAGTCATAGGATAACGTTGCATTTCAGTCCCTCTAAATTGGTTGGGAAAATACAGGATTAAAAAAAGAAAAAGCCCGCCACCGATAAGGTGACGGGACTTTATCGGTAGAGAATTAACCTACAGTTTGTAAATCTTGCAAGCGGTATACATCCATTGGCAATTTCACAGCAAATGCTTGGCAAACTGCTTCTGCGCCGTTGATCGTGGTGGTGTAATACACTTTGCCTTGGAGGGCAGCACGACGGATCATGGCAGAATCATACTGAGCTTGTTTGCCTTCAGTTGTGTTGACAATAAGATGAATTTCACCATTTTTCAAGCGGTCAACAATATGTGGGCGACCTTCGGTCACTTTATTGACTGCTTCACATTCGATACCCGCTTCTTTCAATACACGGTGTGTACCATTGGTCGCAACAAGTTTGAAACCATAGTCAATCAACTGTTGAGCGATGTTGGCAATGTATTTTTTATCTGATTCACGAACAGATAAGAATGCATGCTTCACTTCGCCTTCAGTTGGCAGGCCAGGTAAACGTTCGTTTGAACCAAGTACGGCTTTGTAGAATGCTTCGCCAAATGTTTTGCCTACACCCATCACTTCGCCTGTCGATTTCATCTCAGGGCCAAGCATTGGATCTACGCCAGGGAATTTAGCGAATGGGAACACCGCTTCTTTCACTGCGAAATGGGTTGGGATGATTTCTTTAGTGAAACCTTGAGATTCAAGTGATTGGCCTGCCATACAACGTGCAGCCACTTTCGCTAGAGAATCACCAATACATTTCGATACGAATGGAACCGTACGTGATGCACGTGGGTTCACTTCAAGCACGTAAACATCATCGCCTTTTACTGCGAATTGAACGTTCATCAAACCAATTACGCCAAGCTCTTTTGCCATTGCAACAGTTTGACGACGCATCTCATCCTGAACTTCTTGAGAAAGAGAGTACGGAGGAATCGAACATGCAGAGTCACCAGAGTGAATACCAGCTTGTTCAATATGCTGCATGATACCGCCGATCACTACATCTTTACCGTCAGATACACAGTCAACATCGACTTCAGTTGCATCATCAAGGAAGTGGTCAAGCAGAACAGGTGCTTCATTTGATGCTTGTACAGCTTCACGAAGGTAGCGTTTAAGCTCTTCTTCGTTATACACGATTTCCATCGCACGGCCACCTAATACATAAGATGGGCGAACAACTAACGGATAACCTACTTTAGCCGCTTCCGAAATACCTTCTTCAGCAGATTTTACGATGCTATTGTTCGGTTGACGAAGCTGTAAACGTTGGATCATTTGCTGGAAACGTTCACGGTCTTCAGCGCGGTCAATCGCGTCTGGAGATGTACCGATAATTGGTGTACCTGCTTCTTCTAAAGCACGTGCCAATTTTAATGGTGTTTGACCACCGTACTGTACGATCACGCCTTTAGGCTTCTCGGTACGTACGATTTCAAGTACATCTTCAAGTGTTACAGGCTCGAAGTATAAACGGTCAGATGTGTCATAGTCGGTTGAAACGGTTTCAGGGTTACAGTTCACCATGATTGTTTCGTAACCGTCTTCACGCATTGCAAGCGCAGCGTGTACACAGCAGTAGTCAAACTCGATCCCTTGACCGATACGGTTAGGACCACCACCAATCACCATGATCTTGTCACGGTTTGATGGATTTGCTTCACATTCTTCATCGTAAGTTGAATACATGTAAGCAGTGCCAGATTCAAACTCTGCTGCACAAGTATCAACACGTTTGTAAACTGGATATACACCCAAGTTCCAACGATGTTTACGGAATTGTTTTTGTGAAATACCCATCAAGTCCGCAATACGAAGGTCAGATAAACCTTTGCGTTTGAACGAGCGGATATTGTCAGCATTTAAATCACCAAAGCCTAAAGTTTTCACTTGAGCTTCAGTTTTAATGATGTCTTCGATCTGGATCAGGAACCAGCGGTCTATCTTGGTTGCTTCAAATACGTCATCTAAAGAGAAACCGTGACGGAATGCATCCGCAACATACCAGATACGCTCTGGGCCAGGTACTTTAAGCTCTTTTAGGATGATGTCTTTGGCATTGGCAGTACCAGCTTCGATTTTTTCATCAAAACCACTTACGCCAACTTCAAGACCACGAAGTGCTTTTTGTACAGATTCCTGGAAGTTACGACCAATCGCCATCACTTCGCCCACAGATTTCATCTGAGTCGTTAATACAGGCTCAGCTTGTGGGAATTTCTCGAAGTTGAAGCGTGGAATCTTGGTAACAACATAGTCAATCGATGGTTCGAAAGATGCTGGAGTTACGCCGCCAGTGATGTCATTTTTCAATTCATCAAGGGTGTAACCCACTGCAAGTTTCGCCGCGATTTTTGCAATCGGGAAACCTGTTGCTTTAGATGCAAGCGCAGATGAACGTGATACACGTGGGTTCATCTCGATCACAACCATACGGCCGTCTTTCGGGTTAATACCGAATTGAACGTTCGAACCACCTGTTTCAACACCGATTTCACGAAGAACTGCAACCGATGCATTACGCATTAATTGATATTCTTTGTCTGTCAATGTTTGCGCAGGCGCAACGGTGATTGAGTCACCTGTGTGAACGCCCATTGGGTCAAAGTTTTCGATCGCACATACGATGATACAGTTGTCGTTTTTGTCACGAACAACTTCCATTTCGTATTCTTTCCAGCCAATCAAAGATTCATCAATCAATAACTGGTGGGTAGGAGAGAGGTCGAAACCACGTTCACAGATTTCAAGGAATTCTTCACGGTTATAGGCGATACCACCACCAGAACCACCCATCGTGAATGATGGACGGATGATGACAGGGAAACCGAAACCAGCTTGAATTGCCAAAGCTTCTTCCATTGTTTCAGCAATGGCAGCTTTTGGACATTCCAGACCAATTTTACGCATCGCGATATCAAACAGTTTACGATCTTCTGCTTTTTCAATCGCGTCTTTTGATGCGCCAATTAGTTCAACATTATATTTTTCAAGAACGCCGTGCTCATCTAATGCAAGGGCACAGTTCAATGCAGTTTGACCACCCATTGTTGGAAGGACTGCATCTGGACGTTCTTTTTCAATGATTTGTGCAACAGTTTGCCAAGTGATTGGCTCAATATAAGTTGCATCTGCCATTGAAGGGTCAGTCATAATGGTCGCTGGGTTAGAGTTGACCAGAATAACGCGATAACCTTCTTCACGCAGCGCTTTACATGCTTGCGCACCTGAATAGTCAAACTCACACGCCTGACCAATGACAATAGGACCAGCACCAATAATTAAGATGCTTTTAATATCCGTACGTTTAGGCATTATTCGCTCCTTAATTACTTCTTAGCTGCTTCGATAAGTTCGATGAAATGATCGAACAACGGAGCACAGTCATGTGGACCAGGGCTGGCTTCAGGGTGACCCTGGAAGCTGAATGCTGGTTTGTCAGTACGATGAATACCTTGGTTTGTACCATCAAACAGTGAGCGGTGTGTCACTTTCAAGTTTGCTGGTAAAGTACTCTCATCGACAGCAAAGCCGTGGTTTTGAGAAGTAATCATCACTGTACCATTCTCAAGGTTTTGTACAGGATGGTTTGCGCCGTGATGACCATGATTCATTTTCATGGTTTTTGCGCCAGAAGCGAGTGCTAAAATCTGATGACCTAAACAAATACCAAATACAGGTAATGTTGTGGTTTCAACAATTGTTTTTACTGCTTCGATTGCATAATCACATGCTGCTGGGTCACCCGGACCATTTGACAAGAACACGCCATCTGGATTTAAAGCGAGAACTTTTTCAGCAGGTGTTTGTGCAGGAACAACTGTCAATTTACAGCCACGGTCTGCAAGCATACGTAAGATGTTGGTTTTGACACCATAATCGTATGCAACAACATGATATTTTAATTCTGGTTGATTGAAACCCTGACCTAAAGTCCAAGAACCTTCAGTCCATTCAAAACCCGTCGGATCACAGCATTCTTTCGCAAGATCGAGACCGTTTAAACCGCCGAATTCACGTGCTTTCGCAATAGCTTGTTCTTCTGTAATATTTTCGCCAGCAAGGATACAACCGTTTTGTGCACCTTTGTCACGAAGAATACGTGTCAATTTTCGGGTATCGATATCTGCGATGGCAACCACATTATGTTGCTCTAGGTATTCACTTAATGATTGTTCAGAACGGAAGTTGCTGTGCAATAAAGGAAGATCACGGATAATCAAACCATTCGCCCATACCTTATGGATGCGACCTGATTCAACGTCTTCACTATTACAGCCAGTATTTCCAATATGAGGATAAGTCAACGTCACAATTTGTTGTGCGTAGCTTGGGTCGGTCAAAATTTCTTGATAACCAGTCATGGCAGTGTTAAAAACGACTTCACCAGTCGTACTACCCGATGCACCGATAGACGTTCCTTTAAAGATCGTTCCATCTGCGAGGGCTAAAATGGCGGGGGTGCTCAAACCAAAGCTCCTGAACTAAGACCACAAAAATAAGGCTGTAAAAAAGCGAGAAGACATAAAAAAAGGCAGGCCGTCTTAAAAAAACATGCCCCTCCTTCCAGTCTGCTCGCTTGTAACTTAACAGCGCATTATACGCATGAGTGCGTGAAAAGTCTATGTGTTTTTGTTTATTAAAATCAGGAATTACACGATTTCTTCTCCAAAGCGGTTAGATCGGTGTCTATTGCCAAATCTATCACGTTGATATGGTTATCATGAGATATTATGCAAATTGTCTAACAATTTTTTTAGTGTTTAAGAAGTGACCGTTTTATCCTATACACAGCCAAAATTAACAATCAATAAAGAGGGGAATCCAAATGGCTGAGAATCAAACGACACCTGTAACGGCTGAAGAAGTGAAAGAAGCAATCGTTGAGAAAACAACGAAGGCAAAAGAAGTTGCTGCTGAAAAAACTGCTGAAGTGAAGACCGCTGTGGCTGAGAAAACTGCGAAAGCGAAAGAAGTTGTCGCAGAAAAAACGGCAAAAGCAAAAGAAGTGATTGCTGAAACGCAAGAACAGGCGAAAGAAGTGATCACTGAAACTCAAGGTCAAGTGAAAGAAGCTTTGGCGGAAACTCAGGAAAAAATTGAGACTGAAGCAAAAGAGTTAAATCAAAATGTTCAAAACCAGTTTGCGCAAATCAAGCAGGATCTTTTAGAACGTATTGAAGTCATCAAAACTCAGCTGAATTCATCTCAAGGCAATTTACTTGAATTGAAAAATGCATTGAAAACTGAATTGAATGCATTGATTGAAGACTTAACTAAAGTGAGCAAAGAACTGAAAGATGACATTAGCCAGATTTCAGTGAAGCATAAAGATACATTGGTCGGTAGTTTTAAGCGTACCAAAGAGCAGGCTGTTGAAGCATGGAATAAAGTCCGTACAAGCTAATTGTTCGGAAATTAAAAAAAGCGAGAATTTTTCTCGCTTTTTTTTCTGCTTAAAATATTAAAACTGATGTAACCAGTCGCGTTTATTATGGAAGTCAGCTTGAGGACTGCTGTGCTGCATTGCAAAATAATGCATACCTTGAGTGGTATTGAGTACAGCCGTTAAACCGATATAAATGTCAGTCCATTTAAGTTGATGCTGACGCATAAACTGGGAGAAATCCAGACTGACATTCAAACCATAATGAGTGCGTTGCAAATGGTTCAGTTCAATATCATACGCAGCGACAGGCGGCATATCTTCAGGGAAACGATATTCTTCAAATTGATAGACTTGCCACGCTTGAGAAGGGGAAAGATTGATTTCTCGGTAGAAATCTTCATCTTTCACGCCCACAAAAATTTCAAAGCACGTCTGTTCCCATAAAAAATCATGGCGTGGATGCGCCGTAACCTGATCTGGGTAAATCAAAAATTGATTTGGGTCACGAACCCAAAAACCAACATTCAAGGTTGCTGGTGTTTGTTGCTCAATCGCCCCAACGACCGTAATGGCACTAAAGCGATCAAAAGCGGATAGTTCATAACTTGCCATCGTAATTACTTATTACTTAAGTGAGCAAAACGAACTAAATTAGACAAGTGCTGGTTTTGTTTCGCCGCTTTTTTATAGAGTAGAACAATTTTACCAATCTTTTGTACAGATTCGGCGCCAGTTGCTTCCACAATCGCGTCAATCACTGCACCACGTGCATCACGGTCTTCACCCGCAATTTTCACTTTAATCAATTCGTGGTCGTTTAACGCACGATTTGTTTCTTCAATGACGTTTTCTGTAAGACCTTGGCTACCAATCATTACAACTGGATTAAGTGCATGACCGATTTGACGTAAACGCTTACGTTCATGGATAGATAAAGCCGCCATTAAAAATACCTGATTCGAAAAACGACCTAGTATAACTTGCATCCCGATTCTAAGATAGATTCAGCAGACAGACACTTCAAACAAATATGTGAAAAATTGCAGAAATAACCAATCAGGATGATCGAAAAAAATCTGTAAAAGTTCGTGTGAATGAAGTACATCCGTACTGTAATGGGCGTAATTTTCACGTACAATGACTCATCAGAAGTTTTTTGAAATTTAGTGAGTTATGGCGACACGCATTACCAATCAAAAATTGTCTAAAAGCAGTCGTGCATGGATGAGAGAGCATTTAGATGACCCCTTTGTAAAAAAAGCACAAAAGGAAGGTTATCGCGCACGTGCGGCGTATAAGTTACTTGAAATCCAAGAAAAATATAAAATGATCAAGCCCGGCATGACCGTGGTTGACTTGGGTGCAGCGCCAGGAAGCTGGTCACAAATTGCAGGTAAATTGGTTGGTGCCAATGGTCTGGTGATTGCATCAGATATCTTGGAAATGGATGCACTTCCAGATGTGACCTTCTTGCAAGGTGACTTCCGTGAAGAAGAAGTTTTCGAAAAATTGTTAAATATTTTAAATGGGCGTCAAGTAGACGTTGTAATTTCGGATATGGCCCCCAATACATCAGGTAATAGGGCTGTTGATCAACCGCGTCAGATTTACTTATGTGAATTGGCTTTGGATTTTGCTCAGAAAGTTCTCGGACCAAACGGACAGTTTATTGTTAAAGTGTTCCAAGGTTCAGGATTTGACGAGTTCCGAAAACAGGTGGTCGATAGTTTTGATGTATTAAAAACAGCCAAACCTGCGGCATCACGTGCTCGATCGAAAGAAGTTTTTTTGATTGGTCAAGGTCGTAAAAAGGCATTGCAATAAAAGTGTACTTGCCAAGTTGTTAAAAATTGTGCATTTTGTACCTTTTAAGTTTTTTGCAACGCAAATTCATTGCTGTTTTTGTGAAGGTCAGCCAAGATTAGGTATGATCAAATTAGATTGATATGGGAATAAAGCCTTGAGCGATTACTTCAAGAATGCCGTATTGTGGCTCATCATACTCGGTGTTCTGATTTTGATTTTTAGCAACGTCAGTGACCGCAATAAGCCTGCAGCGATGAAATATTCTGATTTCGTTGCAGCGGTGAATGCTGGGCAAATTAAACAAGTCACAATCGACGGTTTAAATATTAATGGTGAAAAAACCAATGGTTCTTCTTTTGAGACGGTTCGTCCACAAGTAGAAGACACTGAGTTGCTACCAAGCTTAAATAAACAAAATGTAGTGGTTGAGGGCACAGCACCGCAACGTCAAGGCATTTTGATGCAACTTCTCATTGCAAGTTTCCCAGTATTACTCATCATCTTATTATTCATGTTCTTCATGCGTAATATGGGCGGTGGTGCTGGTGGTAAAAACGGTCCTATGAGCTTTGGTAAGTCAAAAGCGAAAATGTTATCTGAAGATCAAATCAAGTTAACATTTAGTGACGTAGCTGGCTGTGATGAAGCAAAACAAGAAGTGGTTGAAATCGTTGATTTCTTAAAAGACCCAGCCAAATTTAAACGCCTTGGTGCAACCATTCCTCGTGGTGTGCTGATGGTTGGCCCTCCGGGTACGGGTAAAACATTATTAGCGAAAGCAATTGCTGGTGAAGCTAAGGTTCCATTCTTTAGTATCTCTGGTTCTGACTTCGTTGAAATGTTTGTCGGTGTCGGTGCTTCTCGTGTTCGTGACATGTTCGAACAAGCGAAACGTCATGCGCCATGTATCATCTTTATTGATGAGATTGATGCAGTGGGTCGTCATCGTGGTTCGGGCACAGGTGGTGGTCATGATGAGCGTGAACAAACCTTGAACCAGATGCTTGTTGAGATGGATGGTTTTGAAGGTAATGAAGGCGTAATCGTGATTGCTGCGACCAACCGTGTAGACGTATTGGATAAAGCATTACTTCGTCCAGGCCGTTTTGACCGTCAAGTGATGGTCGGTTTACCTGACATCCGTGGTCGTGAGCAAATCTTGAATGTTCACTTGAAGAAACTTCCTTCAGTGACAGGTGTGGATCTTAAAGTTCTTGCACGTGGTACACCGGGCTTCTCAGGTGCGCAACTTGCAAACTTAGTCAATGAAGCTGCATTGTTTGCTGCTCGCCGTAATAAAAATACGGTGGATATGCATGACTTTGAAGATGCCAAAGACAAGATCTACATGGGTCCTGAACGTAAATCGATGGTCATCCGTGAAGAAGAACGTCGTGCAACGGCTTACCATGAAGCGGGACATGCGATTGTTGCTGAGATTTTACCGGGTACAGACCCTGTGCATAAAGTAACGATCATGCCACGCGGTTGGGCATTGGGTGTGACTTGGCAGCTTCCTGAGCAAGATCAGACTAGCCACTATAAAGATAAGATGTTGAATGAACTTTCAATCTTGTTTGGTGGTCGTATCGCGGAAGAAGTCTTTATTAACCAAATGTCGACAGGTGCATCTAACGACTTTGAACGTGCAACCAAAATGGCGCGTGCAATGGTGACCAAATATGGTATGTCAGATAAGCTTGGCGTCATGGTTTATGAAGATGAAAACCAGAATGGTTTCTTCGGTAATGTCGGTAGCCGTACAATTTCTGAAGCGACTCAACAAAAGGTAGATGAAGAAGTTCGTCGTATTTTGGATGAGCAATATAAAGTTGCACGTGACATCTTGGAAAATAACAAAGATATCGCACATGCAATGGTGAAAGCGTTGATGGATTGGGAAACAATCGATCGTGACCAGATCCGTGACATCATGGAAGGTCGTGAACCGCAACCACCTAAAGTTTATGTTGCTGATAATCCAGTGGCTGCATTTGAACCACCGAAAGATGGTCCATCTACACCACCACCATTACCAGCAATGGGCTAATCAAAGATTAGATAAAAGAGCGACTTCGGTCGCTCTTTTTTTGTCTGGATTTTGAGCTAAACTGAAAATAAATCAGCAACGCCGGATAAGCTGTGTTGTTAAACTAGACTGGTTAAAGTGCAAAGAGTTTTGATGATGCAGTTGATGCCATTACCCCAAATTCAATTACCTTGTGGTCGTTTAAGTTTAGACCTTTCACAACCTCAGGTGATGGGAATCTTGAATGTTACGCCTGATTCATTTAGTGATGGTGGGCAGCACCATCAAAAAGATCAGGCGATTCAGCATGCCTTACAGATGATTGAAGATGGGGCGAGCATTATTGATATTGGTGGTGAGTCTACACGCCCAAATGCATCCCCTGTGGCGCTAGAGGAAGAACTCCGTCGTGTCATTCCTGTGGTCGATGCATTATCAAAATATGATGTGATCATGTCGATAGATACCAGTAAGCCTGAAGTCATGCGCGCTGCCGTCCAAGCAGGTGCGCATATCTGGAATGATGTGCGTGCCTTAACCCGACCACAAGCCTTAGAAACAGCAGCAGAGTTAAATATTCCTGTGGTGTTGATGCATATGCGTGGTGAACCGACCAATATGAATCAGTTAGATCAGTATGAGGATGTGACTGAAGATGTGATTCAGGAGTTACAACAACGTCTGGATCAGGCCATTGCGGTTGGAGTTAAACCTGAAAATATTATTATCGATCCTGGTTTTGGCTTTGCCAAAAATGCGCAGCAAAATTTTCAATTGCTGAATGAGTTCTGGAAGCTCAATCGAATGGGCTATCCAATTTTATCGGGCTTATCACGAAAACGTTTTATTGGCGAAGCCTTAAATGGTGTACCTGCTCAAGAGCGTGCAGTGGGCAGTGTGACAGGGCACCTTTTAAGTATTCAGCAAGGGGCAAGTATCGTTCGGGCACACGATGTAAAAGCCACTAGCGATGCAATAAAAGTCTGGAAAATGATGCAGGCTTAAAAGCAACTAAGATGTCAGTAGAGCACAAGGGCTCTATTGACTTGCCTGATCAGATTAAATATAACAAGGCTATAAAATAAGCGAAGTGATATTAAAAATGGAAAATAAAACAATTACATATAAAAGTTTATGGGTGTTTGCACTCATTCTGAGTCTTGGATTTATTATTTCTGCTGGCGTCATGGGCTATGCACTGAAACAGTTTAATAGCACCAAAAATTCAATTACAGTCAAAGGATTGGCTGAAAAACCAATTCAGGCTGATTCAGCACGTTGGGAGATTCACTTACAAACCAGCCACACATCTGACACGATTCCACAGGCGTATCAATTGCTTGATCAACAAATGAAAGAATTACAAAGCTTTTTTGTTGAGCATGGTTTTAAAGCGGCTGATATGCAACTCGGAAATAAAAGTTCTCAGCCCTATTATGAAGAAGTGAATATGGGGGAAGGGAGAATCAATCGTGAGTTTAAAGGCTATATGGCGTTACAATCCTTAGTCATTGCGAGCCGTGATATTAAAAAGATTGAACAGGCGGCCAAAGATGCTTACCTCCTTGATGAAAAAGGCATTGCGATTGAGCAGAAACCTGAATATCTAGTATCGAATTTAGAAGAAATAAAAATGTCCTTGATTGCCAATGCCACCAAGAATGCCTATAGCCGTGCCAATGAGTTTGCCAAAGTGGGTGGTGTGAAAGTGGGCATGATGCGTTCAGCCAGCCAAGGTGCATTTTATATCTTGCCAGAAAGTGGCTCGGATGATGACAGTGATTATGGTGGTGCTTATGACAAGGCCACCATTAATAAAATTGCCCGTGTGGTGGTGACCATCAATTATGCGATTGAATAAAACAACGGTTTAGATCATTGATCAGCCATTCTGGAAAGATACATTCGAATACGGTGTATCTTTCTTTTTTTGCATACAATTCTTCGTATAGCGACTTTATTTGAAAAAACGAAATAGAATTGGGGAACTGAACAATGCATCAATCAACAAAAATATTCGTCTTAACTGCACTCAGTTGTATGATGGCGGCGTGTAGTACACCTGTTAAACAGTACGATCAAGCTGCAATTGAAACTGCGATCCCTGTGTCGCCAGCACCGATGACCATGTCAAATCAACGATTGGCACAAACGCGTAAGATGATCACACCAGCATCTTATATTGCAGTCATGCCGACCATGGAAAGACCACGTTTACAACAGAACACTGAAAAATACCAAAAAAATGAGGTCAATCCAGTTCATCGTGTCGTTGATCAAGCCGTTTCAACTTTTAGTATCGATGTGGATACAGGCAGCTATACCAACACACGTCGTTTCCTGAATGATGGTCGTTTACCGCCTGTCGATGCCGTCCGTGCCGAGGAGATGATTAACTATTTTGATTATCAGTATCCACAACCCAATAGTATTCACCCATTTTCAGTCACGACAGAAACGGTGGATTCACCGTGGAAAGAAAATGCCAAACTGATCAAAATCGGCATTCAGGCCAAAGATTTAAGCACTAAACAATTGCCACCTGCCAATCTGGTATTTTTAGTTGATGTCTCGGGCAGTATGGATGCAGCAGACAAACTGCCTTTGGTTAAACAAACATTGCGTTTATTGACGGAGCAACTTCGAGCACAGGATAAAGTCACCATTATTACTTATGCCAGTGGTGAAAAGCTGGTGTTAGAACCAACTGCTGGTGATCAAAAAGATAAGATATTGGCCGTGATTAATGCATTACAGGCAAGTGGTGCAACCGCAGGTGAGCAAGCTATTCAACTGGCTTATAAGCAGGCTGAAAAAGCCTTTGTGAAAAATGGCATTAACCGTATTTTACTGGCGACGGACGGTGACTTTAATGTCGGTATTACTGATTTTAGTACCTTAAAAGGCATGGTGGCTGAGAAACGCAAAAGTGGTATTTCTTTAACGACATTAGGTTTTGGTACAGGAAACTACAATGAGCAGTTGATGGAACAACTGGCGGATGCAGGCGATGGCAATTACAGCTATATCGACAATAAAAATGAAGCGAAAAAAGTGGTACAACGTCAGCTTTCATCAACGCTTGCAACCGTTGCGCAGGATGTCAAAATTCAGGTCGAATTTAATCCAGCAACCGTGAAAGAATATCGTTTAGTCGGTTATGAAAATCGAATGTTGAAACAGGAAGATTTCAATAACGATAAAGTTGATGCAGGGGATATTGGCGCTGGACATAATGTCACGGCTATTTATGAAATCGTTCCAGTCGGTCAACAGGGCTGGCTTAATGATTCACGCTATCAGGCATCGGCAAAAACAGAACCAGCGAAAAAGTCTGAATATGCCTTTGTAGACTTGCGCTATAAGCTGCCAAATCAGCAAAAAAGCATTCTTTTAAACCAAGCTGTAAAAGCTGAAAGTAAGCTCCTTGCTCAAGCCAATAATGATACTCGTTTTGCGATTGCAGTCGCTTCTTATGCCCAGCAGTTAAAAGGCGGGCAGTACAATGGCGCAATGGGATGGGATCAAATTATTCAGTTAGCACAACAATCAGCGAAACCTGATCCTTATCAAATGCGAGAGGAGTTTGTCGAGTTAGCGAAGATTGCCAAAAGCTTAAGTGCGAAAAAGGATTAAAGCTTGTTTTGGGGCAATGGTCAGGAACGGTAATGTTTCTGGCCGTGACTCATATTGATTTTCCTCTAAAGGGAATGATATTCAGCATATCTCAGCTAAGTGAGCTGAATAATTATAATATTTGGTCAAATTCACTATCAAAAATGCCCAGAGAAATGAATCCAACGGTTAAAGAAAAGATTTAAAACGATGTTATATTTAATAGGAAAATCATTATATTAGGAATAAAAAGTGACACTAAGTATAAAAACACCACTTATTAAATCGAGTCAATTAAGTGAGCTGAATAATTGTAATGTCTGGTTGAAAATGGAATCATCACAACCGACGGGTTCATTTAAGCAGCGTAGTATCGGCAATGCTTGTCTAAAATATGTAGAACAGGGTGCGCAGAAATTCATTAGTTCTTCTGGGGGCAATGCAGGTATTTCAGTGGCATATATGGGCAATATGTTGAATATTCCCGTCACTGTCGTGGTACCTAAAACAACCTCGCAAAAAGCGATTGATTTGATGGTGCAGCAGGATGCCGAGGTCATTGTTCATGGTGATTCATGGATGGAAGCGAATGAGTTGGCACTTTCATATGTCAATGAAAAGGCCGTTTATATTCATCCATTTGATGATCAATATCTTTGGGATGGGGTTGCACATATTATTGATGAAGTGATTGCTGAAGACATTCATCCTAGTGCGGTTATTTTGTCTGTAGGCGGTGGCAGTTTGATTTCTGGTATTCATCAAGGTTTAACTCAGAATCATTTAGACATTCCAATTTATGCGATTGAAACCCATGGAACCGCTTCTTTAAATAACTCAATGAAGCTAGGGAAACATATAAAACTAGATGAAGTGACGGGAGTTGCGACAACATTAGCAGCGAAGCAAGTTTGTGAAAATGCATTTATGATTTCGCAAAACCATAATGTTCAAGGGATCACCGTATCTGATCAAGCGGCAGTGAATGCATGTTTGAAGTTTTTGGATGACCATCGCACACTGGTTGAGCCCGCCTGCGGTGCAACCTTATCCATTTTATATGATCAAAAAATTAATTTTATGCCGCTGGAAAATGTTTTAGTGATTGTTTGTGGTGGCGCCTCAATTAGCTTTGAACAGCTTTCGAAATATGCTCAGCAACTTGTTGCATGAATAAGGGGATAAAGGAATTACTTATGTGTCGTCACTTTTGCATATATCAATGCTAAACGGGTGAGGATGTTCTTCTAAGTCCCGAAGAGCGGTCGGAAAAACCGCTTTTTTTATGCCTAAATATCGTGATTTTGGTTAGATTATGTTATAAGCATGGCGTTTTATTGGCATATTATTTTTTATGTTTGAAGATTTACTCCTCCCCATGTTTGACGATGAATATTATCCCGATATTCTCGTTGCTGAAGTGAAACAGCATATCCAGAAGTTTTCAAAAAAGGTGAGTCGTACTGACTTATCTGAAATAGAAATCTATCGTTTTGCGCATCAAACCATGATCGAAATTAACGAAATGAAACCGCAATTTGAAGATCTGGATTCAAGTTTAGATGACACTGCCGCAGATTATATTGCTGAAGCCATGATGATGGTGGTGCAAGATGTCGGTTATCTGGATATTGAAATGGAAGAATTGATTGCCAATCGAGAGTGGTAGAATTCACTCTCGCTGGTTTTTTGATAAAAATAATTATTTTGAAGCAGCTTCACTCCAAAGTTTAGGTAAAACAATTTGTCCTGAAATCCATGCTTCAATTTTAGGCTGTTTTATTTTCTGATAATAAATACTCTGTGTATTGATGAGTAAACCGAGCGTATCGCCTTGATTCAATTGCCCATTGATACTGGGTAACTCAATCATGAAATGTTGTGCATCCAGTTGAGTTGTGCTGTGAATCATCTGATCATAACTTTGTTTTCGGGCCGCATTAAACGGCGCAGTCTGATCATTTAAAACATCATATTTCCCTGTGACTTGGGATTTAATGGCAACAGAGATAAATAGGGTCGGATCTATTTTAGATGGCGTTTCTATCTGCAAAGAGAGTCGTGGGGCACCCGTGATATAACTGCGCTGGTTCGCGGTATGGATGGGCACAAATACTGCTTGAGTTGCAGTCGGCCTTATCCATGTTTTATTCAATGTGTAGGCGTTTGTAGCCGTTAGATCATTTAAGGTCGTGACAGGACTTTGATCCACACATACTTCTGGTAAGGTGGTTGTAGGTGCTTGATCTTTCAACTTTTGATTGAACCAGAACAATATGGTTTTTTGCAGGTCATAGGGTTGCTGATCACCACAAGTTACTGATTTACCTATATACCAAAATGGCGTGTTGCCTCGAGGTGAATGCTGTGCAAAAGGCTGTAAATGTCCGCCCTGTACGCCAATCACATGAACCTCATGCTGAGCATGCTGGATACATTGAGCTGCTTTTACGCCTTCGTTAAATGGAAATAGAATGTCTCTAAAACCCTGAATAATCAGTGCATCGGCTTGAGGTGCCTGTGCGTGATTGCAAAACCAGCTGGCTTGATGAGTTTTTAGAAAATTATAGGTCGATGCTTTAAGTTGACCTTGTTGCGTTTCAAGATAAGCCTGTTTGAGTTCGGGATCAAACTTATTCCAGTTCCACCAATCTCCAATCAGGTTGAGAAAACCGATCCAGTTACTTTTCGGTACACCATTCGGTGCAAGGCTATTCATGATGTCATACCAAGTGGTGACAGGAACGATGGCCTGTAATCGGCGATCAAGCGCCGAAGCAATATATTGCACGCCACCAGCATACGACTCACCGATCATGCCTGTTCGCACACCGTGTTGGTTTGTCGCCAGTTGTGGCAAGTTTTTTTCTGCCCAATTCATCATGGTGATGACATCTTGGGCTTCTTTTTCTGGATCAGTCAGACGAATTTTCCCTTGGCTATCGCCGTGACCACGCTGGTCATAACTTATCACCCAATAGCCATTCTGCCATGCAGTTTTCGCGACCTGACCTGTTGGCAAGAGGAAACCATACAAGCTCAGTTCTGGTCGTTTCATCCGAGAAAGGCCAAAGCCATGCGTATGCAGAATTAAAGGCGCAGTCTGGCCTGGTTTTAAATGGGGTTGATAAACCGTAAAGGCCAGTACAGTTCCATCAGGTGCCGTTGTTTTTGCCTGATAATAGCGCTGTTTTAGCTCGACGCTTTTGCCTGTAACAGATGCTGATTGAGAAGTGGCATGTACACACCCTTGCAAGACAAACAACAAACTGAAGCAGAGCCAGAAGACGTAAGAACGCATAGATTATTTCATCCTTGAGCAAATCTTTGAGAAATCACGATGTGATCGAGATAGTTTACTGTGCCTTATTGATAGATACTATTGCTGACAGGCCATATCGATTGACCTGCCAGTTTTAAAACCTAATCTATACCTTATTTTCGACGATAAGCATAAAGAAATAAGCCGAAGCATAAAAAAATCAGCCCAATGACCAGATGCGAACTCAAAGGTTCATTGTTGAACCATATCCCCCAGCAAGTCGCAAGTACGGGTGTTAAGATTGTAATTAGCATCACCGTGGTCGGGTTTAGTTTCTGGATTAAATGAAAGTAAAAAATCATGGCCAGTACTGATGAAAATAATGCGCTATACAACAAGGCCAAGCCTGTTTGCAGACTCGGAAGCTGGGTGGGGGCATGGCTAAGGAAAAATGGTAATAAACACAAATATCCCAACCATGAAACGATAGTTGAACCTGTTGTTTGAATAATCGGGTGAATCCCCGCACCAATCTGCGCAACTGCAAACATGGACAGGACATAGAGCAATACGGCGATTATTTCATAGACGACCCCAAGCGTATCTAGCTGGATATGTGCTGCACCAATCCCTAAGGTGAGAAAGAGCCCAAAAATAGCTAGAGTAAGTCCATACCATTGACGTTTGAGGAAGTGTTCGCGTTTTAGAATAAAGACTGCGATTAGCCCAGACCATAACGGTGCTGTGCCATAAATAATCGAGATCATGCCCGAAGACACGCGTGTTGCGCCCAGATAACAAAAGGTCATGGAGCCGAACAGTCCAATTGCCCCTGCACCATAACTCAGCAGCGCAGTTTTATTGATCGTCAGTTTCAAGCGAAAATAAAGCAGGCATGCCAATGCCAGTGGAATAGCCAGACTAAATCGCAAGAATAATCCCCAAGCCCAATGAATTTCATGCACCGTCCACACGGCAGCTAAAGGTGTAAAAGACCAGATCAGCACCACGGCAATGAATTGACCGACTGTAGCAAGGCGAGGGGTGACAGGGGCTACAGCCGGTTGTCGCTGTGGCATGGAGAGAACATTCTTTTCGGGTAACTGTGTCATGGCATGATTCCTGTTATAACAACGGTAAAATTGAGGCAATAAAAAAGGTCGCTACAGAGGCGACCTTTGGATTCAATTGATGTTTTAGAGTGTCATCATCTGAAATACATAAAGTCCCCTCGCAGTAACGCGTAGACACGTCGCCATGCCGCATAGACAGCAATGTCATGCGCAATCGCATTCGGGCGTGGGGAGGAAACTTTAGGCTTAAACATATGAGACATTCGAAGATGATTCTGATCTTTTATAGCATAGGGCTTGCTTGAAAAATAGGCACTCTCTCAAATAAAGATAAAAATATAATCAGTGCAAAGGCAGAATTTGTGATTGCTTAAATCGAATATTTTTCCATAATAATGCCATTCAATTATGAAAGAAGTGTGCTCTTGTCTCCTCTAGAAATTATTGCAGTGATTATTAGTGTTATTGGTGTCACTTTGACCATCCGACGGAATATGTGGTGTTGGTGGTTTAATTTTATTGCCTGTGCGCTGTATGCCTGTTTTTTCTTTACGGTCAAATTATATGGAGAAACACTTCTACAATTCTTCTTTATTCTGATGAATGTTTATGGCTTTTATTATTGGCTAAAAGGCAAACGCCAAGATCATGAGATTCGGATTGAAACGATTGCGACCAAAACTGTAGTGCTGCAACTCGGTCTCGCCGTGCTGGGTGGTTTCCTGTTTGGTCTTATTCTCAAGCATTTTACTGATGCTGCGGTACCAATGCTGGATTCGCAACTGGTGGCATTTAGTTTATTGGCAACTTACTGGACCAGTCGTAAACATATCGCGACCTGGATCTTATGGATCTTCGTCAACATCTTGTATGTGGGGATGTTTAGTTATAAAGAGTTGTTTTTAACCGCGGCTTTATATGCAGCCTTTGTCGGGCTGGCTGCTTATGGCTGGTGGCAATGGGAACAAGCCAAGCAGAAACAACTTGGCCATGCATAAACAAGGGCAGCTCAGGCTGCCCTTAATTTGAAGCAAGGTTTATTTTGCTGTGGCTTGATAACTTTGTACGGCTTGGCGACCCAGTGCTGGATCATCGGTAAAGATACCATCCACACCTGCCTTGAAATACAGCTGCATTTCCTTGATTGAGCCTGTTGCGCAACGTTCTGCTTCTTTGGCTTTATCTGTACTACATTTTAACGTTGCTGGTAGGTAATTATTTTCAGGACGGAAAGTATATGGATGTACTTTTAAG
Source organism: Acinetobacter vivianii (assembly GCF_014635885.1). GTDB lineage: Bacteria > Pseudomonadota > Gammaproteobacteria > Pseudomonadales > Moraxellaceae > Acinetobacter > Acinetobacter vivianii. The sequence continues at coordinate 419,681 of NZ_BMDR01000002.1, forward strand.
CCGACTTGATGTGCATCTTTAACAAAGGACGTGGTTTTAGTCATTGCCTCATCTTTAAAGACATAGACTTTCCATGGACCAACGCCATTGGCATAGGTGGCAACATCTTTTAAACCACTTGCTGTTGCTAAATCTGCATAGGTTTTTGGATTATTGTCCGCGACATAATCAGCAGGTTGAGTATCAGGAGCATCATAAAGCTGGATCAGTTGGGCATGTTTGACACTTTTGTGCAGATCTAATTGGTTTTTTAAATATTTTAAATTGCCCACTTCAAAAGACTGCAAATAGATCGGTGCGATATCTCGAGTATATTTATACTTAGATAAGGTTTTGAGCAGGTTATCTTCCAGTGCCAAATTTTGTTTTTGAAAATAGGTGGGGTGTTTGGTTTCGATATAAAGACCAATGATTTTGCCAGTTTTCTTATAATGTGCGTCTACAAGTTCAATGATTTGTTCCAAGGTCGGAATGGTAAAGAGATCATTATACTTCTGGTTTTCAGGACGATATTGCGGAATACGCTCGCGTGCTTTCAGTTGTTGTAATTCGTTTAATGTAAAGTCTTCAGTAAACCAACCTTCTAAAGTCACGCCATCAATCACTTTGGTTTTTTTTCGGTCTGCAAATTGTGGCAGGGTTGAAACATTGGTGGTACCGCCAATTTCATTTTCATGACGGGCAACCAGAATCCCATCTTTGGTTGATACCAGATCTGGCTCAATAAAGTCAGCGCCGTCATCAATTGCTTTTTCATACGAAGCAAGCGTATGTTCTGGGCGTAATGCGCTGGCACCGCGATGTCCTACCACGAGAATTTTAGGAAGCTGGTAATCAGGCTGTGTGGTATTGTTTTGATTGTTATTGTCATCATTACAACCAACAAGGCTGATCAGGCTCAGACAAAGAACTGCTTTTTTAAACATAGATAAGCTCATGTGTTTTTTATTCAAGCCGCTAGTTTGAGTGTGGAAGTTATCAAACACATGACAGTGAGATGATGGTTTTATGAAAATATTAAGAATTTTAAAAGCAGTCGTACTTAAATAAAAAATCCAGTTTGAGCTTGTGTCTAAACTGGATTCAAAAACAATTAGATAATGAAGGTCTATTTCTTCCAATAAGGCCAGTTGGCTTCTGGTGTGAAATCATAATTGTCATCAAGCCAATAGGTTTGAGGTGGGGAGGATTTATCTTTCAGTCCCATGATGCGCATCAGATTATTGTCTAATTCAGCGGTATTTAAAGTCTTTTTCTGATCTACACCGGTACTCTTTAAGCGATCTGACCACATGATCACAGGCACTTGATAACCTGCTTTGGTATTTGGACTATGGCCCGCATAATCAATTTCATGTCCGACTTCATTGCCATGATCAGAAACCACAGTAAAAGATCTAAAATCTGGTGTAGCATCTGCTCTTAAATTATCTAGAAATTGACTAAGTAATGAGTCTTCATATAAAACAGCATTATCATAGTCATTGCGCAGTGAACGAATCCACGGATCAATATCTCTATTTTTTAGATCAGTTTCTACGGCATCGTTGCTCTCACTTGTAAACTGGTTAAATGCAGCTGGATAACGCTCTTTATAGTTTGGATGGGCACCGATGAGATGAAGAATAATCAGTTTCTTCGGTTCAGGATCGGCAAGTGCCTGCTGATAATCTGGAATGAGTGATTCATCCAACGAGGTGCTACTACGACCAGAGCGTTTGTTTTTATAGACTGCTTTATCGGCATAGGAACCGAATAAAGAAGATAAGTAAGTATCGTCCTGATTACTGAGCCAGTAAATTTTATATCCTGCTGCCCGTGCATAGGCCAATACACTTTCAGATGAATATTTATTATGTTCTGAAGCAGGGCTTTCGGTTAACAGTACACGTAATGCATTGATTGTAGACGGTGAAGGAGAGAAAGCATTACAAAAGACCTTAATCTCATCCAGTCGTTTTGCCAGCTCAGGTGTGGTATTGCGAGGGTAGCCGCAGACGCCTAGATTTAAACTGGTTAAACTTTCAGAAAGTACCAGTACATGGGTTTGTTTACCTTTTGCCTGTTCTGTCAGTACCAGATTTTGCTTGGCACTTTTGTCCCATTGTTGATGAACATTTTTATGCTGTTTAATTCGGTCTTTGAAATCCTGAATTTTGGCTTGATAGTCAGTCCAGAATACAATCGGATGTACCTTACGTGATGGTTTCATCAGATAACTGGTGGTTGCCAGTAAGACCAGTAAAATAATACAACCACGATAAATTCGACTTTGCCAGAGTTGGCTAAAATGAACTGGTTTAACCAGCTTGAAAACAGCAACACTATACAGGATGACTAATGCAAATAGTCCTGCCGCCACAGTGAGCATGGTACCCAGATGAAGCTGAAAAAACTCCAGACTCTCCTGACGATTCGTATTGGCAAGTGCCTCAATAATGAAATAGGCTTCATTATCACTATTAAATAAAAGCCATGTGCTTGAGCGAAGCAAGGCATCTAACCAAGCCAAAAACCACCAGATAATTGCAAGGATATACCAATAGATTTTTTGTCTGCTAATCGCCAGATAAATAAAAAGCACACCAGGCAATGATAAAAAGCCAAGTCTTAAACCATCAGATAGATTACCAACCGCAATCAACAAACCGCCTGTGATCAAGGCTGGCAGTAAGATCAGCAGCAGAATATTCAAGTTTTTTAAGCTGGCCTTCATATATGCCTAATACAATGGGGGGAGATTAACTAAGCGTGCTAATATCGGTTTAAGTGGGGGGCGTGTCAATTCAAAATTAAGAAGTCTTTGATTGCACAGCAAATTAAATTGATTAGCACAGTTAAGCTGTTGAATTATTGCAAAGCTAACGCATTAATTTTTATTGCGAATAACCTGAAATTCATTATTTCTCCGCAATTTACGCTTTTTGAAATGATATGTTAATAGGGATGGTGTTTGCCTGTCAGCTCGGTAATGATCATATTCTGAAAAGTGCCTGTATTTGCCTATCTTTTTGAAAAATTGACTGTTTCGCTAATGGAATAAACAGCCATGCTATCTAAGTTTTTTATTCATCGTCCTATCTTTGCGACTGTACTGGCAATTATTGTGATGGCTGTTGGCCTATTTGCAATTTTGAATTTGCCAGTAGAACGTTATCCCGATATTGCTCCTCCCCGAATTACTGTTGCGGCTAACTATAGTGGTGCCGATGCCCAAGCGGTTGAAGATAGTGTGACGCAGGTTCTAGAACAACAAATTAAAGGCATTGATCATCTGCTCTATTTTAGTTCTAGCAGTGATGCCAGTGGTAATAGCCGAATCAGTTTGTTCTTTGAGCAAGGTACCGATCCTGATCAGGCACAGGTTCAGGTACAAAATGCAGTCAATGGGGCGATTAACCGTCTTCCCGATGATGTTCAACGACAAGGCGTCAATGTTCGTAAGTCCTTGAGTGATTCATTTTTGGTGATTGGGGTCGGTGACAAATCTGGTCGATCAACCAATCTTGATATTTCAGATTATATTACCAATAATTTTGAACTGAATCTGAGCCGGATCGAAGGGATTGGCGAAGTCAGTGTATTTGGTTCGCCATATGCCATGCGGATCTGGTTGGACCCGCAACGACTGGAACGTTATCAGCTTCAAGTCAGTGATGTCCGAACTGCGATCGAAAATCAGAATACGCAAGTGGCTGCTGGTGCGATTGGCGATTTACCTGCAGCAAGTGATCAATACTTGAATGCCAAAGTCACTGCAGGCTCGTTACTTCGAACGCCTGAGCAATTTGAAAATATTATTATTAAAGCTAATAGTGATGGCAGTTTTATCTATTTAAAAGATGTCGCGCGTGTTGAGATCGGGGCAGAAAATTATCAGGTTTTTAACCGTTTGAATGGTTATCCTGGGTCTGGTCTTTCACTGTCTTTGAGTGTTGGCGCCAATATGACGCAGGTCGCCGATGCGGTGTATAAAGAAGTTGCCCGTCTGGAAAAAACCTTACCAGAAGGCTATTTCGTGATGTATCCACGGGATGACACGCCATTCGTTAAAGAATCTATGTCACAAGTGGTGTCCACCCTGATTGAAGCCATCGGTCTGGTGGTGCTGGTAATGTTCATCTTTTTGCAAAACTGGCGTGCGACCTTGATCCCCGCAATCACCGTTCCTGTAGTGATTTTAGGCACTTTTGCGGTATTGGCTGTTTTAGGCATGAGTATTAATACACTGACCTTATTTGCCATGGTGCTGGCGATTGGTTTGCTGGTTGATGATGCGATTGTTGTGGTTGAGAACGTTGAACGTCTCATGCACGAACAGCAGCTCAGTGCCAAAGAGGCTTCTATTCAATCCATGCAAGAAATTAGTGGTGCATTGGTCGGGATTACCTTAGTGCTGACCGCCGTTTTTATCCCGATGTCCTTTTTTAGTGGTGCGACAGGCATTATTTATCGACAGTTCTCCATTACCTTAGTGGTTGCTATGGGACTGTCTTTATTGGTGGCCTTGATCCTGACACCAGCTTTGTGTGCCATTTTGCTGAAACCCCAACATAAGCAAGCGCGTTGGGCGGTTATGTTTAATAATGGGCTCGACTATATCAAAACACGTTATCTGAACGTGTCTAAGAAAGTCATCAGTGTAAAAAGTATTTCCTTGATTGGTATTGCAATCCTGATTGGCGGTTTTGTCTGGGTCTATCGTGAGTTGCCAACCAGCTTTTTACCTCAAGAAGATCAGGGAACTTTAGGAGTGCAGTTCCGTTTACCAGAAGGGACACCGATGAGTAAAACGGAAGAAGTAGGCAAATACATTTCCGACTATTTTCTCGAACATGAAAAGGCTAACTTAAATGGGGTGATGGTGATTCATGGACGCAATTTTTCGGGAACTGGACAAAATCTTGGACAGGCCTTTGTTTCATTAAAACATTGGGATGATCGAAAGGGTGCGGAAAATAGTGCCCAGCAAATTCGTGCGCGTGCAATGAAGTATTTTTCGCAGAATAATCAGGCGCGCATTATGGTATTGATGCCTTCTGTGATTCGCGGATTAGGTAACTCGGATAAGATCGATTTTTGGCTACAGGATACCAAAGGCTTAGGTAGACCAAGTCTGTTATCTTCTTTTCAGGATTTACAGCAACAGGGCAATGCACTGGATTCCGTTGACAATCTGGATAAAAAAGGCAACGACGATCAGGCGGTTTTGAATATCAAGATTGATCATAAAGCGGCAATGATCCATGGACTGAATGTCAGTGACATCAATCGCACCTTATCGACGGCCTGGAGCGGTAGCTATATCAATGACTTTATTGATCGTGGTCGGATCAAGCGTGTGTATTTACAAGGTGATGCACCATATCGTTCTAAGCCAGAAGATCTCAATGACTGGTATGTGAAAAATGCCAATGGGCAAATGGTGCCATTTTCACAGTTTAGTCAGATTGGATGGCAAGGTGCCCCACCAATGCTAGAACGTTTTATGGGTTATCCAGCAATTAGTGCAGAAGCGGATGCAGCCAATGGTTTCAGTAGTGGACAAGGGATGCAGGCCATTCAGGGACTAGTCGATAAAATGCCTGATGTCGGATTGGCGTGGAGCGGATTATCTTATCAGGAACAGGAATCAAGTAATCAGGCGATCTGGCTCTATCTCATTTCTGTCGCCTTTATTTTCCTGTGTCTTGCAGCACTGTATGAAAGTTGGTCAATTCCATCTGTGGTGATGGCTGCAATCCCTTTAGGTGTCGGCGGAACGATTTTATTCAGTTATCTGTTTGGGTTTGCCAACGATATTTATTTCCAGATTGCCTTACTCACCACGATTGGTTTGTCATGTAAAAATGCCATTTTAATGGTTGAGTTCGCAGCTAGTCTGCAACAACAGGGCCAAGCGCCGTTGGAAGCCGCCTTACGTGCAGCAGGCTTACGCCTACGTCCAATTTTGATGACCTCGATTGCCTTTGGTGCAGGTGTCATTCCGCTTATGTTTTCGAGCGGTGCGGGCGCGTTGAGCCGACAGGCAATTGGTTATAGCGTATTTGGTGGGGTTGTTTTTGGTACGATACTGGTACTGATCTTCATTCCTTTTATGTATGTACTGGTAACCAGTTGGTTTAAGCCTAAACAAAAAGTTGAAGCGATTAAATAAAATGGCTTCAGTACCTCAACAGAAATGAATGATTCATTGATCAAGATGAGACAGGAATTGTTCATTTTTGTTGAGTAAGTTGAGAATATTAAAAAAAATTTGTAGTATTGCCGTGCCGTATAAACGGTCTAATGAGGTTTGATTGCCTAAATGGACACGCAGAGTTGTAATTTATCCCAGATTACACATTTTTATATTCATCAAAATCTGCATGAAGCTTTCTATTTAGCAGTAAACCAATAAGCTGCTTGTAGTTCTTCATTGCAGATCATTTGTAGTGAAGAGGCTGACATGAGCTACAATAATTTTTTATATCTATTAAGCGACGCGCTCAAAAATAATCATATTGAACTTGCACTCGCATCTGTACAGACATTTCGGGCAGTGGATATTGCCGATGTCTTAACCCAGCTCTCTGTAGAGCAAAGCCAACTATTGCTCACCCATTTACCTGAGCGTGCTTACGTTTTTTCTTATCTTCCACCCAATGAACAGGTCAAACTTGCCAAAGCCATGCCGAGACATATTCTGGCAGAGATTATTGGCGAGATGTCTTCGGATAAGCGTGCCGATGTGTTCAAGTGTCTGGATCAGGAGCAACAAAATACCTTATTGCCTGCTTTAGCTCAGGCTGAAAGGGAAGATATTCGCCAGCTTTCTTCTTATCTGGAAGGAACAGCAGGGGCGATTATGAGTTCTGAATACGCCACGCTCAAGCCCAATATCACCGTGAAAGATGCGATTAAAATGTTGCGTCTGGAAGCGCCAGATACTGAAACAATTTATTTTGCCTATGTGTTGGATCAGGCCAGAAAAATCCTTGGGGTTTTATCTCTTAAACAGCTAATTCTGGCGGCTGAAGAGCAGAATATTAATGAGTTGATGGAAACCAATGTTCTGACCGCGTATGTCGATACCGATCAGGATGAAGTCGCCAAAACCATTGCACGTTATGATCTATTGGCACTACCAATTATTGACCACCATGACATGATGGTCGGGATCGTGACCTACGATGATGCGATGGATGTTGCCAGTGAAGAGGCCACCGAAGACTTCTTAAAAGTCGGGGCGGTTGATGCATCATCCAAACTCAGTATTAAATCTGCGCCGATTTTACAGCTTTACCAGAAACGCGTGTTCTGGCTGGTTTTCTTGGTGTTTGGAAGTTTATTGTCTGGGATCGGGATTGCGCATTATGAAGATGTCATTGCGCAGAATCTGGTACTGGTATTCTTCTTGCCATTGCTGGTGGGGAGTGGCGGAAACGCGGGTTCCCAATCTTCCACATTGATGGTACGTGCTTTGGCAACAGGAGATGTTCAATTTAAAGACTGGTTCTCGTTACTGGGGCGGGAAAGTCTGGTGGCTCTGTGTCTGGGTGGAACTATGGCGGTGGCTGTTTCGCTATTGGGTTATTTCCGTGGTGACGAAATGGTGGCTCTAGTTCTTGCATTAAGTATGATGGGAATTGTGTTGATGGGTTGTCTGATCGGGATGAGCTTACCTTTTATTTTAAATAAAGCAGGGCTTGATCCAGCCAGTGCTTCAGCGCCTCTGGTGACTTCGATTTGTGATGCAACAGGGGTAATCGTTTACTTATTTATCGCCTCGATGATTTTATTCTAGGCAGTAATAATAATTGTACCGACAAAACCTAAAAACTACTTTATTCTCAAGGATAAACATCGTTTTTAGGTTGAGTGAATGACTGATTATCCAGAACAAAAAAAACTAACTCAGCAGCAAGCCATCGCGGTCGAGCGTGATTTGGCAAAATTCGCCAATACTATGGACAGCTTGGTTCGCATACCATTTACCAAGCAGGGCGTTGGGGCGGATGCTGCATTGAGCACCATTCCATTTGCTGGAGATATTGCTGGTTTTATCCTGACTTTATATGCCTTTAAAAAAGCCAGAGAAGTGGGTGTCCCGCAACATAAGCTCAAAGGCGTGGTGAAACTGGCGATCATGGATATGCTGGTTGGTTTCGTACCGATTGTCGGGACCGTATTTGACGTATTTATACGTCCGAGCCGCAAGACGCTTGAGATTGTGCATGCACATATTCGTGATGAATATCAGGTACACAGCGATATTCATGTGGTTCATCCATTTCTACATGAGTCACTTGAGCAAAAACAGAAAACTTCTGCCTTTTGGCGTAATCCGGTGGTGAGCTGGATCTGGTTACGAATTCCAGATCTATTGGGAATTGCAGTGGTGATTTTACTGGTGCTGGCGGTGTGGGCTGGCTTTAGTTATCTGTGGCAATTTTATCAATCCTTCCAATCGCACTAGATGATTAGGCAAAAATAAAGCCTCCATTGTGGAGGCTTTATCGTTTATCTGATACTGATTATTGAACGTTTAATTGCTGTAATGCAGCAACACGTTGTTCAATGGTTGGGTGGGTCTGGAATAAAGCCGCTAAGCTAAAGCCTTGTTCCTTACCTTCCGTAATCGCAAATGCTTTCATTTCTTTCGGCATTTGATCTGGCATTTCTGACTCTGCTTGTAAGCGAAGTAGTGCAGAAATCATGGCCTGTTTACCAGCTAAACGTGCGCCAGCTTCGTCTGCGCGATATTCACGTTGACGAGAGAACCACATCACGATGGTAGAAGCCAAAATACCGAATACGATGTCGAGTACAATCGTAATGGCAAAATAAGCAAGACCTGGTGCTTCACCATCTTCACGACCAAATACGTTACGGTCGATGAAGTCACCTGCAATACGTGCAAAGAACATCACGAAGGCGTTGACGACACCTTGGATCAGCGCAAGGGTAACCATGTCACCATTTGCAACGTGACCAATTTCGTGAGCCAGTACAGCACGAAGTTCATCTTTGTTCATACGCTCGAGTAGACCTGTTGAAACAGCTACCAAAGCATCATTTTTATTCCAACCTGTCGCAAATGCATTGGATTGGTAAGAAGGGAAAATACCCACTTCAGGCATGTTAATACCTGCACGTTGAGATAATTGCGCCACTTCTTGTAATAACCAAGCTTCTGCTTGACTACGGGGTGCATTTGGGTCAATTAATTCTGTCCCAGTGGTTTTTTTAGCCATCCACTTCGACATGAATAGGGAAATAATAGAACCCACCATACCAAAGACAAAACAGACGACCAGTAGGTTGCCTAGATTCAAGCCACCCGCGCCATGGTAACTACCGACACCGAAGAGTGACAAGATAATGCCAGCTACAACCAGTACCGCGAGGTTGGTTAGCAAGAACAAACCAATCCGCATCATTGAGAAAACCCTCTTATAGAGAAAAAGTGATCTGATTTATAAATTATAAATCATAACGCTAATATGCAGGGCGAACCCTAAAAATTCAAGAAAAAAATGGGCGTAGATACATTTAGCCAATAAAATTATGAACTGGCTGTGAAACAGGGACTTAAAAGCTGTTTTGTATAAAAAATAGCAAGCAAAATCATTCTATGAGAATGGATGGCCTGAATTGTTAATCACTGAGACGTATTCGGGCCGATGCAGTGGCATTGGTGGTGGTATAGGTACCAGATGGGGCATCGGTAAAGGTTCCATCTGCAAGGGTAATGATCTGACGGTTATATTGTTTGGGTGCTGGGGGCGGTTCAGCAATATTATTCGATGATGAGCTGTAATTGGCTGATTGAGCCAGTACTTGGCTAGTGTTACTTGAATCTGTAAAAGTGCCTAAGCCAGAAGCATAGAGGTTCTGATAACGGCTGGTGACGCGACGGACATAATCTTGCGTTTCGCGAAATGGGGGAATGCCGCCATATTTATCCACATTGCCTTCACCCGCATTATAGGCAGCAATGGCCAATTGGGTATTACCATTAAAACGTTTCAGTAACCAGCTTAGATACTTGGCACCACCAAAAATGTTTTGTTGAGGATCATAAGCATTACTGACATTAAATCGGCGCGCTGTTGCAGGCATAAGCTGCATGAGACCCTGAGCGCCCACAGGAGAGCGAGCCTTGATATTAAATCCAGACTCGGTATGCATGACCGCTTTGATTAAGCCCTCAGAAATACCGTGCTGTTGAGCGGCCTGACGGATCAGTTGGTCAAATGCATTTTTATTGCGACTATAGCTTGGCAGTACAGAGGCTTCACTTGCACCCCAGTTACTATAGCTATGAATATTACTGTCGGGATAATAAGTTGCTTTAACGACTTTTAAATGACTGTACTCTGCTTTCTTCTTATTGGTGAGTAGCGTTGTACCATTATCATCTTTAAATTGATAAATCGTCTGCCCAGCATAACTTGATGCTGTACCATTAAAAAAACCGATTGTTCCCAAGCAAACAGCAAAAAAATAAGTTGTTTTGTTCATCGTTATAATATTCGCGAAAGGATGAGCATAAGTTTCATGTGGCAGTTTAACAAAAAAATGTAAAAAAAGATCTTTTGCTACAATTTTTTTATTTTTTAGTGTCAGACAAAAATCAAGTCAATTTGTTCGAATGTTCAGCAAAAAAAATTAAAATATTTTTTTTAAAAAGTAAGTCTTGACTTATATAAGTTATTGATTTTAATTGTATAAAATGATTGGTTAAAAAATGATCAATCTAATGGGAAGCCTTATTTTAAGATAAAAGCAGTTTGTCAATAGCTAAGAAATCCACAAATTTATCCACAGCTTTTGTGGACAACTGTGGAAAAGTTTGAAATATAAGCGATCTAGGCCATTCTGGATTATTTTGATCAGAATTTTACCAGTATGAAACTGAAATATGACGATTGAAAGAAATTGAAAAATTCTTTAGATGCGCATTTTTTCGGAATGAGATAAAATCGCGCGGTATTTTTGTTTATGAGTAAATCACGTCTATGTACGCGCCAGTGGAGTCCAACCAAGGATTTAATTTCAAGCCAGAGCTTCCGACAAGTTCGGCGTATTATCGCCTGTTGAAAAAACTTCGTCGTCAGGTGGGGCATGCAATTCGTGATTACAACATGATCGAAGAGGGTGACAAGGTCATGGTCTGCGTGTCTGGCGGTAAAGACAGCTATACCATGCTTGATATCTTGTTGCAATTCAAGCGTATTGCGCCAATTAACTTTGATGTTGTGGCGGTCAATCTAGATCAGAAACAGCCAGGTTTCCCTGAAGATGTCTTGCCACGTTATATGGAAGAGAACAATATTCCATATTACATTCTGGAAAAAGATACCTATACCATTACCAAGCGTTTAACGCCTGAAGGTAAGACGTATTGCGCGGTATGCTCACGTTTACGCCGTGGCTCACTCTATGGCTTTGCACAGGAAATCGGCGCGACTAAAGTGGCGTTGGGTCACCATCGCGATGACATCATGGCAACATTCTTTTTGAATTTATTCCATGGTGGCAGTTTGAAAGCGATGCCGCCAAAACTTCTATCTTCTGATAAAAAGAATATCCTGATCCGTCCTTTGGCTTATGTCGAAGAGAAGGACATCATCAAGTATGCTGAATTACGTCAGTTCCCGATCATTCCATGTAATTTGTGTGGTTCACAAGAAAACTTACAGCGTGCCATTATCAATGACATGTTACGTGAATGGGACAAGCAACATCCAAAACGTCTGCACAGCATTTTCGGTGCGTTACAGAACGTTTCTCCATCGCAACTGGCAGACCGTGAGTTATTCGACTTTGAAGCTTTAGATGGTCAACGCGAGTTTGATATGAAGGATCCAGAAGAGATGAAGAACCGTCTTGATGTGGTCAACCTGAGTTTTGCAGCAGAGTAAAGTGTAAAACTTTTTGAAAAGGTACTGGTTAAGTACCTTTTTTTTATAAAAAATTTAAAAATTGAATCCCGCGTACAAAAAATCATAGCCTAAAATAAAAATTACATGCTATAACAGGGCACAAGCAAATTGCTTCATGAGATGTCGTCTGGATAGATGACACAAGAAATTGAACAAATACATTTGAGGAATAATCATGGCTGCATTTTTAACTGATGATTGGTTTGCAACTGTTGAAAAACTTACTGCTGAAGCTGGTGATTTAAACTTGCCACCTGCGCTTGCGAATTTAGCGATTAACTTGGTTGTAACAGATGCAGCTGGTAATACAGAGTTAGCTTTAGATGCGGGTAAAATCCAAAAAGGTTTATCTTCAAATGCTAAAACAACTTTGAACATGGATGCTGAAACTTTACGTAAAGTATTCCTTGAGTTTGACATGGCTGCTGCAATGCAAGCATTCATGACTGGTAAAATCAAGGTTCAAGGTGATATGTCTCAGCTTATGGCTTTACAAACAGCGAAGCCAAGCCAAGAGCAAAAAGATTTATTCAAGAAAGTACTTGAGCAAACTGCTTAAATTCTTTTTATATAAAAAAGCTTACCCTCAGGTAAGCTTTTTTATTGCCTTAAATTTAGACATCAATACGACTATTGGTTTTGATGTGCTCTAAATAAGTACGAATACGCGTGACATATTGTAGCGCTTGCTTATAACGACCATTACGCGCCTGATTGCGCTGCAAGTGATCGTATAAGTTCACCCATTGATTCGGATCTTTGCCTTGGGCACGGATACGCTTCTGGATCTGGCTGACTGCGCCAGGGCCCATATTATAAGCCACCAATGCATACCAGTTGCGATCTGGGTAAGGAACGTTAGAGAACTGGTCTAGCATCAAATCAAAATATTTGGCACCGCCTTGAATACTTTGGTTCGGATCAGAACGATTACTCACACCCATGGCTCGAGCTGTGTTATTGGTCAACATCATTAAACCACGAACACCAGTGGGAGAGACTGAGGTCGGTTTAAGATAAGACTCCTGATAGCCAATCGCTGCGAGTAAGTGCCAATCTAAATTGTATCTAGATGCACTTTGTTTAAAGCTAGCTTTATAAATCGGTAAGCGTTGTTTCAGATCTTTCTGAATTGTTGACCATGATTCTGGTTTCACAACATTACGATTATAAAATGAAGCCAGCTGTTGGGTCGTACCCGTCTGCTTACTCTGACATACATAACCACTCGCCGTTAAGGTCAGTGGATCATCTGCCTGTTTAAATACCCAGTTTAATTCAGGATTTAAACCATTTTTGCTCAGGCTGGCCTGATCGCCACAGCTTGCTGAAAAAGAAACAAGTTGTTTGTTTTCAATTGCAGCGAGGTTTGCTGTGGTCATGGCAAGATTAGCTTTGCCCTGAGCAACCCATTTCAATGCAGTGGCATTGTCTGGGACAGTTTTAAAATCAAGTTTTACATTTAGGCTTTGCGCATAGTTACGCGCTAGGTCATAGCCAAAGCCATGTAAAAATTGACCATCGTTAAATACTGTAGTTGGACTTTCAACTGCAACGACAGTAAGGACATTGGTGGTTACAACAGTGTTGTATTGATGCGATTTTTCTGCATTCAAGCTGTTGAAAGGTAAAGCCGCAATAGTTAAAGCTAATGCTTGAAACGGGAGCGTGGAAGATAAAGAGTTAAGGCTAGGCCTAGACCCAGAACTTGAATTACTGTGCATGTTGTCTCCGCTACAGGTAATTTATGCCCTAAAAGTTCAGCAATACACTGCCTTAACTTTTAAAAGTTGATAAATTCAATAAGGGGTGGGCAAATCATGAACGTCATTCAAAATGACATTGATTAAAGGAAAAAAAGACGCAAATGTTTCACAACATTTATAAGGCGTACAAAAAATAGACAAAAACAAACTTAGGCGCGCATATTAAGCGTCAAAAATGTGATTGTCAAATTTTGGACTAAAAAAATATGAGAATTGCATCACAAATACATGATTTCGAAAAAGAATAAAATTTATACACTTTAGTCGTGGCGAAATAAGGAATACAATGCAAAAACTTGTAAGTGGAATGTTGTTTTAACGTATTTTTAAGCCTATGAAATCTAATTTAATTACGCGTACTGGACATGATTTATTGGTCGCCGAACTCAAGAAACTTTGGCATGATGAACGTCCTGAAATTACCAAAAAGGTGAATTGGGCCGCGAGCTTAGGTGATCGCTCAGAGAATGCTGATTGTTTAATATAACCCTATTATTTATACTTTTTAATGTATATCTATGATTTTATTTAATTTTATAAAAGTATATATACTATTGGTATGTACTAAAATTAAAAGGATGTTATAAAAAATGGAAAGAATTCTTTTAGAGATTGTAGAGAAAAATGATGCAAACAAAGAATTGCTACAAGATTACTGGCTTTTTAAAGATACTATAAAATTTGATTTTGTTTTTACGGCTAAGTCACTAATATATAAATATAATTTGGATGATTATACAGATCTTACAAAAAAAATTATCAATGCAGGGAGACTATTTGTTAGAAGGTTAAAAGATTGTAAAAAGTGTTATATTGAATTTAGTATTGAGGATAGAGCTCATTTTAAAAATTCAAAAATTACAATATTAAATGAGATTTTTATTTGTTATGATTGTAGGAAAGTTAGAAATAATAAAAAAGTTAACTCCTTAATTTCTGATATTAAAAATCATAATTGTAGAGTAGATGGAGGAAGCCAAGAATTAATTAAGCTAAGTTATATAGAAAGAATTTACTTATATATTCTAATTGAAAATTATAAAAATAATTTTCCTTCAGAGTGGCGAGCTTTATCAGCATTGAACTATTCAGAAAGTCAATATTTAATAAAAAATATTATAGAAAAGGGGTATATAAAAGAATTAGAGTATTGCAACTTTTGTCACACAAGACAATTAGAACTTTATACTTTATCTATGCAAGAAAAAAATATGATAGAGGAACAGTTAAAAGAAGAATTAAAGAATTATTTGAAGTTAAATTTCAACTATCATTGTCAGATTGTTGTTCCTGATGAGTTTGATAGTATTGAAAGTTGGATGTCAAATGTTTATTCAGAAATTTTAAAAACTAAATTAACTATTGATGATGTTAAAGAAGTTGAAAATTTTATTTTAAATAAAAGGTTTAATGAAGTTTATAAGTTAGTCAGTTTAGTTTGTGAGAAAAATTCAATATCCTGGTTGAAAAATAATGCATTTGATTTTGAAGTTTTAAGATTGAGTCGAAATTTCAACTTGGAAGTTATACATAATATTTTAAGTAAATGTGCTAGGGAGACAGCTGCAGATTTGTATATAATTGAAAAATCAAAAAATAATAAAGATTTTTTTAAAGTAAATAATATTTATAAACAAAAAATTTCTTTAGATTTTGAAAAGCTAATTAAAAAAAATTATCCTGTATTATATTCAAGAAATCTTCCAAATAATTGGGTTTTTTCTGAAGAAGAATTATTTATAAACACTTATATTATTGAAAGTGATCAAAAGTGGAGTAAATATACACCAAAAGAAATTTTGAATATGTGGTTGGATAAAACGATTTTTGATTTTGAAGAATAAAATATAATCGATGCAATGATGTTCCTAATAAAAAGTAGTATTTTTCTTATTGCACTACCTGAATTCAGTCTTTAAAAAAATCCAGAAATTGGAGTGTCATAAGTTATTTAAATCTAAATGAGGATTATAAGCCGTGGATACTTAGTCCTCAAAAATGAATAGTTCTATTCTTTATGGGAATAGAACTTATGAACGATTTAGCACAAAAAATTGGACATGCGATTCGCACATGCAGGGTCGATCAAAAAATTACCCAAGAGAAATTAGCATTACTTTGTAATATTGATCGTAGTTATCTTGGTCGAATTGAACGGGGTGAAGTCAATATCACAGTTCTTAAGCTTTATGAAATTGCACACATGCTTGAAGTTGAACCTCAAACTTTATTACCTAAAGCTTGAGCAAGAGATCGTTCTATTTTCAATAACAATTAATTTCATACATCATCTGTACATTTGACTGAGAAATGAAAGTGGTATAGCCTTGGTCACTAGGGAGTACCTATAAGATTAGGCAACCCCAATTCCGAGGCTCGGCAAGATATGTCCGAGCTTTCGTGTTTTTGTACTCCTGTCTTTTTGAATTGCGAAATGAGGTCTTTTAAGCTTTCATTTCATCTTTTCTGTTTTTTCCTGCTCAACATCTTGTAGCTGTTTTACTTTTGATAAGTCGAATGGTTTTATCTGGCTTAGCAATGCTAAATATGCAGCTGATTTCTGGGCATTCTTAGTATCTTGACGTAATTCTTCAATTTCTTCAGGCGTCATTCGGTAGTCATCTGGGAATTTAGACATAAAAACATAACTCCAAATTTAAGACATCGTAATTTCAATTAATATTTTAGGGGATTATAATCCTCTTTTGTGCTAATCTTACTTTACTAAATAATAGTAAAAATATTTGGTTTTATATATTTTTGTGGATCATCTAAATGAAAAATATAAATTTATTTACTTTTCTAAGCGTATGTTTACCATTTGCAGGATGTGTAACAGTTAACTCAATTAAGCCTAGTGATGTAAAAGCTTATAACATACCAAATCATTTAATTAATTCTAAGTCTCTAAACGGTAAAGACGGAAATGGTAAGGAATACTTATTTGAAGATGCTGTACCCGATGCCTTAATTCCTTATACCTATATGAGTAATTTATGTGCTAGCCAAGATGGTCGTTTCTTTCAAATGTCTAAGAGCATGTTCCAGTATTTGAGCGGTACACATATTTCTGCTTTGAATAATCAACGGCTCGTTTCAGCCACAGGTACATTCAAATGTGCAGCAAAAACACCATGGAATATCTCGATTGAACCTATTTCATCTCGTATTGGGGGAATGGGGCAGCCTTTGAACTTTGTCACCCTCAAAACAATGGTTATTTCGGATGATGAAGTATATCGTGGTGTGACTGCATATCAGTCAAAGAAAAATATTGAAGATAACAATAAAAAACAAGCTATTGAAAAACAAAAACTAGAGCAACAACGATTGAAAAATAACTATGATAGAAACCTTATAACCAATGCCCCCAAATTTAAAGATATTGGCCAAACGATTTGTAGAAGTGCAAGACTATCCGAATTTACAGGAACTATTGTTCTAGGGCAGCCAACTTATCATCAAGTTGATGGTTTGGTTATCGCTAGTTTAGAAGGTTTTTCAAATGATCATGCCAATCTGAAAATCAATCTTAAAGGCTGGCTGAATAATTTTAATCAAATCTCATCAGGACCAAATGTTCTATATAAACAGACTCCTTTAGAGGCAGGACGAGTTATATGGGATGATAAGCAAGGGTGGTATAAGTGTATTTATTAAGGATAATTTATAATGGATTGAATTTTAATAGATTTTTAAAATTTAATAAGACATGATAAATAATGAAAGGTTTGGGAAATATAGTATGAGTAAAAAGTGAGCCTAATTGGGCTGAAGGTGTAAAACTTATGTAGAAGTTGATCTTATTCTTGGTTGTTTTTGTTAAGATAGGAATAGTTTTAATTTTATATTTTGTGATGCCATGCCTTTACTTGATTGGGTAAATCGAAACCAAGCTGAAGAAACAGCAGCCCACGTCCCTTACCATTTATTAAAATTCGAAAAATCATATGGTGATCAGCAACTAGCAAAAGAAAACCTGATTATTCAAGGTGATAATTTACAGGCATTGAAAGCATTGCTCCCGCTTTATGGTGGTCAGGTGAAATGTATTTTCATTGACCCTCCATATAATACACAATCTGCTTTTGAACACTATGATGACAAACTAGAACATGCTCAATGGCTTTCGATGATGTATCCACGCCTGCAATTGCTGAAAGAGCTTTTGGCAGAAGATGGAGCTATTTGGATTACGTTGGATGACAATGAAGTACATTATCTAAAAGTTTTATGTGATGAAATTTTTGGCAGAAGAAATTTCGTTTCTACAAATATTTGGCAAAAATTATATACAGTTAAAAATTCAGCAAAGTTTTTTTCGGATATGCATGACTATGTTTTAGTTTATGCAAAAAATTTAGATGCTTTCAACTTAAAGCTCTTACCGAGAACAGATGAATTAAATCAAAGTTATTCAAACCCAGATAATGATCCAAGAGGTCCTTGGACAACTAATGCTTTACAGGCACGAAATTTTTATAGCTTAGGTGAATATACTATTACATCTCCTGCTAATGAAAGCTATACGCCACCTAAAGGTACATATTGGAGAGTTTCAGAAGACAACTTTAAAAAACTCAATTCTGATAATCGTATTTGGTGGGGAAAAAGTGGTAATTCAGTACCACGTGTTAAGAAGTTTTTGTCCGAAGCTAAACAAGGTGTAGTTCCTGCAAGTATATGGTTTCATAATGATGTTGGTACAAATGGTGAAGCTAAACTGGAAGTAAGAAAGATATTTGAGGATAACCCTCATGAATTGTTCATGACCCCTAAACCAGAAAAATTAATTGAGCGTATTATTTATTTAGGTAGTAATGAAGGAGATTGTGTTCTAGATTCCTTCTTAGGCTCAGGTACGACGGCAGCTGTTGCTCATAAATTGGGACGTCGATATATTGGTGTTGAAATGGGTGAGCATGCACAAACCCACGTCATACCACGTCTTGAAAAAGTCATCGAGGGTGAACAAGGTGGTATTTCTTCTGCTGTCGGTTGGCAAGGTGGTGGTGGTTTTAGCTTCTATACACTAGGTGATTCAGTTTTTGATGATCAGGGTTTCTTGAATGCTGGTGTTAAGTTTAAGGACCTTGCGAGCTATGTGTGGTGGCTTGAAACGAAAACTGCTCTAAATCAAATGGAAAGCTTTGATAACCCATTCTTGGGTGTTCACGAAGGTACAGCTTACTACTTACTATATAATGGTATTTTGGGCGATAGACGGCCCAATGGCGGAAATGTGCTGACCGTGGCGATTTTGAACTATTTGAATGAATGCTATGTGCATGAAGGTAAACGAGTGATTATAGGCGAAGCATCACGACTTGGAGATGCCCGACTTGAAGCTCTAGACATTGAGTTTAAACAAATTCCATATTCGCTTTATGGCAACCAAGCTCAGTAAGGATTGCATATGTCACTTAAATTAAAACAGTATCAAATAGATTCTTTAAAAGCATTAGAACAGTTCTTTACATTGGCAGCATCATTAGGGGCGGAGAAAGCATTTAAACGCTGTGTAGGCGAAAATATTGCTTATAACGATCGATTGGAGGGAATACCAAGTATATGCCTACGTGTACCTACAGGTGGGGGTAAAACATTGCTTGCAGCACATAGTATTCCTAAAGTGGCACAAAGTTATGTGAATACTGAGAGTCCTATCGTATTGTGGCTTGTACCAACAGATATGATTCGACAGCAAACACTTGCTGCACTTACTAATGTGAATCACCCCTATAGACAAGCCTTACAAAGCTATTATGGCGATCGCATCAAAATATGCGATATCGAAGGGCTGCAATCGTTGAATAAGCATGATGTTGGTCAGTCATGTATTGTCATTGTGACCACTATTCAGATCTTCAATATTGATAAAGAAAAGACCTATCAGCGCAATGCTTATGCTTTTGACGAATCCTTGAGTGAACACTTTACTCAATTGACTCCACAGCAAGCCGAAAGTATGGATAAAGTAACGGCTGATACTTTGCAATACCAGCCATTCCTAACTGAAAAAGATATTGGTCGAGTGAAGCATTCTTTAGTCAATTTCTTTAACTTGCATAGACCAATTATTGTTGTGGATGAAGCGCATAAAAACCGTGGTGGAAAAACATTCTTCCCTACGTTGAAGCGTCTCAACCCAAGTTGCTTAGTAGAGCTGACAGCAACACCCAAAGACAATAATGTTCTTTACTCAGTTTCTGCTGCTCAATTGAAAGTGGCGGAAATGATTAAGCTGCCAGTCGTACTAACTGAACATCCAAATAGTTGGCAAGATTGTATTCGTGATGCGCTGATTCAACGACAAAAATTAGAAGTACTTGCACAAAGTGAAAAAGAATATATTCGGCCTATTTTATTGATCCAAGCCCAAGATAAAAATGGTGAAGCGAATGTAGATGCTGTAAAGCAACATTTGCTAGATGAATATGAAAACATTACAGAGGATTGGATTGCGATCTCTACAGGGCAAACGAAAGAGCTTGAAGATGAAAATCTTTTTAGTCGTCAAAGTAAAGTCAAAATCGTGATTACAGTCGAAGCACTAAAAGAAGGTTGGGATTGCTCATTTGCCTATGTACTTGCGAGTTTGCAAAATATTAACTCTGCAACTGATGTAGAGCAGTTGTTAGGACGTGTATTACGTATGCCGTATGCAAAACTACGACAGAATGACGAGCTCAATAAAGCATATGCACACGTTGTCTCAAGTTCAATCGCTCAAGCCACCATGCTTCTTAAAGACCGCATGGTGCAGAATATGGGCTTTGATAAATGGGAGGCAGATGCCTCGATCGTTGTAAATTCACAACCTGAGTTAGATCTAGGCACTACAGCACAAGCGAATACTCAACCAAAGACTCCTGAAGTCATGGTCTCTATTCCATTTGTTGTTACACCAGAGCTAATTCCAACTGATTTGCAATCAGCGATTCAGACCAGAGAAAATAGCCAGGGTACATCCTTAATTATTAATAAAGGGACGACCGATGAAGAGTTTGATCAAATTGAACAAGCTGTAATTGAAAAAGCGACTCCAAGACAAAAGACTCAAATACAAGAAGTATTCAAAGAAGCTCGTGCTGAGCGACAAGCACATCAAGCACCTGAAAATTGGAATGCCACATTTGCGCTTATTCCGCAGCTAGGTTTATTCGTTGATGGTGAATGGCAAGTTGCAGACAAAGAAACAATAGAAGATTCGGTTGAATGGAATCTATTAGATTATCCAGTTCAATTGGAAGGTTTTAACATTCGTGAAACTGTGAATAGCTTTGCGATTGATCTAAATCTTGAAAAAGAGCAGTTGAGTTATGAACTACTCAATAGCCAACAGATCCAATTTGATGATATGCCAACACCAATCACTGAAAATGATCTATTGAACTGGCTCGATCGCAAAGTAAGACGTCAAGGTTTGACACAAATCCAATTACGAGCGTATTTAACAAAGCTAATCAGTTATTTGCTAAATGTACGAAATTTCACTCTAACTCAAATGCATCGCGCTCAGTTCCAACTGTCACTTGCTGTATCAAATGAATTAGATCGTTTATTTGAGCTTGCTCGTAAAAAAGCATTTCAGGGTGATTTATTTAATCAGTTACAAGTAGCGAATGAACCTAAACTTGAAAATAGTTTTGAATTTAAGCGTGGCATGTACCCTGTTAAGAAACCGTATCGTGGAAGTTTTAAGTTTAAGAAGCATTTTTATGCTCAAATCGATGATTTAAGAGAAAAAACAGACAGTGGTAATGTTTCTGAAGAGTTCCAATGTGCTCAGTTACTAGACTTACACCCTAGAGTAAAATATTGGGTGAGAAATATTCCTAAGCAACCTCAATATTCTTTTTGGCTACCAACTGAAAAAGACTATTTTTACCCTGACTTTGTAGCGGAATTGGTTGATGGTTCTATTTTTGTTTTGGAGTACAAAGGTGGTCATTTAGATACTGCTGATGATGCTCGTGTAAAGAATGCTATCGGGAAACAATGGGCTAAAAATAGTAACGGTAAACGACTATTCTTGATGGCTAAAAAGCAAGATGAAGTTGGACGTAGTTTGGAAGAGCAGATTAATTCGGTTCTTCAGTTACAATAAAATATTTAAATATTCTGAAATTTTTTTATGAAAAAAATCAATTTATTTCACGGTGAGCCAATATATCATCAATATAATGCATGTGTTGGATATAATGGCTGGAATGGTATGCATAACTATGTTGAAGGTTATGCTGAAGCAACAAAAGCGATGATAGAAAATGTAATTTATGGAGTTGATGTTAATAAAGGAAGAATGCAACTTAGTGTTGATTTTGCAATATATCCTATACTCTTTTCTGCACGTCATTACCTTGAGCTTTTTGTTAAACAACAAATTTATATAATTAATTTATTTAAAAATAAGGAGAGTTCAATAGAGGAGAGATTATTAAAAACACATGATATTCATAAACTATGGTGTGTTTTTTTAAAAGAAGTCAAATTAACATATGATCGTCGTTTGTATAAATATCTTAATAAATTTCATTGTTATATTATTAATTTTAATAATATGGATTCTACAGGGGAAACTTTTAGATATCCATATTCTCAAGAAAGTAAAATGCATTTGACAGAATATTCTGTAATTGGAGTTTATTCTTTTTATGAAAAATTTAATGAGTTAACTGAAATTTGTGATGAGTTTAGTTATTTGACTACATATTTATATGATGAATATAGTGTTAATACTTATACAAAAAAACTCAATAGAGCTGATATTGAATATATATCAAAAAGAGTCCCATTGAGAAGTGAGTGGGGTACAGAGGAATTTAAAAGCGTTAGGCAAGAAACTATTGATGAATTATCTATAAGTTGTCGAGAGTTTAATGAAGCTCTATTAATAATTCAATCTCATCTTGAATTTAATATAAATATTAATCCGAATTCTTATCATTTGCCTATTGATAAAGATGTATTGTTAAGATATTTGAATGGTAAATATTCTATAAATGAAATAAAAACACTATCGAATAAAATATTGGCTGCTTTAAAGGCACTTATAGAAATATCAAATAAACCTATAGATGCTGTTTATTTTTCAGAACATTATATACCTTTATTTGAAAAATACTATACTGAATATAATTTGGATAGGAATTTAGTAATATTTGATGCTCATTATATTTTTAAATCAGTTCAAAAGGCAAAAAGGGGGGTTAAAAGAATTAACTATAATAATTTTTTCAATATTTAATTTTTTAGAAGAAAAAACCCTTAATTCTTTTTCTAAAATTAAGGGTTTAATTTATTTGTGCCATTCAGTTTTTATTTTGGATAAATCAATATCTTTCCATTTATTTTTCCATAGTTCCCAGTATGGGATATCATTTGATGATGGAGCAATAGTGCAAGGCTCAATCTGAACAATCGATGGAAGTATTATGGATTCACCTACCAAAAGAGCTTCACCTTGTTTAAATGACGTCATTTTATCAATCAAAGAACCTAAAGAATCAGGTAATAGTTTTCTGACATAAGCTTGGTCTACAGGGTTAGTGAGTCTCATAGCTATGAAGTTATTGCATTGTGCGAATATAGTTTCAGAAATTTCAGAAGGTCGTTGACTCGCTAACAGTAAAGTGACGCCATATTTTCGTCCCTCTTTTGCAATCCTTTCAATAGACAGTTTTGAGGATCTATATTTGGATAAATCACTATTTGGCACATATTTGTGTGCTTCTTCATATACCAATAAGATAGGTGCATCATTATTAATTTTTTCTTCAGGATTTTCTAAACAACGCAATTTTTTATATATATAACCATACTCAAAAATCAATCTTGATATTAAAGATACAGTTATACTTAATACTTCAAAAGGAACGCCACTTAGGTCAATAACAGTGATATTTGATTCTTTTTTAGGAATAAAACCTAACAGGTTCTGTAAGGTTTCTTCAAATTTAATATTTTTAGATTTTTCTCCTAGAAAAAAATCTAATCTTTTATCATTAATTTTATTTTCAAGTCGATTAATGAAATTTGTTAGTTTTCCATATAAACTACCTTGATTAAGTTTAGGTTGTCCTTTTTTATCACCAGAAGCATATTTTTCGCCTGTATCAATTTGTTCAGTATTTTTCGATTTAGCAAAATTTAACACTTCATTAATATCAAAAGGTATTGGTGAATCAAGATGAATTTTTTGTTTATCATGTTCGTCACCTGTAAATTTTTGTTTTCTATCAAATATTATAGCTTCTTTGAATATATTTCGTTGGTTATGATCATTAGCTTCTGTATCTAAAAAGAATTCTTCTAACTCTTCACTATTTAACATCCAATATGGAAGTATTAAATTTGAAATATCAATGTAATTTGCATTAGGAAAAGCTGTTTTATATTCAGAATGGATATCAAAAACAATAACATGAGAGTTATTTAAAGGAAAATAATCATCTTTTTCAGACGTCACAACTTTTTCAGAGGTAGCTTTTTGAATAATTTTTGCTAACGTGTGAGATTTTCCAGAGCCAGTTGAACCTACTATAGCAATATGTTTATTAAAAAACTTGTTCCCATTAATTGGTACGGCAACTTCTTTGTTTGAAGAAAGGTGTGAAAAAGTAAAGCTTTCTACAGGATTGACTGTATCCTCATAAATCTTTTTTATATCTTCTATAGTTGCAGGAACGACTTCTTTTGGAGGAATAGCTAATGAATCTCCTCCACGTTCAAATTTCCCATTTCTTAGTACTCCTAATGGAAATGCTTCAATAATATAGTTTTGTACACCTTCGCCTACAGAAATTTGAAAATTTTCAATTACTGCTATTAATACTGCATTTTCATTATCTGCAATTTTTAAATATGAACCAACTTTTAGTGACTCTTCAGCAACTTTAAAATTTTCTAAATCTTCGACAACGATTTTTACTTTATCTGGAAAAACTGCTATAACTTGAGCATTTATTTTTTCTTTTGTAGAGGAATTCATATTATTTCCTTAATATCAGTAATTTTTTCAATTTGAATATTATGCATACCTACAGATGGGTTAGAATATTCAAAAAAAGGATTTTTAAGATAAAATTGATAAATCTTCCTAGTTTTAGTAGTAGATTGGATTGTTGTTTCTAAACTTGGTAAATCATTGATTATTTTAATTTTAATTTGATTTTCATGATTTACCTCTTGCAAAATAGAATGCGGATCAAAAGCAGCTCCATGATAATCATGCCCATCAATGAATTTAAATTTTTCCTGATGCAATTCATCTTTTATTACTCTTAACTCATCTTTATTTATTCCTTGAATAAATATATATGGACAGTAGCAGCTTTTCCCATATTTTGATATTTTTCCCCATTTTAATGAAATTATGTAAAGTAAATCTTTGACTTCATGCCGTATATAATTTTTTGGGTCTATTTCAATTAGGAAGAAACGTTCAAATGCAGAAATATTAAGAAATGTAAAATATTCTTTTTGTAGAGATTTGAAATGAGCATTTGCCCCTTTTTTCTTAATAAACCATTCATTAAAAATAATGTTTGTAGTATTAATTTTTTCTAAAAATAAACTTTTTTTTATTCTTCTTTTTTCTTCTTGTGAGTTAATTGATAAGTCTTTAATAATTCGCAAAGAATTATTATAGTAAAAATTTTCTGCACTGAACTTGGTTGAGTTGAACTGGGAACATAATAAGTCAATCACTTGATTAAACTGAGTTTCATATTCTGGAGAGTGTATGTTAATTTTTAAACATGCTAAGAAATCTTTTAGTTCTTCATCTGATAGTCCTAGTGAAATATGATGCTCATATTTGACTTTATCAACTGTAGAAGTTAAAAAATGTTTTTTAAAAAAAATAATATCTAATGTGCAAGGTAGTTTTTCATGGCCAGATTTATAATGTCCATTGATTTGATAGTTTATTTTTTGTCTTTCTCCTAGAGTTACTTTCTTATAATGATTGAGCATATGCTTTACTGCATCTTTGATTACTGAGTGATTGTATTCTGTTTTAGCATAATACTTACACTGTATAGCAGAAACTTCAGTAGCTGTTTGTACATCTATATCTTCAAGACACTCTATAGCCACGCTATCCTCAGGAGATTCAAGGCTTAACAACTTAAGAATGGATTGATCAAATTGATAAAAATAACCCTTTAGTGTATCAACCGCACTTCTATCTGAATCAGTCATAGCAAATTATTTAAATATTATTAAGTTTACTTTTTATACTAAAAAATTTACAAAAAAACAAACTATAATGTATTTTATTTATAAAATATTTTATTAATGAACCAATTTTTATTACCAGTAGGTGTATGCACTTGAATTTCATCATCTACAGATTTTCCTAAACAAGCTTTAGCTATAGGCGCTTGCAATGAAATATAGTCTTTACGACCGTATATTTCTTCGTCACCTACAATACGAAATTTTATGGTTTCACCTTCATCATTTTCTAATTCTACCCATGCACCAAAATAAGCTTTCCCATCTTGTTCAGGGCTATACTCTACTTTATGTGCTACCTCAAAAAGCTTAGTTAAATATCTAATTCTACGGTCAATTTCACGTAACTTTCTTTTATTATAGATATAATCAGCATTCTCAGACCGATCGCCGAGACTAGCTGCCCAAGACACAATCTTTGTAATTTCAGGGCGTTCTTTACGAACTAAATCATTCAACTCGTCTTGTAAGCGTTGATAACCTTCAGCCGTTAATAATTTACGATTCAAGACAAATACTCCAAAGCCTTGCGTAAGGCATCTAATGTTGAAACTTTAAAAACAGGCTTATTCGACTCATCGACAAGCTCACCAAAATGTGTTGGTTTTAGATTCCATTTTTTTTGGAAGTCTGTAGATAATAAATACTGTAATGCCCGTACTTCTTGATCAGAGAGTTTAAAAGATTCGTTGGGTATCATATTCTTATGATCATAAATATCAATCCTTTGCTTTGGTGGAATGATTTCACTGATCATCTGTTGAGCTTCTTTTAACTCAGATGCCATAATGCGTACAAGCAATTGGTGTTTGGGATTTTGAATTTCTTCAATCCACGCATTATCTGTTTGTGATGGCTTAACTGAGTTGGGCTTCTGGGATGAAGCATCCGCAAAACATTGAATCAATGCTCTATATTTCTCACCTGTCTTATTCCTGATGCTTTGCGCTTTAGGAACACCTCTGTTAAATCCTAAATTAGAAATCGTACTTACAGAAAAATCCTGAATTCCACGTTCCAGTTGCTCAATACATACAGCATAGATTGCATCAAGTGATTGCTGAATTTTTAGAGATGAGCCATGTTTTAATTTATTTAATAACTCTTCAGGATTCATGACTAGCCTCAATCAAAGTTGGTGAATTATGAAGAATGAGTTCAATTTCTGATTTTGAAATTTGTTCAGTTTCAGAAAGTTCTATCAATTTAAGCTTGCCATCCATAACACTTTGTACTTTATCCCAAGATTTAAGGCGACTCATCAATAATTTGGAAATTTGATTGCCTGCCGAAAGTTGCTGTTCTTTAGACAACATGAATAAAGCAGGCATTATTTCATTAAACATCGCCATTTTATCAATAAGTTGAGTCCTTGGATAAATAGCTTGATCTGCATTACAAGACTTATAAATGGCTGCATTTTCACAGACTTCTTGTAATTGTTGATAATGGCTCACTTCTTCCATTTCTAATATCAATTCAGCATTAGGAGCTGTAATTAAGGAAAGTTTTTCATCGCTCTCTATAAGGGGATTGTTGTTGATGAGCTTGTGGCATTTCGTAATATGACTATATGCTGCTTGAATATCGCATAAAAGCATATCCAATTTCTTAGCAGCAGTTTCATACTCTGATTCGAAATTTCGAAGTTCAGTCTCGAGATTTGATCTTTTTGCAGTACCTTCAAATTTTTCTTTCTTTAAGTTGGCTATATATTCTTCTTTTTCAATATTATCAATATCTTGATTGATCTGATTGATCTGATTGATCTGATTGATCTGATTGATCTGATTGATTTTAGTTTGTAGTTTTGAACATATTTCAGATTGATCATTGGATTGGAGTAATATTTCATTTGTAATTGCCAATAAACCACCAATAAAGGCAGGTCCAGTTATAAAATGTCTACAACGGATACAATTCTGAGTTCCTAAATAACCTTGAGGTGTAGGGGTATAGAATGAACTACTTTTTATTAACTCACCGCCATCCTCACATCTTGAAGCTGCAAAAGGGCAAATACCATAATCTCTAAAAATAAAATTACCCGCAGGAACCTCATTAGATAAAGCTTGTAATAACTCCAAATTATTACCAACCAATTGGTTTTTAACACTTTCAATTTTATTTTGCTCAATTGTTCTTTGGATCGATTCAACTTCAGATTTTAAGGCTATTTTTTCACCTTCTTCTAATCGAGTTCTAATATCATGATTGGAAACTTTGCAATAATAAATCGACATGATTACGGAGCTATGCCCAACGATCTTCATCACGATTTCAATAGGCATGCCCATTTCAAGAACATAAGCTGTAATGAGGCTAACACGCATGCTATGAGGTGTATATTTAGACTTATATGCACCTAAAATTGCTCTATTTCCTTCAAGTGTAGCTAAGCAAAGATTTGAGGGCTGTATATTATAAAGAGC
Organism: Acinetobacter vivianii; assembly: GCF_014635885.1. Lineage (GTDB taxonomy): Bacteria > Pseudomonadota > Gammaproteobacteria > Pseudomonadales > Moraxellaceae > Acinetobacter > Acinetobacter vivianii. The sequence continues at coordinate 448,052 of NZ_BMDR01000002.1, forward strand.
AGCCGCTAATCTTGGGGTTAAAGCATTTCCGACATTAGCTGGCTCAAAATCATTAAAGCGCCTAAAAAGAAAACAATTCAATCCTTTGGCTTTTCTTTGTACTTCATTTAAATTTGTTCTTTGGCAATCAATCCAAGCACTTGGATATGCGATAGGATTATATTTTTGTTGCCATTTTCGTAGCCTAATTAACCAATATGCTAAATCTTCAGGTATCCACGGAATTGTGTAACCTTGCCCGTTGTTATTTGTTTTATTTGTAGTCGTAAAGATACCTGTTTGACCATCAGGCATTCTTTTTATGAATGATTGTTCTTTAGTCAATCCAGAAAGTGGAGAATTATTTTTTTGCCAAATTACTTTGTTTTGCTGATCTAAATCTGCAATATACTCATCGGCTTCACCAGAATCATTATAGGCGATTTGTCGTCCTCTTAAGGGAACTTTGGTGAGTGCATAAGTATGAATCCAGTCTGTTGGGCACCATAAATATGCTTGATTATCAATTATACGGTAAACACAATCTAAATCATGTAAATCTAATTGATCAAAACTTACTTTTACCCAATCGGCATCAAATTTATGAAGGTGTTCTAAATCATGAAAGCTTTTTGCATTGGTTGGAATAATCCATTCTTGGGCTTTTTTAACAAAATGGTATTGTAAGCATGGCTTTGTTGTTTCAGAGCGGATTGAGCTAGAGGATATATTTTGTTGATTGAGTAAAAGGGAGAACGGATTTCGAGCATTATCGACTCGTACTATTTCGCCTGTTTCTTCATCTTCAATCGTTAAATCATTATCAATAATATAATCTAAGAATTCATTGACATAAACAACGAGTTTCCTCCTCATCGGTTCTGATTCTATATTTTCAAGAATATCTCGAAAGGGTTTTACATCGAATTTTTCCTGTATAAGAAAAGCATGTGGTGTTTTGCTTTTATCAAATTGTTCAATATAAAGTCGAACGAAACGACAGAGCTGAGTTTCTTTAGTGCCTCCGCCACGTGCTTTAGTCATAAACTCTTTGATCTTAATTGCCCAAGTGACATAGTCAGAAGAAATAAAATCGGGCTTAAACGGTTCTGTTTTACCTAAAAATTTATACCAGTTTTCCCATTCATTTGGATATGCAGTTTGTGGATCAAGTGGAAGACTTAGATCATTTAATTTTAAAATAAAAGCTTTGTATTCTTTAATATTTTTAAGATTTTTATTTTCAATCAAATTTTTTAGTTCGGCATATGAAATAAAATCAGCTATTTCAAAAAAATCTTTATAGCTAATCCATTCGTCATAAATTCTTTCGGGATGAGCAGGTAGCCCATATTCTCTATATTTCTGTTTATAGAGTACTGAGTTTGTAATACCTTCATTTTTACAAAATTGTTTTAAAGAATCTAAGCTAGGAAAAGTCGAAAACTCTTTATTTAATCTTTTACTTTCAATTTGTCTGATTGCTTGAGGTTTAATCATTTAATCGCTCTCAACTTTTCTTGGACTTCTTCAATTGTTGGTTTGATATAAACAAGGCATGATGTTGGACTTTTATGATGCATAGCTTTTTGAATTTCGACTTGATTTAAACCAGCCTGACGCGCACGAAATCCATATGCATGACGATGACCATGCTCAGTCGTACCAAGAGATTTTTTGCAAATTAGCCCGATGCGCTCTACTGCACGTTTGTGCAGGCGTTGAAAGTTTTTTATAGTTTCAGGCTCACCTAAATTATTTGTAAATGCAAAAGGATGTGGATTACTTTTCAGCGGCTCTACACGCTGATATTTGAGATAGTTTGCCCAAATTAATAAGAAATCTTTAGCTTTTTCAGGTGGGTTAAATACAACCTCAAAGTAACCTTGTTTAGATGTAAGTAATGGGGACTTCCATCCTGCATATAAACGTTCGGTAAATAGATAGTTATTTCTAGGCTTCAACGATGTTTTGGATAAAAGAAATTCACGTCTATTTTTGAAATGAGGGTCTGGAGCTAGACCTACTTCAGGATGATAAACACGAACAAGAGCTTCTTGCGGACGGTTTGGGTTTAATGTGATATCTGAAGTGTAAATATGAAAAATTTCACTTTTCCTAAGTCCACCGTAATTCATCAACATCGTAATCGCTTGGGATTTATAGTCATATTTTCCATTTTTTTCGAACCCCAAGTAAATCAATCTTTCAATTTGATCTTCAGGGAAACGAACTGCATATTCAAAATCAATCAGGTCTTCATTGAACGATCCAACCAAACGAACTTGCTGCTGTGATAAATCTCTTTTAGTTAAATGATTTAGAAAGACATTTGCTTGTTTATGATAATAAGCGCACCAATTTAGACGCTCTTCATAACTTGTGGCTTTGCGAAATGGATTTACACGAATTGTTGAATGTTCATCCTGTGAAGTCAGAAAATCAGTGTAATGGGTAATATGAAATAGTAGATTATTGGTATCTCTGACTGTGCGCGGCCGCCAATAAAGATCAAGAGAATCTGTACGGGTTGTTGGGTCAATTGTGCCTGTGATTAATGCTTCGGTGAAAGCTTTGAGTAATTTAGTAGCATTCTCAATTTGTGGAACTGAATTTATATACTTCAATAAAAGTTTAAGTGCATAACAAGATCTTTCTTTCCATGATTCACTTTTTGAATTAAACCAAGCCAAATAGCGCAAATGAGAAATGATGACTCCTTTCTCAGTCAAGAGGCAAGGCAAGACCAAGGTAGTTTGAGTAGAACAATCTTTGTAATTTACATAAATTTTCTTAATGTAAGCCATATACTATTTAGTATGAAGTATGGGGTTTTTATAATTAAAAATTATCATTATTTGATCAATTGTCAATGTAAAATGTTAGAAATAGTATGTTTTAAGGTGGGGTTATAATACCAGTACAATAAACAGTTACTTCGAAAAATAGACCGTCGTGTCCGCTATTTAGGCAAACGTCTAGAAGAATTAAAAATTGTAGATTATGTGCCTGAGCAAGAAGGCAAGGTTTATTTTGGTGCTTGGGTAGAAATCGAAAATGATGCTGGCGAGCAAAAAAAATTGCGTCTTGTGGGTGTCGATGAAATCTATGACCACCATCCTCAACATATTTCGATTGAGTCACCGATGGCACGTGCATTGTTGGGTAAACAGGTTGATGATGAAGTGGAAGTGCATACACCATTGGGCAAAAAATTGTGGTATATCAACTCAATTCGCTATGAAAAGCCTGAAAATTCGTAAAAGTACAGCTTGTTGATTTTATTTTGAGCATTTGATGCAGGTTTTTAAATAAAAGATTTGCCAAGTCGAACTTTTATTTATATGATAGCCGCCATTGGAAGCGTGGCAGAGCGGTTTAATGCACCGGTCTTGAAAACCGACGAGGGTGTGAGTCCTCCGTGAGTTCGAATCTCACCGCTTCCGCCAAATACGAAAAAGCCCTTGTGAAAACAAGGGCTTTTTTCTTATCTGATGATTTAGAACAATAATTTAGTGGCAATCGCCCACATTATGATACCGACCAGCACATCTAGAATTTTCCATGAAACGGCTTTCTTAAATAAAGGTAGCAATACTTTTGCACCGTAACCGAGAGCAAAGAAGAAAATCCATGAAGCCAGAATAGTGCCTGCTGCAAATAAATAGATCTGATCTGCAAACTGCACAGAAATAGAACCTACTAGAATCACGGTATCCAAGTACACATGTGGGTTCAGCCAGGTAAAGGCAAGACACATACCTATAATTTTAAGTAGTGAGTCTTTTTCAATTTCACTTGGATTGAGTCCAGCATTATTGTGAATGGCTGAATAAAAATTTCTGAGTCCATAGAGAAATAAGAATGCTGCACCAAAATATTTTGCAAGCGTGACAATTAAAGGATAATCGACAACAATTTTCGAGAAACCAGTCACACCTAAATAGATCAGAATAGAATCAGAAAGTGCACAGATTAAACAGACCCAAAAAACGTGCTGCTGTTTTAAGCCTTGTTTTAATACAAAAGCATTTTGTGCGCCAATAGCTAAAATTAAAGAAAAGCCGATACCAAGCCCATAGAAGAATGCGGTCATATTTTTAGCTCCTCAATAATTGTGGTAGAGATGGATTTATCTTTCTGGATCCGAGCTGATGCCGTTGATTTAACTTCTGACGGAGCATTCAATCTGATCTTGAAAGAAAGGGAGATTTCGCGTATTGAAAATTTATGTTTGCTATTATCTTTTTTAAATTAGAAAAGTCAGTAAAATTAAGATTGTTTTGGGTTACCTAAATTTTTTTAAGGTTTGTGATGCTAGATACTAAACAATGTGAAGCTTTTTTCGCAGTTGCGGAGAACGGAAGTTTTGAACAGGCGGGGGCACAGCTTTGCATTACCTCTTCTGCTGTCACATTAAGAGTGCAGGCTTTGGAAAAAGAGTTGGGCAAGCTGTTATTGATCCGTGGTCGTCCTTGTGTGCTTACGCAAGCTGGACAACAGTTATTTGAGCATTTGCAGCATGTAAAGCGTTTAGAGCAAAACATGCTGCACGATTTGACGGGTGGCGCTGAATCAAACTTTTTTAAGGCGGTGATTGCTTCAAATGCTGATTCTCTAGCGACATGGTTATTGCCGACCTTAAAAGACGTTCTGATCAAACAGAAAATTGCGCTTGAGATTCGAATAGATGACCAGTCTCATACCTATTCCTTATTAGAAAAGGGAACGGTCAGTGCCTGTATTTCGATTGAAGATAAGCCGATGCGGGGCTGTCATACTGAATATTTGGGTGTGATGCGTTATCGAATGGTTGCGACTCAACAATTTAGTCAAAAATGGTTTGCAGACGGTATTCATCGGGAAAGCTTAAGGACTACACCTGCGATTATCTTTAATGATAAAGATCGTATGCATTTCGATATTCTGGAAAAAAGTTACGGTCTAATGAAAGGCAGCTATCCTTGTCATTTCATTCCTTCTTCGGAATCTTTTGTGACTGCAATTAAATTGGGACTGGGCTATGGCATGGTGCCAGCGCTTCAGTTGGTGAGTGAAAATAAAACGGATGCTCTGGTTGAGTTGCTACCAGAAGCGAAAATAGAAGTGCCATTGTATTGGCATCACTGGAATCAGCAATCCAATCCGTTGCAGCTTTTAACTAAACATATTGTGAGTCACGCAAAGACAATTCTGATCTAAAAAATATAAAGGTTACTCTTTTAAGATAAATATTATATATTTTTATGCACCGCATATTATATGAGAATTTTTTAAAAACTCTCATATTGGATTTATATTGAGTCGCTTCTAAATAATAATCTCAGTATAAAAATATAATGAGACGTTATTTAGAAGCGATACTGAAAATAGATGAACCTTGTCCTTTATTTTCCGCGCCTTAACTCACTAGAAAATTCTAGAACTATCGATGTATTGTTTAGAAATATGATTTAAGGCTGTGAGGATTGAAGCTGCATCCTCAGTGGCTAAAGCCGTACTGATTTCCTGCATATAATGAGTGAGTTGGGCTTTTACCTTGTTTGAAAAATCAGGGGTGACAGGTTGATCTTCGTAGAGCAAAACATAGTTTTTTGTGAAACCATAAACCAGCAATAAAGCACAATGCTCCAGAGGGTTTTCGGCATTGATAATTGCCTGTTCACATTGGTTTTTTATTTGTTTGTAGGCATCCGTTCCATTTGGAAGTGTTTGAAAGGTTTCAAAGATCGTTTGGAAAGTCATTTGAATTACTCGCTCAAAAAGAAAATCTACAGATGAATTGAGTAGAAATCAAGTCATAATTTTGTATTTAAATTAATTATTACAAAGTGCTCACATTTAATGGAGTCGGTATTGGCTTATTAAGATAAAAATGAAAATTTTTATATTCTCATTCAAAATTATTATTTTTAGATCACTATTGAAAAAATAGCAGAGTAACGTCGAAGTGATCTAAATTTCTTAACATTTCCGATACTAGCTATATACATGCGCTACAAATTAAAAAAAGCTTAAATGTGGGAAAATAGAAGGAATTCTTTTATTTTTATTAGTTTAGGTGATGGTTGTGAAGAACATTTTATTACCCGGGATTTTCGCTTTTGCTTTGGTGGGCTGTACTTCGATAACAACCATGACACCCGCTCAATTTAATCAGTTAAGTGCTACCCAACTACCATTTTCAGGCAGTTGGTCAGGGGAGGCGGGTTCGTCGATGGCTGTTTTAAATCTGAATCGTCAGGGAAGTGGCGTATTGTGTCTGGACGATCGTAAGGAAGCGATGTCTTATAACGTGAAGTTGGTCGACAATGTGCTTTACAGTGATCAAGGCGTGAAATTTAATGTGAAAGCATTAAATAATAGCAATGCAAAAATACGCGTGAGTCTGTTGGGGCTAGGGGTGACATTGGATCTGAATAAAGATGATCAGCTCAACAATGTGACACCGCGTTGTAAGTCATTGGTCGCAGGTTCATAAGCGCGATATCTGATTTTTATGTTGATCGTTTTTAATATTTTCCGCTGATAACGAGAGTGCCATGTTTTCTCCTTATATTCATGCATTTGCATTGTTTTTCTCACTCTTAAATCCCTTCCTGATGAGTGTTTATATGGTGGGGATGATCCGCAATACGGATGCCAAAATATTTAGTAAGGCATTGATTCAGGGGAGTTTGATTGCTTTTGGGGTATTTATCCTGTTTGCATGGGGCGGCGAGAACATTTTTAGTCGCTATTTGAATGTGCGTTTTGAATCTTTTCAAATTTTTGGCGGTTTAATCTTTCTGGTCATTGGCTATCGTTATGTGTTTCAGGGCGCAGAAACCATTGGTGAAATGCGCGGCGCACCTGAGCATCTGGCGGGCACAATTGCGATGCCTTTTATGATCGGCCCAGGTACGATTAGTGCGGCGGTTGTAACAGGGGTGAGCATACCTTTTACAGGCGCAATGGCGGTGATCGCATTAACCTTGATTTTGACCTGTAGTATTCTCATCCTGATGAAATTTGGTCACGATCACCTTCGCTATAAACATGCCAAATATATTGACCGGTATTTTGATATCGTTGGCCGTTTATCTGCCTTGCTGATTGGTACGATCGCGATTGATATGATCGTGAATGGCGTAGTAGGATTGATTCGTTCAGCCAATCTAAGCTAAACCGCTTAGGATCTGAATTTCTGAAATTGGAGCTGTTTTTATATGGGAGAGAATGTCAATCTCCCTTGTAGAAACAGCTTTAATGTCATTATTTCAAATGAATAAATAGACAGATCATAAAAATAATTGATGATGTTTTAGCATTTTGCGCATATTTTTATCTGCATGAATAAATGATAATAATGAGGTTGCATTCTTAATGAGCTCTTCTCATGTATCAATTAGATCAAGCGAACCAGGCACCTGACGACCAGTCAGAGTTGACCATGACCGTTTTGATGACGCCTGATATGGCAAACTTTTCAGGCAATGTTCATGGGGGTACGATCCTCAAGCTGTTAGATCAAGTTGCGTATGCTTGTGCAAGTCGATATTCGGGGAGCTATGTGGTGACTTTATCGGTTGACCGCGTAAATTTCAAAGAGCCGATTTATGTGGGTGAACTGGTGACATTTCTGGCCAGTGTGAACCATGTTGGCCGTACTTCAATGGAAATCGGTATTCGTGTCGAAGCACAGAATATCCAGAATAGAACCATACGCCATACCAATACCTGTTATTTCACCATGGTCGCAGTTGATGAGCAGCGTAAGCCAAAAGAAGTACCACAATTAAATTTAGATACTGAGTGGAAGCGTTGTCGTTTTGAGGCAGCAGAGCAACGTAAAGCAACGCGTTTGCAAGAAGTCCATCAACCTTCATGCAGTATGTTTAAAAAGTCAACGCAGTGCTAATGCTTTAAGTTTTAGATCATTTAAAATAAAAAATCGGACCGCAGCATGGTCCGATCTTTTTTACATTGGTAATGAAATAAGCGTTAGATCATTACGAATGTTGGTCTAAAGATTTGGAGGAAATCTTTAGATCTGCTTAGTTTGTTGGTGCTGGAGTAGATGCAGGTGCTGTAGCATCAGTTGCAGCTTGAGTACCAGGTTGCTCTTGAGTTGAAACAACAACTTGGTCCTGAGTTTGAGCTTGTTCTTCAGCTGTTGCTGCGAATGAAGAAGCTGCTGCAAGAGTAAGAGTTGTTGCAAGAAGAGTTTTGATAAGTTTCATGTTTGGCATCCTTATTTCATTTAAAATAACAGCCATCAATGGATGATTCGGTTAATCCAAATCTCTCATTTCGGCATGAGGTCCATGCTATGGGCCAAACGTTTTTGCGGCAACATCCTTAACAATCTATTACGTCATTCTTAACAATATGAAATATTGGGTCGCTTTATGTAGTTGCTATGTAAAACAGCATGGAGAAATTAAGGATGAAAATGTATGGAAATATGTTTTTGTGGTCAAAAAACAAGCTGGTTTTTTACGTATTTTAAACATTGATTTAAGTTTGACGAATATCTATTAATTGAATAAACCATTTAGTTTTCAACATTAAATAAGCTTTCTAGATATTGTTTGTGATGCATATCTCTTTATTTTTAATTAGTGAGTCAAAAGGCAAGTTATATTAAATCTCTATTCTTTAATTTATTTAATAAATTTTTCTCTTTAAAATGAAATAAATTTTTAATGCGAGTGCATCGTGAAATTTCTTGCTCCCAAAACGGTTCCAACCCATATTATTTCTGGTTTTCTTGGAGCGGGTAAAACCACTTTATTACAGCATTTACTGACGCAAAAGCCTGAGAATGAGACTTGGGCGATATTGATGAATGAATTTGGGCAAATTGGTGTGGATCAGCAACTGATTAGCCAACAGCAAGGTTATGCAGTTAAAGAATTATTAGGCGGTTGTTTATGTTGTAGTAGCCAATTGCCGATGCAAATTGCACTTGCGCGTTTATTAACTGAAAGCAAGCCTGACCGTTTATTTATTGAGCCGACGGGTTTGGGGCATCCAGCTCAACTTTTGGAACAATTGACTGAGCCACATTGGCAAAGCAGTTTGGCGATGCGAGCTTTGGTGATTGTGGTAGATGGTAGCCGTTTGCATGATGAGGCATGGGTTAAGCAAAACTTATATACCGATCAACTTAAAGCGGCACAAATTGTGGTGTTATCTCATATCGACTGTATGACAGCAGCAGATCGTCAAGCTTATATGGCGTTAAAACAAGAATATGAACCTTATGTCCAATATTGGATTGAAGCTGAAAATGGACAAGTGGATATTCAACAATTAGATATTCAACAGCAAGCGCTGCAACGAAAAATTCAGCCTTTATTAAAGATACAGCAAGCACAGCCGATGCATGCGCCAAACGCTGAGATTAAACAGCTTCCTTATCATTATATTGAAACAGCTAAGGGCTATACGGTCGCAGGCTGGAAACTTCCCAAACGCTGGCAGTTTGATTTTTATGATTTGCTGGATGTGTTGTGCGCGCAGCAAGACTGGGTGCGTATTAAGGGAATCTTCAATACCGATCAGGGCTGGAAAAGTTTTAATTTCAATCCGCAGCAATTTAACTATAAATCTGCCGAAGAGGGTATTGATAACCGGATTGAGGTGATTACGCAGTCTGAGCAGGATTGGCTGGCATTTGAGACTCAGTTGTTGGCTTGTCGCAATCCTGAAGATTCGTCGACCACCTGAATAATTCAGCGCATTCTTGCCCGTAAAATAGAGTATGCTTAGCGCCAAATTTGAGAGCATCGCATTTTAAGAGTATCGTTTATGGCGTTAAAAGCAACAATATATAAGGCAGACCTGAATATTGCCAATATGGATGAGCATATCTATGCAGATTACCAACTGACACTTGCTTTGCATCCATCAGAAACGATTGAGCGTTTAATGGTTCGTATTCTTGCTTATGCACGTTTTGCCGATGAGCGTCTGGAATTTACCAAAGACCTGTTTGAAACAGATGAGCCTGCTTTATGGCAAAAAGATCTGACTGGACTTTTAGAAAAGTGGATTGAAGTGGGTTGCCCATCGGAAGATAAAGTCAAAAAGGCCAGCGCACGTTGTAAGCAGGTGGCAGTCGTGACTTATGGCTCACAGGCGGACGACTGGTGGCAGAAGAATAGCAAGATTAAAACCTTAAACAATGTGCAAGTATGGCAATTGGCTCCTCAAACCACGCAAGCACTTGAAAGCTTATGCGAACGTACCATGCAATTACAGCTCAATATTATGGATGGCGAATGGTCGTTGTTAAGTGACAAAGGTCAGGTCGACATTCAATGGCAACAATTGCAATAATCTTGGTTTGAGTAATGTGGAGAGATAGAAATGACTGCAGAATTAGAAATTATTGATTTAAAAATAGGTGAAGGTAAAGAGGCAGTTCGTGGTGCTTTGATCACGACTCACTATACAGGCTGGCTGGAAGATGGCACAAAGTTTGATTCTTCACTTGATCGCGGCAACTATTTTGAAACCGTGATTGGTACAGGCCGTGTGATCAAAGGTTGGGATCAGGGCATTATGGGGATGCGAGTAGGCGGAAAGCGTAAATTGATCGTTCCTGCACACTTGGCTTATGGCACACGTAAGATTGGGAAAATTATCCCAGCTAATGCCAATCTGACTTTTGAAATCGAACTTTTTGATGTAAAAACGCGCGACGAATAACACGTTTGTCATGTCGAAATTAAAGTGATTTAGTCTTATTTTTGAGCTAAATCACTTTAAAATCAAATACCTATTAATAAAAATGCAATCTCCAACTAACATTTTGATTTTTATATAAATTTCTTTTATCTGAATTATACGGCAACCCAAGAGAAAAATATTGATTCTGTATACAGTCCTGTATATCTTTGAGTTAAAAGAGCAATTTTCTACGATTCTATTTTAAAGCACGATTATTCAATACAGGTCGTGAAAGTTTGCACTTCGGATTACTACGGGTGGATGGGGGAACAGTCACTTGTAGTTTATCCACGATAAAAATATGGCAATAAGCAACGATAAGAATTTGAGTGAGTAGAGGTGGGTATGAATGATTATTTGGATATCACTGCATCAGAATTATTAAGAGAGCTCGATCATTTTTTTCTGATCGATACGCATGATGGCGCACAGACTGGTTTCTGGGTCAATGAAAAAGCCCTGATGGATAAACATTACTGGCTGGATGGTGAATATAAAGTAGAAATTTTGAGATCATTACAGCCCTCACATCAATATGCGCCGCATGATTATAAAATTACCCGTTTAGCCTCAGGGGAAGATGACAGTAATGTGGTATTGCTGGAATATGATGGTGTCCATAAAAAAATATTGACCTTTCGCCGTGGAGAATGGGTGAACCGTTTAAATAAATATTTTTATCAAAAAGAGCGTCATTATTTACAGCAACTCGCAGAGCATCCAAATTTTCAGTCAATCCAGTATTAATTTAACTCGCTCGCTGCTTGAAAACTCCTAATGTTGCTTGTCATCTTAGGAGTTTTTAGATTTTTGTTAATCAATATGCAGTTATCGTGTGATTTATTTCATAAAAAATACTTTTAAGTTTATTTTCAGTTTTTAAAATTATAAATACAATCCATATTCCCAGCTGATCATTTAAATCATCTTGTGTTTCCATAAACGGTAAGATGATTCAGGCATGCTTTGCGATCAGCACATTTCTAATCTTGAGACGATATCTCTATGACAACACGTTTAGTGTCTCCGACCTTAAATGCATTTTTAGGTCTTGTGTTTGGCGTGGTTGCAAGCACCACTACTTTTGCGGCAAAACCAAAAATTGATGCGACCACCTTAACCGTCATTGGCTATCATGAAATCACAGACAGAAAAGATGCGCTGATTCCTAGTTATTCGGTGACTGCACAACAGTTCAGTGAGCATATCGACTGGCTCAAGAAAAATGGCTATCACTTTATTAATGTTGATCAATTGATCAAGGCACATCAAGGTAAATATAAGTTACCCACAAAACCTGTTTTACTAACAGTTGATGATGGCTATCAATCTTTTTATCAAAATGCTTATCCAATTATTCGTGCGAAAAAAATCCCGGTTGTTTTGGCTGTAGTCGGATCGTGGCTAGAACCAAAGGCGGGCCAAAAGGTGGACTTTGGTGGTGAGGAAATTGCACGTAATAAAATCTTGAGTTGGGAAGAACTTAAAGAAATGCAAAACAGTGGCTTGGTGGAAATTGCCAGCCACAGCTATCATTTGCATCAAGGGATTAATGCCAATCCACAGGGCAATCTGGAACCTGCTGCAATTGCGCGAATTTATGATCCAAAAAGCAAAAGCTATGAAAGTGATGCAACTTATCAGGCACGTGTTTTTGGAGACCTGAAAAAGAACAATGAGCTACTAAAAGCACATGGTCTTCGTTCACCGCGTGTTATGGTCTGGCCTTATGGTCGTTATAATATGCAACTGGTACAAGCCGCGAAACAGCTCGGTATGCCAATTACCATTACACTGGATGATGGGGCAGACCATGCCAAGCAATCCTTACAGAATATGAGTCGTATTCTGATTCAGGGCAGTATGTCGACCAGCGCACTAGCACAAGAAATTAAAAACCGTGAACTGAACCTGAACGACAATAATCGCCCGCAGAAAATCATGCATGTTGATCTGGACTATATTTATGATCCAGATGAGAAGCAGCAAGAACGTAATCTGGATCATCTGATTGACCGTATTAATGGCATGGGCGTCAATACCGTCTATTTACAAGCTTTCTCCGATCCAGATGCCAACGGCTCAGCAGATATGGTGTATTTCCCGAACCGTCATATTCCAATGCGTGCGGACTTGTTTAATCGTGTGGCTTGGCAAATCCAGACCCGCACACCTGTACAACGTTTATATGCGTGGATGCCATTATTGGCTTGGGAACTGCCAAAAACGGATCCTGTATCTAAAGATCTGGTTGAAACCCAGCAGGCAAAAGAAGGTGACCATTTGAATATGGGTTATATCCGTCTCAGCCCATTCTCGCCAGAAGCACGTCAAACCATTAAGGAAATTTATCAGGATTTGGCAAAATCGACGCCGTTTGATGGTTTGTTGTTCCATGATGATGTGACCTTGTCTGACTATGAAGATGCCAGCCCAGAAGCTTTAGCTGCTTATGCAAAACAAGGCTTGCCGACCGATTTGGCAAAAATTCGTGATAATGATGCTGATTTGCAAAAATGGACAGCGTATAAGACGCGTTATTTAGATGATTTTGCGATGGAGCTGGCAGGAGAGGTGCGTCAATATCAACCTTTCCTCGTTACTGCTCGTAATCTATATGCACAAGTGGCGTTAAATCCGTATGCGGAAAACTGGTATGCCCAATCCTTAGAGCAATCGATCAACCGTTATGATTTCACTGCAATCATGGCGATGCCTTATATGGAACAATCTGAGAATCCAGCAAAGTTCTACAGTGATATTTTAAATCGCGTGAAAAAATATCCAAATGGCATTAAAAAGACGGTCATGGAGTTGCAGGCCATTAACTGGCGCAACAATGAAAAGGTGCCTTCTGAAGAGATGTCAGCGACAATCAAGTCTTTATATGAGCAAGGTGCGATGCATATTGCCTATTATCCTGATGATCCGATCAAAGGACATCCAGATGTAGAAACAATGCATAAGGCTTTTAGTCTAAAATCATCTCAATTAGTACCATAGTGGAGTAATGAGATGAGTTGGATTGCTTTATTGTGGTCATACGCCATTAAGTTTGTTTTTTACTATCCCTTATTTATGTCGTATTTGTGGATGGTCGGAGCAATCATTTTCTACTGGAAAGAGCGTCAGGATCCGCCTTATCAGCAACCCGCCACTTTGCCTGAATACCCAAAAGTTGCGGTATTGGTACCCTGTTTTAATGAAGGGGACAATGCCGAAGAAACCATTAGCCATGCACTGAAACTGGATTATCCAAACTTTGAAGTCATCGCAATTAATGATGGTAGTTCTGATAATACAGGGGAAGTACTGGATCGCTTAGCGACACAGTATGACAAATTGCGTGTGGTGCATTTAGCACAAAATCAGGGTAAGGCAATGGGACTGCAAGCGGGCAGTTTGATGACTGATGCTGAATTCCTGATCGGGATTGATGGCGATGCCTTGCTGGATCCACATGCCGCAAAATGGATGATGCGACACTTTCTGGAAGATCCAACGGTTGCGGCTGTAACAGGCAACCCACGTATCCGGACCCGTTCAACATTGCTTGGACGGATTCAGGTTGGGGAGTTTTCTTCGATTGTCGGTATGATCAAGCGTGCTCAGCGTACTTTTGGCCGTTTATTTACAGTATCTGGTGTGATTACCGCATTCCGTAAAAGTGCTGTGCATCAAGTGGATTATTGGTCACCGAACATGTTGACTGAAGACATTGATATCACATGGAAACTGCAACGTGCAGGCTGGGATGTACGTTTTGAGCCAAATGCACTGGTGTGGATTTTAATGCCTGAAACCTTCAATGGTCTATGGAAGCAGCGCTTGCGTTGGGCCATGGGTGGGGCACAGGTGCTGGTCAAGAATATTGATGTATTCCTGAAACCAAAATTAAATTTTTTATGGCCTTTGATGTTTGAGCTGTGTTTGACACTCATTTGGTCATATTTGATGCTTATTATGGCTGTGATCTGGTTATTGCATTTTATTTTTGCAATACCGGCACTGGCTATCGTCAGCTCACCATTTTTACCGTATGGTAGTGGAATTTTATTGGGGGCAACCTGTTTAATTCAGTTTGCTTTAAGCAAATGGATGGATAGTCGTTATGAACCAAACTTAGGGAAAAATTATTATTGGATGATTTGGTACCCATTTGTGTTTTGGTTGATCACGATTACTGCTACAATCGTCGCCTTTCCAAAGGTCCTGTTGCGTAATGATGAAAAGCGTGCCCGTTGGATTAGCCCAGATCGTGGAATTCGTTGAATCGCAAAGATTCATTTTTGCTGAGAAAAAGCAATGAAAGCAGACAGTTTGATTATTGATGTACGTCGCCAGCTCCCATGGCACAAACGTTATTTTTCGACAACAACAACCGCAATGATGTGGGCAGCCTGGCTATTATTATGGCGTCCATTTATTTTGGTGTGGGTGTTGGTTGAATTACAAAAGACCCATATTGCCCAGCGTTTGATGTCGGCATTTAGTGATGGTCTTGAGCACGGTGTAACTGCCTTATTTATGTGTGCAGTTGCGTTATTGCTTTGGGGATTGTTGCCTGCCAAACGTGTGCATCAAAAACATGTGGTGGAAAAGACACTGCCTGACTACGCACGTTATTTTGAGCTCCCTGAGCAAGAAATTCAGGCCGGACGTCAGCAGAAAGTGAGTGTTGTTCATCATGATGAGAATGGTAAAATTATTCGGGTGGAATAATCATTATTGTTTTATATCGAATGCCTGAGTCTTTTGCTCGGGCATTTTTATTTTGTAGTGTTAAATTTCAGGCATAAAAAAACCAGCTTACGCTGGATTTTTATTTGCACCATATTTCATTAGTTGAAAAATGGTGCCCGAGGCCAGACTCGAACTGGCACGCTTTGTGGGCGGGGGATTTTAAATCCCCTGTGTCTACCGATTTCACCACTCGGGCATGTGCGCAATAATAGAGGACACTTTAAAACTTGGCAAGAGTAAAACTCACTATTTGCTTTCTTTTCAAGCGATTCATGCAGTTATCTGATAAAAAATAAACGGCAAAGGCTTCTTTTCATGATTATTTCATTAAACTGAGATCAAAGCTTCATGTTGGCAAATTAACTTTACCCATTTATTTAAACGAATAAAAGTAAAGGTAGCTATCACATGACAGCAAAAATTTCTCGGCGGGAACTCATTCAAAAAAGTTTATTCGGTTTCGGCGCGTTATCTTTATCGGTTGGCTTCACAGGGTGTAATGATAGCTCTGATCAGGAATCTTCAACTTTAAAAGTCAATTTTGAACATGGGGTTGCCAGTGGTGATCCGTTGAAAGATCGTGTGATCTTATGGACGCGTTTGACACCCAATGACAGCAGTGCACGTTTGCAAGTCACTTGGCAAATTGCACTGGATGACCAATTTAAGCAGATCGTAAAAACGGATAAGGTGACAACGGCTGCATCGCAAGATTTTACCGTGAAGGTCGATGCGACAGGGTTGATTCCAGATCAAAGTTATTTCTATCGTTTTATCTTTGGAGATAAAATTTCTCCAGTCGGACGAACCAAAACTTTGCCCACCAGCACCTCTAAAGTCAGTTTCGCAGTGTGTTCATGCTCGAATTATCCAGCAGGCTATTTTTATGTCTATCGTGAAATGGCCAAGCAAAATGTCGATGTGATCATCCATCTGGGGGACTATATTTATGAATATGGTGCCACTGGCTATGCCACGGAAGAAGCGAAGGAGCTGGGACGGACATTACCCGCAGATAATGATAAGGAAATTATCAAGCTGGATGATTATCGCAAGCGTTATGCACTCTATCGTGAAGATCTGGATTTGCAGGCAGCACATCAACGTCATCCCTTTATTGTGATTTGGGATGACCATGAGTTAGCCAATGATACATGGCGAGAGGGTGCGGAAAATCATCAGCCAGATGAAGGGCCTTTCTTAGAGCGTAAACTTGCCGCATTACAGGCTTATTTTGAATGGATGCCGATTCGTCCAGTTGATGATCAACATACCAAGATTTATCGCCAATTCGATTTCGGTAATTTGGTTCAGTTAACCATGTTAGATACCCGTATTATTGCGCGTGATGAACAACTTGATTATGACGACTATCTGACAGCTACAGGACTGGATATTGCCAAGTTTCAGGCTGATTTAACCAATCCCGCACGTACTTTGATGGGTTATACCCAACGAGACTGGTTGCTTGGAAAATTACAGCAATCAACAGCGACATGGAATGTCTTGGGTCAGCAAATTCTTATGACCAAAATGCTGGTACCTGCTGAGTTACTGTTTGCGTTGGCAGAAATTACTTCGGGAAATCCGAGTGATGAAACTTTGGAAAAAATGAATGCGCAGATTACTGAGCTGATTACCTTGAAAATCCGTTTGCAGAAAGGTGATCCGACGCTAACCGCACAAGAAAAAGCACGTGTGTTAACTGTCGCACCTTATAACCTTGATGCATGGGATGGTTATTTTGCAGAGCGTGAAATTCTGTATGGTACTTTGGCGCAATTAAAGAAAAAAGTCGTGGTGCTGGCAGGTGATACGCACAATGCATGGTCTTCTAATCTATATAGCAAAGATGGGGCATTTGTCGGCGTAGAGCTTGCCACCAGTTCGGTATCTTCACCGGGTTTGGAAAAGTATCTGAATATTCCTTTGGCGCAGTTACAGCAATTCGAATTTGCTTTTAATACATTAATTGATGAATTGAATTATTGCAATTTGAATCAGAGAGGGTATTTGATGGTTCAGTTTGATGAGACACAAGTCCAATCCCAATGGATTTATCTGGATTCAATCAAAAAACCTGTATATGCGATTGATCAAAGCCGTGGCTATCAGTTAAGTCTGGATAAAAATTTATTGCCAATGAAAACTGCTCAACAGGTGGCATAAATTTAAAAGTAGCAAAGGCCAAGCTATCGTGCTTGGCTTTTTTTCTTGTGACCCAAATTTCAGGCATAAAAAAACCAGCTTACGCTGGATTTTTATTTGCACCATAATTTCATTAGCTGAAAAATGGTGCCCGAGGCCAGACTCGAACTGGCACGCTTTGTGGGCGGGGGATTTTAAATCCCCTGTGTCTACCGATTTCACCACTCGGGCTTTACCAATGGAGGCGGAGGTCGGAATCGAACCGGCGTACACGGAGTTGCAGTCCGCTGCATGACCACTCTGCCACCCCGCCATCTCTTGGTGATGCACATATTAGCAATCTTTAAAAAAAAAACAATAGTGTTTATCGCGAATATGCACATAAAAACAACATCTAAAAGAATATTGGTCAAATTATCATGTATTATTTACCCAATTCATTCATACCCACTTTGGAGATGCGCTGTGGCATTGGTTTTAGACGGTCGTGCATTAGCAAAACAAATTGAAACGGATTTGTTGGTACGTGTAGAAGCATTAAAAGCAAAATCGGGACGTACCCCAATCTTGGCCACCATTCTGGTTGGCGATGATGGTGCATCTGCAACTTACGTGCGTATGAAGGGAAATGCTTGCCGCCGTGTCGGTATGGATTCTCTTAAAGTTGAACTTCCAAAAGAAACCACAACTGAACAGCTTTTGGCTGAAATTGAAAAATTAAATGCCAATCCAGATGTTCACGGGATCTTGTTACAACATCCAGTGCCTGAACAAATTGATGAAAGAGCGTGTTTTGATGCGATTTCATTAGAAAAAGATGTGGATGGTGTGACTTGTCTTGGTTTTGGTCGTATGGCAATGGGCGAAGCAGCATATGGTTCTGCAACACCAGCGGGCATCATGACGATTCTAAAAGAAAACAATATTGAAATCGCAGGTAAACATGCTGTAGTGGTGGGCCGTTCAGCGATTTTGGGTAAACCAATGGCAATGATGCTATTACAAGCCAATGCAACTGTGACCATTTGCCATTCACGTACACAAAATCTTTCTGATCTTGTAAAACAGGCAGATATTATTGTGGGTGCAGTGGGTAAAGCTGAATTAATTCAAAAAGACTGGATCAAGCAAGGTGCAGTTGTCGTTGATGCTGGTTTCCATCCACGTGATGGTGGTGGTGTAGGTGATATCCAGTTGGTCGGCATCGAAGAAGTTGCGTCTGCTTATACACCAGTACCAGGTGGGGTAGGTCCAATGACCATTACCACATTAATTCGTCAAACCGTAGAAGCTGCTGAAAAAGCATTAGGATAAGCATTATTAACCCCTCGCTAAGAGGGGTTTTTTTAGAATTAAACAAATATGAGTTGTACTTTTCAATTTGCCAAAGCCCCTGACCAATTGCTTAAAGCATTGCATGAAGTGATTCCAAACACGGATTTGCTGGCACAGCAACTGCCTGAAACACCGATTTCACTCTGGTTAATTCCACCTGTATTTCCAACAGATCGTTTAGATGATGAAGTGATCCGAAGAATCTGGAATGAAACACCGTACTGGATTTTTTGTTGGGCATCTGGACTGGCAATGGCGCAATGGTTATTGGCAGAGCCGCACCATGTCAAAGATAAAGTGGTGCTGGACTTTGGCGCTGGATCTGGTGTGGTCGCCATTGCAGCAAAAATGGCGGGCGCAAAACGAGTGATTTGCTGTGATATTGATCCTGTCAGTTTGGCATCATGTCGTGAAAATGCACTATTGAATGATGTTGAACTGGAATATCTGGATGATTTATATCAAGCAGAGCAAGTCGATGTGCTGCTAGCAGCCGATGTACTCTATGATCAATGTAATCGTTTCTTTTTAGATGAATTCTTGAAATTTGCACCAGAAGTGTGGGTGGCAGATAGTCGGGTGAAGAATTTTAGCCATCCTCAATATCTAAAAATTGACGAACGTAGTGCCACAACGTGGCCTGATCTGGATGAATCCAAAGAATTCCGAAATGTGAGTTTTTATCGTACTAAATAAAAGTGATTGTGGTTAAGGATGACCACGATTGCCTCATAAATAAATATAAAATTTTAACAAAGCAGGGTTAACGCCCATGTTAAAACATTGAAGTTAAAAAAATGAAATTTTGCGACTGGATTGAATAACAAGATGAGGAGTGCACATGGGAATTGAACAAACTGATGATGGTAAACATGGCTCATTCAAGCTGCTGGAAGATGGCGTGCTAGCGGGAGAAATGGCATATACATGGGCAGGAGATAGCATGTTAATTATTGACCACACGGATGTCAGCGATCAATTTCGTGGTCAAGGTGTTGGACACAAGCTTCTACATGAATTAATCGCATTCGTCAGGCAGCGTCAGGTGAAAGTCATTCCTTTATGTCCTTTTGCAAAATCTGTATTTGATAAAGATCTCTCTATTCACGATGTTCTAAAACGATAAAAAAAGGACGTATTCTGAGCTGAATACGTCCTTTTTTTCACAATCAGCCTGATCAAGAACAGGTGTAACGTACAACTTTTAATGTAGTTGGACGTGTTTCAAGTGCCTGACGGGTCGCATAACCTTCGCTATTATTTAAGTCTGGCGAGTTCGATAGACCAAAAGTTGCGCGACTGTTACCGAGTTTGACGCCGTATTGTTCTTGCTGTGTCGGATTCATAATTTCATTAACGCTAAGCACTGAAATTTTGTAGTTTTTTTCTGCACCTAACACTTGCTTACAAGCGTGTTGTAACTTTTTCTCGTCAATATCACGATTGCTGTGAGCGGCAAGTGTATAAGCAATCGTCGCCGAAGTTGTTGTTTTATTTTCAATTTGATAGCCAGTCACACCATTATATTGATGTGGACTGCTTTGACAGGCTGCAATAAGAAGAGTACCGCTTACAAGAAAGAATAAATTCGTTTTTTTCATATCAATGGTCCTGTTATTTCTGCTTTTAGTATCGCATAAAAACAGTTTTTTATTGTGAGTTATCTTTAAAACACGGGCTATTCATCGTTTTTATGTTCAAAGTTAAAGAAAGAATTTTCGTTTTCGAACAATTTTGCATATAATCTGCCAAGTTTTTATTTAATACAGAAGTCATTGCTTTTTTGCAGTATCTAGAGCCCGTTTTTTAACGGGCATTTAATTTATTGCACTATACACAAGCAAGTCTGGATAGGTATGTCATGATCTCTACAGATAGTCAAAAAAAATACGTGGTTGCATTTGACCAAGGTACAACGAGTTCACGTGCAATCGTATTGGATCACGATGCGAATGTCATCAGTATTGCTCAGCGTGAATTTACGCAAATTTACCCACAACCAGGTTGGGTTGAGCATGATCCTATGGAAATCTGGGCGACGCAAAGCGCAGTATGGGTAGAAGCTTTAGCGCAGGCAAGCATTTCAAGTGATCAGATTGCAGCGATTGGGATCACTAACCAACGCGAAACAACGGTCATCTGGGATAAGCAGACAGGTAAACCTATCTACAATGCAATTGTATGGCAAAGCCGTCAAAGCAATGAGATTTGTAATCAGCTTTGTCAGGATGGTTGGCAAGACTACGTGCGTAAAGTGACGGGCTTGGTGATTGATCCATATTTCTCGGCAACAAAAATTAAGTGGATTCTTGATCGTGTTGAGGGAAGTCGTGAGCGCGCAGAACGTGGCGAACTGTTATTTGGTACAGTTGATACTTGGTTATTGTGGAAACTGACCAATGGTCAAGTCCATGTGACTGATTACACCAATGCATCACGCACCATGTTATTCAACATTGAAACATTGGAGTGGGATGACAAGCTACTTGAAGCATTAAACATTCCGAAAGCAATGTTGCCAGAAGTGCGTAGTTCTTCTGAAGTTTATGGTTATACCCACACGATTAGTGGTCAGGAAATTGGAATTCCAATTGCCGGGATCGCGGGTGATCAACAGGCAGCCTTGTTTGGTCAAATGTGTGTTGAAGTTGGTCAGGCAAAAAATACCTACGGTACGGGCTGTTTCTTGCTCATGAATACAGGTAAACGTATTGTTCAGTCAGATCACGGTTTGTTGACCACGATTGCATGTGGTGCGCGTGGTGAAGTGAACTATGCATTGGAAGGTGCGGTATTTAATGGTGGCTCATGTGTACAGTGGTTACGTGACGAGCTGAAAGCTATTAATGACTCACATGATTCTGAATATTATGCAACCAAAGTAAAAGATAGCAATGGGGTCTATGTTGTGCCTGCCTTTACTGGCTTGGGTGCACCGTATTGGGATCCGACTGCACGTGGTGCGATTTTGGGTATTACCCGTGGTGTGAGTATTGAACACATTATCCGTGCGACCTTGGAATCGATTGCGTATCAGACACGTGATGTACTGGATGCCATGCAACAGGATTCGGGTGAAAAGTTACGTACCTTACGTGTGGATGGTGGTGTAACTGCAAATAACTTCTTGATGCAGTTTCAAGCAGACATTATGGGCACTTCGGTAGAACGTCCAGCAATGAAAGAAACAACGGGTATGGGCGCAGCCTTCCTTGCGGGTCTGGCCGTCGGTTTCTGGTCTGACTTGAACGAATTAAAAAGTAGAATGACCATTGAAAATACCTTTACACCAGAATGCGGTCAGGAAGTGACTGAAAAACTGTATAAAGGTTGGTTAAAAGCAGTCGGACGTACTCGTGATTGGGCGGAAGATTAAGCTAAAATAACCAGATTGAGTAAGACGTAAAAAATAATACAGGATGGATGAGCATGAGCTTGATATTGCGCCAACAGAAAACCCTCGAGTTAGTGAGAGAACGTGGCTATATCAGTATTGAGGAGCTTGCTCAACATTTTGATGTTACCCCGCAAACCATCCGTCGTGATATTAATCAATTGGCGGATGAAGGGTTATTACGTCGTTACCATGGTGGCGCAGCGCATGATTCAAGTGTAGAGAACACTGAATATACGATGCGTGTCGGCCATATGCTGGAAGAAAAAAGAACGATTGCAGCCGCTGTCGCTGCAGCCGTTCCAGATCATGCTTCATTATTCATTAATATTGGTACCACAACCGAAGCAATTGCGCATGCATTGTTAAATCATACTGGTTTGCGGATTATTACCAATAACCTTAATGTTGCGAAAATCCTCAGTACCAAAGAAGACTTTGAAGTTCTGATTGCCAGTGGTCGTGTTCGCCCAGATGGTGGGGTAATTGGACAGGCGACTGCGGACTTTTTTAAACAGTTCAAAGCGGATTATGCACTGGTTGGGATCAGTGGAATCGAAGAGGATGGGACTTTACTGGATTTCGATTTTCAGGAAGTTTGCGTTTCTCAAGAAATCGTTTCCAGCGCACGTCAGGTTTTTCTTGCTGCCGATAGTAGTAAATTTGGTCGTAATGCCATGATTCGCTTAGGCTCACTGAAGCAGGTGGATTGTATTTTTACCGATCAGCAGCCGAATGATGCCTTTATGAAAACCATTCAGGAACTGGATGTTGGTTTGATTATTGCAAAATAAATCTTCATTTCCGAAAAATTGTTACTTTTCTTGAGCTAAAGGCTTTTGGCTCAAGAGCACTTTATTAAAATAATCCTGATTCTCTTATAAACATTAGCTTTTCATCGTTTTCATCTTTGCATTGTCTTGCTTTTCATTTTTGACCATTTATCTAAAAATGTTTAGAAATTGGGTTTTTTGCGCTCATTTTTTATTGTTTATTTTCATTTAACATGTTTAAATGTTCGTAATTGAACAATAATGAACATTTTCGGTGATTTATGCAAACCTCTCCTCAGTTAAATGACAAAATTTATGATCTTGCTGTGATTGGTGGTGGTATCAACGGTGTTGGTATCGCAGCTGATGCATCAGGACGTGGTTTGTCTGTCTTCTTGTGCGAAAAAGATGATTTGGCGAGCCATACATCTTCTGCAAGTAGTAAGCTCATTCATGGTGGTCTACGCTACCTTGAACATAAAGAGTTTCGCTTGGTACGTGAAGCCTTAGCTGAACGTGAGGTATTGCTAGCAAAAGCACCGCATATTATTCGTCCTATGCGCTTTATCATGCCGCATCGTCCGCATTTGCGTCCAGCTTGGTTAATTCGTACAGGTCTATTCTTCTACGATCATCTTGGTAAGCGTGAAAAATTATTGGGTTCAAACAATGTCTATTTTAAAGAAGACAGCCCTTTAAATGCGGCGATTACCCGTGGTTTTGAGTATTCAGATTGTGCTGTCGATGACGCTCGTCTGGTTGTGCTCAATGCAATGCATGCCCGTGAAAAAGGTGCAGATATTGTGACACGTACCCGTTGTTTATCAGCACAACGTGAAGGGCAGTATTGGGTCGTTGTTCTAGAAAATGAAAAAGGTCAATTCCAGATTAAAGCAAAAGCTTTGGTGAATGCTGCTGGTCCTTGGGTGGCGCAGTTTATCAAGCAGGATTTACAGCTTAAATCACCATACGGTATCCGTTTGATTCAGGGTAGTCACATCATCGTGCCGAAACTGTATGAAGGCGAAAAAGCATTTATTATGCAAAATGATGACCGTCGTATCGTCTTTGCTATTCCATATCTGGATCAGTACACCATGATTGGAACGACAGACCGTGAGTATCAAGGTGATCCTGCACAAGTGAAAATTACACAGGAAGAGACCGATTATCTGATCAAAGTGAGCAATGCACACTTTAAAAATCAGTTAACGCAAGCTGACATTGTGTCGACTTTTGCGGGTGTTCGTCCATTGTGTGATGATGAGTCTGATAATCCATCTGCAATTACCCGTGACTATACCTTAGCACTGTCTAAAGAGTCGGATGATCAAGCACCATTACTTTCAGTATTTGGCGGTAAATTAACAACTTATCGTAAGTTGGCTGAGTCTGCTATGCAGCAGTTAAAACCATTCTTCCCTGAAATGAAGGGTAGCTGGACTGCAACAGAAGCTTTACCGGGTGGTGAAAATATGGAGTCGGCTGAACAGCTGGCAAAAGAAATACGCGCACAAATTACTGATGCTTCTGAAGCTTTAGCAAAACGTTGGGCATCTGCATATGGTTCGCGCATCTGGAATATTTTGGGTGATGCAACTTCGGTTGAGCAGCTTGGACAGCATTTTGGTCAAGGCTTGTATGCAAAAGAAGTTGACTACTTATGTGCTTTTGAGTGGGTAAGCAACAGTCAGGATGTTTTATGGAGACGTTCTAAACTTGGTCTAAACTTTGCGCAAAGCGAGATTGAAAGTTTAGATGCGTATTTGGCAAATAAACCACATACAACTGTTGCCGCTTAAGTCTTTTCATAAAAAAAGCCCTCTGATTTAGAGGGCTTTTTTTATTAGTATTTAAATTTCAGGGCGACGGTGTAATTTGCTGGTTCTCCGTAGAATGCCTGTCCATCAGTGAAGCTGTTCAGGTATTTTTTATCGGTGACGTTATCGGCATTGGCTTGAATGCTAAAGTTTGGACTGACTTCATAACTCGCCATTAAGTTAAGCAAGGCGTAATCACTTTGTTTGAGATAAGTGTTGTAGCTTGGATCAAAGCGTGTGATTTTGCTTTGCCATTTTAGACCTGCACCAACTTTCAGTTTTGGCAGCTGGGTAGGCGAGTAGGTGGTTAACAGATTAAAGCTTTGGGTTGGATTGTAGGTTCGTGCTGCGCCACCATTTTTCAGATCTTGCAGGCTAAATTGGGTATAGCCGAGAGAAACATTGACTTGATCTGTTAATTGTCCAGCTAAGCCAACTTCTACGCCTTGTGAACGTAAGTCGCTGATTGCTGACGTACGGTTGAGCGGGTGGCTATCTGTCGGTCTGAGAGGATAATTATTTTCTTCAGTTCTAAACACCGCAAGTGTGCCTGTTAGTTTATTGTCTAACCATGCACTTTTTACGCCGATTTCGTAGCTTTTACCTTCGATTGGATCGGCTACTTTTCCTGTTGTTTGATCCACTGAAGTTTGTGGGCGGAAAATTGAGGTATAACTCATATAACCTGTATATTCAGGGGTAAAGTTATAAGTAATACCCGCATATGGTGATACCTTGCTTTCATCATAATTCATTGGTGAGCTATAACTTGAGCCTTCACTCTTGGCTTGAACATAGTTCGCACCCAATGTGAGTTTGAGGTCATTGGTCAAATGTAGGCGTGTTGCAGCATAAACGGATTGGTTGCGTTGGGTGTAATCCGCAGCATCCGTTAAGGCACTCCATGTTACGTTGTTTGGTGTCCAGCTTGCCCAGCCAGTTGTACATTGTGTTGGATAGCTATTTGGGGCTGTACCACGAGTACATGTTCCGATATTACTGTCGAGGATTGTTCCAGATTTTTGCTTATCCTTTTGTTCGCTTTGAGAAAAAGTGTATCCCACAATTGCTTCATGTTCGCGGCCTAAAAGATCGAATTTACCCTGTAGGTTAAAATCGGCAGTTTGCAATTTATTATGTTCTGTTCCGCCCCAAGCTGTCAGATCTACATCTGAGCCATCCGCTTTAGGATAGCCATAATAGTAGAGTAATTGGCTTTGACGCTCTTTTTCATTGTAGTTATAGCTAAGATTAGCCGACCATGTTTCCAGAAATTTTTGTTTTAATTCAATGAAGGCATTTCGAGAGGTGTTGTCCCAATATGCCCAGTCTGGGTTTGGATTGTAAGAACGATCATAAGTGATCTGTTTCCCTGAGGAATCCATGAGGGGTAAAGCCCCCCAGTTGTTGGCATTTGGTTTGGTTTTTTCTTGGCTGGCACCCACTGTAAGTAGGGTGCTATCCGTAAGATCAGCCTCTAAAACCCCTGCAATCCCATTTTTTTCGGAAGAATAGCGATCTAAATGTGAGTCACCTGTTTGTTCAAAGCCAGCAAGACGACCACGAATATTGCCACTTGGTGTGAGGCTACCAGAAGCATCTGCTTCGTAGCGTTGGGTGTCCCAAGAGCCATAGCTTAGTCCTGCATTGGCTTGAAACTCTTTAGTTGGGCGTTTGCGAATATAGTTAATGGTTGCGCTCGGGTCACCAAAGGCATTGGTTAATGCATCTGCACCTTTAATGACTTCAATGCGATCATAAAAGAAACTATCTGGATTGGTGTCATTATAATTCCATGCGCTTGCAGGAAAGCCTACGCCATCGACCAGAATGTTCGAAATCTCAAAACCACGTGCCATATACACAGAGCGTTCGGTTTCAGATGAATTGACGATAACGCCTGGCGTATTATTTAAAATGTCACGGGAGCTGGTAAGGCCAAAATCATCAATTTGTTGACGTGTGACAACATTAATGGTTTGAGGAACTTCTTTGGCTTCAATGTTGAGCTTGGTTGCACTTGAGCTATTTTTAATGGTGTAAGCTTTGGTTTTTTCGCTGGTACTATCATCCTGAGTAGCTTGAACTTTAATTGTTGGGAGTTGTTGCGATCCTTCATCAAGTGCATGGCTATATGAGCTGATACTGACTAATGTAGAGATTGCTAAAAAGAGAGGGGTGCGTTTGAACAGCGGAGAAGAACTCATGCCTACAACCATGTAAATGAGAAATATTATTATTACAATTATTGTTAATATTCGTTAACTTTGCAATTTATTTTGTCTAAAGCTTAATGGGAATAGTTAGAGCTAAGCAGGGGATTGATAGAAAATTTCGAAAAGCCATTAAAAAAGGCCGCCTAAGCGACCTTTTTATTCTCTTTGAATCCCCTTTTAAAGAGGGAAACGAAAGAAATTAAGCAGATTTAACAGCTGCTAATAATTCATTTTGACGATCTTTA
This sequence comes from Acinetobacter vivianii, assembly GCF_014635885.1. Lineage (GTDB taxonomy): Bacteria > Pseudomonadota > Gammaproteobacteria > Pseudomonadales > Moraxellaceae > Acinetobacter > Acinetobacter vivianii. The sequence goes on from NZ_BMDR01000002.1 coordinate 475,424, forward strand.
AGTGCTTGAGGTAAGCGATCACCAAGTTTAGTAAATAGCTCGGTGTGGCTTTCAAGTTCTTTGATCCACTGGTCTTTATCTTGCGCTGTTACTGTGTTGAATTGTTCTTTAGAGAACTCAATACCAGTCCAGTTCAATTGTTCGTAAGTTGGAACATAACCGATTGGTGTCTCAGTCGCTTCAGCGCGGCCTTCACAACGATCGATGATCCACTCAAGAACACGCATGTTTTGACCAAAACCAGGCCATACGAAGTTGCCTTCAGCGTCACGACGGAACCAGTTCACGTTGAAGATTTTTGGTAATTTGTTACCAGCAGCTTCAGCTTTCGCGCCAACTTCTTTACCTAGTTGTAACCAGTGACCGAAGTAATCAGCCATGTTATAACCAGCAAATGGAAGCATTGCGAATGGGTCGCGACGAACGATACCTTGTTGACCAACAGCCGCAGCAGTTGTTTCAGAACCCATAGTTGCAGCTTTATAAACGCCATCAACCCAGTCAAATGCTTCAGATACTAAAGGCACTGTGTCTGCACGACGACCGCCGAAGATAAACGCAGAGATTGGTACACCCGCTGGATTTTCCCAGTCAGCATCAATCGAAGGGCATTGACCCGCAGAAACGGTAAAGCGTGAGTTTGGATGCGCAGCTTTTTCGCCTTCAACGTATGGTTGGCCTTTCCAAGTGATTAGATCAGCTGGAACTTCTTTAGTTAGACCTTCCCACCATACTTCGCCGTCTTTAGTCACTGCAACGTTGGTATAGATAACATCTTTATGCATCGTTGCGATACAGTTCGGGTTGGTTTTGGTATTTGTACCCGGTGCAACACCGAAGAAACCAGCTTCAGGGTTGATTGCGTATAAGCGACCATCTTCACCTGGTTTGATCCAAGCAATATCGTCACCTACAGTCTCAATCTTCCAGCCTTCATAGCCAGCTGGTGGAATCAACATTGCAAAGTTAGTTTTACCACAAGCAGAAGGGAATGCAGCTGCGATGTAGTGTTTTTCACCTTGTGGATTGGTCACGCCTAAAATAAGCATGTGTTCAGCTAACCAGCCTTGTTCACGACCCATTGCAGAAGCAATACGTAATGCTAAGCACTTTTTACCAAGTAAAGCATTACCGCCGTAACCAGAACCGTAAGACCAGATTTCACGAGTTTCTGGATAGTGAACGATATATTTTTCGTTGTTGCATGGCCAAGCAACATCTTTTTGACCATCTTTAAGCGGTGCAGCAACCGTGTGTACACATGGGATGAATTCGCCATCTGTGCCTAACACGTCATAAACTGCTTTGCCCATACGTGCCATTTTTGTCATGCTGACAGCAACGTAAGGAGAATCTGTTAATTCGATACCGATGTGAGCAATGTGGCTTCCTAAAGGACCCATCGAGAAGGGAACCACATACATGGTACGGCCTTCCATTGCGCCGTCAAATAATCCATTTAATTTTGCGCGCATTTCCGCAGGTGCAACCCAGTTATTTGTTGCGCCAGCATCTTCTTCATTTTGTGAACAGATATAAGTGCGGTCTTCAACACGAGCAACGTCAGAAGGATCAGAATTTGCAAGATAAGAACCAGGATGTTTTTCTTGGTTGAGCTTTTGCATGGTGCCGTTAGCGATCATCAAGTCCATTAGACGTTGATATTCCTCTTCGCTTCCGTCACACCATTCGATATTTGCTGGTTTGGTTAATTTTGCAATTTCTTCCACCCATGCAATTAGCTTAGGGTGACGAACGAATTCTGGTGCGTTCACTTGGGTCATGGTGATGCCTTTTTAAAGTGTGTACAACGTACAAGTTCTATCTACTGGATGACAGTAAGACAGATGAAGTAAAAAAAGTGGCTGTATTAAAGCATAAAATCATAAAAAATATAAGACTAAAGAATAGGGTGGGGTCTAAAGCATGGAATCCACTTTTGTTTTTAAAGTATTGTTTTTGTTTAATTTAATCATTTTATATTTTGCTATTTTGTTTTTTTATATATGTTATTTTTGTTATAAATTTTTAATAAAAACAATTATTTAGTATATTTTAAAATTTCTTGAGAATTGTTATTGATTATATGAATGAAGCTCATTCAAAATTTACATAAACAAGCTATTATTTGTTGATTTTGTAAACAAAAATAAGCCTGTAATCTTCTTTAAGGTTGAAAATTATGGCCCCCGATGTAAAGCCTTTGTCTATTATTTATAATCAAAAATCAGGTTTTCATGCAGCACAACAAGATGAAGAATATGAGCGTCTCATGACTTTCTGGACGCAATATGGATTCGAAATTCAGGTTTTTGAGCTGAGTTCTCAAACTGATTTTGATGCCATGATGAGAACGGTGCTGGCTCGACATCAACAGACTGAGTCGCGTGGCGTTGTGGTGGCAGCGGGAGGAGATGGTACTTTAAATGCGGTAGCAAAAAAGTTGATGCATACCGATATTCCGATGGGCATTATTCCGTTGGGTACTTTTAATTATGTCGCCCGCGTCTTGAATATCCCGCTAGATGTTTTTGAGGCGGCAGAAGTGATTGCAACTGGCGCGATTCAAAAAGTCCATATTGCCACGATCAATGATCAAATTTACTTAAATAATGCCAGTCTTGGGCTATATCCTTTATTTATTAAAAAACGGGAACGTTTTAATCAGCACTTTGGACGGCTTCCTTTAAATGCTTATACCTCTGCGCTAGATGTATTACTGCGTGAGCATAAATCCTTAAAGCTTTCCGTGAGCGTAGATGGGGAAAAATATCCAGTCGCAACGCCATTGATTTTCTTTGGTAATAATCAGTTGCAACTCAGCGACATGAAATTAAGAATTGCGGAATGTGCTGCCAATGGCAAACTGGCTGGCGTGGTGGTGGCTAAAAGTGACCGTTTCAGTTTATTGCAAATGTTATGGAAATTGATTCAGGGGAAAATCGATCAGGCTTCAGGGGTCTATTCATTCTGTGCTGAACATATACTGGTTGAGTGTAAAAAACCACAGTTAACAGTTGCGTTAGATGGAGAGTTGAAGGAGATGCAAACTCCATTAAAATTTGCAGTCGAAAAATCTGCGTTAAAAGTGATGGTTCCTAATGTTATTACATCTGTCTGATCTGCATTTTGGAACAGAGCGTGAAGCTTGTATTGACGCGATCAAGGCGTTTTGTCAGCAGCATCGTCCAGAAGCTGTGGTGGTGAGTGGTGATCTGACACAACGTGCGCGTATTAAGCAGTTTTATGCCTGCCGTCAATTTCTGGATGCACTGTCGATTCCTTATCTGGTGGTGCCTGGTAATCATGACATTCCGCTTTATCACGTCTGGAACCGTTTTTTTTCTCCTTTTGTGCGTTATCAGGCTTTTTTCGGTCGCATGGAAACCACTTTGGAGACTGAACATTTCTATTTAGTAGGTGTAAACAGTATTCGGCGGCGATATCACACCCGAGGACACGTTTCACTGGAGCAGATTCATGAAACTTATGCGCGGTTGAACAGTGCGCCAGCCAATAAAATAAAAATCGTGGTATTCCATCAACCTTTTTATACCTTTCCAAATGACCATGGCGATAAGGACTGCCCCGTATTGGGAAAAATTGCTTTAGAACAATGGGGCAAAACAGGTTTGTTCGGTCTTTTGCATGGTCACTTACATAAAGTGGCAGTACACGATCTCAATCAGATTTTTCATTTAGGATTTGATCATCCGATTCTGGATATTCATGCAGGAACCGCCACATCCAAGCGTTTACGTTTTGGATTATCAAATAGTTTTAATGTGATTTCGGATGATGGTCTGATAGCGCATTACTGGTTTGACGAATCTGCTAAAACATTTGTGAAATCACAAAATGTTGTTTAATTCGGCATAACTTTATTATTGTGATTAAAAAAACATCTATAAATAGAATTTTTTTTCATTTTCCCCTTGAAGCCATTTTTTTCATCCCCAAAAAAGTGGCATACCAAAATTTTATATGTGTTGCCACGAACTGGTGACACACATTAATCAATAAGACTAAGTCTGATGGAGTTAACTATGAGCAACATTCGTCCATTACATGATCGTGTTGTGATTCGTCGCGTAGAAGAAGAAACTAAAACGGCTGGTGGTATTTTACTTCCAGGTTCTGCTGCTGAAAAACCATCTCAAGGTGAAGTAATTGCAGTGGGGAATGGTCAGATCACTGACAACGGCGTTCGTGCTTTAGACGTTAAAGTTGGCGACAAAGTATTGTTCGGTACTTATGCAGGTACAACGGTAAAAGTAAGTGGTGAAGAACTCTTGATTATGAAAGAGTCAGATATCTTAGCTGTGCTTGAAGGCTAATCGACACATAACTCAAATTTATTATCAGATTCAGTATTTAAAAAGATTCGGAGTTTAACATGTCAGCTAAAGACGTAAAATTTGGTGATTCAGCTCGCTCAAAAATGATTGCAGGCGTTAACGTACTTGCAGATGCTGTAAAAGTAACTTTAGGTCCTAAAGGCCGTAACGTTGTCATTGACCGTTCTTTCGGTGCGCCACACATCACTAAAGACGGTGTGACTGTTGCAAAAGAAATTTCTTTGAAAGACAAGTTTGAAAACATGGGTGCTCAACTTGTTCGTGAAGTTTCTTCTAAAACAAATGACATCGCGGGTGACGGTACAACAACTGCAACTGTACTTGCTCAAGCAATTTTAAATGAAGGGATCAAATCAGTGACTGCTGGTATGAACCCAATGGATTTAAAACGTGGTATCGACATCGCTGTAAAAACAGTTGTTGAAAATATCCGTACCAACGCAAAACCTGCTGATGATTTCAAAGCAATTGAACAAGTAGGTTCAATCTCTGCGAACTCTGATACAACTGTGGGTAAACTTATCGCTCAAGCGATGGAAAAAGTAGGTAAAGAAGGTGTTATCACTGTAGAAGAAGGTTCTGGCTTCGAAGACGCTTTAGACGTTGTAGAAGGTATGCAGTTCGACCGTGGTTATATCTCTCCATACTTCGCGAACAAGCAAGATACGCTTACTGCTGAACTTGAAAATCCATTCATCCTTCTTGTTGATAAAAAAATCAGCAATATCCGTGAATTGATTACTGTATTAGAAGCTGTTGCTAAAACAGGTAAACCACTTCTTATCATCGCTGAAGATGTGGAAGGCGAAGCGCTTGCAACACTTGTTGTGAACAACATGCGCGGTATTATCAAAGTATGTGCTGTTAAAGCACCTGGTTTTGGTGACCGTCGTAAAGCAATGCTTCAAGACATCGCGATCTTGACTGGCGCGACTGTTATTTCTGAAGAAGTCGGTATGTCTTTAGAGCAAGCTTCTCTTCAAGATTTGGGTACTGCGCACAAAATCACAGTATCTAAAGAAAACACTGTGATCGTTGATGGCGCGGGTAATGCTGCACAAATCGCTGAACGTGTTCAACAGATCCGTGCGCAAATCGAAGAATCTACTTCTGAATATGACAAAGAAAAACTTCAAGAACGCGTTGCTAAATTAGCAGGCGGTGTTGCAGTCATCAAAATTGGTGCAGCAACTGAAGTTGAAATGAAAGAGAAGAAAGACCGTGTAGATGACGCACTTCACGCAACTCGCGCAGCCGTTGAAGAAGGTGTTGTTGCTGGTGGTGGTGTTGCATTAGTACGCGCTGTAAATGTGTTAGATGGCTTAAAAGGCGCTAACGAAGATCAAACAGCAGGTATCAACATTTTACGTCGTGCGATCGAAGCGCCACTTCGTCAAATCGTTTCAAATGCAGGCGATGAGCCTTCTGTTGTGATTAATGCAGTTAAAGCGGGTGAAGGTAACTTCGGTTATAACGCTGCTACTGGCGAATATGGCGACATGTTAGAAATGGGTATCCTTGATCCTGCTAAAGTAACGCGTTCTGCACTTGAACACGCAGCTTCTGTTGCTGGTTTGATGCTGACAACTGAATGCATGATTACTGACATCCCAGAAGACAAACCAGCTGCACCAGATATGGGCGGTATGGGTGGTATGGGCGGCATGATGTAATTACATCTACGTCTAGATCAAAAAAATCCCTGCATATGCAGGGATTTTTTTATCTGCAAAATATTGAATGTTTATTTAAATAAAATAATTGTCCAAGTGAAAAAGATAATCGCTAAAGAAACAAATTGCGCGGCGCTACCCATATCTTTGGCATTTTTAGACAGCTCATGTTTCTCAAGTGAAATGCGGTCAACAACGGCTTCAATGGCTGAATTGAATAATTCCACAATAATCGCCAACAGACATACCGCGACCATTAAGGCTTGTTCCAAAGCCGAGACATGCACAAAAAAGCTCAGCGGGATGAGGATAACATTGAGCAAAATGACTTGTCTAAACGCTGCTTCATGACTAAACGCCGCTTTAAAGCCTGCCAGTGAATAGCCCGTTGCATTTAAAATCCGTTTGAGGCCATTTTTGCCTTTATAAGGAGAGTAGGGTGTCATTGCGATTTGGAGTGACTGGAGAAAGCTTAAGTATAAATCCAAACATGTTGCAGTAAATTGGCAATATGTCGCATGCATGTACCAATCACGACAGTTTTCTGCCAGCGAATCTCATCATAGTTGTATTTATGAATTGTCAATTCAGATCAGGCTAAGGATAATAAGCACAGGTCTATTGAGGGAAAATTCTGCATGAAAATTATCGCAGATGAAAATTTGGCATTTACCGATTATTTCTTTGCGGAATTTGCAGAAATACAGCATCGGGCAGGACGTACCTTGACGCATCACGATGTACAGGATGCAGACGCACTCTTGGTACGTTCGGTGACCAAAGTGAACCATGCATTAGTTGATCAGACTAAAATTAAATTTGTTGGCAGTGCCACGATTGGAACTGATCATCTAGATATTCAGGCTTTAGAACAACAAAACATTGCTTGGAGCAATGCACCGGGTTGTAATGCAAAAGCGGTGGCAGAATATGTGATTACTGCCTTGCTACATTTAAATGCTGATTTATTAGAGAAAAATAAGGACTTCACTTTAGCAATTGTGGGTCTTGGCAATGTGGGTAGCCGACTGGCGGTGATGGCGCAGCTATTGGGCTGGAATGTGATCGGTTATGATCCTTATGTGCAACTTGCAGGGATTGAAAATGTTTGCTTTGATGCGTTGCTAAAACGCGCCGATGCCATCTCAATTCATGTACCACTCACTGTGTCTGGCGATTATCCAACCCAGCATTTATTTGATGTGACTGCATTTGCTGCAATGAAACCATCCGCTTTTTTAATCAATAGTGCGCGTGGGCCTGTGGTTGAGCAAGCTGCCTTGATGGCGGATATTGCAACAACCAAACGTCAAGTAGTGCTGGATGTATTTGAGTTCGAGCCAGAAATTTCTGAACAATTACTGGATCTATTGGCATTAGCGACGCCGCATATTGCGGGTTACAGTCTGGAAGGTAAGGCCAGAGGTACGCAGATGATCTATGAGGCTTTTTGCCAGACATTTGCTTATGAAGTGACAAAACGTTTTGAGAGCCAGTTGCCACAAGTACCACAATACTTTGAGCAGGATTTAAAAGCTGCGCTTAAACAGCATCTCACGCAGATTTATGATATTGCTGCGGACGATCAGCAACTCCGTGCTTGTGTTCAGGATGGCAAGGTTGAGCAAACTGCATTTGATTTACTCCGAAAAAATTATCCTTTGCGCCGTGAATGGGCTGCACATGGTGGGCCAAAAGCATGAGCCAGATGATGAAAAACTATCAGCCAACGTGCTCCATTGAAGCATTAAAAGCGCGTGCAGCGATGTATCAGAAAATCCGCCAGTTTTTTGCTGAACGTGAAGTACTTGAAGTGGAAACCCCAGTCCTATCTCAGGCAGGTGTCACCGATGTGCATTTGGCTTCAGTGCAGGTACAGCGTCATATTCATGGCAAATTAAATACGCAATATTTACAGACCTCACCCGAGTTTCCAATGAAACGCTTATTGGCCAGTGGTAGTGGGCCAATCTATCAAATCTGTAAAGTATTCCGTGATGATGAGCATGGGCGTAAGCACAACAGTGAATTTACCATGCTGGAATGGTATCGTCCGGGTCTGGATCTAAAGGCACTGATGCATGAAACTGCGGAATTGTTAGAAACATGCTTAGCACATCGTTTCGGTGAAATTCGTCCAGTGATTCTCAGTTATAAGCATGCCTTTCAGGATCGTCTGGATATTAATCCGTTGCAGGCAACCTTAAAACAACTCAAAGATACTGCTCATCGTGTCGGTTTAAACCTTGATTTAGGTGATGATCGTCTGGGGTATATGGACCTGTTGTTTTCGCACTTTGTTGAACCAAGTTTGGGCTTCGATGCGCCCGTATTTTTAACCGATTTTCCACCTGAAATGGCTTCATTGGCAAAAGTGAAACAGGATGAAGAGGGCGAACTGGTCGCAGCGCGTTTTGAGGTCTATATCGAAGGTCTGGAACTGGCAAATGCCTATGATGAATTGCTGGATGCAGATGTGTTGGCCTCCCGCTTTGAAGCTGATAATGCAGAGCGCGCACAGCAGGGTTTAGCCATCATTCCAACCGATCAATATTTATTGGCAGCTTTGCCGAATATGCCTGAATGTTCAGGGATTGCGTTAGGTATCGACCGTTTGTTGATGGTTGCGATGAATCAGGTCAAGATTGATCAGGTGATTGCGTTCCCAGCAGAGATTGCATAACGCTGCCTATCTTAAAACTTAGAGTAATTGCATCAGCAACTGGATCAGTTCACTTTGTCGATGTGTTTTGGTCTTTTTGAAAATAGCTTGCAGGTGCTTTTTCACGGTATCGGCCTGAATTTCATATAAAAGAGCAATTTCTTTGGTGGTTTTGCCCTTAAGCAGTTGCTCGCATATTTTATGTTCTACGGGGGTGAACATAAAAAGCTGTCTACATCTGTCTTTCTGATATTTAGGCTGATGCTGAAGCCCTGAAAATGTTGCCAATAATACTGGGCGTAAACCGAAAATCTTATGGGTTTTTTCGGGGCAGAGCAGATCCAGTGTTAAAAAGAGCTGATGATCTAAGTGCATCACCTGACTTCGTTCAGCATATGCTACGTCTGAATAGGTATTATGCAGACGTTCTAATTCAAGCAGGTGCTGTTCAAATTTTTGCTGTTGATGTGCTTTGAAAAAGAAGCGACGCTGTTCAATCTGGATGTGCGCATTATTTTCGATAAACTTTTCTGCCTCTCCATTCATTTCCAGAATATCGCCGTTGAGATTAATAATCGCAATTGGCTGATTCATTTTCTGGATCAATTGTGATCCAAGCAAGGTCATGGTGGAATATTCAAAATGATGGCGATACTGTTGAAGCTTCTGCTGGATCTGAGGCAAGATTTCATAAATCGGTTGGAGTTCAGAGCAACTTAATGCACCACGATCAGGACTGGTCAGAAAGGCCAGAATCACACAGACTTTATGATCATAAATAACCTGAAGTGCTGAGCAAAAACGTAAATTGAGTGGTTGTAAAATCTGTTGATAGACTTGTGTCTGAACAATGTCCTGTTCCGTAAAATGTTGGCTGCAATGCATCCAGCCTGTGATTGGTGCTGCCAATAATTTTTTTAATTGTGGGTCATCATCAAAGGCTAAACGAAGTTGTTGTAGAGCCGCTTGTTCAAGTTGATGAGGATCAAGATTAACGCCATGATGCACACTGAATGAGAGTGCCTGCACCTCGAGATCAACTGCAAGAAGTTGTGCTGCCTGAAAGTCAAAATGATGGTTAAGCTCTTCGAGGAAAATCATCCAGTCATCAGCATGCTGAACCTTGTTCAGGATGTCTAGTACAGCATGAGATTGGGTTTGATTCATTTAAAGCGTCCAGCAAAGAACAAAATCTATTTCCATATAGTCTATATGGGTTTTACCAAAATAAAATTATCAATCAGAAAAAATGTAACTTTTTATGCAATCAAAAGATGAGTTAAGCCATTCAGGTACGACAGAACAAAATGAATTGCCTAAACCCATCACAGATTTAGGCAAGATTAAATTTAGCAACGGCCTTTTTTGGCCTGTCCTGGTGGGCAAAAGTCACCATGACCATCGTGATAACCCTCTGGATCAACCACAACACTGCCATGTGGCGTATGTACCGCACAAGCGGATAGACTGAATGTGAATAACAGACAAAGGTAGAGTGATATTTTTTTCATGATTCCGTCCCGTATTTTTATTGCTTTGAATATCACTTTAAAACGATCGGTTCGTTTTTACCAGAACGGGACTGAAAATTTTTAAATGAGATTCATATCACTATTGAGACCTTAACACGGTTCTAAACCCGACATGCGTTGCCGCCAGATCAAACTCCTGAGGATAACGACTGCTATTGCGATAACGTGCACAGAAATTAGAAGCACATAAAAAAGAACCGCCTTTAAGTACATATTGCGTGGTCGCGCTATTTTGTTGGCGCAGATCCGTATAATTTCCCATATGTTGATCATGCGCACCATGATAGACAGAAGACGTCCATTCCCAGACATTCCCGATCATATCGTATAACTGAAATGCATTGGCTGCATAACAGCCGACAGGGGCAACGCCTTCAAAATGATCTTCAACTGTATTTTTAAGTGGAAATTCCCCTTGCCAATAATTGGCTTGCGGATGTTGATGGGCATCCTGTGGTGCCTGATGAAGCGGAGTATCATTTTTTGAACCCGCCTTGGCGGCATACTCCCATTCCTGTTCAGAGGGTAAATCGTGCCCCAACCAGACTGCATAATGTTCTGCATCATTTTTGGTGACATAACGGACTGGTTCAGAGGGCAGAGCCGCTTGACCCGACGGGCCATTTGGCGTTTTCCATGTGTAATCAGCCTTTAACTGCCACCATTGATTAGGCAGGTTAGCATCTGGAGAAAATACGGCTGCCTGCTTTTGTTTTTCTGCATCTGTGATATAGCCCGTAGCTTTGACAAAACTGGAAAACTGGGCAACCGTGACCTCAGTTTGATCGATCCAGAAGCCATCCACTTGACGTTCCTTTGCACCAAAATTGAGTTCATCTGGATAGGCCTGATTGGAACCCAGTGGAAATGAGCCTTTAGGAATCCAGACCATCCCCGCAGTTTTATGTTTTTGCCATGCATCGGGCAGGCCAGAGTAGCTCTGGCATCGTGATAAAGAGCCCAACAATGCTGGTTGACTTGTTGGGTGTTGTTGAGATGGCTTTACTTCTGGCCCAACTCTACTGCAACCTGCCACAAGGGACAGGCTACAGAGGGAAACGAGAAGGGGACTTAGTTTCATTGAAGATTGTATTCCTTGACCCCATTTTGCTGGGTGTATTTGTTATACACATCTACCAGTTCTTGCAGTTTTGCAGGATTAGTTTGAGCCAGATTTTGGGTTTCACCACGATCATTTTTCAGGTTGTAGAGTTCCCAAGTGCCTGTACCCAGCTCAGCTTTACCTTGTAAGGCAATTTTCCAGTCACCCTGACGTGCATATTTACTGCCATGTAATTCATCGGCAAAGCTAAAGTTAACGGGACGAATGGCCTGAGCTTTATTTTCAAGTACCGATTTCCATGAATAGCCACTTGGGGTATTAATCTGGCGACCTTTATATTGGCCTTGTGGCACGGCAATATTGGCGTAATCTAAAACTGTCGGGAACACATCCAGCACGGAAGCAAAACCATGATGAGTGCTTTGTGCTTTGGTTTGATAAGGGAGTTTCACAATTGCTGGGGCAGTGGTTGCACCTTCACCCGCCGTATCCTTCCATAAGTGGAATGGCGCAGCACTCACTTCTGCCCAACGTGGCCCCACATAATGATAAGAACTCGATGTACCCACGTTATTGACGCTGTTATCAAAGCCAGATTCAGTGCCATAGTTGCCGCGGATAAAACCTTCTGCGCCATTATCTGAAACAAAGAAAATGAGCGTATTGTCATATAAATTATTGCGTTTGAGATATTGAATGACCCGCCCAATATTGGCATCCAGATTTTCCACCATGCCTGCATAGATTTCCATTCTGCGTGCTTCCAGCGCTTTTTGCTCTGCTGAAAGCTCATTCCATTTGCCATATTTTTGTGGTGCATTTTGCGTGGCAATGGGTTCAGCTGCAGTGAAGTTGGCTGGGATCAAGCCCAACTGTTTCTGGCGAGCAATACGCGCATCACGAATCACATTATAACCCGCATCGTAGACACCACGATAACGGTCTCGATATTCGGCAGGCGCTTGTAAAGGCCAATGCGGCGCGGTGTAAGCCGCATAAGCAAAGAATGGTTTACCTGAATCTTTGCCAGATTCTAAATAACTGATCAGCTTGTCGGTGAAATAGTTGGTCGAGAAGAAATCATCAGGTAAAGATGAAATAGGCACTTCTTTGCCATCTTCTGTATAGGTTGCATTGCGTTTATAGGCACTCGGCGCTTGTTTGAAATGCAAGTCCAAGCCTTGTAATAGGGTAAATGAATGATCGAATCCTTTGGCATGTGCGTTGGTTTCAGGTGTCAAACCTAAGTGCCATTTGCCACTGATATAAGTACGATAGCCATTGTCTTTTAAGACTTCAGCAATCGAAAGTGAACGTTCATTCAAATAACCTTCATAACCAGGCTGGCCTTTTAAATGTGCAGGCGTCAGCTCAGCCATTGCCCCAATTCCTGCCAAATGATGGTCAGTACCAGAAATCAATTGCGAACGGGTTGGAGAACAAGTTGGCGCTGTATGGTAGTCGGTTAAAATGCGGCCTTCTTGCGTCAGTGCATCAATATTCGGGGTGTGAATTTCTCCGCCAAACGCACCTAAGTCTGAATAGCCTAAGTCATCGGCCATGATGAATAAAATATTGGGCTGTTTCTTGGTTTCAACCACAGTATTGGATTCTTTTGAATCATCATTACTGCACGCTGAAATCGAAAGGCTAAAAAGAGCAATCGACAAGGTGGTGAGAAGACTTTTACGAGGCATGAGAATCGACTTAATCCGTTAAAATAATGCAGTCGAGTTTAGAGAGATGATTTTTATGATAAAAATAATTAAAATTTGATTGTTAATCTTAAAAAAAGAAAAGCCCCAGAACTGGGGCAAATCGTGAATGGATTTAAAAAGGAAGCTTGGTCAACTGATTCAGGAAATGTGGGACAACGCGAGGTTCCAGAATGATGGTCACGACCACACCATAGGCGGCTCCCCAAAGATGCGCACTGTGGTTGATATTGGTATTGCCACGTTTGCCCGACCAGATGCTATATGCGACATATAAAATTGCAAAAATAATCGCAGGCACAGGAATGAAAAAGACAAAAATCAGATTCCAAGGCTGGAACAGAATATAGGCGAATAGCACCGCTGACACGGCGCCTGAGGCTCCTAGACTGGCCCACTGTGCATCATGACGATGTTTTAGGTAGCTGGGTAAGATCGCAACGATTAAGCCACCCAGATAAAATAAGACAAAGCCCATGTCATAAAAAAACTGACGATAAAAACTTTCAATGATATTGCCAAAGAAAAACAGCGTGATCATATTGAATAGGAGATGTGTACCATCGGCATGAATAAAACCATGCGTGATAAAACGGTCATATTGCCCACGTTGCATGGCAGGAGGCCAGAAAATCAGACGATTCATCACTGCCTGATTAGAGAAGGCCAATAAGGAAATTGCAACTGTAATAATGATCAGGGTCACAGTGTGCCCAAAGGGTAGATGTAACATAAATATTTTAAATTGATCAGAGTCTAAGCAATAATGCCATTAAAAACTTAATAAACAATGATCTTGCATAGAATTCCTACAAAAATGGTTGAATTTTTTTAATTACCCTCCATCTTCGGTTAATATAACGACATCAGCTTGAGGATTATTGTTATGTCGACTGAGAACACCAACACTGCTGTCGCAGAAGAAATTCCAAACCTTTTAATTACTCCTTCTGCACAAGAGTACTTAGGTGATTTATTAGCAAAGCAAAATACACCAGGGATTGGCGTTCGTGTTTTTGTAGAGAATCCAGGTACTCCACGTGCTGAATGTTGTATGGCATATAGTGCACCTGACGAAGTGGTGCCAACAGACTATAAACAGGATTATCCAGATTTTCCTGCGTATGTGGATGCGCCATCAATTCCGTATCTGGTTGATGCGGTAATTGACTACAACAAAGATCGTTTTGGTGGTCAATTAACGTTCCGTGCACCGAACTCGAAAGTGCCACGTGTTGGCCCGGATGCATCGATTGAAGAACGCATTACTTATGTATTGCAATCAGAAATTAACCCTGGTCTAGCAGGTCATGGCGGTAACTGTAGTCTGGTTGAAGTACAGGATAGCCCAGAGCATGGTTTGACTGCTGTATTGAAATTTGGTGGTGGATGCCAAGGTTGTTCTGCGATTGATGTAACTTTAAAGCAAGGCGTAGAAACCACATTAAGACAGCATGTACCAGAGTTACAGCGTGTTGTGGATCAAACGGATCATACACAGGCAGAAGGCGCGTATTTTAAATAATCGCTAGACATCTACTGTAGTTTAAAAAGTCCTTTCGAGGGCTTTTTTTATTGTTTATCGTTTCTAAGTTATCTGACGATAGCTTAATTATTTATGGTAGAAAATAATGGTTTTTTGGTCCATATATTTAAATTTATTGATTTTTTTTGGTTGTAACTAGAGGTGGCATGTTCAATCTATTGAGGAATTGAATGGAAATGGTTCCTGCATTTTTAGCTAAATTGGTTCTAGGTTTTATAAAGAAAGCAAAGAGAATAAAAATGAACAAAAAATAAGTTTGGATAAGGACGTAAGGGATTTATGAATAAGAAATTAGTGTTAGGCATCAGTATCGCTGTCATGAGCTTGGCCAGTTATGCGAAAACCCCACAAGTGGATGTGATTGTGTTAAATGCCGATGTTCGGACCTCGAATCCCGCCAAGCCAAAAGCACAGGCATTTGCCGTGAAAGATGGAAAGTTTGTGGCTGTCGGCAATAATACCTATATCCAGAATATGGCGACCAAGCAGACACAAGTTATCGATGTAAAAGGTAAAACAGTTCTCCCAGGATTAACCGATGCGCATACCCATTTGTTGGGCGGTCTGGAATTATGGGACGGTGTTGATCTATTCGGAATCACGGATCGTCAGGAATGGCTTAAATTAATTGCCAAAAGAGATAAAGAATTACCGAAAGGCGCTTGGTTAGTGGGAGGACGCTGGGACATCACGGGCCTGAAAGATGACCATATGCCAACCCGTCAGGAGCTGGATGCGATTGCTCCAGATCGTCCTGTGGTGTTACAGGACATTGATTATCACACGGTCTGGGTCAATACCAAGGCGATGCAAGTGCTGGGGATTGATAAAAATACCAAATCACCAGAAGGTGGTGAGATTGTCAAAGATCCGCAGACAGGTGAGCCGACAGGGATTTTCAAAGAAACTGCGGGTACTCAACTGATTCTAGGGAACCCTAAATATACCAGTGCCTTACTGTCAGGAAAAGCGGCACTGCCAGTCATTGAAAAGATCATTGCGCATTTTAATAGCTTAGGCATTACCTCTGTACATGATATGTGGACTGAGTTAGATACGGTTTATCCTGCTTTGCTGGAGTCGAAACAGGAATTACCAATGCGTATCCGCTTTGGATTAATGGCGGGTGATGATCAGGTAACGCCCGCTGATTTTCAACGTTATGCGAAGCAACGCGATGAACTGAATCAGCAATTTATACAAAAAGAACAGCAGTGGAAAAAAGGGCCGCAGTTCCGCTTTGCGTATATGAAATATTTTGTCGATGGCACATTGATGAATTATACCGCTGCATTAAATGAGCCATATGCAGATCGTCATCATTTTAATATTGCCCCAATTACGTCACAGGTAGATCTGAATAATTCAGTGAAAAATGCCAATGAAGTTGGGTTCCCTGTCGCGATTCATGCGATTGGTGATAAGAGTGTGGATATGGCCCTGAATGCGATTGAAAACAGTCCTAAACATCGCCAATTTGCCAATCGAATTGAACATATTGAGGTTCTATCTAAAGACGCTATTCCACGTTTTGCAGAGTTAGGTGTTGTGGCTTCGATGCAGCCTGATCATGCCATTACAGGTAATTATCAGGAATCCCGTCTGGGTAAGGCGCGTATGCCATATAGTTATGCTTGGCAATCTTTGCTCAGTAGCGGCGCTACCATGGTATTGGGAAGTGACTGGCCAACGGCATCTGAAAATCCAATGTTGCAGCTCAGCGATGTGGTATTTCGTGAGTATCAGGGTAAAACCCGTTATAGCGACAACGCTTTGAGTCTGGATGAAGCTTTATATGCCTATACCCAAGCACCTGCAAATATCGCAGGGTGGGGCGATGAGATTGGCAGTATCAGTGTCGGGAAATGGGCTGATTTTGTGGTCTTGCAGGATGCTTTAAAAACACCACTCAACAAAGACATTAAGGACTGGAAAGTTGCCGAAACCTGGTTTGCTGGAAAACAGGTTTATAATGGCAAATTAAGTAAAAATAAATAAGTGTATTTAAAAAAGAAAGTCTGAAGGCTTTCTTTTTTTACTTTTATTTGATTGGTTGTATTTTAAATAAAATAATAAATGGCTCTTCTGAATTTTTGAAAATTGGTTCTCGATTTATAAAATGTGCACAACATAATCAAGATTCAAAATAATCATATGCTAATGGAATAAATGAATGATCAATAAAAAATGGATTTTAGCTGTAATTGCATCTATGTTAATATCACCAGTAAATGCAAAATCAACTGATCATGATCAGGGTGAGAATAATGATAGTTTTTTAGTCAGTGGTTCGCTTGCATTTTTAACAGAATATTATTGGCGAGGGACGACGCAAACCAAAGGAAAACCTGCTGTTCAGGGAATATTAAGACTCGATCATGACTCTGGGTTTTATACGCAACTGTTTGCATCAAATATTCAGCTAGATATAGGAAGTAGTTTAGAGCTGGATTATTATATTGGCTATAATTATCAAATAAATAATGATCTAAAGCTGAATCTGCAATATCTGGATGTGAACTATCCTGATGAAGATAAGACGCTACCTCGTGTAGATTTTGAGGAATACTCAATTGGATTGATGACTTCAAATTTACTCAATGCTAAGGATGAGCTCAACCTGTCTTTTTATTACACGCCTGATTATACCTTTGAAACAGGTAAAATGCTGCGTTATGAGGCTGGCTATCGTTATCCAGTCGCGGATCAATGGAATATATATACTCAAGTGGCCTATAATCAGTTCGCAAATGAAAATGCCTATGCCGTGCTTTGGGGAACTGATGAGAAAAATCACTTTTATGATTATAAAATAGGGCTGGATTTTAACTATCAGGATTTTATCTTTGATCTTTATTATGCCAATGCAAATGTTAATAAAGACCTACCAAGTGCGGATAAGACGGTGGTTTTTAGTTTAACTAAACTTTTTTAATTTAAAAATAAAGCTTTGTATTATTAAATAAGATGCTATTCATTAGTGTGCAATTATTTGTATTTAAAATATGGTAAGGTGGGTATGCAGCCAAAATGTTTTGTATATAAAACATTTTGGCTGTTTTGTGTTCGGGTTTGGGTGGTGCGAGAAAAGACTCAAAAAATTAATAAAAATAAATTGATTTTTCTAAAAATAAGATTAGTTTAATGTTCTGTTTATTTGTTTGAAAAACAAAAGGAATTGTTTTTTATTCATTCATACTTAAATTGGTACCTGTTTTTTGGGAAGAATTGGCACTCGTTTTTAATTGAAGAATTAATCAAAGTAGCGTGAATAAAGTGATATTTAAAATATATCGATAAAAGGGATGTTAAAACAATGAGAGTGAATGCAGAGCGCTTGTGGCAGATGCTCATGGATATGGCGAAGATCGGTGCGACCACGAAAGGCGGAAATACACGATTGGCGCTCACGGATGAAGATATTTCAGGCCGGGCTTTACTGCTTGAGTGGGCGAAGCAGATTAATCTTTCTATTCATTATGATGAAGTTGGTAACCTGATTTTGCGCCGTTCAGGGCAAAACCAAACCGCATTACCTATCGCTATGGGCAGCCATTTAGATACCCAGCCAAAGGGTGGTCGTTTTGACGGAATTTATGGTGTGCTGGCTGGCATGGAAGTGTTACAGCGCTTAGAAGAACAGAATATTGTTACTGACCATCCACTTGAATTGGTGGTGTGGATGAATGAAGAGGGTGCACGTTTCACTCCTGCAATGATGGGTTCAGCAGCATTCGCTGGCGTATTACCTAAACAGCAAGTTTATGACACCACGGATAAAAACGGTATTTCTGTTTATTCGGAGCTGGTTCGTACAGGGCAATTGGGCGATTACCCGCTGGCTCGTCCATTTCAGGCTTATTACGAAGCGCATATTGAACAAGGACCAGTACTGGAAAGAAACCAGATCTCTATTGGTGTGGTGACAGGTGGTCAAGCCATTCTCTGGTTAGATGTCGAAACCCAAGGTAAAGCTGCGCATGCTGGTACGACTCCGATGAATATGCGTAAAGATACTATGGTCGGCACGGCAGAAATGATTGTTGCGATTGAAAAATGCATTCTTGAGAAATTCCCACAAGGCTTGGTGACATTTGGCGAAATGCAGGTCGCCAATTCATCACGAAATACGATTCCAGGACAGATTCAGTGGACCATTGATCTACGTCATCCAGATGATGCAGCACTGAAAGCAATGGAAATCGAAACAACAGCAATCTTATCTCGTCTAGCGATGGAACGAGATCTGGAAGTTCGCGTATCTCAACATTGGCTGAGTCCAGCGACTTATTTTGATTCGACTTGCGTTGCAACAGTTCAAGAAGCGGTAAACAGTTTGGGATATAGCAACCAGACAATCGTGAGTGGTGCAGGACATGATGCAATCAATATCGCAAAACATTGTCCAACGACCATGATCTTTATCCCTTGTATAGATGGTTTAAGCCATAACGAGGCAGAAGATATTTATATGCAAGATGCCGCTCAAGGTGCCGATGTGCTGCTGAATGCCATTTTAAATTATGACGCACAGTCAGCCGCACAAGTCGCTCAAAAAAATACAGCAACAGTTTAATTATCAACAAATTAACAATGTGTAAGACATGCATGCTGCTGGAATGGAGCATTGCAATAAAGATGGATGGATAGAAGATGAACTCAAAATTACCAGTAGAAGTAGATATTCAGGATATCTGGCAAAAAGATAAGGATCATGTGATTCACCCGTGGACAGATTTTTCGACATTTAAAGACGAAGGTTCTTTAATTATGTCTAAAGGTGAAAATGTCTATGTGTATGATGCACAAGGCAATAAATATCTAGATGGTATTGGCGGCCTGTGGTGTGTCAATGTCGGTTATGGTCGTAAAGAAATTGCGGATGCTGTTGCTGAACAGATCATGGAATTACCTTACTTTTCGCCTTTTGGTCATCAAACCACAGCACCAGCAGCCAAGTTGGCCGCTAAACTTGCTGAGTTGGCACCGGGTAATCTGAATCATGTGTTTTATGGTTGTGGCGGTTCGGTGGCGAATGATACGGCGGTACGTTTAATTCACCACTATTTCTATCAGATTGGTAAGCCGTCCAAGAAAAAATTGATTGCCCGTAAAGATGCTTATCACGGTAGTACCTACATCAGTATGACCTTGACGGGAATTGAAGCCGATCATGTCGGTTTCGAAATTCACAACGAACTGGTTCATCATGTGTCATGCCCAAATCCATACCGTAAGCCTGCATCACAGTCGATGGAAGATTTCTGTAATGAAAAGGTTCAGGAACTGGAAGATACGATTCTGAAACTTGGCCCAGATAATGTAGCTGCTTTCTTTGCCGAGCCAATCATGGGTGCAGGCGGGGTGATTGTTCCACCAGAAGGCTACCATGCCAAAACTTTGGCTGTATGTAAGAAATACAATGTTCTGTATGTGTCTGATGAGGTGGTCACTGCATTTGGTCGCTTAGGTCATATGTTTGCTTCAGAAGCCGTGTTTGGCATTGTTCCTGACATTATTACCTGTGCAAAAGGGCTTTCTTCAGGCTACTTACCTTTAGGTGCAACCATTATTTCTGATGAGATTTATGACGCCATCAGCAAGCCGCATCATGAAGGTGGTTTGCTTACGCATGGCTTTACCTATTCAGGCCATCCAGTGAGTTGTGTGGCAGCACTGAAGAATATTGAAATTCTGGAAAAAGAAAAGATTTGTGAACATGTTCAAGACATGGGCGTTTACTTTGAAGAGCAATTAAAGACGCTTGCCGATCTGGAAATTGTCGGTGAAGTACGCGGCAAAAAATTCATGATGTGTATCGAAAACTTACGTAATAAAGAAACCAAAGAACTATTTGACCGTTCTGTTGGCGTCGGTAAACGTATTGCGAACCATTGCCAAAAACTCGGTTTGATTGTTCGTCCAGTGGGGCACATGAATGTCTTGTCTCCACCATTGATCTTGACACGTGATCAAATTGACTTTGCTGTGAAAACCTTACGTCATGCGATTCAGAATACGATTCAGGAATTAAAAGCTGAAGGTCATTTATAAGCCGAATCTCTTTGTTTCCCAATGAAAAATCAACTTGCCTCGCGGGGCGAGTTGAGTCTCGCTGATCGATAGAAATAGCGGGAGAACAACAGATGATGTCGATGGAATGAATGAGGAATAAAGCGGACATGACTGACATGAAGCAGGCTGAAATCCTGTGGGCAGTCACGATGAATACGCTTTAGTACCCGTATGAGAGCAAGCAGATGAAGAATTATATCAATGGAAAATGGGAAAATACGACAGGAACATCCCAGATTACGGTGGTCAACCCAGGCAGTGAAGAGGAATTAATCCGATTTACTACGGCTTCCCCACAAGATGTAGATGCTGCCGTGGCTGCTGCACAAAAGGCACTCGAAAGCTGGAGTTTGACAAGCCCTGAAGAACGCGCGAATTGGTTAAATAAAATTGCCGATGCGATTGAAGCAGCAAAAAACACCTTGATTGAACTTTCCCACCGTAACAATGGTAAATCTTCGGAACAAGCACAAGTCGATGTCGACAACAGCATTAAGTGTTACCGCTATTATGCCAATCTAGTTAAAAGCTTTGCGTTTAGTCAGGTGACTGAATGTGACGGTGGTATTGAACTGACGCATCAGCAAAATCCCGTCGGTGTGGTTGCTTTAATTACGCCGTGGAATTTCCCGTTAATCACCAGCGCATGGAAAATCGCACCGGCCCTTGCCGCAGGTTGCACGCTCATCTTTAAACCTTCCGAGTTGGTGCCTTTGCCTGAATATGCATTTACTCAGCTCTTGGATCAGATCCAGTTTCCTCAGGGTGTATTTAACCTGATTTTGGGAGATGCAGTTGCAGCGCAGCATTTGGTGACACATCCAGAGGTGAATAAAGTCTCTTTCACTGGTAGCACAGAGGTAGGCATTCATGTGATGCAGGCCGCAGCCCGTTCGGTTAAACGCGTCACATTAGAGCTAGGCGGAAAATCGCCGATCCTTATTCTTGAAGATGCAGATCTGGATGAAGCAGTCGATAAAGCACTCGGCGGCATGTTCTATAACAGTGGTCAAATGTGTTCTGCGACCTCACGTTTACTGGTGCATCAATCGATTGCCGAACGCTTTTACCAGAAGTTTAAAGCTGCGGTGGAATCGATCATTTTGGGTTCAGATCTGAGCGGTCCATTTGCAATGGGGCCGATGACGACACAAAAGCAATTCCAGAAAGTTCGTGAGTATTTAAGTATTGCGAAAGACGAAAAACTCCAAACTTTAATTGATTTTGAGCAAATTGCTGTACCTGAAAAAGGCTTTTTCATTCAGCCGCATGTTTTTGTCAATGTTCCGACAGAAAGCCGATTGTGGAAAGAGGAAATCTTTGGCCCTGTGATTTGCTGTCGAAGCTTTGAAACTGAAGAAGAAGCCATTCGCCTTGCCAATGACTCGGAGTTTGGTCTGGCTGCAACCATTATCACAGGGTCTTTGGAGCATGGTAAAAAAATTGCCAAGCGACTTCGCTCTGGTCATATCTGGATTAATTCCCATCAAATGATTCAACCCGGTTCGTTATGGGGCGGATTCAAAAAGAGTGGCATTGGGCGAGAACTAGGGCAGTCGGGGATGCAAAGTTATCTCGAAGAAAACGTGATTACGCTTTAATTTTGCCAACTGCTGGTTGAATTGGGAAAGGGACTTCTCTGTTCAATAGCACCATCCAAGATGAATAAAAAAGCACTGCGAAAATATTTGCATTGATGCAGGAGAAACGTGCATGGAAAGCGAAAACAAACGAAAAGGGCTCTCACTATGGCAAGTCGTTGTCATTGGTGTGGCTTATATGGCTCCAGCAACCGTATTTGATACCTTTGGTATTATTTCAAGAGTCACTGAGGGGCGGGTTCCTCTGGCTTATATCTTGGCCTTGTTTGCAATGCTATTGACGGCATTTAGCTATGCACGCTTTAGTAAACTGACACCAAAATCAGGGTCAGCGTATACCTACACCACTGAAACATGCGGCAAGACAGCGGGTTTTTTTGTGGGCTGGTGTTCGCTTATTGATTATCTACTTATTCCGCTGGTTAATGTTTTACTCGCGTCCTTTTATCTCCATGCATTGATGCCTGACATTGCCTATACCACATGGGTGGTGATCATGGTCGGGATCATTACGTTGATCAATAGCTTTCGTATCAATATTCTGGCGAATTTTAGCTTTATTTTTATCGCAGCCACGATTTCAATGATGCTGGTATTTATTTTTCTGGTAGTCACAGGGATGGGGCATTCGCAAGGTTATCAAAGCCTAGCGACAATGACACCATTATTTAATGGCAATCCTGAATATCTAACCTTACTGACAGGCGTGTCATTGGTGTGTTTCTCTTATTTAGGCTTTGATGCGGTATCGACCTTAGCCCATGAAAGCCGCAATCCGACCAAGACCATTCCTCGGGCAATTATGCTCACAACATTATTAGGCGGCCTTATTTTTATTACGGTTTCCTGGTTTGTTCAATTGTCCTTTCCGACATTGGAACAGTTTAAAAATCCAGATGAAGCCTTACCTGAAATTGCACTCTTTGTCGGGGGCGTATTTTTCCAGTCAGCTTTACTTACCGTACAGATCATGAATGCATTTGCCTCTGGTTTGGCTTCTCATGCCAGCGCTTCGCGTTTGCTTTACATCATGGGACGTGATGGTGTGTTTAACCAAAAAATATTCGGTTATGTGAATCACAGATTAGGTACGCCGTTATATTCGATTTTCTTCGTCGGCTTGATTTCTCTGTTAGCGATTACTGTTGATTTGGCAACCGTGGTGAGTCTGGTGAGTTTTGGTGCCTTGATTGCCTTCACTATGGTGAACTTTTCTGTATTCATGAAATTCTTTGTGATACGTAAAGAGCGCGCAGGTTTAAAAAATATTTTCTTCAATCTATTGCTACCACTGGCGTCGGTGCTGTGCTTATTAGGTTTGTGGGTACATCTGGAAAAATCAGCGCTGGAATTTGGTGGCGTGTGGTTATTGGCTGGCGTTTTACTGTTGCTTTATAAGCGTATCCGCAAACAGCCACTTTCGTTCGGGGCCACGACTTAAACCGTTTTAATCAATTGATTTGATAATTGAAGATTTGATTTCTAAAAATTTGAAAATATGGAGACAAAATATATGGAACAGAATGCGACAACCCCAAATCAGCAAGGTTTTAGCATGCCCGGCGAGTGGTCTACACAAGAAGCTGTATGGATGATCTGGCCTTATCGTACAGATAACTGGCGTGGAAATGGTGCGCCTGCACAACAGGCTTTTGCACAGGTTGCGGCTGCAATTGCTCAGAAAACGCCAGTATTTATGGCGGTTCCTCAAGCTGAAATGGAAAAAGCACGTCAGGTTATGCCTGCACAGGTGACTTTGGTTGAAATTGAAAGTGATGATGCATGGACACGCGATACGGGTCCAACCATTGTCAAAAATGCGCAAGGTCAGAAAAAAGCCATTAATTGGGTGTTTAATGCATGGGGTGGGGAAAATGGTGGATTGTATTTCCCATGGGATCAAGATCAACTGATTGCAGGCAAAATTGCTGCTCAACATGGCATTGAGACGTACTCGACGCCGCTGATCTTAGAGGGCGGGGCAATTCATGTCGATGGAGAAGGGACGTTATTGACTACAGCAGAATGCTTGCTCAATCCAAATCGAAATTCACATCTGTCTCATACTCAGATTGAAAACATTCTGCAAGAATGTCTCGGGGTAACGACTTTTATCTGGCTGCCTCAAGGGGTATTTAATGATGAAACCGATGGGCATGTTGACAATATGTGCTGTTTCGTTCGTCCGGGTGAAGTTGCATTGCACTGGACAGATGATATCGATGATCCGCAATACGCACGTTCACAAGCCGCATTGAAAGTGCTTGAAAATACGAAAGATGCGAAAGGTCGTCAATTGATAGTATGGAAGTTACCATCACCGGGCCCACTCTATGCCAGTGGAAATGAGACGGTTGATGTTGATAAGGGCAATGCGATTGAACGTTTTGAAGGAAATCGTTTGGCGGGTTCTTATGTGAACTATCTGATTAGTAATCAGCAGATTATTTTCCCATTATTGGATGAACGTACCGATGAACAGGTAAAAGCATTGTTCCAGCAGATGTATCCAGACTATCTCATCACAGGAGTACCAGCGCGAGAAATCTTACTGGGTGGTGGAAATATTCACTGCATTACCCAGCAAATTCCAGCTTAAGTAACGATGCTGTAAGCAAGTTGAAACAGAGTCTATACATCTGTAGATCTTTTCAACTTGCTCAAGCAACGAATGGATGAAATAATAATAAAAATACTAGAAAAGTATCATAATTTTAAAGAGATCATCTAAAGCATAAAATGCCCAAAAATTTGAATATCTTTATTCATTTGATGATTGTAATAAGAATGACAAAATCGTGTAAGCTTAATCTTCATATTTTTTATATAAGAATTTAATATTATTTTTAAATAAAATTAGTTGGTTATGATTTATTTTCTTTACCATATATTAAAAAGTTAAACTTGTTTTCCTAAACTGATAAGCAAAAAATGTGAATGAAAAATGAATTTATAAATAATAATAATTATCATTTGTATTGAGTTTTATTTGTTTTTTGTTAGAATTCCCATAAATTTTAAGCAATCTTTAAGATATCTCTGAATCGGGTGGGAATATGTCCAACAAAATAGCACGTCAATCACTCCTCACTATTTCCGTATTGGGCGGTATGATGGCGCTTGCACACGCAGCAGAAATTCAAGCGAATAAAGAGGCTGTACAACTGGAAAAGATTGTTATTACAGCAAGTGGATTTGAACAGGACATTAAAAAAGCAGCAGCATCTATATCTGTGCTCACACAAGAAGAAATTAATAAAAAAGCATATCGGGATGTAACCGATGCTTTAAAAGATGTACCTGGCGTGGTCGTAACAGGGGGCGGTAGTTCAAGTGATATCAGTATCCGCGGCATGGGCAGTGCGTATACGGTCATTATGGTCGATGGCAAAAAAGTAAATACACGTTCGGTACGCCCAAATAGCGACAACTCGGGTATTGAACAAGGCTGGTTACCGAATATTGGCGCCATTGAACGTATTGAAGTGATCCGTGGACCAATGTCTGGCTTATATGGTTCAGATGCAATGGGCGGTGTCATCAACATTATTACCAAGAAAAATGTAACTGAATGGACGGGTTCCATCAAGCTTGATACCACGTTGCAGGAAAATTCTGACTCAGGTAATCAATATCAAACTAATGCTTACATTGCTGGGCCTTTAATTGCCAATCTTTTATCATTTAAAGCCAATGGCCTATATTCTCAACGTGATGAAGATGAAATCTATGGTGGCTATAGTAAGCAAAAAATTCGTGCAGGCGGAGCTGCCTTTAGTCTGACTCCAAATGATGATCACACCATTGATCTGGAATATCAACGTTCGATTCAAAACCGTGATGCAACTGTTGGTAAGAGTATTTCACCCATACAAACGGGCAGAAACCCACCAGCAAACTCACTCACAGATTACTATCGTACAGAGTATAGTTTGACGCATCGTGGCAAAATTGGTGCGGTAGAAACACATTCTTATATTCAGCGGGAAGAAAACGAAAACCCGTCACGTAATATGGAAGCGACCAATACAACATTTAATACCATCAATAAAATTAACTTTGGTCGTCAGAGTCTGAGTTTTGGCGGGATGTACCTCAAAGAAGAATTAGATGACAAAGGTAACCAGTTAAGTGTCGGTGGAGCGAAACCTGTTTCCAATCTTGACCGTTATAGCTGGGCATTATTCGCTGAAAATGCATGGAATATTGTCGATGACTTCACTTTAACCAGTTCACTACGTTTAGATAAAGATGAAAAATTTGGTGATCACTGGAGCCCGAAAGTGTACGGAGTATGGGGCTTAAATGATAATTGGGTCATTAAAGGTGGTGTTTCAACTGGTTATAAAACACCAGCACTGCGTGCGACCGTTGCTGAATGGGGACAGGCAACTGGTGGTGGACAAAGTAAAGGTGTGATTGTCGGTAATCCTGATTTAAAACCTGAAAAAAGTGTGAACTATGAAATGTCCTTTAACTGGGACAATTTAGATAACCTGACTGCGGGCCTTACGCTATTCAATAGTGAGTTTAAAGACAAGATCACTGAAATCAGAACCTGTCAGGGGGCATCTGGGTCAATGGGCTGTGACTGGTTGGGGGAGAAGTTTGACTTTGTGAGCCTGCGTGAGAATGTTGATAAAGCCAATATGCGTGGTGCAGAAGCAACATTTGGCTGGAAAGTCTTACCAAATGTGAACTTGAGTGCGAATTACACCTTCACGGATACTGAACAAAAGAGTGGCGCGAATAAAGGCAAGCCTTTAAATGAAATGCCTAAACATATGTTCAATACAACCGCAGACTGGGAAATTAACGATCAGTTCTCAAGCTGGGGACGTGTGAATTACCGTAGTAAGACATCGGATTACTTAAGCCGTACTGCTATGGCAAAAGGTAAACCTGCTTATACGATGGTAGATGTGGGGGTAAATTATAAGCCAACGCAAAATATTGCAGTTGCCGCAGGGATCTACAATCTATTTGATAAAGAGATTGATACTGCGACCTATAACTATGTGTTAGATGGTCGCCGTTATAATCTTGGTGTGACTTATAGTTTCTAAGACATCAATTGAAATTGAAGGGTAGGGTTGCAAAGCCTTATCCTTCTACTTTTAAGATATGCGCCACTTGTTCCGAATAATAAAACTTCTCTAAATATACGCGAGCACGCTCACGCAAATAACCCGTTTCGATCACCTGTTGCAGTACAGGCGCAAGTAAATGGCTGAGTTCATTTTCAATTAGGGCTTCATCAATATTCAGATCACGCAATAAAAGATCGAAACTCCGTTCCTGATTACGTGCGTACCATGCATACACATCATCATGTACTTGTTGTTTTAGATACGGTGTTTGACGAATATGATCCCAAATCTCATGCCCCATCTCGACGGTTTTTGGTAAGTCCTGTACTTCTACATAATTACGCAATACCGATAAGGGCATGACTTTAATTTTATGCCAGAGATTGGCCTGAAAATGATAGAGCTTGTCATCATTAAAATGCTGATTCAGCACTCTTTCACTCATTTGACTGATTTTTAAAATATTCTTTTGTAAATAATGCGCAATGGTTTCATTCAGATTGGAATCCGTTACTGTTTCTAAAACAGATTTGCCCATTTTCATAAAATGTCCGACACCTGGGACGCGTTTCGACATGACTGAATTATCCAGATAATCCTGAATCGAGTGCTGGATTAACTGGGTAATCAATGCTGAGAACGCGGGATTATTCACCACGGTTTTAATTAAACGCTGGCGGTGTCCACTTTTACTGGCAACATACTGGGCAATCGAATCTACGGTAAGAACAGGAATAACATCTTCAATTGTGGTCTGGTCATTAATCGGGTGAATCAGGGCAAAACGAATATGTTCTGCAATCTGCTCAACCAGAAATGCACTTGCGGGTGTCGCAAGAATCTGTTTTTCGATCAGGTTGAAAATCTGTTCAAAAGACCAGATCTGTTGTAACGGCTGTAAACGCAACCAATGATAGAACTGTTTAAATTCCGATTGAATGGTGTCTGGTTGTGCAAACTCATATTCAAGAAAGTCGAGCTGTGCATCAATCAGTTGTTCTATCATTGGATGTTTAGACATATATTCTCAAATCGCTAAATTAAGTTTATTGCGCTGGAGCCGCAGCAGGCTTTTGTGCCTGAATCTTGCTGAGGAAAGGTAGATATTGCTGAACCACCAGTTGATCTGCTTCTAGAATCGGCATATGACCGACATTGTCCAGAATGACAGGTGTCTGGGCATTTTTTAGTAATGCTTTTAATTCAGGGACGACTTCAACATTGACGATTTTATCTTGCTTACCCCATAAAATTAGAGTCGGTGCATCAATTGATCTTGCCAGCAAGGCAAATGAATCAGGCGTATAGAGCTTATTTAAGGCAATCACCTGATCGACCATTTTCTGGGTTTGCTCAACCTGACCAATCATCATTTTTTCTTGTGCCTGAGCAATTTCTTTTGGAATGAATGGCGGAGTAAACATGGCTTGTTGCATGAGGAAATTGAAATCTCCTTTCTTGCTCACAATCATGTTTTTCACCTGATTGGGATCTTTTAAATAAGGCGTGGTCGCTGCCTTATAGACGCCTGCCGCATCAATCAGGAAAAGACTTTTGGTTTCAAAAGGATATTGGCCTGCATAGAGCATGGCAATAGAACCACCCAGTGAATGACCGGCAACATGCGCTGGGCCTGTCAGATTGGCAGCTTCTACAAAACGGCGTAATTTCTCTGTGACATTCGGAACAGAATAGTCAAAATCTTTAGGTACTAATGTTTCACCACTGGCTGGTAAGTCAGGAATGATGACGTGGTAGTTTGCCGTGAGGGCGCGGGCAACACGGTTCCAGTTGTCACGACTGCCTGCAAGACCATGAATTAAAATGACGATTGGCTTACCCGCTTGACCGCCTTCACTATACGACCAAGTGATGTCACCTACTTTTAAGGTCTTGGTTTGTAAGCCAGCCCATGCACGCTCTTGTTGCAACAGGTTTTGAAAATTCATTTCTATTTCGGCAGCTTGAGTTGTACTCACTGCTAGTGTACTTAAGCTACACACCAGCAAAGCAGCGCCAAGAGCCTTACGAAAAGGTTGGGTAAGTCGGGTATTTATCATCGTTGTTCAATCCTTGATCTATTTTTAAACCAATTGATTATTGAGGAAGAGACGACGCGAGTCATTTGCATAATCTACAGATGTATGGAAATTCTTGCCAATGAAATCAGCAATTTTCCGCTATTTTACGGTTCAAAAGATTAGCAAGTATGCTGATCGTTCTTATTTTTGTCAGTGACTTTCAAACGGGCGCACATTAAACTGTTGCCTTAGGTCAATCACACATGGATACACACATGCTCACCGCACAAGAAGCATTAGAACGTTTAAAAGCTGGTAATGCCCGTTTTGTAAAAGGAGAGGCAGTTCAACAAAGATTGTTATCTCACCAAGAACGTGCCGAGATGGCAAGTGATCAAAATCCTTTTGCAATTGTTTTAGGCTGTTCTGATTCACGTGTACCTGCTGAAATGGTTTTTGACCAAGGCTTGGGTGACTTGTTCGTGATTCGTGTGGCAGGCAATATTGTGGCGCCTTCACAGGTCGGCAGTGTTGAATTTGCAGCAGAGCGTTATGATTGTGCTGTTGTGGTGGTACTGGGTCATAGTCATTGTGGTGCGATTCAAGCCACGATTGATACCTTGATGAACCCTGATCAGCCGCCTTCATCGAATTTAATGTCAATCGTAAACCGTGTCCGTCCGTCGGTTGAAATCTTGATGCAAACCGAACTCAAAAATGATTTGAAAAAATTGTCTGCGCATGCGGTACGTTCAAATGTATTTGCTTCTGTGAATCAGCTCCGTCATGGCTCTGCTGTGCTGGAAAGCCTGATTGAAAAGGGCAAAATGATTGTCGTAGGTGCAGAATATTCGCTAGAAACAGGTGAAGTTTCTTTTTTTGATTTCTAAGAATCAGGGCGAGTTTTAACTCGCCTTAATTTCGCTGTTTGAAGCATAAATTTAAATTTTTTATTGAATTAGAAATATAAGTGAAGCAAAAGGGCAGAATCGATATGAAAATCATGCCTGTAACCGAGCCGTTATTGGCCGACTGGCTGCAATTAAGAATATTACTCTGGCCTGATGATGAAGATGCACATTTACTGGAAATGCGGCAGCTACTCGAACAACCACATACTTTGCAATTATTAAGCTATAACGATCAGCAGCAAGCAATTGCCATGCTAGAAGCGTCTATTCGATATGAATATGTAAATGGTACACAAACCTCACCTGTGGCTTTTCTGGAAGGCATTTATGTCTTGCCTGAATATCGACGTTCAGGTGTTGCTACCACTTTGGTACAGCAAGTAGAAGACTGGGCAAAGCAATTTTCCTGTACCGAATTTGCTTCAGATGCAGCAATTGATAATACGATCAGTCATGCCATGCATCGCGCGCTGGGTTTTCAGGAAACCGAACGTGTGGTTTATTTTAAGAAAAAGATCAGTTGAAATCGTCTATTGAGTGGAAGGCGCAGTTTATAACGCGCCTTTAATATAAGGATAAGCCAGATTCAGCATCATTGGCTGTGCTTTCGCATTTGGATGAATCTGATCGTTCTGGATCAAGTGTTTTTGTCCCGCGACACCTTCAAGAAAGAAAGGCAGTAATTTCACTTTATATTGCTGGCTGATCACCTTGTAATTATTTTCAAAAGCCTTGCTATAGGCTGTGCCGTAGTTAGGCGGTATTTTCATCCCAAACAGTAAAACATGGGCTTTCTGCTTCTGACTCAGCTGCACCAGTTGGGCAAGATTTTTTTGAATCATTTGTGGAGGCTGACCGCGTAAGCCATCATTGCCACCCAGTTCAATCACCACCACTTCTGGCCGATAGGTTTGCAATAATTTTGGCAGTCTTGCCAGCGCACCACTGGTGGTTTCTCCACTGACACTTGCATTGACCACCTTGTGCTGTTTCGGATACTGTTGGTCTAAACGTTGTTGTAATAAGTGAACCCAACCTTGTTTTGCATCTATGCCATAACCTGCGCTCAGGCTATCACCCAAAATCAAAATAGTCTTTGCTGAAACCAGTGTCGGGATCAAACAGACACTGATCATTGCAAGCGTTTTAGATACTGACAAGATAACTTTAGATATTTGCATTGCACTTCAAATTTGTCCTAAAGGATACGTGACATCATGCCACAACCGATTATTTCTGCCCAAAAAGTTACACAAAATATTCAAATTAATCAGCAAAGTTTAACGATTTTAAAAGATATCAATTTGGAAATTTATCAAGGTGAACAGATTGCCATTACAGGTCGGTCAGGTTCAGGAAAATCGACCTTGTTGGGTATTCTGGCAACACTTGATCGTCCCAGTGCTGGGGAGTTATGGGTGTGTGGACAGGCGGTGCATAGTTTGTCGGAAGAACAGCGCGCGCAGGTTCGTCTGGAAAATATCGGCTTTGTATTTCAGTCTTTTCAGCTATTGCCGCAGCTCAGTGCACTGGAAAATGTCATGTTGCCATTACGCTTACAACCTGACTTTAATTTCAAGCAAGCAGAACAAAAAGCATTGGCATGGTTAGAGCGAGTTGGGCTGGTACGTCAGGCCCAGCAAACACCGAAAGTGCTTTCTGGTGGGGAGCAGCAGCGTGTTGCGATTGCCAGAGCATTGATTGCAGAGCCAAAAATTATTTTTGCCGATGAACCCACGGGTAATCTGGATGGGCAAACGGCTGAAGAAATTGAACAGCTATTATTTGAGCTTAATAAAGAATTAGGAACAACTTTGGTTCTGGTGACGCATGATCAGAATCTGGCTGCTTTATGTCAACGTCATGTCAAACTGGCTGATGGTCAGATTCAGGAAATTGTAAAGCTTGAGGTGGGCTTATGAGTTCAGTTCTCAAGCCGCTGTTGCTGCAAAGTTTTCGTACGGGTGGGTTATATTTATTAATCATTGCACTTTCTTTAGCAATTAGTGCCACCACAGCACTCAAGTTCAGTAATACCCAAGTACAAAATGCCGTGACGTTACAGGCCGCTGAAATGTTGGCTGCGGATCTGGTGTTATACGATCAAGATCCAATTCAGACTGAATGGTTACAGCAAGCCAAAAAACTGGATTTGCAACAGGCCGCTGTGACTGTGTTTAGTTCGATGGCACATACCTCGGATCAGTTTGTGATGGTCAATGTGAAAGCCGTTGATGCGCATTTTCCATTACGGGGGGAACTGGAAATTCAGCCCAAGCCACAAGGCATTCAAACTGGACAGGTCTGGCTGAGTCCTCGTGCAGCTGATCTTCTACAGGCGAAAGTAGGGGATCAGGTTGCGATTGCGGATGGACAGTTTAAAGTGACGGGGATCATTGAACATGATTCTAATCAGGAGCTTGGCTTTTCAGGATTTTCGCCGACAGTGATTATCCATCAGGCAGATATTGCCAAAACCAATGCCGTTCAAGTGGGTAGCCGGATTGAATATCGGTTATTGATGGCAGGGCCGCCTGAACAGATCAAGGCATTTAAAAATATCTTCAGGCAGCAAACACAGCATGAACAGACGCTCGATCAACCCAATGATCAGCAGTTGGGTGAGGGCGAACAAGGTTCATTGAAGTTACGCGATGCCAGCCAATCCAATACGCGCTTAATGAAACCGATTGAAAATCTGGATACTTTTTTACAGCTTGCCAATTTGTTAACCATTTTGCTGTGTGGTATTGCGATAGCATTGACCAGTCAACGTTATGTGCAACAGAATCAGGACCATATTGCCCTGATGCGCTGTCTGGGGGCAAGTAAGAGACAGATTTTGCTGGCTTATCTGGCCTTGCTTGGAATTGTCAGTGCTTTATCGATTGTGCTGGGTAGTCTGATCGGTATTGCATTAGGTTATGGTTTATTGCAGTTGATGTTGCAGCTGATTCCACAATTACAATTAAGCTTTGCGCTGGCTGATTTGCTGTTTGCCTTGCCTGTCGCCATTTTTACCAGTGTGATGGTGCTGATTGGTTTTATCTTGCCAAGTATCTGGGAGCTATTAAATACACCGCCGATTCGTGTGATCCGTCAGCAGGAGCGTTCACGTAAGTCGTATTTCGCCATGTTTGCAGTCGGTATTGCCAGTCTGGTGATTTTTAGTTTGGTGCTCAGTGATAATTTACAGTTAAGCCTATGGGTCTTAGCCGCGATCTTGATTTTGTGTGCGACACTTTTTGCCGTGATCTGGTTGTTGTTAAAAGCGATTAAACAGCTCAAACATCCTGTATCAGCCTATGTACGGATTCCACATCAAACTGCTTTACAGATTACAGCCCTCGCTTTGGGCCTGAGCTTGATTACGGTATTGAGTGTATTAAGAACAGATTTATTGGAGCGTTGGCAGCAACAATTGCCAGAAGGGACACCGAATCAGTTTGTTTATGGCCTACCGCCGTTTGATATGCCTCAGTTGAAACAGCAGCTTGAGCAAAATAAATGGCAGTCCACTCCGCTTTATCCGAATATTCGGGGCCGACTGGTGGCCAAAAATGGTCAGCCTTTTGCAGCAGAACTGGTAAAACAAAATAATTCGTTGCGTCGTGAATTGAATCTGACTCAAGCCGCAGTGTATCCGAAAGATAATGTGATTACGCAGGGCAGTTCCCATTTTACCCAGATCGGGCAGGTGTCTGTGGAAGCAAAACTGGCCACTGAACTCGGGATCAAGATTGGGGATCAACTCAGTTTTAGCTTACCCGAAGGGCCAATGAATGCGACCGTCATCAATCTGCGTAGCGTGGAATGGGAAAGTTTTAGTCCTAATTTCTTCTTTATTTTTTCACCCAAAACTATGGATGAGAATGCGGGCAGTTATTTAGGAAGCTTCTATGTGCCGCCAGCGGATCAGCCGAAAATGGTGCAATTGATTCAGCAATTTTCCAACACGGTATTTATTGATGTCGGGCGTATTCTGGAAGAGGTGAAACGTCTGGTCAATGTACTGGTGCAGATTGTCACGGTTCTAGCCATGCTGGTCGGTTTATCGGGTGTACTGGTACTGATTGCCTGTTTAAATGTACTGATGGATGAACGCCGTAAAGAGGTGGCTCTATTACGCTCTTTTGGCGTTGCCAAGAATAAATTAAAACGTATGCTCAGTCTTGAGATTGGCTTTATCGGCTTGTTGGCGGGTGTCGTGGCCTGTCTGTTTGCAGAGGTGATCAGCGCGATTGCCAGTTACAAGATGCAAATGGCCATTCAGTGGCATGCTGAGATCTGGTTGATTTTGCCGTTAAGCATGATGCTGATTTGTACCTTGATCGGGCGCTATCGCTTGAGTTACTTATGCGATATTCCGCCCTTACAAAGTTTAAGAGAAATGAACCAGTCTTAGAAAGTAAGCTGGTTTTGACGCAGGATTTCATTCCAGAGTGGATTGAGTCCTGTGCTTAATTCTGTGCAATAAAAATAGAATGCGCTGAGCAGTAAGGCACCAATCATTAAGGCAATGACTTGAGCCAGTGCATTTCTTGGCGTTTTCTGGCTGAAATACCATGTCACGGCCAGCAATGCACCCATGATCATGCCACCAATATGTGCGGCATTATTAATCCCTGAAACGGTAAAACCGAAGACAAGGTTAATCGCCATAATCATTAATAATGATTTTTTATCCAGCAAGAAGCGTTGCTGTGGCAAAGGTGGAAACAGGGAAATGACGGTGAGTGCTGCACCCAGCCCCATCACGGCACCCGAGGCGCCTGCACTGATATGCGGGAGTAATT
Source organism: Acinetobacter vivianii (assembly GCF_014635885.1). GTDB lineage: Bacteria > Pseudomonadota > Gammaproteobacteria > Pseudomonadales > Moraxellaceae > Acinetobacter > Acinetobacter vivianii. The sequence goes on from NZ_BMDR01000002.1 coordinate 510,467, forward strand.
TCGGATCAAAATGTTGTAAAAGTTCGTAGCCATCACGGATGCTCAGATAACTGGACAAGACACTGCCCATGAGGCCAGCCAGAAAATACAAACCGATATAATAGCTTCGACCAAATAATTGTTCTGCCACACTGCCAAAGATATACAGCGCCCACATATTTAACATTAAATGGATCAGGCCAAAGTGAAAAAACATACTGGTGAACAAGCGTTCTGCCTGCCCAGTAAAGGTGAGCGGTGTAAAATCTGCTCCCCAAGCGATTGCATCAACAGGGGCAAGGTCGGTAATATTCACCCCTGAAAGAATTTGCCAGCCAAATAATCCGACATTGACTGCGATTAACAATGCAGTAAACCACCATGTTTGTATTTGCAATTTTTGATTGATTTGTGGTGGAGTCGTTTCAGTCATATGTTTACGCTAGTTATTGATATAAAAAATAGCTTAGCATGAATTCATTGCATGATGGAGTGATGCACTTTAATGAAAGCCTTTTTAGCACGCGCAGTAATGTTGATTATTGGCGTCATTCTACTGATCCAGCTCTGGATTTTTAGTAGTTTGGTCTGGTGGCGAACCCATCCAGTGAATACGACCATGTTTATGCGTTGGGATTACTTTACCGACTTTAAACCGATCAAGCAGGAATGGCGTGACTATGACAATATTAGTGATAACTTCAAACGCGCAATTTTAGCGGGCGAAGATGCCAAGTTTATTCATCATCATGGCTTTGACTGGGCGGGGATCCAGTTTGCACTGGAGCGTAATAGCAAAAAAGGTGAACTGGTCGCGGGTGGTTCAACGGTTTCACAACAGTTGGCAAAAAATCTATTTCTTTATAATAAACGTTCTTTCATCCGCAAGGGGCAGGAAGCTGTAGCGACATGGATGATGGAGCGGATGTGGTCAAAACGACGTATTCTGGAAGTTTATATGAACTCTGTTGAGTTTGGTCAAAACATCTATGGCGTTGAGGCAGCAGCTCAATTTTATTATGGCAAAAGTTCTAAAAGTCTCACCCGAGAAGAAGCTGCATTTTTAGCCGCTCTGTTGCCAAATCCAAAGTATTATCAAGACAACCGCAATGACCGTAAGTTGCAATATCGCAAGCGGGTGATCTTAAAATATATGAATGGGATACAACTTCCGCAGTAATTCGCCAAATTTCAAAAAAAAGCCCAATATTTTGGGCTTTTTTACCAAATTGACATAATTTTGCAGCATACTTAAATCATCACTTGATGAATGATAAAGCAACAAGGTTGGGTATGAATACTGCAGTGACGACAACAACGCCAATAGAATACAGTTACAACGATCGTTATATAAATCGAGAGCTTTCGATTCTCGATTTTCATCTACGCGTACTGGAACAGGCTGTCGATCCACTTCATCCATTATTAGAGCGGATGAACTTCCTTCTGATCTTTTCACGTAATCTGGACGAATTCTTTGAGATCCGTGTTGCGGGAATGATGGAACAACTGACGTTGGGTAATGAAAGCCGCACTCCAGATGGTTTGACGCCAAAGCAGGTTTTAGAACAAATTTCAAAAACAACACATGCGGCAATTGAACATCAGTACCGAATTTTAAATGAAGAGATTTTGCCGAAATTACGTGAAGAAGATATTTGCTTCTTACGTCGTGGTGAATTGACGCCTGCACAATCGGCATGGATCAAGAAATATTTTCATGAACAGGTGGCACCTGTGCTTACACCAATCAGTCTGGATCCTGCGCATCCATTTCCACGATTGGTGAATAAAAGCCTGAACTTTATTGTGACCTTAGAAGGGAAAGATGCCTTTGGTCGTCAGATTGATTTAGCGGTTGTCCCTGCACCGCGTTCATTACCGCGTGTAGTGCGTTTGCCAGATGAATTAACCGATGGTAAAGAACACCATGTCATGCTCTCGGCAATTATCCATGAACATATCTCTGATCTGTTCCCTGGTATGACCGCAACAGGCTGCTATCAATTCCGTGTCACCCGTAATGCCGATTTAGCGCTAAACGAAGATGTTGAAGATCTGGCAAAAGCGTTAAAAGGTGAGTTGAGTTCTCGTCGTTTTGGCCGTGCAGTACGTCTGGAAGTAACCCATAACTGTCCAAAGCACATTTATGAATATTTGCTCAATGAGTTTGATCTAAATGAAGAACAACTCTATCGCGTAGATGGACCTGTAAATTTGGCGCGTTTATTATCAAATTTCAAACGTCCGCATTTACGTTATGACTCACATACACCTGTGATTCCAAAAGCTTTTAAAAAGTCTGAAAGTATTTTTGCAGCAATGCAGAAACAGGACATTTTATTACATCATCCATTTGAATCTTTTGCGCCTGTGATTCAGTTGTTGCGTGAAGCTGCACGTGATCCGCAAGTGCTGGCTATCAAACAAACGCTTTATCGTAGTGGGGCCGATTCAGAAATCGTGCAAGTGCTTGCCGAAGCTGCACGTAATGGTAAGGAAGTCACGGCAGTGATTGAGTTGCGTGCCCGTTTTGATGAAGAATCCAATATTGAAGTGGCGAATGTACTGCAAGAAGCAGGCGCCGTGGTGGTATATGGTATCGTGGGTTATAAAACGCATGCCAAAATGATTCTGGTGGTACGCCGTGAAAATAATAAACTGGTGCGTTATGTGCATTTAGGCACGGGGAACTACCACGCCACCAACGCCCGTATTTATACCGATTATGGCCTCATGACTACCGATAAAGACCTGTGTGAAGATGTACATCGTATCTTTCAGGAATTGACGGGTATGGGCAAAATGGCGAAGCCGAAGAAGTTGCTTCATGCGCCATTCACCTTGCATGCCCAGTTGATCAATTATATTGATGACGAAATTGCCAATGCTAAAGCAGGTAAACCTGCACAAATTATTATTAAAGTGAATGCCTTAACGGAAGTTCAACTGATTAATAAACTGTATGAAGCTTCGCAAGCGGGCGTGCAGGTTGACCTGATTATTCGTTCAATTTGCTGTTTACGTCCGGGCTTACCAAACTTGTCAGAAAATATTCGTGTGCGTTCGATCGTTGGACGTTTCCTTGAACATACACGGGTTTATTATTTCAGCAATAATGGTAACCCACGTATATACGGTTCAAGCGCTGACTGGATGGATCGTAATCTGTTTAACCGTGTTGAAGCGTGTTTCCCAATTGAAGATCCAGCCTTGAAAAAGCGTATTTACCAACTGGGTTTATTGAATTACCTCAAAGACAATCAGCAAGCCTGGTTGCTACAAGGGGATGGAGTATGGGAACGTGCGCGACCGATGGAAGGTGAAGCACCACATAATGCCCAACACACTTTACTTGAGGCGATTAAATAAAGTGATCTACCAAAAGGCCGACTGATTATGGTCGGCTTTTTTACGCGCAAAATTTAATTGGTTTTTATTTCCAGTACCAGTTGATTGACTAAATCGGCTGCTTCCAGCTCTCGAATTTGACTGACATTGCTCCCTGCCCAGAAAGCACCATAACTAAAATCATTTTGCGCACTGGCGATACTCATCAGTTGCTTTGCCAGATCATAGGTATATGGATAGGCAGGCACGTGAGGACGATTTGGAGCGTCGATCTGTGTATGCCACGTGCCAATTAAACCACGTGCGGGTCGGCCTGAAAGACTGGCACTAATCTGCGTGATGGTTTGATTAAATAATGCCTTGCGGTAGGTGGCATTGGCACTGGAACTTTTACATTGTACAAACGCTGTGCCTAATTGTACTGCTGCAGCGCCGTGTTTGAGCATGTCTTTGGCATGTTCACCATTCATGATGCCGCCTGCTGCAATTACGGGGAGGTTGCAGTGTTTTGTAATGAGTTGCACCAGATCAATGGTTTTAATCGCAGCATCAAAATGCTGATTGAAAATCCCGCGATGCCCACCCGCCTCAATGCCTTGCGCGATAATAATATCAATACCTGCCGCTTCAATCGCTTGAGCTTCAAGTAAATTGGTTGCAGACACCATGGTCATGATGCCAGCTTGTTTTAAAGCCTGAATCTGATGCGGGTGTGGGATACCAAAATGAAAACTGACTGCTTTGGGACGTGTTTCCAGCACCACATTGAGAAAGTCATCATTGTCTAAAAAGCTGGGATAAATACAGTTGAGCTGGGTTGGGGCTTCTACAGAAAATTTTTCAAATTGGGGACGAAGATACTCAATCCATTGTTGGGCAGTTTCAGGGTTGAGCTGTTCTGATTGATGACAAAAGAAGTTCACCTGAAAGGGGTGATCAGTCAGTTCTTGTGTCTTTAAGATTTGTGCTTTGGCTGCTTCAGGCGTATTGGCACCGAGGCCTAAAGAACCGAATGCACCTTGATTCGATACTTGAGCAGCAAGTTCAGGTGTAGAAACCCCAGCCATCGGCGCAAGTAAAATCGGATGTTTTATTTCTAATAATTCTAAAATTGACATGGTGGATGACTCACTGCATTTTTAATCACCTTAACGTAAAAACAAAAAGGCTTGCAAATAATAATCGCTATTTAATTATTGAATATAGACGCTATTTTCAAAATGACAGCATATTGGCCTAAATCGGAGTCACATTAAATAAGGAACCCACCCAGCTGGAAAATACCATTGCCAAGATGCCCCATATGGTAATGCGCAGGCTGCCTTTAAGCATGGAGGTATGCGCAAAGTAACTCGACAATGCACCCAATAAAGCCAGTGAAATAATTCCTGTAATTAACACAGCCCGTGCGATCCATGTATCTGGACTGAGCAAGATTGCCAACATAGGTAAGGCTGCACCACAAGAGAAAGAGGCGGCAGAAGACAGCGCTGCCTGAACAGGATTGGCGGCAGTATTTTCATGAATGCCGATTTCATCTCGTGCATGCGCACCAAGTGCATCATGTGCAGTGAGCTGTTTGGCAACTTCATGAGCAAGTTCAGGATTTAAACCACGTGAGATATAGATTTGGGTCAGTTCTGTTAATTCGGCATGCGGATTTTTTTCCAGTTCACGTGCTTCAAATCTCAGGTCCGATTTTTCAATATCTTCTTGAGACTTGACCGAGATATATTCACCTGCGGCCATAGACGTTGCGCCCGAGATTAGCCCAGCGATACAGGTAATCAATAAGGTGTGAGAACTTGCACCACTGGCTGCCATCCCCATAAGCAGGCTGGTAACAGAAATAATGCCATCATTGGCACCTAATACAGCCGCACGGAGCCAGCCTGAACGTTGTATCACATGTGGTTCTGCATGTTGTGAAAAAGACATAATTTTGCTCTTTTAAATCAATTTAATTTGTCCGCGTCTAGTTCTATAACAGTTCAATTGCTTGTAAAATTCTATTGATGATTCATAAACTTAATCTATTATAAATTAACTTATTTTAACGATAGCATAATGATGATTTAGTTATAATATGTGAACAATTTAACATTTTAAATGCTAATTAAGCCTTCTTGCCATAGACCATATTGTGAATATTTTTAGTTGAGATTTGCGATGAACAATTCCAAAAATAAGCTGCTGAGTCATACACTATTACTTTTAGGTCTAATCGTACCTGTACAACAGGCGGTGAGTGCTGAGCCTGATTTTGTGAAAGAAGGGGATGCGGCATATAAACCCGGTAATCCGATTTATGACCGTTGGGATAAATTTTATAAAATTGAACAAAGCCAGCCAGAAGAAGCTGAAAAAATCCTGATTGAATTGGGGCAACTCACGCCACAAGATATTAAAGTCTGGAAGAGTCTGACCTATTTACAAATCCGTTTGAACAAGCAAAATGAAGCGATCCAGAGTGTGCGTAAAGCAGAACAGCTTGCACCGCAGGATGAACAACTGAAATTGCAGGAAGCGTATTTACTCAACCAGCAAAAAAGAAATAAAGAAGCGTTGGTGATCTTTAAAGATTTATCGGCTTCATCTGATCCAGAAATGGCGAGCAAGGCACAACAAGCGGTTCAGAATCTCAGTGCTTCAGCCGTACCATCAACTTTTAAAGATGTCTACTTTGCGCCTTCTTATGAGTCGCGTTATGACGATTTCATTTTCCCATTGAAAATGCGATATGGTAAAAATCTGGATAATGGTCGGGCGCAGGTATATGGCTTTGTGAACCTGAACCGTGATACCAAATCGAAAGGTGGGGTACGTCCTGAGATTATCGACGAAAATGCAGTAACCGTCGGTGTTGGTGCAAATTATCAGCCTTGGCTATCGATTCCTGTTCGTGCCTATTTAGAAGTGGGTGGCAGCTATGATCTGATTGATCGTAATCGAGATAAGTTCCGTGAAAGTGTGGTCGGTGGTGTAACGGGATATCAGGAATGGTATGCCAATCCTGCGGTGGAACAACGTACCATCTGGAATGATTATTTCACTGATTTATACGGTAATGTCGCAAGCTATTCACGAGAAGACTATAACGTTATTGCGGATTTACGATTGCGCTCTGGTTTTAATGTCTATCGTGGTGAAGCGGGTACCGTACAAGCTTATGGCAAGCTACATACTTTGGCCGATTCAGAAGGTGAAAATTACAATAACTTATTTGAATATGGTGCGGGTGTTGCATGGCAGCCTTTTAACTATGTTCCAGTAAAGCTACGTGTTGAGCGTTTATATGGACGTTATTTCAAAGATGCTTTAGCTGATGGAACAGATACCTATAATAACACGCGCACTGAATTGGTATTTTATAAGAGCTTCTAATCGCACTTATAAATTATAAATAGGGTCAGGTAGTTGAGCCGTATTTCAGTTTATACCATAAAGCCACGGCATAAACGGTGATACGGTTCATATAATGCGGGCCATCAAAAATATAAACTTTCTGTCCTTCATAGGCTTTAAGCTGCTCAATCACTTCCCACGGATAAGCTGAGCGGAAATGGCCTGCTTTTACTGGACGGAAAGCTTCTAAAACAATCACGACCTTATCTTTACCGAACTCTTTTTGAAGATCTTCCAGAATAATTTTTGCCTGCTGGGGAGAGCGGGTTCCTACACCGACGCCATCTTGAAAAAATACATGGGTATTGTGAGGTAACCAGCTTTTCAGCCAAGAATCCAGATGTTCAGGAGACTGCTCAGCACTGTAAATACTGACCCAGACGGGTTGAGGTAAGGTCGCTAAAGCTTGTGCCAATACACCTACACCTAACCATGTGGGATCTGCTTCAACAGGAAAGTAATAACCTTTTAATGGAATTGATTTGGTTCTCTCAATAATCTGTTTCGAGTTTTCTGCCAGTTGTAGAACATTTGAACGGGCAAGCTTTTCATCATATTCACCCGCCAGCCCCAAAATGATTTGTTGAGACCACGGTTGCTGATTGAGCTGTTTTAAGTTGAGGGTTTTATCCCATTTTTCAAAACCCATGTCATGATCGAACCAGGCTTTGGATTGTACAGTGGACCACTGCGGGACAAAGGTTGAAACACCAAGTAAATTCCAATTACCTGAAGGTGGAGTGGTGGCTAAATCGGGTTGCCAAAAAATTCCTTCAATTTGGGGAGGTTGCACGTCTGCCTGAAAGAAGTGCATGCAACCCCCTAAACTGAATAAGGCGGATAACGTAATAATTTTTAAAAGTATAAATTTAATCTGCCTTATTTTTAGCATTCGGTCGTTTACGCCAGTACCAGAGCAAAATTGCAAGAATCATGATAGCAGAGATTATAACAACCAAGATAAAGAATGATGACTGCTGGACTAAAGGGGCTTTCTGGTTACCTACAATAATTTTTTGTAAAATAAACACTTGCCCATTTTCTGCCACCAAGATTTTGCTGGCATTATTTGGAATATTTGTCTGGATTTTATCCCAAAGCTTGGTGAAGTTCTGCGCGCCCGCAATCGAGTCTGTGATGACATTGAAACGTTGGTCATGGAAACTTACCAGAAAACCACGTGCAGTTGCTGGAGCATAAAGAATATCTTTATGCATCAATACCTGTTGACGATATATATTCGGGTTGACTTGCACATTTAAAAGTTCAGGTTTAGCTGGATCAAACTTGACCAGATTCAAAGGAATCGGATCATTGGTCATCAGCATTTTTTTAGCCACCTGACTCATGGTCATGGCAATTTCCAGACTGCCCGGATTTTCATCAATCGCAATGGTTGGATGTGTGGCAAAACTCATGGAAAGTGAAGCAACCCCATTTTTGAGCTTGTGCGGCAGTTTCACGGTCGATTTTTGCGTATCAATCCAGAGTGAACCTTTGGCAGTTGGCAGACATTGTGAGTTTACAATGACCGAGTTTTCCAGCTTGAGGCTAAAGTTGGTGTTATTGGAAATGGTTTTAGCAAAATAGTTAAATTGTCGGTTCACTGGATCAGAATCTAGCTCTGCCGTTTTTAAGCTACCTGCTAAGCCACCATCAATCCATGTGGTAATGTTTGAGCCTTCGAGTAATCCACTTTGGACACGTAATGCAATTTGTCCTTGTAGAATATCGGTCGGTTGCCAGACCGCAGGAAAGTTTAAGAATAGATTCTTTTCAGCCTGATTTAAACGGAAATCGCTGATCCCTAAGTCTGCAAGGGTTTTGATTTGCTTGATCTGTGCCCAAGCAGGTGCTGCCAGTTTATTCGGCAGATAGGTGGATGAGGTATCGAGCTGCTGTAAATAATTTGGATTTAATAAACCGTTAATAGCGGAGACCAGCTTTTCCGGATTGTCATATTGAATACGTAACGTCGGAACCTCATTCTCAGCACTGATTTGAACTAAAGTACCGTTGGGTAAAGGCGTTGCAGATTTTGCAATTTCAATAAAAAAGTTGGCTGGCTGATTCTCTGGTGCATTTTGTTCATACCACTGGATCGGGGTGACTGAGCCCCATGCACTGATTAAACGCCCCAGCATAGAGGCTTCATTGATATTGGCTCGATTGTATTTTAAGACCCCAACGAATGGCGTAGGGCGCACCACTTGTGGGTTAAACAAGGCATCAGGTAAATCTTTTAAACGATAAATTGGCCGATGGCGCTGGTAATCAATTTTTGAATTACTAAGATAAGTCACCTGATCCACATCTTCACTACAGAAGGTGGTGCGATCAGCCGCAGGTGATGTGGTTGGCGAGTATTGTTGCAAGATGAAATCTAAGCGGTGAAAACCACTCGTGGTCGCTGGTATATTAAAGTTCAGCGTTCCATCACCATTCAAAGTGGTGTTATAAATCAGTTTGTCATCAAATTTCACCAGTAAAGTGGTGAAATGTTCAGTCGAATATTCACTGGTAAATTGGATATTTTGCCATTCTGAGCCTTTACCCACATAAAAGAAATGCGGTTCAATCGTGTATTTGTTGGAGGTATTGATATTATCAAATGTCCAGGTATTCAGTGTGTCAGCAGAACTCAACACGGGCAAGGAAAGCGCTGCACTTGCGACCAGTATTTTAAAAATCTGATGATGTAATGGATTCTTTTTCATTTATTTTTTCTCCTTGCTGCGCTCAGTTTTGTACCACTGCAATGAATTTCCCTGTATCTTATTTTTCAGCATGTCGTAGGCAGCTTTAAACACGATAAATAGAAAGACCTGTGAATAGGTGACATAAGATAAAACCGAGAAGAAATATAGTTGAGGTTTGGCTCTTTCTAGGGATAAGGTAAACCACATTTGTGCGACGTATAGACAGAACGATAAGCCCCAAAGTAAGGTAAATGGGCCAGGAACAGTGATCCCGGCAATACCCAGTAAACCAAGGGTTAAAGTAATGTGACTCCAGATCAGTGCGGGCACAAACAGGACATAACACATAATATTGTTAAAAATTTCGATCCCGATCGGGAACGGTTTTCTTAACGCAATCGGTAAATATTTACTGGTGACGTAAAAGTTTCCTTGCGTCCAACGGGAACGTTGCTTAACAAAGACACTTAATGATGGTGGATCTTGTTGCCAGCCGACGGCATAAGGTACCCATTTAATGCGGCGTTGACCCAGAAAAATTCGGAAACTCATCTCGGTATCATCGACCAGAGATTTTTCGTCAAAACCACCCAGTGTTTCCAGCGCATCACGCCAGATCACATAATTGGTTCCCATCAGGGTAGAAAGCTCGAAACGCTGCCAGCGTCCACCTTGGAAAATCCATTGAAAGAAAATAAACTCAATCGCAATGAAACGGGTCAGAATACTGTCACGCCAGTTACGCGTGCGTACTTTACCGTTGACGGCAACCAGTTTTTTATCTGCCAATAATGTTTGTGCCAATAAACGCACACAGTCGGGTTCGGGCGTACTGTCTGCATCATAGACCACAATTAATTCACCCTTGGCATGCGGCAAACCATTATTCAGTGTGCGCGATTTTCCTTTTCCCCCCATTCCTTTGGGTACATTGACGATTTTAATGCAAGGGTAAATCTCTGCCATGCGTTCCGCAATTTCTAAAGTATTGTCTTTGGAACCGTCATTAATCAGTAAAACTTCATAAGCATGGGCAGGATAATCCTGTTGCGCAATGGCATGTAAGGTATCTTCAATGACCACACCTTCGTTATAGGCTGGAATTAAGACACTTAATACAGGCCAGTGTTCTGGAACAGGCATATTTTCCAGTTCTTTGGCTGCATTTTTCGAATATTTCCAGGCTTGATAACTGAGCCATGCCCAGAAGGCTTGAGGGATCCAGATGCCCAGAAAACCGAACAGGAAAAGAATATCAATTGCGGGCATTTATTCTTCTCCTGCGAATGATGGAAATGATCAAAATCAGGAGCAATCCGCCGCCAAGTAATAATGAGATCCAGGAAATAGAGCTACCAAAGGTACTGAGCAAACTTGGATACTGTGCTGAGTAGACATAGTCTAGTGGAATCACGACTGTACTCAATGCAATCAGTAAATAACCAAAAATATTGGTTTCTACACCGTCTGCTGTACTGGTGTATTGAATATTATTAATGTCCCATGAAATGCCCAGATGTGGATATTCAATATTATTGACAGGCATATCTGCTGGAGGGTTAATCACCACCTGATAACCCGATGCTTGTGATGGATCTTTAATGGCCTGATAAAAATAATGTTGATGATGTTGAATTTTACGCGCAGGGATACGTAGCTCATTCGGGCTATCTGACTGGATGATATAGCTGCCCGCAGGTTGTGAAATCAGGTTTTCATCCCAGCCAGTTTCAATCAGGGCGGCGAGGGGTCTTAATCCCAATGCTGTTGAAAAGGTGGCTTTGGCAGCAAAATATTTCGAATGTTGCATTTGGTAAAAGGCAACAGGAATTGCACCTTCATCCACCGCTTTTTTGATTTTATAATATTTGATGGCACTAAAATATTCATTGGGCAGGATAACGCCGGGTTTTATTCCCTTATCAATGAGCCGTTTAAAACTTTCAGATTCAAGCTGATCTGAGGTAAACACGGGCCACCATGTGGCTGGTTGGGGGAACAGGGCTGCTATATTTCTGGGTAATTCGGTCTGAGAAGCGACCTGATTTTGCGCAGGCTGGATCGAACAGTGATAATACTGCTGATAGAACTCTTGTATGGTGGTATCTGGAAAATTTGTAGTACTCACCAGCAAACCACAAATGTTAAGCAGTACTGACATTAAGGCACCTCTTGATCTTGAGGGCTCAAATATTCAGTATGTTGTTCAATTTTGAGCTTTAATACAGTAAGTTCCTGAAGCTGTTGAATAAATACAGGATAGGTCTGATTTTCTTCAATCACAGGTTCATGAATGACGATACTCTTAATCTGGCTCAGCTCTTCATTAATAAAATGGTAAATGACGCTATCTCTTTCGGTCGAGAGAATCGCCATAATTTTATTCTGAGTTTCTTTCCAGATATCTTCACCAAGCATTTCCCGAATCAGTACGGTATTGTCGATCTGGGTGGTAATAATCTTGTAATGATCTTTTTGCGTGAGTTTAAGCAGCTTCTTTAACTCGCCCTGAAAGTGTTTTAACGCAGTTAGCGGCAAAATATCATGTTGGTAATTACGATCATAACTTTGAATTGCGCGGAAGGTTTTCAGTGCATTCTGGATATTGTGACGAATGGCGCTTAAAAAAATCGGAGTGATGGGCAGTACAAACAATAACAGCAGCTGACGCTCGACATAAGTTTGATTGGCTAAGTCGAGCAGGAAGTAAACTGCAACCCCAATGAAGGTGATTAACCCAAGGATGATGGCCAGACCGACATTTAAAAATGCGCCCGCAATCAAAAGGATGAGAAGGAAAACCCAACTGCCACGATAACTTGCTGGTAACCACTCATACGCGACGATGCCCATAAAAACATGGGCTGAGATAATCCACAAGACGAGTGCTGAAGCCGGATTTTTCTGCATAATTTTTTAGTTTTAATAAATGTCTTTTGTGATGAAGGTAACATTATTTTACGGTTTTGACGATAAACTTTCTGTTATGGATTGTGTAAAATAATTTTATAAACAGTAACATACAGTATAGTCTGTCTAACTGTTTGTTGAAAAGCTTTGTATTTTAAATAAATTTTATTTTATGTAACTAAGATAAATGGGCTTTAAACGCTTCAATTGCACGGGTACGACTGAGCTTTAAATCGACCATTGGATGCGGATAATCTAATGTTAAAGAATGGTTTTTTGTATAAGGTTCATGAATTATTTTTTTATCAATTTGGGCCAGCTCAGGAACCCATTTTCGAATGTATTCCCCCTCAGGATCGAACTTTTGTGATTGGCTAATCGGATTAAATATCCGGAAATAAGGTACGGAATCTGTGCCTGTCGAAGCACACCATTGCCATCCGCCATTGTTGGCTGCAAGATCGCCATCAATCAGATGCTGCATAAACCATTGCTCACCTTTACGCCAATCAATCAGCAGGTTTTTGCTCAGGAACATGGCGCAGATCATTCTTACCCGATTATGCATCCAGCCTGTTGCCAACATTTGTCGCATGCCTGCATCAATGATCGGAATGCCGGTCTGACCCTGCTGCCATTTTTCTAAAGCGGCTGGGTCATCACGCCAAGGGATATTCTGAGTCGATTGCTTAAAGGGTAAATGCCGTGAGACACGGGGAAAATCAAACAGAATATGTTGGTAAAATTCCCGCCACAACAATTCGTCTAACCAGCTTTGTTGTCCATCGGATTGAATTTCAAAATGGCCCTGCTGTTGTCTGAATAGCGCTTGAAGACACTGGCGAATCGAAATGATCCCGATATTTAAGTAGGCTGAAAGCTGACTGGTGCCAGAGCGTGCAGGGAAGTCCCGTCCAGTGGTGTATTCATTGAGCTGTTCCTCAACAAACTGGTCAAGTTGCTTCAAGGCATAGGCTTCGCCGATCTGCCATTCAAGATCCTGCGTATGTTTGATCTGTTGTTTATATTTAAGTTGCAGTGTCTCGAGATCGGTTTGTGAGCTCGACTTTAAATCCGTTATTGCTTGTTGGGGAGCAGGTGTTGGATAACATTGCGGTAGTGCAGGTTGTAAACGCTGATAACAGGTCTTTTTAAACGCGCCAAAAACCTGATAGGGTAAATTGGACTGGTTACGGATCGAGCCGACAGGAAATAAGGTGCGATCATGAAAAAGCACCAGTTCCTTAGCTTGCTGATTTAACAGTTTTTGTACAGCTTGATCGCGTTTTAATTCATTTACCCCCAGTTCAATATTGGCATATACATCTTGAATCGGCAGTTGCTGCATTAAATTTACGAAATACTCAGGTACATCTTTCCAGAGCGGAATTGTGTGTACCAGCAAGGGAATATTCAGATTCGTAAGTTCGTCTTTTAAGCTTTGCAGTTGTCTGAGATAGAATTCAGTTTTAATCGCTGCATCATCGTGTAATTGCCATTGTTCAGGAGATAAAATGACGACGGCAATGGTGGGGCCAGCCTGAGTCGCATGCCAAAGCGCAGCATGATCCTGAATTCTCAAATCTTGGCGAAACCAAATCAGTTGATAAGCAGTTGACATAATTCTGTTTATTTTAAAGAAATTGACATGACCATAAGCGATTTTTTTATTTTATAAAAGTAGCGGTAATAAAAAAGCAAAGCCGAAGCTTTGCTTTTTCCATCTAATTCAAAAATGAATTAGTGGTGGTGACCACCTGCACCGTGAACGTGACCGTGATCTAATTCTTCTTGAGAAGCATCACGGATTTCAACGATTTCTACTTCAAAAGTAAGGTCTTGACCAGCAAGCGGGAAGTTCGCATCAACGATGATGTTGTCGCCTTCAATCGCTTTAACAGTTACGATTTGTACGCCGTCATCAGTTTGAGCTTGGAATTGCATACCAGGCTGGATGTTGTCCACGCCTTGGAACATTTGAGCTGGAACTTCTTGAACAAGTTCAGGGTTGTATTCGCCATAACCTTCAGCAGCTGGAACGTTTACAGTGAATTTTTCGCCAACAGTTTTACCTGTAAGTGCATTTTCTAAACCAGGAATGATGTTGCCCGCGCCGTGCAAATATGCAAGTGGTTCACCTTGAGATTGATCAAGTGTTTCACCCTCAGCGTTTGTTAAAGTGTAGTGGAATGAAACCACGTGGTTATTTGCAATAGCAGTCATGTTTTGAATCCATGTCATCAATAGTTTTAGCTGTATATCATAAAGTGAAAAACAGTTTTTGTTGACTATTTTCCACTTTTTGAAACGATTTAGTTAAATATTGAGACGAAATATCAAATTTCAACTCAATAAAGTTTAATTTTTGGACGGACACGACGCGTCAGGAAATCTTTCATGGTGAGCATGCCTGCTTGGGTGTAACCATGAATATTGGCCTGATGCATTCGATAAAGTGAAACATACATGGTTTTGGCAATGAAGCCTTGTACGCTAACATCGCCTAACAATTCTCCTACCGCCTGATTACGACTCAGTGAAACCAGTGAACCTTTGTCATTAAATGTGAACATCGGTTGTGGAGAACCTGATAAACGTGCAGCCATTGCATCGACCAGGAAGGTTGCTTGCTGACTCGCCACTTGTGCACGTGGGCCTAACGGTGGCTGGCGTGCATCTAACTGACAATTTGCACAATCACCAAAAGCAAAAACATTCGGATCAGAATAGGTTTGCAGGGTCGCGTATACCATCAGGCGATTGATCTTATCCCGTTTAAAATCAGTAAATGACTCTAAAACTTTCGGCGCTTTAACACCTGCCGCCCACACCGTAATATCTGAGTGAATGACATTTCCATTACTGAAATAGACATTGGTTTCATCGACTTTCTGGACTTTATGCTGAGTCAGAATCTCAATCCCCATTTTCTTGAGCTGCTTGGCGCTATGCGCTGCTGTTTTTTCATTTAGGGCAGGTAAGATGCGGTCAGAGGCTTCAATGAGAGTGATTTTGACTTGCTTCGGATTAATTTTCTTTAATCCATAGCGATAGAAGTTCTTGGTGGTTTCTATCAACTCTGCTGCCAGTTCAACACCTGTTGCACCAGCCCCGACGATGCCAATATTCAAAGCTCGCTCATTTGACTGATTTTGTGCCTCGATATAGAGGTGAAATAAATCCTGCTGGAAAATATCGGCTTGTTGACGGCTATCCAGAAAATGACAGTGTTCACGCACACCTTCTGTACCAAAGTCATTTGAAACAGAACCCACGGCCAGTACTAGAGTGTCGTAGCTGAGTGTTTGAGTTTGTGGGGTGTGTTCTTTAGAAAGCTGCGGGGGAGAAAGGTTAATTTGTTTTTGATCTTTATTCACATCAACAAGTGTGCCGAGCACGAACTCAAAATGATGTTTTTCTGCATGGGCAAAATAATTGGTTTGTTCTTCGTGAGGATTCAGCGAGCCAGCTGCGATTTCGTGGAGGAGAGGTTTCCATATGTGTGTGAGATTTTGATCGACTAGGGTTATTCGGGCTTTCTCTCGTCTGCCAAAACGTTCACCTAGCTGTGTCGCAAGTTCCAAACCACCTGCGCCACCGCCCACAATCACGATATGATGTAAGGTTTTGCTCATGATTAACCTAATTATTTTTGTGAAAGGATGGCTGGATTATGCCATCCTTTTTTCAATAATGTATGTTTAATCTTGATAAAAATAGTAGGTTTTTTATCCTTGATTTAAAGGATAAAGTTTGGCAGTTTTGCTATCACTGGTCGAAAAGAATGAAAACAGATTTGAGAACCAGATCATAATTTTCTGGAAAATATTGGCTTCTTCAATCTGTACATCATTTTCAATCTGTAAGCTGCGAATCAACTGGTTATTTTGATAGATCGAAATTGTTGCCAGATTCATTGCCTGAGTCAAAGGTGCAGTCAAATGCTGTTCATTCAGTTCAATATTGATACGAGTATTGGTGGTTTGAAGCGGCTCAACAGTCGTGACTTGTTGGTTTGCATCAATCAGATGAATACGTTGGGTAAGTAGATCAAAGCTATTCAAATCAATCGGAGTAGATTGACCATATAACGATGTGGTCACAATTGTCGGTTGCTGAGTTTCGACTTTAAACATTTTCAAGGTTGATTTAATCACAGGCAATTCTGCAATTAGTCTCTGCTTTGGAATCACTTCTTCATCGCGGGTATAGGTATAGGCCAGATTCATCAGTTTATGTGCAACTTCTGCACGTTTTACTGCACTTGGTGTTCCCAATACCACCACAATCAGACGACGTTTCTCGACATGCGGATTGAATGTTGGACGTTCAGCTGTCAGGGCAAGGTTATAGCCCGCCGCCTTGGTATAACCTGTTTTCAGACCGTCGGATGTCGGATCCATTTTCAAGGCAAGGTTAGTGGCATGGTGAAAACGCTGGTTGTAGCTAAAGCTTGGCATTTTTGAATAATACAAATATTCAGGCGTTTCTTTCACAATGGCTTTGGCTAACAGGCTCAGGTCGGCAGCTGTAGAGTAATGGTCGGTCATGGTGATCCCAGCTGGATTGCTGAAATGCGTATCCTTCATTCCCAATGCCTGTGCTTCCTGATTCATCCGCGCGACGAATTGTGGCACGCTGCCAGAAATTTTTTCAGCAAGCGTCACAGCAGCATCATTGGCAGACATTACGATCAGACCTGCTAAAAGCTGATCAACAGAAATCTGTTCACCTGCTTTTAAGTACATTTGTGATTCATCCCACATCACTGTGCTGACTACAGGCGTTGCAGTCAGGACTTCTTCTTTACGTAATTTACCTGCTTCAATCTCTTTTAAAGCGATATAAGCCACCATCATTTTGGTGAGTGAAGCTGGGGCGCGCTGAACATGGCTGTTATGTTCAGCAATGATTTGTCCAGACTGGGCATCGATGATTGACCATGCTTCAGCTTCAACTGTTTCAGGGGCAATGTTCAGTAAGTTTGCATGTGCGAGATTTGCACAAACGAGACTAAACAACGTAAAGAGAGAGAGGAGAAATTTCACGTGCATACCTTGTATTGCCGATCCAGTGGCCTTAAATGTGAGAGGAGAATGCTATGACTTTTTTGTTGAAGAATCCAGCAACTTTTGCTGACAATTATGACATCTGCGCATGACTTTGTAAAAAAATGCTAAGCTGTGTGAAACCGTTCCTATTTTCATGATTAGAAATTATGTTGCACTATCAAATTGAGTTCGACGATTATCGCCAGCACCTGATTCATGTCACCTTACGTTTTCTAGCCAATCCCAATCAAGAGTTGTGGTTACCAACCTGGATTCCTGGAAGCTATCTGATTCGGGAATTTTCCAAGCATATTGAGTCGGTGAAAGCCTCTGATGAAGCAGGGCGTTTACTGAATATTAAAAAAACCGAGAAGAATCGCTGGCGTTTATTCAATACCGATCATGAACTGATTACTGTTGAATATGACGTTTATGCCTATGATTTATCGGTGCGTGGTGCCTATGTCGATCAGACCCGTTTCTATGTTAATCCCGCATGTATCTGTTTGGGTCTGCAAGATCAGGAACATGCACCTTGTGAAGTTGAAATTTTCCTGCCAGATGAATTAAAGCATTTCCAGATCGCAACAGGTTTACCAAGTAAGAGTCTAGTCAAAGGACGCTTTACTCTAAAAGCAGACAACTATGATCAATTGATTGATAGTCCGTTTGAACTGGCAGAGCAGAGCCGATTCAGCTTTGATGCGAACGGGATTCCTCATGAGTTTGTGATTTCGGGCAACCACACGACCAATATGGGCCGTTTAGAGGCAGATATTAAAAAGATCTGTCAGACTGAAATTGATATGTTCGGTTCAGCGCCATTCCAGAACTATACCTTTATGACCATGGCGACTGGAAATAGTTATGGTGGTCTGGAACATTGTAATAGCACCAGCCTGATTACACCGCGCGACGATTTGCCAAAAGCAGATGAAGCCGAAGAACCTTCTAAAGATTATCAACGTTTCTTGGGTTTATGTAGCCATGAGTATTTCCACTCATGGTTAGTCAAATTTATTCGCCCTGAAAACTTTGCCAATTATGATTTACATAAAGAGGGATATACCAGCTTATTGTGGATCTTTGAGGGTTTTACCTCTTATTATGATGACCTGATTTTATTGCGCAGCGGTGTGATTTCACAGAAGTCTTATCTGGATCTCCTAAAAGCACAGCTTGACCGTTATTTGCAGAATCCGGGCCGTTTAATTCAATCGGTTTCAGAGTCGAGTTTTGATGCTTGGATCAAGTTCTACCGTCAGGATGAAAACTCAAATAATGCAGGCACCAGTTACTATAACAAAGGCAGTTTAGTGGCACTTTGTTTAGATTTGGGCTTACGTTTACGTGGTTCAAATCTGGATGCCTTAATGCGTCGTTTATATGAAAATACACAACAAGGTATTCAGGTTAATGAACGAACCATTTTTGAATTATGTAATGAGCTGACAGGTGATAACTGGATTGAGCAAATCAACCACTTGATCAACACCACCGATGAATTACCACTCGATCAGTTGTTCCCAGAGTTTGGATTGAGTTATACGCTTAAAAATGACAAGGCTTTGGCTTTTGGTTTGAAAGTGGTAGATAAAGCAGAAGGCGTGGTGGTACAGCAAGTGCGTCGTGATAGCGCAGCCGCTCAAGCAGGTTTATCTGCAAATGATGTGATCCTTGCGATTAATGGTGTGAAGGCTTCCGAGAAGCTTTTAGCCAAGTATGCAAAACAACAAGGCACATTTACGGTCTATGCATTCCGTCGTGATGAGCTTTTACAATTTGAACTTCAAGCGGGTGAAAGTGAATTGACCACGGTTGAATTAAAAGTCGAAGACCAGCAAAAAGTTGATCGCTGGTTGAAGGGTTAAGAATAGATAAAAAGGACGCGACAAGCGTCCTTTTTATTAGCTACCACGATAAGTCGAATAACCATAAGGGCTGAGCAGTAATGGAATATGATAGTGCGGTAAAGTGCCGTCAACTTCAAAAATAACTGGAATTTCAGGAAAAAAACTACTTTGCTTTTGCGCTTTATACCAGTCACCTGTTTTAAACGTCACTTTATAAACACCTGATTTTAATTGTTGTTGCGTCGGATAAAGCGCAGTAATTCGTCCATTCTGATCAGTTTTGGCCTGATTGATTTTTACCCACTGGTTTTTTTGTTGTGCTTCGAGCACAACGGTGACATCAGTAGCAGGTAGACCATTTTGCTGATTGAGAACATGCACACTCAATGGATTGGATGCTGCTGCAAACAAGCTGTTTGAAGCCGATAGTGCGGCGATGGCGAATAGATTTTTATACATCGCAATATTCCACCTTTCTTGATTAATATTTTGGTATGTATTGCCATCAGATGTTGTGAGGGCAATACATGGGATAAGAGCGCAAAAAAGGCACTGCTGATCGGTGCCTTTCAAATTTAGAATGAGTATCTTGCACCGAGATAGAACTCACTTGAATAAAGATGTGCTTTCATCTGCTCATCTTGCAAGTTACGTGCATTGGTAAAGTTATTTAAACCGCTATCAGCTTTACCCAAGTCGACATAACGGTAGCCCAAATCAAGGTTTAGGTTATCAATTGCTTTATAACTCGCACCCGCACCTACGCTATACACCAGTTGGGTTTCGGTATTTGAAAGATATTGGCGAGAGGCGTTACCTTGCCAGCCTGAAGATTCTGTACGTGCAACACCTAATCCGAGATTGCCGTATACGGCGACATTTTGCATGACTTCAAAATCACGATAAGCATTCAGCATCAGGCGCTGCGTCTCGACTTTATGATGGTTAAGACTGGTTGGAAAGTTGGTTGAACCGCTGGTAAATTCTGCATCATTTTTAAAGGTATATTCTCCTTCGGTACGCCAGCCATTGCCAAAGTCATAACCGAACCCCAGTGATGCATTGGTTAAATCTTTTTGATCGTCACCTGAGACAAATTTGCCAATCCCTGGGCGTAAGCTGGTTTCCATATTGTCAGCTTTGAGTTGGGCTGCCGCGACTTTTGCTGAGAGATAATAGCCAGAAAGAGCAGCATCTTGAGCATAGCTTAATGAGCCAGTCACAAGTAAAACAGAGCCAATAGCGAAGCGGGTAAATCCTTTGTCCATATGCAATTTTCCAAAATTCGTGAAGGAGTGTTTGGTGATAAAAATCTTTATTTCCTCAGCATATGGTAGGAAGAAATGCATCTGCTCATGATGACAATTGAATTACCGATTTGTAATCTTTGCGCTGAATAAAAAAGGTTAAGATGTGGAATGCATATTTTAATTGTCGAAGATGAATCCAAAATTGCGCAGTTTTTGGCAAAAGGATTAAATGAATCAGGCTATACCAGTGCGATCGCAAAAGATGGCATGGAGGCTTTGTCACGGTTGCAAGATGAAGCTTTTGATTTATTAATTCTGGATGTGATGTTGCCGAAACTGGATGGCTGGCAAGTGTTGCAGACGCTCCGTACATTTTCAAAAATCCCTGTGCTCATGCTCACGGCTAAAGATCAGGTCATGGATCGAGTGAAAGGTCTGGAATTGGGAGCAGATGACTATCTGGTTAAGCCATTTTCATATATCGAATTATTGGCGCGAATCAAAAGTTTATTACGTCGTGTTCCCAAGATTGAACAAGAAATTTATAGCATTGCCAATCTCAGCCTGAATCGTTTAAGTCGGGAAGTCCATCGTGCAGAGATTAAAATTGATTTAACTGCTAAAGAGTTTGTGCTGTTGCAATTGTTGATACAGCATCGTGGTGAGGTGTTAACCCGCACGCAAATTGCCTCTATGGTCTGGAATATTAACTTTGATACCGACACCAATGTGGTCGATGTCGCGATACGTCGTCTACGTGCAAAGATTGACGACCATTTTTCTCCCAAGCTGATTTATACAGTTCGGGGAATGGGCTATAAAGTTGATTTAAAAGAAGACCATGCTGATGAATAGATTGTCTTTGGCTTCGCGTTTGAGAATCGCGTTTAGCCTGATTTCATGTGTGGTTTTTATCAGTATTGGGACATTGTCTTATCAAAGTTTTCGTGAAATGGTCTATATCCAGCAAGACAAAGCACTTGCCGCACGGATCAAGCGCATGGAAGTGTTTTTGACAGATGCTTATACCGTTCAGATCTTGGGCAAATACCCTAAACTTTATGAAAATATGGTTGGGCATGAGGACAGTATTTTTATTGTCAAAGAAGCCGGTAAAGACCTGATTCGAATCAATCCGTTAAACATCAAAATCCCGAGCTTAAATTATTCCAGTAAAATCCAGTTTACCAATAATAGCCCTGAACAGCCAACGACACGGCTTGCATTTCAATCGGTACAACATGGCGATCAGCATTATCAATTGATTGCAGGTCAACAATGGTATGCCGCGAATCAAACCCTGAAGCAATATTTTTGGAAAATCGCCTTTTATACTGGGCTGGGCATTCTATTATCGAGTTTATTGGGTTTTATGGTCGGGCATTACATGTTCCGTTCGATGCGGGCATTGATTGCAGAAACCAGTAAAATCAACGTGCAAAAACTCAATCAGCGTATTCAGATCGAGACCACAAATACCGAGGTACAGCAACTCAGCAATGCAATGAATGAGATGCTGGATAAAATTCAGCAGGATTATCAAAAGCTGGCACAGTTTTCTGAAGATATTGCGCATGAATTGAGAACGCCGCTCAATAATTTGATGGGCCAAACACAGATTTTGCTGTCTCAACCTCGTCAAATTGAGGAACTGGAAAATCTCCTGTATTCGCACTTGGAAGAGTACGAAAGACTGACCAAAATGATTGAGAGCATGCTATTTATTGCACGTTCTGAATATACGGAAGCAGGGCTTGAGAAAAGCAGCGTAGATATCGTGCAATTGATTCGGGATGTGACGGATTATTTTGATTATCTGATCGAAGAACGGCAGATGAGCTTGATGCTTCAACTTCCTGATGAAATGAATTTGAGAGTGAATGAAGCCCTTATCCAGCGTGCGATTGCGAATTTAATCAGTAACGCGGTTGTCTATGGTGTAGAAAAGGGACGAATTACTTTAGAGGTAAAACGGGAACAGACTGATTGTGTGATTCGTATTGTGACGCATGACATCTGGATTGAAGAAAAACATTTGCCTTATCTCTTTGACCGTTTTTATCAAATTGATGAGAGTCGACATAACAGAGCACAAACAGGTGGGCTGGGACTCGCGATTGTTCAATCCATCATGCAACTGCATGGTGGTTGTACTGAAGTTGAAAATCAGACAGCAGGTGTTGCATTTACGTTGAGACTACCACTAAAGAATTAACCTAAGTTTCATAAAATTCTGACAAAATAAGGCACATTTGTAGGTAAACACCTATTTGTTTGCTAAATGATCAGTTTGCTGGGCATTTTCAGCTCGCTAACGCTTTGGTAGTTGAAAAGGCAACATTTGGCCCAAATTATATGAACTAACAGTATCTATTATATAAAATTGTAGTATTTTTTAGCGAAATGTCGTTATCACGGGATAGGGCGTTGACTAGTATGCTATGAAGACTGATACTCTCAAGTTTGTTTTAAGCAAATCGGTTCTAGGAACTGGGCCACAAGCGCAGTTTTCCATAACTCAATCCAACACAAGGGGCTATATATGGCTGGTGGAAAGTCAAAAATCATTTATACACTGACTGATGAGGCGCCGTTATTGGCGACCTATTCATTGCTACCGATCATTGAGACCTTTACCAAGCCTGCTGGCATCGATATTGTGAAAAGTGATATCTCAGTTGCAGCACGTGTACTTGCAGAATTTTCAGATTACCTTAAAGATGAACAAAAGGTAAACAACAACCTTGCGGAGTTAGGTCGTCTTACGCAAGACCCAGATACAAACATCATTAAACTTCCAAACATCAGTGCTTCTGTTGCTCAGTTAACCGCATGTATCAAAGAGCTCCAGTCGAAGGGCTATGCGATTCCTGATTATCCAGAAAATCCAGCAACTGAAGAAGAGAAAGAACTTAAGGCGCGTTATGGTAAATGCCTTGGTTCAGCAGTAAACCCAGTATTGCGTGAAGGTAACTCTGACCGCCGTGCACCAGCTGCTGTGAAAAACTATGCGAAAAAACACCCGCACTCAATGAGCGAGTGGAAACAATGGTCACAAACTCACGTTTCTCACATGGATGAAGGCGACTTCTACCACGGTGAAAAATCAATGACTTTAGACCGTGCGCGTAATGTGAAAATGGAGCTCATCACTAAGTCTGGTGAAACGATTGTGCTTAAGCCAAAAGTTGCACTTCAGGATGGTGAAATCATCGATTCAATGTTCATGAGCAAGAAAGCGCTTTGCGATTTCTATGAGAAAGAACTTGAAGACTGTCGTGAAGCGGGCATCCTGTTCTCATTACACGTAAAAGCAACCATGATGAAAGTATCACACCCGATCGTATTCGGTCACTGTGTGAAAATTTACTACAAAGATGCTTTCGAAAAACACGGCAAATTATTTGACGAGTTAGGCATCAACGTAAATAACGGTATGGCGGGTCTTTACGAGAAGATCGAAACTTTACCGACTTCACTTCGTGAAGAAATTATCGAAGATTTACATGCTTGCCAAGAACACCGTCCTGCACTTGCAATGGTTGATTCTGCAAAAGGCATCACGAACTTCCACTCACCAAATGATGTGATTGTAGATGCATCTATGCCTGCAATGATCCGTGGTGGCGGTAAAATGTGGGGTGCTGACGGCAAACCTTACGACTGTAAAGCAGTTATGCCTGAATCAACTTTCGCGCGTATTTATCAGGAAATGATCAATTTCTGTAAGTGGAATGGTAATTTCGACCCACGTACCATGGGTACTGTACCTAACGTTGGTTTGATGGCGCAGAAAGCAGAAGAATACGGTTCACACGACAAGACTTTCGAAATTTCAGAAGCAGGCGTTGCCAACATCACAGATCTAGACACTGGCGAAGTGTTGATGAGCCAAAATGTGGAAGAAGGCGACATCTGGCGTATGTGTCAGGTGAAAGACGCACCGATTCGTGACTGGGTGAAACTTGCAGTAACACGTGCACGTAACTCTGGCATGCCAGCAATCTTCTGGTTAGACCCATACCGTCCACACGAAAATGAATTGATCAAGAAAGTTGAAAAATACTTGAAAGATCATGACACAGCAGGTCTTGATATCCAGATCATGTCACAAGTACGTGCAATGCGTTATACGCTTGAGCGTGTAGCACGTGGTTTAGATACAATTTCTGTGACTGGTAACATCTTACGTGATTACTTAACTGACTTGTTCCCGATCATGGAATTGGGTACTTCAGCGAAAATGTTGTCAATCGTGCCGTTAATGGCGGGTGGCGGCATGTATGAAACAGGTGCGGGTGGTTCAGCGCCGAAACATGTTCAGCAGTTGGTAGAAGAAAACCACTTACGTTGGGATTCTCTTGGTGAGTTCCTTGCGTTAGCTGTTTCTTTAGAAGAGCTTGGTCTTAAAGAAGACAATAACCGTGCGAAATTGCTTGCGAAGACACTTGATCAGGCAACAGGTAAACTTCTTGATAATGACAAGTCTCCATCACGTCGTACAGGTGAGCTTGATAACCGCGGTAGTCACTACTACTTGGCATTGTACTGGGCTCAAGCATTGGCTGCTCAAGACGAAGATGCTGAGTTAAAAGCGAAGTTTGCGCCTCTTGCAAAAGCACTTGCTGAAAATGAAGAGAAGATCGTTGCTGAGCTTGCTCAAGTACAAGGTCAATCTGCTGATATCGGTGGTTACTATGCAATTGATCCTGCAAAAGTAAACGCAGTAATGCGTCCAAGTGCTACGCTTAATGCAACACTTGAAACAGCTTAAGTTTAAATATTACTGACAGTTTTGTTGGTAGTAAAAAGCCGATGTGAAAGCATCGGCTTTTTTGTGTATGAGAATTCAGATGATTCCCATAAAAAAAGCCCACTTCCGTGGGCTTTAAAATAATCTCTAAAGATTAACGACCATTACGGCTACGACCGCGTGGTGCTTTGGTGTTTGGACGCGTCGTACCATTGGTCTTACGACGTGGCTTTTCGCTTTCATCCATTTGCCAGATACGCTTGGAGCCTGATTTTTTCTTGTCACCGTCTTTTTTATCACCTTCTTTCTTCTTCTGGTGCATAGGCTTACCGCCCGTGCCACCTGGTTTTTTCACATAAGAGCGAGAGCGATAAGGTTTATCTTCAGGTAGGTCTTTAAAATCAGGATAAAGTAACGGTTCAATTTCAGTTTGCTCACCAGGTTGTAAGCCTAGACGAATCAGATCGATTGCACCGATTTTAGTACGAATCAAACGTAATGTTGGGAAACCCACAGCAGCAGTCATACGACGCACCTGACGGTTACGACCTTCACAAATTTGTAGTTCAATCCAGCTGGTCGGGATATTGGCGCGGTAACGTACTGGTGGATCACGTTCCCATAACCATTCTGGTTGATCTACTTTCAGCGCTTTTGCCGGTAAAGTCATACCATCAGCCAGTTCTACACCTTTGCGAAGTTGCTCTAATGCTTCTTCTGTTACATCGCCATCGACTTGCGCAAGATAGGTTTTAAATTTCTTATTGGCTGGATTGGTAATGTATTGATTCAGACCGCCGTGATCCGTCAGGAAGGTTAAGCCTTCTGAGTCGAGATCAAGTCGGCCCGCAAGACGTAAATCAGGATCATGGATAAAGTGAGAAAAGGTGAGGTGAGCGGAATCCTCACGGAACTGTGACAAAACGTCATAAGGTTTATTAAATACGACTATTTTCATATCTGTATACTGCTTTGGCTATGGGCGGCATCATAACAATAAAGGTTTTTATTTAATGGGAAAATGTTGTTATTTCCCGTATAAATCTCAAAAAAACCAGTTTTGAACTAAACTGTTTCATGTAATAAAAAACGAAAAGCATGCCATAGAAGGCATAGACATAATCATTAAATACATGAGGGAGAACCTGCAAAATGGGTTATCAGAAGATCGTGGTTCCTGCAGACGGAGACAAAATCACAGTAAATGCAGACCTGTCACTGAATGTTCCAAATCGTCCGATCATTCCTTTTATTGAAGGTGATGGTATTGGTGTGGATATTACACCAGCAATGAAAGCAGTAGTAGATGCCGCCGTGCTAAAAGCTTATGGTGGCAAACGTTCGATCGAATGGATGGAAGTCTACTGCGGTGAGAAAGCAGACAAAATTTACGGCAGCTATATGCCCGAAGAAACTTTTGATGCTTTACGCGAGTTTATTATATCAATAAAAGGCCCTTTAACCACACCTGTAGGTGGTGGAATTCGTTCTTTAAATGTCGCATTGCGTCAGGAACTTGATTTATATGTCTGTGTGCGTCCAGTCCGCTGGTTTAAAGGTGTGCCTTCTCCGGTACAACATCCTGAACTGACCGATATGGTGATCTTCCGTGAAAACTCGGAAGATATCTATGCGGGGATTGAATGGAAAGCGGACTCTCCTGAAGCGAGAAAAGTGATTAAATTCCTACAGGAAGAAATGGGTGTAACCAATATTCGTTTTCCGAAAGAGTGTGGAATCGGGATTAAACCCGTGTCTAAAGAAGGTTCTCAGCGTTTAGTTCGTAAAGCGATTCAGTTCGCGATTGATAACGATAAACCTTCTGTGACCTTGGTTCACAAAGGCAACATCATGAAATACACCGAAGGTGCGTTTAAAGAGTGGGGCTATGAACTTGCGATGGAACGTTTTGGTGGACAGTTGCTGGATGGCGGGCCTTGGGTAAAAATTAAAAATCCAAAAACAGGCAAAGATATCATTATTAAAGATGTGATTGCTGATGCATTCTTACAGCAAATTTTAATGCGTCCAGCAGATTATTCTGTCATTGCCACACTGAACCTAAATGGCGACTATATTTCCGATGCACTTGCAGCCGAAGTGGGAGGGATTGGCATTGCACCAGGTGCCAATATTGGTGGTGCAATTGCCGTATATGAAGCAACGCATGGCACAGCACCCAAATATGCAGGACAGGATAAAGTGAATCCCGGTTCGATTATTTTATCTGCGGAAATGATGCTGCGTGATATGGGCTGGACAGAAGCTGCAGATTTAATTATTACGGGGATTTCAGGTGCGATCTCTGCTAAAACTGTGACCTATGATTTTGAACGTCTCATGTCAAATGCAACTTTGCTACGCTGTTCAGAGTTCGCACAAGCTATTATTGAGCACATGGAAGATTGATAATTTGTTTTCACAAGAAGAGCGGTTTTTTCCGCTCTTTTTATGTGATCAAGCATGAAAGATGTGATGAAAAAAGCATGTACAAATCTGAATGCATGGCATATTTTTAAATCTTCTAAAATAAAAAATTGAGCATCATGGCTGAAAGAAAATATGGTGAAGCTGCACCTAAAACGACAGACAGCATTGCCAGTTTAGATTGGTATGAGCAAGTACTCAGTAACCAAAAATATGAGCGTACTTTATTTGTCGATTTAGACATGTCTGAGGCTCACAGCACTGGTGCAGTATTTAATGAATGTACTTTTCGCCGTGCACGCTTCAATGGTTCAACTCATCAAAGTAGTGCTTTTATCAATTGTACCTTTGCCTTCTGTAATTTCTTTGATAGTAAATTTACTGACTGTAAGTTTGTGGGCAGCATGTTTAGTGATTGCCAGTTTCATCATATGCGGGTCGAAGACAGTGACTGGGCTTTTGTTGGATTGCCGGGTGCTGATTTAGAAAAAGCTTCTTTTCTTCGAACGCGTTTAAGAGAGGCCGATTTGACAGGGGCACGATGTCATGGAAGTTCAGTTCGAGAGAGCGACTTATCGGGTGCATGGTTGCACAGCGCAGATTTTACCGAGTGTGATTTAAGAGGCAGTGATTTGAGTGCATTAGATCCGAAAGAGACTCAAATTAAAGAGGCGATTATTAACCTTGATCAAACTTTAATGATTGCAGAAAATTTAGGTTTTGATGTCCGAATTGACTAGGATCGTTGAATGATTTTTTGCTCAAAATGAGTGGTTTTGAGCCACTCATGTTTGGGGAGATTGAATAAAAATTGCTGCTTTAAGAGAAATAAAGTCGAATAAAAGGGATGAATTGCTCACCAATTACGATGCCCAATAAACCCAGTAAAGCAACAATTGGCGGTGCAGGCGCTTTGACATCTAAAACGTAATACAACACACCGACCAATATACCTACTGCAAGTGATAACAGGTAAATCTTCATAAACTACGCTTGATCAGTCCGCTTTTACTTTACAGAAGTGATCAATTTCAGGATTACAATTCCAGATATATTCAGCTTCTTCGGCACAAAGTTGCGCCATTTTTTCGCCTTGTGTATCACGAATAAAAGCAAGGGTCATATCCATACCAGCACTTACACCCGATGAGGTGTAAAATTTCCCATCAATTACCCAGCGTGCCTGAGCTTGCCAGCGCACTTTATCATTGAGTTTTTGCACAAACTCAAACGCCATTTTATTGGAAGTCGCCTGAACGCCATCTAGTACACCCGTCGCAGCCAGCAAAGAACTTCCTGTGCAAATGGTCAGTACATGTCCACTGTGCAGCGCAAGCGTTTTTAATTGATCTAGAAGTGGCTGATTCTGGATTAAATCAAAGGTGACAATTCCGCCTGGAACCAACAAAATACTGTGTTGATTGACGGTCATGTCTTTAAATGGCTGTGTTTGCAGTATGACACCATGTTTGTTGGAGATCAGTCCACCATTCAGGCTATAAAATTGCACTTGATAATGTTCTTGCAGCAAACCGAATAATTCGACAGGCCCCATAATATCGAGGGTTTCAAAGTCTTCAAATACAATGGCATTAACAGGAATACGCATTTCTTTTCTCGCTAGTTTCATCTGCGTACTACCATAGAGAGCTGTGAATTTTTGTTTGTGAATATTATGTATGGCTTATTTTGAATTATGCTAAATCATTGGACTTTTTACCTGATCTGTTAGCAAGCGGATGCTGATTTTGGTTTGTTTTTTAGGCATTTAGTAGCTTATTAAGACAAAATAATGGGTGTATCGTAAATTTAGAAAAATCTGTATCTATCATTTATCAAGCAGATGTTCAAAATGATGGAAAAATAGAGCGAGCGTTATGCCATGAAGATGTATCAAGTTGATGCTTTTACCCAAGAATTATTTAAAGGAAATCCAGCAGCCGTTATCGTAGTAGATGAATGGTTGGAACAGCAGTTGATGCAGAATATTGCAATGGAAAATAATCTTTCCGAGACTGCTTTTGTAAAGACAATTGATGAGAGTAATTACGAGATTCGCTGGTTTTCACCTTTAGAAGAAGTTGCTTTTTGTGGGCATGCCACCTTAGCCAGTGCTTTTGTACTTTTTAAGGATTTTACTCAAGCAACAACGATTCAATTTCATGTACGTGATCTGGGTATTTTTATCGTTAGCCAAGATGCTGATGGAAAAATCAAAATGAACTTCCCGATTCGTAGAGCAGAGCAAGTGTCTGACTACCCGTCAGAACTACGTGAAGGGTTGTCAAAACCATTCAAAGCCGTCTATTGCAATCCTCAAGCTTATATTATTGAATATGAAACGGTACAGGATGTATTGGATGAACAACCTAATCTGGAAGTATTAAAACGCTTAGGTAAAGTCAGGACAGCGATTACAGCCTCTCAACCTGATGTAGCGATTACAGCGCGAGGTGAGGGGAAATTTGATTGTGTTTCTCGTTACTTTGCACCTGCAATTGGGATTGATGAAGACCCTGTAACAGGTTCTATTCATACTGCGATTGTGCCGCTATGGGCCGAGAAGTTGAACCAGACGCGACTCGTGGCTTTTCAGGCGTCAGCACGCGGTGGAATTTTAGACTGTGTGATTGTATCTGATGAACGGATCGAAATTTCAGGTTATGCAAAATTGTATATGCAGGCTGAACTGGCAATCTGATTTTTAGCTTAAATTGTGCAAAAACAAAGATAAAAGCTGTTTAAATAAACAGCTTTTTTCAAAACGTAACTATTAAAAATGCGAATCATTCTCTACCATAGCTTGTCTGTATGATTTAAATCACCATAAATACTTGGATAAATTATGTTAATGCGCTTTAAGCAGCTTACTCTCTCGCTTTGTTTGATTGGGTTGAGTGCGACGTCTTGGTCTCAGACAGTGCTCGTAAAAAGTGAAAAAAATATTGAAGAATATAAATTAGATAATGGTTTCAGAGTTATTCTTGCGCCAAACGATAAAGAAAATAAAGTCTATGTAAATACAGTTTACCTGACGGGCTCACTGAATGACCCAAAAGGTAAAGGCGGGCTGGCACATCTATTAGAACACTTGGCTTTTAAAGGGACTCAAAACGTTAAAGGTGAAGAGTTTCAGCGCCGTTTAGATCAATATACCTTGATGACCAATGCCAGTACGGATTATTACTCAACCAAATACTTAAACATTGTTCGTCCTGAAAAAAATGCACTGAATGAAATTCTGTATCTCGAATCTGAGCGTATGGATAAATTGGTGTTGCAAGAAAAATTTGTTCCCTCTGAAATTGAAATCGTAAAACGTGAACGTGAAATCCGTATGGATCAGCCGTTTGCAGTTTTAATAGATCAGGTGTGGAAAGCCGCATATGGCAACCAGTATTTAGGTCGTTTACCGATTGGTGACTTACCCGAATTAAAATCAATTCAGTTGAATGAACTGAATCAGTTCTATAAGACCTGGTATGCGCCGAATAATGCGGTCATGGTCATTTCTGGTAAATTTGATAAAACCGAAGTATTAAATAAGATTGATCAGTATTTCAGTCCAATTCCTGCACGCGCCGTACCTGCTCAGGTGAAAGTGCCAGTTCTTGATGCGAGTAAGATTGAACAACGTCAATTTACCGTGAAAAAGGGCAGTGATCTGGCCAAATTCCATATTTATATGAATGGAAAAAATACCGAATTACAACCGATTCTGGCACTCGCACCTTCTCTCTATACCATGCAGCCTAGCGGGCCTTTATATAAAAATATGGTCGAGACAGGCATCAGTACCGCAGTTCAATCTGCGACATGGTTAGATCAGGACTTTAACGTGGTGTTTATGGGCGCAGTTTATGCACCAAGCCATGATCCCAAAAAAGTTGATGATGCCTTGAAAACTGGCGTGGAAAATAGCCAGCCATTTACCGAGGCCGAATTACAGCGCATTAAGAATATTACCCAGAATACGGCTGATACCATTGCCAATGATGCGGTGGCTTTAGGTTCACGTCTCAGTGACTACGCTGTATCTTCTCAGGGACAATGGGATCAATATTTCAAGGATTTAAAGACAGTTCAAGCATTAAAGCTAAAAGATACCAATGAAACGCTCAAAGCGTTTTTAACCGCTTCACATCGTATTTCTGGTGATATTTTGCCAACGCCAGAAGATCAAAAGAAAGCGATGACTTTGAAGGCTGAAGAGAAGCCAAAAACTTTAGATCAAAGCAATGAACAGCCTGAACCTTTAAAAGATCCGAATGTCTATAAGCAGGAAGTGACCCAGTTTATGGCACAGTCTGCTCAGCAATTGCAGAAAAATGAGCAGAAGATCCAGCGTGGTGAGTTGAAGAATGGCATTCGCTATGCTTTATTCCCAACTGCAACCCGTGACGATAAAACCTATGCCACGATTAGTCTGGATTTTGGTGATGAAAAAGCGTTATTTGGTAAAGGTGTAACGCTGGATTTAACCAGTTACCTGATGTTGCGTGGTTCAGAAAAGCATACTTTGCAAGAAATTACCGATAAAGCAATTGCTGCTAGTGGTGGTGCATCTGTTAGCTCAAATGGCAATGGTTTTACCATCGTGGTTCAGGCGAAAAAAGACAAGTTTGAAGACTTCTTTAATTTTATTGTCGATGTATTGAAGCAGCCAAAATTCTCACAAACAGAATTTGATCTTGCCAAAAATCAAAGTTTATCTGTACTCGATCGTCCTTATACCGAGCCTGCAGTTGTGGCTTCGATGACGCTCTCTAAAATTCTGGAAATCTATCAACCCGGCGATTTGCGTTATCACTTCGAACCTGATTTCACGAAAAAACAGATCAGTGATGTGACTCAACCGCAAGTGAAGCAATTCTATGATCAATTCTTTGTGACTGATCATGCACAGATTGCAGTGACGGGTGATTTTGATGCCAAAAAAATGCAAAAAACCTTACAAAAAGCATTTGGCTCTTGGAAAGCAAAACAGCCTTATACCAAAGTAACAGGTCAATATACGGTTTATAAAGCACAGAAAGTGAATGCTTTATCGGAACAGCGTGAATTTGGTAGTTACCAAAGTGTGTTGGCGCTGCCAGTCGGTTCTTATCATGCAGATGCACCAGCGTTAATTATCTTGAGCCATATTTTGGGTAACTCGCAGCTTTCATCGCGTTTGGCACAAGAGTTACGTGAGAAAAATGCCTTGGTCTATGGTTTTGGCAGTGGTTTGGACTTAGATCCAGATATCAATGATGGTACGTTAAGTGTTACTGCAAACTATACTTCTGGACGTTCGGCGCAAGTATCGCAATCGGTACATAAAGTCTTGAATGAGCTGTTAAGCAAAGGCGTGACTGAGCAGGAAGTTGAAGCGGCGAAAGCAGACATCATGAAAAAACGCGTCACAGCTTTGGAAGATGAACGTAATATTCATGGCATGTTGACAGGTCAGTTAGAGCGCAACAAAACCTTGCTGGATCGCGCTGAACGTGATCAGGAACTTGCCAAATTGACCAAAGAAGATGTGAATGCAGCAATCAAGAAATACATTAAACTTGATCAGTTTGTCGAAGTAATGGCAGATCAGTATGGTCAGCCTCAAAACTTGAAATAAGCAAACAAAAAGAAAGCCACCGATCAGGTGGCTTTCTTTTTTGCATTAATCATTAATGATCATGTTTGTGTGCATGAAAATCTTCATTTTTGCGGAAGCGTAAATAGTTTTCGAACTGTTCGCAATATTCATCAAAATTATCTTCCAGCATCATTTGGAACTGTTGTAGCAGATAAGACATCACTTGTTCTTTTGCCTCACGCATTTCTTCGCCATCTTTAAAGTTATTGGCTGCAACCCAGGTGTTAAAACGGGCAGTGGCAAATAACATGGCTGCGCTTACTTGGGCACGTAACTCTTCTGGTTTAGCTTGTTGACCTTTTGGTGGGCGGCAAAAATCATTAGCGAGTTTGATAAATTCATCGGCGCGCTCAAAAAATACGGCATTTAAAGCTTCTTCTTCCGTCACATCGGTAGCGTTAATTTTTTGAGACATGAGATTTTCCAGCGACAAGTAAAGACACATTATTATAGACAAAGCCTTGTCGAAACTAAACCTTTGCCTTAATCTAAAATAGCCTAAGCAATTAGAATAATCACTATGCAAGATGCGATCGCGATTCAAAGCCTGAAAACGGATATTGCCTTACTACGCCAGCATATCTATCCACCGCAATCTTTAGAGCATGTTGAGGGCTTGCCGATTTATTATGGTCTAAAGGATGAGGTTGATGAATATTACCGACAATGGCAGCCTTTGATTGAGAGGGCACAGCAATTGTGCCAGCCTTTTATGGAAGATGAAGTGGTGGATGCGATTCATTTGCCTAGCCATTTAAATCTGCCGCTATTTTTCTTTCATGTAGATCGAATTCGGATTAATAAAACCCGCGCTAAAGAATCGAAAACCTTTCGTGGTGTCGCGGCCTTATTGGAAAAATGCGGGCAGTTTGAAACGGATCAGATTTTTGCCATGCAAGAGTGGTTGGGGAGTGATGACACTGCTGCTTTAGTTGCACATCGCGAATTTATCGATTTACGGACTTACGTATTTCAACATGGGCAGAGTGAATATACCCGTACCCGTTTTTATATGAATGGCATGATTCTCAGTGTTGAGCCACATTTTAAATTGGTGGATGTACGGGATAAGCCACGTAAGCAGCGTAATGATAGCTATAGTGATCCGATTGCAGATAATGGAACGTGGAAGATTTTTGGAAAGTATCGGTAAGTGATTTAAGGGGAATAAATAGTTTAAAACACTAATTTTTATTAAAAAATAACAGCACAGCCACAAGTGCTATATAAAGTTTGGATGTTTTCGCATAGGCGATTTCCTACTTTGTTTTCGGACAAAGTAGGCAAAGCCATTGTCATCAGCAAAACCTGTCTGTTTCTTGGATTTATTAAAATGTATCGCAGAAATATTACTTTGCTTATAACACGCAGGTTGCTGATGACGTTTCCGAGTATCCATTCTGTAGGGCGTAGATTATTTGTGGCGGTATCCATGCCGCCAGCACGATAGGGATTTAAGATGGTTTTCCCTTGCGGAGCTATCGCTCCTCATCCCAAAAAATATCTTTAGTTGATAAACCCTGTAGTTTCTTTGCCGCTTTCTTCGCAACATGCGGTTGCTGTGCCTTAACCCAACCTAAAGCAAATAAAAATTGCGGATGCTCAGCAGCTTGTTGCTCAAAGATCTGCTCAGCCACAAATAGATCATTATAGAAACCCAAGTATTCCTGAATCGGCTGTAGCTTATTAAAAAATTGCTGAACCTGTTTTTCTGGGTAAATCCCTGCAATAAAGTCGATGCAATAACGCAATTGTTTAACGCGCTTACGGGTACGGTGTTGTTGCTCGACTTCTAACTTAGAAAATTGAGCTGCATCTTTAAGAATCTTTTGATACAGCTTAGTTAGGCTTTTGGCAGCTTGTTTAGAGAGTTTGGATTTTGATTGTTGATCACTATAGCTAAAGCTGAATAAGGATAAAAACAGTTGGGTTGTTTTGCTGTCACTCAATAATTCAGCAATATTTGCGTCGACATTTTCAGGGAAGGGAAAATCAAAATCACAGACTTGTTTGACTAAGGGAATGACTGAATCTTGAATGGCATCATTATCACGTGATTGTCCTAAAGCTCTAAAAATCTCCGCCAAATGACTTTCCCAACTCGGATCAATGTGTACCGACCAATTGGAAAAATGCTTTAAAGCTGAACGCAAACGGCGTAAACCAACACGAGCCTGGTGAATATGGTCGGCTTCTGCTACTCCATCAGCGATTGCAGCGGCATTGGGTAGGATATGATTGAGCGTATTTTCGATAATCTGTTTGATAGCCTGTCCAGCACTGACATCTTTATCCAAATTCAGTGATTTCGCTTTGGTAGCAGCAGAGACGACTTTGCCTTGGGCCAGTAAATTGCCGCGTTCAGCTTTACTGCGCACATCAAGCCAGAGCTGGTATTTATCTACCCAGGTTTTGGCAAAATCAATCAACTCTTGTGCTGAACCTTGTTTTAACTCAAATTCGACTTCACAGATTCTGGCGTGGTCAGTTGGAGTTCGGATTTCACCATCATCCAGACAGACCTCAATTTGAGAACCTTCAAATTCAAACACATGAAAAGTACGTTGTACATTGGTCTGGAATTGTAATTGTAGCTCGGCTGGCGCTTCGCCTAAAATATCACGTAGTACAGTTTGAACGGTTTGATTATGTTTATAGAGGGACAGATCAAGCTCAGGTTCTTGAGTACATTTTCCTAAATAGATATCTTCTTCGATACGTTGTAAATGATTTTTACTGGCAGCTTTAAAGGTTTGCACCCAATGCTCACCTTCTTGACGCAGGCGAATAGCCACATAATTTTTAGCAAGCAAACGGTCAGCAGTGTCATAGTATTTTGCTTGTAACTGAATTTTTTGTGCTTTTTGTTTGCTTAAGGTCTGTAAAACACTTTTTTTCTTAGACTCAGGAAGTTGAAATTTTAGCTCTATTTCCATGATGTTATGACTCCTGACCAACGAGAATGATAAATATAGAAATGAGTATAAACTGTTGATCTGAAAAATTATTGTAAAGTTGTTTTAAGGAATGCAAGCAGGGTACACAATGACTTTATTTTGTACAAAAAATGCATTAACGTGTGTAGAGTCTTGCCGGATTAGGATGATCTAGAAATGAATGCACCAGCCAATATCACCCAGCCAGTGGAATTTTCATTACCGATTAAAAATTATGATGAATTTTATCGCTTTTATTTAACTGAACACCGCAGTATTGCCAGCCGTCGTTTGCATGCAGCAGGTAGCTCAATCGGTTTATATTTCTTTAGCAAAGCCATTCGTAAGCGTCAGGCCAAATATGCGGTATATGGTTTGGTTTCAGGTTATGCCTGTGCGTGGGTTGGGCATTTCTTTTTTGAACATAATAAGCCTGCCAGCTTTAAGCAACCACTTTATAGTTTTATTTCAGATTGGCGGATGCTGTCGGATATTACCCGTGGTCGTTTGAGTTTGATCGATCGTCAGTTTGATAAAATTGAGTCGTAAAATTCATTTGATATTTAAAAAGCTGCTTTGGCGGCTTTTTTATTTTTGATAGGGGAAATTAAATAAAAACATAATAATAAAATCGACCAATGCATCTGATTTAGAATGGATTTTATATAAATGATTTGTTAGTTTAAGCGACTTGAATAACAAATGGTTTACATGATGAAGAATTTTTTATTTTTAGGGGCTTTGTTAGCTTTAACTGGATGTACCTCGATTCAAGTGAATAATACCACTGGCTTTAATCCAGAATCTATCCGTCAAGTTTGTGTGATTAATAATCCCAAAGTCATAATTAAAGACTTTAATCAGGTTGTAGAACGAAGTTTTGCGAGATATAACATTCAAGCAAAAACGTATAATGACACTGACAACCTGAGTCTTTGTCAAACGACACTACATTATACGGCATTAAGATCATGGGATTTCGCACCCTATATGGTTTCTGCACAATTTAATTTATTACAAAATGGAAGACAGGTTTCTGAGGCTTCATTTAAGTTGAAAGGAAATGGTGGTCTTGCTCTAAATAAATGGCGTAGTACTGAAACCAAAATTAATGAATTGGTCGATCAACTTTTAAATAAACCGCCAAAGAAATAGGTATATAAAAGTTAGCTGGTAGTGGGCAGTTTAGTGACGAATCATGGCCATAGCTATTGATATTAATTAAGTTTTAAAGCCTCCGTTGGGGGCTTTATTATTGAGTTAATCCTTAAAAGATTTCAATTTAACCTCTAACTTTCCAATAGTGTAAAACTTAGTGGTGTATGGTTTTCTATTAGCACCATGAGCTAACGTTATTTATTTGCTTTAACACATTCGGTGAATAGATCATTTCATAAGAACTTATACACTCCCTCTCTTTATATTTTAGATAAGAAAATATACCCTGAAGCTAATGTAATTATAGTGAAACGTTCATGCGCGGTCTTTACCTCATCACCAACGATGACCCAATCCAGCTCTTACTCGAAAAACTAGATGTTGCTTTGGCAACAGGACAGATTGCGATTCTGCAATATCGTCGTAAGAAAGTAGAAAAAGCAGAACAGCCACATGAAGTAGAGCAGATCAAAGCGCTGTGTGAACAACATCAGGTTCCTTTCGTCATTAATGATGATTTGGCGCTGGCTGAACAATTTGGTTTGGGTGTACATCTGGGGCAGTCCGATGGGGAAATAAGCGATGCTGCTGCACGTTTACCGAAAGGTGTGATTATTGGCCGTACCTGCTTAAACTCACTGGAATTGGCTGAAAAGGCGATTGCCGATGGGGCAACTTATGTCGCGTTTGGTGCAGTCTATGCCACCTCAACCAAACCTGAAGCGGGCAATGTCGGTATCGAAGTCATCAAACAGGCGAAACAAAAGTTTGCTGTACCGATTTGTGCAATTGGTGGTCTGACTGTGGAAAATTCTCAAGTGGTGATTGAGGCGGGGGCGAGCCTTTGTGCGGTAATTAGTGATATATTAGGACGATCAACAGCCGAAATTCCTGCTCGTGTAACTGCATGGGCAACGTTATTTGACTAATTATAGGCATCCGCTTTTGCGGAGCTTTCATTGTTTCTCGGAACGACAGCGTTCCTTGTCCTTGATTCTAGGTTGAGCCTTATATGAGTTTATCTCCAAAGCAAGAACAGCTATTTAAACAAGCAAATAAACATATTCCAGGTGGTGTTAACTCACCTGTACGTGCATTTAACGGTGTTGGCGGTACGCCTGTCTTTATCGAAAAGGCAAAGGGTGCATATTTGTGGGATGTTGATGGCAAGCGTTACGTGGACTATGTTGGTTCATGGGGCCCAATGATCTTAGGTCATGCACATCCAGATATTATTCAAGCGGTACAAACTGCGGCAGAAGATGGTTTAAGTTTTGGTGCACCAACTGTGCACGAAACCACTTTAGCCGATACGATTTGCGACATTATGCCTTCAATCGAATTGGTGCGTATGACCAGTTCAGGTACTGAAGCAACCATGACGGCGATTCGTCTGGCACGTGGTTATACTGGCCGTGACAAGATTGTAAAATTTGAAGGCTGCTACCACGGTCATTCGGATTCATTGTTAGTAAAAGCGGGTTCTGGTTTGCTGACTTTAGGTGAAGGTGAGCCAACCTCAAAAGGTGTACCTGCTGATTTTGCAAAACATACCTTAACGCTCCCATATAACAACATCGAAGCGTTAAAAGAATGCTTTAGCAAATTTGGTCATGAGATTGCTGGTGTGATCATTGAGCCTGTTGCAGGCAATATGAATCTGGTGACGCCAATCGATGGTTTCTTGCAAGCGATCCGTGATGTTTGTGATGAATATAAATCTGTCTTCATTATTGATGAAGTGATGACTGGTTTCCGTGTCGCTTTAGGTGGTGCTCAATCGGTCTATAACGTTAAACCTGACTTGACCACGTTGGGTAAAATCATTGGTGCTGGCTTACCTGTCGGTGCTTTTGGCGGTAAACGTGAAATCATGGAATGCATCGCACCTTTAGGTGGCGTTTATCAAGCAGGTACATTGTCAGGGAACCCATTGGCAATGCGTGCAGGTATCGCAATGTTCAAACATTTACGTGAACCAGGTTTCTATGACAAGCTGGCTGCACAGTTAGCCAAATTGCTTGCGGGTTTACAGACTGCGGCAGACGAAGCGGGGATTCCATTTAAGACCCAGCAAGTGGGTGGCATGTTTGGTTTATATTTCACGGATCAGGATGACATTACCAGCTTTGATTCAATGTTGGCCTGTGACGTTGAAGCATTTAAGAAATTCTTCCATGGCATGTTAAAGCGTGGTGTCTATCTTGCACCTTCTGCATTTGAAGCAGGCTTTATTTCGTCAATGCATTCAGATCAGGATATTGCAGATACCATTCAGGCAGCCAAAGAAACTTTTGCTGAAATGAAGTAAGCATGTGATACAGAAGCCCGATTTATTCGGGCTTTTTTTATGGCTGCTGTTTAGGTTGATCTAAATAGAAGCCGACTTTAACTCATTTAAAAATAATGCTGAGTCATAATCCAAATCTTATTGAGTTTTCATCTATTTTTACGATAAACCTCAGCGACGAATAGCAGTAAAGATAAAGAATCTTTACTGTATCGCAAAGTAAAATATGCTTGAATAATCCACTATCTTGGCGTTTGTCTTTGGCTGTCCCAAAGCGCGAACGTATTGGCTTAGGCAAGCTGTAAGATAGCGCTTGTATCATATGTTTAAACAAGCTTTATATAAGAAACTCATAGGAATGGAGTAAAACATGAAAACTAAACATTATTTAACTTCTGCTGATGTAGAAATTCTGGTTCATGCAGCATCACAATATGCAACAGCACATGGTTTTAATGTCAGTATCGCAGTGGTCGATGACGGTGGAACTTTATTAATGATGAAGCGTATGGATGGCGCATCGGTATTATCAACCGAGATTTGCCAGGAAAAAGCACAATCTGCTGCGGTCAGTCGAAGAGCAACCAAGGCATCCGAAGATATGATCCGTGATGGTAAAATCGGCTTTTTAACCATCAATGCGGCAAAAGGTATGTTAGAAGGCGGTGAGCCGATTGTTTATCAAGGGCAGGTTGTCGGAGCTGTTGGTGTTTCGGGTGTACAATCTTTCCAAGATGCAGAAATTGCCCAGCATGCGATTCAACAATTTCTAGAGCAACAGGTCTAAATCAGCATTTAAATTCGAATCTGGATGAAAATTCGAGAGAAACACGAAAAAAAATAGTAAAAATACGTGTCATGCATTGTAATTCAGCGCCAAGCTTTTTATGATTGCCCGCTTGTTTTCATCCAGTCGTTGGAAGGCTACCTTGAGTGATTTTCTAAGTGAACATTTGATTCATCGTGATGAAGATTTTATGGTCATCCATAAACCAGCAGGCTTACTCACCGTACCTGGGAAAACGCCAGATTTACAAGATTGTTTAATCAATCGTCTATTAGAACTAGAACCTAAAACCTTACTGATTCATCGTCTAGATCGTGACACTTCAGGGATCTTGGTCTTTGGCTTATCCAAATTTGGCCAGAGCACGATTTCCCGTCAGTTTCAGGATCGTCAAACTTCAAAAATTTATCAAGCTTTGGTTGCAGGCCATTTAGAAGGTCAGGGCACCGTCGATATTCCAGTGATTTATGATCCAAGCCGTCCGCCATTGCATATTGTTGATGCCACTCATCACAAACCTGCATTAACGGAATGGCAGGCGATTGAACATTTAGAAATTCAAGGACAAGCTGTAACCCGAGTTCAACTGATTCCGATTACAGGGCGTTCACATCAGCTTCGTGTGCATATGCAATATTTAGGTCATCCGATTCTGGGCGATACCTTATATGCCACACCAGAACAGCAGCAGCTTTACGCGCGTTTGTGCTTACATGCAATGCAATTAAGCTTCGCTCATCCTAAAACAGGTGCGCAACTGACATTTGATTGTCTTGTACCGTTTTAGTCTAAAAACTTTTTTATGAAACACGATGTGATGCACGCTATTTAATGATGCTTTGTGTCAAAATACATCGTTGAAAACTACATAAAATGCCTTAACTTTTATTTGGGTCAGGGCATAAAATATGTGGGCTAACTTGAGATAAAGGTGGAAAAATTGCAGCAGTTTGCTATTGGTCAACGTTGGTTATCAGATACTGAAACTGAACTCGGTTTAGGGGTTCTTATTGATGTAGATGAACGTTCTATCAGCATTTTATTCCCTAAAAGTGATGAAACTCGTGTCTATGCACGCAACAATGCGCCTTTATCTCGCATCATCTTCAATGTAAATGATGAAGTCCAAGACCAAGAAGGCCTTAAGTGGATTGTTGAGTCGATTGAAGACCGTCATGGCGTCCTTCGCTATGATGTGGTTCGTACACTGGAAAATGGCGAACAAGAACGCAAGTCACTGAACGAAACTCGTATCGGTGCGCAAATCCAGCTATCAAAACCTTTAGAGCGTTTGTTAGCTAGCCAAGTCGATTATAAAGAATGGTATGACCTGCGTATTGAAGCCATGTTATTGCAGGCGCAAATGCATACCAGCCCTTTACGTGGATTTCTTGGTGCGCGTGTCGGTTTAATTCCGCATCAGCTTTATATTGCACATGAAGTCGGCAAGCGTTTTGCGCCGCGTGTTTTACTGGCTGATGAAGTTGGCTTGGGTAAAACCATTGAAGCGGGTTTGATTATCCACCAGCAACTTAAAACAGGCCGTTCAGAACGTATCCTGATCTTGGTGCCTGATTCACTGCAATATCAGTGGATGATTGAAATGCGTCGCCGTTTCAATTTGCAATTCTCTCTATTTGATTTAACTCGTACCGCATCG
This sequence comes from Acinetobacter vivianii, assembly GCF_014635885.1. Classification (GTDB taxonomy): domain Bacteria; phylum Pseudomonadota; class Gammaproteobacteria; order Pseudomonadales; family Moraxellaceae; genus Acinetobacter; species Acinetobacter vivianii. Next base: position 552,611 of record NZ_BMDR01000002.1, read on the forward strand.
ATCAAAGAACATGATCCTGATTTAAATCCGTTCTTGACTGAACAATGTATTATTGCCAGCGTTGACCTGATGGTTGATCATGATGACTTGCGTGAGCAGGCGATGGAAGCTGGTTTTGATCTATTGGTGGTCGATGAAGCACATCACTTGATGTGGAGTGAGGAAGAAGGCGGCAATGATCGCTATGACCTCGTTGAAGAATTGGCAGAACAGACAGCCGGTGTGTTGCTGCTCACTGCAACCCCAGAGCAACTTGGTGTAGAAAGTCATTTTGCGCGTTTACGTTTGCTTGATCCGCAACGTTTTAGCAGCCTTGACCGTTTCCTTGATGAAGAAGAGCAATATCAGCAAACTGCGAAAATTGCAGAAGTGTTGATGTCAGATGAGGCTTTAACAGAAGATCATCTTGCAGCACTGGAAGGCTTATTGGGTCATCGGATTGATGATCAGCCTGAACAGCGTATGCGTGCAATTCATGAATTATTGGACCGTCATGGTACAGGTCGTATCCTGTTCCGTAATACCCGTGAAGCGATTCAAGGCTTCCCGGGCCGTGATTGTCAGCCAGCGCCATTAACAGCGCCAGAAGACTGGTCAATGGACGGCAAAATGCGCGAGCAGATGTGGCCAGAAGAAGGTCAGCTTGATGGTGCATGGATGGAAAATGATCCGCGTGTGCCTTGGTTGATGGAAGTCTTGCGTAAAGACTTAAAACACAAAAAAGTATTATTGATTGCACGTAGTGGGCCTGTCGTCGAAGCGCTGGAAAATGTATTGCGTTTACATGCAGGTATTCGTACCGCGATGTTCCATGAAGGCATGAGCTTGCTGGAGCGCGACCAAGCGGCAGCATACTTTGCAGAAGACAGCTATGGTGCACAAATCCTGCTGTGTTCTGAGATTGGTTCAGAAGGGCGTAACTTCCAGTTTGCCAGTGATTTGATTTTATTTGATTTGCCAGCAAACCCTGACGTACTCGAACAGCGTATTGGTCGTCTGGATCGTATTGGTCAGGAAAATCGTATCCAGATCCATGTGCCTTATCTCATGGGGACCGCGCAAGAGCGTATGTTCCGCTGGTACAACGAAGCACTCAATATTTTCAGCAATATTTCTCCAACGGCGCAAACGCTACAAGAGAACTTTATTGTTGAGCTGAAAGATTGCTTACTCGCAGATCAAGGCCAGACCTTTGAAGATTTACTTGAAGAAGTGAATGTACAACGTCAAGCATTGGAAGCTGAATTACAGGCGGGCCGTGACCGTTTGCTTGAGTACAATTCATGCCGTCCAGTGGTTGCGCAGGGCATTGTTCAAGCACTTGAAGATTATGATGACAACACCACTTTGCCAATGTTTGTGAAGCGTTTCATGTCATCAACCAATATCGATTTTGATGAGCAAAGTAACGGTACGGTGATTATCAAGCCGACTGATCAGATGCAGGTTCAAGGTTTGACGCTAGACGAAGAGGGTATGACAGCAACCTTCTATCGTGATCAGGCACAAATCCGTGAAGATGCACAGTACCTGACGCTGGAACATCCATTTATTGAAAGTGTGATGGAGATGATCCGCACGCAATCATTTGGTAGTACCAATGTTGCTTTACTCAAATCGAATGCATTGAAACAAGGTTCAGTGTTATTAGAAGTCTGGTTTAAGGTCGATGTGGTGGCGCCAAAAGCATTGAATCTGCCATCAAGCTTACCGAAACAACTGATTCGTGTATTGCTCAGCGAAAATGGTCAGGACTTGTCTGCCAAGATTGATCCAAGCATTTTACGTCCATACTTGCATCATTTAGATGGTAATAGCTGCCGTCAGGTGGTGAAAGCACGCCGTGAAGTGATTGAATCACGTTATGCACAGGCGCTGGATATTGCTAAAGAATCATTACCAGAGTTGATGCAACAAGCCAAAGAGCATTACAGCGGTAAATGGCAATATGAAATTGACCGTTTAACTTATCTCAAGCAATTTAACCCAAGTATTCGTGAAGATGAAATCGAGCGTTTACAGAAATTCCAGAAAGAAGGTTTAGGCCTGTTAGATGGTCTTTCTGTAACTCCAGAAGCGATTCAGGTGTTGGTTGTGGTTAAACCATAATTGAGATAGAAATAAAAAAAGAGGACAAAACGTCCTCTTTTTTATGGCCTACTTTTGATTATTTTTGATCAATATTGGCTTCCAAAAACCATAAATATTGATCCAGATCTTCGAGTGCAGCATGCAGAATATCTTCTGAAATCGGATCCTGAATTTCATCAATGGTATCACGCAGATGGTTGGCAACCACCCCATAACGATCTGCCAGTTCTTTTAAGTGATCTTGTACCGCATGGATCGCCACTGGATAAGGCTTAAGATGCGAACTTTCGCCAACAGATTGCGTTGTTCCCAACGCTGTTCCACCGATCTGTACGGCACGCTCAGCTACATTGTCCAAGTGTGTGATCAGCGAAGTACGGAACATGTCTAACATTTCATGCACCGCAATAAAGTTACTACCCCGCATATTCCAATGCGCCTGTTTCGTCAGTAACGAAAGATCAATAAGATTGGCAAGAATTTGATTTAAAATTTTTACGGTAGATTCTTTGATCGCATCATCTAAATTATTACGTGTATATACTTTTAAAGCTTTAGCTGCTGAAGAACTCATAGTTACCTCATTCAATTATAATGTGATGAAATGTAGTGAATAAAAAACCGCCTAATTCATCTCTAGCTTACGCCGTGAATAGGGCAGTGAGTGTTTTCGTTTTCTAATCTTTTGTAAGTTTAGTTATCATCAATTTTATTTTTAGAAACGCAAGTTTTGATTCAGATTAAATGATGATTTAATCTGTTACGCTGCGTATTCACTTGTAAAAAAAATGGCTTAGATCAGGCCTGCGTCTTTGCATTCCAGTTTGATATAGGCATAGAAAATTGGTGCAACAATCAAACCGCTCAGCCCAAAAATAGCTTCAAAAATCAGCATCGCCAATAATACTTCCCATGCACTGGCATTGATTTTGGTACCAATAATTTTGGCATTAATAAAATATTCAAGCTTGTGAATAATCACCAGATAGGCCAGTGCAATCGCTGCCACAGACAAGGAAATAGTCAAACCTGCCATAATGATCAGGGTATTTGAAATCAGGTTACCAATGATCGGGAGTAGACCAAAAATAAAGGTCAGAATGGTCAGGGTTTTGGCAAAAGGTAAGTGGATATTGAATAGAGGCAGAACAATAAACACAAAGATCATGAATAACACGGTATTAATCAGTGAAATCTTGACCTGAGCAAAGACAACGTTTTTAAAAGAAACCGAAAGCTTCTGGATACGATGCAGAATTGCTGCCTTAAATGCAGGTTGCGGGGCATGTTGTTTAAAATTCTGAATCGATACCAGAATACCCACAATTAAGCCGATCACCATTGTGGCCAGATTATGCAGAATATCGGTGCCCGTATTTTTAACAATCGAAATATTGTTTTTGATAAAGGACAAGATCTGATTCTTGATATCGGCAACACTATGTGGCAGATAGCCCGGCAAATAATGGCTCATCTCCGCCTGAAACTTGATCAGGGTCTGGTCGATTTTAATATTGAAAGAATTTAGCCCTGTACCTTTGAGATCATAAATCACAAAGCTGATCAGGCTGGTAATAAAGAAGCCGATCAGCACGGTTGCCAATATCCCCAGAATAATACTGATAAAAATACGAGCACGTTGACCATCAATATGTTTTTCAACAATTGAACTTAAACTGTTAATAATTTCAAAAACCAGAAATCCGGCAAAGAAACTCGGCAGTAAATGCAGGGGAATGACCATCATTAAAAATAAAGACATCAGGATAAAACTGGCGATGATGCTTTGACGGTCATTCAGTAGATTCATGATCTATATGCCTGATTTAAGTTGTTATGCTAAGAGACAAAATATAATTTTGCTGAGATCTATCGTATTGCGATGCAAAGAATTAATCAATTTCCGTTTCATGAATATGACGAGCGCCTTCTAAAATCATACGGATCATCACCATGGTCTGTTCCGCAACTTCAGTACGTTGCTCCACAGGTAGATCAATCACTTTCGCACCCATGTTAAATACCAGTTGGGTAATGGCTTTGGCAGCCAGATCAGCATGACTGATTTTGCTGTTATTTAAGCGTTCTAAACGGATTAGGTCTTCTTGCAGTTCTTGCTGGAAGAAATTAAGCTGGCGATCAACTGCAGCTTTATATGACGTTGAACCTGTATAGCCTTCGCGCAATAACAGACTCAGATTGCCTTCGTCGGTATTCAGTTGTTGAATAAACACTTCAACCGAACTACGAATAATGCTTTGCTGCTTGGAAGCCTGTAACCGTGCTTCGCGAATAATGCGACGAAGTACCAGACCAGATTGATCAATCAATGCAATGGCCAGTTCATCAATATCTTTGAAATGACGATAAAAGCTGTTTGGTGCAATACCAGCTTCACGTGCAATTTCACGTAAACTGAGAGATGCGATACTTTTTTGCGGGCCGATCAGATTCAGCGTGGCTTGAAACAACTCTTCTTTTGTAATCGTTGCTTTCCTACCCACCGAACGTACAGGAGATTTCATGGGAATGACATCTTGTTCGTTTACGGTGTCATGGTCGAGCGGTAAAAAAGAAGAATGAACCATTATTTTCAATATATAAGTAAGCTACTCGGGATTATAGCGATTGTCGTTGTACTTGTGAAATGTAAATTCTTATACGAGTGTATATACAAATATATATACATATGTATAATAATTAGCAAACAACCAGAGTAAAACTGCTCATGCAAGCAATTGAAAAGAGAAATTCTCTATTTAATTCGTTGGCTCAAAGTGTAATGAACAGCCATGACGCCAATTTTTGGTTACAGAAAATCAATCCATTGTGGTCAATCAATCAGCCACTTGCCAAAATCGTAAAAAAACAAAATGTGGCAAAGGATACAGTCAGCCTGATTTTACAGTGCAACCGTCATGTGGTACGAGGTATGGCAGGGCAGCACCATCCTGTAACGGTTGAGATTGAAGGTCGTCATTACGAGCGTACTTATAGCCTGATGCAGATTGATGCAGATCACTTATGTTTAACTGTTAAAAGAGTGGATCAAGGTCTGGTAAGTTCGTGGTTGGTTGAGCACAGCCAAACTGGTCATGTCCTCCGTTTGGGACAACCTTATGGTGAAATGCAACAAGCCATTGATACGCCTAATTTATTATTGTTGGCAGCTGGTAGCGGCATTACGCCGATGCTGAGTCTTATTGAAGCCTTGTGCCAGTCTAAACAATTGAATACACATACAGTTCAATTGATGTATTGGGTCAAGACTCAGGCAGACGCAGCTTATGTTGAATATCTGAAAGAAGTGTCAGAAAACTTCTCTAATTTTAGTTATCAGATTTTTTATACCCAAGAACAAGATCAGCGTTTAAATCAAAGCCATGTGGATCAATTCACCACGTTGAGCGATACCACGGTTTATGCATGCGGGCCATCAGGTTTTGCAGCATCGGCGGAAAGCCTGTTTAAAGATGCCGCAGCACTGCAAACAGAAGCCTTTAGTTTGAGCCAGTTTGCGGAAGATAGCACTGAGACGGGTTTTATTAATGTGACCTTGACGCAATCCAATAAGACGATTGCGATTCCGAAAGGCCAGTCGATTCTCTCCAGTCTGGAGCATCAAGGTATTAAACCGAATCACGGTTGCCGGATGGGAATCTGTAATAAATGTGCCTGCAACAAGGCGCAAGGTGCGACCAAAAACCTATTGAATGGCGCGGCTAATAATGAACCTGCTCAGTTACTAAAAATTTGTGTCAATTCAGCCCAGTCTGATCTTGTGATTGATCTATAAGAGAGAAATTGATTATGAACATGCCTGTTAAAATTGAATTTTTCAAAAATCCTAAAAATCGTGATCTCACTGCTGCCGAGTTAGATGCGTTTGCTCGTGAACTCGATCAAATTAAACAAGAAGTATTGGACGATATTGGCGAGAAAGATGCGAAATACATTCGCCGTGTCTATTCCACGATTCGTTATAGCAGCATGTTGGGTCGTGCCTGCTTATTTCTGGGCTGGTTTCCGCCAGCATGGTTAGTGGGCACAGGCTTACTCGGCTTTGCCAAGATCATGGAAAATATGGAGCTGGGTCATAATGTCATGCACGGTCAATATGACTGGATGAATGATCCAAAATTCAATGGTCAAACCTATGAATGGGACACTGTTGGTACTTCTGATAACTGGCGCCAAACCCATAACTACAAACACCATACTTATACCAATATTAAAGGTATGGATGATGATGTGGGCTACGGGGTATTCCGTTTATTTCCAGAACAACGCTGGTCTAAATTCACCTTGATTCAACCAATGTATATTGTGCCATTTAGCTTATTGTTCCAGTGGGGCGTAGCGATCCAGAATCTGGAGTTGGGCAAAGTATTGTATAAGCGTAAAACCATCGCGCAATTTAAACGTGAATGGCAGCCTGCACAGAAGAAAATCCTCAAGCAAATGTTTAAGGACTATGTGTTCTTTCCTTTGATTGCAGGGCCTTCTGCGATTCCTGTATTTACAGGCAATTTGGTGGCAAACGGAATCCGTAATGTCTGGACCTTCAGTATTATTTTCTGTGGACATTTTACCAAAGATGTCGAGGTGTTCCCTAAAGCTGTGTTGCAGGATGAAAGTCGTGGACACTGGTATATGCGCCAGATTCGCGGTTCATCAAACCTGACGGGTTCAGAAGCCTTTCATATTTTAACGGGACATTTGAGCCATCAGATTGAGCATCATTTATTCCCAGATATTCCTGCACGCCGCTACCGTCAGGTTGCACCTAAAGTACAGGCAGTCTGTGAAAAGTATGGTTTGAATTATAACAATGCCAGCTTTGTGAAACAGTTTGGTGAAGTGGTCGGGCGTATTTTTAAATATGCACTGCCATTTAAAAAGTAAACTGTTCAGTTAAAACAAAGCCCTGATCAATGTCAGGGCTTTCTTATTTTATTTCTTCTTTTTTGAAATCCACATGGTAATGGTGGCGTGGAAAACTTTTTCATTGAGTTGATCCAATACATCAACATTGACCAAGTATTCACCAGCTTTGTCCCAATCGTAATGCTCATAAACAGGGCTAGCAATCGCAATCAGATCGGTTTCAGCCTTCTTTAAATATTTAACCGTCATGTCTTTGGGAATCCAGCGATGGGTTGTGGGTACTGTCACTTCAGTCATGGTCCCACCCGCAAGTTCTGCCATATTACACATCGCGATCGCATGTACCGTACCAATATGATTCAACACGTTCCGTTTTTTCTTGATACTAATTTTGCAGGAATTGGGTTTTAGCTCCTCAAATAAGGGAGAGATACTGCTGAAATACGGTGCTTTAAGGCACAACATTCGGGTGAATGTCCATTTACCAGCAGGTAAGACCGATACTTTATTCCATAAATCTAAGGTGCTTGCCATTTTAAATGTCCTGATACAGAATTAAATTCTTAAACAGAATATAATTCTGTTTACAAGCTATGGTCAAGTCATACACAATAGTTCCGATTATTGGTTATTTTGATGAAAGCATGCAGGCAGCTCAGCAATTATTAGAACGTTTATATCCACAACGCAGGTCTTTATTAAAACGACAGATTTTGCAGGATGCTTTGTCGTGCTTTCTTGAATATGGTTTGGACACCACCAGTATTGAAATGATTCGTGACAAATCTGACAGTAGCGTGGGGGCGATTTATCATCATTTTAAGAATAAAGAAGGGGTGATTGCAGCACTGGTGTTTGCTGCGTTGGATGATCAAGCACTATTGCGTGACCAATACTTAAAAGAAGCAAAATCACTCAAAGGACTACTCTATGCGCTGATTTATAGTTATACCGACTGGGTCTCTGATCAGCCCAAGTTTGCGCAATTTCTTTTGTTTGCCCATCTGAATGTACGGCAGGGTGAATATCGACAAGTCTTAAATAACAAAAATAAACTCAGAAATCAAAACATCATTGGCTATATTTCTAACTATGCTGATGCCAGTTTATTAAAATCAGTGCCAACAGAGCTAATGATGTCTTTGGTGATTGGTGCAACTGAAAGTTATTGCCGCGCTTGGCTCTCTGGAAAAGTCGTAACTAATCCCAAAGTGTATCGTGAGACTTTGGCTCAAGCAGCTTGGGATTCATTACAACATTTGAGTCAAGCTCAATCAGATAACAACAATCAGGATTATCATTGATGAGAGCAAACCATCAGAAGATACAATTTACAGGGGCTTGTCTGTGTGGGGCAGTGAGCTTTCAGTTTTCTGTGACAAATATCAAAATGATGTATCGTTGTTATTGTAGTCTTTGTCGTAAGCAGAGTGGGGCTGCATCGAATGCATCCACTTTTGTTCAAGCACAATCATTTCAATGGCAGCAAGGCGAACCATTCATTCAAACCTATATCAAGGATACTGGGTTTACCAGTTGTTTTTGCAAACAGTGTGGTTCACCTGTTCCTAATGCACTGGCTATCAATCCAAAAATTATGTGGATTCCTTTGGGGCTCATTCTCGAAGAATTTACACCTGAACTTGAGTTAAATTTTTGTAAGAATTCGGCAGTCAGTTGGGCAAAAGCATCTGAAATGCGGGTGGCATTTGATGAACTGCCCGATTTGACTGAACTGGAAAATTATTTTGCAATGAATAAATAATAGTTACGTTGCTGTAATTAAAAAACTTTGCGATGACATGTGCAAATAAAAAGCCGAACTCAAAAGTTCGGCTTTCTTTTATTTAGAAATCATAAGAGGTTTGCAAGAAAATGGTTCGTGGTTGACCCACATATTTACCGCCCGTTGAATCTGATGAACGGGTATAATATTGCTTATCAAACACGTTCTTTATACCGCCTGCAACTTTTAAGCCTTTAAGCTGATTACTAAAATTGTAACCCGCGCGTACCGCAAAGGTTGAATAACCTGGGATATCACCTGTACGACCATCCGCGGTTTCTACAATTTGATAAATATCACCTGAACCTGGGGCATGTTGTTTCGATTGGGCAAACATATCGGCATTGACCGACCAGTTGTCTATTTGATAAGCCATACCTAAATTGCCTACATGGCGTGAGTAGTAGGGAAGATCTTTACCTTCAAATTTTCCTGCTTCGGAGGTTGCTTTGGTAAAGGTATAGTTACCATAGACTTTGAAACCTTCCAGTACATCTGCAAGTTGTCCGAAATCATAGCTGATCCCAGTCTCAACGCCTTTATGACTGGTTGCACCTAAATCTGTCCAAATTCCTGTCCCGATATTATCAGGTCGCTCTAACATCAATTCTTTATCGAAATCTAAATAGAAGACAGTCAATTCAGCACTTAGTCCATTGCCTAGGTACTTGGTGCCGATTTCATAGTTTTTAGATTTTTCTGGATGTAAGCCATCCAATGTCGTAACCGCAGTATTGTTACCATCAATTGTTCTGGTGGTGACCAACTGGTTATATTGTTGCGGACCAAATGAAACGCCTGCATTGGCAAAGATATTCCAGTTTTCGTTGGCTTTATAAAGTACCGCTAAACTTGGTAAAAATTCATCTGATCTGATTTTTGGATGAACAGTATTGATTGCAACGCCTTTTTGATAGGCAGTGAAATCATTATGAGTATCAATCGACTCGAAACGAACACCCGGAGTAACGACCCAATTGCCCATACCAAAACGGTTGTCAATATATACTGCATGGGCTTTGGTGCCACCTTCACTGGTGGTATTGGCAATACGTTCGCCTGGAGTACCTGTAATGGTATTGTATGAATCTGTACGTCCTGAAAACTCAGAGCTTTCTTCTTGTAAATAACGATAGCCAACAGTGACTTCGTTATCCATGCTGCCCCAGCTATAGGCACGTGAATAGCGGGGCTCAATCCCAAAATATTTATAGTCACGAGGGGAGTTGCTAATACGACTTGTGCCATTATCTGAAATAGATTCTAAATCGCTAGTACGGAAAGAGTCGACGTAATAGCCCAAGACTTCAAAGTTATTGAGTTCATCTTTATGGCTATATTTGACAGAAATATCAGAGCGACGACCGGCGAAATAATTACGGTTTTGATTCGATTGATAAGGATTGTCGGCAAATTGTGCTGTAGTTAAGCCTTCTGGCATTTCGCCACGGCCTTCATAATGATGAAGATTGACAGCAATTGCATCCTGATCGGTCCATTGGTAGGCAGTTTTTAACATGACATCATCGATATCAATTTTATTATTGGCTTCACGATAGCCATCACCTTTGGTACCCGAATAGAGTAAGGCCAAACCTAAGCCATTATCTAAAGTACCACCAATAAATAAATTAGGCGTATATTTGAGTTGGTCAGTTCCTGTTGCAAACTCAGTGGTTAAACCCACTGAGCCCGAAAACTCTTGTGGAATGGCACGTGTTGTGAAGTTAATGATTCCACCCACGTTTTGTGGCCCAAAACGAACAGAACCCGCGCCGCGAACCACATCTACAGATTCAATATTACCCATAGACACAGGGGCTAAAGATAATTGTGGTTGACCATAAGGTGCAAAAGAAAGCGGGACACCATCCATAAGCACAGTGGAGCGAGGCGATAAACGAGAGGTGAGGCCGCGCACACCAATATTTAAAGAAACATCACTGCCGCCTGTACCATTGCTGTCCTGAACTTGAACTCCTGGAATTTGTTTTAATGCATCACGAATCGAAGTGGTTGCGATTTCATCCAAGCGTTTACGATCAATAATGCTGCGTGCGCCTGCATGTTGCTGTACCTTTTCTGCATTGGCATTTTCCAGCCAGTTGCCTTGAGCTTTAACAGAAATCGTTGCAAGTGTTTGAGTTTCAACAGGGGATTCTTCATTGGCAAATGTTGTATGAGAAACTCCACTACATAGAATAGCGATGGTGAGGCTTAGGGTTGAGGGCTGAAATTTCTTAGATGCAGCAGAATTGGTGACAGGTTTCATAAGATGAGCAAATGCTGTAAATTTCCCCGAATCTTAATCGCTTATTTAAAGAAATAAAATAAGAACGATTATCACTTATAACTATGAGATGAGTTAAGTTCATTGTTTTTTTGCTAAAGGTATTTTTGGCTATTTCAAACAACAAAAAACCGTGCTTGAGCACGGTTTTTACTGAAAAGACAGATTATTTAAACTGGATCGAACCGTTGGCGCTGACGGTAATTTTTGATTCACCAGCAGCCATATCCTGTGCAGGTGCAGCTTCAGCCATCGCAAACTTAGCCATACCACCACCACGCATCATCGGTTGCGGGAAATAGTTACTGGTATTGAGATTCAAGCTCACCAGATTATATTGACCTTTATTCCATGCTTGGGTAATCGCTTGAGCACGTTGCTGGAAGTTTTTCGATGCTTCAATCATCAGCTCATTTTCAACTTTTTTACGCTGTTCATCAGACACGGTAAAGTTAATAGATTGCGTTTGGAAGGTTTGCTGTAACTCGCTGATCAATTGGCTCGCTGCTTTAAAGTCTTTACTTTCAAGTTGGATCTCGGCACGGGCACGCCATTCTTTCAGCTTATTACTGTCATTGTCATAAACAGGGTAGGTGCTTTGTGTACCTGTTTCGACCTTGACCTGATTATATTTACGTGCAATTGCTTGCGCCTGATTCATCAGTTGATTGATCTGGTTTGATAGTTCAGCAGGTTGTTTGTTGCTTTTTTCAATAAAGAGTACGGCACGCATTTCATCATTTGCGACCTGACGTGAGGCATCTGCCTGAATATTTACAATGTTATAGTTCAAATTCTCTGTCTCATGAGCAAAAAGAGTTGGGCTGAGTGCAGCTCCGATCATCAATGTAGCAAGTGCTAAAGTACGCATAAAATTTTCCTTAGAATTTGATGTTGAAAATTTATTTTTTACAGATTTGATATTAAAAAGAACTGATGGTGAACTTCTGCATATTTTGTGGTGACTTTGTAAGGGATTAGCAGTGTTTTGCAACAGAAAAATAAAGTGAAAAACTTTAAAAATTAATTAATTAGATCGATTGATTTGACCATTTATCTAAAAATGGAAGTGGGATTTAAAAAAGCTTACTTTCTTCCGCTTGTCACATAGTATGATCATAATTCATCATAGTTATTGGAATGATACATTTTTTCAATAAGATTAGATGACTGTCAGGCATAAAAAGTGTTTATTTTCTTGCAAAATTAGGTATCATCTCGCTCCTAGTTGAAAGATATAAACAAGTGTCTACACTAGATTCTAAAAAGCACCGAGTCAAACGACCGCAAGTCACCAGACTTATTTCTTTCACCCATATCAGAGATGGTAATTCGATATGAGCGTTACTTCCGTAAATCCTGCCGCTAATGCAACCAACGAATATTATCTGACTCGCCAAAGTCAGATGGAATCAAATGTTCGTAGTTATCCACGTAAATTACCGTTAGCGATAGCGAAAGCACAAGGCTGCTGGGTTACTGATGTTGAAGGTACAGAGTACCTTGATTGTTTAGCTGGGGCAGGAACATTGGCTTTAGGCCATAATCATCCTGCGGTGATTCAAAGTATTCAAGACACATTGGCAAGTGGTTTGCCATTGCATACTTTAGACTTAACGACTCCTTTAAAAGATGCGTTTACTGAAGCGCTGCTGGCTTATTTGCCAGGCGGTAAAGAAGAGTATTGCTTACAATTCTGTGGCCCAACAGGTGCAGATGGTACAGAAGCAGCAATTAAATTAGCAAAAACCTATACGGGTCGTAGCTCAGTGATTAGTTTCTCTGGTGGCTACCATGGTATGACGCACGGCGCGCTTGCAATGACAGGTAACCTGTCTGCGAAGAATGCTGTGAATGGCTTAATGCCAGGCGTTCAGTTTATGCCATACCCACATGAATATCGTTGCCCACTTGGTTTAGGTGGTGAAGCGGGTGTTGATGCTTTGACATACTACTTTGAAAACTTCATTGAAGATGTTGAAAGCGGTGTAACCAAGCCTGCTGCTGTCATTCTTGAAGCGATTCAGGGTGAAGGTGGTGTTGTGACTGCACCTGTAAAATGGTTGAAAAAAATCCGTGAAGTGACTGAAAAGCACAACATCGTTTTAATCTTGGACGAAGTTCAAGCTGGTTTCGCACGTTCAGGCAAAATGTTTGCTTTTGAACATGCAGGAATCGAGCCTGATGTTGTGGTGATGTCTAAGGCGGTTGGTGGTAGCTTACCACTTGCAGTATTAGGTATTAAACGTAAGTTTGATGCATGGCAGCCAGGTACACACTCGGGTACATTCCGCGGTAACCAACTTGCAATGGGTACAGGTTTGGCATCACTTCAAGTGATCAAAGAGCAAAACCTTGCTCAGAATGCGCAAGAGCGTGGTGATTTCTTACAAGCTGAGTTGAAAAAACTTGTGCAAGAATTCCCATGTATCGGTAATGTGCGCGGTCGTGGCTTGATGATTGGTATCGAGATCATTGATGAGCGTAAACCTGCTGATCATATGGGTTCTCATCCTGCAGATGCTCAGTTGGCAGCAGCGATTCAAGCCGCATGTTTCAACAATAAATTATTGCTTGAGAAGGGTGGTCGTAACGGTACAGTGATTCGTTTACTTTGCCCGTTAATCATCAACCAAGACGAATGTGTTGAAGTGATTGCTCGCTTCAAGAAAGCGATTGCTGAAGCATTAAAAGCAGTACGAGGCTAATTCATGGTTGATTTTGCAGAACATCGTAAAGCGTTACTCTGCAATGATGCTCAATCTATTGCTGACTATCAGTCAGCAATGGGCGAGGCGGTAAATGCCGTTTCAGCATGGTTGCAAAATGACAAAATGTACACCGGTGGCAGCATCAAGGATTTGCGCGAAGCAATCTCTTTTGCTCCTTCAAAAGAAGGCTTGGGTGTACAGCAGTCGTTACAACGTATGGTTGAGCTTTTCCTCAACAAAAGCTTGAAAGTACATCATCCACATTCACTTGCACATTTACACTGCCCAACCATGGTGATGAGCCAGATTGCGGAAGTGTTGATCAATGCGACCAACCAATCAATGGACTCATGGGATCAAAGCCCAGCGGGTTCTTTGATGGAAGTACAGTTAATTGACTGGCTTCGTCAAAAAGTGGGTTATGGTGCAGGTCAGGCGGGTGTGTTCACTTCTGGTGGTACGCAATCAAACCTGATGGGTGTATTACTGGCACGTGACTGGTGCATCTCGAAAAACTGGAAAGACGAAAATGGCAAGCCATGGTCTGTTCAGCGTGATGGCATCCCGGCAGATGCAATGAAAAACGTCAAAGTCATCTGTTCTGAAAATGCACACTTCTCTGTGCAAAAGAACATGGCGATGATGGGCATGGGCTTCCAGTCTGTTGTGACTGTGCCTGTGAATGAAAATGCACAAATGGATGTCGATGCACTGGAAAAAACCATGGCGCATCTTCAAGCTGAAGGCAAAATCGTCGCGTGTGTTGTTGCAACTGCGGGTACGACAGATGCTGGTGCGATTGATCCACTCAAGAAAATCCGTGACATTACCACGAAGTATGGTTCATGGATGCACATTGATGCAGCTTGGGGCGGTGCACTGATTCTTTCAAATGACCATCGTGCAATGCTAGATGGTATTGAATTATCAGACTCAATCACGCTTGATTTCCATAAGCATTATTTCCAAAGCATTAGCTGTGGCGCTTTCTTGTTGAAAGACGAAGCCAACTATCGCTTTATGCATTATGAAGCAGAATATCTTAACTCTGCTTATGATGAAGAACACGGTGTACCTAACCTTGTATCTAAATCATTGCAAACGACTCGTCGTTTTGATGCATTGAAATTATGGATGACCGTTGAAGCATTAGGCGAAGAGCTTTATGGTTCAATGATCGATCATGGTGTGAAATTAACACGTGAAGTTGCTGATTATATTAAAGCAACAGCAGGTTTGGAATTGCTGGTTGAACCACAATTCGCTTCAGTTCTGTTCCGTGTAGTACCAGAAGGTTATCCTGCTGAATTCATCGATAGCTTGAACCAGAACGTTGCAGATGAACTGTTTGCACGTGGTGAAGCGAATATTGGTGTGACTAAAGTTGGTAATGTTCAATCATTGAAAATGACCACTTTAAGTCCAGTTGCAACGCTTGAAAACGTTCAGAACTTGCTGGCACTTGTGCTTGCAGAAGCTGATCGTATTAAAGATGCAATTGCTGCGGGAACTTATGTTCCAGCGATTGATTAATTTCAGTCTGGCAGATACATCGAAATAAAAAAGAGGTCCATTCAGGGCCTCTTTTTTATTTCGGATTAAAATTAAATTTAAGCATGGATTAGGCTGCAAACATTGGATTGAATCCCATTTTCCTTAGAAGTCGGCGATACATGCTTGAGCTACGATCTGCGGGAAAGTGAGCTTCCATCGATAAATCCAAAGGCAGATATTCAGGTTTCTGTGTTTCGACAATGAGTCGATCTTCTTCAAAAATTTGCAAATTAAAGGTATAGGCATCCTCAACAGGTAAGTCTTTGTCATAATTACGGCAGATTGGTGCAAATAGCCGAGTTTGTCTGGCGCTTACGGGAGACGCGGCATTCATGATCACCTGTTTGCTTTGATTTGGGAAATGGATGGTGAGCGTTGCAGTAAAAGGCAGGCTGATTTCAAAATGTCGGAGCCAGTTAAAATTGTCTTGCCCACGTTGCGCTGTTCCGATCGGATAGCGACCGACACTGCTGATATAATCCGCACTGAATCCATAACTGGTTTCTGTGGTGCTATAGTCTGGCACTTCAACATCGTCAGGGTCGCCAAAAGTATCAGGATGGACCCAAGCAAAATGAGCGACATCAATAAATCCTTCTAACTGACGACCAGCAAAACAATTCAGATCTACAAACGGACATACCAGTTGCTGATAGTCTGAATCATCCCAGTACGGCATGTCAGGAATGACAGGTTTATCATCAGGACCAGCTGCTAAGCAGCACCAGATCAGTCCATACTTTTCAGTGGCAGCATATGTTTTTAAATGGAAGCGATCAGAAATTTTATGCTGTGGATGCGCTGGAATACGGTTGCATTTACCTTCATGCCCAAAGCGTAATCCGTGATAGCGACAGACGATGCCTTGACCGTCATGATGCCCAAGGCTCAGCGGCACCCCACGATGTGGGCAAACATCTTTTGCAACAATGAGTTCATCTCCCATTTTGTAGATGACCAATGGCATATCGAGCAACATGGCTGCCGTTGGTTGTTCCGAAATATCACGGGCGAGCGCAATCGGATACCAGTGCTGAGCAAGCAATTGCCAATCATGCTCTGAAAAAGTCATATGCACGGGTAAATCTATAGGATTAAAGCTTGCGATCACTTTGCTGTTCATCTTCTTATCTTCTGGCTCATTTGTGTTGAATATAACTAAGCCAGCCGTTCTAAGAAATTTCAATTAATTGAATGATGTGTTGCTACTTTTAGAACACTGGATCTGAACTTAAATTATGCAGTTAGGGTTGGAGATAGGCTGTTATTGATATGACACATGAATATTCATTGAGCCTCGTTTTCATATCAATCATGTCTACAGCCGATACGATGGTTTTTTATGATAACTCAGTAGAGAAATGTAGCTGTTATGCACAAACTGTGCATTTTGAATCTGAATCAGAAATAATTATGCATAAACTGTGGTGCACAAATTCCATATTGTAGTGATAGATGCTCAATATTTTGATGGATAGATGTCATCCATTTTGTACTTACGGCCTATAGCGTAGGTTCGATAAGACAAAAATCATGATTACAATGAACAGAAGGAACAAGGCATGCAACAATTGAATATGCAAAACGAATTTAAACTTATTATTGACGGTCAATCTTGTTTAGGTGAACAAGGTGAACTTGATATTATTAATCCTGCAACAGGCACGGTTGCAGCAAGTTGTGCCAAAGCTTCTGTTGCTCAGGTGAATCAAGCGATCGCTGCGGCAAAGCAAGCATTTAAAAGCTGGCAGCGTTGTCCGCATGAAGAACGTAAAAATATACTCAACAAAATTGCCGATGGTATAGAAAAGCACGCTGAAACTTTGGCTGAATTGGTAGTATTGGAACAAGGTAAGCCATTGGCATTGGCACAAATGGAAGTGCAGGGTGCGATTGGCTGGACACGTTATACCGCAAGTCTGGACTTACCCGTGGATGTCTTGGAAGATAGCGAGCAGAAACGTATTGAACGTCAGTATCAACCTTTAGGTGTGGTTGCTTCAATCACGCCGTGGAACTGGCCGCTGATGATTGCCGTCTGGCATATCATGCCTGCTTTACGTGCAGGTAATGTGGTCATCAATAAACCTTCTGAATTTACACCTTTAGCCACTTTAAAGCTGTGTGAAATCATTCAGCAAGAAGTGCCAGCAGGTGTTATCTCGATAGTGGTTGGTGATGGCGAAATAGGTGAAGCACTATCAACCCATCCAGACATAAAAAAGGTTGTTTTTACTGGTTCGACCAAAACTGGCCAACATATTATGTCTGGTTCAGTAAAGACCTTAAAACATTTAACGCTAGAGCTTGGCGGTAATGATGCGGGTATCGTATTACCAGATTCAGATCTCGACCAGATTGCCCAACGTATTTTTAATGTCGCATTTTTAAATGCAGGGCAAACCTGTGCTGCCTTAAAACGTCTATATGTACATGAAAGCCAATATGATGCTTTAGCACAAAAACTTGCTGAGATTGCCAATGCACAAATCCTTGGTGATGGCATGGCATCTGAAACCACCTTTGGGCCAGTACAAAACCAGATGCAATATCAGAAAGTTAAAGCTTTGATTGCTGATGCGATTACACAGGGCGCGAAGGCTTTATCGGGTGATCAAGCATTACCTGAACAGGGCTATTTTATTGCACCGACTATTCTCACAGGACTGGATGAAACATGCCGCGTCGTACAAGAAGAGCAGTTTGGCCCAGTGTTGCCGATTCTCAAATATACCAGCATTGATGATGCGATCGCGCGCGCCAATGCGAGTGAATTTGGATTGGGTGGATCCATCTGGTCGAGTGATCTGAAAGCAGCACAATTCTATGCAGCGCAGCTTGAATGCGGCACAGTCTGGATTAATACCCATGCTGAAATTGTACCGCATGCACCTTTTGGTGGTTGGAAAATGTCTGGTGTCGGTGCCGAATTTGGTATGGAAGGGTTAATGGAAAATACCATTGGGCAAACGCTGCATATCAATAAAGTTTAAGTTTTTTATAATTTTAAGGCGGATTCGATATCCGCCTTTTTGTTTTTATTGATGCTCGCTATCGCTCGACTTAAGTCGCAGGGTGATAGCTATGGCTTTTGGCTTTACTCATAAAATGATTCTGTTCCTTGATTTTTTTTAACACAATGTAAGATTTAATATGTCCAATAAAACCATAAGATAGCAGCCGCTCTGTGACAAACTGGGAAAGCTGTTCCAGATTTTCCGCTACCACTTTTAAAATAAAATCAGCATCGCCACTAATTGAAAAGGCATCCTGAATATTGTCTTCTGCCTCAATCAAATCCTGAAATGCTTGTTGTGACTTGGCTTCATGGATGCGCAGATTAATATGGATCATCGCTGTCACCTCCAAACCTAAAGCCTGTTGGTGAATGCGCGCAGCATAACCTAGAATCACGCCTTTTTGCTCCAGTAGCTGCCGTCGTCTGGAACACTGAGAAGCAGATAAACCGATTAAATCTCCCACTTCCTGATTGGTGAGCCGTCCATTCTTTTGTAATGCCTGAATGATTTGCCAGTCGAACTTATCCATTGCATAAAATCCTTTTATGATACACAAATATTGTATTTTTATTAAAATGCGTTTTCATTATGCACGAAATCTAAAAGGTAGATGAAATATTATTTTTCTATGGAATAAAAATGGCCTCAAAGGATATAGAGTGATGTTCATAGAAATTGGTGACTTTTTAAATCTTCGTCTTAAGCAAATGGGTATCCTGCACCTCTTTGGCGTACCTGGTGATTTTAACCTTTCCTATCTCGAACAAGTTGAAGCGGACTCACAACTCGAATTTATTGGTAATTGTAATGAATTAAACGCTGCATATGCAGCAGACGGTTATGCACGGATCAACGGTTTTGCAGCCTTGACCACTACCTATGGTGTGGGCGATTTAAGTGCGATTAATGGTATTGCAGGGGCTTATGCCGAAAATGTTCCTGTGGTGCATATCTCAGGTATTCCACCGTTGCATGTGGTTCAGAAGGGCACTTTGGTACATCACACATTGGTGGATGGTAATTACGACAATATCATGAACTGTATGAAAGAGTTCACTGTGGCACAGACGCGTTTAACGCCTGCCAATGCTGCATTTGAAATTGATCGTGTGTTACGTCAGTGTTTTCTTGATCGTCGCCCAGTTCATATCCAGCTGCCTTCAGATATTACCCACGTCAAAATTGAAGTGACAGATCGCCCGTTGGATTTGTCTTATCCGGCGGTTGAGCCTGAGCTGCTACAAAGTGCTGTGGCGAAGCTGTGTGAAGTGATTGGTTCTGCTAAAAATCCAGCATTGTTAATTGATAATGAAGCGTCAGTATTTGGGGTGACCTCATTGCTGAATGATTTATCGCAGAAATGTTCGATTCCTTTTGCCAGCATGCTCACCGCGAAAAATATTATGGACGAAGGTTCACCACGTTATGTGGGGACGTATGTTGGTGGCGCAAGCCAGCCGAATGTTCGTAGTACCATTGAGCAATCCGACTGCCTGATTGGTGTTGGGGTACGTTTTTCTGATGTGGGCACGGGCGTATTTACCCATCAGATCGCCACCGAAAATTATATTGAAATCAAACCCTATGCCTTGACGATTTTCGGTCAGGATTATCCAGGCATTGAGATTGGACAACTTTTGGTTGAACTGAATAAGAAAGTTGCGCCACGCAAACTCATCAAACCCATTCTAGAAAAACAACAACCACAAGTCATCGATGTTCCAGAACAGCAAAAGCTCAGTCAAGACATTCTCTGGAATGCGGTCGCTGATTTTCTTAAAGAAGATGATGTCATTATCGGAGAGGTCGGTACTTCGAACTCAGCTTTGGCAGGCTTAAAGCTACCTGCAACAGCTAAATATATTGCCCAGCCACTTTGGGGTTCGATCGGTTATACCTTACCAGCTTTACTCGGCAGTTTATTGGCTGCACCAGAACGTCGTCAGATTCTGTTTATTGGTGATGGTTCGTTCCAGTTAACCGTACAGGAACTTTCAACCATTATCCGTCATGGGCTTAAACCCATTATCTTCTTATTGAATAATGGCGGTTATACCATCGAACGTTTGATCATGGGGGAAAATGCAGCCTATAACGATATTCAAAACTGGCACTATACCGAAATCCCAGGTGTCTTTAATGGCAAACATCAATATAAGAGCTGTGTGGTTGAAACAGCAGGCCAACTTAAGCAGACCTTGGACATGATGCATCAGTTTGATGGTCTGACTTTTATCGAATTAAAGCTTCCTGCAATGGATGCGCCATTGAGCCTGAAGAAGTTTGCTTCGGTGATTGCACGCTTTGACTATGGGGATCGTGGCTATGAAATTCTCAAGCAGCGTTCTCAAAAGATCCCCTATCAAAAAGTGATTTCGTTCTAGTTCATTGAGAAGACAGGAAAGTCTTCAAATTTATAAATTGATAAGAAAGCGAATGAGGTTCGAAGCCGAGTAATTGGCTTCGGATCTAACGCTGCATAAAGGTGTACAGGATGTGACACACACATTGGAGTTAAGTGATGGATGTAGACAATAAACATGAGTTAAAACAAGGTCTATCCAATCGGCATATTCAGTTGATTGCGCTAGGTGGTGCGGTAGGCACAGGATTGTTTTTAGGCATCTCGCAAACCATTAAATTGGCGGGGCCGTCGGTTCTACTTGGATATGCATTGGCAGGTGTCATTGCTTTTTTAATTATGCGCCATTTAGGTGAAATGGTGGTCGAGGAACCAGTGAGTGGTTCCTTTAGTTATTTTGCCAATAAATATTGGGGCCCAATGGCTGGCTTTATGTCTGGCTGGAATTATTGGGTGCTTTATGTGCTGGTCAGTATGGCCGAACTGAGTGCGATTGGTACCTTTGTGCAGTTTTGGTGGCCCGAGCTACCCACATGGATCACGGCTTTATTCTTTTTTCTACTGATTAACGGGATCAATCTGGTCAATGTCCGCTTCTTTGGAGAATCTGAGTTCTTATTCTCCTGTATCAAGATTATTGCCATCCTGAGCATGATTGGTTTTGGACTTTATTTATTGATCTCTGGCAGTGCAGGCCCGCAAGCGAGTGTTGCAAACTTATGGCAATTCGGTGGCTTTTTTCCAAACGGCATGCATGGTTTTATTATGGCGATGGCGGTGATCATGTTTGCTTTTGGTGGTCTTGAGTTGATTGGTATTACTGCGGCTGAGACCAAAAATCCAGATAAAACCATTCCTAAAGCGGTGAACCAGATTGTTTATCGTATCCTGATTTTCTATATCGGTGCGATTGGCGTATTGCTGTGTTTATTTCCGTGGAATCAGTTGGCGGAAGGTGGTAGTCCTTTTGTTCTTATTTTCCAGTCCTTGGATAGCCATGGTGTCGCAAATGTTTTGAACTTTGTGGTGCTGATTGCGGCGATTTCAGTTTATAACAGCTGTATTTATTGTAATAGCCGTATGCTACATGGTTTGGCAATGCAGGGAAATGCACCTAAAATCCTGCAAAAGGTTAATCGTCGTGGGATTCCAATGGCAGCAGCTATTGTTTCTGCTTCCGTGACAGCACTTTGTGTGGTGGTGAATTACTTGATGCCAGGCAAAGCATTCCAGTTTTTAATGATGCTGGTAGTGGCAGCTTTGGTGGTGAACTGGTTAATGATTTCATGGACGCATCTTAAATTTAGAAAAGCCATGCAACAGCAGCAACATATGACCAAGTTTAAAAGCATTTTTAGTCCTTGGAGTAATTATCTCACCATCGGTTTTATCTTCGGTATTTTACTGATCATGAGCTTAACCCCTGATATGCGACCAGCAGTGGTGCTTGTTCCAATCTGGCTTGCTATTTTGGCGGTGGTGTATGTGTTCAAATATAAGAAAAAAGAAGTGATGTCGACAGAAGTTCAGCCGAATGTTTGAGTCTGAACTGGTCTGACAGTTGAAAAAAAGGAGTTCAAATTTGAGCTCCTTTTTTTGTTCGTGCTGGAACAGGCTGTGAGAGTGCCATTTAAAAATGTCATGTTTTGTCTAAAAATTAGATTTTTCTCAATAAAAGTTTGCCAACAAATCTAGGTATTTTATAAGCAGGTATAAAAAATGAATAAAGATGATTTCAAGCGTATTGGAAATCACCTTAAAAAAGAGAACAATAAGATGTTTAATCAATGGCCTGCATTAATGAGTTTTATAAAGCCTTTACATAAAGTGCTGGACACACCTGCTATCTCATCTAAACAATCTTTATTTCAAGAATATGCTTTGGACTCTAAACATCGGGCTCAACAGCGCGGCTGGAGCCGTTACGGAATTATTATCCCGGATTTACCCGCACCGCATCATTTTTTCACTTTTCTTTCGATTATAAGTTCATCGGGGAATGACGCAGTTGAGTCTGATCCATTTTTAAAAACCGATTTGGGTGACAATGCCATGATCGTGGCCGGCACGGCTGCAAAAATGGCCCGACATTTCCAAAGTTATTCGACTCCACAAAATAGTCAGTCTTCTGCCAGTAATCCATTTTTTAAAGTGGGCAAAGACATCACGATAGAAGGAGCGTATCCAGATTATCATGTCGTGGTACGACAGTCTGAGTTTAAGCTTGATATTCGGTTAAAGAATGCAGATCAAGTTTCATGGTTTGTTCAAACGCCCATGTTTGATCATTTTAGTTTATTGTCTCATTATGAAGGCTATTGTCATTATCAGGGTGACATGCAAAAAATTTCAGGCTTATGCGCTTTTGAATATTCCTTTTGTACGGCATTCAATTCCTCCTCTCATCTTTCAAATCAAAAGATTCCACTGGATTTTAGTACCTATCATATTATTTCTTTAGATAAACACACGCAGCTTTTACTCAATGAAACCCATTTTGATGGACAAATAGTAGTGAATAAGGCTTTTCTCAGAAATCTTGAGAGCGACCATTTAAGACTAATAGCCGAATTTGAAGTATTGAGTTATCAGTCCCGTTTAGCTGTGGCTGAAGATGGACGTATTATCAAATTGCCTTATCAGTTTCAATGGATTGTAAAAAATATGGAAGGGCAGATTGAGATTCGTTTAAAAGGTGAAGTCGATACCCCTATGCTTTATGGGATTGGCGATGGTTATGTGGGTGGATATTTTTATGAAGGTGTCTATAAAGAACGCGTAATTGAAGGGCGTGGCTATATGGAATATGTGGATCGTCGAATCGAAAAGCAGGCCTAATCACTAGTGGATAAAAAGCGAATCGTACCTACACAATCTTTGTTGGTCTGATCAATCAATATGTTTAAGCATTGCATTATGAAAATAGTGCATGCGGATGCATGACCTATTTCCAGCAATAATGAGAGAGTCTCAAAAAGGCGGGAACTTATCATGCACAAGGTTAAGTTGAAGATCATGTTCCAGATAAGCTTTTAAACTATCCAATACTGTTGTAAAACCGCCAGTACTATCAATAATAAAAGCAATGAGTTCATCGCCCTGTAAGGCAATATTATAGTTCTGGATTCTGAGATAGGTTTGCGTTTCATTTATTTTTTCAAATCTAAAGTCCACGGTACTACTGGGTTCACCCCATTGGATCTGGATCAATTCATTTGCAATTATTTTTGTCACCATGACTTTTGTAGAAACTTGGTACTTCTCCCATGTCCAAGTCACTGTATGACCTTGTTCGAGTTTGCCTGTGGATGAGCTGAACCAGAATTTTGAGGTAATTTCAGGATCAATGAATGCTTCGAATACCTTAGAAACAGGTTTGCGAATCATCATTTGTGTTTCAATTGTGACAGGATTTGGCATTGTATCTGTCCTTTTTTATAGAGAATTGTCATAAAACATATATAAACTAACCTTCTAACCCAAGATGCTTTTTGTTAATTGAGATTTTTTGATGCTAGAAAAATTTAATTAAATTAAGTGGTTGTGTTTTTATTTCTCATTATTTATGACAAATGTGAAAGCTGGAATACGATTTTATGACGGATCACATGCTAAAAATAGATGGTGGAAAATGACCATCACAAAAGCGTCATAAAGTTGTCACTTAATTGTCATATTATCTGCTCAAAATGCAGTTAACCAAAGTACAACACTTAACTTGAAAAGAGTTGTAAATCAAATTGCATTAATGAGAGAAAACAGAATGCGCTTAAATCCACGTCACATCGCAATTGCATTAGCTGTATCTGGGGCAACTGTAGCAACGACTGCAAATGCAGCTCGTGATACGATTCAAATTGCTGGTTCATCTACTGTATTACCGTTTGCAAGTATTGTTGCTGAAGAGTTTGGCAACACTTTCCCTCAATTTAAAGCACCAGTTGTCGGTTCAGGCGGTACTGGTGGTGGTTTGAAACAATTCTGTCAAGGTGTTGGCGATAACACGATTGATATCGCAAATGCTTCACGTCAAATTAAAGATTCAGAATTGGATACATGTAAAAAATCTGGCGTAAACCAAGTACAAGAAATCAAAGTGGGTTACGACGGTATTGTATTCGCTTCAAATGTTAAAAAAGCAGTGTATAAATTAAAACCAGTTCATGTCTTCATGGCATTATCTGCACAATTACCATCAAATGGTAAATTGGTTCCAAACCCTTATACAAACTGGAATCAAATTGATAAATCATTACCAAATGAAGCGATCACTTTAGTGATCCCAGCTTCTAACCACGGTACACGCGAAGTTTTCCAAGAGAAAATGGTTGATGCGGGCTGTGAAGCATTTGATTACTACAAAAACTTAAGTAAAGATGACCAGAAGAAAGCATGTTCAACTTTCCGTAAAGATGGCCGTGTGATCGAGATTGCAGGCGACTATACTGAAACATTGGCTCGCTTGAAAACTTCTCCAAACGCTGTAGGTGTATTTGGTTTAGGTTTCTATGACTCAAACCGCGATAAATTACGCGTAGCAACAGTAAATGGTGTAACACCTTCAGAAAAAACAGTTTTGGATGGTAGCTACCTTGTTTCTCGTCCATTATTCTTCTACGTGAAAGGCGAACACTTGAAATCAATCAAAGGCTTGCCACAATTTGCAGAATTCTTCTTGAACAAGAAAATTTCTGGTAAAGGTTCTAAATTAGAAAAAGCTGGTTTGATTCCTTTAAGCGATAAAGAGCGTGCAAAAATCCTAGCTGATTTCAAAGCGGGTAAATCAGTTAAATAATATTGTTAAAAGGGAGGCTGGTGAGACTTAGGTTCATCAGCCTTTTTGTCTAGCTAAGTTTTTTCAAATCATGAAAATTGGGAAAACAGTGGAGATTACATGAATCTGCTACTTATCGGTGTGTTATTAGCCCTTGTGGCAATTGCATATCAAATCGGGCTGAGCAAAAGCCGTAACCTAGCAGGTAAGGGAAATAACTCAGCAGCACTACATTCTCGCCCAGGGTATTATGGGGCATTGGTTGCGCTGTGGTGTGGTGTTCCTGCTTTTTTAATTTTGATTATTTGGAACTTGGTTGAACCAAGTGTTTTACAACATATTATTTTTAATAATATCCCTGCTTCTGTAAGTTCAACTTTAGATGCGGCTGGGCGTGATGTATTAACCAGTCGTGTGCAAGCACTGGCTTCTGGTTTTGGGGTAACTGATCAGCCAGCAGCTTATGAGTTAGCAGCAGCACAAGAGCTTTCAAAATTCCAGACCATTGGTTCTTTTGCCAAATTGGCCGTTGTGATTAGTGCTGGATTGGCAGGTCTGGTTTGGGCAAAACGTCATGTTAGTCAACAATTCCGCGCACGTAACCAAGTTGAAAAGGCAGTTAATGTCGGTTTGATTTTGTGTTCTGGCGTCGCGATCCTGACCACGATTGGTATCGTGCTATCTATGCTGAATGAAGCATTGCACTTTTTCCGTTTCGTCAGTCCTTTTGATTTCTTCTTTGGTACCGAATGGAGCCCGGGCTTTAGTACATCTGGTAACGCAGAAGGAAGCTACGGCATTTTACCCTTAATCTGGGGTACCTTAATGGTGAGTGGTATCGCACTACTCGTTGCTGTACCAGTCGGATTGATGATCGCGATCTATTTGGCAGAGTATGCGTCTCCTAGTTTACGTGCTTGGGCAAAACCAGCGATTGAAGTATTAGCGGGTATCCCAACGATTGTTTACGGTGTATTTGCCTTAATGATCATTGGCCCATTCTTCAAAATGTTAGGTGAACAAGTCGGCTTACATATCAATGCGACCAGTGCACTGACCGCAGGCTTTGTAATGGGAATCATGATTATCCCATTCGTTTCTTCACTTTCAGATGACATCATTACACAGGTTCCACGTGCATTACGTGATGGTTCTTTGGGCTTGGGGGCAACCAAGTCTGAAACTATTCGCCAAGTGGTTTTACCTGCGGCTTTACCCGGAATTGTTGGGGCATTCCTGTTGGCCGCTTCTCGTGCGATTGGTGAGACCATGATTGTGGTATTAGCAGCAGGGAATAGTCCATTACTGCATGTGAATCCTTTAGAAGCCGTTTCAACAGTTACCGTAACGATTGTGAACCAATTAACTGGCGATACTGACTTTGCCAGCCCGCAAGCTTTAGTGGCATTTGCTCTAGGTTTAACGTTGTTTGTCATTACTTTGGGTCTAAACATTATTGCACTGTATATCGTGCGTAAATATCGTGAGCAATACGAATGAGTTCATCAAATACAACTTCTATGGATGCGTTAGATCCAAAAGTAGCTGCTGAACAACGTGAACAGCGCAAAAGAAAAATCCAGAGCTCTTTGGCTAAGCGTCATCGTCAGGAAAAGGCATTCCGTTTTTCTGGTTTTGCTGCGGTTGTGATTGGTCTTGCTTTTGTCGCTTTACTTTTCGGTAGTATTTTAAGTAAGGGCTTACCAGCATTTTGGCAAAATAGCCTAACTGTACCTGTATATTTCGATCCAGCAATTATCAATGCGGGTGCAAAACCAAAAATAACAGCAGGTGAAACACCCGCGCATTTTGAAGAGCGTATGGTGGCTTGGCAAACAGAGATGGGCATGGTGGATTGGGATGCTCTGATCGTGAATGGCGTGGTTGCTAAAGATAAGGCTTTAGAATCTCAACGTGATGAGTTAAGTAGTTTGTATACCAGCTCTGAAACCTATCGTCTTCGTGATATGGTGCTTAAAGATCCATCTTTAATTGGCACCAAAAAAGAAATTAAATTTTTGGCAGATGCGAATGTTGACGTCTGGTTAGCAGGAAATATTGATCGCTCTTTACCTGATGATCAACAACAGTTAAGCCCAGAGGTTCGTCAGCTGGCAGATAAATTGAAAGCACAAGGCGTTATAACAAATAGCTTTAATACCAATTTGTTCTTTAGCCCAGACTCTCGTAGTTCTCCTGCAACCAGTGGTTTGGCGGGTGCATTCATGGGCTCATTGTTCATGATGCTGATCGTGATTGTGATCTCTATTCCGATTGGTGTTGCAAGTGCAATCTATCTTGAAGAGTTTGCGCCAAAGAACATGATGACCGATATTATTGAAGTTAACATCAACAACTTGGCTGCTGTTCCTTCAATCGTGTTTGGTTTGTTGGGTGCAGCGATCTTTATTAGCTGGATGCATTTACCATTATCTGCACCGCTAGTGGGTGGTCTGGTATTGAGCCTAATGACTCTGCCAACCGTGATCATTACCACACGTGCATCGTTAAAAGCAGTACCTCCTTCGATTCGTCAGGCCGCTTTGGGTCTCGGGGCTTCAAAGGTTCAAACTATTTTCCATCATGTTCTGCCTTTAGCATTACCGGGGATTTTAACTGGTGCAATTATTGGGGTGGCGCAAGCATTAGGTGAAACGGCTCCATTATTATTAATTGGTATGAGTGCTTTTGTTGCAAGCGTTCCGACAACGCCATTAGATCAGGCGACTGCATTACCTGTACAAATTTATTTATGGCAAGGTAATGAATTGCGTAACTTCTTTGAAGGGCGTACAGCAGCAGCGATTATTGTGTTGCTTGCACTCATGATCAGTTTAAATGGCCTTGCTATCTGGCTCCGTAAGAAATTTGAAGTGCGTTGGTAATTGAGGAGAGTACAATGAATACGATTGATATTATGAACGCCGTAGAAAAGGATAAATCAGTGAATCCACAGCAAACAGAATTTACGTCATCTGAAGCGCAAGTTAAGCAATCAAATACTGCATTTGTCTCTCAGTTCGAAACGGCGGCTTCAACTAAGAAACCTCAGACAAGTGAAGTGAAAATCAGTACCAAAGATGTTCATGTGTACTATGGTGAAACTGAGGCAATCAAAGGGATTGATCTGGATGTATACCAAAATGAAGTAATTGCATTCATTGGGCCATCAGGTTGTGGTAAATCGACTTTCTTGCGTACTCTGAACCGTATGAATGACACGATTGACAGCTGTCGTGTAACGGGTAAGGTGACACTCGATAATCAAGATATCTATGATCCAAATCTTGATGTCGTTTTACTTCGTGCACAAGTGGGTATGGTATTCCAGAAGCCAAACCCATTCCCGAAATCTATTTTTGATAATGTTGCGTATGGCCCTAAATTGCATGGTTTGGCACGTGACAAATACGACTTGGAAGAAATCGTAGAAAACAGCTTGCGTAAAGCGGGCTTATGGGAAGAAGTCAAAGATCGTTTAAGTCAGCCAGGTACTGGTTTGTCGGGTGGTCAACAGCAACGTCTATGTATTGCCCGTACCATTGCAGTAAGCCCAGAAGTGATTTTGATGGATGAACCATGTTCAGCACTTGATCCAATTGCGACAGCAAAGATTGAAGAACTGATCTCAGAACTTTCAGAGCAATATACCATTGCAATCGTGACTCACTCGATGCAACAGGCGGCACGTGTTTCTGACCGTACCGCTTACTTCCATTTGGGTGATTTGATCGAAGTAAACTCGACTGAGAAAGTCTTTACTCAACCTGACCATCAATTGACTGAAGCGTATATTACAGGTCGTTTTGGTTAATAAAACCCAGATCAATCAAAGAGCCTACGGGCTCTTTTTTTATTATATAAATGAAAATAAATCTATTTTTCAAATTCACTATTGAATTTTTATTCAGCAGGCCACATCTTAGATGGATAAAGCCGAATTTATAGAGCATTACTGTATGTTATTCCATTTACCTAAATTTCCCGCTGAAATTCGTATTAGTCATTTAAATGCGCGTGTGAATGAACAAAGAAAAAAAATTGCGCAAACAACAGCTTCTCGTTTGGAATTACTGCAACTGGTGCAACAACTTGCCAAAGAAGCAAAAGTTCGTCGTAAGAATGATCAAAAAATTTACGTACTCGATTTTAAAGGAGACGTACAAGCCTCTGCCGTTGATACGATTCGTGAAGAAATCACCTTGATCTTGGCAACTGCAAAAGCTGGACATGACCGCGTTGTTGTTCGTCTGGAAAGTCCGGGTGGCATGGTGCATGGGTATGGTCTGGCAGCAGCCCAACTGGTGCGTTTACGCGATGCGGGTTTTCATGTCACGATCTGCGTAGATAAAGTTGCAGCGAGTGGCGGCTATATGATGGCGTGTATTGCTAATGAAATCATCTCAGCACCATTCGCTGTGGTAGGTTCAATCGGCGTGGTTGCCCAAGTGCCTAACTTTAATCGGTTGTTAAAACAACACAATGTTGATTTTGAACTGTACACCGCAGGCGAATACAAACGTACTGTTACTATGTTTGGTGAAAATACGCCAGAAGGTAAGGCGAAGTTCGAAGAAGAGTTACAGCAAACGCATGCTTTATTTAAGCACTTTGTAGAGAAATATCGTCCACAACTGGATGTTGCAAAAGTCGCAACAGGTGAGCACTGGTATGGCGAAGATGCGCGCGAGTTGAATCTGGTTGATACCTTACAGACTTCAGACGAATACTTGCTGAGCCTACTGCCAAAACATGATATCTATGTGATTAACACGCGTAAACGCCCAACCTTTGGCGAAAAGCTCGGTTTACAAGCTGCGCAAATGGCTGAGAGTTTGGTTCCAGCTGTGATGAGTAAAATTACAGATAGTCTTGCGAAAGCAAACAGCACGCTTGTCCAAATGCGTGATCCAAAATTCTAATTGAAGCGTTTTAAAGAAAACCAGTCTGATGAGGCTGGTTTTTTTATATGAATTAAAAATATAGGTTATTTTTTACAGTCTGTTTTTTGAACGTATGGTCAATTTAAATTAAACAGAACAAAAGCGATTGAATAGATTGTTGTTCAGAGAATGTTTTGATATTTTAAATGCAGATGAATTACTTAACTATTCATTAATCGACAAATAGATAAAAATATAATTGATAAGTGAGCATAAAAATGACAAGAGTTGTCGTTTCTTCGAAGAAAAATTCGAATATTTTACAAGATGGACAGATAAAAGCGGTCATTCTAGATCAGCCTTCGATTGTCCAGATTGGTGTAAATCAGGACGATATCAAATCTATTATGAAACAAGGTAATGATCTTGTCATTACACTAAAAAACGGTGAAAAAATCATTATTAGTGATTTTTATACTGATGCAAATGTTACTGAACATACTTTGGCTTTTCCTGAAGAAGACGGAAGCTATAGCATTGCTCAATTTGATGATTCGGGCCAGTTCATCCGTTATGTGCCGACAACACAACTGACTCAATTTGCTTATACACAGCCACCTTCACAGACGATCGCAACGTCAGATGGTGCAGAAGACTTAGGCATTACCAAATCGCAATTGCTCAAAGCAGGATTGGTCGCTTTAGCAGCAGAAGGGTTATATTTGCTGGCTGTCAAAGATGATGATGATGATAAAAAAGACAGTAACAACAATAACAAACCGATTGATTTAACACCGCCAGACACACCTACGGCAACTTTAGGCGCTGATACACAGACCATCACAGGAAAAGCTGAAGCAAACGCCAGAATTGAAGTTAAAGATGTTACAGGTAAGGTGATTGCAACTGGACAAGCTGATGCAGAAGGCAATTATACGGTCAAGCTGGATCAGCCTTTAGTTAATGGCGGCAGGGTTGGAGTAACCGCGATTGATAGCGCTGGAAATGCTTCAAAGATGGCTGTAGTAACGGGAAATAAGGATACCATTGCACCAGATGCACCTACCGCCCAGCTCAATGCAGATGGAACTATCGTAACAGGTAAGACAGAGGCCAATGCCAAAGTCTCTATTTATGATGCAGATGGCAAGTTGCTTGGTACCGTCACCGCAAATAAACAGGGTTTATATTCGATTAAGGTTTCACCTCCATTGACCAGCGAGAAGGGCGGAACTGTTGTTGCAGAGGACGCGGCAGGAAATAAATCGACACCTTCAAAAGTTTTTGCGGGCAAAGATACAGTTGCACCTGATCAACCGACAGTTGAAGTGAATAAAGAAGGGACTTCAATCGTAGGTCGGGCGGAAGCCAATAGCAAAGTTGTGATCAAAGATGCGGATGGTAAGGTGATTGGGAGTGGTACTACAGATGCGCAAGGCAAGTTTGAGATTAGCCTGTCACCTGCTTTAGCTGCCGATAAAAAGGGTTCTGTCGTACTCGAAGATGCAGCTGGCAACGTCTCAAAACCTCTTGAAATCACCGCAGGTAAAGACACCATAGCGCCAGATAAAGCCGCAGCCCAGATTAACGCAGCGGGCGACACCGTAACAGGTATCGCTGAGGCAAATAGTAAAGTTGAAATCAAGGGCCCAGATGGCAAAACGATTGGGACAGGTACGGTTGGAGCCGATGGGAAATTTACCATCGCCATATCTCCAGCTTTAACTGATAAAAATATAGGTAAAGTGTACATCATTGATGCGGCTGGCAATCGTTCGGATGCCACCGATGTGCTGGGAGTCAAAGATACCATTGCACCCAATAAGCCTGTCTTGCAAACCGTCACTGATGATGTGGGGCCTGTAAAAGGCGCAGTTGCTGCGGGTGCAAATACCGATGATACCAAGCCGACACTATCGGGCATTGGTGAAGCAAAAGCGGTGCTGACGATTTATGATAATGGTCAACCCGTGGGTACTGTAACAGTCGGGGACAATGGGAAATGGAGTTTTAACTTTACCCAAGAGCTGGGATTAGGTACACATAAGATTACATTAACCCAGACTGATGCTGCGGGTAATATCAGTGAAATGAGTGATG
Source organism: Acinetobacter vivianii (assembly GCF_014635885.1). Classification (GTDB taxonomy): domain Bacteria; phylum Pseudomonadota; class Gammaproteobacteria; order Pseudomonadales; family Moraxellaceae; genus Acinetobacter; species Acinetobacter vivianii. The sequence continues at coordinate 585,069 of NZ_BMDR01000002.1, forward strand.
GATTCAGCTTTAATGTTGTTGCCCCAACCACGACAGCATCACTACAAAGCGAAGCTCCAGAATCTGCTGTGGCACAAGCTTCATTGGTTGACTCCATCAATCTGGATGCTTTTCAAGCCAAACAGGTGGCTGCATCTCCTTCATCTTCAGCAGAAAAGTTAAACCTAAATGAATTGTTGTCTGTTCCTGAGCAATCAAGCAGTCAGGTGGACGATGTCTTAAATCAAATTATTTCGACTCAAACACCATCGACCACTGCAACAAGCTCAAGCAGTCATAATGTCGAAAGTTTTGATTTTGCCCAAACCATCAGGACAGATCCTTTAGACCAGTTGGATGTATTACAGCATTCAATTATCTAATCAATGTACAGATGAAATAAGACGCTTATTTTTCAATAAGCGTCTTTTGTTTTACCAGTTGAATAATTCCCGTCAGGATCGCGCCAATTGTTGCTAGAAACATATCTTTATGCGCATCCCACATATCACCTTGCTGACCATTGTAGTTTTCTGCATCTTCAGGTGATAAACCGATAGAGAGGCCCCATTCAAGTAGCTCATAAAATACGCTGGACGCCATGACAAACTGGATGACAAGCAGGAAGAGGGAGAAAGGTTTGGTGTTGGGTAGCCAGACTTGAAAGCAACGATAGACAAAAGGATAGAGCAGCAGTCCATAAGCAAAATGAACCAGCCGATCATACATATTCCGTGACCAGCCCATGCTTTGATTTAAGTCAAAGTTGAAAAAATAGAGGATCCATTGATTATAGGGTACATAGGAATAGAGATAGTGAGCGCCAATAATATGGATAAACAGAAACGCTAAATATAAGCAGAAACTGAAATAATTCAGGCCGATTTTCTTGAATGCAATCAGTAGGGCAATCAACATAAAAACCGTACCTGCCTGATGTAACAGGTACGACTCAAACTCAAGTGGATGAATACTTGCAATAGCAACCACAAGTACGATGAGCGCAAGCGCAAGATAATGTTTTAATGTCAGTTGTTTTTCTATCATGTCACGTCCTAAACGCGATCAGGCAAAGCGTATTTCCCTTACTCTGTAGAAGCTACAGCAATAGGCTCTTTTGTTGTAGATATACCGCCAAGTGCCTGACACGCTTGTATATATAATTGATATTTTTGTTGTACAACTTCATCGAGGGGAATGTCAAAGAGATCTTCACCATTTTTATATTGTTCAATATAAGAGGCAGCCTTTTCTTTATTGGCAGCCAAAGATTGTTGATAAAAAGTCGAAATAGAAGAAGTTGCTAACTCGCTAGATTCAATATTATTACATTCAAAATTTTGTAAGACTTTCTCGGCACGTTTTACCTCGCTTGATTTTCCAAAGATACAACCAGTTAAGCTTAAGGTGGCGAGGAATACGTACAAAAGTTTCATGATAGATAAGGTGAGATTTTAAAGACGGCTATTATTGTATAGAAGTTTAGTTTTATAAATTAAATATTTATGTCTAACAGAATAAAAATTAAAAAATTTTATACATCTTTTGCATGATTTCGCTATAGCAAACATGGGCTGCGTTAAGGTAGGGGCAGGTGTAATGATTGAAGGGAAGATAAAGTTGAACAGTTTAAATGTAGAATAAGTTTTAATTGCTTGATAAAAAATAACTTTTAGCGGTATGCTAAAGAGGGGTTATCAGTAATACAAGTGATGATGCGCGTTAAGCATATTTTTTTATTCTGTCTGTTGGCTTGTCTATCTGGCTGGTCGAATGCAGAAGATTATGATTTTTTTGAGCCGATCCATGATGATCGAGAGGAAATGTTTGACGCCGCCTATCCGCAAATGAAAACAGATTATTCAGTTTTGCATAATCTGTTTTTTCAGAACGAACGTTGGCGTGTCTATAACAACACCGCTTACCAGACCAATCAGTTTAACCATAAAATGCTAACGGGTGATACCACCAGCCTGTCATTAGACGATTTCTCGATTTCAGTAGGCTATGGCATCGCTTATCAGCTCAATTTCCGTAATCGAATTGGTTATGAATATTTGTCCAGTTTTCCCTTTGATCGTGGACAAATGATACGGTTTTTCTGGCTGAGTATTTTCTAAACCACTTTTTGATATAAGCCTGCTCTAACCATACCTGCTTTGGTTTCTTTGATTTTTTGCCAATTGTCAGGAAGTTTCAGTTGAGCTAAGTCACGATCTGCCTCGACATAGATATAGGCATTCGGATTGATCATTGGATCAGCCAGTTCAGCCAGTTCTTGCCATAAATCAAGGCTATAAGGTGGGTCAAGAAAGACCACATCAAAGCTGTTTTTTAATTTGCTTAAAGCTTGCTGGGCCGTTGTGACCAGTAACTGACAATTTTCAGCTTTTAACAGTTGAATATTATCTTTTAAAAAACGTGCTTGCGTTGGATTAGGTTCAATCATGGTGACTTTGGCAGCACCACGTGAAAGAGCTTCAAACCCCAAGGCACCAGAACCGCTGCACAAGTCTAGAACCTGTGCATTTTGAATATCCCACATTAACCAGTTAAATAAGGTTTCACGGACACGCTCAGGTGTCGGTCGTAAGCCTTCAATAGTTGCAAATGGTAGCGTGCGTCGTTTCCATTCACCGCCAATAATTCGTAATTGATTTTTCATTATTCAGTTACTCCATCATCTGCAGGTTGAGCTGCTGCTGGCGGTGTCGCAGCAGGTGGGGTGGCGACGGGACTTGAAGCTGGCGCTGCATTTTGTGCTGCCGCCGCGTTTGCCATCGATAATTCACCTGGCTTGATTCCGGCCGTCATTAAACCACCACTCACCTGATGATTGGCTGGGCGAAGTGGATTCTTCTTGCGGGTCACGAGCCAGTAATCAAAGATTGGACGGGCAATCTGTGCGGCTGAGCCACCATGTCGACCATTTTCCCAAACGACGGCAATCGCAATTTCTGGATTATCCGCAGGTGCAAAGCCAACAAACAGACCATGGTCCCATTGGCGAGATGAAAGGGCCGCTTCGTTATAGCGTTTCCCTTGTGCAATACTCTTCACCTGCGCCGTACCCGTTTTACCCGCAATCGAGTATTGCAAACCGCCTTTGATGCCGCGACCTGTACCTGACTGGATCACGTCAACCATTGCATCATGCATATTGGTCCAGTCTTGGTCTGTGCCGTTAAACTGGATTTTGCCATCAGGCGCATTGTGTACAGCAAACTTTTTGGCGCCTTTGGTTTCTCTTAATACATGCGGCGTAACATGTGAGCCTTTATTGGCAGTAATTGCAGTTGCCATGGCAAGTTGTAATGGTGTTGAGGTAAATGCACCTTGTCCAATACTGACCGAAATGGTTTCACCTTTGAGCCATTTTGACTTACGGGTACGCATTTTCCATTCTGGACTTGGGTAGAGACCAGAGCTTTCACTTGGTAAATCGACACCTGTTTTTTCACCAAAGCCAAACTGACGCATCCAGTCATTCATTTTCTCAATGCCCATCCGGTAGGACAGAACATAGAAATAGGTATCACAAGAAACGATCTGTGCCTTGTGCATGTTGACTGAACCATGTCCACTTTTCTTATGGTCACGGAAGCGATGGCTGTCGCCAGGTAGAGAGAAGTAACCTGGATCTGAAATGGCTGTACTCCAATCCACTAGACCATAGTGAATGCCACCTAGACCAAACATTGGCTTAATGGTTGAGCCGGGCGGGTAAGCCCCTTGAACTGCACGGTTGTAGAGTGGCTGGTCGAGGTTGTCACGCAGACCGCTATAGTCTTTTGTACTAATCCCAGTGACAAATAAGTTTGGATTGAAACTTGGGCTAGAGACCAATGCCAGAATTTCACCTGTGCGCGGATCCATGGCCACAATTGCACCACGGCGATCTTTTAATTGCTGTGCAGCAATCGTTTGTAGACCATAGTCTATTGATAAGTACAGATCATTACCGCGTGCAGGGTTTTGGCGTCCTAAATTACGTAGTACATTACCATGGGCATCTGCTTCGACAGATTCATAACCCGGTGTGCCGTGTAATAAGTCTTCATAGCTTTTTTCGACCCCGATTTTACCAATCAGGTTAGTGCCCGCGTATAAGTCCTTATCAATCGATTTGAGTTCTTTATCATTAATACGTCCGACATATCCAATGACATGGGCAAAAAGTTCGCCATGTGGATAGTAGCGGGTCATTTGCGTTTCAATTTTCACCCCAGGAAAAGCATATTTCACTTCGCTGAATTTCGCGATATCTGCTTCCGTCAGGTTTAATTTGATTGCCAGACGCTCAGTTTTTCGTGCTGTTTTTACGCGGCTTTTAAAGCGATCTACGTCTTCCTGACTGAGATTTAAAATTGGGATCAAACGAGTAAGCGTATCATCAATATCGCTGACATCGGCACGACTTAGGGTTGCCGTAAAAACAGGATAGTTATCTGCGAGCAAAACCCCATTACGATCATAGATGTAACCACGGGCCGGGGCGAGTGGTTGTAAGCGAATTCGGTTCTTATCTGAGGCCGTTGTAAAATCATCGTAATGAACAATCTGTAAATATGCATAACGACAAATCAATAACAGTAGAAAAAAGGCCACCAGAAAGATTGCAAAGAAGATCCGACCCTTATAAATGCGCTTTTCTTGTTGCATGTTTTTTAAAGGAAAGTGCTGTTTCATAGGGTGCCGACTTAATTGCAGGGGTGAGAGAATACAAAGACGGAATATTTTAACGTAAGTTGCATGAACATACTGTAGAATTTTCAACAATTCATGCAATTGTTCATGCGACAGCTTTTGACTTTGTAGACATTAAAATTATAGGGTCTTGTATATTAGAAGCAAAATAATTCTGTTAAAGTCACAAACTATTCGAAATAGGATTTTCCAATACACACATAGGGAAAATGGAGAAAATAATGAGAAAAATTTGCCTTTTATTATCGGTTTTAACACTTACAGGCTTAGCACATGCGGATGATAATCCATTTATGCCTGAACCAAAATTGAAAGATGCAAACGTGTCAACATGGAATGTCGGGGCGGGTTTTACTAAAAAATTATTACATGGCAATTTAGAATGGGTAAATCCGTATGGAATTGCCTATGTGAAAGCAGGTGCATTTTTAAATGACGACAATGAAATTGGGGGACAGGTCGGCTTTCGCTATCCGTACTATTTAACGGGTACAGATAAAAATGGTTATTATGTTGGGGTCTATGCGGGCCATTTAGACAGTAAAAATTATGGTGGTAAACAAAAAGCCAATTTAGGCGTCGGTGCGGATCTTGCATATGTCTGGCTGAACAATGAACGGATTAGTACATTCAGTGTTGGCGCCGGAGTGCGTGAAAAATTAGAAGATGGGGATGGCAACACTGTGAAAAAAGCACAACCTGTGCTCCAGTTTTCTTACACCTTAAGTTTTGGTTTATAAGAGGGAAATGCAGATTTATTCTTTTATAAGCCATCATGTATCAATAATTCTGAGAGTCATGCATGTTTGATTACGTCAATGAATTGTGGCAGATTTTCTTAAATCGACCTGACCATCTGGCAGTCTTAAGTATCATTCCAGTGACCGCCTTTGTAACTTGGGCGCACGTGTGGATGGCACTGAAAATGGTATTTTACCCAATTAATTTCTGGGGATTCCATTTAGGCCCATTACCTGTTGGTTGGCAAGGGATCGTGCCGCGTAAAGCTGGACGTATTTCAGGCATCATTACCGATAATACTTTATCTAAGTTGGGATCATTGCGAGAGTTTCTGGAAGCAATGGATCCTGAAGATATGGCCATGATTATTGGTGAACAAGTTGGTTTTGAGCTTGAGCACCTGATTGATGAGGTCATGATCGACCGAAATGCTGTGCTCTGGGAAAACCTGCCTTATTCAATTAAACGCCGTATCTATGCACAAGCGCATAAACAATTACCCAATACCTTAAGGGAACTTGTGACTGAGCTGACCATGAACGTCGAGTCACTGGTCGACATGCGTGAAATGGTGGTCAGCCAAATGGAAGGTGATCGCCGTTTGATGGTGCGCATGTTCCTGAAAGTAGGGCAGAAAGAGATCAACTTTATTTGGCATATCAGTGCGTTAATTGGTATGTTCTTTGGTATTTTCCAGATGATCGTCTGGTTTGTGGTGCCGTGGCACTGGACCGTTCCATTCTGGGCTGCAATCTGGGGCTTTTTGACCAACTGGATTGCGATCTGGATGGTCTTTAATCCGATTGAACCGCATTATATTCGCTATCCACAGATCTTCCGTTTGACCAAAGACCGTAAATTCCCGTGGATTGTACCTGTCTTAAAGATTGGTACCTATAATGTCCAAGGTGCATTTATGAAGCGTCAGGAAGAGGTTTCGGATGTATTTGCCAGTGTGGTTACGGAAGATTTAATTACTTTAAAATCGATCATGACTGAAATGATGTATGGCAGCAAAAAAGACAAAACACGTCGTATTGTCAAGCGCCATATCAATGAAATCATGGAAACCCCATTAGTCAGAACGTCATTGCAGCTTTCATTAGGTCCAAGAGAGTATGCTAGACTCAAGACTGACTTGATTGATCGCTCAATTGAAATTACCATGGGACCAGTATGTGACCCAGCTCTGAATGCAAGTCGTGCGCAGAAGATCTTTCAAATGTTTAGAGACCGCATCCGTGAACTAACACCGAAAGAGTTCCAGAATTTATTGCGTCCTGCTTTTCAGGAAGATGAGTGGATTTTAATTGTACTAGGTGGAGTGACTGGTTTCTTTGCTGGTTTAATTCACTTATTTGTTGCTTTCTTATAATTAATTTGATGTTGGTTGAGCGATAACTCTGTATGATATTGCTCAATTTAAGATTTATTGTTTTTAAATGAGGATGTTCTTTTATGCGCATTATTTTACTCGGACCACCTGGGGCAGGCAAAGGTACTCAAGCTCAGTTGATCTGTAAGCGCTACAATATCCCACAAATTTCAACCGGTGATATGCTCCGTGCTGCAATTCGTGAAGGTACTGAACTTGGCTTAAAAGCAAAAAGTGTCATGGAATCAGGCGGTTTAGTTTCTGATGAACTGATCATTGGTTTGGTGAAAGAACGTATTGCTCAGCCTGATTGTGAAAATGGTTGTATCTTTGACGGTTTCCCACGCACAATCCCACAAGCTGAAGCATTAGAATCAGCTGGCATCAGTATTGATCATGTGATCGAAATTGATGTACCAGATGAAGAGATTGTTCAACGTCTTTCTGGTCGTCGTCAGCATCCAGCATCTGGCCGTGTTTATCACACGGTTTACAATCCACCAAAAGTGGAAGGTAAAGATGACGAAACAGGCGAAGACCTTGTACAACGTCCAGATGACCAAGAAGAAACGATTCGTAAGCGTCTTGGTTCTTACCACAGCGAAACTGAGCAATTGGTTGGCTTCTATCAAGGTCGTGCTGCTTCTGGTGAAAATGCACCGACTTACGATAAGCTGAATGGTTTACGTCCGATCGAAAACGTTCAAGCCGATTTATTTGCAATTTTAGACAAATAATCTGAATTGCAGATGATAAAAGAGCTCTGAATATAGGGCTCTTTTTATTTTGGAGAAGGGCTATGCTACTAAAAGTTATTCTAATTTTAGTTGTGATTTTCAGCTTGGTTTTGCTGTTGTTTTTAGCGTATCAAAGCCAAAAAATGTTGCGTCATGTGCAAAAACAGCAGGCTTTGGAAAATAAACTGAATGGTAAAACACGTCAGCTGCATCCAAAACTACAGCAGCATAAAAAACCTCAGGATTAACTGAGGTTTTTTATTGCAATAGCTTTATTCGCGCCAAATTCAAAGCGGTCTGGCCAGTTACAGACATCAGCAACCACACACTCGCCACACTTTGGTTTACGCGCAATACAACAATAACGGCCATGCAAGATCAGCCAGTGGTGTGCATCAATAATAAACTCTTTCGGAATCACTTTAATCAAGCGATCTTCAACCTCAAGCACATTTTTACCCACCGCCAGACCAGTACGATTACCCACACGGAAAATATGGGTATCGACCGCCATGGTCGGCTGACCAAATGCCGTATTCAGTACCACATTCGCCGTTTTGCGGCCTACACCGGGTAAAGCTTCCAGTTCTTTACGTGTTTCTGGAATATTGCCTTGATACTGCTCTACAAGAATACGGCAGGTTTTAATCACATTCTCAGCTTTAGAGTTATACAGGCCAATAGTCTTGATATATTCTTTTAAGCCATCCACCCCAAGATTTAAAATAGCCTGAGCGGTATTGGCAACAGGATAGAGTTTATCCGTGGCTTTATTCACACTGACATCGGTTGCCTGAGCAGAAAGCAGAACGGCAATAAGCAATTCAAAAGGTGAAGAATAATTCAGCTCAGTCTGTGGGTTCGGTCTTTGTTCACGCAAACGTTCGAAAAAAGTCTGAATCTGCTTTTTGGTCATATTTTTAACGGGCATTTAGATGTCCTGCAATTCATTTAAACGTTGTTGTAAAGCCAGTAACTGTGCTTGTTTCTGCTCATCTACACGTACACTCAACTGTTTTTCCAGTTTCTTGATTTGTGTGCGTAGTTTGGCAAGTTCAATCGTGGTTTTAGCATCCAGTGTTGGCGTTTCTTTGGGTTTATCCACGAGGGTAATCACAGGAACATTGTTGAGTGCCTGAGAAAACTGGGCAAAGAATTCCACATCAATTTCTGCGCGGACAATGGGTCCTTTACGGCTTAAACGACGCTTCTCTTCACGTTGAATATGCGCATAGTAGCGATGCCTTAAATCATCCTGTTCAACACGGCGTAGCTCTGCGGTTGGCAAGGGTTTGGTATCTGCCACCAGATCGATGCAATCGACTGGACAAGGTGGAATACATAATTCACAGCCTGTACACAGATCGGTCAAAATGCTATGCATCAACTTACCACTGCCGATGATCGCATCTACTGGGCAGGCACTAATACACTTGGTACAGCCAATACACTCATCTTCCCGAATAATCGCTTTTATGCGCTGTGGGCGGCCATCCTCCTGAATTTCCCAGACACTTGGCTCAGCGGGTAGAGACGGGCGTTGTAACAGCGCTGCCAATGCATCAGCAACAGGCTGGCCACCAGGCACACATTTATTTGCCTCTTCACCTTCTGCAATCGATTTTGCATAAGGTAAACATCCATCACGATGACCGCATAAACCACATTGTGTTTGCGGTAATAGCTGATCGATTTGGATAATAAGAGAATGTTGTGTAGATGGTGACATGGGGAGGATGAAGCAAAAAACAGGGAGCTTAGTATAGCAAATAATGACTTATGACGGCGTAGCAACGTTGGAAAATTATACAGATAGTGTCTGAGGTTTTGCTTAAAAATAGTGCGAATACTGGTGTTTTTTAGTGCGATTTGTTGATGCTTGGCTTTGATCGAATAGGAAAGTGAGCAGAATATGGCATCAATTTTTAGACAATACTGGCAATATTTATTATAAAAATAATGAACATTTATTTAATTAAGTTTTTGATTTTTAATTATATATAAATTGGCCTAAAAAATAATAGTGTGATGGAATAGTAATCTGTATTAAATATATGCGATATTCTATTTTGGTGCATTTTCCGCACCAAGATAAATCACTGACTTGGGGGTGAATGTTGAAATACAATAGCTTAAATGACTTTCTCGATTACGTTAAAGCTAGAGATCCTAATCAACCTGAATTTTTACAAGCTGTCGAAGAAGTCATGACAAGTTTGTGGCCGTTCATTGAGAAAAATCCTAAGTATGCTCAATACGGTCTTTTGGAACGACTGGTTGAACCTGAGCGTGCGATCCAGTTCCGTGTTTCATGGATGGATGATCAAGGCCAAACTCATGTAAATCGTGCCTTCCGTGTGCAATACAACTCAGCGATTGGACCTTATAAAGGGGGAATGCGTTTTCACCCTTCAGTGAATCTATCGATTTTAAAGTTTTTAGGCTTTGAACAAACTTTTAAAAATGCCTTAACCACGTTACCCATGGGTGGTGGTAAAGGTGGTTCTGATTTCGATCCTAAAGGTAAATCAGATGCAGAAATTATGCGTTTTTGCCAGGCATTGATGTTGGAGCTCTATCGTCATCTTGGTTCGAATACGGATATTCCTGCGGGTGATATTGGGGTTGGTGGTCGCGAAGTTGGCTATATGACTGGCATGATGAAGAAGCTCAGCAATGACACTTCTTGTGTTTTTACCGGTAAAGGAATTTCATTTGGTGGTTCATTGGCTCGTCCAGAAGCAACGGGTTATGGAACGGTTTATTTTGCAGAAGAAATGTTGAAAACTCGTGGTCAAAGCTTTGCAGGTAAAACGGTTTCGATCTCAGGTTCTGGTAATGTTGCTCAATATGCAGCAGAAAAAGCCATGTTCTTGGGCGCAAAAGTTGTGACCTTGTCGGATTCAAACGGAACAGTCTATTTGAAAAATGGTTTCAGCAAAGCATTACTTGATGAAGTGATGGAACTAAAAAACGAAAAACGTGGTCGTATTTCCGAATTTGCTTCAAAACATGGTTTTGAATATTTTGAAGGTCAAACACCTTGGCATATTCCTGCGGATATTGCTTTGCCGTGTGCAACACAAAATGAGTTAAAAGCGGAAGATGCTGCAACTTTGCTGGCAAATGGCGTGATTTGCGTGGCAGAAGGGGCCAACATGCCATCAACGCTTGAGGCTGTTGAAAAGTTTGTTGAAGCGAAGATTTTATATGCACCAGGTAAAGCTTCAAATGCAGGTGGCGTTGCAACCTCTGGTCTAGAAATGTCTCAAAATGCGAATCGTCTAGGTTGGTCTTTTGAACAGGTGGACGAGCGTTTACATGCAATCATGAAAGAGATTCACCGTAACTGTGTTAAATACGGTACGCAGGAAGATGGTTCAATTAACTATGTTGATGGTGCCAATATTGCTGGTTTTGTAAAAGTTGCTGATGCAATTTTAGCGCAGGGTATTTATTAAAAACCTCCCTTAAATCAAAAGGGACTTTCCATAAAAAAATCCGATGTTAAGACATCGGATTTTTTTATTTACAGGTATAAATTATGGTTTTTTAACAATCTCTTGTTCAACAACCATATCTAATACGTCTGCAATGCTTGATTGATCAGCAGCTGGGTTTTGAACGTCAAAACGCTTCACACGTACAATTACGCGTTGTTGTGGATTGTGCTCAAAACCTTCGATTTGACCGTAGTAAAGCGACCAGTTTTTGTCAGCGTAAGTTTTTAAACCTTTGTCATCATATTTTACTTCACGAACTTGCATACAAGTTTGTGGAGCAACGCCTGTGCAAGATTTAGTTTCTGGTGAAATTTCTAAGAAAACAGTTTTACCTTCAGACTGGTATTTTGCTTCAGGGGTCATTTTACCAACAAATGTATATTTTTGGCCTTTTGCATCAGCGATAACCAAAGTCGGTTGCTCTGGATTCGTTGCATTTACTTCAAAAGCGATTTTACGTTTTTGTAAAAGATCACCTGCAAACTGCTCTTGTTTCATCAATGCAGGTTCACAAGCCATCAATGTTGAAGCCAAGTCACCTGTAACGATCGCACCGTTTTCAATTTTCCAAGAAGTATTTTGACGGTTACAGCCCGTATCTACAGATAAACGGTCATTTGCCAAGAAACTTAATACGATTGGACGTTTTGTGTCAGCAGGTTGATATGACCATTTATAGTTAGTCAACACATTGTTATTTGTCACTTTAGCACCTGTGAATACGTGTTTTTGACCTTTGCCATCAGTAACAGTCAAGATTGCCTGACCATTTACAGTGCTGATCTCAAATGGTACTTTTTTCTCGCTGAAAATATCAGAAGATAAACGTTCTTGTTGCATTAAATCGTCTGCACAAGCCATCATGGTTGATACAAGTGGAGAAGTTACAATGGTATTGCCTTCAACTTTCCAAGTACCGCCTTGGTTGTTACAACCCGTTTGGATTGAAAGTTTCTGGTCTGCACTAAATGCTAAAACCAAAGGTTTAGATGCTTTTGAACCTTGGTAAGTCCAGTTGTATTCAGCCAAATTTTTTGCAGCAGTTGTATTAATTTGTGAAATTACGTTGTCAGTCACGTTTTGTACTGTTTGACACGCCATTAAAGAAAGTGGAAGTAATGCAAGAACTAAATATTTAATTTTCATATTCAAAACAACGGGAAATAAATAACAGCAATAAGCTTAAAGTATTCTTAAAAAAAGAGCATGTAATCCGTTTAGGCATTAAGTTCGTTAAATGTTTCTATTTGTAAATTTTAAAAAATATAATGGATTTATAGGCTTGCTAATATTATACGCAAGCCTATTTTGTTTTTTATGTGATGTAGTTTGATATTTAATCGAACCGATAAATATCCATTCCCAATGATCCCATTGAAAAGCTGCTATGGACAACGTTGAAGCGATTACCTGTGCCCATGGCAAAGAAAAGTGGCGCAAAATGTTCAAGAGAAGGGTGGTTTCTTTGAACATAAGGGAGGGATGGCCAGTCGAGCACAGCATCATAATCCTGATGTGTGAGTTTGTTGACAACCGAATTACGGAAAGTACTTGCCCAAACGGGTACATTGGCATCAGCTTGCCACGAAAGCTCGGCAAGGTTATGGGTAATACTGCCTGAACCGATCAGCAAAATCTGTTGTTCGCGTAAAGGTGAAAGTACTTGTCCGATTTTATAAATATCATCGGCATTCATATGTATGGGTAACGAGATTTCGATCACAGGAATATCTGCGTCTGGATACATGTGTAATAACGGCATCCAGACCCCATGATCACGCGGACGTGTACTATTGGCATGTGCAGCTAAACCAGCCTCAGCAAATCGCTTCAGTATTTCTTCGGCCAACTGAGGGGCGCCCGCAGCAGGGTAGCGAATCTCATAAAGTGCTGGTGGAAAACCACGGAAGTCATGCCAGGTTTCTGGTCGAGTCGATGTGCTGACTTCCAGCGCCTGACTTTCCCAATGTGCAGACATGACAATAATGGCTTCTGGTTTAGGCAGATTGCTACCCAAACGATGCAGTGCTGGGCCAACCTGTTCTGGGTCAAGTGCAAGCATAGGTGAACCATGAGAGATAAATAGTCCGGGTAAGGTCTGAGCGTTCATGTGTGTGCACCTAGTGAAAATGACATGGTTATCGTGACAAAAAAGTGATGACAATGACAGCCATTAAACTTCAACATATTGTTCTAAAATCAGAACAGTATTTAAGCCCGATGATAAGGATGATTATGGTTAATACTCATGGCACGATATAATTGCTCAATGAGTAAGATACGAACCATCGGGTGGGGCATCGTCAATTTAGACAGTGACCAATGCCACGCTGCTGCTTTACGAACCGCCTCTGAATGTCCATCTGGTCCACCAATGGCAAGCGCGATATCGTTGCCTTCAAGCATCCATTGCTTCATGGTATCTGCCAGTTTTTCGGTACTAAGTTCGCGTCCACCGACCTCTAAAGCGATCAAGGTTTCATTTGGTTTGAGCGCATTTAAAATACTTTCACCTTCGATTTGGCAATATTTCAAAATATCAGCTTCAGAATCATTTTTGCCACGCTTTGCCATCGGAAGTTCAATGACCTGCGTTTGTACAAAAGGCTGAATGCGTTTGAAATAGTCTTCAAATCCAGTGAGTACCCATGCTGGCATTTTTTGACCAATGGTAAGAATGCGAATTTTCATAACTAAGGCTTATTTGGCAAATTCTACACATTATAAAGGCTGCCGACCTGCATAGGGCAAAACATGGTATTTATCTTGTCATAAAAAATACAAAAGCTTATTTTAGATCACCCATAAAAAACGCAGCTCAAAATGAGTATGAGCTGCGATCAAAGAGCCATCCGTCTGGAGTTCAGATGGCACTAAAATGAGTTCATTGAGCCAAATTTGATCTTTGTTTTATCGACTCTATTTTATTATGCAAGATATTGGTTATTTTTCAACCATAATGTGTAACAAAAAAAGAGAGCCGAAGCTCTCTTTTTATTGCAACTCACAGTTTAGTGACGCGCTGCCTTTGCATCTTCCACCGGTTTCACAATCGGTGTTTTTGGTAAAGGTTTTGGTGTATCCGTTAACGCTAAAGGTAAGATTTCATCAATACTTTTCACTGCCTTGATTTCTAAACCTTCTTTCACGTTGTCTGGAATCTCAGCCAAGTCGCGAACGTTATCTTGTGGAATGAAGACCAGTTTGATTCCACCACGGTGTGCTGCAAGAAGTTTTTCTTTCAAACCACCAATACGCATTGCACGACCACCAAGACTGGTTTCACCTGTCATAGCGATATCTGGACGAATCGGAATACCTGTGAATGCTGATACAAGGGCAGTCGTAAGGGCTAAACCAGCAGATGGACCATCTTTTGGCGTTGCACCTTCAGGTAAGTGAACGTGAACATCGGTTTCTTCGAAACGAGATGATTCAATTCCCAATTCATCAGCGCGGGTACGTACAACTGTCATTGCTGCGGTAATCGACTCTTTCATGACATCACCGAGCGAACCCGTCGTAATGAATTTACCTTTACCTTTAACAGCCGCAACTTCGATTGTCAGCAATTCGCCACCGACAGACGTCCAAGCCAAACCATTTACACGTCCGACTTGTGCTTCATCTTCTGCGATACCAAAGTCAAACTTATGTGGACCTAAGTATTCAGGAAGGTTTGCAGAAGTCACGTCGATCTGTAAGTTTTTCGACTTCTTGCTTACCGCTTCTTTCACCACTTTACGGGCAATTTTAGAAACTTCACGCTCTAAACTACGAACACCTGCTTCACGTGTATAACGTTGAACGATGTCACGAATTGCTTCTTCATGAACAGTCAATTCTTTGGTACGTAAACCATTGTTCTTAATTGCTTTTGGAACAAGGTAGCGTTCAGCAATATTGACTTTTTCATCTTCGGTATAACCCGGTAGACGAATCACTTCCATACGGTCCAGTAGGGCTTCAGGAATATTCATGCTGTTTGCAGTACAGATGAACATCACTTCAGAAAGGTCAAGATCAAGATCTAAATAATGGTCGTTGAACTTACTGTTTTGTGATGGATCTAATACTTCAAGCAATGCTGATGCAGGATCACCACGATAATCTTGTGCCATCTTGTCAATTTCGTCGAGTAAGAACAAGGGGTTCTTCACACCAACTTTTGTCAAAGATTGCACGATCTTACCTGGCATCGCACCGATATAGGTACGACGGTGACCACGAATTTCAGCTTCATCACGTACACCACCCAGTGCCATACGGACAAACTCACGGCCTGTTGCTTTTGCTACAGATTCACCAAGCGATGTTTTACCTACACCTGGAGGACCAACCAAACATAAGATCGGGCCTTTGAGTTTTTTCACGCGAGACTGAACTGCCAGATATTCCACAATACGATCTTTAACGTCATCTAGGCCGTAGTGATCTGTATCGAGAATTTCCTGAGCTTTATTCAAGTTAATGCTAACTTTGCTGACTTTGTTCCATGGCGTATCTAAAATCACTTCCAGATAGTTGCGAACAACAGCGGCTTCACTTGAAGCAGGTTGCATTGCCTTGAGTTTACGAAACTCAGCTTCAGCTTTTTTGCGTACGTGTTCAGGTAAATCTGCTTCAGCTAGACGTTTTTCAATTTCTGCAACGTCATCTTCAGCACCGCCATTCATATCGGAAAGTTCACGTTGAATCACTTTCATTTTTTCATTTAGAAAGTATTCACGTTGGTTCTTTTCCATCTGACGTTTTACACTGTCGTGCAGCGTTTGTTCAATTTGCTGTTCAGCAGATTGATTCATCAAATAATTCATCAACTCTTGCAAATGAGCTTCAAATTCATCGTGCTCTAAAAATTTTTGCTTTACTTCAATATTTAAAGGCACACGAGTTGCAACGAAGAACATTAATTGCAATAAGTCTTCAATTTTATTTGCTGCTGCGACGAGTTCACGCGCATTACGTAATTTTGCTTCTGCATATTGAGCAAACAGGGTACGTAATTCATTTAAGCGAGTTTCTTGGGTCTCTTCATCCAAAGACAATGTCATTGGGCTTAAATGATGTTCAGCTGTTAAGTATTCCTCTCCGTCAATAATGCGTTCTAGCTTAGAACGATGTAGACCTTCAATCAGTACTTTAATGCAGTTTTCATCATTCTCATGATTAACGACTTGTACGATTTTAGCCACGGTTCCATATTGATAGAGATTGTCGTGATCAATTTCTTCTGTAAGCGAATCTTTTTGCGCAACTACAAATACTAAATTGTCACTGTTACGAGCCACATCCACTGCATTGATCGATTTTTCACGACCCACAAATAGCGCAATTTGCATGTGTGGATACACCACAACATCACGTAACGCTAATAGTGGTAATACACTTGGAACCTGTGGCTCTAAGCTTGTTTCATTATTTAAAATATATTCAGACATGGGCACTCCTAATGAGTGACAACGGTGTTGCCATGTTTTTTATAGTGATGTGCATTTTAAAAATTACAAGGGTTTTTACTTAGAAAATATAAAAAAAAGACTAAATTACTCAAGATTTAAGGCTGTGATAACAAAAAGAGCAAGCTAGCGTTTGAAATAATAGAATTTTTTAGGCGTGAGCAATCCATCGAGCGGCTGATCCCATTTTTGTCTTAATAAAGGTTGTTCTACATATTGAAAGTCATGAGCCAGACCGAGACGGTAGGGCCGCCGTTGAGCGCTTGCCAATGTCCGGTCATAGAAACCGCCTCCCATGCCAATACGTGTGCCTGATGAATCACATGCCAGCAACGGCATAATCAGCAGATCAAGATGCGAAACATGTTGACCGCGGTTTGCCATGGGTTCTTTCATACCTAAAGGGTGGTGTGAAAAACGTTGATTAAAATACTGTTTGGAATCAATTCTTATCCAGACCAGTCGCTGATTCATATTACAGATCATGGGTAAGTAAACTTGTTTTCCTTGTTGAAAACAGAGTCTTAGAATTTTTCGTGTATGAATTTCGCCAAAGGCATGTAAATACAGCCCAATTTTTCTTGAATTTTTAAAGGGAACGGATGTTCTGAGCTGGATCAAAACTTGTTGTTCAGCTTGCTTTTGTTCATAAGACGAGAGTTGTCTTCTTTTAAAGCGTAGCTGTTTTCTTAATAATTTTAAATCTTGGCCCATAAGGTTGGAGAAATGTTTTTGATAAAAGAATCATACTCGATTTAGCAAACAATATCTAAAACCCTGTGATTTGTGATTGATAAGTAAAAATTTATAGTGATGTGGTTATTTTTATTACAGCTAATAAGTGTTTTTTTGATTACTTATTCCAATAATTAATGACAATTTTAGGTATTGAATATTAATTCTTATTGTTTTATGGAGTTTTTGCTCTACTTTTCACTTTATTTTTAAAAATAAACAAAATAAAAACAAAAACAAACATAAAATTATTTTTTAATTTAAATCATGGATTTATTTCATATGATTTTTTGTGAATGTGAGAATTGAGTCTCATATTTGATAAAAAAGTGTTCATTAGATCTTTACCAATTTGCTCGGTTTTATTAGCATCCGCGGCTCTTTTTTAGCGCTGACACTAAAAATGCTCATTTGCATTTTTAGACCATCAATAACTGTAGTAAACGTCTGAGAATTTTTATGAACAAAGTATATAAAGTGGTTTGGAATGCATCTATTGGAGCATGGGTTGCAACCTCTGAACTAGCAAAAAGTAAAACCAAGACTAAATCTAAAATTTCAAATTTAACCGCCGCTGTTTTGGTTGGGGCAATTAGTTTTTCTCCTGCTGCGTTTGCGGCAAAGAATATTGAAGGAGGGGACGGTTCTGGAACTTCCATTTCTGGAGCTAGATGTTCAGAGGGGGCAGCATACACTTCTGGTAACCGCGATATCGCAATTGGTTGTGGTTCAAAAACGCAAGGTACAGGCGTTTCTAATATCGCAAATCGTCAAAATCCTTACAATAATTCAACTGGCGCATTTGCTGGTGCAATGAAACAGGGCGGCGCGATCAGTCTCGGGACTGGTGCAGCCACTGAGGAAAACTTTGGAACTGCAATTGGTTCATATGCAACTACGAAAGGAATTGCAGCAGTTGCAATTGGTACAGCTGCGCTTTCAACGGGTAATACCTCTTTAGCAATTGGTCGCCAATCAGCAGCAACAGGTGATTATGCACAAGCACTTGGTAACGTTGCTGCCGCGACTGGAAAAGGCTCTTTAGCGATTGGTCACTCTGCAACAGCAGAAGGCTATCGTTCTATCGCAATTGGTTCACCAGATATTGAAAATGCAGGTTCAGTTGCTGGTCAAGCAGGCGCAGAATACCAAAAAAATATGGCGACAAAGGCAACGGGTAAAGATTCGATTGCATTTGGTGGTGGTGCAGTTGCAACACAAGAAAACTCTTTGGCGATTGGTGCATTCTCAGCATCAACTGGTAAAAAATCAGTTGCGATTGGTACTGGCGCAAAAGCGAATAAAGATGAAGCCGTTGTAATCGGGGACCAAGCGGAAGCTGCTTTTGATGGTGGTGTTGCAATTGGTAAAGGTGCACGTTCAGAAGCTGAAAACAGTATTGCTTTAGGTAAAGATTCAAAAGCGACTCAAGCAACAGAAAAAGGTTTCTTGACAAAACAAGCTGCGCCAACAGGAGTTTTGTCTGTTGGTGATGTGGGCGCAGAGCGTCGTATTCAAAATGTAGCAGATGGTGCGATAGATTCTGACGCAGCGACTGTGGGCCAGTTAAAAGCAGCACGTACTCATTATGTCAGCGTAAATGATAATGGCGTACAAAGCGGTAACTACGAAAATGATGGTGCAAAAGCTCGTAACTCAATCGCTGTAGGGGTAGAAGCGGTTGCAACTGGTTATGATGCTGTTGTTGTCGGTTCGCATGCAAAAGGCGCTGGTGTTGGAGCAATTTCTGTCGGTAATGCAAGCGAGACAGTGGGTAGTGGTGATGTTGCGATTGGTCGTAACTCTTCAACTAAAGGCGCTGCTGGCATGACACCAGGTTATAGCAATCAGTCAATTGCAATTGGTGACCAAACTAAGGCAATTGGTGATCAGTCAATCGCGATTGGTGCGGATGTGATTGCACGTGGTAACTCATCTGTAGCGATTGGTGGTGATGATGTTGACAAAATTGCTCGTGATACTGAATTAAGCCAAAAATACACTGAAATTACAGGTGGTAAATTACAGGCTGGTAAATATCCAACCACAGAAACTGGACATGGTTCAACAGCTGTCGGTGTTCAGGCTGTCGGTACAGGTGCTTTTGCATCTGCTTTCGGTATGACATCTAAAGCAACAGGTGATGCTTCATCTGCATTTGGTGTAATGTCGAATGCTGCGGGCAAAGGTGCATCAGCATTTGGTGCAGTTGCTCAAGCTACAGGTGATGGTGCATCGGCGATGGGTATTAACTCACTTGCATCTGGTACAAATTCAACGGCAATTGGCTCTGGCAATAAACCAGGTGAAGGTGCTACAGCAACTGGTAATGGTGCTGCGGCAATTGGTAGCGGTGCACAGGCAAAAGGTGATAGTGCTGCTGCAATTGGTAAAGGTGCTGAAGCAAGCAATGAAAATGCTGCTGCCGTTGGTGGTGGTGCTAAAGCAACAGGTAAAAACTCTGCTGCGATTGGTGGCGGTGCGATTGCCGATCAAGAAAATGCCGTTGCTGTGGGTCAAGGCGCCCAGTCTATGGTTGTCGGTGGTGTTGCATTAGGTGCACGCAGCCGAGTTGAGGCAGAAAATAGTGTTGCATTAGGCCAAGATGCCGTTGCGACAGAAACGACAGGAAGCTCATTCCTGACAAATCGTGATGCATCAATGTCAAATGGTGTAATCTCGGTTGGTTCTGCTGGTAAAGAGCGTCGTATTACCAATGTTGAAGATGGTTCTGCTGACTCTGATGCAGTGACTGTACGTCAGCTTAAAAATGTTGATTCTCGTGTAAATGAGAATGCTCAAAACATTACCAATTTAGACCAGAAAATTGATAACACCAAAACTGATTTAGGTAATCAGATTACTGATACCAACAACAAATTAGATGACGCGAAGAAAGATTTGGGCAACCAGATCACGGATACTAACAACAAGTTAAATGATACTAAAGATCAGTTAACCAATCAGATTACTGATACCAAGACTGAGTTAAACAACACGATCACGAACACCAAGACCGAGTTGGAAAACAAAGGCTTGAACTTTGCTGGTAATGCCGGTGCAGACGTACATCGTAAGTTGGGTGACAAGTTAAACATCATCGGTGGAGCTGATGCTGCAACAGCAGAAGACAAGACCAGCGGTGAGAACGTGATCACACGTACGACTGAAGATGGTATCAAGATTGAATTGTTGAAAGATGCGAAG
>NZ_BMDR01000003.1 GCF_014635885.1 Acinetobacter vivianii
GCTATATTACTCTAAATTTCTTCAAAGTCAACAGGTAATTTCGATATTTTTAAAACTTATCAACCAACCCAAGAATCCAACCTATTTAGCCAAATCCTTGTTTCTTAACAAGTTTTTATCTGCATCACCGCCGATGGATGTGCATTCTACAGCATTCCCAATCCAATGCAACACCCTTTTTTAAATTTATTGGAATTATCTTATCGAACGCATACTTTTTGAACTGAATAGTTACTTTTATTGGCTTTCCAGAGTGATTAAGAACTTTTTTTAAACAATTAAGTCCAGTAGAATATGTCTCTTGCTTCACACTTTTTGGCACTTCTGATTGAAAATACGGTTTTTGAATATAAAAGCTCGATATCTATTGCTTGCAGTATTATTTACTGCGAGCCCGCTTTGCTACGCCATTTCAACGCACAACTTCTATGAATTAGCACTATCTATATTAAGTTATAGCAAATGGACGAATACATCCCGTCCTTCTATCTGTGTGATTGATAATTCAGAAGCGGCAAGTCAGTTCCAGATGAATATCCGACAGCTTGCCTATGATTATCAGGTTCAGGCCGTAAGCGCGAAAGATTTCCCTAAGACAGAATGTCATGTGGCCTATTTCACTACGACATCACCACAACAGCAGCAGAATCTGATCCAGTCCTATCCCTCTCGCTCATTACTTTCTTTAAGTACCAATAATCCCGCATGTGAGGTGGGGAGTATTTTCTGCTTATATAATAAGAGAACCTATTCAACTTTTAAGGTTAACCTAGAAGCACTGAGTTATTCCAAAGTTCATATCGATCCACGAGTTTTACTCTTGGCGAAGAATGCGGAGTAAGCACAGATGATTTCCAACTTATATCAATCAACCTCCTTACATGCCTTATTCCGTAAGTCCCAGTTTGCAATTTTTGCCATCACTTTTGTAATTTGTTCTTTTACTTTCGCCACAATTTCCATGTTTACCATGGAAACCTACGCTAAACAGAATTTACAACTGTTGAGCCAAACGGTTCTTGAACGAATTCAACCTGCTGTGGTGTTTAGAGATCGTGGGGCAATTGATCAGATTCTAGATGACTATACCCGTGAACACGCCATTCGTACGATCCATGTTTATGACCCTCAGCATCAACTTCTTGCCGAAAGTACTAAAAAAATAGCCCACACCTCAACCATGCAAGATTTAATGGATCGCTGGTTTTTACATGATCCAGTTAAATTAATGATTGTTCATCATAAGAAAAAAGTTGGCGAATTGGTGTTATACGGTAGTTCAGAAAACATTTTGCACTTTCTGAAAACGATTATTATCGGTTTGGCAATTTCGATGTTCTTTATTGTGATTGCTTTATTATGGTCAGTGAATATTACCTACCGCCAAATCATGCAAGCAATTAAACCACTGACCCACATCGCTCAACTGGTCAGCGACCAGAAAGCTTATAATCTTCGTTTTCCAAACAACCATATTAAAGAGTTTCAGAACTTAAATACGGTGTTTAATGAACTGTTAGAAGAAATTCAAATTTGGCACACTCACCTTCAAAAAGAGAATCGTCAACTTTCATTTCAGGCACATCACGATCAGCTCACCGGTTTGCCAAATCGTCATTATTTCTACCAAGAGCTTTTCGATATTTTTGAGAACCCGCAGTATCGTCACAATTCTGCCCTATTATTTATCGACAATAATAATTTCAAGATGATCAATGATCAGTTTGGTCATTTGGCAGGTGATGCTGTTCTAAAAGAAATGGGCGAACGTTTAAAACTTTCTGTCCGCCATGAAGATTTTATTGCCCGTTTGGGTGGGGACGAGTTTGCTATTATCCTGCATTCTATCCATCATGCGGATCACTTACAGACCATTGCTGAAGGTTTACTGGCGAGTTGCAAGGAGCCTTTAGATTTCAACGGTGAAATGATTCATTTTGGTTTTAGCTTAGGGATTGCCTTTTCACAGCTTGCAGAGAATCCAGAGGATTTGATTATGCAAGCGGATCAAGCCATGTATAAAGCTAAAAGTTTAAATCCACATTGGTTTCTTTATAAACCAGAAATTTAGGACATGTTATGCGCGCTCACACCATTAAAATTTCATTTATTGCGTTACTCTGCCTAACATTGGCTGGATGTTTAAGTTTTGGCCCGTTGAAATATCGTCAGGTTAAAATGTTAAAAAAAGAGGGGTTCGTTTTAACTGATGAAGGCTGGAGTCTCGGCTTACCAGAACGTTTATTATTTGATTTTAATAAAGTCGATATAAAGCCAGAGCATCAGCAAGAGATTGTACGTCTTGCAACTCAGCTCAATAAATATGACCTGCAAAAATTAAAAATTGTGGGACATACAGATAATATCGGTAATCCTGAATATAACCAGAAACTCTCGGAAGAACGTGCTCAAAGCGTTTCCGCTATTTTCATCGATCAGGGTTTTAAACCAAATAATTTAACTGTTCTGGGTCGTGGTTCAAATCAACCATTTGTGCCAAATACCTCGGATGAGAATCGTGCCAGCAACCGCCGCGTGAATGTGATTATTATTCCTTAATACATTCCAGTCATAAAAAAGCCGACTCAATCTAGTCGGCTTTTTTTATTTAAATCAGTTCAATAATATCGATCGTCGGTGGTACTCTAAACCGAAATGGTACACCCACCATTCCTGTGCCCACTGTCACAAACACATCCGCATGCTCATGGGTGTAAAAACCCTTTTTATGCCCAAGAATAGACACCCGCTTCATAATATAGTTGGTAATCCACGGCAATTCGATCTGCCCGCCATGCGTATGGCCCGATAACATTAATGGTCGAGTAGGTAATTCAGGTACCATATCAACGGTGTCAGGATTATGCGACAGAATCAGCCAAGGTTTGTCTTGAGGTAAGTCTGGCATAAAGCGCATATTCGCCTTCCCTGCCCACAAATCGCCGATACCAATGAGACGAAACTCATCAAAATCAACAATCTTGCCTTCAATATCAATCACATTATTCTGCTCTAACGCTTTGCTCAACAATGCCTGAATCGGTGGACCAGGATATTGTTCGTCGTGATTGCCAGGCACAGAATATACAGGTGCCTCAATTTGCTTGAGTACTTCCAGCTCATGTACCAAACGGTTTTCAGGTTCATAAGTCCAGTCCCCAGCCACCACAACCAGATCAGGTTTTTCTTCATTCAGTTTTTTCACAATCGTTTTTAACTGACGTTCATGACCTGAAAATAATCCGACGTGCATATCAGCAACCAATGCGACTTTGACAGGACGGGTAAATTCACGTTTTGGATCGAGACGATATTGATGGCGTTTGATATGAACCTGATGCGGCTCAATAAAGCGCGCATAAATCAGTACGCTACTTAATAAGAAGATGAACCCCGCCTGATGCAAGCTGTAATAACCGACCCAGCCTGCGTAAAGACTAAAGAACCAAAGTGGAACCAACAAATACGAAAGATAAAATGCCAGCAAATGCACA
Organism: Acinetobacter vivianii; assembly: GCF_014635885.1. Classification (GTDB taxonomy): domain Bacteria; phylum Pseudomonadota; class Gammaproteobacteria; order Pseudomonadales; family Moraxellaceae; genus Acinetobacter; species Acinetobacter vivianii. Next base: position 3,495 of record NZ_BMDR01000003.1, read on the forward strand.
AAGGCTTTAAAGGGATGAATGGTTTCTGTACGTGCCTGATGGATCCAGGCTTGAATAAATGCCCATAATGCCAAAACAGCAAAAATAAGGTAAAAACCAAAAATAATAGTATCTGAATCCGACATTACAGCCCTCATTAACTTCACTTTAGGGACATACGTCTCATCTTATATTTATCTTTTTCGATGAAATGGTATACTCGAGCCCAACTTTTAATCAGTAACGATTATGACGCAATTTTCTCATTTAAATGGCAAACATACAAAGATAAGTACAACCGCTTACAATAAAAATATGCTTGCGATTTATTGCGCCATGACGTTAACGATGACGGGTTGTAGTACTCTACCCAAGCATAAGATCGAGCCTGTGATTCAAACGGTGGGTCAGATCGATACCACCCAAACCTCTTTAGCTCAAGTCATTCGTCCTTTACAAGAACAGCACCCCGATCTGACTGGCTATCATGTGTTGTATGAACCGCTAGAAGCACTGGCAGCCCGTCTCCGTTTGATTGACAAGGCAGAGAAAACGCTCGATTTACAATACTATATCTGGGATAACGACAAGGTTGGTGCTTTGGCGCTGCACGCTTTAATTCGTGCCGCTGATCGTGGGGTAAAAGTCAGATTACTGATTGATGATAATAATGCCAAACATACTGAAGGTATTTTTTTAGCGCTGGCACAACATCCCAATATAGAAGTTAAATTATTTAATCCTTACCGATTCCGTAAATATCGTGCACTGGATATGGTGCTCGACCTAAAACGTATCAACCGCCGAATGCACAATAAGAGTTTTATTGCTGATCATCAGGTGGCCTTGATCGGTGGTCGTAATATGACCAACCAATATTACAATGTCAGTGATACTTATCAATTTTCTGATGTCGATGTGATGCTGTTCGGTACTGCCGTCAATGATATTTCCAAATCATTTGATGATTACTGGAATCATGAATATGCCTACGATGTCCGAGAAATTGTAAATCCAAAATCACATCGACTTAGCTATGAAAGTTTAAAGCAGCAACTCGATGAGCACTATAAACGGATTACGGTACAGAATTATGTCGATTTGACCAGCCGTTCCCAAGCCATTGATTCACTCATGAATCGGGATATTTCTCTAGAATGGGTCAAAGCTGAGGTCGTGAAAGACTCGCCAGATAAAATCAAATCAAAAGCCAAAAAAGAAGAACATCTGAATTTCCAGCTAATCAATCATCTGGAACAGCCTGAAAAAAATATTGATCTGATTTCTGCGTATTTTGTTCCAGAAAAGAAAGGTGCAAAAATTCTAGGTGACTTAGCCCAAGAAGGCATCAAAGTCCGAGTACTCACCAACTCCTTTAAAGCCAATGACGTGGCTGTAGTCCATGCTTTTTATGGGAAGTATCGTCAGGAACTACTGGAAAATGGCGTGCAGCTTTATGAGTTCCTTCCCGCATTGGATAAAAATGATTTAGATAAACATACCGAAGATTTAGCGAAAAAAGCCAAGGTTAACCTTAAGGGACTCAGTCGTTCGAGCCTACATGCCAAATTAATGGCTTTAGATGAGAAACAGGTATTTATTGGCTCATTTAATTTTGATCCACGTTCAGCTTATTTAAATACTGAAATTGGGGTGTTACTGAATAGCCCGCCATTAGCGCAAGCTGTACATGCCACCATGGATCAAAACCTAAAAACCTATGCTTATCGTTTAGTGCTGGATGCCAATAAGAAAATTACCTGGCAGAGAGAAACGCCAAGAGGTCCTTTGATTTATACCAAAGAACCTAAAATGAAATGGTGGCAAAAAGCAGGCGTGAAAATCATTTCATGGCTGCCAATCGAAGGCTTTATGTAGACTCAGCCGTTTCTGGCAACACAGTCAATACCTTCTGCTGCAATTTAGCTAAGCCTGCGCGCATCTGGCGATCAACTTCTTTGGTTAAACTATCGACGGTATGCCCTTCGACTGAAATCGCAGGCAAAGTCATCAAATGTGCGGTGACTTTCGGCATTTCTAAAACACGCTGCACATGTTCTGCAAAGGTCATTTCGCCAATAAACGGCGCAACCAGATCGAGCTCTCCGTTCTGATTGACATAGCAAATCACACATACCTGTACAGGACGTTGTGCCTCAATGGCTGCACCTAATAAACGTCCATGTACCTTTTTGACTTTACTTCCGTCGGTTGTGGTCGCTTCAGGGAAGAACAGAACAGGAATATCCTGTTTTAAAAATTCAGTAATCTGTTCACGGATACGGATTGAATCTCCCGAACCGCGTTTGATAAATAAAGTCCCGCCACCTTTTGCCAGTTTTCCCAAGATCGGCCATCTTTCAACTTCGGCTTTCGCCAGAAAGAAAATTCGTGCGCCAGAACCGAGTACAGCGACATCCAGCCATGAGATGTGATTACTCACCCAAAGTGCAGGTTCACGTGGAATGGTGCCATGGACTTCGACTTCGATATTGAAAACTTCGCATAAACGGCGGCAAAAGTACTGCACATAACGCGTATTTACAGGATTATTTGGATCCTTATACAAACCATGACGGTAAATCAGATAAAAACCTTCACCTATTGTTTCCAGGCCTGAGGCTAACTTTTTACTATACAAACTCAATTTAGAGATTAGATTTAATGGTGGGTTAGTTACCGCAGTTGCTTCTTGAGTCATAAATCATTAAAACCGTACGCATAGATGCACATGTGCATTGAATTCATCCAGTTATATCATGCCGCTAACTACTTATAAAAGTTACCTGCATCATAAAAAACGAATGCGAGCATAATTTTTTTCAATTTCAAAAGGATTATTAGATCAATTATTATAAATAAATCGAATTTACTGATTAAAAGGTGATGTGATGAATCAGCAAAGCACAACATCAGAACCCCAAACCACCATTCCCTATGGCTATGCTTTAAGAATGATTCTCGGCTGGTCAATTTTATATATGGGCACACTGGTCGGATTCATTGAGCTTTTACGTCGTAATGTCATATAAATCGAGTAAGCCTTTGCCCTTTCGTTGAAGTTTATTCTAGAATAAGACTTTAATAATAAGGATTACCTACTCGCGTGGAAAATTTTGAGCAGCGTCAAAGCGGTGAACGGGCAATTTTAGTCAGTGTGTCTGTTCAGCTACTCGATGATCTTGATGCTGAAGAGTTTCGATTGGTCGCTCAATCCGCTGGTGCTGAAATCCTTGAACATCTTTCTGTTCAACGCAATAAACCTGATCCCAAATTTTTTATCGGATCTGGCAAAGTTGATGAAATTGCTGAACTGGTCAGAGAAACAGAAGCAGAGCTGGTCATTCTCGATCACTCACTTTCGCCTGCCCAAGAACGTAATCTTGAGCGAATTTTGAAATGTCGTGTGATTGACCGCACAGGTTTAATTCTGGACATTTTCGCCTTACGCGCCCGTACCCATGAAGGGAAATTACAGGTTGAATTGGCTCAGCTTAAACATTTATCCACTCGCCTGATTCGTGGCTTTACTGGTAATTTAGAACAACAAAAAGGTGGTATCGGTCTACGTGGACCAGGTGAATCACAACTTGAAACTGACCGTCGTTTAATCCGTGTTCGGATTACCCAGCTCAAAGATAAACTGGTAAAAGTACAACAAACCCGTTTACAAGGTCGCGCAGCAAGACAAAAAGCGGCTATCCCAACCATTTCACTGGTCGGTTATACCAATGCCGGTAAATCAACTTTATTTAATATACTGGCAAAAAGTGATGTCTATGCAGCAGATCAACTGTTCGCAACACTCGATCCAACCTTACGTCGTTTAGACTGGGATGGTATCGGCACTGTGGTATTGGCTGATACTGTAGGTTTTGTCAGAAATCTGCAACATGATTTGGTTGAATCATTTAAAGCCACATTAGAGGAAACCTTAGAAGCCACTTTGCTGCTTCATGTGATTGATAGCAGTAGTCCAAATATGCCAGAACAGATTGAAGCCGTTGAATCTGTTCTCAAAGAAATTGGTGCCGATGCGCCAATTTTGCATGTTTATAATAAAATCGACCAGAGTGGCGATGCTGCTAAAATTATTTATAAAGCCGCTGATCTACCTGACCGTGTTTATGTTTCCGCACATTCAGGACAGGGGCTAGACCTACTTGCTCAGGCAGTCCAACAATGTCTATTGGGCCAGTTACAAGATTTTGATTTAGTGTTAAAACCTGCTTATGGGAAACTCCGTACCCAGTTATATACGCTGAATGTCATTCAGTCCGAACATTATGATGACCTCGGTAATTTACATTTATCGGTCTGTATTGCGCCGCATAAACTGGAACAACTCATTAAACAGGCACATTTGCCATTAGACGAAATACTTGGAAAAAAAGCTTCCTTATTCCAGCGACCTTTGGAAGAATTTGAGATCGACCAACCATCACCCTAATTGCAATCAGCCATCGTTTAGATCAGCGAGCTTAAGAGAAGAAAATGAAAGAGATTGATTGGACAGCCTGGTTTTTTACGATTTTATTAATCATCGTATATCGTGAGGGGGCTGTTGCGATCACCAAAGCCTTTGGTCATCCAGAATTAGGCAATCTCGTTGGGCTGCTGAGCTTGCTGGTGACCTTATTGATCTGGAGACGTTTCAAAAAAATCTCCAACCGCTTGATCGATACCAATAACAAGATCATGAAAGAAAGTGCTTTTGCCTTTCTGCCTATTTGTGCGGGTTCATTAATTATGCTGGTGCATTTAGGTAAAGAAATTCCTTTATTTTTATTTATCTTAACCTTTAGTACGTTATTGCCGCTGTGGGTTTACGCCAAAATGGCAAAACGCTGGTTATAAGGGGCTGATCTATGTTTATGGTTATTTATGGATTTATCATCACCCTGATCAGTTACCTGATTGCAAAGCCCTTAAATAAAAAATTCCCGCAAATTCCATTGATTGTTTTTGCTGTCTTTATTGTGATTGGTTTACTGTTCATTTTAGGCGTTCCGTATGAAAGCTATCTGGATAATGTAAATAACGTGTTTAACCATTTACTGGGTTATGTCACTGTGGCTTTGGCAATTCCACTGGCGGCAATGCGCTATGACGATTTGCCGATCAAATCAATGCTCGGAATTTTATGTTTTGCCAGTATTAGCGCGGTGGCACTGCCGATGGGCTTAGCTTATTTACTGCATATGTCTGAACCGACCATTCTGGCTTTTGCGACGCGTGCTGTAACCACGCCAATTGCACTGAATATTGCGACGCTGCTTCATGCACCTCTGATGTTGGTGACGCTGATTGTCATTTTATCTGGGGTGATTGGTGCGGCATTTTCGCCGTGGATCTTAAAACACATTCATGATGAACGTGCCTCAGGTCTGGCCTTAGGCCTGGCAGCACATGCCATCGGTACTGCTCAGGCATGGCAACGTGGCCCTGTCGCTGGCCGATATGCCGCCTTCGGCATGGCAGTCAATGGCGTGTTTACAGCAATTTGGCTGCCTACTTTTATTTTATCTTTATCTTAAAATTTGCCACAAATATCAGTTAATTATTGAACTGGTTGTCATAAATCATCCATAATGGCGGGCTTAACGTTAAAAGGATTTTTAATGATGGGCAAACAATTATTAGGTGCGTTATTCTTAACTGCGGTGAGCAGTTTTACTTTTGCAGAGGATATTACGGGGCTCTGGCAAAGTATTGATGACAAAACGGGGGCACCTAAAGCATTAGTTGAAATTCGCAAAGAGACGAATGGCACCTATGCTGGAAAAGTCGTAAAACTCACACCACGTACAGGCTATACACCAAAAGAAACTTGTGTAGATTGTCCTGCGCCATATACCAACAAACCCATTGTCGGTCTGGATGTCGTGACAGGTTTAAAATACACAGATGGGTTGAATTATACCAATGGCCGTATTCTCGATCCGAATACAGGCAAGGTTTATAGTATGAAAGCCAAATTAAGTGCAAATGGCAAACGTCTGCATTTACGTGGATATCTGGGCGTTTCTGCGCTAGGCCGTAATCAGATCTGGATACGTGCCGAGTAAAAATTTGCAGGGCTAATAAACTACCCCGCTTATATTTAAATATGTTTAAAAAGCCTCTTCATCATCTAAAGATGGAGGGGCTTTTTTTAATGAAAAAATAAAAAACTATCGAATTTTCAAATATAAATATACAACTGTAAAATAATGATTGAATCTTTGATTAGAGATACTACATAATAAAAACGGGTGTTAAACGGATTTTAATGATGAGCAAAAAACTAATAAGCGTTTTATTTCTAACAATGATCAGCAGTTTTACTTTTGCAGAGGATATTACGGGGCTCTGGCAAAGTATTGATGACAAAACAGGGGCGCCAAAAGGGTTGGTTGAAATTCGAAAAGAAACTAATGGAACATATACTGGCAAAGTTGTAAAACTCACACCACGGACAGGCTACACACCTAAAGAAACCTGTGTAGACTGCCCTGCACCTTATACCAACAAACCGATTGTAGGTTTAGATGTGGTGACAGGTTTAAAACATAGTGAAGGCCTAAACTATAGCAATGGCCGTATTCTCGATCCGAATACAGGCAAAATTTATAGTATGAAAGCCAAATTGAGTGCAAATGGTAAACGTCTGCATTTACGTGGATATCTAGGTGTTTCTGCACTGGGTCGTAATCAGATCTGGATACGTGCCGAATAAGACATTCTGGTTAATCGAATCAGAAATACGACCCGGATGATCCAACGTCAATCCATCGTAATTTAAGACAAACGCTTCTTCCTCTTGGTAAAAGGTGAAGAAGCGTTTTCTATTTTCTTTAAAACTGACAGGCATAAAATGATGCCAACGTCAGATCCTCTTATATGTACGTAGCGACATGAGAATCGAGATTAAAAGAGCAATAAAAAGCCCTGTATCAAACAGGGCGTTTTATTTAAAACACTATCAACTTAACGATTTTGTAGCTTGGCATAATCTAAAAGTACATTTGCCGCTTCGGTGATGAAAGTTTCTTCTTCAGGAAGTGGCGGACGTAAATGCGCTTTCATTTTGGCACGTGATTCAACCAGAGCATCAATCGAAGCTTGATAGCTTTCCCAGTTTGCATAAGGTGCCAGACCTGTTGCTGCACGGCGCTGATTTTCAGCATTCAACGTCTGCTTTTCTAGATCAAGTAACTCAGCACGACGCTGGGTGATATCCAGCACCACTTTCTTCTGATCAGAGGTTTTCTTGGCAATCGCTTTACGCGCTTCTAGATACTTAAACTGTGAATCAGCTGCTACACGTTGCTGAGATGATTCCGTTAACTTGGCAATATAAGGTTGTACTGAACCTTCACGTTTAAATGGTGCAGTTGGAATCGTATCCCATTTCAAAGCATTTTTCGCTTTACGTTCACCAAACTCTTCATTGTAGATATCGACGAGTTTGATGTCTGGCACAACCCCTTTATTTTGCGTACTTCCACCCGTAATACGGTAGAACTTACGTTGGGTCAGCGTTGCCTGACCATAAGCCAGTGAATCCAGTTGAACCTGCGCCGTACCCTTACCTGTAGTGGTACTACCAATGATAATACCGCGCTCATAATCCTGAATCGCAGCCGAGTAAATCTCACTTGCAGAAGCCGATGCCAAGTTGACTAATACCGCCATTGGGCCTGCATAAAGCTGTTCACCGCCATCCGTATCTTCAAAGACATTAACATTGCCATTGCCATCACGGATCTGTACCACTGGCCCAGACTTGATCACCTGACCAAGCATACGTGCCACTTCTTCTAATGAACCACCTGGGTCATTACGCAAGTCAACCAAAATACCTTCAACTTTTTGAGCTTTCAGCGATTCCAAAGCTTTAGCCGTATCTTCAGAAACTGAACGGTACTCGGTTCCCGCACGGCGTGAGCGATAATCGAAATAGAATGATGGAATTTCAAGAACACCAAATAGATGTTTTTTACCATCACGGGTAATTTCAACCGTACGCGAACGAACGCCCGCATCTTCTTCCTGAATAATGTCGCGCGTTAAGGTGACATTACGTGCCTGACTCATTGGTGCCCCTGCACCCAATAAACGAACCACTACTTTGGTGCCACGTTTACCACGAATCAAGCCAACAATTTCCGAGCTCGGCCAGCCAATCACATCCACCATTTTATCGCCATCTTGAGCGACACCAATGATGCGGTCTCCTGATTTCACCTGACCCGACTTACTTGCTGGGCCACCTTCAACAATCGTTTCGATCTTGGTGTAATCTTCATTACCACGTTCTGGACGGATCGAAACACCAATCCCCTCAAGTTGCAAGGTGGTTTGACGATTCAGCTCCATCGCATCAATTGGAGGATAATAGTTACTATGCGGATCATAGGTCGCCATCATCGCATTCAGGGTTTTATCGAGTACATCGTCACTCTTGACCCGACCAATACGCTCTAACTGGCGGGTATAACGCTTGGTTAGCGTCTGAACTGGGGTTAAATCTTCTGGACCAGTCAAATCCTGACCATTGGCAAGCGATGGATCTGCTTTTAACGCTTTTTGCTTGGCCTGTTCTTCTTCTTTGCTAATCGTCAAATTAATCAACTGCGAAACCAGCATTTTTTGCCAGTGTGCCCGTTGCTCAGCAGCGGTCTGGAAATACGGTGCTTTTTCACGATCCGTCTCAAGATAGACATCTTTTTGATTTAAGTTCTGTGGCTTCTTCAACTCGGCCAACATAAACTCATAGAACTGTTTCAAACGGTCACGATATTGGGCGTGAATGGCAAAAGGCCCAGTTAAGTTCCCTGCTTTTAATGAGCTACCAAAAGTTGAACCATACTTATTCTTATAGTCTGCAACTTCACCGCTTAAAAATAATGAATGATCTGGATCAAGACTATCAAGATACATATCCAAAATACGGTTTGAAGTGGTTGCATCTAAACGCATATTCAAATAATGCTGGCGATCAACCAAAGTTGCGAGCTGACGTGACACGAGCGCTTGTTCTTGTGATGGCTTGATGACGGTTGAAACAACTGGAGTCTCGGTCGCCGCAAACGCCTCATTCATGGTATGAGAGAAAAATAAACCACCAGTCGCAATCGCAACTGCACACGCTATCATTTGAAGTTTCATAAAATTTTGGTACTTCCTTGGATATGGCAATTATTACACGCTGATACTGTCAATATGAACACATTTCATTCGATACTTTACCAACTTGCAGAACTCATTGGTCGTCATAAATAAATGACCAATAAGCACTTATCATCAATATCATGTAGTTTTATCATATTCTGTACTGACAAAATGTAGCAAATCATTGCACAATTTAGCTATCGTTTTTTTCATCAAAATTCAAACGGAATCCTTATGATCGGCGCATTGATGCTAGATATTGCTGGCACAGAACTTACTCAAGAAGATATTGAACTATTACAGGCTCCGCAAGTCGGTGGCATGATTTTATTTACGCGCAACATTGAATCACCTCAACAAGTCCGTGCTTTAACCGATCATATGCGTCAAGTCCGTCCAGATATTCTGATTGCTGTCGATCAGGAAGGTGGACGTGTACAGCGCTTAAGACAAGGCTTTACCTTATTACCAGCAATGGGACGCTTAGGCGAGCGTTATCTCACTCATCCTGAGCAGGCAATCGAACTGGCTGAACAATGCGGCTGGCTCATGGCGATTGAAGTATTGGCTGTCGGCATTGATTTTAGCTTTGCACCTGTTCTCGACCTCAATGACGTTAGTGATGTGATTGGCGACCGCGGCTTTGCAAAAAATATGCAGGACATCGTTCCACTTGCAGATGCCTTTATGCAAGGTATGAAAAAAGCAGGGATGGCGACGACGGGTAAACATTTCCCAGGGCATGGTTCAGTCAAAGCTGACTCACATGTTGCAGCTGCAATCGACAGCCGTTCATATCAGGAAATCTATGACAAAGATATGCAAAGCTTTATCAAGCTGATGCCTCAACTCGATGCCTTGATGCCTGCTCATGTGATCTATGATCAAGTTGATCCAAATCCAGCAGGGTTCTCACCTTTCTGGTTACAAGAAATCTTACGTAAACAACTTAAATTTGACGGCGTACTTTTCTCAGATGACTTGAGTATGCAAGCTGCCTGTGTTGCAGGCGATGCAGATGCACGTATCCAAGCAGCATTAAATGCAGGTTGCGATATGGGTCTGGTATGTAATGACCGCGCCGCAGCATGTACCGCATTGGATGGCATCCAAACATTGGCTTTACCAAACCAACAACGTTTAGAGCGTATGCGCGGTAAAATTCCAAATATCCAAATTGGTACCACATTAACTTTAGACGATGAAAACTGGCATAACGTCAGAAAAGTCATTGAAGAATTTAAGAATTCGTTCTAACTTTAATCAGATTTTTAATTGTTCTATTCACATAATGGAATCTTGCCGAGTGCTCATCTGATTAAAGGATTTGGCCTTCGGCTCGACTTACTTTTCAGGGATGAAAAGTAAGCAAAAATCCTTTGTTAGGCTGAGGGTACATCCTTGTAACCCCAGCCCAACGGCGGCATCCATGCCGCCCCACGATAGTAAATAACAAGCCTAAATCAAGATGTAGTCAAAACACTCTATATTTTAAAGAGATGAGTTTTATATCTAAATTAGGAAAAAATAGAGTCTAGGACAGATGACACAACAACTTTCAAAACATCGCCATATTTCATTTACTGCACACTACACAGGCTATATCTGGTATCAAATGGGGATCTCACATCCAGCACTAGCAACAAAAAAAGGTAAAACCCTCGCCGCCTTAGTCCACCCAATTGAAAGCTGGGCCGAAAAATATGTTGGCGGCAGCATGCGTACCACATTAAAACAACGCCACACCATGCTTGATTCACATTTAGAAGCATTGATCCAGCAACATCCCGACTTGCAGGTACTGGAAATTGCCTGTGGCCTATCCCCTCGCGGCTGGTGGTTTAGACAACATTATCCTGAGATCACCTATCGTGAGCTAGACTTGCCTGACATGGCAGCCACTAAGCAGGCAGCATTACAACAGATTGAACAAAATACCGATGAAGTGTTGTCTGTCGATTTATTTACTGAAGCATTTGCTTCGGCATTTGAAGTCTTTGACCCGCAACGTCCATTGGTGATTATGAGTGAAGGACTGATCAACTACTTTGAAAAACCGTTGTTACAGCAACTCATTCAAGCGATTGCCAACTACGGACAAAACTTTAAAGAACTGCACTATTTAACAGACATTTATCCAGAACCCACCCAAAACAAATTGGCGACCATTATCTGGAACAGCAGCCGTCTATTAAAGTGGATGTCACGCAGTGCTTTTAGCTTTCATTTCAAAACCCCAGTTGAAGTCGAAGCCTTTTTTCATGAAGCAGGTTTTAACCAAGTCGAAGTCTTGCAACCCAAACAATTTTTTGAACAGACCGCTTTAGAAAACAAGCAACAACATTTAGGCGATTTAGTCTGGGTCATTCAGGCAAGTAATAAATAATCCTCAATAAAAAAGGGAAATGGTTCATCCACTTCCCTTTTCAATTTTTGAAAGATTGATTAAATCTGTTTTTGACGCTCAATAAAGCGGGTTAAGCGCTCAGCCACATCAAAACTACCATGCTTAAATAAGATACGTAAGCCTTGTTCTGTTGCATCAAAAATTAAGCATTCAATCTTAAACTCGCCTTCTTCATCTGCTAAATTCAAAGCCAAATCACGTGGATACTGATTGACAAAATCAAGCTGTTCCAGTTGATGAAGTTTCAAGTAAACGCCAAAGAAGGTGATATCAACAATGCTCACCGCTGCCTCAGTATCTAAATGACGATGGGTCAGTTTGGTTTCTGGTTGTAAGACTGCAATACGTTCTTCACCACGACGCTCAATCTGTTGCATCTGTTCACGGCTCATCGGAATGATGCCATCCAGATTGTTGATAGATTCACCTTTTAAGAAGGTGGTAAACAGATTCATGGTTTCTTTACGACGTTGCAATTGCGGGACATGATCTGCATTGGCAATCAAGGCAAACTGCATGTCTTGGCATTGCAAGGCAAAATCGGCATTTTCATGGGGCAAGGTAAAGCTATCGTACTGCCCTGCCGCAACTAACGTTTTACATTGTGGTACAGGCACATTACTTAAACGCAATAAGCGGTTGCAGTTAATTTCATAACGCTCGCGCTCTGTGGCACTAAACTCAGCCATCTGTCTGAAGAACAGGCGCTTAGCAGTTGGCGACATGCGTGTTTTGTCCAGTTTCGCATGATTCACAAGATAGAGAATAACAGCCTGTCCAAACTCTTCCATGCGATCTTCACGCATTAAATGCAAAGACTCTTCAAGCAGCATACGCCAGCTTTTACGTGTCTTCTGCATGACCCCCATCAATACCATACGGTCAATCAGTTCTGGACGTTGGTCTGCAAATGAAGAAGCGACCACCGACCCCAATGACATCCCCATCATTGAAACCTTATCGATACCAACAATATCAAGCCATTGACCAAGCATTTTTGATAAATCAGGGAGTTCCAGAATTCCAGCAGATTCACCTGTATCAACATTACGAATCTGTTGATTCGCGCCCATTGACGGTAAATCGATTAAAATCACAGGCCCGCTCTCAAAGAGTTGCTCAACGCAATACTTATAAGAGTTAAAATTTTGAAATGCGCCCCCGACAATGACAATCGGCGTGTTATAGATCGTTTTAGGATCTGCAATCGCCATATATTCAATTTTCCAACCATCGATCCATGTTGTACGCGCTGGTTGTTTAAAACTGTTTTTATTGTATATGTCGAAAAAACCAAAGCCTGTGTAGGTATGATTTATATCCGAGTCCATTTGGATAATGGAATTCATGTCCTTCCTCCATCCTTGTTTATTTTTCTGTTGCAAGCATCACACTTTTACCGATTGCTAGCTGCAAGTTAACAAATTTATAAAATTTGTATTACATTTATCCTATACTTTTTCATTCTATACATATGCACGTTTTATACGCAATCATTTCCTTAACCACTTATCTTGTTTAAATGAATAATCTTTTGCAAAATATGTAGTCTTGGCTTTAGATTCAATATCTTCATCGCACTAAAATAAAAAATTTTGCGCCAATTAACGTTTTATAATTTTTTGAATTGTTAGTTTCGCCTATTCATTGTTCAGCATTTGGCTGTTACTATCTTTATAAATACATGCAAATATCAAACTGCTATGCAAGACTCTATTCAAAATTATATGCAACAAGTCGGTGCTCAAGCGCGTCAGGCATCTCGTATGTTAACGAGTGCATCAACGCATTTGAAAAATCATGCCTTGTCTGCCATCTATACAGCCTTGGAAAATAATCAGGCTCAGATTTTAGCAGCCAATCAAATTGATATGGACAATGGTCGCCAACGTCAATTGGATAGCGCCCTGCTGGATCGTTTAGAGCTTACCCCCGCACGCTTTAAAGGCATGCTCCAAGGCTTAAAAGATGTAATTGGTCTTGTTGACCCAATTGGTGAAATTACAGATTTAGCTTATCGCCCTTCAGGTATCCAGTTGGGTAAAATGCGCGTTCCTTTGGGCGTGATCGGGATGATTTACGAATCAAGACCGAATGTGACCCTTGAAGCGGCATCACTGGCGTTGAAATCTGGTAATGCGATTATTTTACGTGGTGGTTCAGAAGCACTTGAGTCAAACAAAGCGATTGCGACCGCGATCCAGCATGGTTTACAAGTTTCTGGCTTACCTGAGCATGCAGTTCAGGTGATTGATACACCAGATCGTGCAGCCGTTGGGCATCTCATTACCATGACTGAGTTTGTCGATGTGATTGTTCCGCGCGGTGGTAAAAGCCTGATCGAACGTATCAGCAATGAAGCACGTATTCCTGTCATTAAACATTTAGATGGCAACTGCCATGTGTTTGTTGAAGCTCAGGCCGACCTGCAAAAAGCGTTACCGATTGCCCTAAATGCAAAAACGCATCGCTATGGCGTATGTAATGCCATGGAAAGCTTATTGGTTGACGAAGCAATTGCTGAAGAATTCTTACCACGTATTGCTGAACTGTATGCCGAAAAGCAGGTTGAACTGCGTGGCTGCCCTGAAACTCAACGTATTTTAGGTGTCTCGGTTAAGGCTGCAACGGAAGAAGACTGGTACACCGAATATTTAGGGCCAATTCTTGCTGTAAAAGTTGTGACGGGAATGGATGAGGCAATTGAGCATATCAATAAGTATGGTTCACACCATACCGATGCCATCATTACCGAAAACTTTAGTCTAGCACGCGAGTTTTTGGCACGCGTTGATTCGAGCTCAGTAATGATCAATGCTTCTACCCGCTTTGCTGATGGTTTTGAATATGGTCTAGGCGCGGAAATCGGGATTTCAACCGATAAAATCCATGCCCGTGGCCCAGTTGGCCTAGAAGGTTTGACCTCGCAAAAATGGATTGTATTTGGCGACGGTCAAATCCGCCAATAATTAAATTTGCTATATAAAAAAACGCCTGATATTGATCAGGCGTTTTTTTATTTTTATTACTTATGCAGTTAAGTTCAGATTTCTTGACATATGCCTTTGCTTAGATCAAGTTGTTGCATGACCTGCGTAACAATTTGTTCAGGTGATAAAGCAATATCAATCGTAATTGCTTCATAAGCATCAGGTTCTTCTAAAGTATCCAGTTGGGTTTGTAATAAGGATGGATCAAAGAAATGTCCCGATCTGGCTGCCAGCCTTTGTTGTAATAACTCATACGAGCCTTTTAAGTACAGAAACTTAATATTCTGGTCTTGTCCTCTTAAAATATCACGATACATTCGTTTTAAAGATGAGCATGTAAATACCGTGGTTTCACCCATGCTTTGCTTTGTTTCGATCACCTGACGAATGGCTTGTAACCAAGGTAGACGATCTTCATCTGTCAAAGGTATGCCTTGGCTCATCTTACTTTTGTTGGCAACCGAATGCAGTGTATCACCATCAACAAAATCACAAGCCAGACGCTCCGACAATAACTCACCAATGAGGGTTTTTCCTGTCCCACAGACACCCATTGCAATCACAATCATGAATTATCTCCCTCTAATCCTTACAAAATAGCGCTAAGCAACAATGTAAAAGACAAACCAAGTACTGAAATAATCGTTTCCAGCACCGACCAAGTTTTAAGTGTCTGCCCAACCGTCATACCAAAATACTCTTTGATTAGCCAGAAACCTGCATCATTCACATGCGAGAAAATTAAAGAGCCAGAACCTGTCGCTAATACCAGAAGTTCAGGTCTAACCACCACACCAGCTGCCGCAGCAATCGGTGCAACAATACTACACGCCGTCGCCATAGCCACTGTAGCCGAGCCTGTTGCCAGACGTATCAAAGCGGCGACAAACCACCCTAACAGTAAGGGTGAAAGATTTGCTTTTAAGGCAGTTGATACAATTTCATGGGAAATCCCACTATCTCTTAAAATACCACCAAAACCGCCGCCTGCACCGACAATCAACAAAATACCAGCAATTGACGCTAGACATCCACCACAGAATTTTTCGATTTGCTCACGATTGAATCCTTGCATGGAACCAAAGGTAATAAAGCTGACCAATACTGCAATCAGCAATGCAATATCAGAAGAACCAATGAAACGTAATAGCTCATTTGGAAAGGTTTTTGGAGCAAAGAAAATATCTGCCCAACTTCCGACCAGCATGAGTACAACGGGTAACATGATCGTAAACAGCGTAAGACCAAAGCTTGGTAATTCGCGAGTTCTGTCATGATTTACTTCAACAAATTGTGTCGCCAATGGGTTGTTTTCAGGCAATTTGACATACTTGTTGATCCATAAAGCATATAACGGACCCGCAACAATGGCAGTCGGAACACCGACCAATAAACTGTACATAATTGTTTTGCCAATATCAGCATGATAGGCCTGAACCGCGAGTAAGGCAGCGGGATGTGGGGGAATTAAACCATGCACCACCGATAGACCTGCGACCATGGGTAAGCCAACGACCAGTAATGATTTACCTGTCCGCTTAGCAATGTTGAATACGATTGGGATCAGTAGTACAAAACCGACTTCAAAAAAAACAGGAAGACCAACGATAAGTGCAATAAACATCATGGCCCAATGAATATACTTTTCACCAAACCATTCAATTAAAGTAATTGCAATTCGTTCTGCACCGCCCGACTCGGCCATCATCTTGCCGAGCATGGTGCCTAACGCAATCACAATTGCAAGGTGGCCCAAAGTGTTCCCAGTCCCCTTTTCATAGGATTTGACAATCCCGTCCATTGGCATACCAACGGCAAGACCTAAACCGAGAGAAACAATAATCAGAACTAAAAAGGGATAAATTCGAAACTTCGCAATCATAACCACTAAAGCAATAATCGCGATTACAGTGTAGATAAGCAACATGCCACCTTGAACCGTCTCCATGTAAAACTTCTCCTTGGAGTAATACTATTTAGGCACCAACCTAAACAAAGGTCTTCAATCAAAGTAATCCTACTGTTGAGACACTAATTTTTTATATTTAGATATGACCAGCGTTCACTGGCCATAACGACACGACATCTAAAGCGCATAAAATGCACTTCATTTTTTATAAATTTTGACTACATTTACAAAGCTTTTAACTGGCTCGCAATTTGTGCCAAGCGAGTAATTTCAGCCCAGTCCTGAGACGCGACCACCGCTTTAGGTGTTAACCATGAACCACCGACGCACACGACATTAGGTTGTTTTAAGAAATCTGGTGCTGACTCAGCCGTGATTCCACCCGTTGGACAAAAACGTAAGTTTGGAAATGGACCATAAAAGGCTTTTAGCATTTCAACACCGCCAGCCTGTTGAGCTGGAAAGAACTTCACGATGTCATAGCCCAATTCAATTGCCTGAATCAGATCACTTGGTGTCATCACACCCGGCAATAGAGGTAAGCCAGCATCTTGTGCAGCCAAATGCAGATCTTTAGTTAAACCCGGAGATACACCAAATTGAGCACCAGCTTTTTTAGCTTGAGCACAATGTTCTGGTTTGGTAATGGTACCGACACCCACTACAATGTCATCAGCCAATTGACTCGCACGCTCAATCGCAGCCAGTCCCGCAGTGGTACGTAAGGTAATCTCAAGAACTTTTACACCACCCGCATGTAACGCGCGTGATACATCTTCACCTTGCTCGGCAGAATCAAATGCCAATACAGGAATGACTGGACCTAATTTGACGATATCTTCAATTTTAATCATTATTTTTCAGTTCCTTTGATTCAAATCTGCTCTGGCGAATTTTCACCAACTAATGCACCAAACACAGATGCACCATGTTCAGCTGGCGCAGCAGCAGCACGGAAAACACCAAATAATTCACGGCCAAAGCCAACTTCGTTTTCAGCCTGATGCTCTGGCTGCGCAACAGGTCGTGCTTGCCATACATCGTTATCTATTTCAACATCGAGTACGCCTGCCTCAGCATCAATAATCAACATGTCCCCAGTTTGAACTTTAGCAATCGGTCCATTTAACAAAGCTTCTGGAGATAAATGAATTACCGCAGGAACTTTGCCTGAGGCACCAGACATACGCCCATCCGTCACTAAAGCAACATGGAAACCTTGATCTTGTAAAACACCCAGCACTGGCGTCAGACGATGCAATTCAGGCATACCGTTGGCACGGGCACCTTGAAAACGAACAACTGCAATAAAGTCCCGATGCAACTCACCACGATCAAACGCAGCTTGCACAGCTTCTTGAGAATCAAACACAATTGCGGGAGCTTTAACTTTACGATGTTCAGGTGCAACAGCAGAAATCTTGATGACACCACGACCAAGGCGACCTTGCATTAAACGCAAGCCACCATCTGGTTGAAACGGGGCGTCAATGCTACGAAGGACTTTATCATCAAGACTTTGAACCACACCGTCAACCCAAATGAGTTTAGCGTCAATTAATTTAGGTTCTTTTGTATAATGTTGTAAGCCTTTACCAGCAACTGTCGTTACATCGTTATGTAATAAACCAGCCTCGAGTAAGTTACGAATAAGGAATGCTACTCCACCCGCAGCTTGGAAATGGTTTACATCGGCTTTACCATTTGGATAGATTTTTGCGAGTAGCGGAACAACAGCAGACAACTCATCAAAGTCATCCCAATCAATCAAAATGCCAGCCGCACGTGCAATTGCAATAAGGTGTAACGTGTGATTGGTTGAACCGCCTGTAGCAAGCAATGCGACGATGCCATTAATAATGGCTTTTTCATCAACAACATGACCAATTGGTGTGTAGTTACCTCGCTCTGCAGTTAAGTCAAGAACACGCTTAGCAGCTTCAGCGGTCAGTGCATCACGTAATGGTGTATGAGGGTGAACAAATGCGGCGCTCGGCAAATGCAAACCCATCACTTCCATTAGCATCTGGTTACTGTTTGCAGTACCGTAGAATGTACATGTCCCCTGACCATGATAGGCCGCTGATTCGGCTTCAAGCAAAGCATCGCGACCCACTTGGCCTGTAGCAAATTGCTGACGGATTTTGGCTTTATCATCATTCGATAACCCACTACTCATCGGACCAGCAGGAACAAAAATAGTCGGTAGATAACCAAATTGTAAGGCACCAATCAGTAAGCCTGGCACGATCTTATCGCACACCCCGAGACACAATGCCGCATCGAACATGTTATGCGAAAGTGCAATCGCGGTACTCATCGCAATTGTTTCACGTGAAAACAATGACAATTCCATACCGGCATTACCTTGAGTAATACCATCACACATTGCTGGTACACCCCCAGCAAACTGTGCCACACCACCATTTTCACCAGCGGCTGTTTTTATAATGTCTGGAAACGTTTTGTAAGGGGCATGTGCCGAAAGCATTTCATTATATGAAGACACAATACCAATATTGGGTTCACGTCCAACTTTAATAATTAATTTTTCATTATCTTCCATGCTGGCAAAGCCATGCGCTAGGTTGGCACACGAAAGCGCGCCACGAGCAGGAAATTTACCTTGGGCATGTTCAATACGTTGTAAATATGCAGAACGCGTTTTTTGGCTACGCGCAATTACTCGTTCGGTAACTTTTGCCAATATTGGGTTGGGCAAGTCCATGCTGGACGCTCCTGTACAACTGGATAAGCTGGAAAATAAATGCAACAGATGATCGACATCCTGATCACCTGTTAAAGGATGTACAATAGTATTAATGCAAAAAGCGACATGCAAGCCCTCAGCAATGCAACAAACTTGTACAAAATAACAGCGTGAATATTTTTTATCGCTTCATTCCCTTCACAGAAATGGTTTTACTTTTGTTAATATAAATTGATCCATCAGAATAAATAAATATGAGAAAATTCTATTATTTTCAAAGCAATAAAATATATTTATAAATGTAGAATCATCTCTACTTTCAGTGCAATTTTATATTAAAAATATTTATCATTTATTGTTTAAACCTATATAACAGTGGCAAAGGTTGAACTTCATTTACGTATATTATTTGTAATATATTTTTCAAACTAATATAAGAGACATCATTTATTATTTAAGAAACACTTCCACTTAATACTTGAATTTTACACTGAATAGTCATCTGTTCTTTATAAAGATATAGAAGAATCTGATTGCATCATCTACAAAAAAGCCGCATATCATGTTTAAACTTTAGACTAAAAAGTTTAGGTGTTATAAAGAAAGGGTTGTCAGATAGTGCTTAAGTCTAATGGGCTAAAGTCTATCTTCGCCAATACGACGTCCCATGTTAAAACATGGCGCTTGATTCCACTGCCTCATGCGTTGCAGCAAGATTAAAGTGTTGATCATAAAATTTAAAATCTGTTAGGTGTTCAAACGTGGCTATATCTGTATTAGTAATTAACTGTGGTTCATCATCAATCAAATACGCGCTCATCTCGGAACGCCGTGAAGATCGTATTTATGGTTTGGCAGAAAATCTGGGCGCAGCAGATGCCCGTATTAAAGGGGTCACACTGGGCGGTGAACCATTAGAACTTTCAATTCCTTATGCAGATCACGCCAAAGCACTGGAAACCTTATTGGCACGTTTAGCCAACTATAACCCGCAAGCCATTGGTCACCGCGTAGTGCACGGCGGCAATATCACCAAAGCAGAATTGTTAACACCTGAACTGGTACAACGTATCGAAGCTGCGACTCCTCTTGCTCCTTTACACAATCCAGCACATTTAATTGGGATTGAAGCCACCATGCGCTTATTCCCGCAACTGCCACAGGTTGCTGTTTTTGATACCGCATTCCATCAGACCATGCCTGAACACGCTTATCGCTATGCACTGCCACAGTATTTGTACACCGAACATCAAGTGCGTCGTTATGGCTTCCATGGCACTAGCCATGCCTACGTGACAGAACGTGCCAGCGAACTGGCGGGTAGCAAGAATCAAGGTGGCTGGCTGAGTGCCCATTTAGGTAATGGTAGTTCAACCTGTGCCGTCTGGAATGGTCATAGTGTCGATACCTCGATGGGCATGACCCCGCTTGAAGGTGTGGTGATGGGTACCCGTAGCGGTGATGTCGATCCGAGTCTTCACCTGTTCCTTGCCAGCAATCTCGGCTGGGATATCCAGAAAATTGACAGTATGCTAAACAAAGAAAGCGGCTTACTGGGCCTGTCTGGCTTATCCAATGACATGCGTACCTTGGTGGAAGCCTCTGAAAATGGACATGAAGATGCAACGCTTGCGATTGAAGTATTCTGCTATCGTCTAGCCAAATCTTTATCAGCTTTAAGTTGTGGTTTACCACGTCTGGATGGTTTAGTCTTCACGGGTGGTATTGGCGAAAACTCAGCCTATGTCCGTGAAAAAACATTGGGCTATTTATCTCACTTTGGTTTGCAATTTAGCAAAGAGAAAAATGATGCTTTAGCACGCGGTAGCGAAGGCCGTATTGATAATAGCACGGGTCCACAAATCTGGGTCATTCCAACTGATGAAGAAGGCCGTATTGCCAAAGAAACCCGTCAGGTGATTGAGCCAACTGCTTAATTTATTCAAAATATAAAATAGTGATAAGGTCATTATGAATACAATTTTACTCATCCCAACGGGGGAAGGTGTTGGTTTAACATCTGCTTGTCTAGGCATGATCTATGCGCTGGACTGTAAAGGGATCAATGCGGGTTTCCTAAAACCATTTTCTCAGATTGCAGATGCACCTGTCGATCGCACCACCACCCTTTACCACCATCTATTTCAACACCCTTCCGTTGAACCGATTAGCTATGAAAAGCTGACCCAGCTGATTGCCTTGGGTGAAACCGATGAATTACTGGAAGAAGCAGTAGCACTCCATCGCCAGATTGCCGCCAATCATGATGTGATCATTGTTGAAGGCTTAGTGCCGAATGGACAAGATCATTTTGCCAGTGAAATCAATGCAGCACTCGCGCAAGCACTGGATGCTCAAGTGGTTCTGGTCAGTACCGCTGATCTGGCAGATCCTCGTAAAACGGCGGAAAAAGTCGATGCACATTTACGTCAGTTTGGCGGCGCAGCATCGGCGCGTACTACAGGCGTGCTGTTCATGCGCACCAAGGGTCTTCCAGAAGGCACCGCAGAAATTCCAGTTACGCTTGATCCAAGTTTACGCCTAGACCAGCATATCGAAGCCTTTGCTCTGGAACTGCAACGTTATAATCGTTATATGGGCACAAATGACCTACCGATTATTGGACTGGTGCCATTCAGTAATATTCTGAGTGTGCCGCGTAGTCTGGATATTGCCCCAGTCATTAAAGGAACCTGGTTGCATCAAGGTGAAGCCAAACAACGCCGAATTTTACATACCAGTTTAATTGCTTCGAACATCGAATCCGAGCTACATAAGTTTGTTGCAGGCGAACTGATTATTAGTGCCTCACAACGGACTGATGCACTTCTGGCTGCTAGTCTTGCCAGTAGTAATGGCACGCCGTTAGCAGGTCTGGTCTTGACCGAACAGGCTGCGCCCGCAGACAACGTTTTAGAATTTTGCCAAAGCGCGATTAAACAAGGTTTACCCATCTTACATACGCCGTTAGATACGTTGGAAACGGCGCAACTATTACATCGTTTTGGTAATGAAATTCCAATTGATGATACTGAGCGTGCCGAGCAAGTGACACGTTTTGTTTCCAGCCATATTGATAATAACTGGCTTGATCAACATACGCAGAATAACCTGCACCCTCGCCTGTCACCTTCAGCTTTCCGCTATGAACTGGTACAAAAATCGATTTCAGCCAAAAAACGAATTGTATTACCAGAAGGTGATGAACCACGTACCGTACAGGCCGCAGTGATTTGTCAGACGCGTGGTATTGCGCAATGTGTCTTATTGGCAAAACCAGAATCAGTGGCGGAAGTAGCGAAGGCACGTGGCATCCAACTGCCAAATGACTTAGAAATTATTGATCCGGATACGATTCGTGATCAATACATTGAGCCGATGGTTGAGCTGCGTAAAGGCAAGCTCGATGCCTTACAAGCCAAAGCACAACTGCAAGATACTGTGGTACTTGGCACCATGATGCTGGCTCTGGATCAAGTTGATGGTCTGGTTTCAGGCGCGATTCATACCACTGCCAATACGGTACGCCCTGCATTTCAGTTGATTAAAACTGCACCGAACTATTCGCTGGTGTCATCGATCTTCTTCATGTTGTTGCCTGATGAAGTCTATGTGTATGGCGACTGCGCGATTAATCCTGATCCAAATGCCGAACAGCTTGCTGAAATTGCGATTCAGTCCGCTGATTCAGCCAAAGCCTTTGGTCTCGATCCGCGTATTGCCATGATCAGCTATTCAACAGGAACGTCAGGCACAGGTGCAGATGTCGAGAAAGTGGCTGAAGCAACTAAAATTGCACAACAGCGCCGCCCAGATTTATTGATCGATGGGCCATTGCAATACGATGCCGCTTCAGTTGAAAGCGTGGGTCGCCAAAAAGCGCCTGATTCTCAAGTTGCTGGTCGTGCCAATGTCTTTATCTTCCCAGATTTAAATACAGGGAATACCACTTATAAAGCAGTGCAACGTGCGGCAAATGTCGTCAGCGTTGGCCCAATGCTACAAGGCTTAAACAAGCCTGTGAATGACTTGTCTCGTGGCGCATTGGTGGATGATATTGTGTTTACCATTGCATTAACGGCAATTCAGGCTAAGCAACAAGATTAAATCTACGATTCAATCGAAATTTAAAAAGCCATCTAAAGTTAGATGGCTTTTTTAGGTAAATGCTTTGACTTAAGCACGTTTTGAAACCCCAATTCTTTTTAACTGCGGCCCTTTTACAAAGAAAATTGCATTGCCACATAGAATTAAAATTACCCCAATCACCGCATTCATTTGCCAGTGATAACCTTCCCATATCGTTGAAATCACTAAAGCAACCAAAGGAAACAGTAAAGTACTATACGCTGCCTTCCCTGCCCCAATACGCCCCACCAGAAAGAAATATGCAGTAAATCCAATCACCGAACCGAAGATTGCCAAATAGAGCAAGGCACTCACGGCGCTGAATGGCATACTCGGGAAAAAGTTGTCCTGCTTAAACCACGAGATCACAGCCATCAATAATGAACCATACAACATGCCATAGGCGTTAGTAGTAAAAATATCCAACCCATGTTTCTGATGGCGAGCACTGATCATATTCCCCAGAGAGAAGCCATAAGTGCCTAAAATACACAGCCCGATACCCATCAAGGTATTGCGATTTAAAGTAGTGCCCACCACGTCATGCCAGAATAAAGCAACAATTCCCAACACACCGAGTAAAGCAGCAGGATAAAACCGCGTAGACACCTGCTGAGAGAAAAACAATCTGGCATTGATGGTATTGAAAATCACGGCCATAGAAAAAATGACCGCTTCTAAACCACTACTAATATATTGCACCGCATAGTAAAAACAGACGAAGTTAAATCCAAAAATACAGCACGCCTGTAACATACAGAATAAGTGATCTTTCGGCGCCAGCTTTTGCAATTTTCGGCTAATTACAACGAAAACAAATAAGACCAGTGCCGCGATAAAGAAACGCCAGAACACCGCAACATTGGCGGAAATTCCACTTTGTTGTTGCAGCGTAATCGCAATCCATGTGGTTCCCCAGATCACTACCACCAAAGCATATAACAGCGCATTCATCTCTTTTAAACCAAACTTAATCACAACGAATACTATTTTGCGAGATTTGATGACTTGAGTTCTTGCACAATCTTGCGGTGATTATCATAGA
Source organism: Acinetobacter vivianii (assembly GCF_014635885.1). GTDB lineage: Bacteria > Pseudomonadota > Gammaproteobacteria > Pseudomonadales > Moraxellaceae > Acinetobacter > Acinetobacter vivianii. The sequence continues at coordinate 27,819 of NZ_BMDR01000003.1, forward strand.
GTTGCGTTTTTCTATAGGCTTTTTGACCAGATGACAAAACTGGCTGAAAGTTCTACACTAAACTGGATCATATTTGGCCCTGCGTATAGAAGATGAAATATCAGATTCTAGATCAATTACAGCAATATAAAGCGCAATTGCTCGACTCGGTAGAACTGGGTTCGGGTATGCAGTTGGCCATGTGGCAAAATAATCAGGATCGTGTCAGTGTCTGTAGTAATCACCACACTTTGAGTATGTATATTCAAGGGGGTTATGAAAGCTACCAAAAGACACCACAGGGCTGGCACAATGGTGGCGGGCCAGATCGTATGTGCCTAATGCCACAGGATTTTGAATCGACTTGGGATCTACGTGATCCACTCACCTTTGTACATCTGTACTACACTGAACAGCACTTGCAACGGGTGGCTGAACAAGTCTGGGATCGTGAACCTAGCCAGATCATTTTAAATCCGCAGATTTTTGTAGGCGATGCACAAATTTCCATGATCTATCGGCATTTTTTACTCAATGGCGCATGGCAAAACCGCGAAAATCACTTGCAGATGAGCACCGCCACTACGCTGCTACTCAATCACCTGATCAAGAATTATAGCCATGCTCAATGGCAAGCACCCGAGGTTAAAGGTGGACTCTCCCCTTATGTGCTTAAGCAGTTATTGGAATGGATTGATCAACATTTACATTTGAGTTTGACCTTGTCTGATCTGGCTCAGCAAGCGCAACTCAGCGAGTATCATTTTGCCCATATGTTCAAACAATCCATGCACATGCCACCGCATCAGTATGTCATGCAGCGCCGTCTTGAACTGGCACATCAGGCACTCGAACTCACCACAGCCAATTTGACAGACATTGCGGCTCAATATGGTTTTAGTTCCAGTAGCCATTTTAGTCATCGCTTTAAGAAACAGTTTGGCTATTCGCCATCTCAAATCAGAAAAAACTAAAACACAAGATTTATCCTGATGCATGTTTGATGATCAGTCTCATTGTTTAGACCTTTCGCCAAATCTGAGCTAAAACTCCCACAATCATTCCTTTTTGTCATATAATTTAGCCCGCCAGCTAATCGCCCGCTCAAGAGAAATTTGATATGACAACGATCATCAAACAAGATGACTTGATTACATCAATCAAGGATGCCCTGCAGTTTATTTCTTACTATCACCCACAAGACTTCATCCAAGCGATGAGCCGTGCCTATGATCGTGAAGAAAACAAAGCTGCAAAAGATGCTATTGCACAGATCCTCATCAACTCACGTATGTGTGCTGAAGGTCACCGACCAATCTGTCAGGATACAGGGATTGTTAACGTTTTCCTTGAAGTTGGCTTAGACGTTAAATTTGATTTAACCATGAGTCTGGATGATGCAGTCAACGAAGGTGTACGCCAAGGTTACCTAGAGAACTCAAACGTACTGCGTGCTTCAGTTTTAGCAGATCCAGCTTTTGGTCGTAAGAATACCAAAGACAATACGCCTGCCGTAATCCACTACAAACTCGTACCTGGTAATAAAGTAGATATTACTGTGGCTGCAAAAGGTGGCGGTTCAGAAAATAAATCTAAACTCGCGATGTTGAATCCATCAGATTCGATTGTGGATTGGGTACTTAAAACTGTTCCAACCATGGGTGCAGGCTGGTGTCCACCAGGTATGCTCGGTATTGGTATCGGTGGTACTGCTGAAAAAGCCATGATGCTTGCTAAAGAAGCACTCATGGAAGAAATCAACATGGACGAATTACTTCGTCGTGGCCCACAAAGCAAAATGGAAGAACTCCGTATCGAGATCTTCGAGAAAGTGAATGCATTGGGTATTGGTGCGCAAGGCCTTGGTGGTTTAACCACAGTGCTTGATATTAAAATCAAGGATTACCCATGCCATGCAGCAGGTAAACCAGTCGGTATGATTCCAAACTGTGCTGCAACTCGTCACGCACACTTCCAGTTAGACGGTTCAGGTGTTGCACATATTCAAGCACCAAAACTTGAAGACTACCCTGCTGTGACTTGGGATTCTTCTCAATCGAAGCGTGTCAACCTTGATACCATTACGCAAGAAGAAATGAATGCATGGAAACCAGGTGATACATTATTGTTGAACGGTACGATTTATACAGGTCGTGATGCTGCACATAAGCGCATGGTCGACATGTTAAATAATGGCGAAGAACTTCCAGTCGATCTCAAAGGTAAATTCATTTACTACGTAGGTCCAGTTGATCCAGTTGGTGATGAAGTGGTTGGTCCTGCTGGCCCTACAACGGCTACTCGTATGGACAAATTTACTCGTCAAGTGCTAGAAGCAACTGGCTTGTTCGGTATGATCGGTAAAGCGGATCGTGGTCCAACTGCAATTGAAGCAATCAAAGATAACAAAGCAACTTACTTAATGGCTGTAGGCGGCGCGGCTTACCTTGTATCTAAAGCGGTACGTGAAGCTGAAGTAGTTGCCTTTGCTGATTTAGGTATGGAAGCAATCTACAAGTTCGTAGTTGAAGATATGCCTGTATCTGTTGCGGTTGACGTGAATGGTACGTCAATTCATGCCACTGCACCAAAAATCTGGCAAGCTAAAATTGGCAAGATTCCTGTGGTTGATGCCGCTGCGTCATAAATAATACTCATACAATAATCATAGCCGAATCATCGTATTCGGCTATTTTTTTGCCTAAAGCTTCTGCTAGATTATAAAGATGAGAAGAATAAGGAAATGCAAATGAATAAATATTTACTCAGCATGCTGCTTGGTCTGAGCTTACTCTGCAACATCCAGCATGCCTTTGCATCTCCCGCACAAAGCAAATCGATCAAAGAACTGATCAAGCTCAGTGACCTTGAACATGTCTTAAATACCTCACTGGATGAAATGCAGCCAACACTGGATCTTGAGGCTGAAAATATTCTATTACGGGTATTGGGTAAAGATGAACTCACCACAACACAAGAACATCTAGCGGTGCTGGAACTCAGTCAATTATTAAAAGAAACCAGCTCAAAAATGTTTGCTCGACCTGAAACCATTCAAGCGATTGAAAAAATCTACGCAGATGCACTCAGTGAAGAAGAAGTCCAAGCCTATTTAAAATTTTTAAAAACACCTGAAGGCCAGTCGATTAATCAAAAGACACTGCAAATCACCACTCACGTTTTTCAATACATGAATAATATCAGTCAAAAAACCTTGAGCGACCCTGAACAAAGTTCACAACTTAAAGAGCAGTTTCTTACGATTATAAAACCGCTGATTCAAGAAGAATAAACGGCTCTTTTTATTGTCATGATTACCAGGTCAGAGGATTCCAAAGCTTAAATGGTTTGACCAGATGTACCTCAGTCTTTGCATCATACTTCGCTGGTTTTAACTCTTGCGGTTTAGAACGCACTTTACCTGATGCATCCTGCGCAACAAAGTTATAGCTGGATGATTTTAAACGGGTAAAGGCAATTTCCTGATGCGCCACTTTATCTGGCATGATCATAAATGGCCCCGTATGCTCACTGCGGGAAATCTTATTTTCTTCGTCATACTTGATGAAATAAGTCTGAGCCGCATCTACCGTAAAATCCAGATATTTCGGCTTTTGGAAATGTAGTCCAGCCAATGGTCGGCTCACACTCAGACGATAGGTGCCTGCGGGTAGCTCAAGCCAGTAATAGTGATTATGCAATAGACTTGGGATACGGTGTCCGTTAATGAATAAATTGGCCGCAGCAATTTCCTGACGGTTCCAGCGCGTATCAGGACGATATAAATAGACCACCGCTGCTTGTTCATTTTGCGGTTTAACTGGCGCGAAATACTGACCTAATTTTTGATTAACCCAGCCGCCCACACTAAAGCCGCCAACATGATATTGATCAAATAAACCTGGTTCTTTTTCTGTATCCACAGGGGGTAATGTTGCAGTCAGTGCGGTTGGTTTTTCTTCAACAGCTTTATGGCTTTGACAGCCAGCGAGCACCCCTGCACAACATAATGACAATATTAAATAACGCATGACATCCCTCAAGGCGTTTTCTTGAATTTATTTTTAACAACGCAAAACTATGCGGATTTTTTTCAATTTTAAGATTAACACCTCGTTGCCCAATTGCAAATAAAAAAAGCATGAAAAGCCAAGCCTTTCATGCTTTTTCAGATGGATGAGAATTAAGCCGATTTAGAATCGACGACCTTCAAATCCTTCTTTTCAATCAGTTCAGGTGCGCCTGTCTGTGGTAGACGTTCTGGCTTAAAGGTTGGCTTCGCCGTACCATTAATGACCGCTTCATCCACAATAACCGTGCCTACATCCGTACGACTTGGTAAGTCATACATGGTTTCAAGCAACACATTTTCCAGAATTGAACGCAGGCCACGTGCACCTGTATTACGATCTAGCGCTTTTTTCGCTACCGCACGTAATGCAGACTCATCAAAAACAAGATCGACATCTTCCATCGTGAACAGGTACTGGTATTGACGTGTCAATGCATTTTTAGGCTCTGTCAGAATCTGCATCAATGCTTCTTCATCCAGTTCTTCCAAAGTTGCAATCACTGGCAAACGACCAATAAATTCAGGAATCAAACCAAATTTAACCAGATCAGTAGCTTCCACCTGACGGAACAATTCAGAGACTTTTTTGCTGTCATCTTTATTCTTCACATCCGCGGTAAAACCGATCCCGCCCTTCTCTTGACGTTGCTGTACGATTTTTTCCAACCCAGAGAATGCACCACCACAAATAAACAGGATATTTGCGGTATCAATCTGAATGAATTCTTGCTGTGGATGCTTACGACCACCTTGTGGTGGAATAGAAGCAACCGTACCTTCAATCATTTTTAATAATGCTTGTTGTACGCCTTCACCAGACACATCACGGGTAATTGAAGGATTTTCAGATTTACGCGTAATCTTATCAATCTCATCAATATAGATAATGCCCTTTTGCGCTTTTTCTACATCGTAATCCGCTTTTTGCAATAACTTCTGCACGATGTTTTCAACATCTTCACCCACATAACCTGCTTCGGTTAAAGTAGTTGCATCTGCCATCGCAAACGGTACATCGAGCAAACGTGCAAGGGTTTGCGCCAATAATGTTTTACCTGAACCTGTAGGGCCGATCAGCAGAATATTACTTTTCGCAATTTCAATGTCTTGATGCCCATGAGTCGACTGCCCCACTTTTAAACGCTTATAGTGGTTGTAGACGGCAACAGATAAGGTTTTCTTCGCAACATCTTGCCCAATGACATACTGATCTAAGGCAGCACGTATTTCGTGTGGTTTCGGCAAAGCTTTAGTTGCCCAATCGCCAGCTTCAACTTGTTGACTAGTTTGTACTAGGTCCAAGCAGACATCCACACACTCATTACAAATATATGCGTCCTCACCAGCAATCAATTTTCCAACTTCAGATTGCGTCTTACCACAAAATGAACAATGTTTTTGTCCTTGAGGATGTTCGGACATATTTACTCCACAACTTAAATCTTAAACTTAGGTCCTAAAAATCAGGGACGTTTGCTCAGCACTTCATCTACTAAACCATATTCTTTGGCTGCTTGTGCAGTCATGAAATTGTCACGATCTGTGTCACGTGCAACAGTTTCATAGTCCTGACCACTATGTTCAGCCATCAAGCGGTTTAAACGCTCTTTAATAAAGAGAATTTCACGCGCATGAATTTCGATATCAGATGCCTGACCACGGAAACCACCGAGTGGCTGGTGAATCATGACACGTGCATTTTCAAGACAGTAACGTTTCCCTTTCGCACCCGCATTCAACAAGAATGCACCCATTGATGCTGCTTGTCCCATGCAATAAGTTACAACATCAGGTTTAATAAACTGCATGGTGTCATAAATCGCCATACCTGCAGTTACCGAGCCACCTGGTGAGTTGATGTAAAGATGGATATCTTTTTCTGGATTTTCTGCTTCAAGAAATAACATCTGCGCAACGATTAAGTTCGCCATGTTATCTTCAACTTCACCCGTTAAGAAAATAACACGCTCACGTAATAGACGTGAAAAAATATCGAATGAACGCTCACCACGAGATGATTGTTCAACGACAACAGGAACTAAAGCATTTTCAATTGTTGGAACATACATACGTTTACTTATTCCTAAATTATTGTGACTCGATCTATGCCAACAATATGAGGGATAATCGATGAAATTGCAAAAGGTTCAATCTGAAATATTCGATTATTTAGACTAAAATCTGGTAATTTTTCGAGAAATTAACACTTTCATAACATAGGGTTTTAGGCACTTGCATCAATACTTTCAAGCATAGAAATTTTCGAATTCTACACGCTCTACTCTCTCGTATTTAACATGCTAAACGATAGAACAGAATTTAAGCCATAACTGCACAATTCATTTTTTAATGATCTACCCCAATGCATATAACTTAATCCTAAAGAAAAAGGCGCATTAAGCGCCTTTTCTTTAATCAACTTTTGAAAGATTAGCCACGACGAGCTTGTTGTTCTTTCAATAAGTCTTCGTAGCTGATCGCAACATCTTTTACTTTAGCAGCAGCTAAGATGTGATCAACAACTTGATCTTCTAACACAACAGCTTCGATTTGAGCGCGTTGTTGTTTGTCATTTTTGAAGTATTCGACAACTTCTGTTGGATCTTCATAAGAAGAAGCCATGTCATCGATGTAAGCATCAACACGTGATTGGTCAACTTCAAGTTTAGCATCAGCCAATACTTTGCTTACCAATACGCCAAGCTTCACTGATTTTTCAGCTTGCTCTTTGAACAATTCATCTGGAAGCATGCTGCTGTCAAATGCGCCTGCACCTTGAGCACCAAACTGTTGAGTGAATTGCTGGATCATTTGTTGACGTTGACGGTCAATTTCCTGAGCAACCATAGATGCTGGAACTTCGATTTCGTTAGCAGCAACAAGCGCATCAAATGCAGCTTGTTTAACTTGGTTACGAAGACCGTTGCGAACTTCACGTTCCATATTCTTACGAACGTCAGCTTTTAACTTGTCTAAGCCTTCTTCTTCAGTTAAACCAAAGATTTTTAAGAATTCAGCATCGATTTCTGGAAGTTTTGGTTTTTCAACTTGCTTCACAGTGATTTTGAATTGAGCAGCTTTACCAGCCAAGTTTTCAGCTTGGTAATCTTCTGGGAAAGTCACGTCGATAACTTTCTCTTCGCCAGCTTTCATACCAACGATACCGTCTTCAAAGCCTGGGATCATACGACCAGAACCAAGAACAAGTTTAAAGTCTTCTGCAGCGCCGCCTTCAAACTTCTCACCGTCAACAGTCCCTTCGAAGTCGAAAGTCACTTGCATGTCTTTCTTCGCCATACCTTTGGTTACAGCCCAAGTTTGACGTTGCTTTTGCAAGTTTTCGATCATTACATCAACGTCTTTGTCGTTGATTTCTGATGATTTACGTTCAACTTCCAAATCAGCAAAAGCTTTCACTTCTACTTCTGGATAAACTTCAACAGTCGCTTCAAAAACTAAAGCATCATCTTTGTTTTCAACTTTCTCAATGTTCGGCATACCGACCGCATTGATTTTTTCTTGTTGAATTGCTTCAAATACTGTGTCGCGAATGATGTCATTCACAACTTCTTGATAAATGCCCGCACCATATTCACGGCGTACAACATTCAAAGGCACTTTACCTGGACGGAAGCCGTTGATCTTCACAGTTTTGGCAGTGCGTTGTAAGCGAGCTTCAAATTGCTCGTTAACACGGCTCGTCGGTACAGAAACATTTAAACGACGGGCAACGCCCGAAACCGCTTCAGTCGTTACTTGCATGGCTTCCTCGATATATAGTTAGTAATAACAATTTTTAAAGTGCCACATTATATGACAACTTTCTGGATATACAAAATCGGAAGCTAAAAAAGCAAATATATTTTTCATTTTGTTCGAAATCATAGTTTTCTTAAATGAATCTTAAATTGAATGTTACTTTTTGTTGTTAATGATAAATATTATCACTATAATTCGCACTGATTTTGAGCACTTTTCTATTTTTCTCGTCCAGCTTTGGAACTCTAGTTATGAGTAAATTTAATTTATCCCCGCTTTCTTTTGCATTACTTGGGGCAATGACCACTTCGGCTTTTGCTGATACAACAACATCTGAAAACACCAATACACACCAGCTCGCAACCATTGTGGTATCAGCTTCTGGCTTCGAACAAGATATTAAAAATGCACCAGCTTCTATTAGCGTTGTAACTAAAGAAGATATTGAAAAGAAAAATGCGACCAGCATTGCAGATCTACTTTCGGATGTGCCAGGCATCGATATCCGTGATGGTATTGGAAAAACCTCAGGCTTAAATATTAAAATGCGTGGCCTAGGCAATGAGTACAGCCTCATTCTGATTGATGGTCGCCGCCAAACCACCTCTTCTGATGTGACACCAAATGGTTTTGGCGAATCGGCAAATGGCTTTTTACCTCCACTGGCTTCAATCGAGCGTATTGAAGTGATTCGTGGACCAATGGCAACACGCTATGGTTCAGAAGCGATGGGTGGTGTAATTAACATTATTACCAAAAAAATTAGCAATGAATGGAATGGTAATGTCACCGTCAGCGGCAATGTGATGGAACATGGTGGCGAAGCCGATTCATGGAAAACCAGCGTTGTCGTAAATGGTCCAATTATTCAAGATAAGCTGGGTCTACAGTTACGTGGTTCTTATTTAGATCGCCAAAAGTCAGAACGTGTGCCAGGCACTTCAGGCCGTGATCCACGTCCAAGTGAAGCAGATATTTATGATGTTGGTGGAAAACTATCATTTAAGTTAAATGATCAAAATAGCTTCTGGATTGATGGTTTTCACTCAAGTCAAACTTATAAAAATGATGACAACCGCTTAGGTACATTGGATACCCCAGAACGTGCCAATGGCTATAAAGATGAGCTGGAATTCAAACGAGACCAAATTGCTGCCGGTCATAATGGTGACTATAGTTTTGGTCAATGGAATTCTTATGTCAGCCAGACTAAAACAGAAACAATTGGTCGTACAATTCCTAGAAATACATTCCCAGGGAATGCTTCAGCAGGTCAGGACCGTACCTTAAAAAATACTGATTTTGTTGCTGATTCGCATGTCATTTTACCAATTGCAGATCACAAACTTACTGTCGGTGCTGAATATAAAGAAGCTGAAATTGCTGATGATATTGCTAGCATTGGTGCAAAATTCAAAAGAGACTCTTTTTCTGTCTACGCAGAAGATGAATGGCGCATCCTAGATAATCTTGGCTTTACACTGGGTGGTCGTTATGAGGATCATTCTGGCTTTGGTGGTCAATTTAGCCCACGCGCCTACCTCGTCTGGAATGCAAATGACGAACTTACAATTAAAGGTGGCGTCAGCACAGGTTATAAAGCCCCTTCAGCAAAAGATCTTCACAATGGTATTGTGAGTATTAGTGGGCAAGGTACATCTTTTAACATTGGTTCTCCTAACTTAAAACCAGAAGAATCAACCAACTATGAACTTGGCTTCAACTATAATAATGGCAATTTAGACCTGACCACGACAGCATTCTTTAATAAGATTAAGAACCTGATTACTGAGGGGCCTGAATTACTGAACTGTTTCTCTGCAAAAAAACCAAATCAACCAGGTTGTGTGAGCTATGGATCGCATATCACTCAGGATACTTTTTCACAAAAAATTAATGCAGATGAAGCTGAAACCAAAGGTGTTGAGCTCAGCTTGAAGTACAGTATTATTCCTGAATGGGACATTAAAGCGGCATATACCTATATGGAATCAGAAATTACCAAAGGTAAAAACAAAGGTTCTTATCTGAGTAATGTCCCTAAAAATGCATTTAATATGACTTCAACCTGGCACATCAATGATGCCTTTGATGTATGGTTACAACATGAATATAAGTCAGACCGTAAGCGCTACAATACAGAGCAAACCGCTGGTGATGCCGCTATTATTTATAATGCAACCAACAATAAATTAAAGGGTTATAACTTATTTAATCTGGGTGCAAGTTATAGTGTCAATGATCAATTACGCTTCAATGGTTCAGTGAACAACCTGCTCGACAAAGACTTTAGCAGCAATGGCTCATATATTGATGCCAATGGTAATCCCGCTTCTTATTATGACTATATGCAAATTAGTTCAGGGATGTCTGGTACTTATCTGGCAGGCCGTAACTACTGGTTATCTGTATCTTATGACTTCTAAATAATCTATAAGCTGTAATAAAAAAAACCTGCACATGCAGGTTTTTTTATACTTATTCCACGATCACACCATGCTTTGAACAGTCATAGCTTAGTTAATATTGATACACTGGGAAAAATAATCTAAACGTCAAAACTGCGATCACTTTTCAATCCGAGCGATCGATCACATTCATTAGCTTTTAACTTTTACTCCCACTTCTCTTTTCCACTAAAAATAACAAGCTGATATTCAAAAGTTTTCATATTGACTGGATATAAAAAATTAAAACCTGCTTCATTCAAATGAAAAAAATCACAAAATCTAAATTAAAAGTTAATCTTTAAAACACAATCGTTTTTATAGATTAAAGAAAAAAATCAACAAATTAACTACATTTTAGAACAAAACTTTATTCATATTTCCATAATTAGAAGCTTAAGAGATTGAAAAAATCAATTTCAAACAAATGAATATAGAAATAAGAATGATTATTCTTTGCATAATTTTTTACACAGTCTAGGCGTGACTCATGTCTTTTATCAAATCACGGAAGAAACTTGTCTCTTCTGCAATAGCATCATCACTTTCAGTCATTGCGATGCCAGCCATTGCTCAGGATCAAGCAGTTCAACTACCAACAATTCATGCACACGCAGCTAAAGAAGAGTCTTTAAAAGTAGATCAGTCTGCAAATGCAAAATTTGTTGCTCCACTTAAAGACACACCAAAATCAGTCTCTATTCTGTCGCAAAAACTGCTTAAAGACACCAACTCAAATACCTTACTTGAAGCACTTCGTTATGAGCCAGGGATTACTTTAGGTGCTGGTGAAGGTGGCACACCTTATACAGATATGCCGATTATCCGTGGCTATAACAGTCAAAACTCTATTTATATTGATGGCGTTCGTAATGCCACTTCACAAAGCCGTGATATGTTCGCCGTTGAACAAGTTGAAGTGATTAAAGGCTCTTCATCTGCACTGGGTGGTGGTGGTAGCATCGGTGGCAGTATCAATCTAGTGACTAAAGTTGCACATGAAGGCGATGTCTATCAAGGTAGTATTCAAGGTGGTACAGATAACTATCGCCATATTCAACTTGATGCCAACAAAGACTTTGGTAATGGCACAGCAGGCCGTGTTGTGGTTATGGGTCATGAAAATGAAAAACCAGGTCAACACAATGGCGCCGAATATGCTCGTGTTGGTATCGCACCGAGCATTAGCTTAGGCTTGGGTAGCCCAAACCGCGCAACACTTAGCTATTATTTCTTAAAAAGTAATGATGAGCCAGATGCGGGTATTCCATTTAATAATTCAAATGTTCCAACCAATGCGCCAGCTGGCACTGAAAAAGGTGATGGTCGACCTGTTCATGTGAAGCAAGGTACTTACTATGGCTGGAAAGCACGTGATTTTGATAAACGCGAAAATCATATCGGTACATTAAAATTAGAACATGACTTTAATGAGAATTTAACGCTGACTAACGTCGCGACCTACACTAAATCGAAAGCTGATTATGTCAACTCTATGCCTGATGACTCTAAAGGCAACATCTACAATGGTGAAGTATGGCGTCGCTCAAATGGCCACACTAGAGATACGGATGCCTTTGGTGATCAACTTTCTTTAAAAGGGAAATTCAATACCGGAATAATCAAGCACAGCTTTAATGTAGGAGCAGAATATGCTCACCAAGAAACCGATAAAGCATCGTATCTATTAACGGACTCAGTAAATGGCGTAAACGTTAATAATGGTTCGGCAATTGATGGAGCGTGTTCTTTAGGTGTTGGGGCTTCTTCAAACTACTGGTGTACGGATTTAAATAACCCGAATCCAAATGACCCATGGTTAGGCAAGATTGATATTAATCCAACTTCAATTAATACCGTAACCAGTAAAACAACTTCTATCTATGCGTTAGATAGTATTGAATTGCATCCTCAATGGTTACTCGACCTTGGTGTTCGTTGGGATAAATTTGATACAGAACAAGTTACAAAAGCAACAGGCGTAAAAATTAAAAGCGATACAGATTATTTCTCTTATCAAGCTGGTGTCGTTTATAAACCAACAGAACAAGGTAGCATTTATGCAAGCTACGCAACCTCTGCAAGTCCTGTAGGTATTAGCCAAGGTGATGGTGAAAATGATCTTGGCGCTGCTTATCTAGACTTGAAACCAGAAAAAGCCCGTACGATTGAATTAGGGACAAAGTGGGATCTATTTAATCAGCGTGCTAACGTGACCGCTGCAATTTTCCGTACAGAAAAAACCGATTCACGTGTAACAGACTCTAATGGGGATACTCGTAATATTGGTAACAGTAAAGTTGATGGTTTTGAGCTTGGCTTAAATGGCAAAATTACTGAAAAATGGGATATTGCTGCAGGTTATAGTTACTTAGACAGTGAGTTAACTAAAGGTAATCAAAACGCTGCGGGCCTATTGGCTGAAGGAAAACAATTACCATTTGTTGCTAAAAACAGTGCAACATTATGGTCAACATACAAAGTCATCCCTAAACTTACTTTAGGTGCTGGCGTTCAATACCAAGATAAAGTATTCGCGAATACTACTGCACCTAAATTCTTACCGACTTATACCATCTACAATGCGATGGCAAAATATGATGTAGATAAGAATGTAAATGTACAACTGAATGTGAATAACATTGGTGATAAACGTTACTTTACAGGTGCACATGCCGCTCATTATGCCAATGAAGGTAATGGTCGTAATGCTGTCTTAGCCATTAACTTTAAATACTAAGTCAAAACCATAATAACTTTATGGTATTCAGCTTAGTTCATATAAAATAGCCTCGTCATGAGGCTATTTTTACAACTGCAATAAATATTCAAAAGGTGTTCACCGTGATCCATCATATCCCAAATGTATTAAGCAAAGAACAAGTTGCAGAGTTTCGCCAATTGATGGCAGATGCAAATTGGGTGGGTGGAAAAATCACTGCGGGGACCCTCTCCGCTTCAGTCAAGAAGAATCAGCAGCTCTCAGAACAAGATCCGCTGACTCATGCGCTCAGTGATATTGTGATTAAAGCGATTTGGCAAAATTCACTTTTTCAAGCCGCGGCATTACCACATAAAATCATCCCACCACTGTTTAACCGTTATGATGAATCTGAAAGCTTTGGCTTCCATGTCGATAACTCGATTCGCCTGATTCGTGGTACATCTGAGCAAATCCGCACTGACTTATCATGCACCTTGTTCTTAAGCGAACCGGAAGAATATGAAGGTGGTGAACTGGTGATTGAAGATACCTATGGCTACCATGAGATTAAACTTCCTGCTGGTGATGTCGTGCTTTATCCATCAACCAGTTTGCATGAAGTCAGTAGTATTAACTCTGGCACCCGTTTCGCTTCATTCTTCTGGGTACAAAGCCTGATTCGGGACGATAGTAAGCGTCACCTATTGTTTACACTAGATGAAAGTATCCGTGAATTGCGTAAAACTCATGGCGATGCTTATCCAGAAGTGATGAAACTCACCAACATTTACCACAATCTGATTCGGATGTGGTCTGAACTCTAATTCGCATACTTTTCAACCCATAGAGATAAAATTAATTTTTTTATCTCTAATCATTAAAATTACGGGAAATTTTCCCCATTAAAATTAAAATAGCGCAAAAAACAGGGAAATATTTTCCATTCATTGTCTTTAAAATGTTTTATAGACCTTTGCAGCCGTCTGTATTTTCACCTAGACTGATCACAGTTAGATGATTAATATAACTGCAAAATTAAATAACCCATACGAATGGTAGATGATGAAAACAAATCGCGGCTTTACCCAACCGTCTCATACAATACATCTCGCTGCTGCTCTTCTCCTGATGCTGCGCCTCGCGCGCGTATAAATTTTTGGCCTACATTTTTAGGCACTCGATCCCCAAATTCGCTTTAAATTAATTCTTATAGACACCATATATATTTGTAGCACGTTGCCTTTTATTTGACTCAGCAACCATGCTACGACAAGGAGTTATCTCATGATGTTGGCTGACCCAAGCAAAAAATACCGCCGTATGTACCAACGCGTCGATTTACCAGATCGCCAATGGCCAAATAATGAAATCAATCAAGCGCCAATCTGGATGAGTACCGACCTTCGTGACGGTAATCAGGCAATTTTTGAACCGATGAACATGGATCAAAAATTAAAAATGTTCAAAATGTTGGTCAAGATTGGCTTCAAACATATTGAAATCGGCTTCCCTTCTGCTTCACAAATCGACTTCGATTTCGCCCGTATGCTAATCGAAGAAAATTTGATCCCTGATGATGTGTATATCGAAGTATTGGTGCAAGCACGTGATCACTTGATTGAACGTACTTTTGAGGCATTAGTCGGTGCAGAACGTGCCATCGTGCATATCTACAACTCAAACTCTCCAACATTCCGTAAGAAAGTTTTGAATGTCGATGCCAATGGCTCAAAGCAGCTTGCAATTAATGCAGCAAGCAAAGTCAAAGAATATGCAGCACAATACCCTGCTACAGAATGGATTTTCCAATACAGTCCTGAATGTTTCTCTGCAACAGAATTAGAAGTTGCCAAAGATGTTTGTGACGCTGTGACTGAAATCTGGGAAGCATCTCCGACCAATAAAGTCATCTTGAACTTGCCTGCAACCGTGGAAGTGTCTACGCCGAATGTCTATGCCGATCAAATCGAATGGATGCACCGTAACTTGGCGCGTCGTGATGGCGTGATTATTTCTGTGCATTGTCACAATGACCGTGGTTGCGGTATCGCAGCGTCTGAGTTAGCAATTATGGCAGGTGCTGACCGAGTTGAAGGCTGTGTGTTTGGAAATGGTGAACGTACGGGTAACGTTGACGTTGCTGCAATTGCATTGAACATGTATACACAAGGTGTTGCACCTAATTTGGATTTCTCCAACATCAATGAAGTCATTGCAACAGTTGAAGAATGTACGGGTTTACCTGTACATCCTCGTCATCCATATGCTGGTGATTTAGTCTTTACCGCGTTCTCTGGTTCACATCAGGATGCGATTAAGAAAGGCTTCGAATTCCAGAAAAACGAAGAAATCTGGGATATGCCTTATTTACCAATCGATCCTAAAGATTTAGGTCGTGACTATGATGCGGTGATCCGTGTGAATAGCCAATCTGGTAAAGGTGGTATTGCTTACTTGTTAGAATCGAATTACAACGTTGCCTTACCACGTCGTGTTCAAATCGAATTCAGCCAGATCGTACAGCAACATACCGATGAAAATGGTACTGAAATCAGCGCCCATGAAATCTGGTCTTTATTTGAAAAAACCTATGTGGATGTAAAAAACAGCCATTATCACACCAAGCATTATCAATTGTCAGATATTAATGGTACACAAATCATTGAATTAGACGTTGAAATTGACGGAGGAATTCAACGCCTACGCGGTGAAGGCAATGGCCCGATCTCAGCCATGTTGAATGCTTTACAGTTACCAATTGATGTTGTGAATTATGAAGAGCGTAGCATCAGTTCAGGTGCCAATGCCAAAGCTCTTGCCTTGATTGAACTTCAAGTGAAAGGTACAGGTAAGAGTGCCTTCGGTGCTGGCGTACATGACAACATCGTGACCTCATCAATTGAAGCTATTATTGCATGTACCAACCGTTTGATTGAGCAAGGTGTCTTGACCACAGATCAGGTGGCTGCCGCAGCCGTTTAGATGAGTGAAATATCACATAATCGTCAGTAAAGCTGAGTTGTAATATCAGAAAAAATGACTTTTGAAAGGATACCTGAATTGGTATCCTTTTATTATTAATGATTTATTATAGGGCGAATCATTCCAGTGTCTTTTCCATCGGATTCAGTGGGTTTAGTCACACCACAAAAGTTTCAATTTGAACAACCTCTAGAACTTGAATGTGGTCGAGTATTACCACGTTTTGATTTAATGGTTGAAACCTATGGAACACTCAATGCAGATAAATCGAATGCCATTCTGATTTGTCATGCACTCTCAGGACATCACCATGCCGCAGGCTACCATCATGAAGATGATAAAAAAGCAGGCTGGTGGGATAGCTGTATTGGCCCTGGAAAAGCAATTGATACCGACCATTTCTTTGTTGTTTCATTAAATAATATCGGGGGCTGTAGTGGCTCTACAGGACCAACCTCACCCAACCCTGAAAATGAAAATCGTCCTTATGGTCCAGACTTTCCACTGGTTACCGTGCGTGACTGGGTCAAAACCCAAGCTATGCTGTCTGACCGACTCGGTGTTGAGGTTTGGTATTCCATTATTGGTGGTTCTTTAGGGGGGATGCAAGCCTTGCAATGGTCACTGGATTATCCTGATCGCCTAAAAAAATGTGCCGTTATTGCCAGCGCACCAAAATTATCAGCTCAAAATATTGCCTTTAACGAAGTTGCACGCCAATCAATTCTGTCAGATCCAGACTTCCATCATGGGCGTTATCTGGAAAATGACAGCTATCCAAAACGTGGCCTGATTCTGGCACGTATGGTAGGCCATATCACTTACTTGTCTGAAGAAGCCATGAAGCAAAAATTTGGTCGTGACCTCAAGTCAGGCAAATTTATGTATGGTTTCGATGTCGAATTTCAGGTTGAAAGCTATTTGCGTTACCAAGGTGAACAATTCAGTCGCAATTTCGATGCAAATACTTACTTGATTATGACCAAGGCACTGGATTATTTTGACCCTTCCCGTGAATATGAGCATTCTTTAACAAAAGCCATGAGTAAGCCAAAATGCCAATTTTTGGTGATTTCATTTACCACGGACTGGCGTTTTAGTCCAAGCCGTTCACAGGAACTGGTAGATGCGTTGATTGATAATCATAAGCCTGTCAGCTACTTGGATATTGATGCTGAACAAGGCCATGACTCTTTCTTGTTCCCTATTCCACTCTATGTGAAAACACTACGGGCATTTTTAGGTGGAGAACAACAGTTGAAATCGACACGACAGGAGCAGCACTGATGCGTATAGATCAACAACTCGCCGAAAAGTGGATCAACCCGAACTCTAGCGTGTTAGACTTAGGCTGTGGTGATGGTGAATTGCTGGCTCATATGAGCAAACAGCACAATATTCGTGCCTATGGGCTAGAAATTGATCAAGAAAAGATTGCAATTGCCATCAGTCGGGGGTTAAATATTATCCAACAGGACTTGAACCTTGGTTTAAGTCGCTTTGCCGACCAGTCTTTTGACTCTGTGGTTATGGCACAAGCTTTGCAAGCTGTAGATGCACCCGATGTATTACTTCGTGATATGGTGCGTGTCGGCAAACAGGCTATTATTACTTTTCCAAACTTTGCGCATTGGAAGACGCGTTCTTTTCTTGCATTGAAAGGGAAAATGCCTGTTTCGGAAGCTTTACCTTATATGTGGTATAACACCCCGAATATTCATTTATGTACTTTCCGCGATTTTGAAGCCTTGTGTGCTGAGAACCGGATTAAAATTATTAATCGACTTGCCGTTAATGGTGACCAACAAGGTAGTATGCTCAGTAAGCATATGCCGAACCTATTTGGTGAAGTCGCAATTTATCGAGTGAGCGCTCTATGAAAAAGACATTAATCAGCACATTTTTATTTGGTCTGATCAGTATACAAGCGCACGCTGACTATGTTGCCCAACCACAATCGGTAGCAACACAGGCAGCGCGATATTCAGTGATGGATATCAATGGATTACAAAGCGCAGCGAAATCTGGTCAGGCTGGGGCACAGTTTTATTTAGCAACCCGTTACCAGTATGGTAAAGACGTTGCTAAAGATGAGAAACAGGCATTTACTTTATTCAAGGCCGCAGCGGATCAAGGTTTATCTGCAGCACAGTTGAATGTTGGCCGTATGTATGCCGATGGTATTGGTACCAAGAAAGATGAAGCTTTAGCGCGTCGTTATTTCGAGAAAGCAGCAAGTAATGGTGATAACCGTGCCAGCTTTAATCTTGCAATGATGGAAGAGCAAAAGAAAAACTATATGGGTGCTTATCAGTGGTATGAGCTTTCAACCCGTGATGGCATGCTCGATACCAAAGTAATCAAACTTTCTGAAGGTAAGAAAACTGCTTTGGCGGCTAACCTGACTCAAGATCAGATCCGTACCGCACGTGACCGTGCTGATAAATGGATTCAAGCACAATAATCTTTTTTAGATGTATTGAGCGATAAAAAACCGACTTGTGAAAGTCGGTTTTTTATTGCGATAATCTTGGTCAATATCAAATAAAAGCCCTCAGGCTAATTTGCTGCTAAGTCAATAAGTATAAAGAAGAGAAATTTAATGCTTAATAGAAATGAATTTAAACTTTCAATTTATATAAGTATTTTCTTTATAGTGAGTGGCATCATTATATTTCAGATGCTAAAGCCATTCTTTTTTGATCATTCTCAAATATTAACTTTCTCGATTCAAATTACTTCTTATAAAAATGGCTATACCCAAAGCGATTTCATGAAAGAGTTAGAAAAGTTAAATTCAACTGCTTATGCGACATATGAGTCTGATTACTTTTCCCATTTATCACGACCCATCTACAACGTGAAACGATCTTAATGCTACCAGTATTCAGAAAAAATACAGATACAGAAATCAGTGAAATATCATCAAAGCCAAGTAATCAGTTTCATTTTCAGCTCCCTTTTCATTCCCAAAAGCATTTTTATCCCATCGCGTATATCAACCTCAATTTTCCTTCAATTTTTGGAAGTATTACTTTTGATTGCAAAAGCAAGCACCCTCAAAAGACATCTTTGATTGAAACAGAAAACTATACCGCCCAAATCATTTTTAATCGGAAAAAATGCTCTATTCATTCATATTCATAATTCAGCTATTTCATTCTAGAAATACGTTAAAATACGCAAAATTTAGATAGGTTTAACTCATGTCTACCCAATCATGGCTCAACCAAGGCAGCCTTGTTCTTGCAAGTAATAACAAAGGCAAAGTTGTTGAATTTGAACATCTCTTCCAACAACTCAACCTTCCTGTTGAAATCATTCCTCAAGGCAAACTGGATATTGAAGATGCGATCGAAGACGGTCTCAGCTTTGTTGAAAATGCCATTATCAAAGCGCGTCATGCCTCTAAACTTTCAGGCAAACCAGCCCTCGCAGATGACTCAGGACTTTGTGTTCCAATTTTAGGTGGTGCACCTGGCATCTACTCGGCACGTTATGCAGGCGAACACGGCAATGATGCTGCCAACAACCAAAAACTTTTAGCTGATCTCTCACCCTTCCGTAAAGATGGCGAAGTGATTGAAGGCATGTTTGTTTGCGTACTCGCGCTCGTTACTCATGCAGAAGATCCACTTCCACAAATTTTCCAAGGCATCTGGAAAGGTGAGATTTTAGAGGCAGCTCGTGGCGAAAATGGCTTTGGTTATGACCCTTTATTTTGGCTACCTGAACTCAATGTTTCGAGTGCTGAACTGAGCAAAGTTGAGAAAAATAAGATCAGCCATCGTGGGCAAGCAATGCAGCTGTTTAAAGCAAGTCTAGTTTAAAATACTAAAGTGCCCTCCTAAATGAGGGCACTTTTTACATGCAATAAGATGCCATACACAATAATGACCAAACAGCTCACCATTGTTCCTGCAGCAATATATCGGGCTGAAATGCCGGTACCCTGATAATGAGTTTCCAAAGCCACAATATTGGCGGCTGGTGGCAAACAGAATAAGAAGAACAAAACAGGAAGCAATAACTTAAGCTGTGGAATCGGGATCAAATAATAAGTCATGGCGCAGATCAGCACGCCACACAATAATTTCAACATCAGCGTACGCATACTTAAAAGCAAATCTAAAAAATGTACCCGAGTATGCCTCAGCCACATTCCTAAAATACACATGCCAGCAAAGCTCATCCCAAACTTGGCAATCTCATATATCCCTTCTAATAGCATATTTCCTTCTAAGCGCTGAACTCCCAGAAGCCACAAGATAAACGCAATCAATAAGGCAAGCACAGGCGGTGATTTTATAACTTTATGTAACGTCGCGAGATGATTCGTCGGTCCTTCTGAAACGGCAGCAACTGCCCAAATATTGCCAAATAATGAACCACCGATATATAGCGCAATCATGGCAGCACTGACCTGTTCGCCAAATAAGGCAATGGCAAATGGAAAGCCTAGCCAGCCGATATTGCTGTAGCTAAAACACAGCGCTTGTAAACGATCTTTTGAATAATAGGCAAATAAATAAAACAGAATAATGGAAGAGAGAAAACTAAACAGAATCAGCGCAAAACTACCGGCCTGATAAAACACCATATTGTAAATAATCACAACTGGAATAAATAACCGCGCCAATAAGGATGACAAGACTTTCTTACACTTCTCTGCAAGCTTAAATTGAGCAAGCAACAAGCCGAAAATGAAGGCACTGAGTGGAAGAATAAAAGTCATGTTATCTAATTTTGATCGCTTATTTGGCAGCTGTATATGCTAGCACTGTTTTGGGTTGTGCCGATGTTTGTCTTAAAACTGCAATATAAGTGTCACATCTTTGTCATGCCTAGCTGTTGAGATATATCCAAAGTTTTATAGGAATAAAATTATGGCTGGTTTATCGATTTGGCATGTGCTGATTTTTGCAATCGTGGTGATTTTACTTTTCGGTACATCAAAGCTTAAGAACTTAGGTAAAGATGTCGGTGGCGCGGTTAAAGACTTCAAAAAATCGATGAAAGAAGATGAAGTCGCGACGCCTTTAAATGAACCTCGCACCATTGATGCTCAAGTTAAAAATACTGAAAGCTCGGTAAAAAGCTAAGCGAGCACGACTATGCTGAATTTGGGAATGACCGAGATCTTTTGCTTTGCAGTAATTGCATTGCTGGTGCTCGGTCCTGATAAATTACCAGAAGCTGCTCGGTTCGTGGCGAAATGGTATGGCAAAATAAAAAAGTTTATCAACAATATTCAGAATGAAATCGATCGCGAACTTCGCCTTTCCGAGTTTCGCGAAGAAATGCAAAAAGAAATTGATAAAATCACTGAACTTGAACGCAGGATGCAACAACAGTTAGATGCGCTTAAAAGCACACAAACATCATCCGATGCTGAGCCAGTACAAGTAGAGACGAATCAATCAACGACGACTTACAGCTTTCGGTCTCAACAAGCAGTCGTTCCATTCAGTCTTGAATACCAAAAGCAATTACCTTTCAACCTTGAGCCGAATAGACCGCCTCAAAAGTTTGATACAGAATTAAAGATTGCCGTATGAGCCAATTACCATCGACTTCCGTCAGTACTGAAGAAACCCTGCAACAAATGCCTGTGATGCAGCATTTGATTGTACTCCGCCAATATCTTTTCAAGATTGTTGGGGTGACGATTCTTCTTTTCTTCTGTTTACTGCCATTTAGAAATACAACCTATCAGTGGCTCTCAGAACCATTAAGACAGCAACTGCCAGCTAGCTCAACCATGATTGCGACCGATGTTACTGCAACATTCATGGCACCATTTAAGCTGAACTTGTTTGTTGCTTTTATGCTGGCAATGCCTTACATCATTTATCAGATATGGTCATTTATCAAACCCGCACTTTACGAAAAAGAACGCCATTTAGCCATTCCTCTCCTGTTAGGAAGTATCGTGCTATTTTATCTAGGTGTGGCATTTGCCTATTTCATTACTTTGCCTGCAATTTTGCATTTCTTTATTAGCGTATCCCCTGAAACAGTTGCGCCAATGACTGATATCAACAGCTATTTAAGCTTCTGTTTAAAACTGTTTTTGGTCTTTGGTTTTACTTTTGAAATTCCAATTATTACTTTAGTTCTCATCTTAATTGGTCTGGTGAGCACACAAAGTCTGGTTGAAAAACGTCGCTTCATCGTTGTGGGATGCTTTTTTGTTGCTATGTTTGTAACCCCTCCAGATGCTCTTTCTATGATCATGCTGGCTGTACCAATGTGGATGTTATTCGAACTCGGTTTATTGCTTGGAAAAATACTCGAAAAAAGAAAAGTCGAAAACTAAAAAACGGAGATAAAATCCCTGAAAATATTTCAGGGATTCTTTTATTTTGCTCTATATTTTTCAATAATTTATAAAAATAAAATTGTCTTCAAACTGCCTTCAAACTGTCAAAAAAATGTCATGTCCTATTCATAGAATCTATCAGGATTTATTTACCATATATTATAGATACGGATTTATTATGACAGCCAATACCAATCAGCCAAGTCGTCGTGATATTTTAAAATGGTTCGCTGGCGTTCCATTTTTACCATTGGGGGCAATGGGTACAGCAGCAGCTCTAACAGGTTGCAATGATGACAACGATAATAATGTTGTCACTCCACCAGCAAAACTGGTGAAATTCAAAAATGCCAAATTTACGCCGATGGCCGCCCCATCAACCACGGCGGAAATGGCGACTACCTCGGTCAAATCAAGCTTAACAGTGACTTGGGAAGACAATACAGCAACAGAATATAAATTAGGTTATCAAGAGTTTTTCCGCACGGGTATGGAAGTCGACAATATCAATGGCGGAAAAATTATTGCGGGTAGCTATTACGACATCAACAATCAACCGATCAGAGATACATCGGTTGCTGGTCAAGAACGTCAATTCTTCTCTGATTGTCCAGATGGCTCATCAATGATTTATCTCAAAGATGCACAAGTTGCTGGTGTCAATAATCCAGTATTCCATGTGGTTCAGTTCGAGTACACCACACATAACCTCGCTCAACAAAGCATGTATGGACAATTACCCTCTCCGATTGCCGTACTTACATTAGACCAAGACCAAAAAACAGGCCATCTTGCATTGAAAAAATACTTCAATGTGGACATGTCGAAAGTTCATGGTCTATGGATTACTTGTGGTGCTAGCCTTTCGCCTTGGAATACTCACCTTTCAAGTGAAGAATATGAGCCAGATGCTTTCGATCAAATCGGTAGCACGCTAGCAACATTAAAAGCTTACAGTAAAAATCTGTATGGCAATGAAAATACAGCCAATGTATATAATTATGGTCATTTACCTGAAATCATCCTCGATGGTAAAGGTCGCGGTACAGCGGTTAAACACTACTGCTTGGGCCGCATTTCACATGAACTGATTCAGGTCATGCCAGACAACCGTACCGTAATTATGGGTGATGACTATACTAACGGCGGTTTCTTTATGTTTATTGCAGATAAAGAAAAAGACTTATCTGCGGGAACATTATACGTTGCAAAATACACATCTGAGCTGAATGAAACCTCTACAGCACCAATCAAATGGATCAAGCTGGGCCATACCGACAGTAAAACCATTGAAGATCTGGTCAATGTTCGCGGCATCAAAGCCGAAAACATTATGGAGAGCTTAACCACAGCACCGGCAGATTTAACAGGTTATACACAGATTGTCCTTGATAAGAAAACGCTTTGGATCAAGTTAAAAGAAGCCAATAATGGTTTCAGCAAAGCAGAAATCGAATTAGCTGCTGCCTTCCTCGAAACACACCGTTACGCTGCCCTTAAAGGCGGTAGTATGGCGTTCACCAAGATGGAAGGAACTACGGTGAATATCAAGGATAAAGTTGCTTATTCTGCACTTGCCAATATTCAGGACTCAATGATTGAAGGTAAAACGGGTTGGGTCGCAGCACATAATGTAAAATTCAAGAACACGCTAAAAGCTGGTGGTGTACTTGCACATGATCTTAAAGGCAGCCAAGTCGATCATCTCAATAATGTGATCAATAGCGAATGGACACCATATCAAAGCCATATGGTTCTGATGGGCAAAGATATTCCAGCAGATAGCTTAGGCAATACCGCTGATCCTGATAACATCGCAAGCCCAGACAACTTAAAATTCTCTGAAACGCTACGTACTTTGTTCATCGGTGAAGATAGTGGTAACCATACCAACAACTTCCTATGGGCTTATAATGTGGATACCAAGTCTTTAGATCGAATTCTTTCGACTCCAGCGGGTGCAGAATCAACAGGTCTACATGCAGTTGATTCAGTGAATGGCTGGACCTATATCATGAGCAATTTCCAGCATGCGGGTGATAGCTCAAGTCTTCCTGCTGAATTAAAAGCAACAGTTTTAGCCAACTACAATGGTGGTTATAGTGCAAGTGTTGGCTATATCACCGCTGATCCAGTTGCACCATCAATTGAGAAAAAAGCTTAAATTCAAGCTTTAATTTCAAAAATGCCGACTCTATGTCGGCATTTTTTTATTTCTGTAAATCTACACTTAATTCAACAATCTCACCCTGCTCTTCTCCTTGCTGAGATTTTTCCAACCATTGCCATTGTGTTGGCGTGAGTCGTAAAAAGTTAGAGCATCGCGTTCCGTATACAGGACTCTGGATAAAGGTTGAAGACAATAATGCTTCCATTTCGGTACTGATGCCTGTATCAGGTAATAAATCTGGAATGACTTTGCGCTCATCCTCCAAAATATCCCAAGCCGCATGTCTGAGTTCAGATTCCAGAATCTGGGATTGTTGCAACATCGGTAAAAATTCTTGAGTAAAGCGCTTGCGCAAATGTCTGGTCTTTTGCCAATCTTCGGACATTAGACCATTTGACACTACGTATACCCCATTCGGCAGCACTTGAGGTGCCTCCCCACGGTTACTCATGTAAACCGCCTGTTCCCGATCTCCAACAAATAGATTGAATCCCGCATAGTCCTGTTGTTGCTGTTCCAATTGCTGTGCGAAACGAATCGGTGCCAGATCACTTTCCAGAAAAGATTGAATCAGATGCCCACGTGATGTTGTATAGGATTGTTGATCCCGACCATTTCGGAAATTGGTCAGGATGGCCCATCGCCCTGATGCAGTTACACCCATCCATGTGCCGCCTGACTGTAGGTCTTGCCCAGCCACAATCACACGATTTGGCCACTGATGTAGGCTTGCACTGGGACGGTGATAGAATTCATCACGATTTGAAAGTAAGCATAATGGCATCTCATCCAGCACATGCCATGCGAAAGCGACAATACACATTGATTTGGTTCTCACATCTTTACACATTGAATGTACAACATTTTTCACATCATTCCGCTACAATCTGATCAAAACTTAATTCCAAATTCTAAATTGAGGAACAGCAATGCTGACCTATCCAAATATTGATCCAGTTGCGCTGAGCTTAGGACCAGTCAAGGTGCACTGGTATGGACTCATGTATCTCTTGGCTTTTCTATGTGCTTGGGGTTTAGCATCATATCGCGCTAAACAACGTGATGGCTGGACTGCCGATATGGTTTCAGATCTGGTCTTTTACGGAGCGCTGGGCGTTGTGCTGGGTGGTCGTGTGGGCTATGTGCTGTTTTATGAGTTCGGTAAATTTCTGGAAAATCCGCTCTGGTTATTTCAGGTCTGGACAGGTGGCATGAGCTTCCACGGTGGTTTCCTCGGCGTCATGATTGCAATGTTGTTCTGGTGTAAAAAATACCAGAAAACATGGTTTCAAACCTTGGACTTTATCGCACCGTGTGTACCAACAGGCTTAATGTTTGGACGTTTTGGTAACTTTATCGGTGGGGAGCTCTACGGTCGTCAGGTGCAAGACCCGAACTATCCTTTCGGGATGATTTTTCCGACAGACCCATTAGGTCTAGTGCGCCATCCCTCACAAATCTATCAAGCCATCTGTGAAGGGCTGATCCTATTTATCGTGCTGTGGTGGTTTAGTTCCAAGCCACGTCCACGTATGGCGGTTTCTGCATTGTTCCTGACTGGATATGGTGTCGCACGCTTCTTTATGGAATTCTTCCGTCAACCCGATGCAGACCAAGGCTTTATTTTGTTTGGCTGGATGACCAAAGGCCAGATCCTCAGTTTCCCAATGATCATCATTGGTCTGTGGATGATCTGGTATGCCTATCGTCGAAATATCTATGACTGGCAGTTAAAGAAATAACAGGATGGGAGCTTAGGCTCCCATTTTTTTGCTCTTTATAAAATACGAATAAAAAGCGTATAGTGATTTTATAAAATAACGATTCCCAACGAGCGAAGGTGATGTCAGATCACAGTTCAGATTTTAAAATCCACCATCTCGTTTTATCACGATCACCCCTACACTTGAATCCGGAGATTGTGATAGAAATAGAAAAAAGACTTGGCCTTTCATTCCTTAATGAAGATCAGCCGCATCGGGTTTGTTTTGCCAATCAAAATGCTGAACTGCAAGACGCCTATAAACAGGTTTTCAGTGCAACCGACCTGCTTGATTATGTCTATGCCATGTTGATCTCAGAACAAGGTAATCTCGATAAAATATCGCTGCTCAGTGAAAATCAGAGCTTGATTGCCTATCCAACCGACCCTCTACAATTCTGGCAGTTAGTTCGAATCGGACAAAATTACCGTCGTTCTATACGTTAAAGTTTTCCAGCCAGTGCTTTTACAACCTCACCCAAACGTTTGCCTTGTGCTTCACACAAAAGCTTTTCATCTTGGCTCAGGCTTTGATCATGGCGTGGTCCGCTGACATGACTGGCGCCATACGGCGTTCCACCCGTTTTAGTATTCGACAATGCTGGAATCGAGTTCGGTAAGCCCAAGATCATCATGCCGTGGTGAAACAACGGCGGCAGCATCGTCAATAATGTACTTTCCTGCCCACCATGCATCGAACCCGAAGAGGTAAACACACAAGCAGGTTTGTTATGCAACGCACCATTTAACCATAAGCTAGTGGTTTGATCCCAAAAGTACTTCATTTCGCTGGCCATATTGCCAAAACGGGTCGGTGAACCCAACGCTAAACCTGAGCAATGCGTCAGATCATCCAGACTACAATAAATATCACCATCTTCTGGAATACTGGCCTCAGCCTGAGTCACCACCGTCGCCAAGTTGGGCACGGTTCGGATGCGTGCAGTCACACCCGCCGCTTCAATTCCATCGGCGATGAGGTGCGCCATTTGCTTAGTTGAACCATATTTACTGTAATAAAGAACAAGAACGTAAGGTTGCATCACTTTCAAGAATTTTGTTAAAAAGAACACTATACGACATTTTATACATTTTAGGCTGTTACAAGTCCTGTGCTTTCACAGGATTTTTATTAAAAATAATTAGGATAGAACCCATGATCTTACACCGTTATCTAAAAAAACTGCCTTTTTTAGAAAAAACATGGTTTCAATTTATTGTGTTTGTGTTACGGCGTTTTGAAGCTGACCGCTGTCGGGAACAAGCAGGAGGACTGACCTATACCACCCTGTTTGCAGTCGTACCAATGTTGACTGTTTTTCTGGTGATTATCTCCTCCATTAAAGCATTAGAACCAGCTCGGCAACAGCTACAACAACTGATTTATAGTAACTTTTTACCGAAAAGTACCATTGCCTTTGATAAGGCCTTAAATGCATTTACCGAGAAGTCCAGTAACCTCACGGTGATTGGTGTGCTGTTCCTGTTTGTCACCACAGTTCTGATGCTGACCTCTATTGAGAATGTATTTAACCGGATCTGGCGGGTGAAAGAGACCCGTACTGGTCTGGTCGGTTTTATGCGTTACTGGACCATTATTTCACTGGGACCGATTGTATTGGGCAGTGCTTTTGTACTGTCTTCCACAGTCGCTTCAATGAGTATTCTCAGCAATAATTTTGCAGGCTATCAGTTGGATGGTGCATTCCTGCTCTGGCTGATCTCGTTTTTACTGACTATTGTTGGCTTCTTCATTTTATACTGGACCATTCCCAACCGTATTGTCCCAGTATTTTCAGCCTTTATTGCGGCCTGTTTTAGTGCGACGGTATTTGAAGTTCTAAAACGTTTTTTTGGCTGGGTCATGAGCAACTTCACCAGCTATGAAATTGTCTATGGTGCATTTGCTGCGGTGCCAATTTTCCTGCTCTGGATTTACCTCTCCTGGAATATTATTTTACTGGGTGTGGAAATCAGTTTTGCCCTCACCGCATTCCATTCTGGAAAAGAACAGAAACGCCATCCTATCCTAATGTTACTCGACATTCTGGAACTGTTTTATAAGAAGCAACAGATTGGTCAAAGTGTCAGTGAGAAAGAGCTGTTGAATATTATTGGGCGTGGTGAATTAGGTCGTTTACCTGCTTATATTATGCAACTGGAACAGCAAAACCTGATTATGCGTACCGATAAAGATGAATATGTACTGGTTCGTAATTTAGCGCAGGTTGATTTCTGGAGCTTCTTCACCGCCCTCCCTTATCCATTGCCGCTACGTAATGATGTTGAACATATTCACCAAGATGATGAATGGATGGAACGACTCGGCCCATCCTTGATTGAAAGTAATGATTATTTAGCCGCCAAGCTCTCCATTCCACTTTCCACCATCTTTGAACAAAAATAATCAAAAGGCCTCAATCGAGGCCTTTTTTATTTTCTGAGCCAGCCTTGCAAACTGACCACCACAATTCCAAGTAACACTAAGGCTGAACCAATCACAAAATTCAGTTCAATTTTTTCACCTAGCAACCACACACCAAAGGCCATGCCAAATAACGGGGTCAGGAAGGAAAAAACGCCTAATCGGGAAGCCAGATAATTGCGTAATAACCAGAACCACGCCAGAAAACTGGCAAAGGATACAATCAAGGTATGAAAGGCCAAGCTGCCGATCACCAGCGGGGTAAAATGAATCGTGGCTTGTCCAAGGAATATAGCCAAGCCAAACAATAAAACAAAACTACCAGCCAGTTGATAAAACAAGGTTTGCGTGACGGCGGCTTGTGCCAGAGAAGATAAACGCACCGTAATCGTGGTTGCAGCCCAAGCAATACTCGCCGCCAACGCCAGTAAATCTCCCCATAACATTTGCTGTTCTAACTGCGTTGCACCCTGATTTGCTCGCATGAAAGTGACCACAATCCCTAAAAA
The DNA here is from genome assembly GCF_014635885.1 of Acinetobacter vivianii. Lineage (GTDB taxonomy): Bacteria > Pseudomonadota > Gammaproteobacteria > Pseudomonadales > Moraxellaceae > Acinetobacter > Acinetobacter vivianii. The sequence continues at coordinate 56,950 of NZ_BMDR01000003.1, forward strand.
AGCAATAGCAATACCGCCCCACTGCAACACACTTAAACGCTCGGAAGGAAGCTTCCAGTGCAGCCCCAAAGCCACAAAGATCGGTGCAGTATACAACAGCACCACCGCATGAGATGCAGACGTCCATTGCAAAGCTTGCGCCAGCAGAAAGAACTCTAATGAAAACAGAAAAGCGACCAATGCCCCTGCTTTGAGATTCTGGCGATTGAATAACTGACTGGCTTTATCCAGATATAACAAAGGCAACAACAGAACAGCAGCCAAACCTGAACGTAATGCAATCTGCATTAAGGGCGAAATATCGGGAGCGGCCATTTTTAAAATGACTTGTTGTAAGCCCCAGATCATACACAGTACGATCATCAGACCTGATGCGGTTGCATCTAATGCTTTGCGCTCATCCATAGCACGCTCCCAACTCTATAATTTGAGAACCAATATAAGACTGTCAGATTTTCATGATATAGTGAAAATCTGACAAGACATGCGTGTTTTCGGGCAATTCTCATCTTATGAAAAAGTCAGCACAAAGGATTCAGGATTTTCAGGCAATTCCAACCTATAATGATATTCCCGCGCCGTTATGGTTAAGCGTTCGGGATGCGCCCGCAGAGACTTTTTATCCTAAACACGCACATGCTTGGGGTGAGTTTATTTATGCTTTTGATGGCGTACTTGAAGTCAATATTGAGCAAATCAATTACCTTACGCCTCCACCTTATGGCATCTGGCTACCGCCACATTTGCAACATAGCGGGATTAACCGTAATGATGTGACCTATTGTACGCTTTATATCCATGAGTCTTTATGCCAACGGATGCCGCAACAGGCTGGGATTTTACTCTCCGCACCACTGGTTTCTGCGCTGCTGGAACACATTCGTCATCATTCATTTTCAGAACAAGACCCAGAATATATACGCCTTCTACATGTTTTACTGGACACGTTAACGCATGCTGAACTGGTCGGTAGTTATTTGCCCACCACCCAACATCCGGCACTGGCAAAGATCCTGACCCATTTACATGAATTTCCTGCCGATAACAGTACCCTTGAACAACTCGCACACATGATCAATATGACCGAGCGAACCTTAGCGCGTTATAGCCAAAAAGAATTGGGGATGTCACTGCATGAGTGGCGGCAACGTTTAAAAGTCATGAAAGCCATGTCGATGCTGAATCAGGGCAAAACCATTGAGAGTATTGCCCTAGATCTAGGCTATGCCAGCTCATCGGCTTTTATTTATATGTTTAAACGCTGGATGCATTTCACGCCCGATCAGTTTCGCAAGCTCTATCAAGGTCGTTAGATCAAGGTAGATCAAAACGTTTTAAATTGTCCTGTTCGTAAGGTGCATCTTCAGCTGGATAACGTAACTTTGTCTGACCTTTTTGCTTCGCCAATGACCAGATCAAACTTTCTCCAGCAGGCAAAATATCAGGATGTTGCTGATACAAAGGATCGGTATAAGCCTGTTCACTTTCAATCCATTGCCAACCTTGTTTTTCGAACGCTTCAATCACGTCATTCAAAAATGCAGCATTAATCGCATTTACATGGAGTAGCAACACATGCTTTGGAGAATAGCCAATCGTTTCAACAGCCAGCTGATCATAATAGGCAGCCCGATCGAGTAAATGGGCAATATACGCTTGTTTTAATCTTTCAAGTTGAGCTGTATTTTTCTGTTTTTGATAAGACAAATATTTCAGATTGTAAAACCAGTCACTGGCATCGATACTTACCGCACCTGACTGATAGCCCTGCTGTTTTAAGTATTGGGCAACGCTATCCCGCTTTTCCTGAGTATTGCCTTCTTTTAAGAAGGGATAACGATATCTGGCTACCCAACCTGGTAAAGGACGAAAAACCTGCTCTGCACGCTGAATACCCGCAATGTACTGCTGACTAGAGATTTGATCTTTATTGAGGTTGAGATGTAATTCGCTATGATTACCAATCCGATGACCTCGTCTACCCCACTCCTTGACCAACTGTAAACCAGCATAATCCCCAATTTTAATCACACTTGGGTAAATCATACTTTTGAGCTGATGCTGTTTAAGCTGTTGTAAAATTTGCTGATTAATCTGAGTCGCTTGCGCATTCAGATCAGGATTTACGCCATCATCAAAACTGAATGCAAGCTGTTTCGCATGGCCGATGGTGGTCATTAAAAAGAGTGCGACATATAGCCATGTTTTCATTCTATTTTTCTCATTGTTAAAAAATGGCGCTGATATTTTCATAGCAGCGCCATTTTATTGATGGTGATGATTATGCTTTTACAAAGCTATCCCAATCATATTCACCAGACTGGGTAATCAGTTTCATGGTCAACTGATCATTGGCACGTAAAGCGCCGACACCTGCGGGTGTACCCGTCATAATCACATCGCCTGCTTCCAGACTAAAACATTGATTGATCTCAACCAGTAATGCACCAATATCCCGAATCATATCTTTGCTAAATCCATGCTGACGCTCAACGCCATTAATGGTGAAAATGAGTTCTAACTCTTGCAAGTCACCCACTTCATCCGCTTCGATCCAGTCCGCCAAAAGACAGGCACCATCAAATGCTTTGGCACGTTCCCATGGTTCGCCTTTGGCTTTTAAATCCCCTTGCAAATCACGCAAGGTTAAATCTAGCCCCAAGGTCACTGCACCGATCGCTTCTAAAGCTTTGGCAGGATCAGTTTCCTGAGATAAAGGATGGGTGATTTTTAAACAGATTTCACATTCATAATGACACTCACCTAAAGCCTGATTCCAACTAATTCCTTGCGATAAAGGACTCAAACTGCTGGGTGGCTTGATAAATAAGATCGCACGATCAGGAATAGGGTTACCTAATTCTTTCGCATGTTCAGCATAATTTCGGCCTACACACACAATTTTTGAAGGACGTGTACTCATGAATGTTCCTTGTTCTTTGAACCGCTGATAAGTTTACTTTTTAAAACTATTTTCAAATTTGGTTTGATCTGCTGAATTTTCAAATGCACGCTTCGGTACAATGATGACCGTATGACTTTTCAGTTCCAGCATATAGGTCAGCTTGCCAATTGCAAAGGATTGGACCTCGGCATATTCGGCTCTCTGGGTTTTACCTGTTGAATACAGCTCAAAATGATCCTGATATAAATCAACACCCTGTTCACTTTTCCCAAATTGATAGCGTACAAACTGGCGCTTGAACAACATCGGCAATAACCAGTAGCGCATCACACCTTGCATAAGCAGGAAAAAAGCACCCAGCGCAACATAATAACGCCCTACCCCAGAGAAGCCTAAATAAACGCCCCACAGGATAATGGCAATACTAATCACGGGAGTCAGAAAACGACTAAACGTCTTTTTACCAAAAGTGACCAGAGCAAAACCATCTTGTGATTCTTCCAGATTCAGATAATAGCGCACAGAGACTGTTGGACGTTGTTCAGACATTTTTAAAATTCTAACATTTGAAAAAACTGACCTATTAGAACATAAATGCTTCGCGGGGAAATCACATTTATGGCGTTTTGATACAAAATTTAAATGTGAGATTCAAATGGCCTTAATTGTTCTTTTTTATATATATTCATGTTTGATTTGCTATTTGTGAGCACTGAAAAAAATAGACATTTCTTAAGCCATTTAGATCATTTTTATGACTCAATCCAAAGAAATAAACCTTCTGAATAAGTTTTACACAACACGACTATTTTTTAACGCTAAAAAATCTTATTAATAATCGGCAGGGATATCCTTAGTCATGAGGTATTAACCCCTGTCCACCAAATCACAAATAAAAATCAAAGGAATGTGATGCGTTATTTGAATGGTCTACTTGTCTCTTGTATTTTTTTAGGCATCACACAAAGTTGTTTTGCACAGATTCTGTCATGGAATGACAATATTCCCAGTGCCTTACAACCATTTCAGAACAATCCACAAACATTGGCAAGCTATACCCAAAATAATATTTTTATCTTTGGACATCCTGTAACAAAAACTGCGGTGCCGACCTTAAAAACCAATCCTCAGCCCAGTGTGAGTTTCAATTCAGCCGCGATTATTGTGCCTGTCAATGCGCAACAGGTCGCCAAAACCCTGACTGACTTTAGTCAATATGTCGGTTTATTTCCCACCTTGAAATCTGCTAAAACACTGCAACAATCAGGCAATATTGTGCAGATGAAATATCGGGTCTCAATTCCGACACCTATTCCTGTATTGAATTTCAATGAAGATGTCACCTTACAGCATCAGATCAAATCCAATAGTATTTCTAGTCTGGTGATTGATGCGCCTATTCCCTACGGCGTAGGCAAATTTGAATGGTTTGCATTGGACGAGTACCGTACCTTAATTACCTTGACTCAATGGGGCGATTTAAATCAACCGAAGGGTTTTATTTTTAAGAAAATTCTGAATGCTATTCCCGAAGCCAAGTTAGGTGTACCAAGTAGCAGCAATGCCTTTGTTTTGGAGGCCTTGCGCAACCGCTTTAACAAGCAGACGGTCACGCCATTAAATGCAGGACAACTCCCGACACCACAATTAAATCCAGCTCAGCTCGCCAAAATTAGCCAGTTGATTCAGACTACACAACAACCGGTAAGCTTTATTCATGCACCCACCAGTATCCTTTATACGCATGGGCGGGAAGCTATGCGTTTTACTACCACCTATCAATTTTATAAACAGTCACCGCAGCAACTGCAAAAATGGTTAACACCCGCTGCCTATCAGGAATTGTTTCCTCGCCAGATTAAAAAAGTCATCACCACACCGATTCAGAATCAGGGGCAAGATGCTGATATTCAGGTCAATGTCGGGCTTGGTGTTATCAATATCCCCTTCGCTTTTAAATTACATTTTAATTATCCAGAAGCGACTAAAAGTAGTTTTTATGCCAATGGAGGGGATTTAAGATTTATTAAAGGCGAGATGCGATTTACTGAGATGAATCAAGGCACTTTATTTAAAATGACCAGCAGTATGAAAGTCGATGAGAAAGCCCCCTTTTTATTAAGAGCAATGCGAAGCCTGCCTTATCATGAGGTTCTACCAGCCGTTGGCGGTAATGCTGTCTTTGTTCAGAAACTCAAGGCAAAAATTTGAGGCACAAAAAAACCGCATTTAAGCGGTTTCTTTTTTCAAATTGGTGCGCTCAGAGAGATTCGAACTCCCGACCCCTTAGTTCGTAGCCAAGTGCTCTATCCAGCTGAGCTATGAGCGCATATTTGATGGAGGGCATTATACGCACTTTTTAGCAAAAGATAAGTCCTTTTTCCAAAGTTATCGATCAACTGGCTATAGATTCAGCACATGATCCAGATACAATCAGCGTAACGAAGCCCGTTTGACTAAAAAATATGTTATTCACCGCTATGATTAAAAATATCATCATGGGCCAATTCAAATCAGTACCTAAAAAGAACTTTAAATAGATTAGTTATTAAAATTCAATTAACTAATTAATTTTTCGATACATCATCATAAATGACTCTGTAATTTTTATAAATAATCTATAATTTCATAATATTAATAACAATTAAAATCCAGACTTTAAAATCAGATTCCAATTCTTTGTTTTATATCAATTTTATAACCCATTAAAAATATGATACATACTGCAATATTGACATTAAAGCGTTAATCAACCAATACTAATTGGTATATTATGAGACAGGAGTCACATAATTATTAAGCTAAATAAAACAAAACTTTAATAATTATAGGTATATCGACATGTTATTTAAAAATATTTTATCACCAATTACGGGTATTCTCTCGCTTTCGAGTAGTAATAGCCAAGCAACGGCGCCAGTTCCTGTTAACACTGTATCGACAACAAATCATGTTCAGGTCGAAGATACCACCATCACCAATAATAGTAATGGTTCAGGTGATGGTTTATTAGGCGGTGTTATCACAGGCAATGGTCATCAAAATTACGGTGTTGGGGTTGGTAACGCCCAAGATCTTAATTTTCCTTTCCCTTTTACGACAGCTTTTCATTCATTAGGCAACTCATTCCCTTGGCTTGGAGGTACGTCATCCGTAAATACGGCGACGACAACATCTTCGACTCACGTCCAAGACAATGACATTATCAATAACAGCAATACTGGCGTAGGTGCCGGGAATGGCAGCAATGGCGGTTTGTTAAGTGGTATCGCTTCTGGAAACGGCGACCATAATTATGGCGTTGGGAATGGCAACGGAGATGATGCCAATCTTACGACACCTGTTACAGTGCCATTCGAAGCTTTAGGTAATTCTGTTGCAGCGCTTGGTAATGGCGATCTGGAGTCAGTTAATACGACACCAACCAGCTCAACTACACTCATTGAAGACAATGACACCACCAATAATAGCAATACTGGCACTGGTGCTGGGAACGGCAATGGTGGGGGCTTATTGAATGGTGTGGCAGCAGGAAATGGCGAACACAATTATGGCATTGGTAATGGAAACGGTGATGATGCCACAGTCACGATTCCATGGACGACACCTGTTCAAGCGGTAGGTAATTCGATTGCTGGCTTGGGTGGTGGTGATGTGAATTCTATAAATACAGCACCGATCTCCTCCTCTACCCACATTCAAGATAATGACACCATCAATAACAGCAATACAGGTACTGGTGCTGTGGGCAACGGCAGTGGTGGTGGCTGGTTAAATGGTGTCGGTGCTGGAAATGGTGAACAGAACTATGGCATCGGCAATGGTAACGGTGATGATGCCAGTATCACGACACCCGTCACAGCACCATTTCAGGTACTCGGCAATTCAGTTGCAGGTCTTGGTGGCGGTGATGTGAACTCCGTCAATACAGCCCCAACTTCAGCTTCTAATGTGATTCAAGACAACGATACAACTGACAACAGCAATCAAGGTACAGGTGTCGGAGGCTCAGGTAATGGCTTAGGTGGCTTACTCAACGGCATTAGTGCAGGCAATGATGAACATAATTACGGAATTGGCAATGGCAACGGTGACGATGCCAGCGTAACCGTACCGTGGACTACGCCAGTGCATGTACTCGGCAACTCATTTGCAGGTTTAGGCGATGGCGATGTGAACTCGACCAATACCGCACCAACCACCACGTCCAACATTATTCAGGACAATGACACAACCGATAACAGCAATATTGGAACAGGCCTAGGTGGCGTGGGTAATGGTGTTGGTGGCTGGGGCAATGGTCCTGCCGCAGGCAATGGCGAACAAAACTATGGCATCGGGAACGGCAATGGAGATGATGTCGATATTACTGTGCCTTGGACTACACCATTGAATGTACTCGGCAACTCTGTTGGCGGTGGTGGCAATAACTCATCTACCAATTCAGCACCAACCACCACACTGAACCATGTTCAGGACAATGACAGCACTGATAATAGCAATAGTGGAACAGGTACAGGCGGCACTGGCAATGGTCTGAGTGGCTTACTCAATGGTATCAGCGCTGGCAATGGTGAACACAATTACGGCATCGGCAATGGTAACGGTGATGACGCAGACTGGACTTCTCCAGTTGTGACTCCAATCAATGCCATGGGGAATAATGTTTCATGGTTCGGCAGCAATGATCCGGCTCATACAGGCAATACCTCTGTCAATAATGGATCAACCAATACCACCAACATCGTAGAAGATAATGATCATATCGACCATAGCAATAGTGGCGCAGGCGCTGCTGGCAATGGAATCGGAGGCCTACTGAGCGGTATTGGTGCAGGCAATGGTGAGCAAAACTATGGTATCGGTAATGGCAATGGTGACGATGTAGGTATCACCACACCCATCACGACGCCAATCAATGGCCTAGGCAATGAGTTCTCATTCTTTGGTGATGCCAATAACTCATCTCATAACAATGCTTCGACCATCACCACCAATATTGTTCGTGACAATGACACGACAGACAATAGCAACAGCGGCGGCACAGGTGTAGGTAGTGGTTCTGGCAATGGTATCGGTGGTCTACTCAATGGTGTCGGTGCAGGCAATGGCGAACATAATTACGGTATTGGCAACGGTAATGGTGATGACGTTGGTGTGGTTATGCCAATCACCACCCCACTCAGCGGCTTGGGTAACTCGTTCTCTGTCTTTGGAGACTCGACCACAAGCTCAGTCAATAACTCATCGACCACAACCGTCAATCATTATGAAGACAACGACACTACTGACAATAGCAACAGCGGCACTGGCCTGACTGATGGCTCGGCTGGCAATGGCGTTGGTGGTTGGGGTAATGGCCCTGCATCGGGGAATGGCGACCATAACTTTGGTATTGGCAATGGTATCGGCAATGACTCTAGTGTCGTTGCACCCATCACAACGCCAATCAGCGGTTCGGGTAATGCCTTCTCCCTCTTTGGCAATGCCACTTCAAACTCAGTCAACGACTCCTCAACCAAAACCACAAACTACTTCCAGGACAATGACAGCATTAATAACGGCAACAGCAGTAGCGGTGTTGGCGGTACGGCAGGTAATGGCGTTGGTGGTGGCTTATTAAATGGTGTCGGTGCAGGTAACGGCGAGCACAACTACGGTATTGGTAATGGTATTGCTGATGATGCCAGTGTGGTTGCTCCTATTACCACACCAATTAACGCATCGGGTAATGCCTTCTCTCTCTTTGGTAATGCCACTTCAAACTCAGTGAATAATTCTTCGACCACAACCAATAACTACTTCCAGGATAACGATACAACCAATAACAGTAATAGCGGCGGTAACGGTACTGGCAGCGGTTCAGGCAATGGCACAGGAGGCGGATTATTAAATGGTGTTGCCGCAGGTAATGGCGAACACAACTACGGTATTGGCAATGGTATTGCCGATGATGCCAGTGTGGTGATCCCGATTACGACCCCAATCAATGCATCGGGTAATGCTTTCTCGATCTTTGGTAACGCAACAGCCAACTCAACCAATAATTCCTCAACCACAACCAATAACTATGTTCAGGATAATGACTCCACCAATAATAGTAATAGTGGCGGCAATGGCGTAGGTGGCGGTTCAGGCGGCTTGCTTGGTTTGGGCGGTTTACTCAATGGTTTTGCAGCAGGTAATGGTGAACATAACTATGGCATCGGTAATGGTATTGCAGACAATGCCAGCATCGTCGCCCCGATTGCCATTCCGATTAACCTCTCAGGTAATGCAATCTCTTTATTTGGTAGCGCAACTGCCAACTCTCACAATAATTCATCGACCACAACCAACAACTATGTTCAGGACAATGACAGCACCAACAATGGGAATGGTACAGGCAACGGTGGTAGTGGTAATGGCTCAGGCGGCTTGCTCGGCGGTATTGGCGCAGGCAATGGTGAGCATAATTACGGTATTGGCAATGGTATTGGTGATGATGCCAGTATCGTGACACCGATTACGATTCCAATTAACTTCTCAGGCAATGCCATCTCGGTACTCGACCTCAGCGGTTTAAATGGTGAAGGTGAATTTAATCCACTAAGCCCAGTGACCAACATTATTCATATTGTGGCAGGTGATGGCGAAGGTGGCACAGGCCTACTCGGTACGGTGACTGGGGTTGTTGGAGGCGTCACTGGCGGTATTGGTGGTGAAGGCGGGCCTCTTGGTGCAATCACTGGAATCATCGGCGGTGGTGAAGGCGGGCCTCTTGGCGCGATCACTGGCATCATCGGTGGAATCACTGGCGGTATCGGCGGTGGTGAAGGTGGTCCTCTTAGTGCGATCACTGGAATCATCGGTGGAATCACTGGCGGCATCGGTGGCGGTGAAGACGGTCCTCTTGGCGCAATTACAGGAATTATCGGTGGCGTTACGGGTGGTATTGGTGGTGGCGAAGGTGGTCCATTAGGTTCGATCACTGACATTATCGGTGGAATCACTGGTGGTATCGGCGGCGGTGAAGGCGGTCCTCTTGGTGCGATCACTGGAATCATTGGCGGCATTACGGGTGGTGACTTAGGTAACAATCCAGTTACTGGTGTGATTCAAACTGGTATTGATGTACTGCAAGGTGTTGAAAGCCTGAAAACAGATATTATCAACACTGGTATTAGCACTGTCGGTGGTGCAATTGGTAGCGTACTTCCAGGCGTTCATCCAGTTACTGACTTGACTAATCTTGGAACCCTCACCTTTGAAACTTCTCGCGATACTGTAAACGGTACACTTGAAGCCATTTCTGATTTAGCAGGTGCTGATATTGGTGGTGCTGCGGGCTCTCTTACAGGCGTTGTCGGTACACTGATCACCAATGGTTCAACGGCTTCTGGTCTGGTTCAACATGCAGTTGGCGACCTAACTGACGTTGGTGGATTGTTAGGTGGTATCGGCGGCGGTGAAGGCGGTCCTTTAGGTTCGATCACTGACATTATCGGAGGAATCACTGGCGGCATCGGCGGTGGCGAAGGTGGTCCTTTAGGCTCAATTACTGACATCATCGGTGGAATCACTGGTGGCATCGGTGGTGGTGAAGGCGGTCCTCTCGGTGCAATCACAGGTATCATCGGTGGAATCACTGGCGGTATAGGTGGTGGTGAAGGTGGTCCTTTAGGTTCAATCACTGACATTATCGGTGGAATCACTGGCGGTATCGGCGGCGGTGAAGGCGGTTCTTTAGGTTCGATCACTGACATTATCGGTGGTATTACTGGCGGCATCGGCGGTGGCGAAGGTGGTCCTTTAGGTTCGATCACTGACATTATCGGTGGAATCACTGGCGGTATCGGTGGTGGTGAAGGTGGTCCTTTAGGCTCAATCACTGACATCATTGGTGGAATCACTGGCGGTATCGGTGGTGGTGACGTGATTTCCGGAGTCGCTCAACCGATTCAAATTGTGGTTGGCAGTGGTAGCTTAACTCTCGATCTTCTGCAAGACAGTCTGGGTAGCCTATCAAATGGCAATCTATTCGATGGCATTAGCAACCTTGTTCATGTCAATAATGAAGATGGTAGTGTTGATAACATCTTAACTGCGATTACAGGAACAATTTCATCAAGTTCAGGTATTGCGGTAGGTGAGCCAAATCCAAATGGCGGCTCTTTAACAGATATTATTTCAATCACCTCACCATTATCAGGCTTAACCGATCACCTCTTCGGTTCTGTTCATCACTTTTAATCTTTAACTTTTAGAAAAGCTGCTGAGGTCAGTGGCTTTTCTATTCCCTTAGACCACAATTTCAATCTACTTAAGCAAGAATCGTAGTTTTCATTAATAAGTTTTTTTTAACAACACATTGCTGACCTGTAAAAAGATCATCATTTTTTACTTGATTTTTATTTTAAAAAAACTTACCAAACAATATTAATACTATGATTTTTATCTATTTTTTAAACATACTATTTTAGTCGAAATATTTATTTTCAAATGAGTAACAAATTTTATAACTTTTCCCATTTCTGCCTAAAAAAGGAGCGCTTTTGAGTGGAAAATTCATTTTAATTACATGATAAATTTGATTATATTTTATTCTACTGAGTTTATGGCCCTTTTTATAATAAAATACATATGTAGATTTAATAGAATGTTTTATGCAAAAAAATAAATATTATTCAGCAACTTAAACTCAAATTTAACAATCCAGATCAATACCGTTACAGATTGACAAAATAACTGCCGCATATAACACTAAAATAGATTAATGTGACTTTAATCACAAAATAATCATAGCAATTTAATAACTACTTAGAACAACACAACTTTAAAAATATAGGTATCGTTATGCTTTTTAAAAGTCTTCTATCACCCATTAAAAGCATTACTTCGAGTTTAATCGATAGTAATAGCTCAACATCACATGTTGGCGGTTCACTCCTTGCTCCCCTGTCACTCTCTACCATTACCAATATCGTTTCAACAAATACACTCACGAATACTGTTAGCAGTATTACTGGCGGAGCGGCCAACAATCCTCTTGGGGCAGTTACAAACATTCTTGGTAGTGTGACAGGTGGGACAAGTGGTAGTCCTCTTGATTCTGTCACGCATATTATTGGAGGAGTTACAGGTGGCGCTACGGGCAATCCACTGGGCGCAGTTACCGGAATCATCGGTGGTATCACAGGTGGAACTGACGGTGGCCCATTAGGTGCAGTCACAAACATTATTGGTGGTATCACTGGCGGGGCTGGTGGCAATCCACTCGGTGCAGTAACAGGCATTATCGGTGGTATTACAGGTGGTACAGAAGGCGGCCCACTTGGCGCGGTCACTAATATTATTGGTGGCATTACTGGCGGTGATTTAGGCAATAATCCTGTCACAGGTGTAATCCAGACTGGTATTGATGTCCTTCAAGGACTTGAAAGCTTAAAAACTGAAGTGATCAATACAGGTATTGATACGGTTGCAAATACAATTATTGGTGCAGTTCATCAATCTGAACACCCAATTGGTGATCTTGCAGATTTGGGTACGCTTACATTTGAAACCTCTCGCGACACTGTAAATGGCACACTTGAAGCCATTTCTGATTTAGCAGGCGCTGATATTGGTGGTGCTGCAAGTTCTCTTACTGGCGTTGTCGGGACACTGATCACCAATGGTTCAACGGCTTCTGGTCTGGTTCAGCATATTGCTAGTGATCTTACCAATGCAGGCGGAATCATCGGTGGTGGTGAAGGTGGTCCTCTTGGCGCAATCACTGGAATCATCGGTGGAATCACTGGTGGTATTGGCGGCGGCGAAGGTGGTCCTTTAGGCTCAATCACTGACATCATCGGTGGCATTACTGGTGGTATCGGTGGCGGTGAAGGTGGCCCATTAGGCTCAATCACTGACATCATCGGTGGAATCACTGGCGGTATTGGCGGTGGCGAAGGCGGTCCTTTAGGTGCAATTACTGGAATCATCGGCGGAATCACTGGAGGTATTGGCGGTGGCGAAGGTGGGCCTCTTGGCGCGATCACTGGAATTATCGGTGGTATTACTGGTGGTGATCTAGGCAACAATCCTGTCACTGGCGTGATTCAGACTGGTATTGATGTACTGCAAGGTGTTGAAAGCCTGAAAACAGATATTATCAACACAGGTATTAGCACTGTAGGCGGCGCAATTGGTAGCGTACTTCCGGGCGTTCATCCTGTTACCGACCTGACCAATCTTGGTACCCTCACCTTTGAAACTTCTCGCGATACTGTAAACGGTACACTTGAAGCCATCTCTGATTTAGCTGGTGCAGATATTGGCGGTGCTGCGGGTTCTCTTACTGGCGTTGTCGGTACACTGATTACTAATGGTTCAACAGCTTCTGGTCTGGTTCAACATGTAGTTGGTGACCTCACTGATGTTGGTGGATTGTTAGGTGGCATTACTGGCGGTATCGGCGGCGGTGAAGGCGGTCCTTTAGGTGCAATTACTGGCATCATCGGTGGAATCACTGGCGGTATCGGTGGCGGTGAAGGCGGACCTCTTGGTGCAATTACTGGAATCATCGGCGGTATTACTGGTGGTATCGGTGGTGGTGAAGGCGGTCCTCTGGGTGCGATCACTGGAATCATTGGCGGCATTACTGGCGGTATCGGCGGTGGTGAAGGCGGTCCTCTTGGCGCGATCACTGGAATCATCGGCGGCATTACGGGTGGTGACTTAGGCAACAATCCTGTCACTGGCGTAATCCAGACTGGTATTGATGTACTGCAAGGCGTTGAAAGCCTGAAAACAGATATTATCAACACAGGTATTAGCACGGTCGGTGGTGCAATTGGTAGCGTACTTCCGGGTGTTCATCCTGTTACCGACCTGACCAATCTCGGTACCCTCACCTTTGAAACCTCTCGTGATACTGTAAACGGTACACTTGAAGCCATCTCTGATTTAGCAGGTGCTGATATTGGTGGTGCTGCAGGCTCTCTTACTGGCGTTGTCGGTACACTGATTACGAATGGTTCAACGGCTTCTGGTCTGGTTCAACATGCAGTGGGTGACCTAACTGACGTTGGTGGCTTGTTAGGTGGCATTACTGGCGGTATCGGTGGTGGTGAAGGCGGTCCTCTGGGTGCGATCACTGGAATCATTGGCGGCATTACTGGCGGTATCGGCGGTGGTGAAGGCGGTCCTCTTGGCGCGATCACTGGAATTATCGGCGGAATCACTGGCGGCATCGGTGGTGGTGAAGGTGGCCCTCTTGGCGCAATCACTGGCATCATCGGTGGAATCACTGGCGGTATCGGCGGCGGTGAAGGCGGTCCTTTAGGCTCTATCACTGACATTATCGGCGGAATCACTGGTGGTATCGGTGGTGGCGACGGTGGTCCTTTAGGTTCTATCACTGACATTATCGGCGGCATTACTGGTGGTATCGGTGGTGGTGAAGGTGGTCCTTTAGGTTCTATCACTGACATTATCGGCGGAATCACTGGCGGTATCGGTGGCGGTGAAGGTGGTCCTTTAGGCTCAATCACTAACATCATCGGTGGAATCACTGGCGGTATAGGTGGTGGTGAAGGCGGTCCTTTAGGCTCAATCACTGACATTATCGGCAGTATTACAGGCGGCATTGGCGGCGGCGTAAATAGCGGAGATATTATTTCTGGTATCGCTCAACCAATCCAGACCGTAATTAGTAGCGGAAATGTGGCCGTTGATACATTACAAGACCACGTGAGCACCCTCTTCGGTGATGGCTCGCTTGACAGCCTCAATAACCTCATTAGTATCAGTGCTGGAAATGGCGACTACAATGTCCATGGTAGCGTTGATGGAATTTTAGATGCGATTACAGGAACAGTTTCATCAAGTTCAGGTATTGCGGTGGGTGAACCAAATCCAAATGGTGGTTCTTTAACCGACCTTGTATCGCTTCAATCTTCTTTAGGTAATTTAACTGATCATCTCTTCAGTTCAGTAAATCACTTCTAAACAAATCAATAAAAAAGCCGCTATTATTAGCGGCTTTTTTATTTTTTAACAATATAACCGTTTACACCCTAAAAAAACAACTCACATAAAAACCCCGAAATCACTTAAATAAAATATAAAATCTAAAAAATAATAAATACATCTATAAAAGATTAAAATAATTTTATTTAAACCACTCCAATAACCACTCCGCTATAGCGCTTGATAAAAACCATTCACTCTATTAAAAATCTACCTGTATTAAAGGCTTAAGCATTTTACTATTTTAAACAACACAACAATGACACATCATCCCTAAGGAATGCTTTATAAACTTTTCAGGATGAAAAAATGAGAGTTACGGTTTTAATTGCCAGCATATTTACGATCATCACCAGCTCAGCATTTGCTGCTCCTCACATGTATGGTGAGATCGACGCCAGTGTTGATTATTTACCCGAAAATAATGCCCATACAAAAAATAAAGATGTATGGAAAATTAATACGAATAGTTCCTTTCTCGGTCTTAAAGGTGAGGAAAAACTAACAGATCGTTTAGATGCAGTTTACTTAGTAGAATGGGCATTTAATGCAGATGGCGATGGTACCGACTGGTCACAACGGGATCGATATGTAGGTTTAAAAGATAAATATCTAGGTGCGCTAAAAGTTGGCAAACATAATTCACCATTAAAGAGACTTTCAAGTCCAGTAGATAGCTTTAATAACTATGTTCGTAATACCGCAGATGTCACTGGCATTATGCCTGGTGAAAACCGGATTAATAATTCGGTGTTATATGAATCACCTAAGTTTTCTGTGGGTCAGGATGCTAATGTTGAATTTATTGCCCTTCTGGCAACTGGAGAAGGCCAAGGTATCAAAAGTAGTCAAGGGGGTGTCACTGTTGACGGTAAAGGCTTAGGTGATGCGTGGTCAAGCTCTCTGACCTATACCAATCCATTCCTTGTCGCAGGTATTGCCTATGATAAGGCGATCCCAAGTAACTTTTTAGGGCAAGGTTTCCTGAACGCATCAGACACAAATATTAATGTCGATGGTGTATTGGCTGCCGCAAACACAACACGCTTAATCACCCGTATTAAAGCAACCGATGACCTTGCTTTAAAGGCCTTGATCCAGAAATCTCAGATCGAAGAGGCAAAAGGGAATCAGGAAGGTGCAGCCAATATTGATGATTCAGTGGGCTGGCTTATCGGTACGGAATACAAGATTCCAAATCATGAAAAATGGAATGTACAAGCCCAATACAGCACCAACAAAACCAGTTTTAAAGATCAATCTACCGACTATACAGCCCAGCAAATCATGACAGGTATCGGTTATTCATTTAGCAAGCAGGTAAGATCGTATGGCTATACAGGCTATGCGCGCTTTAAACAGGCAAATCTAAAGGATAGTCAAACACTTGTAGGCACAGGTTTAGAATTTAAGTTCTAAGTCCCTACATCGCTCAGAATTTATAATCATTAAAAGCCAGAAGTTGTATATTTCTGGCTTTTAAACATCTGGGCAAGATCACCTCTCATAACAGGAAAAACCATTTTACTCATCAGATTAATCCATTAAAAAATTTAAAACGTTTAAATTCAGCTATCAGCAGCTTCTAAATCCAATTTCGAAAACACATAATCTCCCAAATAAATTAACAATATAGGAATATTTCAAAACCACACCATTGGCTCATAAAATATAGTGCTAATCTCAATAATAACCAAGGCACACAATAGTAAAAATCTAAAATAGAGGTTAATGGACCACCTCCAAACTAAAATTCAATTATTAATAGCAACTCTAAAATTTTATTAAAAGCAGCACCTTTAAATATGTATGAACTTGCATATCAATATAATTGTTTACGGAGAAACATTTAAAATGTTAAAAAAAGTTTTATTCACAAGTACATTGATCACCTTAGGATTCGGTTTATCGGCATGTGATAAGAGCAAAGGCCAAGTCGGAGAACCCAAACGTCCTGAATGTATTGCCCCAGCTAAACCGGGTGGTGGCTTTGACCTGACTTGTAAACTGGCACAGAAAGCATTTAGAGAAACTGAACTTCTCAACTCTCCAATGCGAGTGACCTACATGCCAGGCGGTGTGGGTGCAGTGGCATATAACAAGATCGTCGCCAATGATCCAGCAAATGACAATGCTATTGTCGCATTCTCAACAGGCTCACTCCTTAATTTAGCCCAAGGCAAATTCGGACAATACACCGAAAAAGACGTACGTTGGCTCGCAGTGGTCGGTACAGACTACGGCGTTGTTGCAGTGAGTGCCGAATCACCCTACCAAAATCTTAATGACCTGATTCAGGCTCTTCAGAAAAATCCGAAATCGATTAGCTTTGGTGCGGGTGGCAGTGTTGGCGGTCAGGACTGGATGCAAACCGCAATGTTGGCGAAAGCCGCTGGCGTCAATCCGAAAGATATGACTTATATCGCGATGGAAGGTGGTGGTGAAGCCATTACTTCAGTTTTAGGCAATCATATTCAAGTCGTCAGTGCAGGCATTGCGGAGGTTATTCCTCATGTTAAATCAGGCAAGTTACGCGCACTTGCAGTTTTTGCACCTGAACGTCTTCCGAATACCTTAGCAGATATACCAACAGCCAAAGAACAAGGTTATGACATCCAGTGGCCTGTTGTACGAGGCTATTACGTTGGTCCTAAAGTGAGTGATGAGGCCTATCAGTGGTGGAAAACAGCATTCGATAAAATGCTCACCGATCCAAAGTTCACTCAGACCCGTGAACAGTTTGATTTACTGCCATTTTCGATGACTGGCGCCGAGTTAGATCAATTTGTATTGCAGCAAACCGATCAGTTAAGAGATCTCTCCAAAGAGTTCGAACTCATTACCAAATAATCCTGAAAACAATAAAAGCATTTCAGTCTCTGGAGGTTTCTCTCGCTGAAACTCCAGTGTCCTGAAATGTATCTAAAAACCAGATCAGAAAAGGAATGATTATGCCCATAGAAAGAATTTTTTCAGGGATTTTAGGGATTGTGAGTCTTGGTCTGCTTTATTTATGCTGGAGCTATGTCGCCCCCATTGCCTATGATCCATTGGGGCCACGCCCCTACCCCGCACTTCTATTATTACTATTAATTTTATGTTGTTTTTATCTCGTTATTCGGCCTAAGAAACTTGCAGAGTTACTTAACCTAGGGCTATCTCGGAGCATCTTAAAAAAAGTCGGTTTGCTCATGTTATTCATGCTGATTTACGCAACCACTTTTGAGCTTTTAGGTTTCCCTATCGCGACTGCCCTGATGTTTTTTTTGGTCGGCCCTCTTTTCGGTGGCAGCCTCAAGGCTTCACTTGTCACTGGCATTGTCTTTGGTTGCTTACTCTACGGACTATTTGATTATGTACTAGATGTCCCTCTGCCATTAGGCCTCTTTAATTAAAACGGGGAAGAATAAATGGATGTTTTTGAATATTTAATGTACGGTTTTCAGGTTGCACTGACCCCACAAAACTTATTTATTGCCCTTATTGGCGCATTTATAGGAACCATTGTTGGCTTATTACCCGGCTTAGGCCCGATTAATGGCGTGGCATTACTGTTACCCTTTGCCTACGCGCTTGGCCTACCTCCTGAAAGCGCACTGATTCTTCTCGCTTCGGTCTATTTAGGCTGTGAGTTTGGGGGACGAATTTCAGCAATTCTGATCAATGTGCCTGGTGATGCGGCAGCCATTATGTCAACGCTTGATGGTTATCCACTTGCTAAACAGGGTAAAGCTGGTATTGCATTATCACTGTCCGCCATGAGCTCATTCATTGGAAGTATCATTGCCATTGTTGGGATTATTCTATTCGCACCACTCTTGGCAAAATGGGCGATTGTGTTTGGCCCTGCCGAATATTTTGTTCTGATGGTATTTGCCCTGACTTGCTTAAGTGGCTTGGTCAGTGATCAACCTGTAAAAACAGCAATCTCCGCTTTAATTGGTTTACTACTCGCGACAGTGGGCGTAGATGCCGTAACAGGTGTATATCGTTTCACTTTTAACTCTGTCAGTTTAAGTGATGGAATTCAATTTACTACGATCGTGATTGGCTTCTTCAGTATCAGTGAAATCCTGATCATGCTGGAACAAACGGCAATTGGGCAAAAAGCGTTAGGACAAGGTAAGCGTAGTCTATTCAATTTAAAGGAATTTACTTTTACACTCGGCTCTACCCTTCGCAGTTCTTTTCTAGGCTTTATTATTGGTATTTTACCCGGTGCAGGTGCCACGATTGCCAGTGCTTTGGCTTATACCAGTGAACGCAAGCTGGCAGGTAAAGACAGTAAATTTGGTGAAGGAGATTTACGCGGGATTGCTGCGCCAGAAGCTGCGAATAATGCCTCAGCATGCGGCTCTTTTATTCCAATGTTAACCTTGGGTGTACCTGGTTCTGGAACGACAGCGGTCATGATGGGCGCTTTAACTTTATATAATATTACGCCGGGTCCACAACTCTTTACCGAGCAGCCAACGATTGTGTGGGGACTTATTGCTTCGCTCTTTATTGCCAGTGCCCTACTCCTATTTATGAACATTTCACTGGTTCGGTACTTTGCCAAGCTCCTGAGTGTTCCACATTTCATTTTACTACCCGCCATTGCAGCGGTAAGTTTTGTTGGGGTATATGCCATCCACAGTACGATATTCGACCTGATTTTAATGGTCGTACTCGGCATCTTTGGTTATATTTTACGTAAGCTCAACTTCCCGCTTTCGGCATTAATCCTTGGCTTTGTACTGGGTGGATTGATGGAGTCCAGTTTACGTCGTGCACTTTCTATTTCACATGGTGAATTATTTATTCTCTTTGATGGTTATATCACGAAGGTGTTATGGATCATGGCGGGTATCATGATTGTGTTGCCACTGATTCGCTGGTTACGTAGCAAACGTCAAAGATCTTAATTGCATGGCCAATAGCAATCATGTATTGCTATTGGCACCTTTGCTTTGGTTTATTCACTTATTTTCGGTGGCTTGAATGATGTACCTCAAGTATGCGTTGAGTCTAGCGGTTGCCTTTTTAGGTGCCCACTTGGCGGAATGGTTACATCTGCCACTTCCATGGCTACTTGGGCCTTTATTCATTACCGCATTTCTTAAAATGAATCATGCGCCGATCGAATGCCATCACAGCGCACGTAATATCGGCTTGTCGATTTTAGGACTAACGCTGGGTCTCTATTTTACTCCTCAAATGATTCAACTGATTGCAATGCAGTGGCCTCTTCTGCTTGGCGGGCTACTCTTTGCCTTATTCTTGGGTGCAATCGGCTCTGCCATATTGTATCGCTGGGGAAATGTTGACTTTAAAACTGCTTGGTTTGCTTCCGCAATCGGTGGTGCAAATGAAATGTCTAACTTGGCTGAGCATTATCAAGCCCGCGTCGATAAAGTTGCCTCTGCCCACACCTTACGTGTATTAATGGTGGTGGTCATCGTTCCATTTTTTTATCAATTTATGGGATGGCATGGCCTTGATCACAGTACGCTTCATCGTCATGGCGAAGTGAATTGGTATGGTCTTGCCCTGTTAGCAAGTTTGGCTTACTTTGCCAGCCGTATTTTTAAATATTACAAGCTGCCAAACCCTTGGACCTTTGGGGCACTACTGGTTGCAATTTTATTTACCACACAAGATATTCACCTGTCAGCGATGCCAACAACAATTTTACATTTAGGCCAAGTCTTACTGGGCTGGTCTTTAGGCAATAAATTTAAGCCAGGATTTTTCAAAACCGCACCGCATTATCTCAGCATTGTGGCCCTAAGCAATCTAGGCGCCATTCTGTTCGCTGGCTTGCTTGCCTACGGCCTCACCTTTTGGACAGAGGTTCCCTTACCCACACTTGGTTTGGGTCTTGCTCCGGGTGGTGTGGCTGAAATGGCATTAACCGCCAATGTGTTACAGCTCGGCGTGCCTATGGTGACCGCATTTCATGTGATCCGTATGGTGGGTGTACTTGGGACAGTAGGTTATCTTTATCAATTGTTTGAAAAGAAAATAGTAAAAGTAAAATCTAGCTAAAACTAAGGAACACAATGCCAAAAACTATTTTCGAGAACCATAATGCAGAAGAAAATTACATCTTAAACCACTTTAAATCTGCCTTCCTATGCTTTCTTTATTCTTTCATAATTTTATTAGTTTTTAGCTCTTTGCACCAAGCAGCCTTACACCAAGTAGACCTTGCTAGAAATCACACATGGAAAATCTCAAAACAACATGTCAACTCAACCAACCAATTTCACATCCGTCGTGAACGAGCTGGTGCATCACTGATACTTCCAACAAACGCCAATAATTCTTTAACGATGAAGTGTGATGTCAAACTCATGAAGTTATGCCAGCAAGAGCTTAAGCAACCGACTCATGCGATCCAAACAATCTATTATTATCAAACAATTCCGACAGGAAATAATCAGCCCGAATACCAGCTTAAAGCCATTGATTATATTGATCTTAAAGGAAATTTAATTCATCTAAATTATCAGCAACTAGCCCCCAACACCCCAACCGCGATACAGAAAAAGAATTGGAAGCTCTGGATAATCACATTCATTGGAGCGTGGATGTTTTTATTGATTGCTTTTATGGTGTCTACTTTATTAAAAATATTCTCCAATAAATCAAGAATTATACTCATGGCTTTACTGAGCCTATATTATATTTTAGCCGTTTATAGCAGCGTGATGATTTATATCTCTTAAAATTCAGGCACAAAAAAACCGCAATTAAGCGGTTTCTTCTATTTAAGTTGGTGCGCTCAGAGAGATTCGAACTCCCGACCCCTTAGTTCGTAGCCAAGTGCTCTATCCAGCTGAGCTATGAGCGCATTACTTAGGTTGCCAATCATGGCATGTGTTACTTTAAATCTTTACTTGGTGCGCTCAGAGAGATTCGAACTCCCGACCCCTTAGTTCGTAGCCAAGTGCTCTATCCAGCTGAGCTATGAGCGCCTTAAGTAAAGTGGCGGTGAGAGAGGGATTCGAACCCTCGATACAGTTACCCGTATGCATCCTTAGCAGGGATGTGGTTTCAGCCACTCACCCATCTCACCGTAACACGAGCGCAATAATACAAACTAAAACCACATTACACAAGGGATGTTCCTATTTTTTTCCACTATTTCAGCTCAATCAAATACTTTTTAATCAATTTACGCATTTTTTCAGCATTTTTTAGTTCTACGCTTGTTAATATAGTGTTCTCTCCTTTATTCAGATCGGAGCGATAAACAGAATCTTGCAATCTTTGACGTGCAGTTAGAGTTTGAATGACTTATGCTAAACCGATCTGCCAGATGTGAAATGAAACGATATGACTAAAAATTGGGCTGATCCCGAAGCAAAAGCAGAAGCGCAACGTTACGATAATCCTATTCCTAGCCGAACTCTTATTTTAACTACATTAGAACAATTAAAAACTGCACAGTCTCATGCAGAGCTGGTTGACCACTTTAATATTCCAGATCAAAAAAGTATTGATGCATTAAACCATCGTTTAAGCGCAATGGTGCGTGATGGGCAATTAATGAAGGATGGTTTCAAATACCAGCCTGCAACAGATTTACCGAGCCATGAAGCAACGGTCTATATCAATAGTAAAGGACTGGGCACTGCCAATATCGCAGGTCAGGATGATGTTCTTCTGCCTGAACGTGAGTTACGTCTGGTCTTTAATGGTGATCGCGTTAAAGTACGCCAAACGTCTGTTGACCGTAAAGGCAAAGCTTGGGGCTTTATTACCGAAGTGGTACAACGCCGCGTTAAGCAGATTATTGGTAAAGTCTCTGAGCATGACGGTGAATATTTCATTCAACCCAGCAATCCAAACCAGCATCAACCGATTACCTTAGAAAAAGAATTGATTGAACATGCCAACGCCAAAGTTGGTGATATGTTGCGTGTTGCCATTGATGACTATCCGACCCGTGAAGAACTGGCGACAGGTCATGTGGTTCAATCCATGGCAGACAAAGCAGATACGGAAATCATCATTCCGCAAACCATTTTAGAATTTGGTTTGCCTTATGAATTTCCAGATGCTGTGATTAAAGAAGCAGAAAGCTTTAAAGAGCCTTCTGAGCAGGATCGTCAAGGTCGTGTTGATTTACGTGATCTGCCATTGGTTACGATTGATGGTGAAGATGCACGTGACTTTGATGATGCGGTCTTTGCTGAAAAACGCCCAGGCGGTGGTTATCGCGTTGTCGTTGCCATTGCAGATGTCAGCCATTATGTTCGTTTAGATTCTCCGTTAAATGAAGAAGCTGAAGATCGTGGAACATCGGTATATTTCCCGCACTTCGTATTGCCAATGCTGCCAGAAGCATTATCCAATGGCTTATGTTCTTTAAATCCACATGTTGACCGTCTATGTATGGTCTGTGATTTAAAACTTTCTCGTGCAGGTAAAGTCACAGGTTATGAATTCTACCCTGCGGTGATGCATTCTAAAGCGCGTTTGACCTACACCCAAGTCGGTCAATATTTTGAAGGCGCAACGGATGCTATCCCAGAAGATAAGACTATCCATAAATCGCTGAACACCTTATTCCAGCTTTATCAAACCTTAAAAGGCCTTCGTGCTGAACGTCATGCAATGGAATTTGAAACCATTGAAACCTACATGACCTTTGATGAGTTAGGTGGAATCAAGGAAATCTTGCCACGTACACGTAATGATGCGCATAAGCTGATTGAAGAATGTATGTTACTGGCAAACGTTGCAGCAGCTGAATATGCTCTAGAACATGATATTCCAATGCTTTATCGTGTGCATGAAGCACCAGAATTCTCACGTATTCAAAAAGTCCGTGACTTTGTGAAGCTACTCGGCTTGCCATTCCCTGAGCAGCCAACCCAAGCCGATTACCAAGCCGTAATTGAAGCGACCAAAGATCGTTTAGATGCACCAAGTATTCATGCAGTGTTATTACGCTCAATGATGCAAGCATATTATGGCGCGAAGAATGCGGGACATTACGGTCTTGCTTATGAAGCATATACACACTTTACTTCGCCAATTCGTCGTTATCCTGATTTGTTGTTACATCGTGCGATTAAGGCTTATCTTGATAAGAAACCTTACCCGCTTTCAGGTGCAGCATTAGATGATGCGGGTGAGCATTTCTCACAAACTGAGCGTCGGGCCGATGAAGCTTCACGTAGTGTCACAACATGGTTGAAATGCCATTATATGCAACAGCATTTAGGCGATGAGTTTGTTGGTATCATTAGTGCCGTGACTGAGTTCGGCCTATTCGTCACCCTCAAAGATCTTTATGTTGATGGCATGATTCATGTCAGCCAATTGGGTGAAGACTTCTTCCTGTATGATCAGGCCAGCCAAAGCTTAATCGGTCAGAATCGTGGTCAATCGTTTAGTCTTGGTGATGAAGTCAAGATTCAAGTGGCAGGTGTAAATCTGGAAGAACGTAAAATTGACTTCCAGTTAGTTCAGCAATTAACGCACTTAGGTCGTGTGATTCGCCAGAAAGCACCTCGTACAGCGAATCCTTCTAGTTCAAATCGTGCTTCAACAACTGAAGAAGTATTTGGCAAACCCGCATCTACAAAGTCTAAAGTGAGTGAAGACGGCGAAAAGCCTGTGCGTAAGAAAAAGGATAAGAACAAACCAAGTTCTTATAGCAAAAAGCCAGCTAAAAAAGCAGCTGCTAAGCCTGAAACGAAAGAAAAGGCCAAAAAGAAAGTGAAAAAGAAAAAGTCGAATGCGAAAGCAAAGGCTGAATAACTGATAAAAGATAAGGGAGCTTCGGCTCTCTTATCTTTTGTTATAGAATGAATAGATAGACTATTTTTGAATATAAATAAAATCCTAATGCCTCATTACCGCATCACCAAATATTATTATCATTATTACGTTTATATACTCTTTTTCTTTTTCACAATCTGTGCCGCTATATCTATATTTTGGAGTGATTTTTCACCTAGTTCTACAGTAGAAATTGTCGCCTTGATCATTTCTTGTTTTCTCTATGCTTTACTCCTCATTTATTTTCTCTACCTGAAAAAGAAACAGGAATGGGTAATTCCTAGACAATGGGAGAAAGTACAAAAACAACCTAAACATTATGCTTTATTTATTTTCCCTTTATTCATTATTCCCATACTCTGGCTCAACTTGGCGGGTACGCTTCCAATGATCTGGACGTATACCACTGGAGATTCGGAAAGGATAGAGGCATCAGCGATTGCCGAAAAAAAGCACACGAGACATGGAAATATCTATTTTTTTAAAACAGCTTATTCCGACATACCGATCTTTAGAATGACATTGACTGAATATCAAGCGTATAAAAACCATCAACTCAAATTGAAGTTATCGACACTTCAAAGTTATTTTGGCACATATGTACTGTCGATTGATGAAATCCAAGTCGCAACGCAAAACCCAACGAATAAATAATCAATCAACCTTGATTTCTCCCTCGCTAAGCCCTACATCTATAACTATGTTTAAAGATGATATGGCAAAAATACAATGACACTACAGCAAGCGACACTTCCCGTTCCTCAGTTTGATCGCATTCAACTTGCCGAATTAAAACAACAGATCGAACAGACGATTCAAAATGGTCAGAACTTCTTAAATCAACTCAATGAAGTTCCTCAAGGCACAGAAGCCCAACTTGCAACATTGACCGAAGTCGATCAACTTGAAAATAACATGAGTGAGTCATGGGGCATTTTATCGCATCTGAATGCGGTTATGAACAATGCCGAAACCCGTGAGGTTTACCAAGCACTTTTACCAAGTTTGAGCGAATATTATACCCAATTGGGCCAACATACACCGTTGTATCAAACTTATCAGCAGATTCACGATAGCGCTGCATTTCAGGCACTTAGTGAAGCACAACAAAGCGCCATTAAACTGGCTTTACGCGACTTTAAACTGTCTGGTGTTGCACTCGAAGGTGAAGCGAAAAAACGTTATGCAGAAATCTCGGCACGTTTGTCCCAGTTGTCTTCGGACTTCTCGAACCATGTGCTCGATGCAACCCAAGCCTACTTCAAGCCATTAACAGAAGATCAGCTCAAAGGCTTACCACAAAGCAGTATCGAACTGTTAAAGCAATACGGACAACAACGCGAGCTAGAGCAAGCCGTTGCCACACTCGACTTCCCTGCTTATTTTGCGATTATGACCTATGCCGATGATCGCGAATTAAGAGAAGAACTCTACAAAGCTTATGTCACCCGTGCATCTGAGCAGTCTGACAAGACTGAGTTTGATAACACACCTGTGATGGAAGAAATCCTGAGCTTACGTCAGGAAATGGCACAACTGCTAGGTTTCAATAATTTCGCTGAATATTCACTTGCCAGTAAAATGGCACCAGATGTCGAGACTGTCGATAAATTTCTGGTCGACCTGGCAGAACATGCACGCACCCCAGCACTGGCTGAAATTGCAGAGCTCAAGGCCATTGCACAACAAGATGGCATTGAAGAACTCAAACCGTGGGATGCAACCTACTACTCTGAAAAGTTGAAACAACAACAGTTCAACCTTTCTCAAGAAGCGCTTAAACCATATTTCCCAGCACCTAAAGTGGTACACGGTTTATTCCAGATCGTACAACGCCTTTACGGTATCCAGATCGTCGAACGTCAGGCACCCGTTTGGCAAAATGATGTGCGCTATTTTGAAATTGAAGATCAAGGCCAAGTGGTCGGTGGTTTCTACTTCGATTTATATGCCCGCAATGGCAAACGCGGTGGTGCCTGGATGAGCGGTTTCCGTTCACGTGTGCAAACGGCAAATGGCCTGCAAAAGCCAATTTGCTACATGGTCTGTAACTTCACACCACCGATTGGCGATCAACCTGCACTGCTTACCCACGACGAAGTGATTACCTTATTCCACGAGTTTGGTCATGGCTTACATCACATGCTCACCGAAGTAGATAACATCTCGGTTGCAGGTACACACGGCGTGGCGTGGGATGCAGTTGAATTGCCAAGTCAGTTCATGGAATTCTGGGCATGGGATAATGAAAGTCTGGATGTCCTGAGTGAACATACCGAAACCAAACAAACCCTGCCACAAGAACTGCTATCAGCGTTATTGAATGCACGTTTCTTCCAGTCTGGTATGCAAACCCTGCGTCAGATTGAATTTGCATTGTTTGACCTGACGATCCATCGTCAAGCACCAGCATTAAACAGCCAGCAGATTCAGGAAACACTGGACGAGATTCGTAATAAGTTCGCCGTTGCCCCGACTGTTCCATACAACCGTTTTCAGCACAGTTTCAGTCATATTTTCGCGGGTGGCTACGCTGCAGGCTACTACTCATATAAATGGGCAGAAGTTTTAGCAAGTGATGCCTTTGACCGTTTCGAAAGCGAAGGTATTTTTAATACCGAGACTGGAAAAGAGTTTAGAAAGTTTATTCTAGCAGTTGGCGGAAAAGATACAGCACTTGATGCGTTTCGCAATTTCCGAAAAAGAGAGCCTAAAATAGATGCGTTATTACGTCATCAAGGTTGGACGAACACAGATAAAACCGCTTAAACTATGTCATTATTATTCACAGGGTGTAATTAACTGACATGAAAAGACAATTCATCGCGGGTGCAAAATGTCCCAAATGTGGAGCGTTAGATCGTGTGGTTAAGATCATCACTGTGGATGACGAGTGGATTGAATGTATCGACTGTGCTTATAGCGAGAAGCGCCCAACCCGCGTGGAAGAGCAACAACCCGCTGAGCCAGATGAAATTGGGGTGATACAGTTCAAACCTCGTCATTTTGACTAGAAAGGTTAAAAATGATGTCCACATATCCAACTGAAAATTCCAGATTATTATGGATGATAATCGGTGGAATAAGTGTTGTTGTGGTTCTGTTCCTTGCTGTCCAATGGTTTTTAGCACAAAAAGATCAGCAATCGACAACAACGCCAACACAACCTGTTGCAGCTCAAATCACTGTTACAAGCTCTCAACCAGACACGACGATCAGCAATGAAACAGTGACTGCGGAAAATGAGCCTGTTGAACCAATTAAACTGGTTGAAGAATCGATTATTAAAGCGCCTCTTCCAACCAATGACAGTCTAGCCAAGGAAGAAATTGCAAAACTGGATGATATTCACCTACAACTTCAAGACCAGCAACATGAGCTTAAGCAGCAACATGAAGATGTTGATCAAATGCTTAAACTGAAGGAAGAGCAGATCAAGTTATTAGAAGCGCAACTCGCTGCCCAGAATCACTCTTAAAACAAAAAAAGCTTTAACCTTCGTTAAAGCTTTTTTATTGCCGAACGTTTTAATCTAAAAGTTGTTCAGAACGAGATTTCAACTGAAGCGGTTTTTGAATCATTTGCGCAATCAAGATTCCCACCAAAGTCAAACCACCACCGATATAGTGGAACATTTGCAAATGCTCTCCGAGTAGGGCCACTGCAATCAATGCGGTAAATAAAGGCAACAGGTTCATAAAAATACTGTTGCGATTCGGCCCTAAATGCCTGACCCCTTCAATCCATAAATAAGACAACAATACCGATGAGAAAATGCTGGCATAAACAATCAACGGAATAGTTTGCTGGTTCAGTTGTATATCTTGGGCGGGTAAAAACACAAAGAATGGCAATACATATAAAATCGCAAAACTAGACTGTACGAAATTAGATTGCCAAGCAGGAATCGGCATTTTCCAGCGTTTTAACAGCACGCCATATAAAGCATAGCCTGCTGCTGCAATCAGCATTAAGCCATCGCCGAGATGTACGCCCTGCCCCCATATATTGCGAATACTACCGTGACCCAATAAGTATAAAATGCCATAAAAAGAAAGTGCGCCACCGAATAACATGCCATAGCTGATTCTGTCTTTGAGCATCACGCTACTCAAGATCATGGTGAGTAATGGAATCAAGGCAGTGACGATCGCCATATTGGTTGCCGTGGTCGTCGATGCGGCCTGATACGATAAGAATTGGAACAGTGACACTGACAAGAAACCGCCCAATGCCAATTGCTTCCAGTATTGCCTGATGGTGTGTCGATTTTTCCAGACAGGAATCAGAACAAACGTACTCATCACGGCGAGCGCCAGTACCAGTCGATAAAAAGTAATCGCCACAGGAGAAATGGCATGACTCGCCATTTTGGAAACGACAACATTGCCAGCCCAAAATAAAATGGCGAACAATGGATAAAAATAAGCTTTCTGAAACATAATCTAAACCTGTACATTGCCGTACAGATCATGCTAAAAAATAATCAACTTATAGTTTCTCGATAAATAGACGATAACTATCGTAAAAAGGACAATTTATTTCAGGTTTAATTCAGCATGGGGAAAAACTTTAAACATGGCTTCTTGGATTATCCAGTCTATGCCTTCTCAGAAAATTATCTACATGGTCATATTGAAGACTGGCATAGTCATGACCGTATCCAGCTAATTCATACCCTGACAGGCGTGATCCGTGTCCAGACCCATGAAGGAATCTGGATTATTCCACCCGGACGTGGTGTGTGGATTCCCGCACACAAACCCCACGCCCTGTTAATTAGCGGTGATGTCAAAGCACGAGGTGTCTTTATCGAAGATACCTTGCAGCACGATATACGAAATGAATGCCGTGTAGTTGCTATTCCTGCCCTATTAAGGGAATTAATGAGCAGCGCGATGGACATCCAAAACGAGATTCAACCTGAGAGCCGCAATGAAAGATTATTGCAACTTATTCTGGATGAAGTGCGTCTGTTACCTGCGCTGGCTTTTAATTTGCCTGATCCACAAAGCCCGAAGCTTCAGCAGCTCTGTCAGAGAATTAAAGAAAATCTGGCTTTGGAATGGAGTCTGGAAGAGAGCGCACAACAATTACATATCAGCAGTAAAACACTGGCACGTCATTTTCAAAAAGAAACGGGTTTACATTTTTCTCACTGGGTTCGACAGGCAAAACTGATGCAAGCCATGATTGATCTCGCCATGAATAAGCCCGTACTCAATGTGGCCTTAGATTTGGGATATGAAAGTCCTAGTGCTTTTAGCGCGATGTTTAAACGTGAAACCAGCATGACACCCAGTGATTATCTAAAACAATTTTCCAGCCCTACACGTTGAATGCATGATGTCTTCATCTGGGCAAAATTCTCATTCCTTTCACTTCGGGACAGGCTTAAAATAAGCACAAACTCTCAATACTGCACTGGCTATGGATTATCCCCAAACGAATCGCAATCTCTTTATGGCGATTGGTTGCCTTACGATTTCTGCTCTACTTTTTTCAGTGATGGGAATCTGCATTCGTTACGCCTCCCATACTGTTGATAATTACACCATTGTATTTTTCCGCAACGCGGTTGGACTGATCCTGTTTCTGCCTTTTATTTTTAAACAAGGCATAGGATTTGTAAAAACAGAAAAACTCTGGATGCATACTTGGCGCTGTATCGTGGGACTTGCAGCCATGTATGGCTTTTTCTATGCCATCGCGCATCTAAAACTCTCCAATGCCATGGTATTTACCTATTCTTCTCCGATTTTTATTCCGCTGATCGCATGGCTTTTCCTGAAAGAAAAAGTCACCGCAGCAATGCTATGCGCTGCTGGTTTGGGATTTATTGGCGTATTTTGTGTGGCAAAACCAGATCAAGGCTTATTGAACTGGATCTCCATTGTCGGCATTAGTTCAAGTCTATTGGCCTCTATGGCATTTGTGACTGTTCGCGCCCTCACTCAAACCGAACCACCTGAACGCATCGTATTTTATTTCTGCCTGATTGGTTCTTTGCTTTCGGTGATCCCGATGTTCTGGGTATGGCAACCTTATCACCTGTATGAATTATTTTTTCTAATCTCAGCAGGTGTATTGGCCAATGTCAGCCAGATTTTTATGTCGCATGCCTATCGTCTAGCGCCAGCTGGGCAAATTGCACCTGTCAATTATATTGCGATTATCTTCGCGGGCATTTGGGGATTTTTGCTCTGGAATGAAGTACCTGATTTATACAGTGTGATTGGCTTCGGTATTATTTTATTGGCAATTCTATTATGCAGTCCACTGATCCAAAGGATAAAACGATCTAAATAGCCAATCACTTCTATATCAAAATTCACCAATAAAGGCCCCACTATTATTTTATTGAGCCTTTTGATAAATTGTGCGGCTTTATAACAACTGGAAATATCAAGTGAATAAAATATTTTTAACCTCATTCATCGGGGCATTTTTACTTCTTTCTGGATGCTCAACCACAATGCCTATTCATTATATTGCTTCTCCATCTATTCGAGGACAAGGAGATATTGGTGTGGGCGTATTCAAATATATCCCCGCTGAGAAGGGTTTGGTTAAACAAAATGAATTTCAAAAACCAACAGCAGCAATTGGTAGCATGTATATGTCTGATAAAGCAGATGTATTGTTAAAATCATCCTTAACTAAAGAATTAATTGCTGCTGGATTCAACCCAAACCAAGATGCAGATCTCAAAATCTCAGGAGATATTCAAAAATTTGAATATAATTGGATTGGCTTTGTAGAAGTAGACTTTTATTTAGATATTGAATATTTAGTCACAAAGAATGGAAAAACAATTTATAAAAATACTATTAAAACCCATAAAGCAGCTCCCAAAACAGCAGGAGGCACGGATTCTGAAGCTGTACGCTCAGCGATTTCTTCGAATATTGGAGACCTTTTACAAGATTTAAGAAGTCAGAAAATTATCTAAAAATAGTTTTATTTAAATCTCTATTTATTTAGTAATAAAAAAGCACCCGTAGGTGCTTTTTTAATGTCAACTGTTAGTGTTTATACCAGCCAAACATCTGGAAGATATATGGTGCATAGGTCACCAACACCAACGATGAGAACAATACGATAATCGGCAATAACCAACGTTCATAACGGAAGTAGAAACTCGTGTATTTCTCTTTCGCTTCCCTGTCGGCGGCCGAGACTTCCTCATCCCCGACGGAGAGCCTCGTCAGCAAGTGGTTCAAGGCAACAGGTGGTGTCACATAACCAAACTCGAAGGCAACCAGTACGATCATCCAGAAATGAATCGGATGAATACCATTTTCGTAGGCCACAGGCGCAACCGTTGCAGCAACCAGAATCACCGCACCGAATGGATCGGTCGTCATACCAATAATGGCAAGTAGCAGTGCAATAAAGGCAAGTGAAATATAGATATTACCGAGATGCGTTGGTAATAATTCCACAACTTCAGCACGTTCAATTAAGCCACCGACGCTTGCAGACAATGCCATAAGCAGAATCAACGCACCAATATGCCCAACTGTTTCTGAGGTTGCGAAACGTAATGCTCCACCAAAACCTAAGTGCTTACCGCCATGTGGATCATGTGATTTCAGGAACTCGGATTTTTTCTCATGTTCACGAACCAGAGCTTCATGCTTAGGATCAACCACAGGCGCTGGTGCCACTTTTGATGCAAATAACTTGTCAAACAAGATCATTGCAATCAATACCAACGGTAAAATCATTGGAGCAGTGAATTCATTGATTGATGTATCTAAAGCCAGCTTATAGAACATCACGACGGCGAAACCGATAATCACGTAAGGAATGACAGGCACACATGCGCGTAACATACCCGGTACCGCAACTTTAGGTGAGTTCACACGGAATTTTTCTTCGGCAAGAATCAATGAAACGCCAAGGAAAATAAACGCTGTTAGCCAGAAGACATAGATACCATGATCAAATAATTCGGTAGATGTCACATGGCGACTGTCTAACATTGAGATCAGGATTACAAGTAGACATGGACGAATCACCACACCTAAAGAGCCTGACATTGCAGATACAGCCAATGCATATTGACGACGAGCGCCCGAATTCCAGACTTCCTTATAGATGATTGCACCCGCTGCAATAACGAAAATCCCTGAAGCACCTGTATAGGCTGTTGGAATCGCTGCTGCAATCAAGATTAACCAAGTTAAAGTTTCTGGAGCCAAGTTCCATGGACGCAGGATATTTAAGAATAAATCCATGACACGGGTTTGGGTCAGCAACATACCAGCCCAAATAAACAGTGCAAGATTCAGGAAAATACCCGAGAACTCAACCAGAATACCCAAGTAGATCCCTTGCCCCATTG
The DNA here is from genome assembly GCF_014635885.1 of Acinetobacter vivianii. Taxonomy (GTDB): domain Bacteria; phylum Pseudomonadota; class Gammaproteobacteria; order Pseudomonadales; family Moraxellaceae; genus Acinetobacter; species Acinetobacter vivianii. The sequence continues at coordinate 89,979 of NZ_BMDR01000003.1, forward strand.
GATAGTCCATGAAGAAGGTAAATACAATACCGGTCACCAAAGACATGAAGGCATACAACGGCACACTGAGTAAAGCTAAACCAAAGTTACCCTTCGGCTGAGCCGTTTTCGGTATAAAGATAAACTGGAAGATACTGATAATGGTCAGGGATACGAATAACGCAATCCATAACCAATATAAGACTGTGGTTTTACCAGCAACTTCAACGCCTGAATTCAATACTGAATGATATTGGCTTAAGACCGAATAACTCAGTAATGCATTCCCCGCCACCATCAACGCTGAATAAACACGGAAGTCGATTCTGGTTTTCGGTGCACGTAAACCAATGTGGTGGTAACGCAAAGACGCTGTAATTGAAGCAAATAAAACCATAACCAGTAGAATTACAGTCTGGTTTTCAGAACCTAATTTGAAAATTCCGAAGAATGTTGTCTCAACTTTACGATAAGTACGAATACTTGGATGTGCTTCCAAATGCTTCATCGCTTTATCATAGAATTGATATTTTTCTTCACACTGCTGCTGTGCTGCCAATAACGAAGTACGCACATCAGACTCAGAAGCAGCCCCGAACATACTTGCAAATTCATCCGCAGCATTGGCCTTCATCTGCTCTTGAACTTGTGCATCAATGTTAGGATGTCGATCGCAAGATGGTTTTTCAGGCTCCGCCCTCAAAAACGAATATTGCATTCCTGTGGTTTGATCACCGTAAAGCCGCTCCCCCATACGGAGCATTTGACCGTGAATCATCTCGCCAGTACCAATAAGCAAGGTCATTAGCAACAAAGCAAGAATGATGAATGTTGATATCCAATCATTCCAGATATAGCCTAACCGGGCTAATCCAGACTTTTTCTCTTGATCATTTTGCATGTCTATTCCAGTTTATTCTTATCAACATCCATCCAAAGATGTTGAATCATGCGCTGTCCATGGTTGATAGATAAATGAATTTACCCTCTTATTAACCAATCCCTTTAAACCGCTTAAATTTGAATCAATCTTTTTCAAAAAAGAATGACTACAATCACTTTTTTGTTGGTTGTTTTTATCAATTTATGTGTTCTCTATTTTTTTCCTTCTTACAAATAAATAACTTAACCCACATAGGAGGCCACCGATAGCACCAATTAAATGTGCTTCAGTCAGGACTGGGCTGCCAATCAACTGAGCTGTTCCAGTTTGTCCAAAGGTATTTTCCCAAATCAGTTTTGCTGCAATCAGGGCTAAAACCAGTATTGCAAACTTACGTTCTTTCTTATATTGCAGATAAACCAGCCCTACGGCGGTGTACAGACCATGTAGCACACCAGAAAGTCCAGCATAAGCATCAATATAAGGTAAGTAGAAATAGAAAACTAAACTAATGAATGGCGGCAAAATCAGCAGTAACGCCCATAAATGCCAATTGCGGACATGCGGAAAAATGAAAGGTAAACACGCAAATGCCAGCATATTTAAAAGAAAATGAATCCAGCCGACATGTACCCAGTGTGCGGTCCATAAACGCCAGAACTCACTGAGTAAACTCGGTCGCCAGTAAATGAAATGATCAGCAAAAACTTGCAGACATGCCGATATCGAAACACATATCGCGATCAAAATGACTTTTTCTATCCATATTTGATCTTTCATTTATCGACCACCTCTTGAAAAAACAGACCTTTTACAAAGTGTAGATGTTTGCAATGTAAAAGGCCGTTTAATTCAGGTTACTCTGCTGGTGTTTCTTGCGCTGGAGCAGCCTCATCCTGTGCAGGTGCAGAGGCACCCTCGCCACCATCAAAGAGTGAATCCAGTTCAGCCGAGCTTTCTTGTTTATCATCCCAGAATGTGGTCAAGCCTTCATCGCTTGCTCTCACACCTGTATTTTCAGTCCAATAACGATCTGCGATGCCACGAACCATCAAACCTGCCATTTTATCGATAAGTCTGAACTGAGGATTTGCAGGTTTGTCATCACCTGTTGCTGCTGCATAAGAACGAAGCGCATCACGTAATTTTGCATCATCACCACTGGCCTGTGCTGCCACTGCATATAGAGCATGCGATAAGCGGACACCTTTCTTCTCACCGATCGCCATCGATTGCTTCATTGTGGCATAAGGTTCAGGTTTACCATCGCCTGCACCTGGCAATAAAGTCCAGATCACAGCGCGAGTCGCCATTGGCGCACCCCAGAATTTTTCATTGTCCAGACAGGTCATGCCACGTTCAACAATCCCTGCGATATCCTTAGGAACATTGATCGCACCGCCAGAGTTAATGTCATTGGTCATGGCTTGTAAACCACTTACCATACCTAACAAATAAACAGTCTGATCCAGATCATTACGCATGGTTGGGCATGAATCACCTAATTTATATTTGTATTTTGATTCCCAACGATTTGCAAAAAGTTGATAGCCTGCATATTGACGTTCAGCCGCAATCCCAGCCCAACGTTTCTGTTCAATACGAGCATCTTGTGCTTCCGATACCTGACCTGCTTTAGAAGCACGCAAATAGCGTAACTCTGCTTCCAATGCCTGATTTTCAGCACAAATTCCTGCTGCGGTATAAAGCAGAACTGCCATGCGGGTTGGGTCTGCACCCATATCTTTGGTCGACATCACTGCCGGTGTTAATGCATTACCTGAGTTACACACCATTTCAGCATCATCCATTGCCAAAATCGGTGGAACAATATGTTTTTCACCAAAACCTAAGGCGACATTCGCTCCAGTTTTAACGACGTATGAACATCCAGATAACATTGATGTTGTCAGCAAAGCAACCGCTACGCCCTGTCCCATTTTATGGAGTTTAGACATACTTCCTGTCCCTCTAATAATTTGTTTTTTCCTTTTAGCTGTACATTATCAGATGCAATACTTGAATTAAAGAGTAATTGCTCTAATTTCACGGGGACATTTTGACATACTTCACAAATGAATGAATTGACAGATTTGCGGGAATACAGAAATTTCAGGCAAAAAAAAGTAGCATTGCGACGGTTCAGCACATGCTACTTATTAACTGGTAAAATCGTGAAACTCTTTATATTTTAGTTTTGTTGAAAATAATCCTTGAGTAATGTTCCGGCTCTTCCTACTACAATCGCCATAACGATCGCAATTACCAGAAACATCCACATTGAAATCTCCATAGAGACCTCCTACACTTTTGTATCTACTTTTGATAGATACTAGATTGGCGTTCACCATCGATATTCACGGGAGAGTGATATATTGATGATACTTTCAATCTCTTTCTCTTGGTCACAGCAACAGGTTGATGTGATTCAAGATATTCCCTGAGTAAAGTTCCTGCTCTTCCTACTACAATCGCAAAAACAATTGCGATCACCAGAAACGACCATGTTGGAATTTCCATTTTGGACCTCCACCACACTTTACGTTGGTGTTTGTACTTTAACGAAAATAAATCAGCCTTGACTGCCAAATTGTCTGACAATCATAATTTTCACTATTTTTTAGAGTATTTAATCTAACAATTTGAATAAAAAAGACGCTTAAAATAACTATACTATTGAAATTTATGAAATAATTAATTATATACAGATGTAGAATTGTCAAACAATTATGCAAGTTTTGCGTGTAATTTTAGGTTTTTCCACTGTAAAAGTGATAACTGATCCCACCAAATAATGAAATTTTTATGTTCTGGATCAGAAAAATAAAGCACGATATAGGCTTGATGATCGATTATTTTTTCGATTTTGCGACACTGGATGGGGAGAGATGAATCATAAAACTCAAATGACCATTCCTGCTGATCCAGATATTCAAAACGTTTTAATCGGGGTTGTTTAAGAAATAGAAACCAGCTCAACGCCAATAAGATGCAACTGCTTAACCATAAAACTAAAGAAAGTAGAGAATAAGTGAGGCTGACAATCAAAAGTAAAATAAACAGTTGCAATGCAATCGAAAAACGACTGTATTGCAACTCAAAAACACGATTAGCCGTGAACATAATGTTTTAATTTTAGAATAAATTCTTTCAGTTCAGTACGTGGAGATTCCCCAACTTCCATGAACCAGTCCAGTAAATCTGGATCTTCCTGATCAACCAGCTCTGCAAACAAGGCCTTTTCAGCAGGATCTGCGGTGAGATAGTAGTTTTTAACATACGGGTCAAAATATACATCGATTTCTTTTAAACCACGACGTGCACGATACACGACCTTACGTTCTTCCAGTGTCATTTCATCAGACATTATCTGTTCCACTATGCAACAATTTTCTCTCATAGTGTACCCGATCCCCGTTTAACTTCGCAGCGTTTTTTCTCAAGTGACCAAATACATCAATCAAATTGAGCATTGATCACATTGTTCACTATTTTCTCTTTCTTGTATGGTGAGGAAGATGATTTACATTCAACAAACTAGGGAAAATATAACAAATGCAATCAGGTGCAATTCGTCCAGTTCCAAATATGCTCGCGCGTAAAATTTTTACTTCTGATCATGAAGCATTTCGTGAAACTGTACGTAAATTCTATGAAAAAGAAGTTGTTCCCAATATTGAAAAATATGAAAAACAACAACATGTTGACCGCGATTTATGGAATAAGGCAGGCGAACTTGGCCTGCTATGTACCACTATGCCAGAGCAATATGGTGGTTCGGGTGTTGACCGACTCTACAGTATGATTCTGATCGAGGAACAAGCCTATGCGATGGATTCCAGCACTGGTTTTTCATTACATTCAGATATCGTTGCCAACTATATCAACAACTTTGGTAATGAAGAACAAAAGCAGAACTGGCTTCCAAAAATGGCAACGGGTGAAACGGTTACCGCGATTGCCATGACCGAACCAGGGACAGGTTCAGACCTTCAAGCTGTACGTACCACAGCGGTACTAGATGGCGATGAATATGTCATTAATGGCTCAAAAATCTTTATTACCAATGGCTACCTATGCGACATGGCCATTGTGGTCTGTAAAACTGGTAATAATGAAAAAGGATCAGCCAATCTTTCTTTAATTATTGTGGAAGCAGATCGTGCAGGCTTCAGTAAAGGAAAACCTTTAAATAAAATCGGGATGAAAGGTCAGGATACTTGCGAATTGTTCTTTGATAATGTTCGTGTTCCTAAAGAAAACCTACTTGGTATGGAAGGCATGGGCTTTATGATGCTGATGAAAGAATTGGCATGGGAACGTATGCTGGTTGCTATTATTTGTCAGGCTGGTGCTGAAGCTGCTTTTGCGCATACCGTTCAATACACCAAAGACCGTAAAGCGTTTGGTAAACCAATTGGCACTTTCCAAAACACCCGTTTTAAACTGGCTGAGTTACGGACTGAAATTGATTTCTGTCGTACTTATTTAGATCGCTGTATGGAACTACAACTCGAAGAAAGCTTAGGTGTTGATGCTGCTGCAGCTGCAAAATACAAAATTTCGGATATGTTCTCGAAAGTTGTCGATGAATGCTTACAATTGCATGGTGGTTATGGCTATATGCTGGAATATCCAATTGCACGTGCTTATATCGACAACCGTGCCAACCGTATTTATGCAGGTACCAATGAAATCATGAAAGAGTTGATTTCACGTACCCTCTAATAAATCTATAAAACCTAAGGGATCACGCTAGATGCATGATCCCTTTTTTCTTTATTTCGGTGCTACTTTTTCATTCGCTGTTTGAGCAGGTTGCGGATTCATTCGCTCCATTAACTGCTTCACCTTAGGATTTTCACCATATTGTTGCATGGTCGTATTGAGTGCATTACGCGCATTTTGTGTGGTGAAATGCGCTACTTCACTGCCCACATCACTGGCCTTCTTCGCCCAGACTTTACCTTCAGCTGATTGATAAAAATTTAAAGCTGCTTGCAGTTCTTTTTGATTAAAGCTTTCAACATAACGCTGCACAATAAACTGCTTACGCTGTTCACTATTCAAGTTTTTACTTAAATCGACATAGAAGCTTTCTGGTAAATCTTTCGGCAAACGCATCCGAATTTGCTCTAAAATCATTTTATCGGTGTTTTGCAAACCTTGCTCGGTACCATCAACCGATACCAGTTTTTGTGCAATCGCTTCCTTCTGTTTTGCATCATCTGCAAAAGCCAAACCACTTGATAATATCAGCCCCAAAATGATGAGTTTTTTCATCACACTATCCCTAATCTTAATTTTCTAATCTGCCCAATATACGTGATATTTTTAGAATTCAAACCCTATTTCAAATAAAAAACCCTATGCATTGACATAGGGTTATTCAATTATTGAGTTACTGAATTACGATACCAGTTTTGGTTTACGATCTGCATGCTCATCACGTTTGTGGAACTGTAGAACGCCATCATTAAATTTGGCATCTTTCAATTCTTTACGATCTGCCAAATAGTTATTGGTAATTTTCCAAGGGGCTTGCTTACCCTGTTTAGGCATCACATCTGCCGCACGAGCAATATAGCCAGAAGACATTTTGCCCATAATCGTATCATGTTCAAGTTGCGATGGATCTGCATGCGCAATGACTTCGTCAAAACCATTCTTGTCCATATGATTAAGCAAGCGGCAAATGTATTCAGCTGCAATATCAACTTTTAATGTCCAAGACGCGTTGATATAACCAATGATCATTGCCATATTTGGTACATCGCTGACCATTACACCTTGATATAACATATGTTGCGAGGTATTCATCGGTTTACCATCAATTGAACCTTTCACACCACCCAGAATCTGAATTTCCAGACCTGTTGCAGAAATGACGATATCCGCTTCAAGATGTTTACCAGATTTTAGTTGAATACCATTCGCCGTGAATTTCTCAATTTGGTCTGTTTCTACGCTCGCTTGACCCTGACGTAATGCTTTAAACAAATCGCCATCTGGTACTACACATAAACGTTGATCCCAAGGATTATAACTTGGAGTAAAGTGCTTCATGTCGACTTTACCTTTCAACTGCAATTCAATCCCTTTCAGCAATAAGCGACGCACGGTTTTTGGATATTTTTGAGCTAAAGCATAAATACCACGTTGCATACCGATGTTACGTGCACGCGTAAATTTATAAGCAGTTTCTTCAGACATAAATTTACGGGTCTTCTCATAAATAAAGTCAATTGAAGGGACTGTTGCAATATAGGTTGGTGAACGCTGTAACATCGTCACATGACCTGCCCCACCTTTCACCATTGAAGGCACTAAGGTGATGGCCGTTGCACCACTGCCAATGATCACGACTTTCTTACCGGTGTAATCTAGATTCTCAGGCCAGTGTTGTGGATGAATGAACTGTCCTTTGAAATCTTCCTGTTTCGGGAATTTCGGTGCATAACCCTGATCATAGTTATAGTAACCCGTACAACCCATCACGAAGTTTGCTGACCAAATTTGCTTTTTCTTATTGCTATCTTCGACTTCAACAGACCATTTTTTCTTTGTTGAATCATAATTTGCAGAAAGCACACGATGACCAAAATGGATTTTTTCTTTCAATTGATTTTCGCTAATGACATCACTCAAATAGCTTTTAATTTCAGAGCCACTTGCCAATACTTTATCTTTTGCCCATGGTTTGAAGTTAAAACCAAAGGTCGACATATCCGAATCAGAACGGATACCAGGATAACGGAATAAATCCCAAGTCCCACCAAAGCTGTCACGACGCTCTAAAATTTCAAATTTGCGTTGTGGGCAATGCTTAGAGAGATGTACAGCCAACCCGATTCCTGAGATCCCTGCACCAATAATTAATACGTCAACTTGCTTTTCCATTTTTTTTATACCCTGTATAAACCATGTCTTTATTAAAGCACAAATTTGACAATACACAATGTCAAGTTTAGTCATTCATCGGTTTTTTTATATCAGTTCGGGACATTTTGATAAAAATTCGCTGTCAAAAATGTTGAGATTTTTGCTTGGATTCCTTGGATAAGCATGGTGAGTCGAGTAAGAGAATTAGGGAAATTTTGAAGTGATGACACATTGATTTTGTCCGATCTCAACACAACATTATTGTTAGAAAAAATCCAAATAAGATAAGACAACTTATTAAAATCAGCCTAATACTTCTTTTTATAGAAGAATTTAAAATGAATGACTCTGAAAAATGGCTTTTGAGCAATTTCAAATAATACGGTCATTAAAAGTTTGCAAATGGGCCTAGAATAGAAAAAGCTTCATTAAAAGCTCATCTGTATATTCAGCATTATTTTTCAACGCTTTTTGCTCCGTTCCATAGACCTGAAAGCCAAATTTTTCATAAAGCCTAATTGCTGACTGATTGCCATCAGCAACTGTTAGCAAAATTTGTTCGACATGCGCTTTAGCATAGGCAATAACAGTACGAAGCAATGCACTTGCAAGACCTTGTCTTTGAAATTCCGGCTCAATAAATACGCTAGATAAAATAGCCTTATGCGACAGCTTTATACCTTGCTCTCGTGTTAACGCCGCCAAGCCAATAATTTTATCTTTATGATAAACCCCGAAGATTGTTGAACTTGATAAGCAACTTTGAAAAAAGCTTAACGGCTTTACGACTTCTGCATCATAAGTAGAACCAAACATTTCTGGGGCTTTTGCTAAAGCTGAAAGCCGAATCTCTCTGAAATCATTCAGCTCATCTACATCTAAAATTTTAATCTCAATATCTAACATATGTATCTGTTTAAATTTTTTATAGTATCTCGGCTTAATTTAGCATATTGGTCAAATACTCAAAGCAGTATTGAGAAGCAAATTATTATTGAGAATCTTCTCGTCTCAAAAATGATTAAAAATAAACAATAAAAAAGGCCGGTTATTACACCGGCCTTTTTTGGAACAACTGACTGTTCTACACGTAGAAGTATTATTTTACTTCACGGTCAACGAGTTCAACGTAAGCCATCGGTGCAGCATCACCTGCACGGAAGCCCGCTTTAAGAACACGAAGATAACCGCCGTTACGTTCTTTGTAACGAGGGCCAAGAACGGTAAATAATTTACCAACAGTTGCTGCAGAACGAGTACGAGCAAACGCTAAACGACGGTTTGCTACTGTATCGTTTTTTGCCAAAGTGATTAAAGGCTCAGCAACGCGGCGAAGTTCTTTCGCTTTAGGCAAAGTTGTTTTAATTAACTCGTGCTCAACTAAAGCATTTGTTAAGTTTTGGAACAACGCCTTACGGTGGCTGCTTGTACGGCCTAATTTCACACCACTATTACGATGACGCATGGTGATAGTCCTACTTAATTAACGGCTACGATAGGCAAAACGGTCATCCATACGGAGACTAGCTGGTGGCCAGTTCTCTAAACGCATGCCGAGTTGTAAACCTTTCGATGCCAAAACATCTTTGATCTCTGTTAACGATTTTTTACCTAAGTTAGGAGTTTTTAACAACTCAACTTCAGTACGTTGAACAAGATCACCAATGTAGTAAATATTTTCTGCCTTCAAACAGTTAGCAGAACGAACAGTTAGCTCGAGATCATCTACTGGACGAAGCAAAATTGGGTCAACTTCTTCGCGAGGTTCTTGAGCAACAGGAGTTTGATCTTTCTGAAGATCAACAAAAATTGCAATTTGTTGTTGCAAGATTGTTGCCGCTTTGCGGATTGCTTCTTCTGGATCAACAGTTCCGTTAGTCTCAAGATCGATCACTAACTTATCAAGATCGGTACGTTGTTCAACACGAGCATTTTCTACTGTGTATGAAACACGCTTGATTGGGCTATAAGAAGCATCTAACTGTAAACGACCTACTGGACGTGTTTCACCTTCAGGGAAACGTGAGTCAGATGTTTCATAACCACGACCTTGAGCAACTTTAAGGCGCATTTTTAATGAACCAGAAGAACTCAAAGTACCGATTAAATGATCAGGGTTAACCACTTCAACATTATGAGGTAAACGAAGGTCAGCTGCAGTTACGTCACCTGCCCCTTGTTTCTCTAATGTTAAATATGCTTCATTTTGATCGAACAGCTTAATAGACAATCCTTTTAGGTTCAGCAAGAGCTCGACGATGTCCTGCTGCAAGCCTTCTAAAGTACTGTACTCGTGCTCGACGCCTTCTATTTCCACTTCAACCACAGCTGCGCCAGGTAAAGAAGACAATAGAATGCGACGTAAAGCATTACCTAGAGTATGACCAAAGCCACGCTCTAAAGGTTCCAGAATCACTTTTGCCGAGGTCCCGCTCACCGCTTCGACCTTGATCGCTTGCGGAGTTAGAAACTCGTTTGCAGTACGCGTCATTTATTGCTACCTCAAGGATTATTTAGAATACAATTCTACAATCAAGCTTTCGTTGATTTCAGCAGGTAAATCAGAACGATCTGGCGCAGCTTTAAACGTACCTTCTAACTTAGAATGGTCAACTTCCATCCAAGCAGGGATACCACGTTGAGCAGCTAATTCAATTGCGCTTTTGATACGTAATTGTTGTTTAGCGCCTTCATGTACTGCAATTACATCACCAGCTTTAACTTGGATAGATGCAATGTTAACACGACGACCGTTCAAAGTGATGCTACGGTGAGATACTAACTGACGAGCTTCTGCACGTGTAGAACCAAAACCCATGCGATAAACAACGTTATCAAGACGGCTTTCAAGCAACTTCAACAAGTTTTCACCTGTTGCGCCTTTAACACGAGCAGCTTCTTTATAGTAGTTACTAAATTGACGCTCTAACACACCGTACATACGACGTACTTTTTGTTTTTCACGTAATTGTAGTGAGTACTCAGATTGTTTGCTACCACGAGCTCCGCCATGTTGGCCAGGAGCTTTAGCATGTTTTTTAGTCTTAACGTCAAATGGTTTAACGCCAGATTTTAATTGCAGGTCTGTCCCTTCGCGGCGAGAGAGTTTGCATTTTGGACCAATATAACGAGCCATGAATGTTTCTCCTTACACGCGACGTTTTTTAGGTGGACGGCAACCGTTGTGCGGAATTGGAGTCACATCGGTAATGCTGTTAATTTTATAACCCACTGCACCTAATGCACGAACCGCAGATTCACGACCAGGACCAGGACCTTTTACAAGGACGTCCAAGTTTTTCAAACCGTAATCTAAAGCAGCTTTACCAGCAACTTCAGCAGCTACCTGAGCAGCAAACGGTGTTGATTTACGTGATCCACGGAAGCCTTGTCCACCTGAGGTAGCCCAAGCCAATGCATTACCTTGACGATCGGTAATCGTAACAATGGTGTTATTAAAAGAAGCGTGAATGTGTGCGACACCTTCAGAGACGGTACGAGTGACCTTCTTGCGTGCGCGAGTATCTTTAGCCATCTTTTAGCTTCCAGAAATCTTATTTCTTAATCGGTTTGCGCGGACCTTTACGGGTACGTGCGTTAGTTTTGGTGCGTTGTCCGCGAACAGGCAAGCTGCGACGATGACGAAGACCGCGGTAGCAGCCTAAATCCATTAAACGTTTAATGTTCATGGAAATTTCGCGACGTAAATCACCTTCGGTCGGAACCTTAGCAACTTCTGCACGAATCGCATCAAGCTGAGCATCATCTAATTCACGAATTTTCGTAGTTTCAGTGATACCTACAGCAGCTAAGATATTCTTAGCAGTGTGGCGACCTACACCAAAAATATACGTGAGAGAGATAACAGCATGCTTGTTATCCGGAATGTTTACACCGGCAATACGAGCCATTCAATTTTCTCCAAAAAGGCAGTCAAGATAATCAACCGCCCCACAAAAATCTTGAGGGGCGGATAATAACCTAATTAGCCTACTGAAATCAACAGGTCTTAATTAAATTAACCTTGACGCTGCTTATGACGAGGTTCTGCGCTACAAATTACGCGAATTACCCCATTACGACGGATAACTTTACAGCTACCACAAATTTTCTTTACAGAAGCTTGTACTTTCATGATGAAACCTTCTAAGTGCGCTTATCCCTTAGGATGAGCAGTCGTTTTTCTCATTAACGTTTGATTATCATACTGATGCGAAGTAAGGTGCGCTTGGAGTTGCGCCATAAAGTCCATTACTACTACCACTACAATCAGTAACGATGTCCCACCCAAATGGAATGGAATACCGAACGAGCTTTGTAGCACCATAGGCATTAAACACACTACAGTGATGTATATTGCACCGATGAAGGTCAAACGGTTAAGAATATGATCTAAATAACGAGCCGTTTGCTCACCTGGGCGGATACCAGGCACGTATGCCCCGCTACGTTTTAAATTCTCTGAAACTTCTTTAGGGCTAAATACTAGCGCCGTATAGAAATAACAGAAGAAAATGATCAACGCGCCGAAGAGCATTAAATACAACGGCTGTCCAGGCGATAACACCAATGCCAGATCTTGTAGGCTACGTTTTACAATCCCTGCATTTGGATCAGCACTTCCTAACCATTGTCCCAAGCTCGCTGGAAATAATAACAATGAGCTTGCAAAAATCGCTGGAATTACACCTGCCATGTTAATTTTTAACGGCAAATGTGTTTGCTGTGCAGTAAATACACGACGACCTTGTTGTTTTTGTGCATAGTTCACTGGAATACGACGCTGTGCTTTTTCAATAAACACAATCGCAGCTAAAACAGCTAATGAGAGTAAGCCGAATACAACTAAACCAATTAAACTACCCTGACCATTCTGAACAGACGTAAACGACTGAATCACAAGATTTGGCAAACCTGCCACAATACCTGCGAAAATGATCATCGAGATACCATTACCAACACCACGTTCGGTAATTTGCTCGCCCAACCACATCAAGAACATTGTTCCTGCAACTAACGAAGTTACTGCTGGAACATAGAATGCCAAGCCTGACGTTAAGGTAATACCTTGACTAATCAAGCCAGCACACATCCCTACACCTTGCACGAGTGCAAGAAATAAGGTGCCATAACGCGTATATTGATTGATCTTACGTTTGCCTTGCTCGCCTTCTTTTTTCAAAGCTTCCAGCGAAGGAACTACCGTAGACATTAACTGCACGATAATCGACGCAGAAATGTACGGCATGATCCCTAACGCCAGAATCGACATGCGTTCTAATGCACCGCCAGAGAACATATTAAATAAACCTAAGAAGGTACCTTCATTAGCTTTAAAAAAATGTGCTAGCGCGACATTATCAATCCCCGGCAACGGAATATGCGCTCCTAGTCGAAAGACCAATAACGCGCCAATCAAGAACATTAATCGACGAATAATTTCACGGTATTTCACATGAAACGGTTGGCCTTTCATCATGTTGACATGACCTGAAGAACTAGGAGTCATAGACACTCGAGATTACTCCTCGACTTTACCGCCAGCAGCTTCAACAGCAGCTTTAGCGCCTTTAGTCAACACAACACCTTTAACAGTGAATGCGCGAGTGATTTCACCAGAAAGAACGATGCGAGCACGAATTTGGTCACGACGAACAACATTCGCAGCTTTTAAAGTTTCAAGGCTAACAACATCACCTTCAACTTTATTCAACTCAGACAAACGTACTTCAGCAGTTTTCAAAGCGATTTGGCTAGTGAAACCGAATTTAGGCAAACGACGATATAACGCAGTTTGACCGCCTTCAAAGCCCGGACGAGTACCACCACTTTTACGTGAGTTTTGACCTTTGACACCACGGCCACCAGTCTTACCAACACCAGAACCGATACCACGGCCTAGACGACGGTTTTCACGTTTTGCACCTTCTGCAGGTGAAAGTTCATTTAAACGCAGAGTCATGGCTTATTCCTCTACACTAACCATATAGTAAACTTTGTTGATCATACCACGGTTAGAAGGCGTATCTTGCACTTCTACAGTATGACCAATACGACGCAGACCTAAACCTTGAAGGCAAAGTTTATGATTTTTTAAACGATGCGATGAAGATTTAGTCTGGGTAACTTTAATCGTTTTCATGATTGATTACCCTTGAATTTGTTCTACTGAAAGACCACGTTTCGCAGCGACTTTCTCAGGAGAAGTCATATCACGCAAACCTTTGAAAGTTGCGTTTACTACGTTAGCAGCATTTGTAGAACCATAACATTTAGCAAGTACGTTATGTACACCTGCAGCTTCAAGAACAGCACGCATAGCGCCACCAGCAATTACGCCAGTACCTTCTGAAGCAGGTTGCATGTATACACGGCTTGCGCCATGACGAGCATTCACAGGGTGTTGTAAAGTAGTACCCGCAAGGTCTACAGTGATCATGTTACGACGAGCAGCTTCAAGTGCTTTAGAAATAGCAGCTGGAACTTCACGTGCTTTACCACGACCAAAACCTACACGACCGTTACCATCGCCCACAACAGTTAATGCTGTGAAAGAGAAGATACGACCACCTTTAACAACCTTGGCTACACGATCAACGGCAACCAGCTTTTCAACGAGACCTTCGTTTTGTTCAACTTTCGCCATGATTAGAACTCCAAGCCGCCTTCACGAGCAGCATCAGCCAAGGCTTTGATACGACCATGATATTTAAAACCAGAACGGTCAAATGCAACTTTAGTAACACCAGCTGCTTTAGCACGTTCTGCGATCAAAGCACCAACTTTCGTAGCTGCATCTACGTTACCAGTAGTACCACTACGCAAAGATGCATCTAAAGTTGAAGCTTGCGCTAAAACTTTGCCACCATCTGCTGAAATAACTTGCGCATAGATGTGACGCGGAGTGCGGTTTACACACAAACGAGTCGCACCCAATGCACGAATGTGCAAGCGTGTGCTTTTCGCACGACGCAAACGGGTTTGTTTCTTTTCGTTCATAAGAACCTCGCGCCTTATTTCTTCTTAGCTTCTTTACGAAGAATAACTTCATCCGAATAACGAACACCTTTACCTTTATATGGTTCAGGAGAACGGTATGCACGGATTTCCGCTGCCACTTGACCTAACAACTGCTTGTTTGCTGATTTCAAAATGATTTCAGTAGCAGTTGGAGTTTCCGCTGTTACACCTTCAGGTAAAGCGTAGTCAATTGGGTGTGAGTAACCAAGGTTAAGGTTTACAACAGTACCTTTAACCGCAGCTTTATAACCAACACCAACAAGCTGTAACTTACGTTCGAAGCCTTCGCTAACACCTTTTACAAGGTTGTTCAATACAGCGCGAGCAGTACCAGCTTGCATCCAAGCGTCTTTCGACTCTTTAGCCGGAGCAAGTTGAAGTTTACCTTCTTCCTGTTTTAGCTCGACCAGCGCATGCAGGTTGAAAGACAATGTACCTTTGCTGCCTTTCACTTCGACCTGCCGGCCGTTCTGAGTAACTGCTACACCATTAGGTACAGTTACTGGGGCTTTAGCCACACGAGACATGAGGAATCACCTATTAAGAAACAAAAGCAATAACTTCACCACCGATGCCCGCAGCACGTGCAGCGCGATCAGTCATGATGCCTTTGCTTGTAGAAACAATTGCAATACCCAAACCTTGCTTAACGCTAGGAATTTTATCTTTACCGCGGTATTGGCGAAGACCTGGACGGCTTACACGCTTAACGGTTTCGATAACTGGTTTGCCTTCGAAATATTTTAAAGTAATTGTCAGAGTAGCTTTTGTCTCTTCTTGAGCAACTGCCACATCTGAAATATAACCTTCTTGTTGAAGAACGTTTGCAATCGCAACTTTCAACTTAGAAGAAGGCATAGAAACAGTTTGTTTCTTAGCCATTTGTGCGTTACGAACACGGGTTAACATGTCGGCAACGGTATCTTGCATACTCATTTAGTCGCTCCTTACCAGCTTGCCTTAACAACGCCCGGTACATCACCTTGCATTACTGTGTCACGTAATTTGTTACGGCTTAAACCGAACTTACGGAAGTAACCATGAGGACGACCAGTTAAACCACAACGGTTACGAAGACGTACTGGAGATGCGTTACGTGGCAATGCCTGTAACTTTAATGTCGCTTCAAAACGTTCTTCGTCACTCGCATTTACATTTGCAATCGTTGCTTTTAATTCAGCACGTTTTGCAGCGTATTTAGCAACTGTCTTTTCGCGTTTCAATTCGCGATTAATCATACCTTTCTTAGCCATATCGACCTCTTATTTGAACGGGAAGCCGAATGCACGCATAAGCGCACGGCCTTCGTCATCGCTACGAGCAGTGGTCGTAATAGTGATATCTAAACCACGGATACGATCAATTTTGTCAAAATCGATTTCAGGGAAAACGATTTGCTCTTTTAAACCCATAGAGTAGTTACCACGACCATCAAATGATTTCGCAGAGAAACCACGGAAGTCACGGATACGAGGGATTGCGATCGAGATCAAACGATCCAAGAATTCGTACATTTGGTCGCCGCGTAAAGTAACTTTACAACCGATCGGCCAACCGTCACGGATTTTGAAACCAGCGATTGATTTACGAGCAAGAGTCACAACTGGTTTTTGACCAGCAATGAGTTGCATATCAGCAACAGCGCCATCTAATAATTTCTTATCAGTTGCAGCTGCGCCTACACCCATGTTAAGGGTGATTTTCGTGATGCGAGGAATATCCATCACGTTCTTAACGCTAAGTTCTTCTTTTAACTTTGCTTTAAGTTCGTCGTTGTAACGTGCTTTAAGTCTGGCCATTGCCTTTTCAACCTATTACTTCGCTACCGCCACTGATTCACCATTTGATTTATAAACACGAGTTTTCGCGCCATCAATCACTTGGTAACCAATACGGTCAGCCTTTTGGGTTGTAGCATTAAAAATTGCCACGTTTGAAATATGAAGCGTAGCCTCTTGAGTAACGATACCGCCTTCAGCGCCAGTTACACGGTTTGGCTTTTGATGCTTCTTCACTAAGTTAAGGCCTTCGACCTTAACTCGATCTTCAGAAACAGACAAAACAACACCTTGTTTGCCTTTTTCTTTACCTGCGATCACGATTACTTGATCGCCTTTTTTAATCTTAGCCATGATTGCCTCTTATAGAACTTCAGGAGCCAATGAAATGATTTTCATGAACTGTTCAGTACGAAGTTCACGAGTCACTGGTCCGAAGATACGAGTAGCAATCGGAGCTTTGTTGTTGTTCAAAATAACAGCTGCGTTATCGTCGAAACGAATAACAGAACCGTCTGGACGACGGATGCCGAACTTTGTACGAACAACTACAGCATTCATCACGTCACCTTTTTTAACACGTGCGCGTGGGATTGCTTCTTTTACAGTAACTTTAATAATGTCGCCAACTGAAGCATAACGACGGTGTGAACCACCAAGTACTTTAATACATTGTACGCGGCGTGCACCACTGTTGTCTGCTACGTCGAGCATACTTTCGGTTTGAATCATTGCCCTACTCCAAAACCGAGCATCACCGGTCACAATTTCGAAAGGCTCAAAGAGTACTCGAAATTGTCCGATGATGCAACAAGAACGTCTAATTACTCAGCAGCAGCTTCAACTACTTCCACTAAAGTCCAAGCTTTAGTTTTAGAAATTGGGCGGCTTTCTTTGATGGTTACCAAGTCGCCTAATTTAGCAACATTGTTCTCATCATGAGCGTGTAATTTAGTTGAACGGCGGATTGATTTGCCATACAACGGGTGTTGAACGCGGCGTTCAATAAGCACAACAATAGACTTGTCCATTTTGTCGCTTACGACTTTGCCGGTTAACGTGCGGACTGTTTTTTCACTCATTGTCCGTTCCCCTGTTTTTCGGTAAGGAGTGTCTTAATACGAGCAATTGTCTTACGAGCAATTTGCACTTCATGCGATTTGCCTAATTGACCAGTTGCTTTCGCCATACGAAGACGGAATTGGTTAAGCTGTTGCTCATCAAGCAAAGCTTTCAACTCTTCTACCGACTTTTCACGTAGATCTTTAGTTTTCATTACATCACCGTCCGAGTCACGATAGTGGTTTTAAACGGGAGTTTAGCAGCAGCTAAAGCAAAAGCTTCACGCGCTAACTCATCGCTAACACCTTCAATTTCGTACAGGATCTTACCTGGCTGGATCTGACAAACCCAGTATTCCACGCTACCTTTACCTTTACCCATACGAACTTCTAATGGTTTTTCGGTAATTGGTTTGTCTGGGAATACGCGGATGAAGATTTTACCACCACGTTTGATACGACGGCTAATGGTACGACGTGCAGCTTCAATCTGACGCGCAGTCATACGACCACGTTCAGTTGCTTTAATTGCAATCGAACCAAATGATACTGTACTACCACGATGCGCTAGACCAGTGTTACGGCCTTTGTGCACTTTACGGAATTTGGTACGTTTAGGTTGCAACATGGATTATTCTCCCTTGTCAGCAGCACGGTCACCGCGACGACCACGACGCTCTTGACCTTCACCACGACCACGACCGCGTTTAGCTGGACGCTCTTCAGCAGGAGCTGGGTTCATGACTTGTTTCATGCCACCTAAGATCTCACCACGGAAAATCCAAACTTTAACACCGATCGTACCGTATGTTGTTTCTGCGCGCATAGTTGCATAGTCGATGTCAGCACGAAGTGTATGCAAAGGTACACGACCTTCACGATACCACTCAGTACGAGCGATCTCTGCACCACCTAAACGGCCAGAAACTTCAACTTTAATACCTTTAGCGCCAGCACGCATTGTGTTTTGAACCGCACGCTTCATAGCACGACGGAACATAACACGCTTTTCTAATTGAGAAGCAATTGCTTCAGCAACTAAACGTGCGTCCAAGTCAGGGCGATCAATTTCATTGATGCTAACTTGAGCTGGAACACCCATAATATTGGTGAGTTCGCGCTGTAATTTTTCAATGTCTTCGCCTTTTTTACCGATAACGATACCAGGACGAGCAGTGCTAATAGTTACTTTAGCAGCGCCTGTAGGACGTTCGATAAGAATATTGCTGATCATCGCGTTTTTAAGTTTTTTGATTAAAAACTCACGAACTTGAAGATCTTTAAGCAAGTATTCAGCGTATTGCTTCGGATTCGCATACCAGTTAGCGTTATGGCGTTTCACAACACCTAGGCGGATACCGATTGGATGAACCTTCTGACCCATATCAAACCCCTACCTTAACGGTGATGTGACAAGTACGCTTAGTAATACGATCTGCACGGCCTTTAGCACGTGGCATGATACGTTTAAGGCTCATGCCTTCATCAACGTAAATCGTAGTTACTTTAAGGTCATCAACATCTAAGCTGTTGTTGTGTTCAGCATTCGCGATTGCAGATTCAAGTGCTTTTTTAACGAGCACAGCTGCTTTCTTGTTGCTGAAGTTTAAAATGTCTATCGCACGTGCAACCGACTTACCACGGATCAAATCAGCAACTAAACGTGCTTTTTGTGCCGAGATAGCGGCACCGCGTAATTTAGCAGTTACTTCCATCATAGCACCTATTAACGTTTAGACTTCTTATCAACACCGTGACCACGATAGGTACGAGTTGGCGCGAATTCACCCAATTTATGACCAACCATGTGTTCAGTAACAATTACTGGAACGTGGTTACGGCCATTGTGAACAGAAATTGTTAAACCAACAAAGTCTGGAAGGATCATTGAACGACGTGACCAAGTTTTGATCGGCTTACGGTTGTTAGCAGCTACAGCAGCTTCAACCTTAGCGAACAAATGTGCGTCGACGAATGGACCTTTTTTTAATGAACGAGGCATTATTCAGATTCCCTTACTTGACGCGACGGTCGCGAATAATCATCTTAGTCGTACGCTTGTTGGTACGTGTCTTGTACCCTTTAGCTTTTTGACCCCATGGGCTTACAGGTTGAATACCTTTACTACGCCCTTCACCACCACCGTGCGGGTGATCTACTGGGTTCATCGCCATACCACGAACGGTAGGACGAATACCACGCCAGCGCGCAGCACCAGCTTTACCCAATGAACGAAGGTTGCTTTCTTGGTTAGAAACTTCACCAATTACAGCACGACATTCAACATGGACTTTACGCATTTCACCAGAACGTAAACGAACGATAGCGTAAGAACCATCACGACCCAACAACTGAACTGAAGTACCAGCAGAACGTGCTAATTGAGCACCTTTACCGATTTTAAGTTCAAGGTTGTGAAGTGTAGAACCGATTGGCATGTTACGAAGTGGCAAGCAGTTACCTGGACGAATTGGAGCATCGTTACCAGATTGAACTTTATCACCAGCACGTAAGCCTTTAGGTGCAATGATGTAGCGACGTTCACCATCAGCATATTTCAATAAAGCAATATGAGCTGTACGGTTAGGATCGTATTCGATGCGCTCTACAGTCGCTGGAATACCATCTTTGTTACGTTTAAAGTCAACAATACGGTAGTTTTGCTTATGACCACCACCCACGTGACGTGTAGTGATGTGACCATTGTTATTACGACCACCAGTACGTTTTTTAGCTTCTACCAACGGTGCATAAGGAGCGCCTTTGTGAAGGTGGTCATGAACCACTTTCTCTACAAAGCGACGTCCTGGAGACGTTGGCTTACATTTTTGAATTGGCATAATTCTCGTCCTTATTCCGCTGCGTTTTCAGCGGTATCGCCCAAGTCAGCCATTTCTACATCTTGGCCAGCTTTCAGGGTGACGTATGCTTTTTTCACATCAGAACGACGTCCTAATGTTTTACCAAAGCGTTTTGTTTTACCTTTAGTGATCGTTGTATTGATTTTTACAACTTCAACACCGAAGAGCTGCTCAACTGCTTTCTTGATTTCAAGTTTATTTGCATTTAATGCAACTTTGAACACTTGAACACCAGCAGTATCACCTAAAACTTGTGCTTTTTCTGAGAATACTGGTCCTAATAGGACTTGATAGATACGTTCGTTGTTCATCCGAGTTCTACCTCAATTTTCTTAGCAGCAGCTACAGACATTACAACTTTATCAAATGCGATCAAGCTAACAGGATCAATAGCAGTAGCATCAACCACATCAACGTGTGGAAGGTTGCGAGCTGCGAGATACAAGTTCTCATCTACAGCATCTGTAATGATCAATGCGCGAGTTGCATTCAAGTCAGTAAGCTTTGCAAGCAATTCTTTAGTTTTTGGAGCTGCAACAGCAAACTCTTCAACTAATACAAGACGATCTTGGCGAACAAGTTCAGCTAAGATACATTGCATTGCACCGCGGTACATCTTACGGTTTACTTTTTGAGACCAATCTTGTGGGCGAGCAGCAAAAGTTTTACCACCACCAACCCAGATAGGGCTACGAATAGAACCCGCACGAGCGCGACCAGTACCTTTTTGACGGAATGGTTTTTTACCACCGCCAGAAACATCTGCACGTGATTTGTGAGCACGAGTACCTTGACGACCACCAGCTAAGTAAGCTGTAACAACTTGGTGTACAAGAGCTTCGTTAAATTCACGTCCGAAAGCAACTTCAGACAATTCAACAGCAGAGCCGGAAACAGTTTTTAAATTCACAGTATTTCCCCTCAGGCCTTGATGGTAGGACGTACAACAACGTCACCGCCAGTTGAACCAGGAATAGCACCCTTAACAACTAAAACAGAACGTTCAGCGTCAATAGATACGATTTCAAGACCTTGAACTGTTACGCGTTCGTCACCTAAGTGACCAGCCATTTTCTTGCCTTTGAACACGCGACCAGGAGTCTGGTTTTGACCTGTAGAACCTAATACACGGTGAGATACAGAGTTACCATGAGTAGCATCTTGCGTACGGAAATTCCAACGCTTAACACCACCTTGGAAACCTTTACCTTTTGATTGACCAGTTACGTCAACAATTTGACCAACTGTGAACAAATCAACACCGATAGAAGCACCAACTTCACGGCCTTCAAGCTCAGCTTCAGTAACACGGAACTCTTTAACTAAACGACCAGCAGCAACACCAGCTTTCGCGAAGTGACCTTTCTGAGCGTTAGTTACGCGCGATTCGCGACGTTCACCAGTAGTTACTTGAATTGCTTGATAACCATCAGTTTCAAGTGTTTTGATTTGCGTAATGCGGTTTGGATCGACTTCGATAACTGTAACAGGTACAGATACACCAGCATCCGTAAAGACGCGAGTCATACCACATTTGCGACCGACTAAACCAATAGCCATGTGCATAAACCTCTAATAAAGCGGCCTAATTAACTTAAAAGTTAATCAACCGAAAGCCTTAACCCAAAGCGATCTGAACATCAACACCAGCAGCAAGATCTAACTTCATCAATGCATCAACAGTTTTATCTGTTGGTTGAACGATGTCGATCAAACGTTTATAAGTGCGGATTTCGTACTGATCACGAGCGTCTTTGTTGACGTGTGGTGAAGTAAGAACGTTGAAGCGTTCGATGCGAGTAGGCATCGGAATTGGACCACACACTTGTGCGCCAGTACGCTTAGCGGTTTCTACGATCTCTTGAGCAGATTGATCAATCAGACGATGATCAAAAGACTTCAAACGGATACGAATTCTCTGGTTAGACATACCAGTAAACTCCAAGCCAAATATATAAAGAATCACCCATGACGCACCTCACCTTTTGGTAAGTGTCAAGGGCAGTGAAAATCACTATGGTCGTGATCGATGCCACGACTGTAATGCGTTGACTACTTTCTTCGTAGTAAACGCCCTCCATTTGAGGGTCGCCCATTATAACGATTGTTTAAGTCTTATGCAATTCTTCTTTTCATTTTTTAAGCATTTTGTCAGCTCAAGCACTCACCACATAATCAATCGCCTGATTCAGTAAACGATTACCCTGCTCAAATTTACTTTTCAAGCTTCTTTTTAATTCAGCAATAGGCTGTACATACCTTCCATTAAAAACAGCCATCTCTTCCTCCCCCTCAATCAACAGAGCCAAGGCGTGTGGTGTCATCTCTGGATGAAACTGAAATCCCAATACATTGCGTCCAATTTGATACATCTGATTTAAACACACCTTATTTTCCGCTAGACGTATTGCGCCTTTGGGAATTTCAAACGTTTCACTATGCCACTGTAAAATATTCAATTGTTCTGGTATCTGGAAACATTGCTCTGGAATGTGTGAAGCACGCCCTACATCCATCCAGCCAAGCTCCTGATCAGGATTACGACTGACTGCTGCACCCAAGGCATTCGCAATCAATTGTCCACCCAGACACAACCCAATAGCAGGTTTTCCCGCAGCCAGATAACGTCTTAGCCACCTTTTTTCCAATCTTAACCAAGGATAATTCGCCTCATCATTCACGCTCATCGTTCCCCCCATAATAATCAAGAGGTCAACTTCATCTATGCGTGGCAGCGCTTCAAGCTCCAATGGCAAATCTACAGGTAGAGCAAAAAATTCTGTTGCTGTAATTTTTGCGTGATGTGCTTTTAAAAAGTCATAGCAACTGCCAAAACCTTCGCCAGCGATGTGCTGAAAATAATGCACTCTTAAATGCGACTTCATGCGCGAAAACCTATTATCGTTAGAATGATAATTAGTCTTAGCAAAAATAAAGCCAGTTTTTATTGATGACCTGAATCTGTACCGATTCTGTACAAAAGCAGTAAAGCACTAGCAGCTTTCATCATTTTCTCTTAACCTGAGACGCATTCTATTGATTTAATTTTGCCCTATGACAACTCACAATAAAGCACAAACCGATCTCATTCATGCACCACGTAAAGCCCCTCAATACATAGAAACCATCCAGCCTCCCCTATTTCGTGCATCTACGATTATTTTTAAAACAACAGCGCACCTTTTTGATCGCCACTGGACCGATGCCTATGACTATAGTTATGGCACACACGGCACCCCAACTACTTTTACATTAGGGGACAATATTGCAAGAATTGAAGGCGGAAATTATTGCCTGCTTGCACCCAGCGGCTTATCTGCGATTAATCTGGTGAACAGTACATTTCTAAGCACTGGTGATGAGGTATGGGTCGCCGACAATATCTATGGCCCTAACCTTGAACATTTGAATAATCTGCAAGACCGGTACGGCATCAGCGTAAAAATTTATAATCCAGTTGATGCAGCCAGCTTTCAACCTACAGAGAAAGCCAAATTAATCTGGCTCGAAGCAGCTGGCTCAGTCACCTTAGAATTTCCCGATCTCAAAAATCTGGTCAAAAAAGCCCAACAAGCCAATGTACTCACTGCATTAGATAACACATGGGGTGCAGGACTTGCTTTTAATGCCTTCGATTTCTCTGATGAACATTTAGCGGTCGATATCACCGTACATGCACTCACCAAATACCCAAGCGGCGGCGGCGATATTCTCATGGGTTCAGTGGTGACCCGTGATCAACAGTTACATCACAAACTCTATCGCATGCATGCCATTCAAGGGATCTCTGTATCAGGCGATGATACTGCTCAGATTCAACGTAGTCTGGCTCACATGTCGCTCCGCTATGAACAGCAAGCACAAAGCACCCGTGTATTACTGGAATGGCTCAAACAACAGCCTCAATTTAGTCAGGTTTTACATCCAAGCTCACCAGATTCAGCAGGTCACTCGTTCTGGTCAGACATTTGTACCACAGGCAAAAGCGCAGGCTTGGTTAGCGTCATTTTTAAAGCTAATTATGACTTGACGGCGGTTCGACAATTCTGTGATAACTTGAAATTGTTTAAACTTGGATTTAGCTGGGGTGGCCCAGTCAGCCTAGCCATGCTCTATGATTTAAAGCAGATGCGTTCGCTGGGAAATACACATTTACAACAAGGTTTATTGGTGCGCTTCTGTATAGGACTAGAACATCCAGAAGATTTAATCCAAGATATTCAAAACGCATTAAAACAGCTCGATTGAGATCAAAAAAACAGGTGAAGAATGAGTACACCAATCGTTATTGCTAAAAAAACCACAGATACAACACAAGATATTGTTTTGCATTCTAAATTTGCAAACCGACATGGTTTGATTGCTGGTGCAACAGGTACGGGGAAAACCGTTACTCTGAAAGTACTGGCAGAAAGCTTTTCCAGACTCGGTGTACCCGTCTTTCTCGCCGATGCCAAAGGCGATGTCTCTAGCCTTGCCAAAGCTGGCGAGAGTAATCCTAAATTTGATGAACGACTGAAAACCTTACAACTTGAACCCGTTCCATTTGCCGCTTCCCCTGTCATTTTCTGGGATTTATTTGCTCAACAAGGCCACCCGATCCGCACCACGATTTCAGAAATCGGCCCATTACTACTGGCGCAAATGCTTAATCTGAACGATACACAGGAAGGTGTCCTTTCGGCCGTGTTCCGTGTTGCTGATGATCAGGGCTTACTGCTGATCGATTTTAAAGATCTAAAAGCAATGCTGACCTACGTCAGTGAAAATGCTGCTGAACTAAAAGCTGAATATGGCAATCTCTCTCCTGCCAGTCTAGGCGCGATTCAACGCAATTTACTGGCCTTAGGCGATCAAGGTGGAGAACAGTTCTTTGGTGAACCAAGTCTAAATATCCTCGACTTCATTCAGACCGATACCAATGGACATGGCTATATCAATATCTTAGCTGCTGACAAGCTAATGAATACGCCGAAGCTGTACGCCACTTTTTTACTCTGGATGATGTCGGAACTGTTCGAACAACTACCAGAAGTCGGCGATATGGATAAACCAAAACTGGTGTTCTTCTTTGATGAAGCTCACCTGTTATTTGACAATGCCAGCCCAGCTTTACAACAAAAAATTGAACAAGTGGTTCGTCTGATCCGTTCTAAAGGTGTTGGGATTTACTTTATTACTCAAAATCCGCTGGATCTACCTGAAAGCGTTTTAGGACAACTCGGAAATCGTATACAACATGCTTTACGTGCTTTTACCCCAAAAGACCAGAAAGCCGTCAAAACTGCCGCAGACACCTTCCGCGCCAATCCAGAGTTTAAAGTTGATCAAGCCATTACCGAACTCGCAGTTGGTGAAGCACTAATTAGCTGTCTAGATGAACAAGGCACACCACAAATCGTAGAGCGTGGCTGGGTAATGCCGCCCTACTCATCATTTACGCCGATTAGTCCCGAAGAACGCCAAGTGATCATTTCACAAAGCATTGTCGCTGGTGTTTACGATCAAGCGGTGGATCGGGATAGTGCCTATGAAATGCTGCAAAAGAAAGTATTGCAACAATCCCAGCAAAAAGAAGCCGATGATCTAGCACAACAACAAAGTAAAGAACAGGAAGCGCTCGCCAAGCAACAAACCAGAGAGCAAGAACGTTTTGCCCGTGAACAGCAAAAAGCTGCTGAAAAAGCACAGCGTGACCGTGAAAAACTGACACAGGATATCGTGGGAACATTTGCCAAAAGTGCAGCGCGTAGTTTAGGTGGCAGTACTGGACAGAAAATTGTGCGTGGTCTACTCGGCTCCCTCTTCGGTAAAAAATAAAACAATACTCAATTGAAAATTAAGGGATAATTTATTATCCCTTAATTTTTTTATGGCTTTTATTTAATTTAGCATTGCAAATCTATTTTTAAAGGTATATTTTAAATACATCTTATAAATGATAGCCAAGAGAGATCTCCTATGACTCCGCAGCAAATTGACCTTGTTAAAGCAACAGTTCCAGTTCTTCGTGAAAACGGCGTAGCGCTGACTGGATACTTTTATAACCGCATGTTGGGTAACAACCCTGATTTAAAAGAAACCTTTAACATGGGACATCAGCGCAGTGGTGCACAGGCACAGGCGCTTGCGGGGGCAGTTTTAGCTTATGCGGAGAACATTGAAGATCCTTCTGTGCTTTTACCTGTGGTTGAACTGATTGCGCATAAACATGTCAGCTTAAATATTCAGTCACCAGATTACGGCATCGTGGGTGAAAACCTACTTCATTCCATTAGTGAAGTACTGAATATTTCAATGGAAGATCCATTAATTGGTGCATGGGCTGCGGCTTATGGTCAATTGGCTGATTTATTTATCAGTACTGAAAAAGCAATTTATGACCAACATCAACAAACCAAAGGCAGCTGGTTAGGCTGGCGTAATTTCAAAATCGCCAAGAAAGTCGTAGAAAGTGACGAAATCACCTCTTTCTACCTTGCTCCTGTTGATGGTGGTGAATTACCAAAATATGAAGCAGGCCAATATATTTCAGTTCGTGTGTTCGTACCTGAGCTTAATTTAAGACAACCCCGCCAATACACACTTTCAACTAGCCCACAGGCAGATTACCTACGTATCTCAGTGAAGCGTGAAGATGAAAAAGGTGAACTTGCTGGTGGCTGGGTATCAAGTACATTACATGGTTTAGCTGAAGGTTCAGAAATTGAAGTGTCTGCACCGACAGGAAACTTCTATTTAATCGACAGCAACAAACGTAATGTATTTATCAGTGGTGGTGTCGGCTTAACTCCAATGATTGCGATGCTGAATCAATTGGTGACTTTAGATATGCCACAGCCTGTCAGCTTTATTCATGCATGTCGTAGTAGCCAAGTCCATGCCATGAAGAAGCATATTCATGAATTGAAAAGCAAGTTTCCACGTTTGAGCACATTCACTGCTTATGAATTTCCACATGCAGCAGATGTGCTCGGTGAAGATTATGATGTCGCTGGTCGTTTAGACCTCCGCACCTTAGATGCAGCGCTATTACCAGTCAATGCCGATTACTATTTATGCGGCCCGATGCCATTTATGGCAGAGCAACACAAGGCACTGGTAGCACGTGGCATCCCTGCTGAAAATATTCACAGCGAAGCCTTTGGCACAGGTGGCGTTAAGCTCAGCTAATTTACACCGCATTTTGTATAAGGCTAGCCTGTGATAGACTAGCCTTTTCTATTTATTGCTCCAGATTGAGCGAAACCACATGCAACTCAATAAGTTTACAGATTATGCACTCAGAATCCTGATGTATGTCGCTCGCCCGAGTGATGTACCGTATACGATTGCAGATATCGCGCAGGACTTACATGTGTCACAAAATCATCTGGTGAAAGTGGTTCACTTCATGGGCAAACAGCAATGGATTGTGACCATTCGTGGCAAAGGAGGCGGTCTTCGCCTAAACCCTGAAGCCAAGAGCTTGAAGTTAGGTGAAATTGTCCGAACCTTGCAAGGTAGCCATCAAATTGTTGAGTGCAATACCCCACCCTGCGTATTACGCTCCCATTGCGGCCTCAAAGGTATTTTAGATCAGGCACTAGAAAGCTTTTATCAAAGTCTGAATCAATATACGCTCGGTGAAGTGGTTCAGCACGGTATTGTTCCTTCTCCGATCCATTCAGAGATTAACTTTTTAGAGTTGTCACAGAAAGCTTAATAAGCACTTCAACATCAAGATTCGCACGAAGCCGTCACATCCTTTATAATAGTCGTTGCTATTTCAATTCAAAAGTAAGCTTCTATGCGTCGCAGTGAAAAATCCAAAGACACCAAAGCCAAACTCGCTCCCAAACAAAAAATCAGTTATGAGAAAAAAGCTGACCCTGCAGTGACTGAATATGCAGTACAGTCTCTCACCTGGTTACGCCAAGCTGAATTTTTGATGAGTGCGCCAAAACTGTCTTTATGCGTAGAAGATACAGGCTATGAAATTGCATTTGCTGGTCGTTCTAATGCTGGTAAATCCAGTGCCATCAACACCTTAACCAATCAAAAGCAACTCGCACGTGCTTCTAAAAAACCTGGTCGTACTCAAATGATCAACTTTTTTAGTTTAGGTAACCCTGATCAGCGTCTGGTTGATTTACCAGGTTATGGTTATGCGGCCGTTCCAGAAGCCATGAAAATCGTGTGGCAAAAAGAATTGGAAAATTACCTAATTCACCGTAAGAGCTTACAAGGTTTAGTGTTATTGATGGATATTCGTCATCCATTGCAACATTTTGACTTGATGATGCTGGAATGGGCACATTCACGTCATTTATTCGTGCATATCCTGTTGACCAAAGCGGATAAACTGAACCGTGGCCCTGCCAACAAAGTGCTGTTAGAAGTTAAACAGCAGTTGAAAAAGATGAAGCTTGATTTCTCAATTCAGTTGTTCTCGTCA
Organism: Acinetobacter vivianii; assembly: GCF_014635885.1. Taxonomy (GTDB): domain Bacteria; phylum Pseudomonadota; class Gammaproteobacteria; order Pseudomonadales; family Moraxellaceae; genus Acinetobacter; species Acinetobacter vivianii. The sequence continues at coordinate 118,880 of NZ_BMDR01000003.1, forward strand.
TTGAACCGAATCGGCTTAGAAGAACTGGCCAGTGTGATGGCAGGTCGCTTGAATTTTACTCTCGATCAACCGACTGAATTTGACCTCGATCAGATCCCTGAAGCCTCAGAAACTGACGTAGAAGAATAAAAAATGCATTTTATGCAACTTGATGCATTAAATAATTTTTAATTGTCCCGAATTGCTAAACACAAACACTAGGTAGTTTACATATACTGCTTAGTGTTGGTTCATTGCACTATCGATTAGGACTAAACAACAATGAAATTACTATCATTTGTGAAGAACAAACTTGGTTCTTCGATTGACTATAAAATCCTCCCGCGCAAAGTTAAATTTGATTGGGAAAATACACCAGTGGATTGGATTCCAAACCAGCCTTTTGCCAGCTATTTTATTAATGAAATTAACAATATTTTACCTGCTGGTGAGTTTTGGTTTTGCCGTTTATATAACAAAGTCCTCCCTGAAATTACCGATGAAAAACTAAAACAGGATGTGCAGGCATTTATTCGTCAAGAAGCCATGCATGCTGTTGCGCACACCTCTGCCAACAAAGAATATCTCAGCCAACGCAATATCGATATTCAGCGCAATCTCGACATCATGGATTTCTTATTCACCAAAGCTTTGGCAGATAAGCCTTTCGGTAAAGAAATTCCAAAAGCACTTGATCATCAATGGGATTTATTCCGTCTCGGAGTGATTGCCACCGTTGAGCACATGACTTGTGTATTAGGTAAATATGCGCTTTACAACAAACGCTGGGAAGAACTGGGCGCCGATCCTGAAATGCTTGATTTGATTAAATGGCACGGATCGGAAGAAATTGAACATCGTACCGTTGCCTTTGATCTTTACCGTCATTTAGGTGGTAGTTATATCGCACGTTATTACCTCAGTGTTGCAGTCATTGCGGGCGTTTTAGGACTCTGGGTCGACGGCGCAGCGCATATCATGAGTCAGGATCCACGTTTCGCTGATAAGAAGCCAAGTGTGTTCAAGCCATGGATATGGATTGAATGGTCGAAGATTGCATTAAAAGATTCTAAAATTTTGCCGGGTCCAGCATGGTTAGTGGCACAGCAATTGGATTATTTAATGCCGTGGTACGATCCTGTTAAGGAAGGTAATACTCAAGATGCCGTGAATTACTTAAACAATTCACCAGCCGCAAAACGCGCTTTACAACAAGCCGCTTAAACTTTAAAGACAAAAAAAGCAGGAGTGATCTCCTGCTTTTTTTATTCCAATTCAGATTAACTTGCTTCAGCCTCTGCCTGTTTGGCATAACGATCTACCACCACACTGATCATCATGTCGCCCTGTACATTGACCACCGTACGCACGGTATCTAAGACACGGTCGATCGGCAGTAAAATCGCAATCGCTTCGGCGGGTAACCCCACAGATTGTAATACCATGATCATGGTGACCATGCCTGCACTTGGAATACCTGGTGCGCCTAATGAAGCAATCATCGCGGTTAAACAAACGATAACTTGCTGAGTCAAACTTAGATCCAGTCCCATCAGATTCGCAATAAATAAAGCTGCGGCTGCCTCATAGAGTGCCGTACCATCCATATTTAACTGCGTACCCAGTGGAATCACGAAACCTGCGGTTTGTGGTCGCACTCCTAGATTTTCCTGAGCACATTTCATACTCAATGGCATGGTCGCAGAACTTGAGCTGGTCGCAAATGCGGTGACCAATGCAGTTCTCGCACCTCTGAAAAAGGTGATCGGATTCATACGTCCGAAGATCCAGAGCAAGGCAGGTAACACCACCACTCCATGAAAAATAGTTGTCCCTGTCACCACCGCAGCAAACTCGACCAGACGACTGAGCACGGACAAATCTTCAGTCGCAATCAACTTCGCCAATAACGCAAAAATACCAATCGGCGCAAGCTTCATTACCCAGCCTACCAGCATCATCATGATGTCAAAAAATTGCTGGCTGATATTACGGACTAAAGCAAAACGCTCCCCACCCTTGACCAAGGCCACGCCAAGGAATAAAGCAAACACCACCACGGCAAGCACATTGCCTTCGCTAAAAGCTTTGAAGGGATTAATTAAGGTATTTTGAATAAAAGTAGTGAAAAAGCTGGACGGCGTTAAGGTATCGGGTGTCTGGTGATTATCCATGGCAGCCTGAAACAGCTGGATATCGACACCTTTGCCCACATCAAACAAATGCGCACAACTGATCCCTAAAATCAAAGCCAAAGTCGTGGTGGTAAAACAACTCAACGCTGTAATTTTCCAGACCCGACCAAATTGACCGCCTGCCTGTAAATTGGAAACACCCACCACAATTGAACTAAAGATCAATGGAATCAGTAGCATTTTCAGCAAGCCAATAAAGATACTACTTAAGACACCAAGACCATATAGACTGTAGTCAACAAATGCCGTTTGCGGATAAGCAATCAGCAGAAAACCAAATGCTACACCGAGCACGGCTGCAATCAAAATCTGTGTATTTAAATTCATTGTGATTGATAAAGCTCTTTAACTTCACCTTACTATGGCATGCTCATGTTGAAGAATCGAGCAATTTTTTGTCAGCCTTATGCTAAAAAAGCCATCATAATGATGGCTTTAGTATGAGCTTATTTTTATTGGGTTTCGATTTCTCTGAGCCGAATCAAACCCTCCTGAACTGTACTACAGACCAACTGACCATTTTGCCACATCCGCCCAAAGTTCAGACCGCGAGAGCTGGCACTCACCGTTGCCTCCATATCGTAGAGCATCCATTCATCAGCACGTAACGGACGATGGAAATAAATGGTGTGATCAATACTGGCACATTGCAGATTCGGAGAAATCCAAGATAAACCGTGTGGACGCAATGCTGTAGTCATCAAGGTAAAGTCCGAATAGAACGCGACAATCGCCTGATGTAATGAGACTTCATCCAGATCTTTTGCAATCGTACCATGGGTACGAATATAGTGCGCATAAAATGGAGCTTCAGGCTGAGGCTGAAACGGATTGATCAACTGCGTTGGACGAATCTCGACATGACGTTCCCGCATAAAGCTGGCACGCACATTTTCAGGTACGAAATTAATCAGGCTTTCTTTCAGTTCATTTTCTGACTTTAATGTTTCAGGTGCAGGATATTCCGGCTCTTTATGCTGATAGTTCAGCCCTTCTTCTGGATTGGCAAAAGATACCATCGCAGAAAAGATGGTGCGTCCATGTTGAATGGCACGAACCTGCCGGCTAACGAAACTCTTGCCATCACGAAGCGGATCGACTTCGTAAATAATCGGTGCATTGACATCGCCCCCGTACAGGAAATAGGCATGTAAAGAGTGTGCTGGACGATCCGTTGTATATGACGCTGCTCTCAAAGCCTGTCCAAGCACCTGTCCGCCGAATACCCGTTTGCCTACCAAATTGCGGCTATTGCCTCGGAAAATATGCTGTTCCAGCTTTTCCAGAGTCAAAAGTTCAACCAATTCTTGAGTTAACGCATTCATGTAATATTCTTCCAACATCAATGGGGAGAGATCAACCAATCCTTTCAGGGTTGATAATTTTGATTGTGCCACAAATTCAAATGACAATGGTCAGGATAAAATGATTCATCCGTCACGTTAATCGTATTTATAACTGCTAAAAATACGATTTTTAACGATAAAATCTACCAAATACGCTATATTTTGTCAGAAAATAACATACCGTTTTATGTAAGAATACCGCAGAATGTCGTGTTCATCATGAATCGATGCCAGGATTATGATTTAGGAGTTTGTAATGTCCAAGACTGGATTTGGTCAAATGTATCGCCAACTTTCGAGTAAGTTACTTGACCTGGTGGTAACCCCACATGTTCTTGGTGAAGTTCCTACAGAATCCACCACAGCAGAGCAAAATACAACAGAATCAAATAAGTTAGTTTGCTATGTTTTACAGAATTATTCGCGTAGTAACGCATTGGTGGTCGATGGTGAAACCCGTCGCCTCAATTTAAAACCGGCACTGGATCCGTTGAGTTTTGGATCTTACCAAGAAAAAAACTCAGTCCTGTTTTTACATCACAACGAAAATAATTTCTTTAATACGCAAACCTTCCCTCCTCGCCTCTTACAACTTGTTGAAGCACTTGAACAACATCCTGATGTTGATGTTCAACTGGTGCCTGTTACAGTACTTTGGGGACGTTCGCCAGATAAAGAAGATTCCTGGTTCAAACTTTTATTCTCTGATACATGGGCAACCCCGGGTACAGTCAAACAGTTGATGAATATTGGTCTGCATGGCCGACAATCTTATTTAGAGTTTCATGAACCACAATCGCTACGTGAACTGGTTGACTACGCCAAGACCAATCATCCAAATGTTTCACCAGCAACCTATATTGCCAGCTCACTAGACACTTACCTCGATCAACAGCGTGAAGTGGTTCTCGGCCCCGATTTATCAGATCGCCGTAATGTGATGCAATCGGTAATCAAGTCACCTGAAGTGCAAGATGCGATTCGTCGTGAAAGCATTCAGCATAAAATCAGTATGCTCGAAGCAGAACGTCGTGCAATTGGCTATGTCAATGAAATCGTCTCTGATTACTCGGCATCTGCAGTCCGTTTTGCCGACATGGCCTTAACCCGTTTATGGACACAGCTCTATGACGGCGTTGAAGTCCATAACTTCAGTACGGTTCGTGAACTGGCAAAAGACTACGAAATCGTTTACACCCCTTGCCACCGTAGCCATATCGACTATTTATTATTGTCATACGTGATTTATAAACGCGGCTTGATGATTCCGTATATCGCAGCAGGTGATAACCTCAACTTACCATTTGTAGGCCAGTTATTACGTGGTGGCGGTGCATTCTTTATTCGTCGCTCTTTCCGTGGCAATGCACTTTATACATCTGTATTTAAAGAATATTTATACAGCATCTTATCGCGTAACACCCCAATCGAATACTTCATTGAAGGTGGCCGTTCACGTACAGGGCGTTTATTACCGCCGAAAACAGGTATGTTGGCGATGACCATTCAAGGGCATTTACGTGGCCCTGCCAAACCAATCGTATTTGTTCCCACCTATATCGGTTATGAGCGTCTGATGGAAGGCTCAACCTATGTCGGTGAAATGCAAGGTAAGCCGAAAGAAGCCGAGTCAATTTTTGGTATTGTAAGAACCTTACGCAAAATTGAACGCATCTTCGGTAAAGTGCATGTGAACTTCGGCGAACCTGTGTTCCTGAATGACATCCTGAAGCAGAATAATATCGAGCAAAACCCGACTGACGTACCAAGCTCTACCGAGATTTCAACGGTCGTTGCAGACTCAGCGCATCTGATTCTGGAAAATATCAACCGTGCTGTGGTGATCAATCCTGTTTCATTGCTTTCTTTAATCTTGCTTGCAACACCAAAACACACTTTAGATGAAGAGATCTGTGCAAAACAACTCGACATCTATCGTGATTTGGCAACCCAGCAACCTTATGATGAACGCACTCAAGTGACTTCATTATCAGGTAAAGAAATTGTTGCCTATGGTCTCAAGCTGAAATTGATTAAACGCGTACAACATGTATTAGGCGATATTATTGCGATTGAAGACAATCAGGCTGTGTTGCTGACTTACTTCCGTAATAACATCCTGCATGCCTTTGTATTACCGTCGCTGGTCGCATCGCTGGTTGAGCACAACGGAAAAATTCACAAGAATGATTTAAGCAACGTGATTCGCACCTTATATCCATTCTTGAAAGCTGAACTGTTTATGAAATGGCAGGCCAATGAATTACAGCCGCAAATTGACAGCTATATCGACGCATTGGTGAAGATTGGTCTGATTTTCCAAGATAACGAAGGCAATCTGTTTAGCCCAACGCCAAACAGCGAAGAACATCAGAAACTGGTTACATTGGCAATGCCAGTCAAACAGAGCCTAGAACGTTACTACATGACGCTGGCACTGATTACACAACGTGGTTCAGGCAATATCTCAACCAAACAAGTGGAAGAACTAAGCCATTTACTGGGTCAACGTCTGTCTGTGCTGTATGAATTCAACTCGCCAGAGTTCTTCGATAAAGCACTATTCCAAAGCTTTATTAAAGTCCTGACTCAGCAAAATTACATTCGTAACAATGAGCAAGGCTTCATTGAGTATGATGATAATTTCAGTGAAATGGCGGCTGGTGCACAACTAGTGCTGGATGAAACCACTTTACAAATGCTACAGCACATCACCACTTTTAGTGATGAAGAACTGGCTGAGGCATTGGAAGCAATGGCATCACAACAAGCCAAACGTCGCCTAAAACGTAAGAAAGCATAAGCATAAAAAAGGCAACTTCGGTTGCCTTTTTCTTTCGCTATTAACGACGACAGCCCAGATATTTAGGATCATCCTGACAACGCAGCCGATTAATCAACTCGACAAAGTCTGCATCGTAATAGCCTGCATCGACATAACGTTTACTAATCTTGGCCACCAAAGCATCATATCCCTGCTTTTCATAACCCGAGATATCCGCCCAGTAATAAGCCGGTAAATGATTTTCCCACTGGATCGCTTGTGCAGCCAGGACATTGCTATTATTGACAAACCACGTCCGTATCTGATGACCGAAATCAACAGGATAAGCCTGAGGTCGAATCACAATATTCATGGCAAAGTAGGCCACAGGAAAATTCACCACCTGTGTCGACTCACCAAATTCTTTTTTTAAGTTATACGGCAATATGCCATAGGCAGGAGCCGCCAGAATATCAATCTTTTTACGTTTAAATGAATCAACCGCATTAGAGAAATCGACATAAATCGGTTTCGAACCTACACTTTGCACCAAGGCCAACTGTGGTGGATTATCGGCCAGAATACCAATGGTTTTATTCCTCAGTTGTGACACTTTACTGATCTGCTGGGTATTCATGATCATATAAGCGGTTCCTATCGGAATCATCCCCAACATTTCATAATCTGAACCGACCATCCGCTTTTCCACATTGGGATGAGTTAACAGTTGTAAAAAGGCACGCACCACACGATTATTCGGAATCAGTCCAATCCCTCCCGTTGTCGCCATAAAGTGGTTATAGCGATGCGTATTAAAATTTGAAGCCACCAAACCAGAACATTGTTTTTGCTCAAAGGACTGTATCGCATTTTTTTCATTTTTAAAGACTTTAAGCTTGAGCTGCACCTGATTTTGTAATGCGTATGCACGAACATCCTGTAAACGGCGGCTTATGTCTCCTTGTGTACCCAATGGATCAAATACACACCAGCTTTGTTCAGTCGCCCAACTCGCTGTTGTTATTAATCCAAGCAGGCCCATGCACATTATTTTTCTCATTGATCACCCTTTTACACCCTACAGCAAACCTCGTGCTCAACTCAGGCAGTTCCTTTCCGGAATCTGTTGATAGTTATGATTCAAAATCCATACCAACTCTTTAAGCTTTCTTTACAGTGTAGTCGAATTATTTTTCATTACTATGGACAGATAAAGCCGCAGCGTAGTCATTAAAGCAAATCAAATGGTCAAATTTAAATCCGGTTTTTGGCAATCGTGTGGCATAGATTTGCTTGCCAGTCTGTTGTTCTGAAAGTAATTTTAAAGGTGCTAAATTTAATTGCTGTTGAAACCACAACAAAATTTCATGCATCGGAATAGGTAAATTATTGGTGACAATATAGCTGGCTTCGACTTGAGCCAAATTAACCAATAAGGCTAAAAACTTCGCCAAGTCATCAATATGAATACGATTACTGAAATGAACCGTAGGATAAGTCGAGCTTTGCTCCGCCAGTTTTCGGAGTCGGGCAATGGAAGTGCCGTATATTCCTGTAGGACGAACAATAATGCTGTGTTGCGGATAATGTTGCTGCCACATCAGCTCCATGCGTCGAAGCAGATGTCCTTGCGGATCAGCAGGTTGAATCTCACTCTCATCATCAATGCGCTCCCCCGCATTTTCACCATAGACGCGGGTTGAAGATACAATCACGATGCGCTGTACCGGGTGCTCTTTTAAGGCCTGAGCAATAGGCTCAACACTGTCGATATAGGTCTGCTGATAGGCTTCGATACCGCTTTGAGCAGGTGCAAGCAGTACGTACACCATCTGTATAGGAGGAAGCTTGGTCAAATCAAGTTGCTGGATGTCCTGAATGTAATGGGTCGCGTAACAATCTGTTTTTGCACTGCGACTTATTGTGCTAATGTGGTGACCTTGCTCAAATAAGTGTTTAGCGACACGCCGAGATGTTTTACCATAACCAATAAATAAAATATGCATACACACCTTTGACCAGAGATGACATCAGTTCAGCAATTACAAGGCGTTGGTGCTGCCGCAGCGACCCTCTTAGAAAAGCTTCATATTTTTAGTACGGATGATTTGTTGTTCCATCTTCCCCGTGACTATGAAGATCGTAGCACTATTATTCCAATGAATCAGCTGGTCGTTGGACGAAGTTATTTGCTTGAAGGTGAGGTTCGCTCTGTGGACTTCCCACCCGGAAAAAAGAAATCCCTTGCTGCACTGGTCCAAGATGATTTCGGAAAGGTCACCTTACGCTTCTATCATATCTATAAAGGCTTAACGGATCGCATCAAAATGGGGCAACGCCTGCGCATTTTTGGTGAGGTGCGCGTTGGTGCACGCGGTATGGAACTGTATCATCCTGAAATTCAAGTGATCCAGCAACATACTGCCCTGCCTAAAACCCAGCTTACTGCGATTTATCCAAGTACCGAAGGCCTGACCCAACCCAAATTACGTGAGTACGTGCGTCAGGCACTCACTCATCACAGTGATGATCTGCCCGAATTATTGCCGAGCAAATATAGCAATGGCTACGAACTGAAAGAGGCGTTGCATTACATCCATGAGCCGCCAACCGATGCCAACATGTTGCAGCTCAATCAAGGTTCACATCCTGCACAACAGCGTCTGATTTTTGAAGAACTGGTGGCGCATCAAATCAGTTTACTTACACGTCGAGCTTATATCCGTCAGATTTCAGCGCCACGTTTTAGTAGCAGCAAAGTATTGGCCAAGAAATTATTAGAAGGCCTTCCTTTTCAGATGACCAATGCGCAAAAACGCGTTTCTAAGGAAATCTTGCAGGATCTTAAGCAAGATCAACCGATGTTACGTCTGGTACAAGGTGATGTAGGCGCTGGCAAAACCTTAGTCGCCGCAGTCGCAGCCTGTCATGCGCTGGAAGCAGATTGGCAAGTGGCACTTATGGCGCCGACCGAGATTTTGGCCGAACAGCATTATTTAAACTTTAAACGCTGGTTTGAGCCTTTAGGCATTCAGGTGGCTTGGCTATCAGGCAAACAAAAAGGCAAGGCTAGAACACAGGCAGAGCAACAAATTAAAGAAGGTCATGCCCAACTGATCGTAGGCACGCATGCCCTGTTTCAAGATACAGTGGGCTTCTCTAAATTAGGTTTGGTCATTATTGATGAGCAGCACCGTTTCGGGGTTGATCAACGCCTTGCCCTGCGCAATAAAGGCGCTGATCAGTTCACCCCCCATCAATTGGTGATGACAGCAACACCAATTCCCCGCACCTTAGCCATGAGTGCCTATGGAGATCTAGATACCTCGATTATTGATGAGCTGCCGCCAGGTCGTACTCCGATTCAGACCGTCACCATTCCACTCGAACGTCGGGAACAGGTATTACAGCGCATAGCAACCAATTGTCGTGAAGGTAAACAGGCTTATTGGGTGTGTACTTTAGTCGAGCAATCCGAAACGCTGGATGCCCAAGCCGCGGAAGCAACCTACCAAGAGATTAAAGAACGCTTCCCAGATATCAATATTGGGCTGGTACACGGCAAGATGAAAGCCGATGAAAAGCAAGCGGTCATGCAAGCCTTTAAAGACAATCAATCACAACTGTTGATTGCCACCACGGTGATTGAAGTAGGTGTCGATGTGCCCAATGCTTCGATTATGGTGATTGAGAATGCTGAGCGTTTAGGGCTATCTCAATTACACCAGCTACGAGGTCGTGTAGGTCGTGGTGCTACAGCCAGCTTCTGCGCCCTACTCTATAAAACGCCGCTATCACAAAATGGGCAAGAACGACTTTCGATTTTACGAGAAAGTAATGATGGTTTTGTGATTGCAGAAAAAGATCTGGAAATTCGCGGTCCCGGTGAACTGTTAGGGACCAAACAAACGGGCGATATGGGCTTTCGTGTGGCTCGCCTAGAACGAGATGACCATCTGCTCACCCAAGCGCATTATGTGGCAGAGCAAATCCTGAAAGACTATCCACAACATGCAGAAGGCCTGCTCAAACGCTGGTTACCTGAAGCCCCAAGATATGCCTATGTTTAAATTATTGGGGAAGTCCGCACATCAGCTATTTGATTATTTTACCCCGTGTAACCTGTGTGATATTGGTATGAAACGGCACTTTGGTGTTTGTCAGAGTTGCTGGCAACAATTACCGTGGTTCAAACAAAGCATTGAACGGAATCAACAGCAAATTCTGGTGGCCTGTCATTATCAGTATCCGATTGACCGCATCATTCAACAGTTTAAATATGAACAGAAACTACACCATCAACGTTTATTGAATGGCCTGTTATTACAAGTCAGACTTCCTAAAGTTCATGCGATTGTGCCTATGCCTATTTCCACAGATCGTCTGGTCGAGCGTGGTTTTAACCAGACACTTTTATTGGCACAATCTCTAAGTCAGCATTTAAATATCCCTGTCTGGCAGCCAGTACAACGTTTGGCCCAACATTCTCAAAAAGGCTTATCCCGTCTGGAACGGCTAGAAAATATTGAACAGCAATTTGTTGCTAAGGCACCCAACCAGATTCGTTATCGCAAAGTTCTGATTGTTGATGATGTGGTCACAACAGGCAGTTCAATTACGGCTTTATCACAAGTGCTTGAACAACTCGGCTGCCAACAGGTTTATAGTCTGTGTCTGGCAGCCGCACAGGATCAAGAAATTAATTCAAACCATGCTGCTGACACCACGGAATTACAACTTCTTTAGTTAAAGGCGCCAATACCGTCGCTTGGTCATCCAGATCAATCCACTTCATCTCAGCAATCTCGGCTGCAATTTGTGGTGCCTGCTTTAACTCAACCGCATATACATAGCTAATTAAAGCATGATCCGGTTCATTGGCTGCCGCTGTTCTAAATTCACCGACAAATTCTTTTAACTCACATTCGCAGCCAATTTCTTCCAGAATTTCACGCTGAATCGTCACTTCAGGTGCCTCATCTAGCTCAAGCTTACCACCGACCTGCATAAAGGCATGCGTATTTTGCTTACGGACCAACAGTAATTGATTTTGCTTATTCAAAATAATGGCGGCAGCAACAGTAATAGTTTTCACAATTTTATCCTCAAGCCTGAATTTCAGTGGTGGATAGCCACTTTGGGGTCGCAGGCTGATAAGCAGCAAATGCCTCTAGAACTTCTTCAATCTGTTCTGCCACAATTAACTTGTCCACAAAACGTGCTTGGGTAAAGCCACTGTCAACTGAGGCTTGAAGCATTTTCAGCAGATCGGTATAGAAACCATTTACATTTAAAAAAGCACAAGGCTTTTGATGGATTCCCAACTGACTCCAAGTCCATTGCTCAAAGATTTCTTCTAGTGTTCCCGCACCGCCCGGCAAAGCCACAAATGCATCAGATAGCTCAGCCATTTTGGTCTTGCGCTCATGCATATTGTTAACCCGATACAATTCGGTTAAACCCGTATGGGCAAGCTCTCGATCCACCAAGGCATGGGGAATCACACCAATTACCCGACCGCCAGCCTGTAGCGCACTATCGGCCACCACACCCATCAGACCCGAACGTCCACCACCATAGACCAGCGTTTTGCCTTGCGCTGCAATCATCTGCCCTGTCAACTGAGCCATTTGCTTGAAAACAGGATCATTCCCGAGAGAGGAACCACAGAAAACACATATAGAATTCATACAATTAAAACCGTTTTATAGAACTGTCATGCTGATAAAGTAGGCTATGTAACAAGATTTTTGAAAAAATAACGTTTAGGCAAGTGTTTTTCGCTTCATCCTTGTCTAAAATACACGCTGCTTTTCGGTAAAAGACCGGAAACTTTACATCGACTGCGCAAGGAAAAAAGACATGCTTGAAGCCTTTTATGCCACTGAGCGCGGTAGTCTAGAAGATGCAACAATCAATGGCAGTTTCGACCTTCATCCTGAACTGGTCTGGATCGATCTCATCGCCCCATCCCAAGAAGAACAACAATGGATTCTGGATGCGTATGAGCGAAACCTACCTACCTTAAAGTCACTTGAAGATATTTCCTCATCGGCACGATTCTACCGTGATGATGACGGAATTTTGCATATCAGTACCTATTTTTTAACAAAGAATAAAAATTTTCAATCTGATCGTGAACAAGAAGACCTCGAGAATACACTCGCAGCGACCGTCCACACGGTTGCTTTTCTACTTGATAAAACGCAACTAATCACGCTACGTGGCGAGAAACTGGTTGCCTTTCGGGCCTTTCGCGCTCGTGCAAGACGCAATGATTACAGCATCGACTATAAAGATCCGGTATGGATTTTATTAGGTCTACTTGAATCTAAACTGGATGAACTTTCAGATATTCTGGAAGACACGCATAAGTATTTAGAAGAATATTCAGCCGAGGTTTTAAACGACCACCATCGTGAACAGATCCTTGATCTGGATGATATGATCACACGGCTCGCGCATCAGGAAGATATGTTAGGAAAAGCTCAGCTCTGTCTGACCGACTTACGCCGAGTCCTGTCTTTTCTTTCCCGACCGCGTGCTCTAGGCAGTCATATTTACGATCCTGATATTCGAGAAATGAGTGAAGATGTACGCTCTCTACTTGAGCACAACACCTTCCTGTTTCAAAAACTAAAATTCTTACTGGATATTACCACTGGTTTTGCCAATACCGAGATGAATGAGACCTTCAAACGCTTCTCTATTCTCCCAAGTATGCTTGCTCCTCCAATGCTGGTTGCCAGTATTTATGGTATGAACACAGAGGTTTTGCCTTTTTCTCATGGCACTACCAGCTTCTGGATCGTGATTACGCTGGTATTAACTTTCCTGATTGGCCCGACACTTTACTTCCGTTGGAAGAAATGGATTTAATATTTTTATCACTAGGATATTTTGGCCAAGGTCAAAATATTCTTTCCCCTTATGATAAATTAAATGCAATAAGGTCTTTTTCATTCTCAATAAAATAATCGATTAAGGCATCATGCCCTTTTGTTTTCCATTGTTGATATTCTTTTGTGCTTAAGAAAACAACAAGAATAAAATTATAATTTACCTCATTAATTTCGAATTGATTGGGTAAAAAATTTAAAATATTCGATGTAATAATTGGCAATAAGATTATTCCTCTTACATCATTTTCTATAAGGCGAGTGTCATCAAACAGCTGAACACAACCAATACCTATTTGCTCATGCCCTTCAAGATCTTCAAGTGTTGCAAATAGCTGCCTGATTAAATTAGCATCACCATCAGAAACCGTAATATAAATATTATGTGTATTCGTAGGTATTGAAAAAATAACATGTAAATTTACATCATCACGCAATGTGCTTACGGCTTGATGTCTTTTTGTCCCATCCGCCTTTTCAAAATAATAAAGATTACAGTCATCGCAAAATAGATCATTATTGATTACCGTATTGACTATTGTTGAACGTATTCTTTCCATATCAGATACATATCCCATTTCTACCCCAAAACAAAAAAAGAGAGTTAGGTAACTCTCTTTTCTCGATGAATAAGTAATATCAAATCAATTTCAGATCATCTTGTAAATGACAGGCTTGGATGATTTTCAGCATTTTTTCAGACACATTCTTAAAATGCAGGCCTTTATTTTCTGGCGTTTGACGCAACCATTGCACCAGTACCGCCAAAGATAAAGTATTGCCCTGTTCAAGCTGGCCCAAATCAACAACTAAAGGAAAATTCTTATGCTGTTGAATATGCTTTAAGCCTGTTTGGTAGATCTGCTCTGCATTTGCAAAATTAATCGTTTTTGAAACGACAAGTTGCTGATCAATATACTGAATCACCCGTCACCTACTTATTTTTTGCTAACTGCAGCATCTGCATCTGGTTTAAACGTTGCAATCGCTTTATTAATATCGCCACCGTTACGTTGAACAGTTGCAGCGAACTGGTTACGGAACTGTAAGCCCAAGTCGATACCAGATACATTAATGTTACGTACTTTCCACTGGTCGCCCTTGTCCGTTAACTGGAACGACACAGGGATTTTCTCGCCATTGTGCAAGAAGTCTAAAGTCACAACAGGTGTTTTGCTGTTGGTCGATTTAAACGGACGCATGGTATAGCTTTCATTGGTATATTTTGCGAAAGCACCACCATAGTTCTCAATAATCACTTCACGGAAGTTCTTTTCGAACTGTGCACGTTGTGCAGCATTGGTATATTGGTTATTCGCATAAGTACCCAACACAATACGCGTAAACGCTTGAGAATCCACATACGGGTCAAGGTTTTGACGAATAATGCTTTTCACCAGTGTCGGATTATTTTGCAACTTGGCATGATCCGCTTTTAGACGCGTAATTAAGCCATCAGCCACACGTTTAACAAAATCAGGTGGGGTTTCTGTTGGTGCTGCAAATGCCGCACTTGCAAGCATTGTCGATAATACGCTTGCGGTTAGCGTTTGTTTCAATAATGTATTCACTTCAATCTCCTAACCTGAATTACTCAACAAAAGAAGGTTCTACTTCAGCAGCTGGCTGTGAAGCTTGACTCTCTGTCGCTGTTGAGCTTGATGTGGCTTTACCAGCAGCACCAGTAATAAACTTACTGATCAAATCTTCTAAATCCATTGTGCCTTGGGTATTTGAAACCACGTCACCACGTTTAAGGTAATTCACACCGCCACCTGGGACAACTTTCAAATATTTCTCACCCAATAGACCATTGGTTGCTACCATTATATAAGCATCTTCATCGAGCGTGGTGATGGAGGTCATGTTACTGGTAAGTTGCTGTTCCATTTCTTTTTGTTTCGCAGCATTCGCTTGCTCATAGTCAGAACTATAGTGCAGCTCTTCCAGTGCATTCTTCTGCACCTCTTTAAGTTGTTCCGGGTTAAAGCTGGTGAGCTTACCATCCAGATCAAATTTGACTGTCGCCAGACGAGAAACAGGATCAAGCGTAATCGATTCAACACGACCGATGGTCACACCACTCATGGTCACTTTGGCACGTGGCTTTAAACCATTTACGTTGTCAAACTGTGCTGTCATGCTATAGCTATCACGTAGATTAGTACCTACCAACCCACTCACTTTCATCGCAAGAAAAAATAGAGCGACACCGAAGATAATGACAAAAATACCTACGGCCAGCTCACTAGTACGTGATTTCATTAAATCCCTCCGAACATGACCGCAGTCAACACGAAATCAAAACCTAATACACAAAGTGAAGAATATACGACCGTTCTGGTCATTGAAGTCGCGATACCTTCTGGGGTTGGTTCACAAGCATAACCCTGATACACCGCCACCCATGTACAAATCAAAGCAAAGACAATGCTTTTGATAATGGTGCCATTAAAAATGTCATGCCAGAACTGTACGCTACTTTGCATACCACTCCAGAATGAACCTTCATCCGCACCTAAAAAATCAACACCTACCAGCTTGCCGCCAATAATACCAATCGTTGCAAAGATCACCGTAAGCATCGGTAAACTCACAATACCCGCCCATAGACGAGGAGCAACAATCTGACGCAGTGGATCAACACCAATCATTTCCATACTGGCAAGTTGTTCACTTTGTTTCATGGAACCAATTTCAGCAGTCAAGGCTGAACCGGCACGTCCTGCAAATAATAATGCAGCGACAACAGAAGCAAGTTCTCGTAGCAACGTCAGTGAAATTGCAGTACCTAGCATTGCTTCACTGCCAAAAGTCACCAGAATGCTATACATCTGCAAACCCAGTACGGCACCAATGAATAGGCCTGAAACAGCAATAATCAGCAGGGACATCACCCCGACACGATACATCTGATAAACAAAGCGCTGAAAACCACCTTTCGATGGCATGGAAAATAAAACTTGCAGGAGCATCAGCGCGGCAGCACCGATTCCTTTTATTCGCTCAATAACGAGTCTACCTAGCCAGGCAATCGCATTCATGGACGAACCTCGTTATCTAAATATGCTTGATGAGTAAATTGATATTCCACAGGCCCCTCAGCTGAACCTGTTAAAAACTGACGGACAAAAGGTGAAGCATGATTTTTTAATTCTTCTGGAGAACCTTCACCCTGAATTTTACCTTCTGCGACCACATAAATATAATCTGCAATCGACAAGGTTTCTGCCACGTCATGCGACACAATAATAGTCGTTAGATCTAAAGCATCTCGTAGCGAACGGATGAGACGGGTTAATACACCCATTACAATCGGATCCTGTCCAGCAAACGGCTCATCATACATGATCAGCTCAGGATCCAGCGCAATTGCACGTGCCAAAGCAACACGACGGTTCATACCGCCTGAAAGCTCGGTTGGCATTAACTGCTCAGCACCACGTAATCCGACTGATTCAAGTTTTAAAGCCACCAACTCTGCAATAATATGTTCTGGCAATTTAGTATGTGCACGGATTGGGAATGCCACATTTTCATAAACCGACATGTCTGTGAATAATGCACCACTCTGGAATAACATTCCCATACGTGCACGTGCAGCGAATAATTCATGACGCGACATTGCCGCAATATTTTTGCCATCCAGCAACACCTCGCCATGATCTGGGCTCAACTGCCCACCAATCAAACGCAACAAGGTGGTTTTACCTGTGCCGGATGGTCCCATAATTGCAGTAATTTGACCACGTCGAATTTTGAGACTGATATCGTCATAAATGACGCGTTCTCCTCGATTAAAGCTTAAGTTTTTAACTTCAATTAAGGCTTCTGCATCGAGAGGAGATTTGTTATTCATAATGGCATTCATTCCTGCACTTTTTATGCACGCATACTATACACTGAAACATTAAACGCTTGTTTCCATTTTGATAAGGGATGTATCAAGAGTATTTAATTTATGTAGTTATTCTTGGGAATAATCTGGCTGGTTGTATGATGAGAATTAACATTAAATGACTCAGCGTTAATCGTATCAAACAACGCATAAGCAAAAAATAAACCGTTACAGAGCATTAAAATGACGAATAGGCACGGCAGTCCTTCACTACACATGAAAGACCAAGCTTGACTCAAAAGGCTTTTATTTTGCTTAACCTTATTCATTTCTTATATAAAATTTGAATTAGTACACATTTTTATAATTTTACATGACTAAACCGAAATAAAAAAGCCAGTTTTTCAACTGGCTTCTTCATTCTATCGGTTTTTAACGATTAAAAATCGTTTTTGCGACGACGGTCGCCACCGAAAGTTTCTTCACGTGAACCGCGTACTGGACGCTCATCGTTACCAAACTTACGCTTTGGACGGTCATCACCACCGAAGCTGCGTTTTGGACGGTCATCACCGAAGCTACGCTTTGGACGATCGCCGAAACCGCCTTCACGTTGTGGACGATCACCGAAATCACGTTTTGGACGGTCACCGAAGCTACCTTCACGACGTGGTTTATAGTCTACACGGTTACCACGGTTGTCATCATTCGAGTCAAAGCGCGGTTTATCGTTGAAACCACCTTCACGACGTGGGCGATCAGAATTGAACTCGCGACGTGGACGGTCTTCACCACCAAAACTACGTTTTGGACGATCATCAAAACCGCCTTCACGACGTGGACGATCTGAATTAAATTCGCGACGTGGACGGTCTTCAAAACCACCTTCACGGCGTGGACGATCTGAATTGAACTCGCGACGTGGACGGTCAGAGTTGAATTCACGACGTGGACGATCTTCGCCACCAAAAGATGGACGCTCACCACGTGGCTTGTCATCGAAGCTACGACGTGGGCGATCATCACCGCCTTCACGACGTTTGAAGTTACCTTCACCCTCAAAACGACGACCACCGCCAAAACCACCACGACCACGACCGCCGCCATCACGACCACCGCGACCACGACCACCGCCATCACGACCTGAACGTGCAGGAGGTGGAGATGGCTCTAAACCTTCGATTTCAGATACATTTAAACGTGCATCTAAATAATCTTCTAAAGCACGGATTTTGCCACGCTCACGGTAAGTTGCCAAAGTCACAGCTTGACCTGTACGACCCGCACGACCTGTACGACCAATACGGTGTACATAGTCTTCATTTTTCATCGGTAAACCGAAGTTAATTACGTGTGAAATCGTTGGTACGTCCAAACCACGCGCTGCAACATCAGTTGCAACCAGGATTTTTGCACGACCTTCACGGATGCTACGTAAACGACGGTTACGAACGGTTTGTGGCATCGCACCATGCAATGCAACAACAGAGTGACCCGCTTCAGCTAATTCTTCAGCAAGCATATCTGTATCTTCTTGCGTGCTTGCGAATACAACAGCTTGATCTACAGACTCATCAGATAACCAGTGAGTTAATAATTTTTTCTTGTGTTCAAAGCCATCAGTCCAATGTAATGTTTGAGTTACATCAGTGTTAGTACTGTGACCAGTTTCAATTGCAATACGTTGCGGATCATTCATCATGCGTTCAGCAAGACGGATAATACGATCAGCAAATGTTGCAGAGAACATCAATGTTTGATTACGGTTTGCAGCTAATTCACCAATTGCTTCCAAGTCTTCAGAGAAGCCAAGATCAAGCATACGGTCAGCTTCATCAACAATTAATGATTCAACTTTATCAAGTTTAATTTGACGACGGTTTACAAGGTCAAGTAAACGACCAGGAGTCGCAACGACAACTTGTGCACCTTTAAGCTGTTGAATTTGCTTACCGAAAGGCATACCACCCATAATTGCAGCAATACGAACACCTTTCATGTGACGTACAAATGCAATCGCGTCTTGACTTACCTGTTGAGCCAATTCACGCGTAGGAGAAATAACTAAAATCGTTGGCTGAGTGACTGCTTTCATGCGCTCTTTAAATGGCACAAAAGTATCTTCACCCGCTAAAGCGTTTAATGTAGGAAGTAAAAATGCTGCTGTTTTACCAGAACCAGTCTGGCTTGAAACTAATAAATCTTTACCTTCTAATGCAGCTGGAATCGCTTGTTCTTGCACAGGAGTTGGTGTCGTAAAACCTAAACCTTCTAGGGCTTGTTGTAAGGTTTCGTGCAAAGAAAATTCGGCAAAAGTTTTGCTCATAGAGAGTTTCACCCTTGTGGGTGCTCCATTTTAATAAATACAAAAAATAGACATCGGCAACAAGCGGCAAAGCGACTCAAGCTGAAAATATATGAAATTCAGCGGCGATCCGAATAACGACGATGTGGACTAAACGCACGCTTGATTACTGCCTCAACCTGAAGAATCGCTAAGCGATTTGGGCGCAAGATGTGGTCCTCTCTATGGACAGCGTGCGCTAATATGAATAGAACTGAATGTTCAGGTAATGAACTGGAATTTAAGTGCGTGGGCGGATTATAGCAGAATAATTTTAAAAGTCACCTTTTTTAATTGGTTTTTCTATTACATCACATTTATTATCAGGGCTTTCAGCTTTGAACCGCTCTAAAATTAAACAGAAGATTAAAAGATATACAGCGAAATATCAGCAAGTTAAAAATAATAAAAAGTGCTTTTTTTATGAAGCTCGCGCAATTACAAACAGAAAAATAATATTTATTTTTACAAAAACTGAGAGGAGTATGCCAATTTAACGGAGCTTACATCCTAACCCTACCCACATAAGGCACCTGCGCTGTTCATTCAACATGACATTTTAAATCCACATAAAGATTAAAGCGTGAATAAGTTTTAAATTTCTCTTTTTCTATCTCATTATTTAAATAAATTATTATTTCCTCATCGACCTCAAAGCAATCAAATAGATCAGAATTTCGTTTCCCTATTTTCTAAACGCATAAAAAAACCCTCAACATATTGAGGGTTTTTTCTATATTTACAAATTATTTTGCAGCTTCGCCCCAAGCTGGAACAACGTTTTGCATCAATGGCTTTAACATCTTAAGTGAACATGCAAGCACCTGACCATTGTCAAATGATTCATTACCACCGCGTGCATCAACAACAACACCGCCCGCTTCTTTCACGATTAATTCGCCCGCAGCGATATCCCAAGGTTTTAAACCAAGCTCAAAGAAACCATCAAAACGACCTGCAGCAACATAAGCCAAATCTAATGCAGCTGAGCCGCCACGACGAATTTGCGCGCCAGATTTAGTCACTGCCAATAATGATGCAAAATGTTGTTCTGCATAAGAAACAATTTCACCATTACGCTTTGCACGGTACGGATGGCCTACTGCAAGGAACGTATTTTCAAGGTTTTCTTTTACATTTACACGGATACGGCGTTGGTTCATCACTGCACCACGACCGCGGCTTGCAGAGAACAACTCATCACGTACTGGATCATAGATCACACCGTGTTGAGTCACACCTTTATGTTGAACTGCGATAGAAATACAGAAATGTGGAAAACCGTTGATAAAGTTTTGTGTACCGTCTAAAGGATCAATCACCCAGCACCAATCTGCATCGTGACCTTTACCTTCTTGCATACCAAACTCTTCACCAAGGAAGCTGTGGTTTTTATAGCTTTTGCGAAGTGTATCAATTGTAAGTTGTTCCAAGTAACGATCAACACGTGTTACTGGACCATCAATGCCTTTTTCTTCAACTTGTAAATCGAGTTTATGACGATTTTGATGTGCCTTTAAAAGCTCTTGACCAACTGTTTGAGCCGCACGCGCAGCCATAACCACCATAGGTTCCATTGAACACCCACTACAAATTTGAAGATTTTGACAAAGAATAATGCATAAAAGCGCGTATATTCTAGCAAATATAAGCGCTTTTAGGGGAAAAATGTTGCGAAAAATTATTTTCGCGTTTACATCAACTTATAAGTTAGAACCAAGCTTGCTCAATTGAAGCTAAAATTCCCTGAGCATCCAAACCACAATCTTGCAACATTTGCTGATGTGTTGCTTGATGTAAGAATGTATCTGGCAAACCAAGATTCAGGATTGGTTTTACAATTTTTGCTTGAGCCATGAATTCATTGACAGCACTACCTGCTCCTGCCATTACGGCATGCTCTTCAACAGTGACAAACAGTTGTGTGCTTTCTGCCAAGTCACGAATCATTTGTTCGTCCAATGGCTTTACAAAACGCATATTCACAACACGTACACCAATAGCATGCTGATTTGCAAACTGTTCTGCAGCTTCAACCGATGGCGCAACGCGGCTACCAAAAGCCAGAATGCTGATGTGCTGTCCAGCATCAACATTAAATTCAGCAACGATTTCAGACTTGCCAATTTCCAAAGCTGTCATTTGCTGTTGAATTTCAACACCCGTACCCGCGCCACGCGGATAACGTACCGCGGTTGGTCCTTCGTAGAGGTAGGCTGTATGTAGCATCTGACGACATTCATTTTCGTCTTTCGGCGCCATAATGACCATGTTAGGCACCGTACGCATATAAGCATAATCGTATGCACCTGCATGCGTTGGGCCGTCTTCACCCACTAAACCTGCACGATCGATACCAAAAGTGACATCCAGATTCTGCAAGGCAACATCGTGAATCAACTGGTCGTAACCACGTTGCAAGAAAGTTGAATAAATCGCGACAACCGGTTTTAACCCTTCACATGCCATACCAGCGGCTAAAGTCACCGCATGTTGTTCAGCAATTGCGACATCAAAGAAACGCTCAGGGTATTGCTGTGCAAATTTCACCATACCCGAGCCTTCACACATCGCAGGTGTAATGGCGAGCAGACGTTCATCTTGAGCTGCTTCATCACATAGCCATTGCCCAAATACATCTGAGTATTTAGGAGGTGATTTTTTTACGGGTGCTGCTGCGGTTGGCGCAATTTTAGTAATCGCATGATAGGTAATCGGATCTGCTTCCGCTGGTGCGAAACCTTTACCTTTTTTGGTATAAATATGAACTAGACGTGGACCTTTACGTTTTTTAAGTGCATGGAAAACCTGTACCAGTTGTTCCACATCATGTCCGTCAAATGGCCCGAAATAATCAAAACCAATTGCTTTAAATAAATTATCAGCAGCATCTGTCGCAGATTGATGCAAACGTGAATTATAGGTCCACTTTGGATGAGGTTGAACATAGGCTTCACCCTGTTCATTCACATTGATCAATTGCCCTGTTTCCCAAATGGCTGCCAGATGTTTGGCAAAACCACCCGTACTACAAGAGATCGACATATCGTTATCATTTAAGACTACGATTAAGTCCGCATCATGCGCAACCGCATCATTCATGGCTTCAAATGCCATACCTGCCGTCATTGCACCATCACCCACGATTGCAACAACATCACATGGATCTTTTTGATAACGGCGAGCCAGTGCCATACCCAAACCTGCTGAAATGGCAGTTGAGGAATGACCTACACCAAAGGTATCAAATTCAGATTCATCACGTGCAGGGAACGCAGCCAAACCATTTTTACTACGAATGGTAGCGATGCGATCACGACGACCTGTCAGCACTTTATGCGGATAAGCCTGATGGCCCACATCCCAAACCAAACGATCATCTGGCGTATTAAAGCTATAGTGCAAGGCCACAGTCAGTTCGACCACTCCTAAATTTGCACCAAAGTGTCCGCCACTCTGCCCAGCTGCATACAAAATATATTGACGTAACTCATCCGCCACTTGAACGAGTTGGCTTTGCTCGAGCTGACGTAATTGTTGTGGATGATCAATTCCATCTAACAATGGCGTAACAGGGCGTTGAGTTGGAATTTCGGTATACAACATAATGTGGCAAAGCCTTTTTAAGCCTGGCAAGTCCGAAGCTGGGTTAAATGGGGGCAATCATACAATTAAATATGATCTGCCTTCAATCAGCCACACGTGCGAATGATGTAGTGCTGAACATTCTTATGCAATTTTTAAAGAATGACCCGTAGATTATCCTGAATTATGTCACTGTTTATCAACCATTATTGTGTGCTTTGTATGAAAAAGAAAAACTTATATAAAAAATCAGAAATTCCAGTTCGCGCAATCTTCACACATTAAGCTATACTCAGATTGTTTTTATGATCATAGTGAGTTCTCTGTGCCGATTGAATTTATTGCAACATCAAAGCTGCCGACTGCCTTTGGTGACTTCAATATTTCCGTGTTTCAAGATCCGGAAACGGGTGAGGAACATGTGGCGCTTTCTAAAGGGTTAGAAACTGCTCCCAATAAGCCTGTACTTGTGCGTATCCATTCAGAATGCTTGACTGGTGATGCTTTCGCTTCACTTAAATGTGATTGCGGCCCACAGTTACAAGCCACCCAACGCCTGATTAATGATGCAGGCCAAGGCGTAATTTTATATTTGCGTCAAGAAGGGCGTGGTATTGGTTTAACCAATAAAATCCGTGCTTATGCCTTGCAAGATCAAGGTCATGATACCGTTGATGCGAACCTGTTATTGAACTTACCTGCTGATGCGCGTCGCTACGATATGTGCAGCATCATGCTCGATCATCTTCAAGTTAAAGAAGTGAAACTGGTCACAAATAATCCACTTAAATTAAAAGCATTGACTGATCTGGGTATTAATGTGGTGGAGCGTGTACCGCTGACTGTCGGTCGCAACCCATTCAATGAACAATATTTAAAGACCAAACGTGAACGTATGGATCATCTTTATAAAAAAGATGACTTCTGATCTAGTTAAAAGACCAATTTAATTAAGATATCTTTGGCGAGTCTATGAATAAAATTGATTATTCGGATGATGATGACTTTTATGATCAAGGCTTTGAGCATAAAGGTTTTGTATCAATTTGGATTGGTCTTTCTAATGACAAAACTGATATGGATATAGATGTATTACAAAATCTATGTGGTGTAGGGTATTATGAACTTAATAATCAAGAAATAAACCATCTAGATTTTGGATTAGTTCCAATAGATTTTTTAATCAAAGACTTATCATATTCTGATACATTTGTAGATCATTTTATGCATTATTCTCGATTGAAAGGTATTGATCATGGTAGATGGATTATTGCTCAATATGACTTTAAATATGATCCGCTTAAAATAAAACGACCAATACAGAATGATCCTATTTTCATAGGATATTTCCACTATCTTACGATGGAATGAATATTTTTGACTCCAACAACTTCAATCAAATACTTTCTGTCCTTAAATTTAAGAGATCAACCATAAATCCCTTACTTTTTTTATGGATTTATGTTTTGATATCAGTAATTCCTAGATCTTATCAAGAGGATCATCATGCAGCATCCAACTTCAGCTGATATTCAACGTGTTCGCGAGTTTTTACTCGATCTACAGGCACGCATTTGTGCAGGACTAGAGCAACAGGAACGTGCAGGCGGTGGAACCGCTGAGTTTATCATTGATGATTGGCAACGAACCGAAGGCGGTGGCGGTCGCTCTCGTGTTTTGCAAAATGGTGAAGTGATTGAAAAAGGTGGGGTCATGTTCTCCCACATTAATATCAGTAAACTCCCCGCTTCAGCGACTGAACGTCATCCACAAATTGCGGGTGCAAAGGCACAAGCACTAGGCGTATCGTTGGTGATTCACCCGAAAAATCCGAATATCCCGACCTCTCATGCCAATGTCCGCCTATTTGTGGCTGAGCCTGAAGGCCAAGATCCAGTGTGGTGGTTTGGCGGTGGTTTCGACTTAACCCCATTCTATCCAGATGATGAGGATGTGCTGAATTGGCATCAAAAAGCTCATGACTTGTGCCAGCCTTTTGGTGAGCATGTTTATGCCGAACATAAACAATGGTGTGATGATTATTTCTATTTAAAACATCGTGATGAACAGCGTGGTGTAGGCGGTTTATTCTTTGATGATTTGAACCAGTGGGATTTCGAAACCTGCTTTAAATATATGCAGGCGGTCGGAAATGGTTATTTAGAAGCAATTTTACCAATTTTTGAAAAGCATCGTGAGCAGCCTTATACCGAAGCTCAACGTGAGTTCCAGTTATATCGTCGTGGCCGCTATGTTGAATATAACTTGGTATATGACCGTGGTACCTTGTTCGGCCTACAGACTGGCGGGCGTATTGAATCGATTTTAGTGAGCTTGCCTAATCTGGCGGGCTGGTCATATCGCCCTGAATGGGATGCAGATTCGGCTGAGAAACGTCTCACTGATTATTATTTAAAACCACGAGACTGGCTGGGTTTAAATAAATAAAAGAAATGATTCATCCCTGACATATAGTTCAGGGATGAAATCTTTTTGGGAATCTTAAAATAAAAATATTGCGGTATTGGGGATGGGGCGCTGGATTAAGTCTGATCTAAAATTTTGCATCAGTTCCCGACTCAATGGCTGCGGTGTATGTTTTAGCGTGAGCAATAATTGTAAGAACTGCCCATGCGTAAATATAGCTAAGTTTTGATGTACATATTCCTGTGCCAATTGTCTTAATTTTTCATGAACACATTGCACTCGCACATATAAGTCAGCAAAAGATTCCGCATCATCGGCATCCCGATAGTCATAATCCATTCGCTCCCAATACGCATTAACCCATTGCTTGCGATCATCCAGATTGGTGTTAGCACATTTCCTTTCCGAGAGATAACTAAACTCATGCAAGCTGTGATCGACTTCTGCTGTGATCTGATATTTGTGTAAAATCGGCTGTGCAGTTTGATACGTTCTTTGGTATTTAGAAATAATGACGTGATCAATAGAGGGCAATGCTTCGCAAAGTTGTTCTGCCTGCTGCTTACCCTGCTCACTCAGTGCAATTGCAGCATGCGATCTAGTTCGCCCATTGATGTTGGCTTCACTCTGCGCATGCCGAATTAAATAAATACTCATCTTTAAAACCAGATCCAACATTTGCAACTCTAAAAATATCAAAGCATGTTCTTGTCCTGAAATCATGCCCTGTTTGAATGTTCAGGTGTAAATCAATATTGCAGCATCCCCCTCAACTTTATAAACTTTAACGACCTTATAAGAATGATTCCCTCATGACCAAACAATTTGCTGTAATTGGAAATCCGATTGAACAATCACGCTCGCCAGAGTTACACCATGCATTCGCAGCAAAAACTGGGGTCGACTTAAACTATAAAAAAATTCTTGCACCACTGGATGGTTTTGAAAATACAGCCAAAGCATTTTTTGCCCAGAATGGTGTGGGGATGAATGTCACCGTACCCTTTAAAGAACAAGCCTTTGCGTTATGTGATCAACTGACTGAACGTGCCAAGATTGCCAAAGCTGTGAATACGCTGTGGATGGAAGATGGCAAGCTCTATGGCGACAATACTGATGGTCAGGGTCTGGTTGCAGCGATTCAAGCACTAGGCTGGGAACTTAAAGATAGCCGTATTCTGATTTTAGGAGCTGGTGGTGCAACGCGTGGCGTAATCTATCCATTAGTACAGGCAGGAGCAAAACAGATTGTGATTGCGAATCGTACCCTCGCCCGC
This sequence comes from Acinetobacter vivianii, assembly GCF_014635885.1. Taxonomy (GTDB): domain Bacteria; phylum Pseudomonadota; class Gammaproteobacteria; order Pseudomonadales; family Moraxellaceae; genus Acinetobacter; species Acinetobacter vivianii. The sequence continues at coordinate 145,534 of NZ_BMDR01000003.1, forward strand.
GCGGAACAACTGGTTGAAGATTTAAAAGATGCTGTGCCACAAACTGAGCTTAAAGCGATTCGCCTAGAGCAACTTTCAGGTGAGTTTGATTTTGTGATTAATGCAACTTCAGCAAGTTTAACGGGAGATGCTTTACAGTTACCTGAAAGCTTAATTTTCCATCATGCTTATGAAATGGCCTATGGCAAACCTTCTAGTTTTCTGGATCAAGCCCAACAACGCCAAGTGCCTGCTACGGATGGTTTTGGCATGTTAGTGGGTCAAGCAATTGAAGCATTCTCCATCTGGAATGGGGTTAAACCTGAACTGAAAGATTTTTTATAATCGATTAAACATTAGACAGAAAAAGAGCCTGTATATTACAGGCTCTTTTTCTGTGGTGGATTACTTAAGATTTAACATCTTCTGATAGACCTCTTTAAAGATGCCATAATCAATAAATTCATTATGTTCAATCTTTAAGGCTTTGATCGATTGCTCAGACAACTTATTTTTACGCGCATCGACATATACCTGCCCCAAGATATTTGCCGTTTGTTCGAGCCAGCGTTTTTCTTCACCTGACGCGCCATTCTCTTGTTCGAACTGGATTTGATATTGCTTGGCAAATAACTGCTGCGGCTGCTTATACTGCGCCTGTAGCTTTTTCCATGCCTGACGCTGTTGATCACCCTGCATTGCATCACTGACGATATGATGAACCGAACGTCCTAAACGATCATCAAACTGGTCTTCATATTCCAGATGATGTTTCTTTTGCAAAGCTTCAATCTTTTGCAGTGCTTTTCCTTCGGGATTATAAACATCCTCATCGGCATACCAATAAGCATATACACTGGCAATTTCCTGCAACTCTTGGCTTGAGTAACGCTGCACGATGTGTGGCGCGCTTTCTGTTAATTTAGCAATGAACACTGCTTTATAAGTTGGCTCATAAGCACGTGTTGCATCATAACGCTGTTCCGCAATCACATTGAGCTGATCATCTAAAGATAGCGTATACGGCTCCGCTGAACGCTCCTGAATACCGGTCTGCCCTAACTTTTCAGAGAAGCTGTTCACTGCCTGCTCTAGCATTGAGCCTTTGCTGGCTTCTGCCCATGTTTTCGCCTGTTTCAACTGAGCCTGATCAATCGGCGTGCCTTTACCATAATTGGAAATCAGCATATCTGCCTTGACATTAAAGCGTGATTTCAACTCAGGCAGACCATAATTTAAATCATAGTCAATCTTCACAGCACGCCCTTTGGCATCCAATCCGACATCCATAATAAATGGGTTACGTTTATCAACAGGCGGTAAAGCTTTCTCAATATCCGCCTGATGTTTAAGCCAAAGTGTTTTAAATGCCTGATCATCAACAAACTGGTTTTGATCATAAACAGCGAATTCTTTTTCAACAGCTTGTAACTTCTGGATATAAGTCAAGAAACCAGGTTCAACTGGCTGATCCGAGAAGACATCAATGCCATATACACTTTGACAATACTGTACATCGCCATAGGTGGTTTTAGGCGCTGTTTGCAGGGCTGTACATTCTTGCTCAGATAAACCCGCCTGTTCATCTTCAGATGCTTCCAGATCATCAGATCCTTCAGGATATTCAGATACTTTGGAATCGTCAGCCGCTGCTGCAACTGCACGTGCCGCCGCTGCTTCCGCCGTATCTGCACTTTCATCAGCATAATCTTCTTCGACATCCTCAACCCCAAAGTGCTGATTCACTAGACGATATAACTGTTGGCTAACTAAGTTTGCATCATCTGCCGAATCTTTTGCTTCCAGTAATGATGCTTTAGATTTTGACTCCTCGGCATTGGCAACTTCATCTGCAACCAGTTTTTCTAAATTCTGCGCTTTCAGATTTAAAACGCTTTGCATCAAATATTTTTCATTGACCTTGCTATATAAGTTCGCTTGTAAAATCAGTTCTTCAACCGAGGTTTTTAAACGAATTTTTTCTACGACTCCAGCCGCCTGATCCGCAGAGGAAACAGATAAGGCCTGAATATTATTTTGATCCGCAAGACGATAGTAAACCGCGCTCGATGCTTTGACATATTCAGCAAATTTCTTGTAATCCACTTGCTTGAAAGCATCCTGATATTTTGAAAAATCCAGATAGGCCAGATTGTTCTGGTTTTCTTTATTGACCAGATAAGGCATCAAGGCAAAGTAGTTGATGTAAAATTTATAATTATTCAGATCCAGCACCATCGGCACTTTGGCCTGTACCAGCAGCGTCGGCTTTTCATAACGCGCGGTCAGGTTAAATGATCCCATTTTCTGGCGATAATGCACTGAACCATCATATTCAAACTGCATTTCATTCAGAATATTGGTCATGACCTGAGTAAATTTGTCGGCCTTGGAACGACCAGAGATTTTCTGTTCTTGCGCTAGTGCCGTATACAAGGCCTGCTTCTGTTTATTGTTTAAATTGACCTTCTGCTCTCGTAAGTATTGGTCAACTTTTTGCTTAAGCGCTGGCTCTAAAGATGCAGGTTCAGCTTTTGCATTATTTTTACTCTGCTCCTGATCCACATGAATATTGAATTTCCCACGATAATCATAGCTTGGATATTCATAGATGGCATTGAGGCTATTTACCGCCTTCTGCTCAAGGTTCGCCGAAGCTGGATTGGTTTTAATGACATGTTGAGAACATGCAGAAAGACTGAGACCCATTAAACATAAAGTTAAATATTTTAGACGCATAGCTTTACCAAACACCTTTATATCATTATATTTTCAAGTATAGAATTAAGTATTTTTCACGTTTAATATTAGTTTAGACACCAACAGAAAAGTGATTTTTCCATCTCCATCGAATCTAGACGATTCGCTTTTCTGACATTCTTTTCCCCAGTGATTATCAATGTATTTTTATCACCATTGTGAATAATCAAAGTATCGAAACAGATAATCCAAAATGATTCAAATACAGGATTAAGATTATGCCAGCTTATAAAGCCCCGCTCCGTGATATTCGTTTCTTAATGAACGAAATGTTAGATTATCCAGCACATTACCAAACTTTGACAAGTGGTCAAAATGCGGATGCTGATACGGTTGATATGATTCTTGAAGGTGCGGCAGATTATTGCGAAAACGTACTTTCTCCGCTTAACCAGTCAGGTGATGAAGAAGGATGTACGTTCAACAATGGTGAAGTGACGACACCAAAAGGCTTTAAAGAAGCGTATGACCAGTTTGTGATGGGTGGCTGGCAAGGTCTTTCTTATCCAGAAGAATTTGGTGGCCAAGGCTTGCCAATGTCTTTAAACCTGATCAAATCTGAAATGATGGGGACTGCCAACTGGTCATTCACCATGTATCCAGGTTTAAGTACAGGTTGTATGAACACCATCATGCAGTTTGGTACAGACGAGCAAAAAAATACTTATATGCCTAAACTGGTTGAAGGCACTTGGTCAGGCACAATGTGCTTAACTGAGCCTCAATGTGGTACAGATTTAGGTCAGGTAAAAACCAAAGCAGAACCAAATGAAGACGGTACCTATAAAATTTCTGGTACTAAAATCTTCATCTCTGCGGGTGAACATGATTTAACAGAAAATATTATTCATATCGTATTGGCTCGCCTTCCAGATGCGCCTGCTGGTACACGTGGTATCTCTCTATTCATCGTGCCTAAATTCATCCCAACTGCGGATGGTGGCGTGGGCGAGCGTAATGCGGTGTCTTGTGGTTCTATCGAACACAAAATGGGTATCAAGGCTTCTGCAACTGCCGTGCTTAACTTTGACAATGCAACAGGCTACCTAATCGGTGAGATCAACAAAGGTTTACATGCGATGTTTACCTTTATGAACACGGCTCGTATTGGTACCGCAGTTCAAGGTATTGCACACGCTGAACTGTCTTTCCAAGGTGCTTTACCTTATGCCAAAGACCGCATGTCAATGCGTGCCCTTTCTGGCAAGAAAGAACCTGAACGTGTAGGTGATGCGATTATTCACCATGCTGATGTTCGTCGTATGTTATTGACACAAAAAGCGATTGCTGAAGGTGGTCGTTCAATGATCTACCATGCGGCAAAACTTGCGGACAAAATGACAGATGCATTGGTCAGTGGTGATCAGGCAGCTTATGAAGCTTATGATGACAAGCTTGGTTTCTATACACCGATCTTAAAAGGTTTCTTGACTGAGCTTGGTTTAGAAGCAGCCAACCACGGTATGCAGGTTTACGGCGGTCATGGCTATATCCGTGAATGGGGTATGGAACAAATCGCACGTGATGCCCGTATCTCAACGTTATATGAAGGGACAACAGGCATTCAGGCACTCGACTTGATTGGTCGTAAAGTGCTATTAAGCTCGAAAGGTAAAGTGGTTCGTGATTACACGGCTGAAATCTTGAAGTTCTGTGCAGCACACGCACGTAATAAATACCTACGTCGTTTCGCATGGGATTTAACCAAGCTTTGCGCACAATGGAACACATTAACAGTTCGTATCATGCTTGCTGCACGTAAAGACCGTGACATCGTTTCTTCAGCATCGGTTGATTTCTTGATGTTCTCTGGTTATGTGATGATGGCTTACTTCTGGGCACAACAAGCCGTTATTGCCTCTGAGAAATTAGAAGCAGGAAACGGTATCGAAACCCCTGAATTCTATAAAGCAAAAATCAAGGTTGCTGATTTCTACTTCGACCGTTTATTACCACGCGCTCAAGGCCATGCCGAGTCAATGGTAACAACGTCTCGTACCTTGACTTCACTTGCACCAGAACACTTCAGCTTCGATTACTAATCAAGGCTGTAAAAAAAGAGCGCTTTATGCGCTCTTTTTTGTTTTGCAAAAGATGGTCGTTTATTCCACTCTTTTGAAAACATAAGCCTGTTGTGGAAAAGGATATTCTTTAAAGAACTTACGGTTATTGCCGTTCCCTTCATTCCACATCTTTTCCAGATTAAAAACCAGATCCTGATTTTGATTAATCTGATAATAAAGACTTAAATCTGCCGCATCACAACGCACCATGATTTCATTCAGTTCTTTATGGACGTGCCAGTGCACCTGCTTACAGGTTTGCTCAATCTTGGCAACGCTACGTGTTGGATCGGAACCGAGACGCCCAAAACTGGTATTGGTCCAGTACACAGAACCATCACTTAATAAATTCAGAATATATTCAGCTTCTTTTTCATTATTTACACAGCCAGCGAAAGGATCTGTACAGGGAATGCGGGCATGATAACGACCGACATAAATCAGATCGGCTTCTGAAGGCTGACTATGGTTCTGTTGACGTACCACTGGGTGTGGCAAAGTTGCTTGTCCAGCAACCTGATTGAGTGACATCGCTTCCGTATCAGAAGAAGCGTGCTCTTGTTCATCTGCGAGCACATAGCTCGCCTCACGATCCGATTGCGTCTGGGGTTGTTGTCTTACAGGTTCTGGATGACGGCCATCACAAGCAATCAAACCTAAACTCAATAAGACTCCTACACTAACATGCTGTAAGAATAACCTGAACTGCATATCTATAAATCTCTAACATCAACATCGCTATCGCGTACTTTTCACTACATTCCCTAAAATTTTGCACAATAAAATATAGGGTTCAATTGAGTGCTCGTTCGTTGCCTAGAAAGGTAATCAAAACGGCCGCAACAAGATGGAAATAGCAAATTAAAAAGCAGTGTGCTTTAAGTCGGTGCATTTTAGGCGATACTGTTGTTTTTTCCAGCAACCATTTACACAACTTAACTAATCTCTCATCTGTTTAAACTTTAAAAAAAATCAATTGCCCCTATTTCTTAAGTAACAGCAGCCATTCAATGAATATTTTACTTTTTGCTGCCGTTTCATGAATTTAAGGAGACAAACTCGATGACCAACTCTGGTTTATATCGCTCAAACCAACAAAGCATGATCGCTGGTGTAATGGGCGGTATTGCGGAACGATTTGGTTGGAATGCAAATTTATTACGCCTGATCTTTGTTGTGATCTCGATTATGAGTGCCGCCTTTCCAGGTATTTTGGTGTACCTCATTTTGTGGTTGGTCATTCCAAAACAGCAACAAGCTCGTGTTGACCATGTTCAAGGCTACAACCAGCCTGTGAAAACAGTTTATGAAGACCAAGGCATAAAACGTTAATTCCACTTTTACCTTTTTGGTCGCTACGGTTGAAATTACCCCTAATCCAACCGTAGCTTTTTTTATTTAAACCAATTTCCGGTTAAGCTGCTGTTGTAAGGCAGCGATCATATCTGCACGACTGATAATTCCCACCAAACGCTGATTTTCCACTACAGGAATATAGTTAAAAGACTTCTCTACAAAGTACGGCACTAAATCCTGAATTGGCTGTAACGGATCAACTGTCACCACTCTCCGACTCATAATCTGCCGCACAAAATGCTGCCATGAATTACGTGGATCAGTCGCGCCCTTAAACCATTCCACCACTTCGTATAAAGCCAGTGTTCCCACCAGATTTTCTTCTGCATTGACCACAGGTAAACTCATCAGATTAACCGCTTTGAATTTATCCAGTGCCTGATGAATATCATCATTTTCATGCAGTTTAATGACATCCCGACTCATAATATCCTGACAGACAAATGAATTAACCAAACGCTCATTGGCATGCTCTTGTGCTTCTAAAATGATTTTTTCCAGATCATATTGGCTAATGTCCAATAGCTCGGTGTGATGCTCTAAAGCATATTCAATATCTTTCGGCTGGATCGAAACTTTCTGTGTCGGTGTTGGATCTTTAGATCGCTCATTCACATGTGCAGTTAAAGGATAATGACGTCCAATCAAACGGTTAAATACCACCGCGAAAACTAATAATAAAATCGAGTTCAGAAGCACGGGGTATAACACGAAATGGAAGCCCAGCCGATGTACCGCTTCTCCGCCTAACACGGCCGTAATCGCCACTGCGCCACTTGGCGGATGGAGCGAGTCTGTGGTCATCATCATAAAAATTGCGAATCCGACAGCTACACTAAAAGCGCTCGTTAGGTCAGGCAAAAATTGAGTGCAAGCAACGCCGATTAAACCCGCTAATGTATTACCAACCACCACATTCCACGGTTGCGCTAAGGGGCTATTGGGCACGGCAAATAGCAGTACCGAAGAAGCGCCCATGGGTGCAATGTACCACGCATTCATACCACCCAAGACATACCAGCTAATGAGTGAAGAAATCGCCAAGCCACATAAAGCACCGACACCTGAAAGCATCCTCTCCCTCAAAGGCAGGACTTTATAGTTAGGTTTGAGAAAATTTAGCCAGTCTGATTGGGTAGAGCTCACAATGCACCTTGCTGGAATAGTGTTGTTTTATTCGAGGCAGAAGTATACGCCTACTCGAGCTTAAGATGTATTTAAATTATAGTTTTAGATTATGAGTAAAGTTGTTGAAAATAAAATTTATCAGTTCAGATACTCCTGAAGCTGCTCGAGTCGTTCGCCATATTTTTGCATTGGACAATACTCATACATCGGTGAGCCGATATACGCACCAGCATTACGGCACTCTTGCTCAACAAAGCTTTTCCACAATTGTTGTGATTTCATAATATCGCTATAGCGCTCAGGCTGTTGATATTCTTGACTCTGTTTTTTAATTTGATCGAGTACTTGGACAATCTGCTTTGCATACAGTGTTTTGATGTTATGACTACAGATGTCCACCACTGCATTATTGATATTCCCTAGCCCGAGTTCCTGAATGGTTTCGTCAACACATACGCTATAAGCATCCGTTGATTTGCTTTCTGTCTCAGCAAAGGCGTACATGCTCAAAAAACTCATCGCAAGCAAGAATACTTTTAAATTTAATTTGGTCATTTTTCGGCTCTTTGTTTTAATCATTTTTAAAGTCATTATCAAAAAGTAAGGACAAGATTATTATCTACTCAGATTAGGTTATCAGTGCAAGTGTGCCTCGAACAAATCCATGTTCAAAATACAGTAATGCACTTAAACATATTTTTCATTGAGATAACGCCAATAACGTTTCGGCAAATATTGCACATGTAATTTGATATTTTGTCGTTCTTTAATATTGATACTATTGAAATAATCCTTCCATAATTGATCGTATAACGCCTCCTGCTCATCCAGCCCCAACTGGAAGCTTTGACTAAAACCCGTTTCGATATTACGGTCCACCTCCTTCACATCCATTGAGACTTCATGAATTTCATGCAAGTCATAATACAGTCCATATTGACGTTTCTCATCGTAAATCAGCCAGCGCTGGTCCTGATAACGGCGTTTAAAATGCGGTTGGATCAAAGGCAACACATTAAAATCAGGCCGTACCAGACTGAGAAATAGCCCGTCTGTCGTTTTCTTAAAGCGAATAAACGCCTCCATCCGATGTTTTTCACGTCCGACTTTTTTAGTCCATTGCGAAATCGCTAACACACTTGGATGTAAATAGTCCTTTTCCACAGAAAGCTGCTGCTGGAACACATAAATACAGTAATTAAATAAATGCTGATATGCCTCAAGCGATTCAGATAAAGACGTAAAATAAAATTGCCTTAATGCCGATTGCGACAGCTTTTGTTGCAGGCCTGACCAGACTCGTTGCGCATGCTGCTCATGCGTCGGCACCTCAATAAGACTGGCAAATAAGCCATGCTGTGTTTGATTTTCCAGACACAGTTGTACCTCAAATTCTTTGAACTGAAAGGCTCGAAAAACACAACTCAGCAACCCTGCCATTGAGCTATCAAAGCAATACGCCACTGGTGCATTCAACACGGCTAAAATCCCAAACTAAGTTGCGGTGATAATTGTTGCACGTACTTTGATGAACCTTGCTTCAAGATTTGCTGGCGAATGTAATTTGGAGACAGTTCTTTCTGAAAACGCGGACTATCTTCACAACGAATAAAAAATTTCGCCCGCGAATAGGCCACACCAAGCTGTTTCAATAAATCAATATGGATCTTGCCAAAACGACGGGCCTGTACAATTTTCTTGGCTGATTTCACCCCGATGCCAGGCACACGCAACACCATCTGATAATCGGCATGATTTAAATCTACGGGGAATTGCTCAGGATGACGTAAAGCCCAGCTCAGCTTCGGATCAATATCCAAATCCAGATGCGGAAAGCGTTCATCCACAATTTCATTGACCTGAAAGCCATAGAAACGCATCAACCAGTCACTTTGATAAAGCCGATTTTCACGTAATAACGGCGGTGCAGAACCCACTGCGGGCAAATAATGATTCTCGGTATTGATCGGAATATAGCCTGAGAAATACACCCGTTTGAGTTTAAATTCTTTATAGTGCCGATCCGCCATTAACAACACATCCTGATCGGTTTCCTGATGTGCACCCACCACCATTTGTGTGGTTTGCCCCGCTGGTACATATTTGGGGACGTGTTTGATCACCTGACGTTCATCTTTCAACTGAATCAGGCGATCTCGAACTAAACCCAAATCTTTTTGTACTTCCTGATGCGACTTTTCAGGGGCAAAAGTTTTCAATCCGACTTCTGTCGGCATTTCCAGATTGATGCTCATTCGGTCAGCATACAATCCAGCTTCATGAATCAGTTCTGGTGAAGCCCCTGGAATGGTTTTGAGGTGAATATAACCATTAAAGTTTTCTTCAAGACGCAGTTTTTTAACGACCTGTAGCATGCGCTCCATGGTGTAATCTGCGGACTTGAAAATACCTGAACTGAGAAATAGCCCTTCAATATAATTACGACGATAAAAATTAATGGTCAGGTCAACCACTTCCTGCACCGTAAAGGCCGCACGTTTCACATCATTAGAACGGCGTGATACGCAATAAGCGCAATCAAAAATACAGACATTACTGAACAGGATTTTCAGCAAAGATACACAGCGTCCGTCTTCGGTATAGCTATGACAAATCCCCGAATGACTGGCATTCCCTAGCCCCTTATCTTTATTTTTACGGTCACTGCCGCTGGAGGAACAGGACACGTCATATTTGGCAGCGTCCGCAAGAATCTGGAGTTTTTCACGAATGCGATCAGACATTTCAAACGACCTGAAGAAACAGAAAATATCGTTTAAAAATTAGCATTTCAAAGTTGTGAAATTAAGTATCCAAAAGATGTAATACGTCATGAGGTGACGTGTGGATTTTCACTGTAAATCCAGCCGACTCATTTCAACGTCATTTAATCGATCTATAAATATAATTAAGAAGAATCGATCTATTTTTTATTTCTGATCAGAACTTGCGGGCGAACTGTTAGAAGCCTTTGCCACTCACCACCAAAATCCTTATACTTAACCACAATTTTTGTTTGATTCCAGTGGATGCACCATGAGTCGTGCTATATCGCATATTGACACATTTCAGGGCTTGATTCTTGCCCTACAAAACTATTGGGCGGAGCAAGGCTGCGTCGTATTACAACCATATGATATGGAAATGGGCGCAGGGACATTCCACACTGCAACCTTCTTACGTGCTTTAGGGCCAGAAACCTGGAACGCGGCTTATGTTCAACCTTCACGTCGTCCCAAAGACGGTCGTTATGGTGAGAACCCAAACCGTTTACAACACTACTATCAGTTCCAAGTGGTGCTTAAGCCAAACCCGGATAATATCCAGCAGCTTTATCTCGATTCATTAAAAGCAATCGGCATTGATACCCTAACTCACGACATTCGTTTCGTGGAAGATAACTGGGAATCTCCAACACTTGGCGCTTGGGGCTTAGGTTGGGAAGTCTGGTTAAATGGTATGGAAGTGACTCAGTTCACTTACTTCCAGCAAGTGGGTGGTATTGAATGTTACCCAGTCACAGGTGAGATCACTTACGGCTTAGAACGTCTGGCAATGTACCTGCAAGGTGTAGACTCAGTTTATGATCTGGTTTGGACCAAAGGTCAATTCGGTACAGTTACCTATGGTGATGTATTCCATCAAAACGAAGTTGAGCAATCAACCTATAACTTCGAATATGCACCAGTCGATAAAATGTTTGAATTATTCGACTTCTATGAAGCCGAAGCGTCTCGTTTAATCGAAGCGGAATTGCCACTTCCAGCATATGAACAGGTGATCAAAGCATCACATTGCTTTAACTTGCTCGATGCACGTGGTGCAATTTCTGTGACTGAACGTCAACGTTATATTTTACGTGTTCGTACTTTGGCGCGTTCAATTGCACAAAGTTATGTGGCTGCCCGTGCCAAGCTTGGTTTCCCAATGGCAGAACCACATTTGCGTGATGAAGTATTGGCTCAGCTCAAAGCACAAGTTGAGGCAGAAGCAGCCCAAGCTGAAAAAGCGAAGGAGAATAAATAATGACGAAGCATACAGTTTTATTCGAACTTGGCTGTGAAGAACTTCCACCGAAAAGCTTAAAAACCTTACGTGATGCACTCAAAGCAGAAACTGAAAAAGGCTTAAAAGATGCAGGCTTAAATTTCACCTCTATCGAAGCCTATGCTGCACCACGTCGTTTAGCATTGAAAATTGTTGATATCGATGCGGCTCAAGCAGATACACAAAAACGTTTTGACGGCCCTGCTGTACAAGCTGCTTATGATGCTGAAGGCAAACCGACAAAAGCACTTGAAGGCTTTATGCGCGGTCAAGGCATTACAGTTGATCAGCTTTCAACTTTCCAAGCAGGTAAAGTTGAAAAAGTATGCTTCCTGAAAGATGTCAAAGGTCAAAGCCTTGATGTTTTACTACCGCAAATTTTACAGACTGCATTGGATAACTTGCCAATCGCAAAACGTATGCGTTCAGCGGCAAGCCGTACTGAATTCGTGCGTCCAGTAAAATGGGTCGTGTTACTAAAAGATGCTCAAGTCATTGATGCAACCATTCAAGATCATAAAACAGGTAATGTGACATATGGTCACCGTTTCCATGCACCTGAAGCTGTGACTTTGGCGCATGCAAATGACTACTTGGTAACGTTAGAAAAAGCGTATGTCGTTGCAGATTTTGAAAAGCGTCAAACCACGATTCAAGCCCAAGTGAAAACATTGGCAGATGAAGTCAATGCGACTGCAATTGTGCCAGCAGACTTGCTTGATGAAGTGACTAGCCTTGTAGAATGGCCTGTGGCTTTACGTGCAACTTTCGAAGAACGTTATTTGGCTGTTCCGCAAGAAGCCTTGATTACCACCATGCAGGATAACCAGAAGTATTTCTGTTTAATCAATGCCGAAGGTAAATTACAGCCTTACTTCATTACCGTTTCAAATATTGAGTCTAAAGATCCGACTCAAATTATTGAAGGGAATGAGAAAGTTGTTCGCCCTCGTTTGTCTGATGCCGAATTCTTCTTCTTACAAGACCAAAAGCAACCGCTTGCGTCTCGTAAAGAAAAATTAGCCAACATGGTGTTCCAAGCGCAATTGGGTACGCTTTGGAATAAATCTGAACGTATTGCGAAACTGGCTGTGGCATTGTCGCCAATTACAGGTGCAAATGCTGCCGATGCAGAGAAAGCAGCATTATTGGCTAAATGCGACTTAACTTCTGAGCTTGTGGGTGAATTCCCAGAACTTCAAGGGATCGCAGGCACTTACTATGCTCGCCTTGAAGGTGAGAATCATGAAGTTGCTGAAGCTTTAGGTGAGCAGTATTTACCTAAGTTTGCAGGTGATGTATTGCCGCAAACCAAAACCGGTACAACCATTGCCCTTGCGGACCGTTTAGATACATTGGTTGGTATTTTCGGTATCGGTCAAGCACCAACAGGTTCGAAAGACCCATTTGCATTACGTCGTTCTGCCATTGGTATCTTGCGTTTAATCATTGAAAATGAATTAGACATTACCATTGAAGAGTTAGTGAACTTTGCATTGCAAGGTTATGGCGACATCATCAAAGATCATGACAAGACACGTACCGATGCAGTTGCTTTCCTTGAAGGTCGTTACCGTGCCAAGTATGAAGATCAAGGCGTTGCAGTTGATGTGATTCAGGCGGTTCAAGCGCTTGCGCCAAAATCTCCACTTGATTTTGACAAGCGTGTGAATGCGGTCAATCATTTCCGTACCTTGCCAGAAGCGGCTGCATTAGCTGCGGCAAATAAACGTGTTGCCAATATTCTTGCTAAAGAAGCGACACCTGAAGGTGCTGTAGTTGAAGCGAATCTGGTAGAAGCTGCTGAAAAAGCACTTTATGCAGAACTTCAAGCATTGACGCCTGTGGTTCAGCCATTGCTTGCTGCACGTAACTATACAGAAGCCTTGTCTAAGCTCGCTGCGCTTCGTGCACCAATCGATGCCTTCTTTGAAGGTGTAATGGTTATGGCAGATGATGCAGAGTTAAAAGCTAACCGCTTACGTTTATTGGCTCAGTTGCGTGATTTATTCACGGCAATTGCGGATGTAAGTGTGTTGCAGGGTTAAGCTCTCAGCTCATCTTCAATAAAGGGATCTTTTATAGATCCCTTTATTCTTTCTCGCTAGAAATTCATCCTTTATACATAACTGTATCAATTTCATATCATCCCCACTCTTTTCTTCTACCGAACGATAAGATATAAAATCTCGATTGCGAAGCTATCGCTGAAAGGACAGAAAAGATGATGAATAAAGTACAACTATTATGTTTAACCACTGCTCTCGCGGCCTCGTCTTCTCTCTGGGCAGCAGATACAGCAAACACCACAACAACTGCTTCGAATGCAGAACCTGAAAAAGCGATGCCTTATGGCGACAACCCAAGTATCGGTCGTGTATTACTTTATAAAACAGGTAAAGGCATGCAGAACTTAGGCAACTCAATTCAGGGTGCATCTGAAAACACATCTCAAAAGATCAGTGAAAGATGGCAAGACACCAAGAAATATACAGAGGAACAATCTGAAGTTGTTCAAACACAAGCAGAGAAAGCCAAACAATTTACGGCTAAAAAATGGCAAGACACCAAAGATGCAGTCGTCGGAACCAATGAAGGAAATGTTCCAATTGAGCGTGCTGGACTCAGTCAACCTTCATCGAATTAATCAAAAAAACCTCTAGCTAAATACTAGAGGTTTTTTCTATCTCACTTTAGCTTAAACAGGCTCGGTCTGTGGTTCGACCTGACGATCAATCAGGTATTCATTTAAATTAAAATGACTGAGTTGTTGGCGCATCTTAAACGTTGTCCACGGCCATACCGTACTGTTGCGTCCATTACGATCAATGAAATAACTCTGACAACCGCCTTTATTCCAGACCGTGGTTTTTAAAGCGTCTTGCACACGTTGATTGAACTGGGCCATCCGCACAGGATCAGGTTCAATGGTTTGAATATTTTGCTGAATCGCCTGTTTGAGCGCATCAATAATATAGGCGAGTTGCGCTTCGATAATAATAAATGCCGAAGAACTCACCGCAATATTTGGCCCAAACATCAAAAATCCATTTGGACAGTCAGCCACCATCGTTCCCATATAGCCTTCTGGACTGCCCTGCCAAACCTCTGACATGCTTTGACCATGACGGTTAAAGACTCTTTGGGCAATTGGTGGTTCAGCCACTTCAAAACCTGTCCCGAGAATAATGACATCTGCCTCTACGCTGCGACCATCACTGGCAAATAATCGATTGCCTTTAACTTCACTTAGGCCAGCAGCCACCACCTCAACATTCTGTTGTGCCAAAGCAGGATACCATTCATTGGACTGGAGAATACGCTTACAGCCAATCACATAATTCGGCGTGACTTTACGGCGTAATTCAGCATCTTTAATTCCCTGTTTAATGTGAAATTCAGCAATACGTTGTACTTGCTGCATCGCTGCATTACTTTGTAAACCGCCATTCAGCGTCTCAAAAATGCCGTATACCGAACCGCGCATAAGCGATTGAGCCACAGGTAGATATTTAAAAACTATCTGGATCGGACGAGGCAAAGGCATATCCGACTTCGGCAAAACCCAGTGTGGTGTTCGTTGAAAGACGGTCAGTTGCTTTACCAAAGGTTGAATCTGGGGAATAAACTGAATGGCAGATGCGCCCGTGCCTATCACAGCCACGCGTTTTCCAGTTAAATCCAGATCATGCCGCCAACGCGAAGAATGGAAAATTTCCCCTTTAAAATCTTTTAATCCATTCACATCAGGAATGACAGGCTCATGCATCGGGCCACACGCCATAATCGCAAACTGCGCATGAAACTCGCCTTGATTGGTACGCACAATCCAGCATTGTTGTTGATCTGACCAGCTTGCAGCCAATGCCTCATGCTGAAAATAGACATGCGGCAGTACCTGATATTTCTGTGCGGTATTTTGCAAATATTGTTTGATTTCAACCTGTCCAGCGAACACTCGACTCCACGAAGGATTCGGTTCAAAAGAATAGGAATACAACGCCGAAGGCACATCACAGGCACAACCGGGATAGGTATTTTCACGCCATACGCCACCCAGCTCATCCGCTTTCTCAAGCAAGATAAAATCATGAATGCCTGCTTCTTTCAGTTTGATCGCGGCTCCTAATCCCGCAAAACCACCACCAATGACGATGACCCGATGAAACGGTATAGCCTTCGATTTCATATTCATGCGCTCTTTTCCCTCTTTTTATATCGACAACACTATGGCATTAACCCTCCGCATGTTCATTATCAAGACAGGTCTTTTATCTGGTCATTTCTGACACAATTTGCTAAGTAGCATTTCTATTGGATTTATTTAAAAAAATAAGCTTAAAATTTACAGTGTTATCTCAAAACGTGCCTTGAACTTCACCCACCTTAGCCACACACTAAAATGATAATTTCATAGGACTGGAATTTTTCCCATGATGCGTCGCCCATTTAAAATTATTTTTATTTCGATATTTAGTGGAATGAGTTTCACAGCTTGCTCCACTTTTCAGACTCCGAATCCGAGTTCAGCGCAAAGTCTCGAACAGGTTAAAAATATTGGTGCTTCTCCAACAACAGAAGGCAATATTGCGAAACTGATGAAACAGGACAAAAATTGCGTTATTGAATTCACTGGATATTTCGATGGTGGGCAAGCGGTCGAGCACTGGACCTTTAACCATTCAGGATTAATTTCAGCGAGTTCATCGACCCAACATACCACGCTTGTTTCAGCCAATACCTCAACAGCTTTTGACATTGATGATCCTGCTGTACAAGCAAATTTCAAGAAACTGCAAAGTAATTTCAGTGCGAATAATCTGGCACAATGTCATTAATTCCATAAAAAACTCGTTACATCGATGACTACGAGCTGTAACGAGTGATGGCTTTTAAACGATGCTTTGGATCAATCTTTAACTTATAAAATAAGTTTAATTCAGACTGAGTCCACTGGTTGCCGCGAGTAAATCGATACGTGGAAAAATTAAGCCTGTTCGTGCATCCCTGACTGTTTTACCTGTTGCCTTTAAACGGTTAATGCTCTGGTTAATGGTTTCTGATGGTCTTACATTATTTGCCCGCAATACAGCAATTGCGCCCGCGACATGAGGGGTGGCTTGTGATGTTCCTCCCATCCGATAACCACCTGCTGTAATCATCGCGCCCGGCGCAACAAGTGTGACCAGAGAGCCACCATTACTAAAGCAAGCAATTTGGTCAGCCTGAGTGGTTGCATCATTGCATACGGTTGCCTTGACAGCTCCTAGATTCGAATCATAAACTGCACCGACCCGTACTGCACCAGTCACGCATGCAGGCGAAGCAATACCATCAGCATAGGCATCATTCCCCGCAGCAACCACAGGAACGACACCCGCATTCCGCGCTCTGGAAAAAGCGGTACTATAACTACTATTGCGGCATTCAGACGTATATTTACGTCCAGGAACACTTAAACTCAGGTTAACCGCTTTAATGTTATAAGTTCTTGCATTATTGACCGTCCAATTCAATCCAGCCAGAATATCACTGTCATAGGCAATATTCTGTTGCTGCCCATTGGTCACTACTGTTCGAAACGCATCAATACCAATGATCTTGGTTTGAGGTGCTACTTTTGCCACAATACCTGAAACATTACTGCCATGCCCATTATTGTCGAGCTGGTTATCATTGGGGGCGCTATCAAAACTATAAACAACCCGACAGCTTGAAGCAGGTGTATTAATCGTAGTACAGCCAAAGTCAGCATGTTTATAATTCACACCTGTATCAATCACTGCCACGCTGGTTCCCGCACCTGTAAAACCATTGTTTGCCGCTTGCGGCTGGTTAATTAAAGCTAAACTTTCAATCGTGGTGGTCGTATTTCTACGGTTGGGATACACCCCTTTTACCATAGGGTCATTTAAAATTTGGGCTAGAGTTTCACGATTTTGAATCCGGTATAAACCCAAAGGCAAACCATTAAATTCTCGCAACGTCTGAAAACCTGCTGATCTAATCCATCTATTTTTAAATCTATTTTTACTATCTGCAATAAAATCTCGCTGTGCTGGATCTGACAGCGTATTTTCAGTATTTAGATCATATTCAATAATTAAGTCATTCGATTCATTGCTCACCAATGCATTAATATCAATTTTTCCTTGGGTAATTTTGTTGACAGCAGCAGCGCTGAATCGCTGTTTAAGCTGAGCCGAGTTGAGTGTTGCAGCAGAGGTTGTCGTTATACAAAAAACAGATAAACCGATAAATATTAAAATTTTATTGTTCACTTTTCATCTCCATCATTCTCAAATTAAGAATGGTTTTATTGTCTGGTTTCTTAAAAAGAAACCCTGATGATTTAAAGCTGTTTAATTTCGTTTGCAGGATCAGTCGCTGGATCAATCGGCTGTAGCGAAGGATCACTTTTCGTGTCATAAAATTCTGGTTCTTGTTGAGAAGTATCCGATAGGTTGTCTAGCGTTGAATTGGTTGCTTGCTTGGTTTTTACCTCCACTTCTTGTATTTGGGTTGTTTCCGAATGACTCGGACGCTCTTGATAAACCGTTGTATTCACCATTGACTTGGTTGGCTGTAGATACATCGCCACCATACCTAGTCCAATTAAAACCAGTAAAAATGCTGCCATCTTTTTCATTCTGTTCTCCAGCGCCTCATACTCGCCAAGATTTGGATTTTACTTCTTCTATTTAATACAATTATTCTTTAGAAACTGACTGCCACTCCCTTTTTAGTCTTCAAATAAAAACAACAGATGCCCTCCATCAACAGATGAAGGATAAAAAATAAAGCTCCTTAAAGATAAAAATTATTATGCCGACGAAGCATATTCAGACATGAATGAGTCGTGCTTCTTCTCATTTTTTAATCTTTTTTATATTATTTAGATATCCTTAATTTGTATATTTATTATTCTAAACTATAGAATAAATTTAAAATAACTGTTCATAACGTGCTAAATTCTTATTTTAAAAATTAAATAAACACCAATATTTACAATTATTTAAATTCATATAAAAACTATATTTTTCATGTTTTTATTCCCGTAATCAATCTTCACAATTTCTATCTAAAGTGTGTTTGACCTGTAATCTGGTTGTAATTTTTGATGAAAATCACACATTTCTACTTTTTAGCTCGCTATGATGCAATGGCGTTAATGAAGTACCACTTTACGGTACATCGCTAAGGAAATCGCAATGAAAAAAATGATCAAAACAGCTATCGTGACAACAAGTATCCTCGCTTCTGCTTCTGTTTTTGCACAGAGCGCTGAGGTGAACGCGAATGGCTCAGCTCAAGTCAATGTTCAATCTGGTGGCTTGCTTAAGGGTGTGACTGGCGCAGTAAAAAATACTGCTCAAGGTGTAGGTCACGTGGCACAAGGCGTAGGTCATACTGCACATAATGTAGGACATGCCGCTGTAAATACAGGCGTAACAGCAACTCAAAAAACTGTTGGAACAGCGACCCATATCGGTTCACATGTCGTGAACAAAACTGGTGAAGCAGTTAAAAATACAAAAGATTATGCGGTAGACAAAGCCGTTGATGGTAAAGAGTTTGCAGCCGATACCACTGCAAATGTCAAAAAACGTATTGAAGACAAAAAAGCATCTAACCAACCTAAATCGTTAAATTTAGGTGCGCAAACCAATGCACAAGCGCAAGTGAATGGTAAAACCTCTGGTGTGAATGCCCAAACTGGCTTGAATGCAGATAAGAAAGGCCTTCAAACAGGTGCAAATGTCGGTGTTAAAGTTCTAGGCGTGAATGCCAATGTAAATACCAACGCAAAAATTGGTGCAAACTAATCCTTTAAGTCCGTTCTAAAAAAAAGCCCTTTGCAATGCAAAGGGCTTTTTTATGGAAAAGATCTAGTTACATAGCTGTAGCTTGGTCTGCTCATCCACATTATTTTCAACAAAATGACTGAATCCCTGTTCATCACAGCTTAATGTCAGTTGCTTATAGCTGATGCTACAAAACTCTGCATAGCGTTTAAACACCAGTGGTGACTGGTCTAAAGCCAAGGCTTCACCGACTTTTACCAGCTTGTGAATACCACGGTCATTCATGGTCAATAAATAATTTTCATTATTCAGTTCAAGTTCCACCAATGCATTGGCTGTGACTTTTAACGGAACAAGATAGTTCAGATTGGCTGCAAGCGTATCTGGACGATAACTCTCTAGCTTTAAGCTCACCAGATTAAAGACCAGACAGGTCTCCTGAGCCGTCATGACGGTTGGCTTTGAGCTACCTGCCTGTTGCACGAAATGCGGCTGAATCCCGAGCTTATGCAGGTTCTGTTCTGTGCCCTGCTTAAGATTAAATAATTGCTGAACCAGCTTTTGCTTCATGATCGCATCAAAATAGCGTTCATCCAGTTCAAACTCATTATTTTCTAAAATCTTTAATAAGGCATGATGATGTCTTGCCAACAAGGCATCCAGCACATGACGATAATAGAATTTACTTTGCTTTTTAACTTCCCGAACACGCTTGTAGAAATAAGTAATTTCAAAAGGTTTTTCGACAAAATCATTGAGCAATTGCGAACTTGCCAGAACCGAAAGTGCCTCATGGCCAGTAAATGGCAAATGAATGACATGCATATTCGGTAATAAAGGCTGAATCTTTAAGAAATGCTCTTTATCTTCGGCAAAGTAAGGATCATAAACAATAATGTATTCACGTGATGCATCCACTTCATCGGCCTGAATCTGCATGTCTTGATGAATACTTGCATCAAAAAACTCTGCATAACGGCGATCTTGAACGACATCTGGATCAATTGAATATTGTGGGACAAAAGCCACCACTTTTTGCATATTCAACAGGTTGGAATATTTAATCGCAGCATAGCCACCCATTGACCCGCCATAGCCCACAATTTCTTTGAATTGCTGCAAAATTGGCAAAATCTGTTGCTGCATCTGAAGCATGCTGCTTTTAGGAAACCATGATTTTTGTTTTGGCATAATGCCAAGGACATTGTATTGATATTTTATTAATGATTTTTCAGCATTAATGGACATTCCTTTGGCGCGACTAATTAAATCGCCGAACGAAACCACTAAAGTGTTACTTGAACCTTTTAGAAAAATAACGCGAATATGTTCGTCTTCAAATACGATTTGCTTATCCATGCTCACACTGAAAAATTGATCCAAGGTCTGTAGCAAAAAGTCACCAAATGGTGGCTTTGCCAAACCATAATTGCGGAGTATCTTATTTTATAGAGATAAGACAGATTAAA
Source organism: Acinetobacter vivianii (assembly GCF_014635885.1). Classification (GTDB taxonomy): domain Bacteria; phylum Pseudomonadota; class Gammaproteobacteria; order Pseudomonadales; family Moraxellaceae; genus Acinetobacter; species Acinetobacter vivianii. The sequence goes on from NZ_BMDR01000003.1 coordinate 166,141, forward strand.
AAGCGCAAAAGATGACACAATCCTTACACCCAGCCGCTCAAAAAGGCTTTAGTTTAGGTGCCGAACTGTACCAGCAAGTTCGTCCCAGTTACCCGCAAGATATTGCCATTTGGCTGCAAGATCGCCTCCAAATAGGTGAAAATTCCACTGTTATCGACCTTGGTTCGGGGACTGGCAAATTCTTACCCTACCTGTTACAGAGCAAGGCAAAAGTGATTGCAGTTGAGCCTGTCGCTGAAATGTTACAACAGCTTCAGCACAACCATCCACAGGTGAAATGTATTCAGGCTTCCAGTGATCAATTGCCGCTGGCAGATGCTTCAATTGATGCCATTTTGTGTGCCCAGTCATTCCACTGGTTTGCGAATATTGAAACATTAACTGAAATGCATCGGGTACTGGCCCCATCGGGCCATCTAGGGCTGATCTGGAATCAACGCGACACAACGGTTGATTGGGTCAAAGCTCTGGCAGATGAAATTGCACCTTTAGAAGGTGATACGCCACGTTATCACAGTGAGTTATGGAAACAGGTGTTTGAGCATCAGCAAATGTTTAACTTTGTTGAACTGCAGACCTTTCAGCAAAAACATCATGGCACGGTTGAGCAAGTGGTGAGTAAGCGTCTGTTGTCGACCAGCTTTATTGCCGCCATGCCTGTCGCAGAACAACAACAGTTAAAAGCAAAGTTCGAACAAATTGTATTTGATTTTACAGGCTTAACTGCGCAAGATCAGATTGATTTCCCCTATACCACTTTTGCTTATCATTTCCAGAAAGCTGCAAACTAAATATTTATCGAGTTGATCCATGCCTAGTATTAAAACCACATTTGCCCTGACATGTATGCTCAGTTCAGCCCTGCTCTTGAGCGCATGTAATAAAGATAAACAACCGACTGCTCAACAAGAGCAGCAAAGCAATTCAGCCAATGATGCGATTGGTCAATTAAACCAGACACCAATCAAACAGTTCCCTGCGACCGCAGATGATGGTCACGATATTGCAATACTGGATGACTATGACCGTCGTTTTACCGACATGAGCGATAGCATGGAAATGGAATTGGCGAAGATGAAAGAAGCCAATACATTAACGCCAGAATTTGAACAACAACGCCAGAAGGACAATGTCAAATCTGCCCTGTCTATGTTGAAAGATCTGGAACTAAAAACCGAGCAAGGCCGTTACATTCAAGGCTTGCTTTATGATTATTGGGAACAGCAGGCTAAAGTTTTAGAACAGGCCAATACTTCAACAGCGGATAGCAAGCAGCAAGTCAATCAGCTCAATGAATATCTACATGCACAAAGCCAGTTACATCACTGGAGAAGCACACAGACTGCTGAAACCAAAGCACAGGAAGAATAATTTACATGCATAAAAAAAGAGGGATTTCGCACCCTCTTTTTTTAAATACCGCATCAAGTTAAATATTCTGTTTCTCAATCCACTGAATTGAACTGACACGGAACAGTTCACACGCACCATCGCCAACACCACCTGGGGTAAGCGATGATTTCCACACCAGATCTTTGTCACGAATTTCGACCAATTCACCTTTTAACTGCACCAGATCACCACGCTTCACTTGTTTAATCTGTTTGGCAATTTCTGGATTGGCAGGAATAATGTGCATATTCGATACCATTTTGATGGCCTGATCGGGTGGAACAGGTAATGTTTTCATTTTCCAGTTCAGGTAGCGGTCATACTGTTGAACATCAATCGTCCGCGCAATCTGAGGGTCAGCAAAAAGTCCTAAACTGACTGCATAATCAATCGGAGAAAATTTGGCTTGCTCATCGTCATGATAGACTTTTGAGCCGAGAATACGGAAGTTCCCATCAAAAGGCTTCAGTACCGAAATCGATTGATATTTCACAACGGGCGCTAAACCATTGGCAATATTGTATTCTTCCCCACTGGTCGATGCATGTGTCTGCCCAATTGCAACAACCATGCATAAACTCATCAACAGACGTTTTTTCATGGCTCAATCATCCTCAAATAACGAAAAACTTAGAAAAGCACTTCTCTTCATAGTATGCTTAGATGGTGAAAAAAAGTGCTTTTTTTAGTAACAATCAAACTCACTTTAGTCATATTTTTGTGGTGCAGTCACCCTATTTTTATTTTGAATCAACGAATGGATTTCCATGATTTACCAATTTTACCAGCGTCATATATTTCCTCACTTACTTAATCAGGTCATGCAAACTGCGAGTCTGATGGATCGACGTCGTGAATTATTGTTACCGATTGAAGGAGACATACTCGAAATTGGTTTTGGTACAGGTCTGAATATTCCTTTCTATGGCAATGTCGATACGCTCTATGCCTTGGAGCCCAATCCAGATATTTATCTGCTTGCGGTTGAACGGGTTCAACATGCGCCGTTCTTTATCAAACATGTGCAATCTAGCGCAGAGAAACTCCCCTTTGCAGATGCATCTCTGGATCATGTGGTCTCAACCTGGACTTTGTGTAGTATTGCGCAGCTCGATCAGGCACTTGCAGAAATCTATCGTGTGCTTAAACCGACGGGAACCTTCCATCTGGTTGAGCATGTCAAACATCTAGACTCTGCGAAAATACAGTCCTTGCAGACTTTACTCACCCCTATCCAGAAACGTATTGCAGATGGTTGCCACCTCAATCGCGATATTGAACGACATCTATTACAAGCCAAATTTAAATTTATAGAAAAACAATATTTTGATGCGGAAGGCATCCCTGCAATTGCACAGAAGATGTTATTGGCGCGAGTACAGAAATTAGAAATTCCGCTTTAGTCTTCAAAATCGATTCTAAGGGTTTCAAAACGAATCCGCCCTTCACGTACCGCTTGAGCAATGGCCTGCTGTCCCTTGCTTAAGCGTGCACCGCCACTTTTAATATCCAGCAGAATAACTTCGATATCTTCGGCAGTGCCATCACCATCCCGGAAATCGGTATAACCATCAAACACCACATAATCGACTGGATCACCGAGGAATTTGGCATCACTTGGCAAATACTGGAACTCGGGCAAGATCGGCGCAAATTGTTCCGCCATTTTTCCTTTTAAGACCGCACGACTGGTATTGACACTTCGCTTCTGCGCATCCAGCAAAGCCTGTTTATGTTCTAGCTCCAGCTCGGCAATATATTTTTCATACTCTGCCTGCACACGACCGTTGCGGGTACTCGACAGAATAATGGTGGTGATCACAACCCCTATACAACCACCAATCAACATTGCAAGCCAAACCGACATAACACATTCCTTTTTCTGAATGCAGCTATTTAACTGCAACATTAAACTTTTGTCATGTGTAACACACTCGACGCAAAAAGATGCTAAGGTATAGTTGAATACGAGAGCCTAGTTAAATAAATCTAATTTCATGAAGACAATATTAATCGCAAATCAAAAAGGTGGCTGTGGTAAGACCATGACAGCGATCACGCTCGCTGCTGCATTATCACAAAAAGGCTATAAGGTCGCGTTGGCCGATGCCGATAATCAGAAATCATCTTTGCAATGGTTAAAGCAGCGTCCAGATACCGTGACAGGCATTCAAAGTCTGGATTGGCGACATGAAAAATCAATTGGTGAAGCACCAAAAAATCTGGATTATTTAATTATTGATGCGCCCGGCGCCCTGTCAGGTGAGCATGCAGAACAACTGGTCAGTGAAGCACATGCAATCGTGACACCGCTGCAACCTTCGTTCTTTGATATTGATAGTACTCGTCGTTTCCTTAAACATTTACAAGACATTAAGCGTATTCGTAAAGGTAAGGTACAAATCCTGCTGATTGCCAATCGGGTTAAACCGAACAGTTCCAGCTCTAAAGACATTCAAGACTTCTTTAACAAGATTGAACAGGAACCTGTGGCATGGATTTCAGAACGTACTGCCTATGGCAGCTTAGCCATGCAAGGCCTGAGTATTTTTGATAAAACCCAGAAAAACTTTGTCAGTATCCAAAGCCAGTGGCAACCCGTGTTAAACCAGTTAGTCGATGATCCAAGCGAATGGTTCTAAAATGACTTGTTCCATCCTGACTGGATGGAACAAGTAAAAAACTTGGTTCTCAATCTTCATCTATTCAGAGTAAATTGATTTTTATTTGGGTGTGATGAAAGGGGCTGGATTAGGGCTAGGCTCATCTTTTTCAGCACTTTCATCTTTCAAGTTATGCTTCATTTCATCGCGATCTAGGTTTTCAACCGCTTTACGAATATTTTCATTACCGTGACTACCTTCAGGGTTTTGAGAAGCAACACTCTGATCTAAGGTCTGTTGTAATTGATCCGTATCTGTCAGCCCTTCAACCTCTTGATAACTGACTTTATCGTTACTCAATAGCTTCGCGACCTTGTCATTGGGCTGGGAAGCCTCATTAGGATTCACTTCTGCTTGATTATGCGGATCTGCTTTTTCAGGTGATTGATTCTGATTATTTGAATAAGCCATCGTACTACTCCTTAAAATTCATTTATGGATGCGTGATGGATTTAATTTAACAATATGCTTTGTAACTCTTTGCCGACTCCTGTATTAAACTCGATAGCAAATGTTGCTAAGGTGAATTCATGTATTTTATGCATATATGACGTAATAATTTTTCTAAATATGTCTGGTTCTTTTCAGCTTATTCAATAGCTAAAAAAGTATAGGGATGACATTTTAAACTCTAGGCTTTTATTGCCCTAAAAGATTTAAACGTGAAATTACCGAATGAAATTTTACTGTGCCCATTTTTCAGTTAATATGATTTTATTCAACTTTTACGATTAGAGACGGACGCTTGTGCAACAATACGCTCCCATATTACAACGCGTTTTGCTATTTGGACTGTTCTTTGTCCTGCTCTTTTTGGGATTCAGTATTCTCAAATACTTTATTGTCCCTGTGCTTTGGGCTGCCATTATTGCTTATATGACCTGGCCTGTGTATTTATGGGTACAGCGTCGTTTCTTTGGTGAAAACCGTCCAACCTTAAATGCCACACTGATGATCACACTGGTGATTTTAGTGATCGGGATTCCGTTCATCTTTGCCATCTTTATGTTGCAGTTGGAAGGGCGCAATTTATATTTTAATTTACAGCGTCAACTGTTCTCAGGTCATATCCAGATTCCTGACTTTATTAAGAACCTGCCGATTATTGGTAAAGACATCAGCCGCACCATTAATGAACTGAGTAATGATCCCAATAGCATTACCAAGAATATTGCGGAATGGATTCAAAGCCACTTGAGTTATGGACGTTTTGTTCTCAGTGAAATTAGCCGAAATCTGGTTAAACTCACTTTTGCAATCATGACCCTGTTCTTCTTCTACCGTGATGGACAAATGATCCTGTCTCAGGTTAGCCGTGCCTTGGAAATGGTGATTGGGCCACGTGTGCATCATTATCTCGACACTATTTCAGAAACAACCCGCGCGGTAGTCTATGGCGTCGGTTTAACAGCAGTGGCGCAAGCCTTATTGGCTGGTCTGAGCTACTTTGTGGCGGGTGTGCCGAACCCAATGCTGCTCACTATGGTGACTTTTATCCTTGCCCTGATACCTTTTGGTACGCCAGTTTCCTATCTGGGTGTCGGTCTGTGGCTATTTGCACAAGGCCAGACCATGGAAGCAATTGGGGTGGTTCTGTGGGGCGTATTGATTGTCAGCAGTTCGGATAATGTAATTCGTCCATTGGTCATTTCAGGTGCCACCCAGATTCCATTTATCCTGATCATGTTTGGTGTACTGGGCGGGATTGCCAGCTTTGGTTTAGTCGGTTTATTCATTGGCCCTGTGATTCTGGCGATTCTGCTAGCGATCTGGCGTGAATGGTTGCATGAAAATGTCGAAGAACCAGTTGCCACACTGGATGTGCCGCCTGAGAACAAATAGGTTTGTTTTGTTTAACTTTTTGTCATTAATTGATTAATGTTACTTGCGGGATATCCCTGACTTTGTTTGAATCGTCAAATAAAGATAATTTATAAGGATATCTTCGCAATGACTTCTACGATTCAAAAACTCTCTTTACTGAGCTGTCTAGGCTTAAGTATTGCTGCCTGTTCCTCTGCTGATTTAGATCACAATGCATCTAAAATCCAGACCCAATCCACCACGCAAGAACAAAAACAACTGGTACAAGTCTATCAGGTCGATGCCAAAGGTGTTGGCTCTTCAATTGGTACAGTGGCTTTTCAGGAAACCCCAAAAGGCCTGTTAATCACGCCAGCTCTCGGCAAGCTTTCTCCAGGTGAACATGGTTTCCACATCCATGAAAATGGCTCGTGTGAAGCGGCAATGAAAGATGGCAAAATGGGTGCGGCACTCGCGGCTGGAAGTCATTTAAATCCAAATAATGCGCCGCATCATGGCACACCGGAAGATGGCCATTTGGGTGACCTACCCGTACTGGTCGTCGATGCAAAAGGCTTTGCAACCACCCCTGTGATCGCACCACGTTTGAAACTGGCTGATATTCAAGGTCGGGCAATCATGGTCCATGTCGGTGGTGATAATTATTCTGACTCACCGAAACCTTTAGGCGGTGGCGGAGATCGTATTGCCTGTGGTGTGATTAAATAATTTACCAACTGTGGGTATCTAAAAAGATATCCACAGTTTTGCTGTTGTTTTGAGCAGTATAAAAAAAGCTGAGACATTGATCTCAGCTTTTTTATTAGTTGATGCCTTCTGCTTTACGTTCCAGCATGACCTGTTTTAATACTTTCCGAGGTTGTGCAAACCAGAAAGCGATCAGCAGCACACTCGCCAATGCAAAAGCCCAGATATGCACATGGGTATACAGCACCCGTACCAGTTCAATAATGACAAAATAACTGACCATCATCAGCATCGAAACCGCCGCTGCAACCGTGCCTTTTGACACTTCAGATGACATTAAGGCAAAGCGATACATCACAGAGAAACTGATTCCCTCACCTAAACTCACCAATGTCATGCCAATCAATAAACATGGCACCAGATAATCTTGCCAGATCACCCCCAGCACCAAGAATAGCGTTCCCAGTAACATAATCGGCAAGCCCATTAAAATGGTTTTACCTAAAGGGAAACGGTCAATAATCTTGATCAGGATGACATTACCGATAATCAGGCCAAAGAACACTGGGAATTGGGCCAAGCCATATTGCACACTGCTAAGCTTCAACTCATCCACCAGAATGATCGGTGACAAAGCAATCCAGAGCATTAACGGCATACCAACCAAAGGTAAAGCAATGCTTAATCCAAGGAAACGGCGATTGCTAAACACTTTTTTAAAGTCATCAAAAATATAGCTAAATGGCTGTTTCGGTTGTTTTCGACTTTCCTGTGTAGCTGGCATAAATTTCTTTAAACCAAACCAACTGATGAAAGACACCGCCGCAATGGCGACAAAGCCCCAATGCCACGAGACATAATCAATCAGGAATGCACCCAGTACAGGCCCAAGCAAAGGTGCAAGCAAAGAAATATTGGCCATCAATGCCATGACTTTGATGGCATCACGCTCTTCAAAGGTTTCCTGAATCGCAGCATAACCCACTGCTGAAATCACAGATAAACCAATCCCTTGCAGGAAACGTAATGTTAAAAACTGCTCGATATTATGCGTCAGCAAAATCAGTAAACAGCAGATCGTAAAGAAAGCCACGCCTGCCAGTAATACTTTTTTACGTCCAAGCCGATCCGAAAGTGGGCCAAGTAACCATGCCACACTGGCACCACCCAACAGATAGAATGACATTGACGATGGCGCCCAAGTTGCACTCACAGCAAACTGTTCTGTAATGGCCAGCATGGCTGGCTGAATCAAGTCATTACCGATATAAACCGAAAATTCAAATAGCACTAAAGCTAAAGGAAACATGAGCGTTATACGGTTTAACGTCATGTTCTGATTATTTGTCATCATGTTTTATTCACAAAAATAACCAACTAGCGCCCGTCCCATTTTCAAAAAAAGAAAACAGGATCACGACCACGAGATTTTATGGTTTAGATTTAAATTTTGATTTCATGCTATAAAAAAGCATGTGATAAATGTGAAAACACCGTATTCACTAGGTGTATATAAGAAAAACAATCTATTTACGTGAGACTGGTAAATGTTTTTACCTTTTGGCTAAATCGCCAGGCGCAACTTTAGCACTTTTTTAAAATGACAGCAATTTTAATCCATCTTCCACAGGGATTTTGACAATGTGAATAACCTAAAAGTTATCCACATTTTTGCATAGATTTTAGACTGGACAATAGATTCCCGATAATTATGGGCATAACTCAAACTGGAAGGTTTCCGTATTTTCGCCTCTGGCACATTGATAACTTTGCTTCTTATTCACAATTTTCCAGACATCCTGATCACGCTTTAATTGATACTCTGTACGCACAGCCACGACAGAATCATCCAATTGTGCCTGTTCAACCGTAATCTGTGCATCGGTAGGATTTTCTGCCGTATTAAATTGCTGATCTATCTTTAGATTATTTTCATCGTGAAATAAATTCGGCTGATCCAGCAAAACAGCATGCATGGCCGTACTTTTTTGAACCGCCGCCTGTTGTTGCGATTCGGTGATCGGTTGATTACATGCGCTCAGCAATAAAGCACATCCCAACAGCATTGCCATTTTATACATTTTGCCCCCTCCACTTCACATTGCTCATTTATGCTACTATACAAAACAGCATTGCCAAGCAACAAAATGTTATGGCGTGCAAGGATTTGTTGGATTCAGCAATCCCTTTATAAATAAACAAATAAATCGAAGATACTGATTTTATAACCTTAATATCACAACAATTTAGGCATACAGAGATGTCAGATTTAACTAAAAAATTAACTGTTATTTTAATACTGGGCAGCAGCTTGGTTGCCTGTTCAAAACATCCAGATAACGCTGCAAATGAGGCTGCTGTTGCGACTGAGAGTGTTGCACTCGATAGCGAAGCGGTACAGGAAAATGCCGCGAAAAATCCTGAACAACTGGTAAGTCAGCAACAAAATGCGTTGGAGCAAAATCGTCAACTGGTGAAAAGTGCCCAACTCCAATTTGAAGTCAAAAATGTATTAAAAACTACCTCTGCGCTTGAGCAACAGCTATCGCAATACAAGGGCTATATCGAAGAAAAACAGATTAATTATCAAGTCAGTGATCGGTCGGAACGAGACCGTATCGATGGTAGTGTCGACATCTACGAAAAAATCACCCCGACTGTACAACTCACAGTCCGCATTCCCAATGAACAGGTCACGCCATTCCTGAATCAGTTATTGCCACTCATGTTGAACTTTAATAGCCAGACCTATGAAGCCAAACGTTATGAATTAAAATTGCTTGAAGAAAAACTCAATACAGCCAATCAGAGTAACAGCGCTTCGAATGCTGTGAACAATCAACTACAGCAACTGACGAATCTGGAAGTCAAAGACCGTTTGGCTTATAGCACCATTCGAATTGAGTTTTTCCAGCAAGCGCAAGTACGTAAAACCCATGATCTCAATATCAATCGCATTGCAACTTTAGACAGCGATCCTTTACTCAGCCGAATTTGGGAAGCTATAAAAGTTGGACTCTATGGCTTAAGAGAAACCATCATCTGGTTAGTCATGCTCTGGCCGCTTTATCTTGCGATTGCAATCTTATGGATGATCCGTCGTTGGTATAAAGCCAGAAAATCAAAAACCGAATAACTCCATTCTTGATTTTTGATTTTTGATTTTTGATCAATAGTATTTTGCTCATTTATGCATTTTTACTCATGAATAGATTTTCTAAAATGCGTCCATATTTTTAGAGATTTATTCCTGAGTCCTCCCATGAGCAATATTTTAATTATTAATGGTGCCAAACAGTTTGAACACTCAAATGGCGAATTGAATGATACCTTAACCGAGTTTTCCGAAGCACATTTAAAAAACTTAGGTCACAACGTACAGGTGACACGCACCGACAGTGACTATGACATTCAAGCCGAGATTGCCAAATATTTATGGGCAGATGTAGTGATCTATCAAATGCCAGGCTGGTGGATGGGTGCGCCATGGACCATGAAAAAATATATTGATGATATTTTTACTATTGGTCATGGTTCACTGTATGCCAGCGATGGTCGTAGCCGTTCAGATGCATCTAAAAAGTATGGTTCTGGTGGTTTAATTCAGGGTAAAAAGTACATGTTGTCTTTAACATGGAATGCACCGATGGAAGCCTTTACCGATCCAGACCAGTTCTTCCATGGCGTTGGTGTGGATGGCGTTTATTTGCCTTTTCACAAAGCTAATCAATTCTTGGGCATGGAATCTCTACCTACATTTATCGTCAATGATGTCATCAAGGCACCCAATGTACCAAGCTATCTTGAAGCCTACAAAGCGCATTTAGATCAATTGTTTGCAGCACCTTAAGTGAGAACATATCATGCTAATTATTATTGCTGAAATCCGTACCCATGCAGGTGCTGAGCATCGTCAAGCAGTTTTAGATGCATTTAAAAAAGTGACGCCAACTGTGCTTGCAGAAGACGGCTGTCATGGCTATGAAGCCTTGATTGATCACCTGCCTGCGATTGAGATGCAGGCCACTGATGAGAATACCATTGTCATGTTAGAGAAATGGCAAAGTACCGCTCATTTGGAAGCTCACATGCAAACTGCGCATATGCAGCAGCATTTTGAAGCAACCAAAGACCATGTTGCGGATGTGAAAATTCGTATTCTGGAAAGTGGTATCTAAACTACAAGCGATCAGTAAGGGATGCTTACTGATCGTTTTTATATTTTGATGGGGTACAAAACGTATAAAAAACAACTCCGTCTAAAGCCATTCATAAGATAAGTTGCTTTAAAAAAATTTAGCCATATTTAGGTAAATCAACTGGTTGAATCTTATTAATTTCTACAAGATTAGGATTAGACTCGAACTTTAACCAGCCCTTCTTCATCCAAAGTTCAACTTTATCTTTACCTAAAATAGCTAATAAATTATTCAAAAGTGAAAATTTTGCATTTTTATCAAAGTAATAAACTATAATTCTAACGTTTCTATCCATATCATCATTTAAACAAAATAAATCAATAATATAATCTTTATCTGAAACATCTAGTGAATGCCCCCAAATATATATATTTAAGTCAAGTTTACTATCTACCTCCATCAATTGTTGTCGTTCAAACTTTCTTCTAATGGGGTCTAAATGACCAAAGTCTTTTTCAAAATATTCAATTTTGTTTTTATGAAGGCTAATTTTATTCTTAAAACCATCTAAAAATAAATAATCAGTATCTTTCAATAATTTCTGATGATATTTAGTAAAACCATAAATTTTATACTTACTTAAAATATTACCATTTAAGTCTGAAACACCTAAAACTATATTTTGACCCCTACCTAGCTTTCCATGCAAATAATCAATACTCTGAGATTTATTATAATATTTCTTGTATGTACTCGTATAATTAAAAGAATAAATTTCACTATAATAATTTCTATGCCCTCTTACAAAACAATCATCATTAGACAATAACATAGAATCTACAATATATTGCAAATAAAAATCAAAAATGGAAATTAATTTATTCAGCATATTATAAAGTTCATTTATGAAATTTTCTGTATTAAAGTAAGAAAATCCCACATGTTCCTTACGGATACAACTTATATTAATTTTATTGAATTCAATATACCTAGAAATTGAATCTTTTTGATCATGGAAAAGTTCAAGATCTGGATCAATCTCCTCTTTTACTATTTTCTCATCAAAAATTTTAAAAATTGTAGCAATATCTAACTCATTTTCTTGAACTTCTATTTCATATTTTTTAAAAACTTTTTTCAGACTATAGAAATCAAGATCAATTGCATTAGATTTAGATAAATAAATAGAAATTTTATCTATAAATTCAATTAGAATAACTAAAGCCTTATTTATTTTCTCTTCAAAATCAATCCAAGTTCTCACTTCTCGCATATGATCAGAAAAGTATTGATACCAAACATTTTTCTTTAATTGTGCTTTGATATTATTAATTTTTTCAACTGATATCTTTATTTCACCTGTTTGATAAATTGCCTTCGTATATTTAAAAAAATAATTCTCTTTTTCATACAAAGAACCAAATAGATCATCAAAGCCCATTTCTCCTTTCTGTTCATCCCAATTTTCTATCGCCCCCATAGCAACCATAAAATGATCATATTTAGTTGGTAAGTAATGAGATAAATCGAAACCATTGCCGACAATTAGAATATTCACTGATATAAATTCTCAAAAAAAGCGCATCTTTCGATACGCTTTTAGCAGAACTTCTTTTATCTAATCAAGCATTAAAGATCAAATAATTTACCTGGGTTCATAATCCCTTTCGGGTCGAACGCCAACTTCAATGCTTTCATATATTCAATTTCTTCAGGCGAACGTGAATACTCTAAATACGGCTTCTTGGTCATACCCACACCGTGCTCGGCAGAGATTGAACCATCATATTTTTTCACGGTATCAAATACATATTTATTCACTACCTGACACTTCGCAAAGAACTCATCTTTGGTCAAGTTTTCAGGTTTTAGAATATTTAAGTGTAAATTACCATCACCGATATGACCAAACCAGCAGATTTCAAAGTCAGGATAGTTATCTTGAACAATTGTATCAATCTCACGAATAAATGCAGGTACGTGGGTAATTAATACTGAAATGTCATTTTTGTATGGAATAAACGGCGCGATTGATTCAGAAATATCTTCGCGTAAACGCCATAAGCTTTCGACCTGATCAAGGCTCTGGCTCATAACGCCATCAAGCACCCAACCTTGCTCCATACAATGCTCAAAGATTTCCATTGCCTTGTCGACAATCGGCTCATACGGCGCTTCAAACTCAAGCAATACGTAGAACGGGCATTGTGTTTCAAATGGACGTTGTACATGACCGCGGTCGAGTACCTTTTGCATCGCAAGTTCACCAAAGAACTCAAATGCTGTTAAGTCGATATCTTTCTGGAAAGCATGTAATACAGGCATTACTGCATCAAAATCAGGCACACCGAGAACCAGTACCTGTAAGTTCTGTGGCTGACGCTCAAGCTTGATTTCAGCTTCAGTAACCAAGCCCAATGTGCCTTCGCCGCCAATAAATAAATGCTGAAGCGAATAACCCGTCGCATTCTTAATCATGCCTTTGTTTAAACGCAGGACATCACCTTTACCTGTAACGACTGTCAAGCCAAGTACCCAGTTACGGGTCATGCCGTATTTAATGACTTTAATACCGCCCGCATTGGTCCCGATATTACCGCCAATCTGGCTTGAGCCTGCTGATGCAAAATCCACTGGATAATACATGCCTTGTTCTTCGGCATAATTCTGTAATTGCTCAGTCACCACACCTGCTTGAACACGGACCATGCGATCCGCTGGGTAAAATTCAAGAATCTGGTTCATCTTGTCAAAGCTAATTACAATCTCGCCATTGGTTGCGACCGCGCCCGCAGAAAGGCCGGTACGACCGCCTGATGGGGTAATTGCAACATTAAACTGGTTGGCAAGTTTAACAATGGCCTGCACTTGTTCAGTGCTTGAAGGGAAAACGATGACTGATGGGTTCGGATCAAAATGTTTAGTGTGATCACGTCCCCAATTTTCCAAACTGTCGGCATCGGTTTTAATACGGTTTTCACCCACAATTGCCGTTAATTGGGTCAATAACTCAGGTGTTAAAGCGACTGAAGCATTCATCGTTTACAGGCCTAGCAAGAAGTAAAGATAGAGCGTCTGGATAACAATATAATATTTTTCAATATTTTAAATTGTCGTATCCAACATATAGAAACTCGGCAGAACAGCGCAAACCTGATGGTTTCAGGTTTGACTATCAGATACCTGCATTTTACATAGAAGCAGGCATGGGATAAAGCGTAGGTTAAAGATACTGTGATAACAAAATGTGTTTAACCAATAAAATTCACTCTTAACTGAAAAATTATCATCAATTCTGATGCGGTAATTTTAAACGAAATATTTATATCTCAAAGCTGTATGCTATAGTACTGCAACTAAATTTTGGCCTTTGTAGCGGAGCCGTAATGAGCCAACATCTATCACTACCTAAAGACAAAATCCGTTTCCTTCTGTTAGAAGGTGTGCATCAAAATGCCATCGATACCTTAAATGCAGCGGGTTATACCAACATCGATTACCACAAAACTGCGCTTGAAGGCGAAGCTTTGAAAGAGGCTGTTAAAGACGCTCACTTCATTGGTATTCGTTCCCGTACACAATTGACTGAAGAAATCTTTGCAGCCGCGAACAAACTGATCGCGGTTGGCTGTTTCTGTATTGGTACAAACCAAGTCGATTTAAAAGCGGCAATGTCTCGTGGTATCCCAGTTTTCAATGCACCGTATTCAAATACACGTTCGGTTGCAGAATTGGTTCTTGCTGAAACGATTCTGTTGCTTCGTCGTGTACCTGAAAAATCGAAAGATACACATGCGGGCGGTTGGAATAAAGCTGCGGTGGGTTCGTTTGAAACTCGTGGTAAGACTTTGGGTATCGTCGGTTACGGCTCGATCGGTTCACAACTTTCTGTATTGGCAGAAAGCTTAGGTATGAAAGTCATCTACTTTGATGCTGTGACTAAATTACCATTAGGTAATGCACGTCAAGTTGGCTCTTTAGATGAACTTTTAGAAACTGCGGATGTGGTGACTTTACACGTTCCAGATGTTCCATCTACGCGTAACTTCTTCAAGAAAGAACAGTTCGCGAAAATGAAAAAAGGCTCAATCTTCTTGAACGCAGCACGTGGTACTTGTGTTGTGATCGAAGACTTGGCTGACGCAATCAAATCAGGCCACATCGCTGGTGCAGCGGTTGACGTATTCCCGAAAGAACCAAAAGCAAATGGCGAAGAATTTCTGTCTCCACTCCGTGGCTTAGACAATGTGATCTTAACCCCGCACGTGGGTGGTTCAACGATGGAAGCGCAAGCAAACATCGGTTTAGAAGTTGCTGAAAAATTCGTTGCTTATTCAGACAAAGGTATGACGCTTTCTGCGGTGAACTTCCCAGAAATCGCATTGCCACTTTCTGATGGTCAGCACCGTTTGCTTCACATCCATAAAAACGTTCCGGGTGTGTTATCGAAGATCAATACATTATTTGCTGAACAAGGGATCAACATCTCTGGTCAGTCTTTAATGACCAAAGGTGATATCGGTTACTTGGTGATGGATGTTGATGCATCTGCGTCTCAAGAAGCGCTTGATACATTGAACCACGTTGAAGGTACCATCCGCGTTCGCGTATTGTTCTAATCTCTGTCTTAGAGCAATCCAGAAAAAGCCACAGTTGATGCTGTGGCTTTTTTATGGGCATTTGAATTATTATGTGAATATTATACTGAATGTAAAAAAATAAGATGTCGAACCCTGTACTGAAAACACCTCTGCATGCTTTATTGCTCCTGATGATTGCCATGTTATGTGTACAAGGCAGTGGTTCTTTAGCCAAAGTCCTGTTTCAAAGCTTTCCTGTGCTGACCGTCTCTGCCATGCGCCTGTTTTTTGGTGCAATCATTCTGGCCATTATTTTTAAGATCTGGACCATTAATTTCAAAGTGGTTCGCTGGAAAGCCATTCTGACTTATGGCGTCGCCCTTGCAGGGATGAATGCCCTGTTCTATTTATCGCTTGAACGCTTACCTCTAGGTTTAGCTGTTGCCTTTGAATTTATCGGCCCCTTAAGTGTGGCGCTCTATCATGCTCGCCAAAAATACGATTTTATTTGGGTCGGCTGTGCCATTTTAGGTCTGGTCTTATTGTTTCCATTACAGCAAGCACAACAAGGTCTGGATCTCGTTGGGGTATTCTTTGCCGTGAGTGCGGGTGCGTGTTGGGCGCTGTATATTATTGCGGGGCAAAAGCCTTCGGGCATTTCCGGTAACCACACCGTCTGCTTAGGCATGTCGATTGGTATGCTCTGCTTACTGCCTTTTGCACTCTTTTCAGGGGCAATCGATCGGGTCTTTGAACTGCCAAATTTATATTATTTTATCGGGCTTGCGATACTCGCCAGTGCCTTACCCTTTACCTTAGAAATGATCGCCTTGCGCAGTTTAACTCCGCTTAGCTTCGGCACATTGATGAGTCTGGAACCCGCAGTGGCTGCCCTCTCAGGCTTTATCTTTCTGGGTGAAATGTTACTTTGGAATCAGTGGCTTGCTTTGGGTACGATTATCATTGCTTCGATTGGCTGTACCTTTACCACACAACATGCTCGACAGCAAAAAGAGGTGAAATAGAAAATGTTATTCCATCTCAAAAATAGCAATAACCAGCGCCTCGGATATCTCCCATGAAAAATCTCCAGTTAGTCGCTGTGTTGTACATGGTTTTGTCCATGTTGTCTTATCAAATCAGTGCTTCATTCGCCAAGCAATTGATTGCCACACTCGATCCACTCACAGTGACGATTTTAAGACTGTGTTTTGCCACCATTCTGGTTGCAGTCATGTTTCGTTCATGGAAAATCATTTCCAAATTAAAAGAACTCAAATGGCGTGATTTACTGTGTTATAGCGCTGCCTTATGCTGTATGAATATTCTGTTCTATACCTCTTTAGGCAAGCTTCCTCAAGGAATTGCTGTTGGTCTGGAATTTATTGGCCCGCTCGGTTTGGCGCTACTCTCGATTAAACAGCGCAGTGACTATATTTGGGTCGCATTTGCGATTTTAGGTATTGCTTTAATGGTGCCGTGGCATGATGCCAATGCGCAACATTTTTCCTATATCGGTGCGGCATGTGCATTGAGTGCAGGTTTCTTCTGGGCACTGTATATTTATTATGGACATCGTGTGGTACAGCAAAATATCGGCATGCATGCGCTGACCATTGCGATTGGTTTATCCGCCCTGACCTTACTGCCTTTTGGTCTATGGAATAATGCTCCTGTACTTCTGGACACCCAATATTGGGGCAAAGCAATGGTCATTGCCCTATTGGCAACAGCGATACCTTATGCACTGGATTTAATGGCACTGAAACGTCTCAGCAAACTCAGTTATGGGACGCTTTCCAGTCTTGCGCCTGCACTTGCAGCTTTAGCAGGTCTGGTATTGTTACATGAGCGAATTAGCCTGATTCAATGGGTGGCTTTGGCTTGTATTATGGTCGCGTCGATTGGTGTCACGTTGCGTGGAGGGAAGACATAATTTTTTAAGGAAAGTCATTAGGAACTGGAGATTGATATGGAAATTGATGAAGAGCTCACCCTTAAAAAAATACAAATCTTCCTCGCTTTTATGCGCTGTGGAAATCTTTCCAAAACAGCAACTGAAATGCAGCTCAGCAATGTCAGTGTTCATAAAGCCTTACACTCACTGGAAAGTGCCCTACGTTGTCCACTTTTTAAAAATGAAGGTCGTAATTTAATTCCATTAAAGAGCGCTTATGTATTTGAAGAACGTGCGCAAAAAATCGTACAGGATATTTTTATTACGGTAAATAAAACCAGAGAAGCTGCGGGCTTTGCAGCCAAAGTTCTACATTTAGGTTCTCTTTATTCTTTAACCGTAAAGACGATTCCTAATGTGATTAGCGGACTTAAATTAAGACGTAGTGAACTCGATATTCAATTACTTCTTAGTTCCAATCAGGATCTGGTGAAAAAGCTTAAAACGACGGAACTTGATGCCATTATTGTGGCACTCAATGAAACAACACAAGATGATGACTTTGAAATTTTGCCGATGTTCTGTGATGATATTTTTTTAGCGGTAAATAAAGACTCTAAATATGCTGATTTTGAGGAAATTGATCTCAGTCTACTCAAAGAAGAGACCTTTTTGACTTTAACTCAGGGCTTTGCCACCCATAATGACAGTGATTTCATTTTTAAAAAAGCTGGTTTTTCACCTAAAGTTGCCTTACAACTCAATGATATTTTTACTTTAATCAGTATGGTTAGCTCAGGCGTTGGTTTTGCGCTTTTGCCCGGTCGTATTTCTGCGGTATATGAAAGCTCGGTTAAGCTCATTCCTTTAAAACAGCAATACCATCTGCAACAGGAAATTGGGCTGGTATTTCTAAAAAGTAAGGAACGTGATCCCAATTTACTGGCATTAATTGCAGAGTGCCGTATGTTTGCTTCTCATGTGCAGAAATGAATGATAAGCAACTTATAACAAATGAATAAGTTGCAAATATTCATGCTTGATTAGTTATCCGAAAATTGCATTTACCGTGAGAAAAAAGACAGACGGGCCAAGTAAACAGCCAAGACCTGTATAAAAGGTTGCCACCAATGCACCATAAGGAACTAATCGGACATCTGTACCTGCCAATCCTGCGGCTGTACCACTGGTTGTGCCAGCCAGCCCACCAAAGACCATGGCTGAACGTGGACTTTTTAGATACATGAATTTTGCAAGGAGTGGTGTACCGACCATAAAGAACACCGATTTGATCAGGCCTATTGCAATAGAAAGCGCGATCACATCGGAACTTGCACCAATGGCTGTTCCTGTGATTGGACCCACAATATAAGTCATAGCGCCTGCGCCAATCGTTGTCATGGAAATCGGATCTCGATATCCCATAACCCATGCAACCATTACACCAATTACAAAAGGAACAATACAGCCAAGCGTGAGTGCAATCAGGCCAATTTTTCCTGCTTTTTTGACTTCTTTAACATCCACTTCAAATGCAGTCGATGCAATTGCCAGATCACGGATCATTGCACCACCCAACAGTGCAAAGCCAGAGAAAATAGCAATATCAGAAATTCCTTTTGTACCTTGTGTATAGACGCCTGCAAAATACGCCACCACAAGTCCTAAAGTAATGGCGATTGCCGAGCTTTGCAGTTTTCCTTTGGTCAAATATTTTGACAGCAGATGGGATACAAACATCATCAAACCTGTGACCGCAAGTGCAGTCACCAAAGCATTTTTTGTAAATACCGTAATTAACTCGTCCATTGTTTAAGTCCTTTTGTTATTCATTATCGTGAGGATTATTTATGCTGCTTTTTCAGTGCCTTCTATTGTCCATTCATAGGTTTCATAATCACCACTTAATCGATTTAAATGGCGAATAACCAGCACCGTCCCAATCAGGGAAGTAATAGAAACGATCAGTCCCAACATACCGCCAGATAACGCTGCAACCACATTTTGCCCTGCCGACATCGCTACCACAATTGGAATATACATGCCAGACCAATATAAGATTCCAAACTGTGTCACCTGTGGTAAATAACCTTTTTTTGCTAATAATTCTTTAGCGAGAATCAAAAGAATCATAGAGATGGCAACACCACCCACATTGGCTTTTACCCCGATAAGGACACCTAAGGTATTGCCAAGATAATCACCGAGTAAATGGCAAATCGCTAAAATTGCTGTTCCATATATAATCATTGTAAATCCCTCATATCCTTGGATTACTTAAATTTTTTAAATCATATTCCCATAGAAATCTGATTTTCCTGTTCTTTTTGCATTGCCATTCGAATGCTATCTATACGCGTTCCCTGAAATGACAATACAGTTCCTTCTTGAAAAGTTCGACGTGCAAGTGTCGTCAGTACCGTTCCCGGTAAAGCTTCAATCTGTAATCTGACACCTCGTTCCCATGCCGCCTGAATAGTGCTTTCCCAATCTACAGTGCGACTCATATTAAAAGCCAAGTCATCACCAATCTGTTCTGGCCTGCCAAGTGTACGCGCCGTTGTACCACTTAAATAACGTATTTTAGGCTGCTTTAAAGTCACTCCCTCCATAGACACTGCAAGTTGCTTTGCTTGCTGACTTAATAATTCACAGTGCGATGGCACCGATACATCTAATTTTTTTGCCACAACGCCTTGTTGCTTCGCCAAAACTGCAACTTGGTTCATGGCCTCAAAGCGACCTGAAATAACGATCTGGTTATGTGCATTAATATTGGCGACAAAAACCTGTGGCGTTATTTCATAAACTTGTTTCACCCACTTCTCAACAGATGTGCGATCTGTACCTATTAATGCGGTCATGCCATATCCTGTTGGATAGGCGTTTTGCATAAGTTCACCACGATAGGCAACCAAACGAACAGCATCTTCATAGGCTAAAACGCCTGCTACAACTGCTGCCGACCAAGCACCAATCGATAGACCCGCGACATAATCAGGCATTAATTTTTCAGCCGTTAATAGCGCTGAACTCAACACACCTGAAATCAGTAAACATAGCTGTACTGAACGTGTCGATTGCAATGCAGCCGAGCTGTCCAACAACAAGACATCTTCTTTAAGTGCATCCGATGCACGCTCAAGGTATTCTTTAACCAGAGCCGTTTGTGGCAGGTCGTGCAGCATATTGCTTCTTTGCACTCCCTGTCCTGGATATACCCAAATCGAAGCCATGATATCTATTCCCTAATTCCATGGGTTTTCTACTAAAACAGCACCATCAGGACGCTTCAATAAAACTTTTACACGATTCCCAGCCCACTCTTTTAACGCCAGACCACCTTTTGGCAGTTGTAGCTGTATATCTACATTCAGCCCTGCTTGCTGAAAATCTTCGAGTAGCTCAATCGCCTGATTTTTGGCAAAAGGCTGTTCGGCTCGAATCAACAAATCGATATCGCTGTGCTGAGTGACGGTTTCAATGCCTGTTGCCAGTTCAAAACCGAAACTTCCTGTATATCCCCAATACCCTGAAAAACTTTTCATGATGTTAGAAATGCTCTGTAAACGTTCTGCCAAGTGTTTAAAGTGACTGGTATTTACTTGAGTCAGTGCTTCGGGTTTAAGCTGTCTTGTAATGGCAGATCGTGGCATTTGCGTTGCATATCGTTGATGACGGAATTGCCCTCTTACACCCACCGCGACCTGATCTACAGAGGTCATTGCCCGTCGAACGACAACAGGATCGCCTCGTAGCAAAACCTCTTTCACCCAAAGCGGAGCATCATCAGCCAAACAACTGACCGTCATGCCCCACAGTAAATCATGGGCTTCCAGCTCAAGTTTCATGACCATTGCTCACGCAATAATTCACGCACCTGTTTAGACATCTGACGATTTTGTCCGTGAAGTCTTTGTTCCAGCCCTCTGGACGGCTCAGCATGAATCTCTTTAAATGCTTGTTCTACAGCCAGCTTTGCCAATGAAAGATCATTCACTGTTGGTTGCTCTGGATTCTCAACCGATAAAAGTTGAGACAACAAACCAAGCGTTGCATAGCTCTCAATGTCATAGGCCATTGGAGGAATGCTTGATGCCAATTGCTCTAACTCATCAACCGACCGCAAAGTAACGCGTGCAGCAGATTCTTTACCCATTGCATGCACCATAACACCTGAATCTTTTAAGGCAATAATACGATTGGCTTGGTAACCATGCGCCAAGAAAGCACCCGACATTGACTTACCAACCAATAAACTGACAATAGGATGTCCTGCTAATCTGGCTCTGGCATAGCGATCTACGGCACCCGCTAAAGCTTGATGGATACCCAGCAATTCTTCACGGCGTCCATAAGCCTGACTTGGAACATCCACCAGACATAAAATACCGCGTTTCGTTTCAGCATTTGCATCAGTCTGAATCACGTCATCGACCGCCTTTGCCAAACTCCAACCTTCCAGCAATCCAACTTCACCTTGTCTTGCACGCGGGAACAGATTATTACTATCTGGAACAACAGCAATTACCCGTAGTGCTTGTTGACCGATCTGACCATCCGCAACCAAAACAGAAGCAGGAAAGCCTTCAACTACCTTAAAATCTTGCGTAAAAGCCTTAAACCAATCTGCACCTCGAGTAGATGCTTTTAATGTATCAACGGCGATATTCATGCTTGCTCTCCTTGATACAAAGCCTGAACCTGTGCTGGAGTAATTTGCTCGGCAGTATCGACTTGTTGTAGCTGCGCTAAATAGAATGCGTAATTTGAACTGCGATGTTGATGAGGCAAACCTTGTTGCAAATAATCAATCACTTGTTGACGGATTATATTGCGGTCATCATCCACATAAGCATCGGCCAAACCACTGGCGAAGCGCTGATTACCACCTGTAATACTCCAAATAAATGGACGATCTTTGGCGTTATATTCTTGTATGCCTGCTTCCTGCTCAATCACTTGTGGGCCATTAAGCCCCAATCTGCCTTCTTGCGTCATCACAATATAACTGCATAATCCAGCAGCAATTGACATACCACCAAAGCACCCGACACTCCCAGCAACCACAGCAATCACGGGTTGATACTGACGTAAATTCAAAATTGCGGCCTGAATTTCAGCAATTGCAGCCAAACCCAGATTTGCCTCTTGTAAGCGAACGCCACCCGTCTCTAACAGTAAAATTGCAGCAGTAGGAATACCCTTAAGATTATCTTCAACCGCAAGCTCTAAAGCGCCCGCAATTTTGGCACCACCGACTTCACCCAAGCTTCCACCTTGGAATAAGCCTTCAATTGAAATTAAAACTACTGGCTGTTCTTGAATAGAACCTTTTGCAATCACCACGCCATCATCGGCTTGCGGGACAATATTCTGCCGAATCAGCCAAGGTGACATGACGCGTGCAAACGGATCAAGCAACTCTCGAAAAGTGCCTTTATCTAACAATGCTTTGGCACGTTCCCTTGCGCTGAGTTCAATAAAATCCTGTTTATTTAACAAGCTCTCGATATCAGTCATGCGCAATCTCCTCTAATGCTTGTTCCAGACGTAAGCGAACCACACCGGGGGTTGCACCAAAGTCATGAATATCAATTTTGACCGCTGGCGGTGTTTGTGCAGTAAAAATTCGTTCAAACAGATTGTGCCAACGTGCCGCACTACCATCTACCGAAGTGATGACATGAATAGAAGCTTTCCCTTTCTCGCCAGGTTCCATCAAAATTTCTAAATCACCCGAGCCCACACACCCAACCAATGCTTTTTTTACAGGTGGCTCTGTCGCAACAAACTCAAAATGAAGTGTTTCCATCATCAAAATCCCTCTTTATTTTTTAAAGTTGACTGCTCAACACGATCTATAAACAAGGTTGCTGCCAACAAATCTGCAGCACCGCCGGCAGAAGCGTTCATACGAAGCAGATCAATCTCTAAAAGATGCAAAGCACGTCGGCCTTCCAAGCTTGAGCTGCCGCCCAAATCCAGTACTTGCTTTGCCCCTTGCTGCATACGCTTTAAACCCGATATGCCCGAGCGATAAAGCACGCAGGTATCGGTCAGATCAGTCATCATGGCAAGCAAGGCATCTAGACGAGCAAACTCTTCTTTCATAGGTTTATTGCGACTTTGATAAAGCTGCTTTAAACCAAAATTCACAATCGTTGGAAAACCTTGTTGAGCCTGTTCTTTGGCGCCTAAGATGCCTAATTTCTTCTGTACCTGCTGACCATGACTCAAGGCTTGCTCTGGAATAAAACGATCTTCAAGCTGGGCAATCCGACCTGCTAACTGACATAGCTCAACAGCCGATAAATATTGTTGATTAGTGCGTGCCAATGGTGCCGCCGTCACCATTAAACCCAAGGCCCAAATTGCACCGCGGTGTGTGTTGACACTATCTGTTGCCAACATCATGGTTTTTTCACCTTGGCGGCCAATTTCACCAATGTCTTCACGCAAAGCTAAACAAACTTTTCCATGATGCACTGCGGCTTGGGCCATCGTCTCGAACATGGGCTGTAAACTTTTTGCAGAGCGCTCCATTAATTCCAAAGTCAGGTCATCATGTGCACCGCTACCACGGCGATCAACCAAGGCTGGTTTTGGTGTTAGATTCACTTCATCAATCAAAGCCTCGACCGCCATATCTGCCAAAAGCTGACTATCGCTAAGTGTTTGATATTGAACTTGTGCCATCATTACCAACTCCTGAATTTTGCAGGGGGTTGATATAGACCATCTGACCATGTCACCAAGTCGGCAATATTTTTCGCAGCTAATAGCTCACGTGTGGCATCGGTGCGGCGAATGCCTAAATCCTCAGGAAATACCACCAGACCTTCACGTCTTAAACGCGCTGTCGTTTTAGGGTCTTGGCTTAAACCAATACTGGTCACGCCTGCCACAGCAGCAATCATGGCTTGACGCTCTTCTTGGCTGCTTGCTTTATATAGATAAGCAATGCCTTCTTCAGTCAGTAGATGAGTGACGTCATCGCCATAAATCATGATCGGTGCTAAAGGTAGACCTGCCGTTTTAGCCACATCAATCGCATCAAGACGCTCTACAAAAGTCGGCTTACCACCCTCTTGGAAGGTTTCAACCATTTGAACAACTAACTTTTTACCACGTGCCAAATAGGTTTCTGTTTCATTGGCACCTTGCAAACGCATATCAAGCCATGCTGGCGTATCGTGACGACGTCCACGTGGATCATGCCCCATATTCGGTGCACCACCGAAACCCGCTAAACGCCCTTTGGTAACAGTCGAAGAATGGCCCATGCCATCAACCTGCAACGTTGCGCCAATAAATAAATCAACGGCGTATTGACCTGCGAGCTGACACATCATGCGGTTGGAACGTAACGCGCCATCACGACCTGTAAAGAAAACATCGGGACGAGCTGCAACATATTTTTCCATACCGAGTTCGGTACCAAAACAATGCACACTTTCAACCCAACCCGTTTCAATTGCTGGAATTAAGGTTGGATGCGGATTCAATGTCCAGTTTCGGCAAATTTTTCCTTTTAAACCTAAAGACTCGCCATAGGTCGGCAAAATCAGTTCAATCGCCGCAGTGTTAAAACCAATGCCATGATTTAAAGATTGCACATTATGCTTTTCATAAATTCCGCGAATTGCCATCATCGCCATAAGCACATGCACAGGCTTAATGTGTTTTGGGTCACGAGTAAATAACGGTTCGATGTAAAATGGCTGGTCTGCCACAACCACATAATCAACCCAAGAGGCAGGAATATCGACACGTGGTAACTCTGAAACATCATCGACCAGTTCATTCACCTGAACAATCACAATGCCGTCGCTAAAGGCTGCTGGCTCAATGAGTGCAGGAGAATCTTCGGTACTTGGCCCTGTATAGATATTGCCTTGACGGTCTGCCATAAAGCCTGCCGAGAGCACCACATTTGGAATAAGGTCGACCACCAAACGCGAATATAGTTCGATATAAGTATGAATCGCACCGACTTCCAATAAGCCATCTTCAATGAGCTGGCTAATGCGTAAACTCTGTGGGCCAGCAAAAGAAAAATCCAGTTTTCGTGCAATGCCTTTTTCAAATAGATCGAGATGTTCGGAACGGCCAACGCTTGGCATGATCATATGCAGATCATGCAAAACATCTGGATTGGTTTGTGCTAAAGAACGCGAGAGAAAATCTGCCTGTTTTTGATTATTGCCTTCGAGTACAACTCTGTCGCCCGGTGTAATCAATGTTTCCAAGACTTTAATAATGTCTTGAGTTGGAATGACCACACCATCGGTATATTGGTTTGCCATATCCAGCTTTAGCTGTTTAGCATGACGCCGCTTTATCCATAACCGTTCTTTATTCTGAACTGAGCCTTCCATGTGTGCTTACCTATAGATCACAGTTTTATTCTGAATCTATAAAAGCGCTTTATGAAATTTTGATCAATCAACCTACAGCGCTGGTTATTAACCTGAAGTTAATGATTTTCAGCAATCGCTGTAATATCAAAGGGTTTAAGCTTTTATTTATTAAAATATTTACGATGTTCCACTCAAAATCTGATATCCCAAACGGCAAATCAAGATACTCACCAAAATCAGGAATAAAATACGGATAAAACCACTGCCATATTTTAAAGCCAAGCGTACGCCCAATAATGAGCCTGCAATATTAGCAACCGCCATCATCAAGCCTAGTTCAAACAGCACATGACCAGTTGGAATGAAGAAGCTTAATGCCGCCAGATTGGTCATTAAATTGCCAATCTTTGCCAATGCCGAAGCATGTAAAAAATCGACCTGTAGAAAACGAATAAAAAAGAAAATAAAGAAACTGCCCGTACCCGGGCCAAAAATACCATCATAGAAACCAATGGCTACACTACCCATTGCAGCCAGTACCAATAACTTTGGCGTGATCTGTTGATCGACATGGACTTGCCCAAACTGCTTTTTGGCGAAGGTATAAATCGCAATCACAATCAGCATAATCAAGACAATCGGTCTTAAGATATGTGTCGGAATCAATGATACACATGCTGCACCAATAAAGGAGCTAATAAAGGCAAACAGCGCAATCACGCCCAACAGCGACCACTGCAATTTCACCCGACGTACAAATGAAAATGCAGCAGAGCCTGTCCCAAAAATGGATGCCAGCTTATTGGTTCCAAATAAGGTAGCTGGCGCTGTCTGTGGTAAAGCACCCATCAATGCGGGAATCTGAATCAGCCCACCTCCGCCTACGGCGGCATCAATTGTTCCTGCGCAAAAAGCAAAGAACACCAGTGTCAGAATCAGTTCCCATTCCATGGACAATACCTTTTATAGATTTAATAAGCGTTTTGGCACCAGACGTTTTTTATCTGTGATTTCAGCCAGACCTAGACAACGTTCGCCATCGAAAACCAATACTTCAGGCGCAGCTTCATGATCAATATTACTCTCCTGACCGTTGCCAAAATATTTTTCACGGCCTTCTGGCAATTGCACGCGCGGAAAATGCTCAACAGGTGCATACACAGGCAACAATAAAGCATCCCGTTGTTCTAAAGTCAGGCCTTCAAGATATTCGATGGTATAATCTGGATTAATTTCAAAATGCCCGGTTTGGGTACGGTGCAACTTGGTTAAATGCCCACCACATCCCAAAGCTTCACCAATATCTTCACCCAATACACGAATATATGTGCCTTTCGAGCAGGTCACATCTAGCGTCAGGCTATCTTCGGTAAAATCAACTAAGCTTAAATCATAAATCGTAACTGGACGTGCTTCACGTTCAATCTCAATCCCTTTACGTGCCAATTCATATAATGGACGGCCTTCACGCTTCAATGCTGAATACATCGGTGGTACTTGCTGAATATCGCCTCTGAATTGCGCCAGCACTTGTTCAATACTTTCTGCCGTTAAAGTTGGTACTTCTCTCTGCTGGAGAATTTCACCTTCAACATCACCCGTTGCCGTGGTTTGCCCTAACTTGACCGTAGTTTGATAGCGTTTGGTTGAATCGAGTAAATAATGCGAAAACTTGGTCGCTTCACCTAAACAGATGGGCAATAGTCCTGTTGCCAATGGATCAAGCGCACCTGTATGCCCTGCCTTTTGTGCATTAAAAAGACGACGCACCTTTTGCAGTGCTGAGTTAGAACTTAAACCTAAAGGCTTATTTAATAGGAAAACACCGCTTAAATGGCGGTAAGCACTTTTTTTCATAAAAAGAAAAGTCAAAGCATAAAGACCTATTTTAGCAAAACTAGGTCGAGGATTTAGAAAAGGATTGGCTTTTAAGCACAAACAGACATAAAAAAATGCGCCAAAGGCGCATTTTTTTGCTATACAACAAAGTTAAAATTAACCTTGTTTACGAGCTGGTAACTTTTCACGAATACGTGCAGCTTTACCAGACAACTCGCGTAGGTAGTAAAGTTTAGCACGACGAACGTCACCACGACGTTTCACTTCGATCTTAGCAACGATTGGAGAGTGAGTTTGGAAAACACGCTCAACACCAACACCGCTAGAGATTTTACGAACTGTGAAAGCAGAGTTTAAACCACGGTTTTTCTTCGCGATTACAACACCTTCAAATGCTTGAAGACGCTCACGGTCACCCTCTTTTACTTTAACTTGAACGATAACTGTATCGCCCGGTGCAAAAGCAGGGATGTCTGATTTTAACTGTGCATTTTCAACAGCTTGAACTAAAGGATGTTTACCACTCATGTGGAATCTCCAATATGTGCGGGAGAGAAGAGGTCTCTGACGCCGCTGGGAATAGAGGCTAAAGCGCATATTTCCCGTTTAACTTTCCCCTTAAGACAAACGTCTTAAAGAGCCTATTTTTAACTTAAACCAAGTTTAAGTAGAACTCGAAGCAAAGCTTCTCGTTGGGTGCGAAGATAAACTGATATCAGTTTAACCTTTCGAATTTTTTAGCCATTTAATTTGCTGTTTGCTCAACTCTACTTTTTCAACCAGTTCTGGTCGACGATCTAAAGTTCGTTGATAACGCTGCAAAAAACGCCATTTCTCAATATTGGCATGATGTCCTGATTTAAGTACCTCAGGCACATCTAACCCTTCGAAAT
Source organism: Acinetobacter vivianii (assembly GCF_014635885.1). Lineage (GTDB taxonomy): Bacteria > Pseudomonadota > Gammaproteobacteria > Pseudomonadales > Moraxellaceae > Acinetobacter > Acinetobacter vivianii. The sequence continues at coordinate 194,418 of NZ_BMDR01000003.1, forward strand.
GGTCAGGCTTTGTATATTGTGGACAATCAAGAAGACCATCTACAAAAGAATCTTGTATCGCAGATTGCTCGTCAGTCATGACGTTGGGCAAACGGCGAATAATACTATCGAGCAACACCATGGCAGGAAGTTCACCGCCCGATAAAACGTAATCCCCGATTGACCATTCTTGATCAACATAATGCTGGATTAAACGCTCATCGACGCCCTCATAACGCCCACACAATACAATCAAACCATCATAATCAACGAATTGTTGTACTGCCTGCTCATTTAAGGTTTTGCCTTGCGGTGACATATACACCACTGGGGCATGAACACAGCCTGCTTGTGAAGCAAGTTGTTTGGCATGATTAATTGCTTTTGCCAAAGGCTCGGCCATCATCACCATACCTGGGCCGCCACCGAAAGGACGTTCGTCCACCCGTTTGTAATTGCCCTCAGCAAAATCTCGTGGGTTAATGCAAGTCACTTGCACGATGTCACGCTTTGCTGCACGTCCGCTAATCCCGTACGCTGTAATCGCTTCAAACATTTCAGGAAACAATGTGATGACTGCAAAAAACACCGCAGACTCCTTTATTTTCCTGCTGCGCTACTTTCCCCAAAAGGATTAGTAGTCTACGCCCCAATTGACGTAAATACGACCAGCTTCAAGATCAACGCGTTGTACCACATCTTTATGCCACGGAATCATTCGCTCTTCAGCATCAACACTGTCAGCAGTCGCTTTAACGACCATGACATCATTGGCACCTGTTTCAAACAGTTCGTAGATTTGACCGAGATTGACTTCTTGTTCTTCATCATCAAGACCTAACACCGTTAAGCCTTTAAGATCAGACCAGTAGTACTCGTCTACATCTGCTTTTGGAAGCTGAGATTTGGCAATCCAGATATTTGCGCCAACCAGATTTTCTGCACCAGTGCGATCATTTACGCCTTTTAATGCAACAACCAAGCCTTTGCCATGTGGTTTCCAACGTTTCACATCTATTGTTTGCCAACCTGCCTTGGTCTCAATGTACCAAGGAAGGTAGTCAAACATATTACTCATAGGTTCAGTATTTGAATAAACCCAGAGCCACCCATTCAATCCATAAGCTGAACGTAACTGTCCAATCTGAATACGATCTTCTGGCACATTCTGTGTCGATGTCATGGGCTACCTACTACTATTACGCAGCAGTTGCAGCTTTTTTAGCTTGAGCAGCTAAAGAAGCAACGCGCTCTGAAGGTTGAGCACCTTGAGCAACCCAGTGAGCAAAACGGTCAGCGTCTAAACGAACTTTTTCAGCTTTACCTTGTGCAGTTGGGTTAAAGAAACCAATACGTTCGATGAAACGACCGTCACGTGCGTTACGGCTATCAGTTACAACGATTTGATAGAATGGACGTTTTTTTGCACCACCGCGCGCTAAACGAATAACAACCATGAGAACAACCTTATAATTTTTACGGATTATCCCTGCGCCGACCATCGGCAACACTTCAAACCCCTTTCATAGAGGGCGATATTCTACGTTAAATTGACTTTGAAATAAAGATTATTTTTCGGCTTATCCACAGCTTTGAATTTAATTGATAAAATCTGCTGGCTTACCAGTCTTCTTTATCTAATCCACAATCTTGAGCTGTAATATTTGCAGGTGTTTTGGTCTTACATTTAATGCCCGCACTGGTCAAAAGTAATGAATAATTTCGCGGGCTCTGGCTCACTGCTTTTAAAGACCATGTTTGAGCATTCACAGTTAAGGTAAGGGTAAATTTCTGCTTGCCACTGCTTGCGTCTAAAGGTAAAAGTAGACTGTTATTGGTTGCATTCGCTACCGAGTAATAAGGTCCCTGATTTGTAGATGTGCCTTTTAGTACAAATCCATCATAACTAAAGTTACGCGCCCGATGCTTTTCCAGCAGCTCTGCAACCTTTAGCATTTCCTGTTGTGCTGTAGATAGTTCTGCACGGCGGATATAAACCTGATAACTCGGAATAGCGATCGCTGCGATAATCGCAATGATTGCCACCGTAATCATCAGTTCAATCAAAGTGAAGCCTGTAGGTTTAATTAATTTACTCTCGTCGCAGGAAGGAGAGTGCATATCTCTCCTCCTCCCTTGGGCAAGATAATTGTATTGCTTCCTTTTATTCATTACGTTCATACCAAGTCAGTGGAACCAATTGGCGACGCATGGTATTCGTAGATAATTTGCTACTTCCGATTTTGTCTTTGGCATTTGGATTGAGCAGCTGACGTGTAATTCCATTTTTGTCACCCAGTCCAATACCCGCACCCACCATCGACTCAACAATTCCATGCCCAGCCCCAAAACTCATCGTGGTATCTTTGACATCTTGTTCACATACACCAAAAGGTAAGCAATAACGTTGCACTGTAGTTGCGCCATTGGCCTGAATTTTACAACCATTCCCTGCTGTGGTATTTGGATTATAGACGCTGACATAGAGGCTCTTATTCATCACCACCATTTCACCCAGAACCTTACTTCCAGTCTGACTGGTTAAAGCAGTTTCATTGCCCTGAGCATCCAGTTCTTTTCCAACCACACTATTCGCCTGTACATACCAGCCATTTGGAATCATGGCCTTCACTTGTACCAGATTTTTGCCTTTTAGTTCACTTGCTGTCAGCATTGCTTTAAGATCCGTAGCTAAAAGTTTTGGCGTGCTATTACTGCTACTTGCGGTAGAGAAGTTACGACGAACTACATCCTGATCAAAAAGATTATAAACAGTGCTACTTGAATTCTTATCACTATATGGCAGGCTGCGATTTCCTGATGCAATACTAATCACAGCAAGGGGTTGTTCATAACCGTATACACTAAAGTTTGGTGCTTCATAGAAACGGCTATTGGTATCTTTAAATAGCATACTGTAACTGCCACATCCGCCATCTTTGGTTCCGAAATCTTTACTCAAATCGATCCGCCAGACTTGACCTCCCAAATCACCAAAATAAAGATGATCAGTCACGCCATCTCCGTCTCGGTCAACTGCATTGATACGGCTCACAACACTATATAACTCTTTCATTTTCATGCCATGATTGGTATCACCTGAACCACATGATGTGCTTTGATTATCTCCGCCGGCATACCAGATCAGGTCACCATTGTCTGCATCGAACATATACACCATACGTCCTTTGGTTGCATTGGAAATCACTGGTGCGGTTTTTTCATATTCCATATCATAGCCACCACCAACAATCATGACGCGTTTTGCTGCACCTTTATACATGATGCTGGTAATGGTCGGTTTAGACCAGCTTTGCCCCATCGCAGCTAAAGCCGTATTGGTTGTGGTTTTATAGGTTCCATCAGCTTGCAGACTAATAATACGATTGCGATCTGGATCAATATGGAATTTAAGTTTAGGTTGACTGATATCGCTGAGATCTAATGCATAGTAACTACGTCCTCCCATACGTAAACCACCATAGGCAATTTGTTTGCCTTTCGCGACCACTTTACCATCGCTCTTGATCTCACCGACAGTCGCGACAATTTCACTGCTGACACTGCCACTACTGACTGCTTTCATCCCATAAGCATATTCGCTATAAATAGTCCATGCACCATCAATGCCGTATGCCATATCTGCTTTTACGCCAGCTGGTTTTTCTAAAAATGCTTTGCTTTGTTGGGTATTTTCCAGCATTTCATTGGGTACAAAAGCAAAGCTTTCTTCACCCGTTTTGGCATCAACGACATGCAACAAACCTTGTGTGGTGCCAAATAACATATAATCCTTGCGTTCTTTAACACTGTTATCTGCATTAAAAACAGCTTCCTGAGTCAATTTAACAGGTGTTGAATGCAGGTTCATGCCCACTTTCCAGTTGGTACGATTTGCTTCAGTCAGGTCTGCTGTGGTTGCGGCATTACCCACGTTATATCCCAACAGATTCATAAGCAGATAACCTTTATCATCTGAACGGACTGTAGTTCCAGAACCGCATTTAACGTCCAGATACTTATTATTAATTGTCTTTAAGGCACCCACCTCAGTGAATTGATAGGCGGTTGTATTGTCAATTTGCTGACAGTCGCGATTGATCAGAACTTTACGCTCTGTAATGATCGGCTTGGTCGGATCTGAATTATCCGTTTTATTTTTCAGATTTTTGAGCTTGGCAAGCAACCCGCCCTTATTCCAATCCTGAACATCATAGCTGCTTGCTGAAATATCCCAGGCATCTTTCAGCTTATTCACAGAATTGTCTGTTTCAACATAGTATTTTTTGAAGTTACCTATCCAACTGGCTTTTTCAGTTGGTTCAAACATACTTTTATAAACATCATTACTCATACGATAAGGCGTAAGTGGATCTTCAGGAATGGTTTGTAAACCAATCGGATCACCGTCTGTTACACCTAAATTATCGTGAAAGTCTTTAATACTTTGTGCAATATTCTGGCTATTGGCTGCGTTATACCAGCCACCACCACCAATCACACCCCAACGTGCCATATTCTTGATATCTTCTGGATTACGCGGTAATAAACGATCTAACAAACTGGTAATTCCAGTTGTTAGGCCACTACCAATCAGACTATTCGGTAATAAACCATCTAATAGAGAACCCGTTACGCCAAGCAGATCCCTTACTGCTTTTGGCACAATACCCGTTAACAACTGATCCTGTGCAACATTGGTACTTGAAATCTGGGTCAAACCTTTACTATCAGTGCTATTTTCTTGCCCAGCGATATAGTCAGGAAGTTGCAAGAAAGAGCGATCAAGTCCAATCACGGCCGTCTTAATTGGATTCGTTTTTAGTGCGCGAATATCACGTGCATAGGCGCCGATACACTGCCATGTCGCAAAGTCAGTATTGTCATTTGAGTTCTTATTATTACCTAGGGTGGTCGACTTCAAATCTGTTGAATTACATCTAAAGCTCCAACTATCATTCAAACGTCCATCTTTATATTGAACATTTAAACTCTGAGAGTTATCCAAAGAACGCGCCATTAAACGTTCCATTGCGACCTTAGTCGCTTCGGATTGGCTGCCTTTAGGTTGTAATAAAGAGTCAGTTAAAGTTGGAGCTATTGTCGGTACACCGCCAGCAATGACCATTAAGCCATTTGCATCACATTGTGGAGCAGTTGAAGGTGCTTGATAAAAATTACCATTACTTTTAATCAATGGATTAATTGTACTGTTATTCTTTTGGCTATCAGTAAAACCGCTATATTTCGCACTAACATCTGAGCGATATTCATAAAATATTTCTTGTGATCCTACACTTAATATCCCCAACACATTGAGCAAATTCGCATCAACAGATTTATAACCATTCGTATCTAGATTACCTAGACCTAAAAGCCCAACAAGTTCCCATTGTCCACTTGCACACGTTGTACCATCTGCCTCCCATCCAGTACACTTATAACTTGTTGGAATTCCCAAACCTCCTAATTTAAGAAGATAATTACGTTTTCCATATTGTCTTGCTCCAGTCCCTTTGGTGGTATTGCCAAGTAAATAAGCTCCTGTTTCTGCATAAGTACTTGCCATTGGGTTGTTCCCACCTAACCCCAGCATATTCAAAACATCTTTTAATGCATTGTTCGTATTTTCTAAATTTAAGAGCTCACCTACTGCATCAAATGGATTACTTAAAATTTTTCCTAATGTCGCAACTACATCATTCAGCAAACCACCCACCAGCTTAGGAACAATAGCCAATAAACTTTGTAAATTAAACTCACCTTTTGAGTCCATATTGGCGCTAGCAATATAATCAATGATATGTTGACGATGACTCTGTGTTTTTCCGTTATAGGTATAGACATCACTCAGCAATTTAGGCTCAAATACAATTGCCCCAGCACGATCATTCGCAATATGGTTATAAGGTGAAATTGATAACCCGACCATAGTGCTATCAGGTATCCGCTCCATATCTGGCAGACCCGCCTCACCCTTCTTACCTTTTAACACATCAGTCAGCGCCATACGGACGCGGGAGTTTTTATCATAGCAACGATAGATTCCCACAGTAGATGAATTGGTAATGGATTTGAGTAAACTAATATCAATCAACGGATCGCAGGTTTCACGAATATACTGTTCTGCCGATAAACCTGTTTTTACCCCTAATAGACCATTCAATAAATTATCTAACAGCTTGACGGTTGCATCTGTAGTTACGACCGTACAGGATTGGCGCGGGAATGGATAAGTTGTATTCGGCTGTTCAGTTTTGATTTCAGCAATAGAATCTAAAATTCCCTGCCCTTGTCCATTGCCGAGCACGCCTTTCAAAATTGCTTGATTAATAAGATCAGTTGCTTCTTTTGTGACATTAATTAGATCAGTCTGACCCGCAATTTTTATACCGAGATTTAATCCGTTTTTGCCCAGTACATCCGTAACACCTTGATCTACACACAGTGGATAATCTTTCACCAGATCCAAAAGACCAGCTCCCCCCATACTACGAGACTGATCTACCATCAACATTAATCGTTTTTTATTGCCCGCTGCAGGTTGATAAATTTCAATATCACTGGCCGATGTCACCGATGACAGGATTAAAAGGCTAGACAATACCGTACAACCCAACAGCAGGCCTTTAACTTTGTTCTTTTGTTGTTCTTCACACCTGTTGAGTTTCTTCATCTTCTTATTATTCATGGCATTTCTCCCTTATGAACCTGTAGGTTCAAAGTCAGACAAGAAACGATATTCTGCGACTTGTATGTTATATATTGGCTTTTCTGTATTTTGTTTTAGGCAGGCGGCAACAGCATTGACGCCATTATTGTCTATGCTTTTCGTCAGGCAACCTTTGTCAGGATCATTGTCGGCTTTAAATAAAGCATCGGCCGTTAATAATCCCTGCATTACCGATACAACATAGACACGCAAGCGAATATTGTTTTCAGTTTTTGCCCCTGTTACCTCTGTACCACGAGATAGGTCTGCAAAAGGTGACGTTGGTGTTAAGGCTCTTTTGATATAAACCTGAGTCACAACCTGTTTACGGCCACTTGAAGTTTTTGCTGAAGCCTCTGTACATGCACCTGCACCAGAACTATTAATATTAAAAGACTGACTATTTAGCCGATAACCCGCTTTACTTAATGCAAATGGATCCGTTCCTGAAAAACAAAATACGAGTTCTGCATCTTTGTTATTTTCGTTTTTAAAGAATCCCACAATGCCATTTGCAGAGGCTAAATTTTGTTGAGTGTTGGGATCTTGAAAATACATCAATGCTGCGTCCGCATTTTGGGCCAGCAGAGTCTGGATCTGATGATTACTCACCAGCTTTAATGAACTCACACTTTGACGTATCGCTAGCGTCCCAATAATCGTAATCATTAATAAAATCATGAGTACAACGATGAGTGTCGCACCACGTTGAGCCTGAATCATGTTCCAGCCCCCCCATTTGTACAGGTTGTAGTCTTACTGCTATCACAACCTTCCGAAACCCAACCCATTGCGTTTCGTAAAGAGATCGTTTGATTCACGACCTGACGTAAATAATTATCCTGATAAGTCGGTGTAAGTTTCACCGAGGTCCCCAAGACCTGAAATGGCTCTTTGTTCCGTTCTTTTATGATCGACTGATTACCCGTTCTATCATCAGAACGAACTAGCACTCCCAATTGAATGGCATGGACATGTGGCCGAACAGCCTGTGTGACTCCATCAATATTTTTTGACGTTGCCTTTAAGGCCATATAGTTTTTAATATCCGCATAGGCCAAGGTACTATTTGCACTATTGAGGTCGCCATCCATATACCCCAAACGCACCTGAAAGAAATCAACATTAGGTAAAATGACCTGACTATCTTCCCAAGCAAGTTTTAAACGATCAGTCGATGTCTTGGCATCCAATGAGGTTTGACTATATTGCGCAGCTTGGCAGCGTAAAGATTTACGTGAATCTTTTACAGTAGAATCAACATAGTAGCGCTGTACCACAAATGTTCCGCTACTCACATCCTTGCCTGAGCAGTCCAACCCACCTTGTGGCGCTTGATAACGGATGAGTAATTGATCATTGGTTAGGCCCGTCACATTGGCATTACCAAAACTGGTGAGCTGATTATTGGCAAAGCAATCTGCACAATTCAGATCAATCTTTTCACCAACATTGTTTGAGGTCAGCAAAATTCCCGCATAACCAATCTGGTCATTAACGGCGGGTACAGGCGAACTCAGATTGGCTTTACGAATATCATCAACAATAAAATTCAAGCCCAAACTGGCATTGTCCTGAATATGTGCCATGGCTTTTTGTAATTTATAGCTGGTAATCCCAGTAATAAACAGTTGAATTGCCGCAGCGACAATCAACAAACCTAAAGTCAGTGAAATCATTAGCTCAATCAATGTAAAGCCTGATTGACTGTTGGTATATGGCTTAAAATCTGCAAGGCTTCTTCCCATTTTAATAAGCCTCCAGAAATAGACAATGTGATCCTGAAACGTAAGCCCCATCTTTTATGCATGAAGCAATTCCAGTATTTCCTGCCAGATTGGTCTCGTCCCAGGCGACATAAATACATTGTCGGTTATTTCCAGTTGGACATTGATCCACAGCGAGATTCATTCCACTATCTTTGGCTTGTAGCGCAGCATTTTGTAAATCTTGTAGCGCGATCTTTTCAGGTTTATCCGCTACATTTGATACTGCTATTTTTGGCACCTCTACTGCTGCAACCTTATATTTCCCTGCTCGGGTCGCCTGTGGATTTGCACGCATTTTCTCTGCCAGATCGCGTGCAATGGTGAGTGCTATCACCTGCTTATTGGCTTCCAGACTGGAATCCACCGCCCGTAACTGCAAAGCAGCAAAACCCAATACGCTGATCGCTAATAAAACCAGCGCGACCAAGACTTCAACCAGTCCAACCCCTTGTTGTTTTATATTCATGGGCAGGCTCCTTCCGTGATAATGGTATCCCCAATGACACCGACCCGAACACAATAAGAAAGACCTTGTCGCTCTAACATAAAGTCTTTTTGTGCAGCAATGCTGCCATTGGTTCTAAAACTGAGACTTGTGGCTGAGGCATTTGTTTGAGACACGCCATTTTCTAAACGGGCAATAAAAATTCGTTGTGTTTCAGTTTTGGGAATCGAAATTGCAGTTGCACAATCATCGATTGATAAAGATGCTAGACATATACCAGTGCTTTGACGGAGTAGAACTGCTTGGCTTCTTGCTTCTGAAACCTTCATCGTCAGTTCACGTACAGAGGACTCTAACTTTTGGCGGTTATACATGGAGGCGAATGAAGGTGCAGCCATTAAAGCGATAATTGCTAAAATAGCGATGGTAATGATCAGTTCAACCATCGTAAATCCCGAGCAAGGTTTGGCCTGTGCACAAGATAAAGCGCGATGCTCCGCGTCGTAATGGGCTTGTTGCATATAGTCCTCCATATGCACAAATCTTTTTGTTGTAACAGCGCTCTCAAGTATTTTAAGTAAGTAAAATCAATTCATTATATAAATGAGAGAAGCACTATTTTTCGTGATTGTTTTCATGTTTAGTTATCAATCTCAACCTAAAATACACGAAAAGCTACCATTAGGGGATAAAAGGTATAGAACAGCAGATAAGTGATAATTTGATCACATTCACTTGTTATTATTGTCAATAATGTTAAATAACATCAAAAATTATTCATAAAAAAAGCAAACCTCTTTGGGTTTGCTTTCTCTAGTTTGCCAATCATCGTTATAAAAAGTTAGCGACCGTCCCAGTTAGTAGTTGCGGATGGAACACAGGCGGTACCACTATTTTTATCAGAACCTTTGGTCCAGCAGCGCTCTCCTCGATGGTTTAAAACGATGTGACCATCCCCTATTTGCGCTCCCGTTGGGGTTGCGGTCAATGTCCATGTGCCAGCAGTAACATTGGATAAAGCCAAGGTATATAACGCTGCGCCACCTGATTCTGGCAGTGTACCCGTATGCCCAACATCAGCAATTGCGATCGGTGTGGTACCATCGGATTTTAAAAATGTAAAATTCGCGATTCTGTAGCGTTGCAAACGTCCGGCAAGCTCAATCATATCTGCCTGTGCATCAACACGTTTGGTTCTCCGAACATATTCTTGATATGAAGGGTAAGCAATCGCAGCTAAAATCCCGATAATGGCCACGACTATCATCAACTCAATTAATGTAAAACCTCTGTTTTGCTTTACCATGTTGACTCAACTCCAGATCCTGAGCAATCTAACGCAATAGTTTTATCCTGTCTTTTACAGCGTAGACCATTACTGTTCAGAACAAAACTCCAATTTTTTGCATCAGCAGCTTGTGCCCGAATGGTCCAGCTTTGCCCATTAACGCCATTCGCAAAGAGTGTTTTTGTCGGATCATCGCCATCTTGCACAGTGATTGTATATTTGATTGCTGCACCTGTTGCACCTGCAGGTAAAACCACCTGATTCGTAGCTGGAGATGCATTGGGCACTATCGAAAAGTTAATATAATTAAAATTACGGCTTTTATGCTTTTCCAGCTCTGTTGCCAGCCGCTGTATTTCTTGCTGAGCTTGAGAGGCCTGAGCTCGGCGGGCATATAACTGATAACTCGGTATCGCTATTGCCGCCAAAATAGCGACAATAACCACAACAATCATCAGTTCAACTAGAGTAAAACCCTTAGAAGGAGTGAATCTCTTATTTAACATGACTCATTCCTATCTTGAACGTTCATACCAGCGTTGAGGGATTAAACACATTTCACTACTGCCAGAAGAGATAACACCATTATTCGTCATCGCCCCACGGTTCCCTGTTGAAACACAGTAATTTTTATTGTTTTTCCCATCTCCTGGCCCAGGTCCACCATTACCACCTCCGCCACCACACTCTCCTAGGGTCGGATCACAGTCCTTAGCATCATCCACAATGGCAGTGTATTGGATTCCTGCCCCTAATGAACAGCCATCACCAGTACTACACGCAATACCTGAACCGGATACAACCGTCTTATCACATTGGCCATATGGCATACAGAACTGATTTAGGAAGCTTTCGCCTTTGACACCAGCACCACAGTCCCCAGATAAACCGGGTTTACTTCCATCAAATGTCGAGACAAATAGACGATTATTTAAAGCAATTGGTGTGGCAAAAACTTTGGCACTCTGTAGTTTGTTAGATTGGAAACGGTAAAACCATCCCTTCTTGGTATAAGGTGCAACAAGTGTCGTATTGTCATTTCGATTACTTGCTTTGACCTCCCCTAAATTTCCATCGCCTAAGTCTGCTAATGTCACTGTAGTAGTTGAATAGCTATAACCAGAATTATATAAACCACGGGCAGCTACATCTTTATCATAAATATTATAGACAGCATCATAATCATAGCCGGAAGTGCCAACAGTATAATCCTTCAACGGCGTACTTCTGTTACCACTACCAATTGAAACGACTGCAAAAGTACTTCCCGCATAATCATAAATCGAAAAAGCTGGCATCTCATAGAAACGAGGGCTTGTACCCGTAGTTCCTGAAGCTTTGTGTAAATTCAACAATAAGCGAGGTGTCTTAGCAAAACTTGAGGCTGTACTGGCTTTATTGTCTAAATCGATGCGGAATAATTGCCCACCTAAATCACCAAAATATAAATGATCGGCCAAGCCATCCCCATCACGGTCTTCAGTGCGAATTTCACTGACCACACTATATTTCATCTCAGAAACTGGAACTTTGGTTACACCTGTAGATGCTGCTGTAGTATTTGCTCCTGCCCACCAGAGTAGTTTTCCGTTATCGGCATCAAACATATAAACACCGCCACCTTTTTTATTGGCTTGTTCATAGGTATCACTTTCATATCCACCATTAACTATTCGGTTACCGCTTGCATCCAAGCCATCACCCTTCACCCCACCAGCATCATAACCACCACCCACAAACATTACACGCTTACGTTGGTTATTCCATTTAACCCATGCGATTGCTGGCTTTGACCAACTCTCTCCCATATCATCCAGTTCGTTATAAGTAGTCGCAGTTCCATCACTGCTATAAACTTTTTTATCGTCTGGCGAAATATGAAACTTCAATTTAGGGTCATTTATATTTTGCAGATCTAAAGCATAATAGCTTCGCCCCCCCATACGTAAGCCACCATAAACAATTTGTTTACCTTTCTGATTAATTCCTTTACCAGAACCGACGGTTAAGTTACCCGAACCATCTATCACATACTCGGTATAAGCAGTCCAAGGTCCATCAATTCCATAATAAAGATTTGCCATACCACCAGTTGTCGTATCATATTTTTGGAAAGCTTGTTTTTGTTTCTCAATCATTTCATTAGGAACAAAGGAGAACTTCTCTTCACCCGTTTTAGCATCCACAACATGTAATAAGCCTTGTGTCGTACCAAACAGCACATAATCCTCACGATTCTCAGAACCTATGACACCCTTCGTATACGTTACCTTCCCTTTGTTGGTTACCAATAGAGGAGATGAATGCATGACTGCACCAATCTGGCGTAACTCAGGTGCAGCGCTAAGTGAAGTGGTCGTAATTGTATTCGGATTTGCCGCATCAACCCCATAGCCTAAAAGCAACATCAGATAACCACGATTTGCATCATTTCGATAAGTTGCGTCAGTTAAATCAGCACTCGTCACACGTCGTAGACTTGAACCTGTAATGAATGTAGCCGCAGTACCCGTCCCACTTGCAATACGATTGGTTAATAATTTACGGTTTTCGGTTGTTTCGCCTGCGGTGATTTTTAATTTAAGTTGTGACCAAGCTCCTCCTCTGAGTGCAAACTTGGTACTTCCTGGGGTATTTTCATCCGCATCTTTAATTGCTTGTTCAGAGCTGACTGTCTTAGACCATAGATCGTAGTTATCAACGATTCGTCCTGTAGTATCCGTAATTTTATTACCGCTTTTATCTCTTAAAATTCCATTAATAACATTGTACTTTTTCAGGTTTCCTGCCCAAAGTTGATACGGCTTATCAGGTGTAGGCTGGAATTGAGGAAAATAAGCCTGTTTTTGTAGCACAGCTGGGTTCAAGCTATCTTTAGGAACGGTTGGGGATCCCGTCGTTACAGCAGGAATATCTGTGCCGAGCTCGCCCAAGAATGCATTTACACTATCGACAACGTCTTGAGAACTATTACCAGAATACCAGCCACCTTCTCCAAGAATACCCCATTGTGCTGCTCTCTTTACATTGGTATTAATCGTTCCAAGAGCATCAATATTTTGTTGCTGGGTTTTTGCCTTGTCGTAAGAGGGAATACCGTTAAAGTCACTACCAAACCCAACAACTGCTGTTTTAAACTTTAATCCTACTGGATTTTTAGCTGGATCTAGTAAAGCAGCAGAAAGTTTATTTAGACAATCGTAACTTGTATTATCGCAAGTAAAATTTTGGCCATTTAGACCTAATGCGCCTTGCATAAGAGGTAAAGAATCAGAATCCTGAGAAGGTTCACCATCAGTTAAAACATATACACCTTGCCCACTACATTTTTTTATGTCATCTGTTTGTGTGAGTGAAGCAGGCATTTGGTATAAGGTTTTATCAGTATTTTTTGTATCGCTTGCAGAATAAGAAAAGCCTGAGTTACTGTTTGCAATATTTATTACGCCTGTATAGTCATAACAGGTTTGACTTCGATAGCTACTACTTGTCTTTCCACTAATTGTACAACTATAACTATTAATTGAGTCTCCTGAAGGTAAATTGCTTGATGTACTACTCCAAGAATTACATGCAGAATAACTTGCATTCCAAGCTGTACACACCTCAACTTTAGCATTCCAACTAAACAAAGACTTTTGCTCGTAATAACGATAATACGGCATATCAGAAACAGTTCTTTGTCGAGCCTCAGTCGTTTTCCCCATTAGGTAGGCAACGGTTTCAGCATAAGAACGGGCTGTAGGTGTATTGGTCCACGTATCAAACCCAGCAATAGTATCAATCAATACCTGTCTTTGAGTTTTCGTACCAACCATCGCACCTAACTTTCTAGCAGGGACTAATACAGCACCTGAGTTTTGATAGTTTTTATTGCTGTCCACTGCTCCAAGTGTAGATAAACCTAATACTTTATCATCAGTAATACGAATAATACCCTTTGCACTATTTCCATAAAGCAAATCCATCATTCCATCTTTTAGGCGCGTGATCCGATCATAATATTTTGTGCCATTACTTCCCAAGCACCAAGATCTCACATATTTAGGACCACCAGAAATCGGTTGCTCTGTTGCCTGACTACGACCTCGATCCGAAACCCCACTCGGCAAATCACATCCATAGCCACTAGTATTACCATTATATCGGCTCATACTGCCCGAAATATCCAGCATGAACATCAAGGAAATCTCACCCGACTTAGCTTCCTGATAAATATCAATATCGCTGGCTTGAGTAACACTGGTGCTCACCACTCCCGTAAACAACCCTGCAATACTCATGGCGAGTAATTTTTGACGATAAAATGTGGTTTTACGATTCTGTTTCATATTTTTATTCATCTATATTTACCCCCCATTTAAGAGAAATTCTGAGTAATGTTGTATTCACTCACTTGCGTTGTGAAAGGCACATTTAAACTGGTTAGACATTCCGTAACGTTTTTCAAAGGATTATCTTTTACCGCTACTGCATTTTCATCAATTACAGGTGCAGTGGTTCCATCTGGAATAGTGACTTCACTCATATGCGACTGTAAGCATGTATTAAGCTCTGAACGATCAACATTGGTTAAACTTGGCATAAGCGAAACAGCAAAAACTTTGACTAGTTTTGCTTCCTCAATTTGTCCTGTTTTGGGATCGTGCCCTCGTGGACGACCGTAGAAAGGATCATTCTGAGTTACGGTTGAAAACTTTACTGCAACTTGGGTCATGACTGTTTTACGGCCGCTGGTGAACCAGTTCCCACTCGTATCAACCGCATCACAATAACCATCTGATCCCAAACTGTTGTTTGTAGGTTTCTTTGCTCCATCTTCCCAAATCATCAAACTTGCACGATTCAAATCAAAGAAACTGGTCTGATCGCCACGAAAACAAAATACAAGTTCCTTATTCTTATCACTTGCACCGCTGATATAACCAAACATCCCATTGGCACCTAAGCTTTGAATCAGTTGATCTGCCTCTTCGATATTAAAAAAAGATGCATCGGAGTTCTGCATGACCAATTGCGACACCTGACTATTGGTTGCAATATTCAGCCCCACCATACTTTGGCGAATCGCAAGTGTTCCTATCACGGTAATGGCTAATAAAAAGATCAACACAACAATTAAGGTTGCGCCAGTTTGATTCTGCCTCATAGTCCACGCTCCCCAATAACGTTACGTAAAGCAATTGTTTGCGCTACGACCTGTCTTATGTATTTAGGACTATCTGCTTTTGTTTTTTTAACTGTGACCTCTTGATCTAATACCCTAAAAGTCTGGTCATCATTAATACTATTCTCTTTATTAACAGCTTGAGCCGAGCGCGCCAATATACCGATTTGTACCGCTACAATGCGAGGACGTGGAGAAGCTAAAGTCATATAATCATTGAAGGTAATATAGCGTCGGCTAGCTGCGGGTGCTGTCACACTATCATCTTGAATGTTGAGTAGGACCCTAAAATGATCAACCCGTTTCATAATGATTTCACCTGCACCACCATATCCCGTAATAGCCATAGCTGGTAATGGATCTGTAGGGTTGACTGGTTTTGCGGCCTCAACTGGATAATGTCCAGCATCACAAGCTAAAGCTAGAGACTGATTTGGCTCATTCCCATTCTTATTATTGTCGACTCTTAGGAAATAGCGTTGAACGATAACTTGCTGTCCAAATTCACCACCTTTAGCTGGTTGGGTCACAGGAAAATTTAGGGCATTCCCCTCACAATCGTATCCCCCATTCCAGATTGTCCCTGCTGGATTCAGAACATACTGCGGCACATATTGAATCACCAATTGATCACTTAAAACATCAGTACCTTTAATCTGTACATTCGAGGGAGCTATACCACTTGCAGACAGAAATTTAGCTGCGACATTACTTCCTTCAACCTGATGAAAGATATTACTTAATGCCGTACCTTGCGCATCCTTCTGGGCATTTGTTGAAGAGGTTAGAACGATTCCTCCATAAGCCGTCTGATCATTAATCACTGCTTTAAAATTATTTAGATTCGCCAACCGAATATCTTGGGTTAAATAGTTCAAACCGAAATTGGCATTATCCTGTATATCGGCTACCCCCTGTTGCATCGATAAACTTTTTTGACCTGCTAAAAATAACAGGACCGCAGCAGCCGTAATAATCAAACCTAGCGTTAAAGAGAGCATTAATTCAATTAATGTGAAACCTGCTTGTTTTATCATTTTAATAGGTCTCCATAATCACACAGGTTGAGACTGGGTTATAAGCATTCCCATTCGTACAATCTCCTACTCCTGTCCCATCCGTTGCACTTGAATCCCCCCAAGCAACATAAATACATTGACGATTACTGGTATTTTGACAGTCCATAATATTCATGGTCATACCTAAAGAAGCAGCTCTTGTGGCAACCTGTGCGATATCAAAATCAGCTAACTCTTTATCTGTACATACTGTTGTACCAATGCATTCTTTTGCTGATGTTTTCTGTTTCTTAGAATCAGACAGTTCTTCCTGATATACACTAAATGAATTGCGATTGACCCGAATCCGCTCAGCTAAATCCCGAGCAAGCGTTATGGCCTGTACACGAGAAGTACTTTCAGCACTTGCCTCTAATGAGCGATACTGCAATGTCACAAAACCTAATACCCCAATGGCAAGTACTAATAGCGCAACCAAAATTTCAACAAGACCAACACCACGTTGATGATTTAAGCGTTTCATTAACATGCCCCATCTGTTGTTTGCTGAATGGTTCCCATACGTGAAACACTGACAGTTTTTGACTTGTCACCAGAACTTTTATTGCAGATTTCAATACTTGTATCGCTATTTACAGGAATGCATTTTGCAGGTGTACTACCATCTAAAGCACAAACCCCACCCGTCAAATTAAAGTAAACAGAAGTGTTAGAACCAGACTTTAAAACTGCTTTACCCACTGGCATCCAATTGAATTGAGAATCCGTATTTGCACTTGGTGTAGATGTAGAATCTGATTTTAAGGAAACCTCTACTTCTCTTCTTTCCTGTACAGCTTTTGCTCTTGCTTGATTTAAAGTCAGGATTAATTCTTGTGTACTTTTATTAAAGTTCTGGGCCAGCATCATATTGTTAAATACCGGCACAGCCATCATCGCAATCACAGCCAACACCGCAATTGTCACCATCAATTCAATTAAGGTGAATCCCCGAGTTTTCCCCATTTCCCCAGCACCTAATTTTTAAAAATTCACTACTCTATCTTAATTTTTATTTTTACAGAACCAATACAAAGCAGATAAGCAGCAAAAAAAACGGATGGAGTGTCATCCATCCGTTTCCAGTTCACATTTTTCTAATAAAATTAGGCTTGTATCACCTGTATACGCAACTCTTTTGGTAGACTAAAAGTGATATTTTCCTCACGTCCTTGTAACTCTTTTGGTGGTGTTGCACCCCAATCTTGTAAACGTTGGATCACTTGTTTAATTAAAATTTCAGGTGCAGATGCACCCGCAGTCACACCAATTTTACTATCCGATTTAAACCAGTCTTTTTGCAGTTGATCTGCATTATCGACCAGATAAGCAGATTTACCCATACGCTCAGCCAATTCGCGTAAACGGTTTGAGTTGGAGGAGTTTGGCGAACCGACCACTAACACCACATCACACTGCTCAGCAAGATCACGTACTGCATCCTGACGGTTTTGCGTGGCGTAGCAAATATCATCTTTACGCGGGCCTTGAATTTGTGGAAATTTCGCCCGTAACGCATCAATCACTTTCGCCGTATCATCAATTGAAAGCGTGGTTTGAGTAACAAAAGCCACTTTATCTGGATGATTAACCGTTAAAGCTTCAACATCTTCTTCGTCTTCGACTAGATAGATTGCGCCACCTTTGGTTTTATCATACTGGCCCATTGTGCCTTCAACTTCTGGATGGCCTTCATGCCCAATCAGAATCGCTTCAGTTCCTTCACGTGCATATTTAGTCACTTCGATATGCACTTTGGTGACCAACGGACAGGTTGCATCAAATACTTTTAAACCACGGCGATCAGCTTCTTGCTGTACCGCTTTAGATACACCATGCGCACTAAAAATCACAATAGAATCATCAGGAACCTGATCTAGCTCATCAACAAAAACGGCGCCACGCTGACGTAAGTCATCGACTACAAATTTGTTGTGTACCACTTCATGACGGACATAAATTGGCGGATTAAAACATTCCAATGCCCGATTGACGATTGCTATAGCACGGTCAACACCAGCACAAAAGCCTCGTGGATTGGCCAACACGATTTCCATAACAACCTCTCTGATCAACTGAATTTTTACGCCAAACTATTTCGTTTAATGGCACGCTACACTACAATAGCCAAGATATTTTATCATATTCAGGAAAAATATCATGTCGGGTCTCTTGTTTGTCGTTTCTGCAGCCTCAGGAACGGGCAAAACATCTTTGGTCAAAGCCCTACTCGATCGAGTCAGCAACCTACACGTTTCTGTCTCACATACTACACGCGGTCAGCGTCCTGGTGAACTTGATGGTGTTCACTATCATTTTACCAGTAAAGAAAGTTTTTTAGCACAAGTCGATGAAGGTGGTTTCATCGAATACGCAGAAGTATTTGGAAACTATTACGGTACTTCGCAAGCCAAAGTAAAAGAACAACTCCAGCAAGGTCACGATGTTTTACTTGAAATTGACTGGCAAGGTGCTGAACAGGTTCGTCGACTTTTTCCTGAATCAAAACAGATCTTTATTCTCCCTCCAACCCAGTATGACTTAAGACAGCGCCTATCGAATCGCGGTACAGATTCTGTCGACGTGATCGAGCATCGCTTGAGTTGTGCCGTGGAAGATATGCGTCATTTTGCCAGTTTTGACTATGTCATTATCAATGATGATTTCAACAAGGCAGTGCATGACCTAGAAGCCATTATTACAGCAAACCGTTTGGTGACCTTGCAACAAAGCAACCGCCACCAGCAATTAATTGAAAACTTGATCACCCTTAATCGCGAATAACTTGAGTCTTGTATAAAAGCCTTTTATACTACTCAGTCTTTCAAATGTGATGTTCAGACGAGACAACTTATGGCACGTGTAACCGTTGAAGATTGTTTAGACCATGTAGATAACCGCTTCGAGTTGGTACTGGTAGCGAGTAAACGTGCACGTCAATTGGCACGTCAAGGTATGGAACCAACTGTAGAGTGGGATAATGACAAACCAACAGTGGTTGCATTACGCGAGATCGCAGTGGGTCATGTCACTAAAGAAATTTTAAAACAACGCGACCAAGACTACCAAACATCAAATCTTGATATGGTATTGTCAACAAATTCATTAAACTTAGAAGGTTTCACTTTCTAAATCGAATTTGCTTTGCTGAAAAGCCCATTGTGAAGACACTGGGCTTTTTTGTTTGTTGTAAAATTCAGCGTTATATTGGTAAAAACAATATACTTCATTGAAAAAATTTACGAGTTTTTATAATGAACAAATTGACAAGCTTTGCAATTTGCTTTTCATTAGAAGATAAGCTTATTCATTACTGAATTCATGTTAAAAAGGTGTTATATGCCAGGCGAAGAAGTCAGCCAAGCCAAGCAACAGCTCAAAGTCATCATTGAAGCCTATCTCAAGGATAGCGACGTTCAACGTGTGCTTGCTGCCTGCGATTTTGCTGATTTAGCCCATAGCGGTATTACCCGTAAAAGCGGTGAACCCTATGTATTACACCCGATTGCAGTCAGTTGTATCCTCGCGCATATGCGTCTGGATGCGGATACACTCATGGCAGCTTTACTGCATGACGTAATTGAAGATACTGAATTTACCAAAGATGAAATCGGGCAAAAATATGGTCTGGTGGTTGCCGAGCTGGTCGATGGTGTCACCAAACTTAGCCATTCCAGCGATAAAGAATATAACAAAGCCGCATCATTCCGAAAAATTCTGCAAGCAACGCTACAAGATCCGCGTGTCATTATTATTAAACTGGCAGACCGCTATCATAATATGACCACCTTGGGCGCGCTCCGTCCCGATAAACGCGCGCGTATTGCGCAGGAAACTTTTGATATTTTTGTACCGATGGCACGTCTGGTCGGTATGAATGAAATGGCAGACAACCTTGAACATCTCTGCTATCAAAATCTTGATCTGGATATGTTTAATGATGTGCAAACCGCATTATTAGAAACCAAACCAAAACGTTGTGAATATCAGGCGATCTGGGAACAGAAACTGACTGACCTGTTAAAAAACCATGACTTAAAAGGTCGTATTAAAAAGAAAAATAACAATATCGAATTACTCCGCCACTTTGTTAAAAATGAAATCGACCTGAATGAACTCAGCCATAGCCATGCCTTTGAAATTATTTTACAAAGCATCGCTGACTGTGACCGTTTAGTCGATGCGCTCAAAGATAATTTTCAGGTTTTACAATATAGCGATCATATTCGTCGTCCACTCCCTGGCGGCAACCAGTCCTTAATGATCAAGCTGAAAGGTGAGAAAACCACGCTTTCCTTGACCATTCAAACCGAACTGATGCGTAAAGCTGCGCGTTTCGGGGTAGTCCTTGGGGAAAATGCGCCACAGGCCTGCCGTTCTGCGATTCAAGCATCGATGCAGAATCTGAATACATTGATCGATAGTGGTTGCGCGAAAACAACGTTTAGCGACTTACTTGATTATTTACACCAAGAAAAAATCTGGGTCTATACCCCACATGGGCAATTACACGAATTACCGCAAGGCGCAACCGTTGTTGATTTTGCCTACTCAGCTAGCCTATTTTTAGGCAACCACGCCGTAGGTGCTAAAGTAGATGGAGAAATCCGTCCTTTATCGACACCGTTGCATAGCGGACAAGTGGTCGAGATCATTACCGATGTCCTTGCGACACCAAATCCGGACTGGCTCAGCTTTATTAACACCCAAAAAGCCCGTCGTGCCTTACAGAACATGCTGCGTGAACAAGATATTGATGAACAACGTCTGGTGGGCCAGCAAGCTCTAAACCGTGCCTTAAAGCTGTTCCAGCGCTCGATCAACGATCTTTCACCAACTGACTGGATCAATGTTCTGGAATGGCGTCATGTCAGCAGTAAAGATACGCTTTTTGAACAAATTGCAGTGGGTGATTTACTACCTCAACTGGTTGCAAATCATTTATTTTCGCAAGACTATTCACAGCATCAGGAAGCTTCTGACCGCCTCATCGTGGGTACAGAAGGCGTCGATGTAAAATATGCACATTGTTGTAATCCTGTTTTGGGCGATCCGATTCAAGGGCACTTATCACGACGTGGTTTAATCGTGCATCGCTCACGTTGTCGTAATTTATTGCATGAACAACATCTACATCCAGAAAATATTATGCCGCTCAACTGGCAATCTGAAGAAATTGATGATGTCCGCTTTAGCGCCTACCTATGCATTCATATGGAAATGAATGATGAACAAATTTCCGACCTGATCTATCAATGCCGTAAAGCCAAAACAGGTGTTGAAATGGTTCAATCTCAAGATCATAAAACCTATGTCAACATCGTCGTCAGCAACCGTAATCAGATCGCACAAATCATTCGTGACTTACGTATGCACTTCGGTTTCCCTCGTATCGAGCGCCTGAACATGCCAATCGTGCAACCTGAAGTGACTAAAGCCGAAACAGTGAATTAAGCCAACAGTACGGCTGCAACATCAATCACAAGCATGTGACCGCAATAAAAAACTCAAGAATAAATTCAAACAACAGCGACTAAACAGTATTCAGCCCTTTCGTGTCTGCGCTTTTGTGTTAAAGTCGCATTGTTTAAGAGAAAACATAGGACTTAGGAGAGCTTAATGTCACGTCAAGTTATTCATACTGAACACGCCCCTGCTGCTATCGGAACATATTCTCAGGCAATTCTTGTTGGCAACACGCTCTATCTATCAGGCCAGATTGGCTTAGATCCGTACAGTATGGAACTTGTAGAAGGAATTGAAGCTCAAATCCGTCGTGTATTTGATAATCTGAAAGCAGTCTGTACTGCTGCTGGCGGTAGCTTGGCAGACATTGCCAAACTCAACATCTTTCTGACTGATCTATCTCACTTCCAACTCGTGAATCAGATTATGGGCGAATATTTTGCTCAACCCTACCCAGCACGTGCAGCACTCGGTGTTGCCAGCCTGCCAAAAGGCGCACTGGTCGAAATGGATGGGATTGTGATCATTCCATAAGATATTTTTAACTTATAGTTATCAATAAGATAAAAAACACTCAAAATACCGCCGATAAAGCGGTATTTTTTTATTCAAATTCCCAATAAACATATTCTACCACTTAGAATGAAATTCATTGACAAACGATAATAATTATCAATAATATCAATTATCGCATTTATATTTGTGGATCACTCCCATGTATGTCTGTTTATGTCGTGGAATTACAGATCAGGATATCAAAGACGCTGTTGCAAACGGCGCTGAAAGCTATCGTGAAATCCGTGACCTACTCGACCTAGGCACGTGTTGTGGTCGTTGTGCACCTGAAGCACGCGCAATTATTAGTGATGAGCTTTCTGAAATTGCAGCACGCATTTCCATCGCAGCCTGATTTAGTTTAAAAATTACCTCTTAATTTACCGCATCTTTTACGACTCCACCGCTTCTTGCAGAACTTTTAAGTTCCTCATCCAGCGGTTTTTTTATGAAAATCATATTTCTATAATGATGTTACGGAGTTTCAAATACTCCACTTATGATTGTGATTTTCATTTGCCGTTCTATAAATTACTCGCCAGAACATTATTTGTTGATTAATATAAGATAAATTGCCTTAGCTACTAGGGCATCAACACTTGGTGTTTTTGGAGTAAACGCAATGAAAGGCAATCGCGAAGTTATCAACCAACTGAATCAGGTGCTTTACCACCATTTAACCGCCATTAACCAATATTTCTTACACTCTCGTATGTTTAATGATTGGGGTATTGAGCAGTTAGGTTCAGCCGAATACAAAGAATCGATCCGTCAAATGAAACACGCTGACAAAGTCATCGAGCGTATTTTATTTTTGGAAGGTTTACCGAACCTACAGCATTTAGGCAAACTCTACATCGGTCAACACACCGAAGAAGTTCTAAACTGCGATATTCGCAAAGTGAAAGAAAATATTGAAGCAATCAAGCAAGCGGTTGAACTTGCTGAAGCGGAACAAGATTATGTCACCCGTGATTTAGTTCAGGAAATTCTAGAGAAAGAAGAAGAATATTGGGACTGGCTCGATACACAACTTGATCTGGTTGAAAATGTGGGTATTGAAAACTATATTCAAAGCCAGATTTAAAAATATCCCAAATAAAAAAACCAAAGCATTGCTTTGGTTTTTTTATTG
Source organism: Acinetobacter vivianii (assembly GCF_014635885.1). Classification (GTDB taxonomy): domain Bacteria; phylum Pseudomonadota; class Gammaproteobacteria; order Pseudomonadales; family Moraxellaceae; genus Acinetobacter; species Acinetobacter vivianii. The sequence continues at coordinate 217,992 of NZ_BMDR01000003.1, forward strand.
CAAAAAGCCTAATTTAAGACTTTTTGACCTGCGCCTTTTTATTTAATTCGATGATGTCTGCCAGACTCACCTTTTGTTTATACAGCTGTCTCAACACAACCAGCTGTTGCTCTGCTTCCTCTAACTTTTGATTGTAAGCCAGTAACTGCGCATACTTCTTCAAGTTGTATGGTGTGGCTTTATTCTTCACCATCTCCCCAAGCAGTGTTAAATCAGCCTCAGACATCTCTACCTGTGGCTTTAATGCAATCCAGTCAAGACGTTGCTGGAACTGGGTCAAAACTAAAATTTTAGAACTTCCCAAAACTTCTGCTGTCGGCTGTTGGTTTTTAAAGACCAGACGGCTATTGTCCTGATAAAGCTTATAGTCACGCCAAATCAGCAATACAACGATAAGTGCACACATGCCAACAAAGCGAATGACATTCTTATTGACCGTCACTCCTTTTAACTTCGGAGTCTGCGCCTGAATAAGTCCTAGCAAGAAGCCCATTGGCAGCAAGAAATATGCATAGCGTTGTGGAAACTCGAGCATCGCATGAATCAGGATTGCACAGACCATCAAAATCGCAATGATCGAGGTGATATCCTTAGCATTTTTATTGAGCCAGAATAACCATAATGAGATATAGCCAATAATCAACAGCCCCAGAGGCACACCGTTCCAGACCAGTAAATCGAGCAACACATTATGCGCACTGTTAAACCAGACTTGTACAGTATTAAAATGAATACTCTCAACCACCGCTATGCTGGTTTGACTCCAGCCATAACCAAACCAAGGCTTGTCAGCGATTGCATGTAAGATCTGTACCCACATACCAAGTCGTTCATGTCCCGAACCTGCACGTTGCGCAATGGATGCTGTTTGAGTCACACCCGTATCGATACTTGAGCTTAAAAGCTGTGTCAGAACAGGCAATAAGTAGCCCGCAATAACAAAATACAGCCCTACCCAAAGCAATAATCTTGGGAAATTAAATCGAGGTGAGTTTTTGTATTGCTTATAAATCCAGTAAAAGAACAGGAAAATACAGACCACCCAAGAGGTTCTTGATTGAGTCAATGTGATTGCAAATAGTGTGACCAAGCTCGCGGGGATTAATAACCATAAGGTCAGCCTTCTTTTTTCATATAAATACAAGCCGCCCATCAAGCCCATAATTAAAAAGGTTGCCAGATTATTCGGTTGTCCAAAATTGGCATAAGGTCGTCTGGTTTTGAGCTGTATAATTCCATCAATATAGGCTTCGAGATTTAACCACTGTACGATGGCCATAATCGCACTGACAAAAGAAATACTCAGCAAGAGATAGCTTACGCCCAGCATGATGCGTTCCCGTTGCTCCGCTTGCAGGCTTAAGTTATAGCCCGCAATGATCATTAACCAGAATACAAAGAGATAAGCGGAGCTAAGGAATGCTGTACTGAAATCAGTAATTAAACCAAAAGCCCACTGGCATAGCGGAATAAGAGCTATACCCAACATCAAGATTTGAGGACGCGGGATTTTTACATTTTTATTGAACAGCAAGGCAAGTAACGCCACGCCACCACCAAAGCTCGCCAGTTCACTGGAAAAAGTCACCCAGGGATAAGTATGGACTGGGGATAGCCAGGCAAAACTAAACAAGATGCTGGCAAGTAAAAAGCATAAAAATTGCATAGGTCATACATGAAAAAAGGCCTAGCGAATTATATCGTTAAGCCTCGAGATAGAAATCGAATATTAGATAAAAACTACAATTTACTTTCACTGACGTAAGTCAACAATCTTAACCACTTCGCCTTTTTCTTTGTTAATAAGAACGGCCATGTAAATAAAAGCTCTATCTACAAGCGTTAGGTCTATATTTAGCATTTAACGTCCCTGGCGTACATGTCCATGTTGCAGCGCCATCTGTTGTTTCAAAAAAAATAGTTTGTCCATTCGCTACTCCTGTCGTCATTGTCATGGTTATCCGACCAGTAGGATAATTTCCTATAACAGAATCACTCATCTCTGAATATTTACCGACCAGAGTAACATTAACTTCACCACTATTAGGCACTACATTTACTCCAACAAATTTTGTGGGCCAAGTAGCATAATTCCAACCATAATCTCCTAAAGCAGACTTCATTCCAGACCCAAGTATAATTGCTTCAGAAACTTGTGCACGAGTTATATAATCACGATATGCTGGAACCGCAATAGCAGCTAAAATTCCAATAATAGCTACAACAATCATTAATTCAATCAAAGTAAAACCTTTGGAGCGTATATTCATTGCTCTGACCCATGCATTTTTTTATTTTAATGCAACATATATACCATCTTTTATTAACCAATAAAATCAACAAGTTAATAAAAACATTAATGACATTTTTCGTCGATATTTAACTTTCTTTTATCACCATGGTCTTAAATCGACAATCGCAATAGGCTGAGCGTTTTGATTAACTAATACTACCATATCTTCCTCAAGACCTTTAGCGGGTAAAAATCCTATTAATTTTGCAGAATGATATTTTGTAAATATTTCTTCAACTTCTGCTTTAGAGTTAACAGCAAATAAAGTATTTAAAGGGCGTACCTTTTTCTTAATTTGCTCACTTCTTGCTTGTATTGGCTGATATGTTTCAGGTCTACTAGCTAGGCTCTTACCAAACAACTCGTCCTGTTTCTGTTGCTTTGCAATCTCTAGATCAGAAGAATACACAGCACTCACCCAACGGGGTTTCATAAGTAAACTGGTCTCAAAATTTTTATCTATTTTTATATTAGACTCATACTTTAAGTCTACAGCCCGGACAAACTCAATATCATCTATGACAAATACATTAAAAACCGGGCGACCTTGAGCTACAGTATGTAGACCATATAAATATGCAGCCAACTGAATCATAATAATGATTAATAAATCTATTTTTAATTCTTTTTTCTTAAGATTAAAAATGGCAAAAGTCAGTAAAGGACCAAGAATCAAATCAATTGATAAGATGATCCAGAATATACTCCCAACTCCCATTGCCTTATCCAAAGGAAAAGGATACCAAAGATAAAATACAAAGAATAAAGCAATGGATAATAAAATTAATGAAAATATACTATGAACAGCCGCTGCATATAGTCTTTGTGTCCAGTTCACTTATAGCCCCCCTTTATAGTAATTTTATATTAAAAAAGACCTCGAAAGGTCTTTTTTAATATTCATTTAAATATTAAGGCTTACAAGCATTTGGTAAGTATTTAGCAAGAATGGTTGTATCTTTACCTACTGCAGTACCAACAGTCGTATTACCACAAGCCCATGTAGAACCACCATCAGCAGTTGTATACGTTAATGTCTCTTTACCAGTCTCTGCTGCTTTACCAGAAGTCATTTTTGCCGTAATTACACCTGCTGGATAGTCTCCAGTGATAGTGTCATTAACTGCAGAATATTTTCCAGTTAAAGTTGCATTCAATTGTTCCGCTACAGGAGTTTCTCCTGGCGCAACTAATTTTACAGGCCATTTATTTTTATCCGCACCATATTCAGCTAAAGGAGTTTTTAAACCACCTGCCAAGGTTACTGCTTCTGATACTTGTCCACGCGTAATATAATCCTGATATGCTGGAATCGCGATTGCCGCCAAAATACCAATGATCGCTACAACGATCATCAATTCGATAAGAGTAAAACCCTTTTGCATTGATTTCATAACATTTCTCCAATGGATATTTTTTATAAGCTTTTTTCAGCTACTTAGTATTTAGCATGTTTTATGCCAGTCCTTAGCTTAGCCAATTTTACTCTAAAAAAACAGGGACTTAAAAAATTTTCATGTTGGATAAAAGCAGAGCAATTTAGACATTTTAAGAAAAAAAATGACAAATAACGTCAGCTTTACTGCTTTATTATTCATTTTTTTAGATATCAAATTTGACTATTTTCTAATTGTATTTAAATTGAGCGACCTGAATCACACAAAATTTATTTCAATTATTTTTTATTATTTCTTGCCGTTTATCGGAAGCCGATAAGAAGGCTTGTGATTCAGAAATTCATCTATACAGAATAGTCTGCACAATAATTTATTTTTTCTAAAATAACAAGCCAGATTTTTGATGAAAATTAAAAACCGAACTTAATTTAAAATGATCGGTTCATTTGGTAATTCATTTTGATCATTCAGGTCTGATTTTACATAATACTGATCTAGAATCTGCCCAATTTCTGTCACCCCGTTGGTCACCGCTTGCAGATATTGCTTTTGAGCCAGCAACAACACAATACTTTGGCAAATTCCATTCCAGATTTCAGTTTGGGTGGCATTTTTTAAGCCACGATCAATCACAATTTCAACTTTACGCTCGCACAGGTTCAAATACAGCAATACACCACTATTCAGTTCAGTATCCCAAACACCCAGTTCTGCAAATAGTTGCTGCGCCCGTAAGCGGGTATTTTGCTGATAGGCTTGCGAACATGGGATATGTCCTTCGATCACCACCTGTATTTCACCTACATGGCCTTTTTCCGCCTGCTGTACCGCTTTGGCAATCTCGGTTCGGTCTTGCTTGCTAAAATAACGATGCGCCGAGGAGACATAGAGGAAATGCTTAAACCAACGTTTCAAACTTGGTTGAACATGCTCATCCAGTTTTGGCTGGGTAATAATCTGTGTTGTATCTGTCTTGGTTACCATGAGCCTGATGCTCCTCCCCCGCCAAAGCTACCACCGCCGCCACTATAGCCACCGCCGCTGCCGCCAAAACCTCCACCACCACCGCCTCCGCGGCCACCACCTGACAAGAACATCTGGAAAATCAGTTGCGCGAGTGAAGTAATCAATAAAAAGAAGATCCCGACACCAAGTAACAAGCTCATTACCAGACCTGCACCATTCACAAGGCCAGCGACCGTTGCTGCCACGGCAGCCGTTGAAGCACTTAAACGATTCCCCACAATAAAAGACCCGACCACACCCGCAATCAGGATAAATAAGGCCATGGTGAGAGTATTGTCTTTGGCTTGTTGCGCATGTAAGGCCTGCTCATGACGGTCTTTTAACTCTTGAGCAGCTTGCTGGGCAATTTCAGGATCTAAATTCACAATACGGGTGATTTCATCTAAACCCGCTGAAATGCCCTGTGCATATTGACCTTGTTTAAAATAAGGTGTGATCTGATTTCGAATAATTCGGCTCAGCACCAGATCTGGCAGTACACCTTCCAGACCATAACCAGTCAAGATCTGGATATTACGGTCATTTACCGCAATCGCCATCAGCAAACCATTATCACGTTTGGCTGAACCCAGTTGCCATTTTTCCCCAGCACGGAGTGCAAAATCAAAGATCGCTTCTTGTCCCGTGGTCGGTACAATAATCACACCAACTTGAGCCTTACCTTGTTGATAAAGACTCAGGATTTTCTGATTGAGCTGCTGCATTTCAGCATCACTCAATATCTTAGCCTGATCAATAACGGGCTGATTTAAGCTCGGCAATCCACGTATGGATTCACCTTCAGCCATGTCATCAGCAACTTTGGGCAATACAGGTGTTTCAGTATTCGATGTAGTCGAAGGTGCGGGCTTATTCTTTTGCTGTTCCTGAATAATTTTGCCTGCAACCACCAGATCACTTTGATCCGTTGCAGTTGCAATCTCGGCCCAAACCGTATGTTGAAAACAAAGTGTCGCAAAAACGAGTAACAAGGCAGGCAAAAGCTGCTGTTTTAATCTTTGCTGTAACGCTTCTAACATACGGTCACTCCCCAACATTTAAAAACAATTTCAGAACTTAGTTAAATGAAACTGTTGGTGCTTGTTGAGCAGACTGTTCCGCCTTGAAGTTTTCTTTGGTTTTCATGCCAATCACTTTAGCTGTCAAGGCTTGAGGGAATTGACGTACATAGCCGTTATAGTCCTGAACGGTTGTAATATAACGGTTACGGGCAACCGCAATACGGTTTTCAGTGCCTTCCAACTGAGCTTGAAGGTCACGGAACTGCTCATTGGCTTTCAGGTCAGGATAATTCTCTGAAACTGCGATCAAACGTGACAAAGCACCCGTCAATTGGCTTTGTGCCTGCTGATATTTCTCAAATAATGCAGGATCTTCCAGCACTTCTTTATCGACTTTCAAGCCTGCAACATTCGAACGCGCCTGAGTCACCTCAGTCAGCACTTGTTCTTCATGTTTGGCATAGCCTTTCACGACATTGACCAGATTCGGCACAAGGTCAGCACGGCGTTGATACTGGTTCTGTACTTCAGACCAAGATGCGCTTACCGCCTCATCTTTCACTTGCAAAGTGTTATAACCACAACCTGTGAACAGGAGTGTGCTTGCCAATACGGTTGCGAGTGCTGTTTGCTTAATTGCTTTCATAAAAATTTATCCTCAGGTTTTTCTTTATATTTTTGCGATAGTTCATTGTAATGTGATTTTTTGCTGGCTGTGTAACATTTATTAAAGTTGATTTATAACTGTTTAAATAAAAAAGGCATTACTCAACGATATTGATGTAATGCCATGCTAAGCAAACTTTATTTTTAAATAGGTTGGTTAACTATACAGTTGAGAAGCTGTTCCCTCCTGAAAACTCACCATCCCATATTCATCCGCCATACGCGCTTTCCAGTAATTGACCAATTGCGTGTAATCATGTTTTGCAGGATGAAAATCGGCCTGATAATAGGACAAATACTCTGGAATCAATTGAATCAACATTTTCGCCAATAAGTAAGTGCCAAACAGATTGCCACCCAGCTTTGGCAAGCTTTTCCATTTGTCCTGCCAGATGAGTCGTGAAGTCGCATAAAAAGTGAGGCTGGCAAAGCCTGTAGTCACACTACGCATCAGTAAACGGCGGATACGGTCATCACCATAGACTTCCTGATAGACATCAAAAGCTACGGAACGATGCTCAATTTCTTCAATGGCATGCCATACCCACAATTTCATGGCATCATCATCCAGCGTACTTAAAATTTCTGGATGTTTCAGAATATAGCCGCCTAACATTGCAGTGAAATGTTCAAAAGCACAGGTCAAAGCCAACTGTAATTTAGGATGAATATTGCGGAGCAGATCATCCCGTTTCGCCAGCCATGCCTGAAAACGGTCTAAATTATAATCATCCCGTCGCCATGCATCATTAAACTCGGTATGCGCTTTGGAATGCATCGCTTCTTGCCCAATAAAGGCCGCAATTTGTGCCTGTAATTGTGGATCTTTGACTTTGTCACGAACATTACGGACGCTATTCACAAAGTACTGTTCGCCAATTGGGAAGGTCGAAGAAAGTGCGGTCAGTAGATGTGACATGACAGGTGAATTGGCAAAATAATGGCGTTTGATTTTTTCTGGATTAAATTGCAAACGACGCACGGTAATCCCCAACGCTTTGGGGCGATTTAAATAGCTTTTTTCTACATTCGCATTTGCAAGGGCCATCGTGATTACCTTGTTCATTTTATAGTCCGTCTTCGAGTATTGCGCTGTACAAACATCTAGGACAGGGCAAAAAAGCTTAGAAGATTTGCCAAAACTACCAAAATGACAAGATGAAAAAATAAAGCCTGCATTAAGCAGGCTTTATTTCAATAGATTCTATCTTGTATTGATTAAACGCCAAGATAATCCAGAATACCTTCAGCTGCTTGGCGACCTTCCCAGATTGCAGTCACAACCAGATCAGAACCACGTACCATGTCACCACCTGCGAAGATTTTTGGATTCGAGGTCTGGAACTTGAATTCTTGTTGTTCCGCAGCAACAACGCGGCCTGAACCATCGAGGCTCACATTTGCACCACCAAACCAGTCTGCTGGGCTTGGGCGGAAACCGAAGGCAAGCAATACCGCATCTGCTGGCAAGATTTCCTCTGAACCAGGAACAGGCTCAGGGCTACGGCGACCACGGCTATCAGGCTCACCCATTTGGGTAGTCACCACTTTAACACCTGTCACTTTGCCATTCTCACCCACAATCTCGATTGGCTGACGGTTGAACAGGAATTTAACACCCTCTTCATAGGCATTTTTTACTTCGCGCGCAGAACCTGGCATGTTGCTTTCGTCACGACGGTAAGCACAAGTGACATCATGCGCACCTTGACGCAATGAAGTACGGTTACAGTCCATCGCAGTATCACCACCACCCAATACGATGACTTTCTTGCCATCGACACTGATGTATTCGCTTGGATCTTTTTCCCAGCCTTGGCAACGGTTGACATTGGCAATCAGGAAGTCTAATGCATCGTAAACACCATTCAGGTCTTCACCTGGGAAACCACCTTTCATATAAGTATAGGTTCCCATGCCCATGAACACGGCATCGTATTCAGCAAGCAATTGTTCAATAGTGACATCAACGCCAATCTCGGTATTTAAGCGGAACTCGATGCCCATACCGGTAAAGATTTCGCGACGACGTTTCATCACATCTTTTTCCATTTTAAATTCTGGAATACCGAATGTGAGCAAACCACCAATTTCAGGGCGTTTATCAAATACGACTGGCTTTACACCACCACGCGCCAAAATATCCGCACAACCTAAGCCCGCTGGGCCTGCACCAATAATCGCAACTTTTTTATTGGTCCACTTTACCCCAGACATGTCTGGACGCCAGCCCAAAGCGAAAGCAGTATCATTGATATATTTTTCAGCATTACCAATGGTGACTGCACCAAAACCATCATTTAAGGTACAAGCACCTTCACACAAACGGTCTTGCGGGCACACACGACCACAAACCTCTGGCAAGGTGTTGGTTTGGTGGCAAAGTTCAGCCGCTTGGAAAATCTGGCCTTCTGCAATCAGTTTTAACCAGTTTGGAATGTAGTTATGTACCGGACATTTCCATTCACAATACGGGTTACCACACCCTAAACAACGGTGGGTCTGATTCGCAGCCACTTCCGCAGTAAAAGGTTTATAAATTTCCACAAACTCTGCCTTGCGGACAGTAATATCTTTTTTCTCTGGATCTTGGCGTGCTACATCCAGAAATTGAAAGTCATTATTAAGGCGCTCTGCCATGTCTCTCTCCGTGGGTAGGCGCATCGATGTCCCTCATCTCTGCACCTGCCTATGTCTATGCAGTCGTGGAATTATTGTGGATCAGCTTGGGTTGTTTTCAAAAGCGTCTGTAAATTAGCAGCTTTTGGTTTCACCAGCCAGAACTTACGACTATAGAAGTCGAACTCATTACGGATCTTGTAAGCCCATGCACTACCCGTCTCTTGAATATGTTCATCCAAAATACGGAGTAGGTTTTCTTTATGGTCTTCCATCGCTTCTGTAGAGATACGATTCAGATCAATAAGTTCGTGGTTATAGTAGTCGACAAAGTCATTATCAAGGTCGAGTACATAAGCAAAACCACCAGTCATACCTGCACCGAAGTTATGACCCACTTTACCTAATACGGTAACCACACCACCCGTCATATATTCACAACAGTGGTCGCCCGCACCCTCAATAACCGCAAATGCGCCTGAGTTACGAACCGCGAAACGCTCACCCGCAGTTCCCGCAGCAAAGACTTTACCGCCAGTCGCACCATATAAGCAGGTGTTACCAATAATTGCGGTATTTTGGGTCTGGAACGGCGAACCTTTTGGTGGGAAGATCGATACACGACCGCCAGCCATACCTTTACCGACATAGTCGTTGGCATCACCTTCAAGTTTGATATGCAAACCACCCGCATTCCATACCCCGAGTGACTGACCCGCAGTACCAATCAGGTTCATGACCACTGGATTATTTTCCATACCCAGATTGCCATAACGACGTGCAATCTCACCTGAGATACGCGCACCAATCGAACGGTCACAGTTACCTACAGTGAAGTTGAATGAACCACCTGTACCCGCTTCAATTGCTGGCAACATTTCTGCCACCATTTGCTCAGCCAAGACACCTTTATCAAATGGTGCATTGCCCTGAACTTGGCAATATTGCGCCTTACCGTCAGCAGCAGGATGTGAGGTTAATAATGCACTGAGATCAAGATGTGCATGTTTGTCTGTTTCACCCGGTAATACTTCGAGTAAATCAACACGACCAATCAAGTCTTTCAGTGAGGCAACACCCAATGCAGCCAACCATTCACGCGTTTCTTCTGCAATAAACTTGAAGAAGTTGATCAGCATTTCAGGTTCACCAATATAGTGTTCCTGACGTAAATGATCTTGCTGTGTTGCAACACCCGTTGCACAGTTGTTCAAGTGACAGATACGCAGGTATTTACAACCTAATGCGATCATTGGCGTAGAACCGAAACCGAAGCTTTCCGCACCTAAAATAGCCGCCTTGATGACATCCAGACCCGTTTTCAAACCACCATCGGTTTGTACACGAACCTTGCCACGCAAGTCATTTACACGGAGTGCTTGATGCGCTTCGCTTAGACCCAATTCCCATGGTGAACCCGCATGGTGAATCGATGAAAGTGGTGATGCCGCTGTACCACCGTCATAACCTGAAATGGTAATGAAGTCGGCATACGCTTTTGCAACACCCGCAGCAATTGTTCCAACACCCGGTTCAGATACCAGTTTGACTGATACCATCGCTTGAGGATTGACCTGTTTCAAGTCAAAGATCAATTGCGATAAATCTTCAATCGAATAAATATCATGATGCGGTGGTGGTGAAATCAAGGTAACACCGGGTACTGAGTAACGTAAACGTGCAATTAAGCCATTCACTTTACCACCTGGTAACTGACCACCCTCACCCGGTTTTGCACCTTGTGCTACTTTGATCTGTAATACTTCAGCAGATGTTAGGTAAGCTGGCGTTACACCAAAACGACCTGATGCAATCTGTTTGATTTTCGAGTTACGAATCGTGCCATAACGAGCAGGATCTTCACCACCCTCACCCGAGTTAGAACGACCACCAATGGTGTTCATGGCAATCGCAATCGCTTCATGTGCTTCTGGTGATAATGCACCTAAAGACATACCCGCAGAGTCAAAACGTGGCAGAATTTCTTCAATCGTTTCAACCTGATCAATCGCAATTCCATCCGTGGTTTTTAACTTGAATAAATCACGAATCGTTGCAACTGGACGGTTATTAACCAGTTCTGCATATTCTTTAAAGTCTTGATATTGGCCTGAACGTACAGCTTTATGCAAGGCATTGATCACGTCTGGGTTAAACGCATGGTACTCTTTACCAAATACGAATTTAAGCAAACCACCTTGATCAATCGGCTTACGGTTCTGCCAAGCAGTCGTTGCCAATTTTTTCTGGTCATTTTCAAGGTCAGCAAAAGTCGCACCTTGAATACGGCTTGGTACGCCAAGGAAACATTTATCAACCACTTCAGAAGATAAACCGACTGCTTCAAATAACTGACCACCACGGTAAGAGGCAACCGTCGAGATACCCATTTTAGAAAGAACTTTGAGTAAGCCTTTCTCAATTCCTTTACGGAAGTTTGCTTGTGAATGGATTGGGTCACCCAATAATTCGCCTTTAGCAACCAAGTCATTGATGACATCATAAGCCAAATATGGATATACCGCAGTCGCACCAAAGCCTAGCAATACTGCAAACTGATGTGGATCACGCGCAAAACCAGTTTCAACTAAAATGTTCGCATCAGTACGCAGACCCGTTTTAATCAAATGATGGTGTACTGCACCTGTTGCCAATGCAGAGTTTGCAGGCAAGAAACCTTCACGGAAGTTTTTATCTGTTAATACAATCAGCGTTTTGCCATCACGTACTGCCTGTGCTGATTCTTCACAGATACGTGCGATTGCTGCTTGTAAACCTTCAGTTTCAGCATAGTTCAGATCAATATCAACCACGCCATAGCCTTCGCGCTCTTTTTCTACATCGCGAAGCTGCTGCATTTTTGAATTAGACAATACAGGGCTTGAAATGATGATACGGTCGGCATGCTCTGGACCTTGCTCGAACACGTTCTGTTCACGGCCTAAACAGGTTTCCAGTGACATTACGATCGATTCACGTAATGGATCGATTGGCGGGTTGGTGACCTGAGCAAACTGCTGACGGAAATAGTCAGAAACATGGCGCACTTGACGAGACAATACCGCCATTGGGGTATCATCGCCCATTGAACCGACAGCTTCCTGACCGCTTTCTGCGATTGGACGTAACAGTTGATCGCGCTCTTCAAATGTCACCATGAACATTTTTTGCGCTGCTTTTAACTTATCACCTGTAAGACCTTGATCCACCAGTTGCTCTTCAAGCTGTGGATTTGCCTGTAAGCGAATCGCATGATCACGCAACCATTCACGGTATGGACGCATGTTTTTCAGGTGATTGCTGACATCTTTAGTATCAAGCACTTTGCCAGTTAAAGTATCGACTACGAGGATTTGACCAGGGCCAACACGACCTTTAGACACGACATCTTCTGGCTCATAACCCCATACGCCGATTTCAGAAGCAAGTGTGATGTAATCATTTTTTGTGATTACCCAACGCGCTGGACGTAAACCATTACGGTCAAGCATACAGATCGCATGACGACCATCCTGAATCACCAGACCTGCTGGGCCATCCCATGCTTCCATATGTTTCGAGTTGAATTCATAGAAGGCACGTAAGTCAGCATCCAGAGTTTCAACGTTTTGCCATGCTGGTGGAACGAGCATACGGAGTGCACGGAACAGATCCATGCCTCCGCCAACAAGAATTTCAAGCATGTTATCTAGGCTTGATGAATCCGAACCTGTACGGTTTACGATCGGATTTAACTCAGTCAGACCTGGAAGTAATGCATTTTCAAATTTTGGTGTACGTGCCAATGCCCAGTTACGGTTCGCCGTAATGGTATTAATCTCACCATTATGTGCAAGGTAACGGAACGGTTGTGCCAATGGCCAACGTGGCAAGGTATTGGTCGAGAAACGTTGGTGGAACACCACGATATGTGATTTTAAGCGCTCGTCACCCAAGTCGGTATAGAAGTCAGCAATCGCTGCTGGCATCATGAGACCTTTATAGCTGATCACTGTAGTCGCTAATGTAGTCACATAGAATAATGGATCATTTTGTAATTTTTGTTCTGCACGACGACGAGCCAAGAAGAGCTTACGGTTAAACTCAACTTCGGTTAAGCCCATTGGGCAGTTCACGAGAATCTGTTCAAATGCAGGTAAAGATTGAAGTGCAATCTCACCTAAGGCATCGTTATTGGTTGGAATGACACGCCATGCTGCAACGGTCAGGCCTGCAGCTTCGATTTCCTTATTTAAAATGTTTTTCGCATTTTGCGCTAAAGCAGGATCAATATTTAAAAATACCGTACCAGCAGCAAAAATCTCAGTCAGGTTGGTTCCCAGTTTCTGAGCTTCGTCACGGAAAAATTGTTTCGGCATCGCCAATAACAATCCGCACCCATCTCCTGTTTTACCATCCGCGGCAATACCACCACGGTGCGTCATGCAACTTAAACTGTGAATCGCAGTTTCGACCAGATGATGGCTTGATTCACCCTTCATGTGGGCAATCAGACCAAAACCACAGTTATCCTTAAACTCGTCAGGCTGATATAAACCTTGAGCGGGAGCTACAGTATTAGGCGATGGCATGTGCATAGCGTACCCTTCTTTCAACATGGCTCTTTCGAGCAACAAACATTCAATTCATTTTCTGCGATATTGCCGATCAACTCATTTAAAGTTCAATGCTTCGCGAAAACATTTTTACTGGCGGATTTGCAATATACGCCTTTCTTTTTAAAGACGCAGTGCATTTCGCCATCTAAAGTGTTTTCAGTTATTACACCCTCAAAAAAGTTTGTAAAGCACAAAAACTTTCCATTTCACTAAACTAATGAATCATTTAGTACCAAAAGGCGCAATGAGCAGACAAATTAGCACCACAAGAATGCAAAAAACATGCCATGTAAAATAGGATTTACTAAATCATTAAAAAAATTAAAATAACTTTAAATTATAAGGGGCAAAGAACTTGCCCCTAGTTATAAAACGCACCAAAAAAAATCATGTTGCTATAAAAAGAATCACTTCTGCACAATTTTAGTGCAACATCAATTAAATGGATCGCTTACTTCTCGTTTAGAAGAATCTGAATTTTCTTTTATTTTTTCAGCATTTGTCGGTGCTGGAGGGGCCGATTGGCTTTGTTTAACGTTAACGACATTACCTTGTGCATCACGTTGAGTCACAGTCGTTTTAACGGTTGTTGATGAATCTGCCGCCCGATTGCTCGTTGCTGGTGCTCGATTCATTAACAAGGTTTCATCCACTCTAGGGAGCGCTGCAGGTCTTAACTGTACTGCATAAAGCTGATTGGTCGCCGATTTCATTTCATCAGATCCCAAATCATTCACAAACTCAGCATATGTTGTCAGCTGTTGTGCTTTCGGCTTTATCGACTCAGGAAGTGCCAGATTGAGCTGGGCAAATTGACGGGTGGCTTCTTCTGCATTTGAAAAAGCACCATAAGTAAGCACATATTGCTCAACCTGATCTTCACCACTCAGACGGAAATAAACAAACTTCTTGCGATCAGCTCGATTTAACAAGAAATTTTTAATAATTGCCTCATCCGAACTGCGGAAAATTTCCATCGTCCACTGGCGTTGATTATCCTTAACATATTTGGTTCCACGGAATTCAGGCGCATGATCATTAGAGACAACAACACGTGTCGTGGTATCTAATGGCTTTACTTCATCCGAAAGTGCACCCAGATGTGCAGTCGCGGCCACCTTTTCAGGTTGAATCTGAACCTGTGTTTCCGTTTCAGTCGGCTGTTGCTCTTTGACCAGTGCTTTAGTATCCGTAACGCCCCAGAATATCAATGCAGCAATTAAACAAGCCAACGCAAAAACGAGCCAGCTATATTGTTGAATATTTTGCCAAATTGATCGTGACACAGCCATGCTTTACCCAAATAATTAATTATGCAGATTGATTTGCAAGAATAGATTGTTTCATTAACTCAACGTCAAAGTCTTTGGTAATCACCGCCTGACCTAATGTTTTCAATAAAACCAGACGTAACTGCCCATTTAAGACTTTTTTATCATGCGACATATAAGCCAAGAATTCATCTAATGGAATTTTTGGACATGATATCGGTAAATTGGCGCGTTGAATGATATTTTTTGTACGTTGCACATCTTCGGCTGAAATCCAGCCTAAACGGTGCGACAAATCTGCTGCCATCACCATACCCGTAGCTACAGCTTCACCATGCAACCATGTGCCGTAACCCAGATAAGATTCAATCGCGTGTCCAAAGGTATGCCCAAGATTAAGTAAGGCGCGCTCGCCCTGCTCTTTTTCATCGTTTGCAACAATACGGGCTTTATGTGCGCATGAGCGATACACCGCTTCTGCCAATAAGTTTGCATCACGTGCAACCAAAGCATCCATGTTCTGTTCTAACCAGACCAGAAAATCAACATCACCCAATAAGGCATATTTAATCACTTCTGACAGGCCCGCAGACAGTTCACGATCTGGCAAAGTCTCTAGCTGAGCCATATCCGCCAGCACTACTTGTGGCTGCTGGAAAGCACCCAGCATATTCTTGCCCAACGGATGGTTAATACCCGTTTTGCCACCTACGCTTGAGTCAACCTGTGACAACAAGGTGGTTGGCACCTGAACAAAATAGACGCCACGCTGGAAACACGCTGAGGCAAAACCTGCCATATCGCCGATGACACCACCACCCAAAGCCAGTACGGTACAATCACGATTAAAACCTGCTTCAAGCAAAGCATCGAAAATAAGATTCAAATGCTGAAGGTCTTTATATTTCTCACCATCTGGCAAAATGCATTGAGCAACTTGTTTATCAAGCTGGGTCAAGGCATCCATATAATGTTGTAAATATAAAGGCGCAACCGTTGAGTTAGACACCAGCATGACTTGTCGACCATGTAAATAAGGCTCAAGCAATTCTTTTGGATCTAAATGACTACCAATAAATATTGGATAACGACGATCACCCAACTCAACATGTAACGTTTGCATAATGACAACCAACCAGCGATTACTTAACTTGTTTAGATAAAATGACGTGCAAGATACGTTGTGCTAAATCCCGTGCAGCACCTTGATTTGTTTCAATGACATAGTGTGCAACCTCACGATATAAAGGATCGCGCAGTGCCAATAAGTCACGTAGTTTTTGCTCTGGATTTTCGACTTGTAATAAAGGGCGATTTTTATCGCGATAGGTTCGCTGTAGTTGTAACTCTACAGGAGTATAAAGATAAACAACAATTCCACGCTGTTTCAGAAATTCTCGGTTTTTCACTTGGGTGACTGCGCCACCGCCTGTAGCCAATACCAATAATGGACGAGAGGTTAAGTCATTCAATACATTGGTTTCGCGCAACCGAAATCCGACTTCCCCTTCTTTTTCAAAAATCCATGGAATTGTGGCACCTGTTTTACGTTCGATTTCATGATCGCTATCAATAAAATCACGGCCTAGCAATTCTGCTAAATGCCGGCCAACTGTTGTTTTTCCTGCCCCCATTGGCCCTACCAAATAAATATTTGGTAGGGTTTCAAACGCTTTGCTTGGCAACGCGCCACCTATATGAATTGCGATTATTGAAAATATATTAATGATTTCTGGTTAAAGTGTCATTAACAATTCTCGGCGTAATAAAAATAAGTAGCTCACGTTTATTGTCTGTTTTCAAGTCACGACGGAATAAGCGTCCGACATAAGGTAAGTCACCCAAGAATGGTACTTTCACTTGAGAGCTGATATTTTCCTGCTCAAAAATACCACCAAGCACTACGGTTTCACCATTATCCACCAGTACATTGGTATCAATCTGGTTTTTATTAATGGTGAGCTGTCCTGTTGGAGTCGGCGTACTTTGCGAGTCTTTGGTAATGTTCAGCTTCATCATGACTTTACCGTCAGGAGTAATGCTCGGTGTCACATCCAGACTTAAGGTCGCATCAATAAACTCTGTTTTAGGCACGGCATTCGCACCACCACCGGTTGATGAGGTATAAGGAATTTTCTTACCTGATTCAATTTTTGCAGCTTGCTTGTCGGCAGTCATGACTTTCGGTGTTGAAATCACTTCGCCATAACCATCGGCCTGTACCGCTGAAAGTTCTAAATCCAGCATAAAGTCTGACAGGCTAATTAAACCAAAAGCAATACGGCTTGCCCCAGGTGTAACTGCACCCAAGTCGACATTCAGGTTATCTGGACGTTCAATTTCATATTTCCAGCCGCCCGTATCGCTATCTTTTTCAGGCTTTCTTAAATCCCATAAAGTTGTATCACTACCACCCACTAATAGGTCATTATTGTTGGTAATACCTTGAGACAAGATTCCCCATTTCACCCCCATCTCTTTGGTAAAATCGGTGCTGGCACTGACAATACGCGCTTCAATCATGACCTGTTTAACCGATACGTCCAACAGATCAACCATCTTACGGATCTGGTCAATTTTCTGAGAAGTATCATTCACGATCAAAGTATTGGTACGCGGGTCAATCGAAATGGTTCCGCGAGGACTTAACAAACCACCCGCTAAATTATCATTGCTGATTGAATTTGAAGAATTACCATTGTTGGTGTTCGCATTCTTCCCTTGGGTAATCAGCTTTTCAATATCCGCTGCTTTTGCATAGCTTAACGTAATATATTCAGTTTGTAGAGGCGCCAGTTTCACGCTTTGTGCCTGCGCTTTAGCTTCTTCTTCCTCAGCCTTAATCAGTTCTGAAACTGGTGCAATCCAGATCACATTACCATTACGACGCTTGTCCAGATTCTTGGTTTTCAAGACAATATCCAAAGCCTGATCCCACGGCACATCTTTAAGACGTAAGGTGATATTACCTTGCACCGTATCTGCGGCCACCATATTGATACCGGTAAAGTCTGCAAGTAACTGCAATACACGGCGTACTTCAATATCCTGGAAGTCTAAAGAAATTTTATTCCCGGTATAGGTTTGGGTCTTGGCCTTGGTCGGTGATTTATCTTCAGGACGCTTTAAGCTGATGGTCAGTTTATTTTCTGCCTGATAAGCCATATATTCATAGCTACCCGCAGACTGAATGGTGATTACACCATTGCCCTTGTCGTTATAGGCATCAATACTTGCGACAGGCGTTGCGAAGTCATTGGTATTTAAACGACGAGCCAAATGCGTCGGGATTTTATTCCCCATGGTACGCACAACAATTTTACTGCCTTGCTGTTGCACATCTACTGGTGTGTTATTGCCTAATAAATCAATGACTACCAGCCCTTCGCCCTGATTGCCACGCTGGAAACCAATATTGGAAATACCTTGTTGCGCCTGACGCACAGCAGCGACTGGAGCCGCCATTGCCGCAGGCTTGGCTGAATTAATTTTCAGTACAAACGTATTGCCTTCCACACGTGTCGTAAATGCACCAGCATCTTTCAAATTCACAATCACACGAGAACGCTGGTCATCTGCCGCAACTTCAACAGAACTTGCTTCATTGGTTGAAACTGGAATAGAAGTTTGTTTTAAGGTTTGTTGTGCTTTATCAAAATCCAGAATCAAGCGAGCAGGCTGTTCAAGCTGATAAGCTTGTGGTTGCGGTGGCAAACCATTAAACATGACGCGGATTTCTGTACCTTGTTCAGCCAAATTCATGGGTACAATATTGGTCATGCTGACTTGTGCTGATGCAACCTGCATCACCGCAAGCGTAATCGCAGCCATAGAAAATTGACGGAATGCATGATTCATGGTCTTCGCTTCCCCAAATAAAGAATCTTTAAACTGTTTTTTCATTGTTATTCCCTTAATCTTATGGTGCTGGCCCAATGAGAACGAGTGTTCGAGGTCTTTCTACGTAACCTTCTCGTCCATCAGGTACGATTTCCACCAAATCTATCTGAGTCGGGCTAATTTTAATGATGCGCCCCTGATTCATCCCCAAATAACTACCCACTTGTACGCGCTCGATTTGCCCATCAGGTGTTTGAATCAAAGCAATCGTCTCGCTGCTTCTGCCACGCATACTACCCTTCATATTTAATGATTCCAGCGCATAGCTCTCTAGAGGTTGTGGCTGACGATTAAAGTTCGGATACACACGTTTGCCTGCCATAATCTTTAACTCGGCAGCTAAAGAACTTGGCATAAATGGGCTTTTCAGCTGATGTGCCGAATAGTTAAATAACGGTACAGGTGTAAATACAGGTGCAGGTTCAATCGGTAAAGGCGGCTGATTTCGGATTTCAGCCATCTTCTGGTTGACTGCATCAATACGCGAATCACATCCAACCAACCCCAATCCAAGCAACAAGCTAAGTAGTAATTTATAATTATTCATGGCTTACTTTCCTCCTGCAGCAGGTGGATTATTTGTCGCTGCCGCAGCGGCATTGGCCTGATCATCCGCGCCTACATAACGGTAGGTCTTGGCTTTCACAGTATAATTCACCACAGGAATATCAGATTTTTTCTGGGTATCTTCTTTTGCTTCAACCGTAAAGTCATGCAAAGTCACAATACGAGGCAAGGCTGCAATACCTGTCACGAAAGCACCAAACGCATGGTAATCGCCTGTCGCATCGATACTGATTGGCTGCTCAATAAAGAACTCTTGTTTGACTTCATTTTCCAGACGGATGTTTTTAAATTTCAGGCCAGAGTTGACACCCGTCAAGTTGATGTCTTCAACCAGACTCGGAATCTCTGTTTCTTTTGGTAGCTGTTCTAATTGTTGATTAAAATTCGCTTCCATTTCTTGCAACTGCGCTTGGTATTGTTGCAAGTTACGCAGTTTGGAATCTTTTTCTCTAAATTCATTGAGTAAGCTTTGTTCCTGCGCCTGAGCATTCTCAATCGCTTCGAGCTGAGATTTAATCACCACAAAATAACCCAGCGCAATCACAGCTAAAAATACGAAGATCCAGCACGTGATTTTGACAGATAAAGGCCAACTGCCGTAATTGTTCATGTCCAGCGTATTAAATTGCTGGAAGAACTGCTCGACCGTCATTTTCTTTTTCTTGACAGCAACGGTGTCTTGATTCAATTCATCTTGGTTCATTTCGCGGTCCCCACTGCTACTGTCCCTGATGCTGCCTGTTCTGTTGTTGGTGCAGCCTCAACAGTTGTACCAATCTCACCCAAATCTACAGTGACAATAAAACTTCCATAGTTTTCCTCAACCCGAGGAACCAGCGAGCTTGCTGCTTTATCTTTGTTTTTATCTTCATCTACTGCAAGGAATGAGTTCATAAAGGCATTGCGATACCACGGCGAAGCCTCAAGATTACGCAACAGTTCAGCCACGGTATTCGGGCTTTCTGCTTTACCTTCGATGGTGAATTTATCACCTGTACGGGTAAACTTGGTCAAGTACATGGTCGGTGGTGTGACGCGAACCAGTTCATCCACCAGACGTACCGTAACTGGACGTTGCCCTTGTAAACCCTGAATCAGCTTCATACGCTCAATAATGGCATTACGGCGTTCTTGCAAACCATCCAGAGCTTTCAGTTGTGTATCCAGATTCTGATTGGTACTCACAATCAGCTGATTGGCCTGTTCCTGATCACTCAGTTTATGGTCAAAATACATCCAGCCTGAAAACACCGATGCAACCCCTAATGCAGCAACCCCAACACAAAAAGCGACAAACTGTTTCTTTCTTTGTTCTCTTAGCTCATCACGCCAAGGGAGTAAGTTAATCTTTGCCATTAATCAAAACTCCTCATTGCCAAACCACATGCCACCATTAAAGAGGAAGCATCATTTTCAATTTTTTTAATATCAATTTGGGGAGAAAAACCCATTTGTAAAAATGGATTGGCAATGGTCACTCGGTAACCGAGCTTTTGTTGTAATAATTTCGCCAGACCAGGAATATTGGCATTCCCGCCAGCAAGTAAAATATGATCAATCTCATTGAACTGAGAAGATGAAAAGAAGAACTGGAGTGAACGTGCAGCTTGCTGAACGACTGCATCAAGGAAAGGCTCAAGCACCTCGGTATCATAATCATCTGGCAGTGTTCTTTCTTTTTTGGCACGACCCGCTTCCTCAAAAGACAAGCCATAACGGCTTTGTACATCTTGAGTCAGTTGACGACCGCCAAACACTTGCTCACGGGTATAAATAATTTTGCCTTTCTGCATCACAGAAAGCGTGGTCATAGTGTGACCAATATCCAGAATACCGACCGTATTGGCACCCATTGGCAAGGTATCAGCAAAGACACTAAAAGCACGCTCCATTGCGTAACTTTCAACTTCAGCGATTTTTGCGGTGAGGCCAGCCAGTTCAAGCACTTCGACACGTGTGTCTACATTTTCTGTTCGTGTCGCCACGAGCAGTACGTTTACCCGGTTTGCATTGGCCAAACGGTCAGGTAAAACTTCAAAATCCAGACTCACTTCATCTAACGGGAACGGAATGTATTGCTCAGCGTCCATACGGATCTGAACTTCACGTTCTTCATCCGACATGTCAGCATCCATTTCTATAATCTTGTTAATGACCATAGAAGTAGGCACTGCAAATGCAACATTGGTGGTGTGAGGATTCGCAAGGTTGACGACTCTCTCAAGCGCATCACCCACCGCCTCTGGGTTCAGAATGCTTTTTTCCACTACACTATTTTCAGGTAATGGCATCACCGCATAACTTTCAACCCAATATCTACCGTTCTTTACAGAGAGCTCCAATAATTTAACAGTTGTCGAACTAATATCGACACCCACTAACCCCTTATTTGGTTTACGATATAACCTGAGCACAGTACTTTCCTATTTATTTTTTTATCCCCAAAAATTCAACATACTAATTTTGTTTTGGTCTTTAATTGATACGGATACAATAACTCATCTAACAATCCGCATGTCTAAAGGATATACTGACCACAATTAGTTTGCCATTCGCTCTTATTAAAACTTACTTATTATGAAAAAGCTATCCAGTTCTGGTATTGTTCGCCCATTTTTTTTGATCGTTATTATTATCTTAGTCTCACTTCCAATGGGATTTTATGGCATGTATCTCTATCTCGCGCCATCATTGCCAGATATGAGCTCATTAAAAAAAGCGCCTTTATTAAAACCATTGCAAGTCTATACGGCAGATAATAAGTTGATTGCGGAATATGGCGGGAAATTATCAATTCCTGTTAAGTATGAACAGATTCCTCCGACCTTTATTCATGGTTTCCTTGCAGCAGAAGACTCCTCATTTTTTGAGCATAACGGCATCAGTTTTAAAGGCTTAGGGCGAGCTTTGACTGAATCTGTTACTGGTTCTGATGTCCAGACTGGGGGCTCAACCATTACCATGCAGGTTGCGAAGAACTATTATTTAAGTCCAGACCGAACACTAAGACGTAAACTGACTGAGGTTTTTCTTGCACGAAAAATCGAACAGAATTTAACAAAACAGGAAATTTTGACGGCGTATGTCAATAAAATTTTCTTGGGTAAAAATGCCTACGGTATCGCTGCGGCTGCTCGTATCTATTACAACAAAAACCTGAATGAGCTAACCACCGCACAAATGGCAATGATTGCAGGCCTACCGAAAGCACCATCAAAATATAACCCTGTAGTTAACCCAGATCGTGCGCTTGAGCGTCGTAACTGGATTTTGGGACGTATGCTGCAGCTGGGTTATATCAACCAGAATCAATACCAGCAAGCGGTTGCCGAGCCGATTAATCTGAATATGGTTGATCGCTCGGTGAGTAACGTTTTTCCCTATGTCGGAGAAATGGTCCGTTCCGAATTAGTTGAGCATTTTGGCGAACAGGCGATTGATTCGGGTTATAAGGTTTACACCACCGTTGATAGCAACCGTCAGCGTTATGCAGAACAAGCGATTCAAAATGGACTGGAAGCATATGACCGTCGTCATGGCTGGCGCGGTCCAGAAGCACATGATAAACCTTTAAAACAGTTCATGGCCTATGCGAACACCTACCCTGCTCAAGTCACCAAAGTGAATAACAATTCTTTTGAAGCCTTAATGCAAGATGGTTCAACCGTAACAGTAAACTGGTCAGGCATGTCTTGGGTACGTCCATATCGCAACGCCAATAGCGTGGGTGGCGCACCATCGAATGCTTCACAGATTGTCAAAGTCAAAGATATTGTGCGTTTGCGTCCAAATGAAGGCAAAACGGTATGGGCTTTGACTCAAGTACCAAAGGTACAAGGTCAGTTAATTGCCATTAATCCAAATGACGGTGCAATTGAAGCGGTTGTCGGTGGCTATAACTTCTATCAATCAAAATTTAACCGTGCTTTACAAGGTTGGAGACAACCTGGTTCTACCATTAAACCATTCGTGTATGCGCTGGCTTTAGAGCGTGGTATGACGCCATATAGCATGGTTAACGATAGCCCTATTACCATTGGGAAATGGTCACCAAGAAACGCGGATGGCCGCTATCTTGGTATGATTCCATTACGTCGTGCTCTTTACTTGTCACGAAACTCGGTTTCTGTTCGTTTATTACAAAACGTCGGGATCGAACGTACCCGCCAACTGTTTATGGATTTTGGTTTACAAGATGACCAGATTCCGCGTAACTACACCATTGCCTTAGGTACGCCGCAGGTGTTACCGATTCAAATGGCAACAGGTTATGCAACATTTGCCAATGGCGGTTACCGTATCCAGCCGCACTTTATTACACGTATTGAAGATGCGTATGGCAAAGTCATTTATGAAGCAAAGCCTGAGTATGCATGTATTCCTTGTATTGCCACTGCAAAGAACGATGCAAAACAACAAACGGCTGATGCAAGCAAAAAAGATGAAGTCAAAGAAATCACCAATGCGACTTTGGATGATACAAATGCAACATCTGAAATACCAATGACTGCTGCTGATACTCAAAAAGCAAGCAAGCCAAATGGTGACTATCGTCAGGCACAACGCATCCTGAAATCAAGCTCAGCTTATGACATGGCCAACATCTTACGTGATGTAATTCAACACGGTACCGGACGTGCTGCGATGAAAATCGGCCGTGATGATTTGGGTGGTAAAACAGGAACAACCAACGATGCGAAAGATGCATGGTTCGCGGGCTTCAATGGCAAGTTGGTTGCTGTGGCTTGGGTTGGCTTTGACCAACCGCGTACGCTAGGTCGTCGTGAATACGGTGGTGTTGCAGCCCTTCCGATCTGGACCAACTTCATGGGTCAATCATTAAAAGACACGCCATCGGCATGGGTACGTCTAGATAAAGAGGCGAAAGATCCAATTTCGCGTGATAAATTACAGATCCAGCAAAGTGAAGACAAAAAAGAATATCGTGCTTCGCCACCACTGGCTCGTCCACTTTATCGCCCAGCTCCGCCTGTACCAACACGATCAACTCAAAACGACTTTTCTGACTTGCCAGGAACAACGCCACCAACCTCAGTTGAGGAACGTCCGATTGTTCCTGCCAAAAAGCAGCCACCAGCAATGGGGAATAATCCAGCACCTCAAAAAGAGCGTGACGGAATTGAAAATCTGATTAATCAGATTCAGTAACCAAAAAAGAAGCCATCAAATTGATGGCTTCTTTTTTTTCTGGAACAGATAAATCTGGAAGGAGGCGGTCGCTGCAAATTGTGATGACTGCTCTAGCAATTTGCGTCGCTCAGGATTGGCCTTATAAGCATACGGCGTCATGGCGATCAGATTTTTCAAAGCCTGCTGATCCAGTGACATGATGCTCTCAACCACCTGCTCCTGTTTTAGCTCAAACTGTGCATCTAACTGCTCCACAAACTTCTGTGGCTCATGCAAGTTCACCTGCTCAAACAAGGCTTCACGCAAATCGTATAAATGACGTGGTGCAGGCGTGACCACAATCAGATAGCCATCTTCTTGTAGCACTCGCATGATTTCATCTTGGGGAATTGGACTAAACAGACTGGTGCAAAGGTCAATTGAATGATCCTGAACAGGCAAAGTCGCTCCTGTTCCTACCACCCAAGTCACTTTTGAATTCAACTTAGCTGCTCTTTGCACCGCAGTTTTGGCAATATCCACTCCGATACACTGTTGAGTATGCGCCTGCATTGCACTGGTGTAATAACCTTCACCACAACCAATATCCAGCACAGCTTGAGGTTTAAGCTGTTGCAGAATCTCAACCACAGCCTGCTGCAAAGGTTGATAAAAACCTGCTTGCAGAAACTCACGACGTGCCAGTACCGACTCAGGCGTGTCTCCAGGTGACTTGCTATGTTTATGCTGCACCACATGTAAATTGACATAGCCCTGTTTCGCTACATCATAGTGATGCCCTTTTTCACAACGCCAGGAATTTTCAACCAAATTCAATGATTGGCGACAAACAGGACACATCAACAAACTCATCTATTTTCTCCAAACATAAAAAAAAGCTGGTCAATACCAGCTTCTTTCTTGAATCTTGGTTTAACGTAATTTTAAGGTCATTAAGCCTAACACGACGAGGAAAATCGTGATAATCCAGAAACGAATCACAACCTGTGTTTCTTTCCAGCCTTGTTTTTCATAATGGTGATGCAGAGGCGCCATCAAGAACACACGCTTGTTACGCATACGCAATGAACCGATCTGTAAGAACACAGAAATGGCTTCCATCACAAAGACACCGCCCATAATCGCAAATACGATTTCCTGACGAACCATCACCGCAATGGTACCGAGCATCGCACCGAGTGCCAATGCACCGACATCGCCCATAAAGACTTGAGCTGGATGCGCATTGTACCAGAGGAAGGCCAAACCAGCACCGACCATTGCCGAACAGATGACTACCAGCTCAGAGGTATATTTTACATAAGGAATATGCAAATATTCAGCGAAACGGATATCACCCGATAAATAAGCAAATACACCTAAACCTGCTGCGACCATTACGATTGGCATGATCGCCAAACCATCGAGACCATCCGTCAGATTCACCGCATTCGATGCGCCGTTAATCACCAGATAAGTAAAGACAATAAACGCCAAGCCTAGTGGAACCGCTGATAATGGAATCGAGAGATTCTTAAAGAAAGGAATCAGCAAGTCCAGCATATTCGCTGTATGTACTGCGCTATCCTGCTGTTTTGCAATCACATATAAGGCAATACCTGCTCCTAGAGACGCTACCGAAGTCCAGAAAAACTTCTTGCGTGCTGGCAAGCCTGCATTGTCTTTATAACGAACTTTAATCCAATCATCAGCCCAACCTACCGCACCAAAGACCACCATCACGCCAAGTACGATCCAGACATAGGGATTGGATAAATCAGCCCACAATAACGTACTGATCCCGATAGAGAGTAAAATGAGGATCCCGCCCATGGTTGGGGTACCCATTTTTTTGGCATGGTTTTCTGGCGCAAAAGAGCTCACCGCCTGACCATATTTTAATGCCTGTAATTTACGAATCATGACTGGGCCTAATACCAGTCCGATCGTCAAGGCAGTCAGCAAGCTCAACAAAGAGCGCAACGTTAAATAACGAACAACCTGAAACGAACTGTTATAGTCCGCCAATTGTTCAAATAACCATAACAACATTTAAATTTTCTCCATCAAGTCAGCCATCAACGTTTCCATATGGGTATAACGAGACCCTTTAAACAGGAAACTCATTGACTGGGGTTGATGTGTTTGGACTAAATTAATTAAAAACGGTAATGCTTCTGCCTGTGTTGCAAAGGCATGTAACTTTTCTGAATGAGATGAACCTTGTTGCGCTGCTTCAGCGAATTCACCGACGACAACCAGATGATCTAACGGTAACGATGCCAAGTCTCGACCGAGATCATGATGCTCTTGCCAGCTACTATCACCCAGCTCACCAATATCGCCCATCACCATGACTTTTAAGCCCTGCTGCTGCAAGAGCACCTGTGCTGCTGCACGCATGGAAGTCGGGTTGGCATTATAGGTATCATCAATAAACAGATGATTCTGCTGCTGAATAAAGTTCAGACGACCTTTGGCACCTTGTGCTTGCTCTAAGCCTTGCACAATATCATCAAGCGCAATACCAAGCGCTAAAGCAAATGCGGTCGCTGCTGCGGCATTCTGTACATTATGCGCCCCTGCAAATGGCAAGTTCACTGCACGAACACCTTGTGGCGTATGCAAATTAAATTGTGCCGATTGAGGATGAAGTTGAATATCGGTCGCAAAGACATCGCCGCCTCCACCAAAACTCAGAATCGGGTGTGCCTGTGCATTTTCACGAATAGTAGCTGCATAATCATCTTGTGCAGGAACAATTGCGGTACCTTGCGGCAAAATATGTGCATAGATTTCTGATTTAGCGCGGCAAATGCCCTCGCGACCACCAAATTCACCCAAGTGCGCTGTACCAATATTCAAAATGCCTGCCACATGTGGCTGTACCAGATTCGAGGTATAATCAATTTCACCTTGATGACTGGCACCCAGCTCCATCACGGCATATTGATGTTCCTGACGCAGTTCCAGCAACATCATCGGCACGCCCAAATCATTATTCAGGTTGCCACGCGTGATCAGGGTTGGTGCTAAACGAGATAAAATACTGCCCAGCATTTCTTTGGTGGTGGTTTTACCACTGCTACCCGTCAAGGCAATGACTTTCAACTGTTGGTTTTGCTGACGGCGATAGGCTCCAAGATGTCCTAATGCCAAGCGTGTATCTTTTACGACGAGCTGTGCAATATCAGCATCAACAGGATGCTCTACGATGGCAATCTGACAACCTTGTGCAGCCACTTGTGCTACAAAACTATGCGCATCAAAACGTTCACCTTTTAAAGCGAGAAATGCATCGCCCGCCTCAGCGTGACGTGAGTCAGTCAAAATACGTTTAATTTCACCCTGCGGAACATTTTGCTGATGCCACTCCCCTTGGGTGGCGAGTTGTAATTGTTCTGCTGTCCACAGTTCTAATGGAACAGTACTGGTCGTTGAGGTATGCATCGTTTTTATTTACCTTTTTTCACCCTATTGCGCAGGATAAGCAGAATGTACCGAATGTGGCTGGGCAGCAATTGCAGATTGCACTTCAACCACGTCATCAAACCAATGACGCACGCCATCGATTTCCTGATAATTTTCATGCCCTTTACCCGCAATCACCACAATATCTCCCGCTTGGGCTTGCGCTACAGCAAACTTAATCGCTTCACGACGATCATGGATTTCATGCATCACATGGGCAGTAAAATCAATGCCCTGCTTCATGTCAGCAAAAATCTGTTCAGGATTTTCAGTTCTCGGATTATCCGAAGTCAGCATGACCGGATTGGCATGGTCAAGCGCGGCCTGAGTCATGAGTGGACGCTTGCCACGGTCACGATCTCCACCACAACCAAATACCGCCCACAATTGTCCAGTGACATGACGTTTCAATGTGGTCAGTACCTGAATCAAGGCATCCGGTGTGTGTGCATAATCCACCACAAATAGACGCTCAGCATCCTGAATTACCTGCATACGACCCGGCGCACCTTTCAGTTGCGGCACAAATTGCACTAGATCTGCTAGCGCAAAACCTGCATATTCAGCTGCAATCAAACTCGCCAATAAGTTTTCGACATTAAAATGTCCCAGCAATGGGCTTTGTACCGAATAAGCACCCGTTGGGCTCATCAGCGTAAAACTCGCACCACTTAAACGATATTGCAAATCAGCAATATGATAATCAGCAGAGGTTTGCGTCAAAGAATAGGTGAGGATTTTAGGTTGCGATGGATTGGCTTTTGCTGCATCCAACATAAGCGGTGCATGTGCATCATCCAGATTAATAACGACAGCTTTTAAGGTCGTAAATTTGAACAGCAACGCTTTTGCTTCAGCATAGGCTTCTAGCGTACCGTGATAATCCAGATGGTCACGGCTTAAATTGCTATACACCGCAATTTCAAGATCACAGCCATTGAGACGGCCTTGTTCCAAACCATGCGAACTGGCTTCCAGTGCAACAAAACTCGCGCCTTGTTTGGCATAGTCATGCAGCGCATGTTGCAACTGCAACGCATCTAAAGTGGTGTGCGTTGATGGCGTCAAGTTAGGTAAGATCCCGTTGCCTGTGGTTCCCATGACCGCACAGCCTTTGCCTTGCGAGCTAATCAATTCTGCAATCAGACGAGAAATCGTGGTTTTGCCATTGGTTCCCGTCACCGCAATACCACGCAAGGGCTGCACAGGATCAACTGCCTGCAAATACTGCTTTTGCCATTCGCCCATTTGATAGCGAACATCAGGACAAACCCATTCATTAGCAAGGCCTAAAGCTATTTCACTAATCACTGCCAATGCACCTGCATCTAAAGCATTCTGGGCAAACTGGCGTGTTTTTTCTGGTTGGCTATAACTGCTCAAGGCAATAAAAATCTGTCCCTTATCAACCTTACGGCTATCCAGAGAAAAGCCCTGAAAAGGTTGACTATACCAAGCCGCATCTATGCTGATCGGATGTATCTGTTGAAAACTAATCGACATAATCTACCTACGGATTGGATTTTATAGAAGTATCAAGTGGCTTATCTAAAGGCACATTGAGGAGACGCAACGACTCCTGCATCATCCGAGCGAATACTGGGGCAGCAACCAGACCACCGTAATAACGACCTTGCGGGTTTTCAACCACAACAATCATCGCCAGACGTGGATCACTGATTGGCGCAACACCCGCAAACAGAGCACGATATTCACTGTTCGAGTAGCCTTTACGGTCTGCACGTAATTTATGTGCTGTCCCTGTTTTACCGCCCACGCGATAACCCGGAATCACCGCCTGTTTCGCAGTACCGCCCGGCATGGTCACTTGCTCAAGCATGGTAAGTACTTGATCAGCAATTTTCGGTTCGAGAACTTGTGTTCCTTCTGGCGCTTTGTCCAGTTTGCGCAAGCTCAATGGCATTTGTACACCATGATTCGCCAACATGGCATAGCCTTGTGCCACCTGTAAAATGGTTGCATTCAGACCATAACCGTAGGCCATAGTTCCCAACTGCGATGGATTTAACTTGCTACCTGAATAGAGCAGACCCGCACTTTCACCAGGGAATTTAACGGCTGAACGATGTCCAAAACCTGCGCGTCTAAAGAAAGAAGGTACTGTATCTTTAGGTAGGGATAACGCGATCTTGGCTGAACCCACGTTTGACGATTTAATAATGACGCCAGATACAGTCAAAGCACCATAGTTATGCGTATCACGAATCGTATGCCAGCCTAAACGCATTGAACCCGGTGAAGTATTGACGATGGTATTTGGTGTGTATTTGCCACTTTCCAAAGCCGCTGCCACCGTAAACGGTTTCATGGTCGAACCCGGCTCAAACATATCAATCGCACCGCGGTTACGCATTGCATCTTTGTTGTTGAGACCATTTTTGTCATTCGGGTTATAAGATGGCCAACTGGTCATCGCCAGAATTTCACCGGTTTTAACATCGACCGCAATCGCTGTTGCTGAACGTGCATTGTTGGCAACACCAGCTGCCGTAAGCTCGCGATACATGATGTATTGCAAACGCGAGTCGATACTGAGCGTGATATTTTCGCCAGACTCAACTTCTTTAATGACTTCAGAAACTTTAAGACGATTCCCTTTTTTATCACGAATGATTTTTTGCTCACCATCGACACCAGAAAGCTGTTTATTCAACTGCATTTCCAGACCTTCAATCCCCACCCCTTCACTATTGGTCAAACCAATAATCTGTGCATTCGGTTGAGGTTGAGGATAGTAACGCTTATAACTTTTTTCGGCATAAACACCCTGAAAGTTACGCTTAATAATCAGGTCAGCTTGCTGTGGTGGAATTTCTTTTTGTAAAACCAGATAACGTGAACGTGGGCGTGCCTGCATTTGTTTCTTTAAATCGGCACGATCAACACCAACAACATCTGCCAGTTCGTCCAGATTCAGGTTTTTATCTGGCAATTGACGCTTTAATTTACGGTTATTCGGGTCTTTTTTTAGTTCAGCAGTAATTTCATCAAACTGCTGTTTGGTTTCCCAATAATCTCGTGGGTCGATCACGATTTTCATGATCGGGGTACTAATCGCCAAAGGCACACCGTGGCGGTCACTGATCACCCCACGCATCGCCTCAAGACGTTCGGTACGCAAAATATTGGCATTGGCTTTATTTTGTAAAAAGTCTTTATTGACCACTTGAACATAGAATGCACGTGCAACCAACACGACAAAGCAAAGTAGTACCGTGCCCCAAAGCAAATAAAATCGCCACATGTCCAAAGCAAGTGTTGGTCTTTCAGAAATCGACTGCTGTTTTTTTCGTATTGGTTTGCTTCTCTTATCTGCCATACAGCATGCCTTATTTATCTTGCTTTGAAGTCATAGGTAAAGAAATCACTACAGTTTGCGTAGCGGGTGGTGAGAACATACGGAGTTGTGTCACTGCCCGAGAACCAATCTGGGCAGTCGCACCAAAGGTTTGTTGCTCAATCAGCAAACGCCCCCACTCTGCATTCAGATCATCTCTTTCACGCATATAAGCGCTCAAGTCACGATAATCATGACGATATTCAAAGACTTGAAACACCACCATCATTGCACTGGTAAATATCAATGCAACGAGCACAGCGTAAACAACAACTTTTTTCAGTCCCTTTTTGCTGCTTGGTAAAACGTCGTCATCATTCTTGTTGTTCATTCTCAGCCTTTTTGCTCTAAACGCTCAGCCACACGTAGCCACGCACTACGCGAACGAGGATTTGCTTTTACTTCTGCTTCACTCGCACGAGTACGAGAAACTTTCTTTAAACGTCGAGTATCAACCTGTGCTTGAGGCATGCCCCAACCAGAATCTTCAGCCAAACTCGATTCTTTTTGAATAAATTGTTTGATTAAACGGTCTTCTAGCGAATGAAAGCTAATCACGGCCAGTTGTGCGGTTGGTTTTAACAAGGCAACCGCTTGCGGCAAGAATGTCTCGATATCGTCGAGTTCTTTGTTAATTGCAATACGAATGGCCTGAAAAGTCCGCGTTGCCGGATGCTTATGCTTTTCCCATTTTGGATGTGCTGTTTTAACCACTTCTGCCAGTTGAGCTGTTGTTGTCATTTCGCCTGCCAGTTTAATGGCTTTGGCAATGCGGCGGCTATAACGTTCTTCACCATATTGGTAAATAATGTTTGCGAGTTTTTCTTCTTCGATATCCAGCAGCCATTCTGCAGCGGTTGGGCCTTGCGAATTGTCCATACGCATATCCAGTGGGCCGTTTTGCATAAAACTGAAACCACGTTCGGCTTGGTCAAGCTGCGGTGATGACACCCCCAAGTCAGCCATAATGCCGTCGACTTCGGTAATACCAATATGAGCGAGTTCAGCCTGAATATCTGCGAAGCTGGCATGAATAATTTTAAAACGCGGATCTTCTTGTTCTAATTGTGCTGCAACTTCAAGAGCTTGAGGATCTTTATCAAAAGCATAAACACGTGCATTTTGATCAAGTTTTGACAATAAAAGCTTGGTATGTCCCCCACGACCAAAGGTCGCATCGACAAAAATACCAGTATCGCGGCCTGCCAATACGCCATCAACGGTTTCATGAAGTAAGACAGAAATATGCGACATAAGAATTGGATCAACAGCTGAAAATGTAACTGCACATTATCACCTTGTTTTACGCCAGCACCAAACGACTTTTTGTAGAGAATTCTTAACTTTTCATAGATAAAACCGTTTTCTTGTCATTTTTCATGCAATAAAAAAGCAAACACCTTCAGTATTTGCTTTTCAATCTTTTATGTTGATCTGAATGAAGATTAAATTTATGGTTTTTCTGCATAAATCTGATCAAAAATCGCACCATTTACAAAATGTGTTTTTTGCGCTTTTGCCCAACCACCAAATACATCATTTATATTGAATAATTTAATCTTTGGAAATTGTTTTACGTATTTTGCCGCAACCTGAGGATTACGAGGACGGAAATAATGTTTTGCCGCCAACTCCTGCCCTAAAGGTGAGTAAAGGAAATTTAAATACCCTCGCGCCAATTGACGGTTGCCATTCTTATCTACCGTTTTATCCACGATAGCTACAGAAGGCTCTGCCAGAATGGAAATTGAAGGATAAACGATTTCAAATTTATCTTTGCCTAAACCTTGTGTTGCCAATAAAGCTTCATTTTCCCAAGACAATAACACGTCGCCAATCCCACGCTCAGCAAATGTCGTGAGAGAACCGCGCGCACCTGAATCCAGAACTTTGACATTTTGATAAAGTTTTTTCACCAATTCCCGTGCTTTGGTATCATTACCGCCCGGCTGTTTCAAGGCATAGCCCCAAGCAGACAAATAGATCCAGCGAGGCGCACCACCTGTTTTCGGATTTGGTGTAATGATCTCTACCCCATCTTTGGTTAAATCATTCCAGTCACGAATATTTTTAGGATTACCTTTACGTACCAGGAAAACTACGGTTGAAGTATAAGGCGCAGAATTATCTTTAAACTGTTTTTGCCAGTCTTTACGGATTAAACCAGCATTGGCAATTTCATCAATGTCATTTGCCAGTGCTAAAGTCACCACATCGGCTTGCAAGCCATCAATGACTGAGCGGGCTTGTTTACCTGAACCGCCATGAGACTGTTTAAAATCAACCTCCTGACCTGTTCTTTGTTTCCAGTATTGACCAAAGGCCTGATTATATTCTTGATAAAATTCACGTGTAGGATCATAAGACACGTTTAAAAAAGTCGTTGCGGCTTGTGCCACCCCATTTAAACCCAAGGCCAACAATGCCGCTGCAATCACTGTTTTCATTTATTGTTTATCCAGTCCACCCCATTTGTAACCACTATATTTATTTAAAAATAATTTACAATCAGTCGGTTATATCAATAAATTTATTACTTTGCAGTTTTTAAGCTAAGTTCAAAACCCACTGACTGGATTAAAAGTAGGCGGATGAGGACTTGTCCTTTAAAATGAGAAAAATTATCATTCTCCACTTTTTCTACACATTTGCTTGCTAAATTGCGCTTGTATACAAAGTAGCCATATTGCTATAAATGTAGATAAGGATGTGTCAAATTTTAATATTTTTGTAAAAAGTGTGACGTAGTTCTACTTTTTTATTAAGATTTATGTTTAAATCGTATTATTAAAGCAATACTATAGTAGTTTGGTTAGTCTTGTAGACTCAAATTCAAGAGGGGAATGTTAGCGATGCCAACATTAAAATTGAAGAAAACAGCATATATAAGCTTATTTTTGCTATGTTCTGTTCAAGCTGGACATGCAGCAGCAATTAAAGAAAGCAATAACATAAAAACGCTTGATAAATCATCTTCAAGCTTGATCGTCAAAGCACTTGATCAGCAAAAACGTAATACAACGATGCTGCCTTCAACTGATGACGAATTAAAAATGTTAAATACGATTCGTACTACACCAACGCAGACTTTTTTCGCCAGTCAACATGAGCGTTTTTCACGTTTCGTTCAAACCATATTCCAGCCACATACCTCATAATTTTTAAATATGTGCCCCTCACATGTTTAAATGAAGCCTAGTCATGTTGTGACTAGGCTTTTTCGTTATAATAGTTTCAATTTTAATTTAATCTCCGATAATTTATGAAAGTCCGTACCCGTATTGCCCCTTCTCCTACAGGTTTTCCACATGTAGGTACCGCTTATATCGCATTATTTAATCTATGTTTTGCCAAGCAGCATGGTGGCGAATTTATTTTACGTATTGAAGATACGGACCAACTTCGCTCAACACCAGAATCTGAAAAAATGATTCTGGATTCTTTGCGCTGGTTGGGTCTGAACTGGTCTGAAGGCCCAGATGTGGGTGGCCCGCATGCACCTTACCGCCAGTCAGAACGTATGGGAATTTATAAGCAATATGCGCTTGAGCTGGTAGAAAAAGGCCATGCATTTTATTGTTTCGCAACAGCAGAAGAATTAGATCAAATGCGTGCAGAACAACAGGCACGTGGCGAAACACCTAAATATGACGGTCGCGGTTTAAAATTATCAGAAGAAGAAGTGCAACGCCGTCTTGCTGCGGGTGAACCTCATGTCATCCGTATGAAAGTACCTGAAGAAGGTATTTGCAAAATCAATGATTTACTCCGTGGTGAAGTCGAAATTCCATGGGCACAAGTCGACATGCAAGTGCTATTAAAAACAGATGGCTTACCAACGTATCACCTTGCGAACGTGGTAGATGACCATTTAATGGAAATCACTCATGTCTTACGTGGTGAAGAATGGTTACCGTCTGCGCCTAAGCATCAGTTGCTTTACCAATATTTTGGTTGGGACATGCCAACACTGTGCCATATGCCATTGTTGCGTAATCCAGATAAATCAAAACTGTCTAAACGTAAAAATCCAACCTCAATCAACTACTATCGTGACATCGGTGTATTGCCAGAAGCCTTGTTGAACTATTTAGGTCGTATGGGCTGGTCAATGCCGGATGAGCGCGAAATCTTTACATTACAGGACATGATTGAGAATTTTGACGTGCAACGTGTTTCTCTTGGTGGTCCAATCTTTGATGTTGAAAAACTTAACTGGCTGAATGGTCAGTGGATTAAAGGCCTGACACCAGGACAACTTTTAGACCGTTTATTGACATGGAAGAGCGACCGTCAAACACTTGAAGATATTGCAGCTGCCATTCAGCCGCGTATCAACCTACTCTCTGAAGCAGTGAACTGGGCAGGTTTCTATTTCAACCATATGCCACAAATCAGCAAAGAACAGTTCGAAAGCAAAAAACTGACGGAAGAACAGGTTCGTCAAAGCCTACAGTTTGCGATCTGGCGTTTAGAAAGCCAATTCACTTGGAATAATGACACGGTCAGCCAGACACTGATGGATCTTGCCAATCAGATGGAAGTTAAACTACGTGACTTCATGCCTGCATTCTTTATCGCCATTGCCGGTTCAACCAGTTCAACGCCTGTGATGCAAGCTATGGTTACACTTGGCCCTGATTTGACCTTTGCCCGTTTACGTCACGCACTTGAAATTGTGGGCGCACCGAGCAAGAAAGAACTGAAAGCTTG
Organism: Acinetobacter vivianii; assembly: GCF_014635885.1. Classification (GTDB taxonomy): domain Bacteria; phylum Pseudomonadota; class Gammaproteobacteria; order Pseudomonadales; family Moraxellaceae; genus Acinetobacter; species Acinetobacter vivianii. Next base: position 254,002 of record NZ_BMDR01000003.1, read on the forward strand.
GGAAAAGTTAAATGAATCACTAAAATTGCCGAAAAATGATGCAAATAGTGAGACTTAATTCAGTTTAATGATTGACGTGTGGGCGCATTCCCCCTAATATTGCGCTCACACATTCTGGGGTCATAGCTCAGTTGGTAGAGCGCTACAATGGCATTGTAGAGGTCAGCAGTTCGATCCTGCTTGGCTCCACCATCGTTTCGAAATACGAAACGAAAGCAAGAGTTATGCTCAAGTCATCCGTGTGTTGCCTCATCTGTCCCTATCGTCTAGAGGCCTAGGACATCGCCCTTTCACGGCGGTAACCGGGGTTCGAATCCCCGTAGGGACGCCATATTCTATACTCTAATAATTATATTTTTCTCACAATCTTGCCTCAAGCAGATTGCACATTTTCGAATTTTACATAAAATAGCCGCTTCTCTATGCTTGGACAAATTGTCGTATGCAATCTTCCAACTCAAATGCGAATTCAGAACCAAAAACGCTAAAGCGTGCCATGAGCACTCGCCATTTAGTCATGCTTTCTTTAGGTGGCGCGATTGGTACAGGCTTGTTTTTAGGTTCTGGTGAAGTTATCGCTCAAACTGGACCTGTGGGTGCAATTATTGCCTATATCCTAGGCGGTCTGATTGCCTATATGGTCATGCTCTGTTTAGGTGAACTTGCAGTACATATGCCTGTTGCTGGATCTTTTGGTGCATACGCTCAAAAATATATTGGTCCAGGCACAGGTTACATGGTTTCGTGGGTTTACTGGCTCACATGGACAGCAACTTTAGGTACAGAATTTACCGCTGCTGCCCTACTGATGCAGGAATGGTTTCCACATATTTCCATGTGGATCTGGACCATTATTTTTGCCGTCACGATCTTGGGGCTAAATTTAACCTCAACCCGTATGTTTGCCGAGTCCGAGTTCTGGCTCGCCTTGGTCAAAGTGGTCACGGTTATTGCCTTTATTATCCTCGGTTTGTTGGCAATTTTTGGTCTGATTCCATTTCATGGCTATGAATCAGCCCCACTATTCCACAACCTGACTGCACATGGCTGGTTCCCGCAAGGTTTAATTCCAATTTTCACCACCATGCTGATCGTTAACTTTGCCTTCTCAGGCACAGAGTTAATTGGTGTTGCTGCCGGTGAAACCAAGGATCCTGCTGAAAATGTGCCAAAAGCAATCAATGCAGCCATCTGGCGTTTATTGATTTTCTTTGTGGGTACCATCATTGTAATCAGCGCACTTCTTCCTTTCCAGGTTGCTGGCTTAGGTGGTGAAGGTGTGAGTAGCAGTCCGTTCGTTACGGTGTTTAATTATATTGGTATTCCTTATGCTGATGACATTATCCGCTTTGTAATTATCACAGCGCTTCTTTCTGCTGCCAACTCGGGTCTGTATGCTGCATCACGCATGATGTGGTCTTTATCCGATCAGCGCCAGTTGCCAAGTGTTTTCTCTCGATTGTCAAAGAGTGGTACGCCAATCATTGCACTGGTTGTCACCATGTTTGGTGCAATTCCAGGTTTATTATCAGAACACTTTGCGCCTGAGACAATCTTCAAGAATTTACTCGGGGTTGCTGCATTCACTATGGTGATTGTGTGGATGAGTATCTGCTGGAGTCAATTTAACTTTAGACGCCAATGGTACAAGGCAGGACATACCGCAAAAGACTTAAAATTTGCTGCGCCGCTTTACCCGATTGTTCCGATCCTGGGTTTTATCTTCTGTTTCATTACAGGGCTAAGTATGGCAGCCGACCCTGAGATGCAAGCAGGCTTTATTGGTTGTTTGCTGTTTATTGCAGCATGTTATTTGAGCCATTACATTTTCTATCGTAATCGCAAATAATCAGATCTCATAGAAAATGCAGCTCAGGCTGCATTTTCTATGTCTAAGGAAAAACTCTATTTTTCATATTTTTGAGCTTAACTGCTTATTTTTGATTATTTATTCCTCGATATGTTTTATTTTTAAACACTTGTTTGGTTTTTTTAATTTTTCTTGAGAAAAGTGTTTGACACCCCACCCAATTCAACCTAATATACGCCCACCTCTGAAACGTCCCTATCGTCTAGAGGCCTAGGACATCGCCCTTTCACGGCGGTAACCGGGGTTCGAATCCCCGTAGGGACGCCACTAAATTCGAGGAAAGGCAAAGATAAATCATCTTGCTGAGAATTTAGGCTTACAAGAGATATGTTTCATATTCTGTAAGTAAATCTCCTCCGATAAGTCCCTATCGTCTAGAGGCCTAGGACATCGCCCTTTCACGGCGGTAACCGGGGTTCGAATCCCCGTAGGGACGCCAAATTCTAAAAAGCCACTGCATTGACAGTGGCTTTTTTCTTTTCTACTTTTGCTTTCTTAATCTGTGCCAATGCCGACCTGTACTTCCAAACGACCCGATTGCACGCGTAAACCGCGAATCTCAAACTGATCAACCAGTTGCTGTACCAGTTCACGACTTTCTTGCAAAATATTCAAACCCGGCAAAATACTAAAATCAGTCAGACTTAATAGTTTATCGACCATCCACGAACGGTTATTAATGAAATCGATAAAGCCAGCCTCTTCCAGATCGATATACCACAGGCGATGACCTTCTTTCTGAATCCCGGGGACATCACGAATCAGATGATTAATCAGAAAAGGAATCGGTAAAGAATTAATCAGTTCAAAACTGGCATTGCCCACACGACGTGCCGCCCAGTTGGTGAGCGTCCCACCATGACGGATCTGCAAATCAAGATGTTCATCGACCTGACGTAAGCGTAAATATTTTTCTTGTCCGATGCGGCATTCCAAGACATTAAATTCGAGTGAAAGCCGATATAAAAACCGATGGTAATGTCCATCAAGTTCAATATGAAAACGGTCATTGCCGCATTCAATTTTAATATCATCAATCTCTGAGCGATCCATGCGCTTGCGAATCTGGTTATTCAGCAGCATTTCTGGCAAGTATAAGGTAAGACTACTTTTGCCCAATGAGGCTCTTGCCATCGCCAAAGCCACCTGACGTGCAGCCTCACTGGTTTCTGAGACCATATCTCGAACCGTATTGCGCATCCCTTCCACACCACGCTTGGTATGATGCGTCACCTGATCCAGCGCATCTAAAGCAGCATCCGCCACACCTGCGATATTGCGTGAGGTGTCACTGGCAAATTCAACGGCATCTTGTGCGTGTTGCAAGGTCTTATTGATAAGTCGACGTGATAATGATGGTTTCACACCAGATACCTCTGTATCTGCTGGCATAATATCAAACATCGCCTTTTTATCATCTTGTCGATTCAAGATGTTCTCCCTCTTCCCTTTCTTACTGGCTCATTTCTTATGAGCAACGATCTGCTTTCTGAACTTATTCGACGTTTTTCTGTAGATTATCATGCCCTACAAGACAATTTGCGTATTTTTGTTGCACAATTTCATTTATTTCGGCCACTGATTTATCTCCTGACCAAATGGATTTAGTCATCCTCTGGGTTCATTGGCGCTGCGGCTTGAACAGGTTGTAGTATTTGAGTTTGACTTAAACGAATACGCTTATACTGTTCCAATGCCAGCTCAATCTGTTGCACTTTTTGTTGGGCAGATGCCAGCTCAAAATTCGGTAATTCTCGCAATGCCACCCAAGCCACCTGCATGTGCTCAAAAGTATTGCCCTTTTCCAATTTGGGCAGCATCCAGCTCGCAAGATCCTGTACTCGCTGCTGCACCTCAAACTGTAATGCAAATAATCCACTACTTAATGCGGTTTCATCTAATTGCAGACATAAAGCATGGATCTGTTTAAACAGGTGGTTCTGTTGTTGAAGATAAGGCGATAGAATTTCCGTATAAAACCAATCTGCAAAAGCAGTCATCTCAGTCACCACACGTTCGCGTTGGACATATAATGCATCGTGTTCTGGATGCTGTTTATCCAAACGCACTTCACCTAAATACGCCATCAAACCGTGTTGCAGAATCAGCTGAATATGTTCAGAACTTGTTTCATACTTACGTTGCGGTGTGCTCTGCTGAAGCCTCTCTATCAATTGATCATATTGAGCAGGCTCTACCAATAATTCCAGAATTGTGGGTTCCTGTTGCATCCCTTGCCATAGGGACTGGAGTAATGAAGGGTCCGGCCTAACTATAAGATGAGACGATTTTTCCAAAGAATGTTGTAAAGCATTCTGCATCGTCTTCGCCTGAGCCAAACCCGCCAACACGCTGTGTTCGCTTAAAAGCTGTGGTGCGCTGGCGATCACCTCCCGACTAAAAGGTAGATGATATTCCCGCCCACCCCATATGCCATTTAATGTTTTTCCCAAAGCATTTAAGCTGCGCCCAACATCAGCCACCATAGTGGTTGCTGTCGCCCGCGTTTGTAGAATGGATTCAGGTAAGAGTAGGCTGACTGCCTGCTGTAAGATGTTACGATATGCTTTTTGATCAATCGGTTTCTGATATCGCACCAACAGATCAATCGCATATTCGATATCGCTGACCTGAGATTGATATTCGGGCTGATTACGCTTGAGTAAACATTGAATATACGCATAAAAAGCCACTTCATTAAATTGAGATGATTGTGCTGCGGCCCATTCAAAATACTCAATCGCCTGCGTATATTGCCCTGCACCTGCATAAGCCTTCGCAAGCGCATTGGCATGCGGTGCGCACGGATAATGCTGCTGAAAATAGTTTAATAGCTCAATTTTCGGCGGCTGATCCAGACATTGATCCAGCTGACGTAAATAAGTATTGATTTGCTGTTGGGTTGGTTGTGGGACGACAAAATTCAGCTGATACATCAAGCATTGCTCATACCAGCCATATTTGCGTGCGTGAGCGCTATAAGCCGCAATAAACTCGTCTTCAATGAGCTGAATCAACTGTGAGGCATAGAGGATGTCTTCATCATTTTCATGATGAAATTTCCATTGTTTGGGCAAAGATATTTTAAAAAGCCGCAATAAAAAATTGGCGCTCAGATCTGGGCTTTCCGATGTCACCAGCATCAACTTATCTTGTGTAGAAAGATGCTGTGCTCCCTTCTGGATTCGGGACAAGCGTAACTTTAAAATTTTGGTGGGTAACATGCGTATCCTTTCGCATTATTCAGCCAACTCATCCAGCAAATTAACATGACTGTCGAAGCTTTTGCGACTAGCTTTAGACGAGCTGTAGTCCAATATTCCCAATCCTCATCACGAAGGCTCAGCACCACAAATAAGTAAAGTTATGTATTTGAATCGCTCAGCATTTTTGCTTTTACATAAATTTCGCTAAAATGGACAAAACAGAATAGGAACCCTCTATGCAATACCGTTGCCCTAAATGCCAAAGCGTGAAAATTATGCCTGCGAGTCAGGGTGCCAACAGCCCGCGCCCGAATGTGCCAAAAAGTCTGGTGCTTTTAGTGCCTGCGATTTTTATCTTATTGTTTTTGGTGCTGATCAGCATTGGGATGTGGATTTTCGGTAATGGTGCTGGACAAACCCTCCAAATCGCAACGGTTGTGGTTTTTGCAGTTTGTGTGATTGCAGGGGTTTTATTCTGGCGTGATCTGCCAGATTTCAAAATTTCGATGCAAGCCTTTATGCAAGCGCAAAAGCATTGGAAATGCCGTGACTGCAACCATGAATGGCAGAATTAATAGCGCGTCACAGCATTAATATTCACATCAGCCTAATGCTGATGTGAATGACCATGTTCCTCAGCATGTTGATGCGTATGTTCGCAATTCATTTCTGCATCATCTTCGATTTGGAGTGTCACCTCGGCAATACCATGTTCATGCGATAGCATCTCGGTTGCAGTACGATATAGCTGATTACGATCTGCATTCGGTGCAAACAAATGTACGGTCAGATGAATATTCTTTGAGGTAATCGCCCAGACTTTTAACTGGTGAATACTTTCCACCCCTTCCAGTGCCAGCAAATCATTACGTAGTTTCTCGACATCGACTTCCTCTGGTACACCTTCTAACAGGATATTGATACTCTGTTTGAGTAAGATCCACGTTCTTGGCAAGACCCAGAAACCAATCGCAACAGCAATAATGGTATCGACCCAATACCAGTTGGTGAAATAAATAATCACTGCACCAATAATGACGCCGACCGAACCCAAAGCATCACTCAACACTTCTAAATAGGCACCTTTCATATTCAGGCTTTCAGAAGCACTCGACATTAAAATCTTCATCGAAATCAGGTTAATCACCAGACCGATTGAAGCCACAATCAACATACCCAGACTCTGGATTTCAGGGGGTTGGGTAAAGCGCTGATAGGCTTCATAAAGAATATACATCGCCACAAAAAACAGCATGGAAGCATTAAACAGTGCCGCCAGAATTTCAAAGCGTTGATAACCAAAGGTCCGCTTATTGTCTGCTGGGCGTTTGGCGATCTGGATCGCTGCCAATGCAATGGCCAGTGCTGCTGCATCGGTAAACATATGCGCTGCGTCAGATAGCAGGGCCAAACTTTGTGTGATTAAACCTGCAACAAATTCGACAATCAAAAATGTTGTGGTCAGCACCAATGCAATCGTGAGTTTTTTGGCATTGCCTTCGGTGACGACTGCATGACTATGGTCATGCCCTTGATGTCCACTCATGTTGGACTCCTTATAATTTTTTAAGTTCAAGTTTCTTTCTACACTATCTCAAATCATCGATAAATATGAAGAATGAAGTGCAACGAATTGTCCTAAAATCTTTCTCTATCCAATCTCTAACCTACATTTACGATCGTGGTGGCGGCATGAATGCCGCCTGTTGATCTGCGGCATCACTGAAGTACCGTCAGACCAACAAAGGATTTCTGTTACTTTTGATTCTTCAAAAGTTAATCCAAGACCTCTCACTTATAAATGTCTGATGAGTGCTCAGAAGACTTCTCATTCATCCAGCGATACACCACTGGCAAGATCAGCAAGGTCAATAAGGTGGATGAAATAATCCCGCCAATCACCACCGTCGCCAATGGACGCTGTACTTCCGCACCCGTACCCGTAGCAATCGCCATGGGAATAAAGCCCAGCGACGCCACACAGGCCGTCATTAATACAGGACGCAAGCGTAATACGGCGCCATGCCATGTAGCATAATGAATATCAAATTGTTCTCTCAACTCCTTGATAAAACTCAGCATCACCAAACCGTTCAGTACCGCGACACCTGATAAGGCAATAAAGCCTACGCCTGCGGACATCGACAATGGAATATCGCGTAGCCACAGCGCAACCAAGCCGCCAGACAAGGCAAATGGCACACCACTAAACACCAATAAGCTCTCTTTAAAATTATTAAAGACCGCCATTAGCAAGATGAAGATCATCAGCAATGCGAGTGGCACAACGATTTGCATTCTGGCTTTGGCAGAAGCCAGATTTTCAAACTGACCACCATAGCCGAGCCAATAACCGCTTGGTAATTTTTGCTGTGCCAGTTTCTGCTGCATCTCACCGACGAATGAACCCAAATCACGGTCTCGAACGTTGGTGGTTACCACAACACGGCGTTTACCATTTTCACGGCTCAACTGTGCCAGACCCAAGATATTTTCAACTTTCGCTACATCTTGCAGCTTGATCAGACCACCATTCGGGAGCTGAATCGGCAACATGGCTAACTGCTGCGGCGTACGCATTACATCATCTAAACGCACCACAAAATCGAAACGACGGTCACCCTGTAAAATCTGCCCAACACTTTGTCCACCAATACTCGCGGCGACTAGATCCTGAATGGATTTAACCGATAGACCATATTGCGCAGCAAGTGCATGATCAATATCGACATTGAGTAGCGGTAAGCCATCAGTCTGTTCGACTTTGACTTCACTCGCTCCTGTAATCGTTCTGAGCGTTTGAGCCACTTTTTCTGCTTCTTGGTTTAATACCTGCATATCATCGCCAAAAACTTTCACCCCGATATCACTACGCACACCTGAGATCAGCTCATTGAAACGAAGTTCAATCGGTTGAGAAAATTCACTATTGTTGCCTGGGATTTTTTCCACATAAGCCAACATTCGGGTGCGCAGTTCATCAATGCTTTCCGACTTGTCAGGCCATTGATCACGGGGCTTTAACAGCACCACTGCATCAGAAATATTCGGCGGCATGACATCTGTTGCCACTTCCGCAGTACCTGTACGTGCAAAGATCGCTTTAATTTCAGGGAACTCTGCAAGGAGTTGCTTCTCAACACTTTCCTGAATCTTGAGCGATTCCTCAATGCCTGTACTCGGCGCACGCATTAACTGTAAGGCAAAGTCACCTTCACTGAGTTGTGGTGCAAATTCACTTCCTACACGAGAACCTATCGCAGCCGTGAGGATCAAAATGCTTACTGCACCAGCGACCACGACATAACGGAAAGCATAGGCTTTATCCAGCAAGGCCTCATAATGACGTTTCAGTGCAGACATCCACCGACTTTCTTTCTCTTTCACTTCGCCAGTGACAAATAAAGCCACTGCCGCAGGAACAAAAGTTACCGATAAAATAATGGCTCCAATCAATGCCAATACCACCGTCATCGCCATTGGATGGAACATTTTCGCCTCTACACCAGCGAGGGCGAAGATGGGCAAATACACCACCATAATGATGATTTGTCCAAAGATCAGCGGACGTCTCGCCTGCTTCGCTGCCAAGAACACCTCGGTAAAACGCTCAGAACGTGTGAGCAATCGGCCTTTGTGGTGCTGTGCTTCAGCCAAGCGTCGAATACAGTTTTCGACAATCACCACCGCACCATCGACAATAATTCCGAAATCCAGTGCCCCCAAACTCATCAGGTTGGCACTAATTTTCTGCTCTGCCATACCTGTTAGGGTAAACAGCATCGACAACGGAATAATACAGGCGGTAATCAATGCAGCTCGGAAATTGCCAAGGAACACAAACAGAATCACAATGACCAGAATTGCGCCTTCAATCAGGTTTTTAGCAACCGTCTTAATGGCTTTATCAACCAGATGGCTACGGTTATATACCGTTTCGATCACTACCCCCTCAGGCAATGACCGTTTGATTTCCTGCATCTTGAGATCTAATGCCTGAGCGATGGATTTACTGTTCTCGCCCATCATCATCATCGCGATCCCGAGTACCGTTTCTTCACCGTTATAGGTCGCGCCACCTGTTCGAAGATCATGCCCAATCGAAACCGTTGCAACATCGGCCACACGAATCGGCAAACCATTTTTGGTACTGACCGTGACATTTTCAATATCCTGAACGGTCTTCAACATCCCAGGAATACGAACAGTAAGCTGCTGCCCATTTTCTTCAATAAAGCCTGCACCACGGTTTTCGTTATTTTCAGACAACACCGTTTGCAAATCAGTTAAGGGAATTTGCAGTTGTTGCAAACGTTTCAGATCAGGAGAAACTACATAGGTTTTGTTATAACCGCCAATACTATTGATTTCCGCCACACCCGCAACGCGTTGTAATTGAGGACGAATAATCCAGTCCTGAATTTCACGTAAATCCATCGCTTGATACGGCGTACCATCAGCCTTTTTGGCATTTGGTTCGGCCTTGACCACCCATTGATAAATCTCGCCTAAACCTGTGGAGATCGGTGACATTTGCGGATCAATATCGTCAGGCAAGGCACTTTTGGCCTCTTGCAAGCGTTGATTGATCAACTGACGTGCCCAGTAAATATCCGTGCCGTCTTTAAAAATCACCGTAACTTGGGATAAACCATAACGGGAAATCGAACGGGTTTGCTCCAGATTTGGAATCCCAGACATGGCATTTTCAATCGGATAGGTAATCCGTTGCTCAACTTCGGGCGCAGTAAATCCACCAGCCTGACTATTGATTTGTACCTGCACATTGGTAATATCAGGAACGGCATCAATGGAAAGTTTCTGATAGCTATAAATCCCGACGCCAATCCATGCCACCACAAACAGCATCATCCAAATCGCATTGCGAATGGAAAATTGAATAATACGGTCGAATAGGCCTTCCGCAGGTGGAAGTCCTAAATTATCTTTAGTGTCCATGCTCGGCCTCTCCCTTCTCCATCTCAGATTTCAAAAGGAAACTGCCTTGACTGACATATTGCTGTTTTTCAGTCAGGCCTGATTGAATTTCGACCCATTGCCCATCACTTGAGTAATTGCCCAGTTGTACAGGGGTTGGGCTGAAATGCAATTTATCTTTTTCCTGCTTGGCTACAAAAACAGTTGTTTTGCCTTCGATCTGCTGAATCGCGGCTTTAGCAACACGCAGGACTGGTTTCTTCTCTGTGCCATCCAAAAGAACATTAACCATTAAGTTCGGTCGTAGTTCTTTGGCAGGAGTGAGGACTTTGGCACGCACCTGTAAACGTCCCGTTTGGGTATCTGCCGCTGTGGTTAAGGTTTGAATTTGTGCTTTAAACGTATTGCTGGTTTGTAGTGACTTAAATTCGATCTGCTGGTCTGGCTGTATGTTGATGTTATTGACGCTTGGTAAAATAAATTCAATCCAGAGCTGATCAAGCTGGTCAATCACGAACAATTGCTTATCTGGCGTAATCTGCTCACCCACCACAATATCTTTTAGACTAACGATCCCGCTTAAAGGTGCAGTCAATACATAACGCCCCTGACTGCCACTCGATGCCCCCAAAGCAGATAAACGACTACGTGCCGCTTGTACCTGAATCTGAGCCTGACGATAAGCATTATAAGCGCGCTGATAATCCTGACGCGCAGACACCCCTTGTTCCCAAAGTTGCTTTTCACGCTGATAATCTTGCTGGGCAAGCGTTAAGGCTTCCTGAGCAATACTTAAATTGGCTTGTTGATCCACCAGTTCCGGAATAAACAAGGTCGCGAGAACCTGTCCTTTCTTTACTTGTTCGCCGAGTGCAGCATTGACACTTTCTACTCGTCCGGCAAAAGTTGCAGAAACATGGGCTTGTTGATCGGTATTCGGCACCAGTTTCGCAGGATATGCATATTGCTGCCCTACTTCTCCGACATCCACCTGAGCCAGTTTTACGCCATATTCAGTCATCTGTTTTGGCGTCAGATTTAAGCTACCTTCCTCACTTTCATCACCATGTCCTGCTTCCCCCTCAGTATGCCCCTCTTCGGCTTCGGCATGCTCATGCTCCTTTGAAGCTGCTGCATCCTCTCCTGTTTTATTTTTTCCAGAGAAAAATAGCAGTGCACTGAGTACCAAACCGCCCACCATGACAAGGATGACCCAAAACCACTGTTTCTTAGATTGATTCGTCGACATTATTCTGCTCCTACAACAGCGGGAAGGTTACTGGTCTCTTTCCAAAGGTTTTGATTGATCTGATTTAAGGCATCGCTTGAACTCACCACACCAGGTTCTATACCCAGTGCCAGACTCTCTGCCTCGATCTGTTTCTGCCATGCACTTTTAAGTAACTGCACTTTATTCAGGCGTTGCTCTTGCAGTTGCATGGTGGCTTGCTGCACATCGGTAATGGCATATTTACCCACTTTGAAACCGAGCAGCATTTTTTCCTGCACCGTTTCAGACAATGGAATTTGTCGCTGATTCACCAGATCAAACTGTTGTTTCAAGCCAGCTAACTCTGCACTTAAGGTCTGAATGGCATTTAGGTTTTGTTGCTTATAAAACTGTTGCTGCTTGACCAGCAAATCCTGTTTGGCGTTGGCAATGCGCAATGAATATTGCTGGCGATTGAAAATATTCAATGGGATATCAATGCCGACTCTAAACTTGTTATCCGTTGAATTGGTTTCCGCACTTTTGCTTTGCACCATGCCTAAATTGACCGTCGGATTTGGTCGGTTAGAAACTTTTAAATAATCAATATTGGCTTTTTGTCGCACAATATCGAGCTGAATCGCTCGCTCAAATAAATTGTTCTGCACATAAGCTTGCAAATCTTTTTGTTGCGGCCAGACATTGCTTGCCTGAGCAGAGAAACGATTGTCCGTACTGCCCCATAGATTTGCCAGTTGACGCTTTGCTGTCGCCAGCGCCAGTTCGGTTTGCTGAAATAACCGTTGATTTTCAATATGTGCCATCAAGGTACGGTCTAAATCGACCTGTGCAATACTCCCCGCCTGAAGTCTTAAACGTGTCGCATCCAAAGTCGCCTGACTGGTTTTTAGCTGTGCCCGAACAACGTCATGCTCTAGCTCAAGAACCACGACTTGTGACCACAGATATTTCACCGCTAATTCGAGTTGAGCATCGTATAGCTCTTGATTCAGACCAACTTGAGAGGCTTGCACATCAGCGAGTTTTACCGCTGCGCGACGTTCGCCAAAAACATCGAGCTTTTGTGAAAGACCAAATTCCAGTTCCTTATCTTTCCCTGAGCGAAAATCGGTTTGCTGAATCGAAATACTGGGATTTGTCCATAAACGTGCTTGTTTAACATTGGCCTCGGCGATGCTTTGCTGGGTTTGCCAGACACCAATACCTGCCTGATGCTGTTTCACATCTTGCAAGACTTGTTCAAAGTTCACATTCCGCTGTGTCGCTGGGGTCGAAGCATGATTGACATCAAGCAAAGACGCTGCGGTTGCAGACTGGCTAAAAAGCACAGCTGTTAGTGCAAATGCTAACGCTGACCATTTAAATGAGGATGAATGCGCATGATTGTCTGATGCATTTTTTTGAAATGCATAGATACGCTGATTTAAATTTAAAGACATATAAAGCCCCGCAAATATTAAGGTTGCGGTGGGCTATTTTTCGGCTACCCCACCTATAGCGGGGTCAATACAGGGGGGGGATTTAATCCAGAGAGATGTGGAGACTGATACGAGTTAGACCAGTAATATTTTTGTTCTGCCTGATGCATCCGTAAAATCGGTTCATCCAGTTGTTGCTGGGCTTCCGTCACCACCACATGAAAACAGGAAGGCAAATGATCATGATGATCCTGCAAACTTAAAGGCATCGGCAAATCAGAAGCATCTTGATCGACAATAACGGCATGCTGATCAGAAACTTGAGACTTTTCTGGGACATGATGCCCAAAATGATTGAATGAACTGTACTCGCCCGATTTTTCATGCGCACAAAAAGCTGCCGCCACATTCCAGAAACCCTGAAACATGAACAAACTCAGCAAGACGGTGATGAAAATAGTAGAACGACGCAAAGTTTACTCTTTAGACAAAAATTGCTCGGATGAACTATAGCAAGTAAAGCAGATGTAATAAAATTACATGTTCTGATTTAGCTACAAAATCCCAGCTTAAGGCGAAATCATAATGCGATCACAGCTTAAAAGCAGGAAACGACCAAACTTATTCAGCCGCTTCCATTCCCATTTAAATAAATTACTTACACGTCTGTTTACACTGCTTATGCTCAATATGATTTTCTAGCTTGGCTTTGGCTTGTTGCTGAGCCTGTAGATTCTTTTCCAGAAAAATCAAACCACCATCTGCATTGGCCCAGCTTGCTGAAACTAATAAAACCAAAGCACATACTGCTGTATTTAATTTAAAAGACATAACATTCACCTTATTTAAATCTGTGGATTCATGCTCCATTTCCATCATTTAGAAATAGAGTGAGGGTGAATTCATCTTCAATAAACGCTTGATTCAGAAACAACTTAGAAATGCTAAAAATCTCAAGAATGCACTGGTGATCAATACACGTTCGAATCTTTTAAGCGTTTCATTAAGGACAAACAACCCATTGAAATAGATATATTTCTAGTGAGTTATTTTGGGCTACCTCACCTATAGCGAGGTAAATATCGGAGGCGGATTTAATCTGGATAAGTGCGGCGACTGGTAAGCGTTAGACCAGTCATAATTGTGTTCGATCTCATGCGACCGCAAAACAGGGACATTCCAAGATTGCTGGGTTTGCATCACCACCATATAAGAACAAGATGGTAAATGATCATGATGATCTTGCAAATTTAAAGATGAGGCAACATTTGCATTATCCTGCACAGCAGAAGATGAATGCGTTGCAGAACCATGATTCTTTTCAGGAGCATGATGCCCAAAATGGTTGAGTTCACTATACTGGCCCGAATTTTCATGCGCGCAAAATGCTGCCGCCACATTCCAGAAACCTTGGAACATGAACAAGCTTAGCAAGAGGGTCATAAAAACGATCGAACGTTGCAACAGCGCACCATTACAGTAAATTGCACAAAGGCACTATAGCAAGCGATGCCAATGTAATAAAATTACAAAACAATGTTCGGTCAATTTAAGACTGATTTAAAAAAGTTTTTTCTTAAGAAAAATGAATTTCTGATTTGAGTTTCCATAATGCATAAATTATTTTCTGCCCTGATTGCTGTCGCCTGTTTAAACTTGAGTGCTTGTGCCACAACATTGCTTTCACAGGCACTTCCCAATGAAACCACACGAACCGAGACTATCACTTTAGCAAAAGATCAAATCCTTGCTTTAGGTCAGGCTGTTCAGAATCAGCAAGAACAAGGTATTGTTTTTATTGGTCAGGATTTCAATTATTTAATGACCGATGGTAGCGCTGAGCTGTCCAAATTACTACATGCGATTCCTGCAGATCAACGGAGTCTGACCAGTCCTTCCCCACTGGTACTGACAATGGGTGATCCGAGTCATTTTCATGGCGTATTACAAATTCGTTATAACACGCGTATGGTAGATTTAAATGACGCGCAAAAAGATTTATTAAAGTCTCTAGGCTTTAGACAAAATTTTAATATTATTCACAATCAACAGACAGCGCCTTATCCATATATCAATATTTTCTTCAAAGGCCAACTCTATCAAACGCAAGAAGCTAAAAAGGTTGAGAAGACACTGGCGCAACCTTATCCAATTATTCTGCAACAGGAAAATAAAATTACCAAAAAGCATCCTGTCAAAAAGGCGACCCGCATGGTGCTGTATCCATTTGCCATGACTTTCGATGTGATTACCGTTGTTCCATCATTGATGTGGTCTGACTTACGTGGTGAATTTAATAATTAAACGTCGAGTATTGGCTTTTTTATATACCCTGCCGATCTACCCAACTTTTAACGAATATAAAAAAACCAGCCTGAAGGCTGGTTTTTATCTAAATATTAGGTGGCAGAATATAATTCCAAATGGCTTATTTATTCAGCCTAAATATTTACTGCTGTTTTTGTAGATCATAAGAAAAACGTATTACAACATCATCAACAACTTTATTGAATGCTTCATTGATCGACATTGGTTGTACGTTTTCAACAGGAGCTTTTTTATTTCCAACTGTTGTTAAAATCATATGAGGGTAACGTTGAGATGTTTCTTTGCCTTGCGCATCAATATAGTTAAATTTAAACTCATATTTATCAGCAATTGCATTACCAACAGCACCAAAAGTCAAACCTGTTAAAACGCCTTTGCCTGCTGCCTCACCCAAATCAGCCACATTATTCGCGGTTAAATGTAATTTTGCCTGCTTATCGCCATTAGATTGAGCTATTGGAGAAAATACACCCGTTGCTCTTAAACTGCGCTCGACTGCCGATTGTAATTCTTTACCTGCTTTTGGAATAACCACTCCATTTCTCTGAAATTCAGTCGTTAAAACTACAGGAATAGGTTGAGCGGGTCTTTTAATATCCGAATAGGTAACAGACTTATAAGCTGGATCAACATAAGATTTTACTGAAAGACATCCAGTAAGTTGCGTCGCAACAGCTACCCCTAAGGCAATAGAATAAAGTTTAATTTTTTTCATAATTTTCCAGAAAGGTATATTTACCTTTTAATAAATTGAGCCTTAATATTAATCTTAATAAATTAAAAATATAAGTATAAATTCAATGACTTTAGGGAATTTTAGGTCCTTATTACTTAATATTTTTGATGACCTATAAAATAAAAAAACCAGCCCTCAGGCTGGTTTTTTATTCACGGAAGATTAACCCGTAATTTTTTTGTATTTTGTACGTTTTTGAGATGCATCATCACCTAAACGTGACTGACGGTAAGCTTCGTATTCTGCATAGTTACCTGTGTAGAATTCTGGCTGTTCGTTCTCAAACGACAAGATGTGTGTTGCAATACGGTCAAGGAACCAACGGTCATGCGATACCACCATGACTGTACCTGGGAATACAAGAATTGCATCCTCAAGTGCACGTAAAGTTTCGATATCCAAATCGTTCGATGGCTCATCCAGTAAGATCACGTTTGCGCCCATCTGCAAGATCTTCGCAAGTTGTAAACGGTTACGCTCACCACCTGACAATTCACCTACACGTTTTTGCTGATCTTGACCTTTAAAGTTAAAGCGACCGATATAAGCACGTGATGCGATTTCATAATCACCAATTTTCAGGATATCTAAACCGCCAGAAACTTCTTCCCAAACCGTTTTGTTGTTATCCAAGGTGTCACGAATCTGACCTACGTAAGCCACTTTAACTGACTCACCTAAAGTCACAGTACCCGTATCCGGTTGCTGTTCGCCAGTCATCATACGGAATAAAGTGGTTTTACCCGCACCGTTTGGACCAACGATACCCACGATCGCTGTAGGAGGTACAGTGAAAGTTAGGTTTTCATAGAGTAAGCGACCATCGAATGATTTACTGATCCCTTCGACTTCCACAACTTTGTTACCCAAACGTGGGCCAGGTGGAATGTAGATTTCAGATGTTTCATTACGTTGTTGGAATTCTTTAGAGTTAAGCTCTTCAAAACGTTCCATACGCGCTTTGTTTTTCTTTTGCTGGCCTTTGGCATTTGAACGAACCCATTCAAGTTCTTTTTTCAATGCTTTAGCAAAAGATTCTTCTTGTTTCTGTTCCTGCTCTAGTCGGGCATTCTTTTGTTCCAACCAAGAAGAATAGTTACCTTGGTAAGGAATACCATGTCCACGGTCAAGTTCAAGAATCCACTCAGCCACGTTATCCAAGAAATAACGGTCATGCGTAATCGCAACGATTGTGCCAGGGAAATCTTTCAAGAAACGTTCTAACCAAGATACTGATTCAGCATCCAAATGGTTCGTCGGTTCGTCTAGAAGCAACATGTCTGGCTTAGAAAGCAATAAACGGCACAATGCAACACGACGACGCTCACCACCTGAAAGCAATGATACATCGGCATCCCACGCTGGAAGGTTCAATGCATCAGCAGCAATTTCAAGCTGGTTATTGAGGTTGTGCGCATCCCATGCATGGATGATTGATTCTAATTTTTCTTGCTCTTTCGCAAGCGCATCAAAATCAGCATCTGGTTCAGCATATTCAGCAAAAACCTGATCAAGACGTTCTAAAGCGTCAAGTGCTTCACGTACACCATCTTCAACGTTACCACGAACGTCTTTAGTTGGATCAAGTGGTGGCTCTTGTTCTAAATAACCGATTTTGATTCCTGGTTGTGCACGAGCTTCACCTGAGAAATCTTTATCTACGCCAGCCATAATACGGAGAAGGGTTGACTTACCTGCACCGTTCAAACCAAGCACACCAATCTTTGCGCCTGGGAAAAATGATAAAGAGATGTCTTTTAAGATTTCGCGCTTCGGCGGAACCATTTTAGACACTCGGTTCATCGTATAAATATATTGGGCCACGCAGGACTCCTCAATTGAAAAACCAGTACATCGCAAATAAGCGAAAAAATATCTGGCATATTATACGCTGAAACCCCATTGACTTGAAGTTAAGTTGGCATTTGTTTGGCTTCAACAAAGGATTTTCTTTTTCAAGACATTACAGGCTTGAATGATTTACAGTGGATAAAAAATTCATCTGCTTCAGATCAACCGTGCTATATCACTAAAAACACTATAGAGCGCAAAATTTATGCACCATTCTGGATAAAATATAGGCTAGACTCGATGATTATTTAACTCACGCAGATGATGTAATCATGACCTATAAAGATGAAACTTTAGCCATTCATGCGGGATATTCACCAGAAGCCACCACCAAAGCTGTGGCTGTGCCGATTTATCAAACGACCTCTTATGCCTTTGATAATACACAACATGGTGCAGATCTATTTGACTTAAAAGTTCAGGGCAATATCTATACCCGCATTATGAACCCAACCACTGCCGTGCTCGAACAACGCATTGCAGCACTGGAAGGTGGCATTGGCGCTTTGGCTTTAGCCTCAGGCATGGCTGCTATTACCTACGCGATCCAAACCATTGCCGAAGCAGGTGACAATATTGCATCGGTCTCAACCTTATATGGTGGAACCTACAATCTATTTGCACATACCTTACCAAAACAAGGCATTGAGGTGCGTTTCTTCGATTATCAAAATCCAGAGGCCTTACGCCAGATTATTGACGACAAAACCAAACTGGTCTTTGTTGAGTCGATTGGTAATCCACTCGGCAATATTATCGACCTTGAAGCCCTTGCCAAGATTGCACATGAATACGGCGTGCCTGTGATTGTCGATAATACGGTGGCCACCCCTGCGTTATTAAAGCCCTTCGAGTTCGGTGCTGATATCGTGATTCATTCCCTAACCAAATATATCGGCGGACATGGCAACAGCATCGGAGGCGTGATTGTCGATAGTGGCAAATTCCCTTGGGGCAAATATCCTGAGCGCTTTAAGGCTTTGAATACGCCTGATCCAAGCTATCACGGCGTCAATTATGTCGAAGCCTTAGGTGAAGCCGCCTTTATCGCTCGTGCCCGTGTGGTGCCGTTACGCAATACAGGGGCTGCAATCAGTCCGCTCAGTGTGTTCCTGATCCTGCAAGGACTGGAAACGCTGAATCTGCGTATGGAACGTCATACTGAAAATGCCATAAAAGTTGCTGAATATCTAAAACAACATCCAAAAGTAAAATGGGTGAATTATGCGGGTCTAAAAGATCATCCACAGCATCATTTGGCGCAAAAGTATGTGAAAGGTAAACCTTCTGCCATCCTCTCTTTTGGGGTACAAGATGGCTTACAAGGCGGTACTCGCTTTATTGATGCATTGCAGTTATTTACCCGTTTGGTCAATATCGGTGATGCCAAAAGTCTGGCTTGTCACCCTGCAACCACAACCCACCGCCAGCTCAATGCAGAGGAGCTAAAATCAGCAGGTGTCAGTGAAGATTTAGTCCGTTTATCAATCGGAATCGAGCATGTTGATGACCTGATTGCAGATCTTGAACAGGCCCTTGCCCAAGTTTAATTTTAATGAAATCAACAAGCCCCAGAACAGGGGCTTATTTTTTGTGCAAAACTTTAAAAATATGATTGCTTTTTCAACTAATACAAGACTTTGTTTTAGAGTTTTTACTCTAAAAAATCTATTATTTTTCAGATATTTACACTAGACAAACCAAAAAGATCGGTTAATATTAGACCAAAATAAATTGCAGTGTTAAGCGATATAGGACAGCATTGCACACAACAGCATTATTCGTGATGAATGTAGGATACTTACATGAATGCAAAACTCAAAAAACTTTTTCAGCAAAAAGTCGACGGTAAAACAATCATTGTCACTGGTGCATCAAGTGGTATTGGTTTAACGGTTTCAAAATATCTTGCGCAAGCAGGTGCCCACGTCTTATTGCTCGCTCGCACCAAGGAGAAGTTAGATGAGGTAAAAGCAGAAATCGAAGCTGAAGGTGGGAAAGCCTCTGTTTTTCCATGTGATCTCAATGAGATGGAATCAATTGATGCAGTTTCAAAAGAAATTTTGGCTGCGGTCGATCATATTGATATTCTTGTAAATAATGCTGGCCGTTCAATCCGTCGTGCTGTGCATGAATCGGTTGATCGTTTCCATGACTTCGAACGTACCATGCAGTTAAATTACTTCGGTGCAGTTCGTCTGGTTCTCAATATCTTGCCACATATGATGCAACGCAAAGATGGTCAGATCATTAATATCAGCTCGATTGGTGTGCTTGCCAATGCCACTCGCTTCTCGGCCTATGTTGCATCAAAAGCAGCTTTGGATGCATTTAGCCGTTGTTTATCTGCTGAAGTGCATTCACATAAAATTGCAATTACCTCTATTTATATGCCTTTGGTACGCACACCAATGATTGCGCCAACCAAGATTTATAAATATGTGCCTACGCTTTCACCAGAAGAAGCTGCTGACCTGATTGCTTATGCCATCGTAAAACGTCCGAAGAAAATCGCAACCAACTTAGGTCGCCTTGCTTCGATTACTTATGCGATTGCACCAGATGTCAACAATATTCTTATGTCGATTGGCTATAACCTGTTCCCGAGCTCTACCGCTTCTGTCGGCAAACAAGAAAAACTCAATCTGGTTCAACGTGCTTATGCCCGCTTGTTCCCAGGTGAACACTGGTAATCTCGTCAAATAAAAGACCTCCCTGATAGGGAGGTTTTTTTATGTGTTATTGGCAGAAACCTGACTGATAATCATAGACAAATTGTGTTTTTGTCGCAGTTGAACTCGATGCATTAAATTGTGTCAGTGTCTTTAAAGCAGCAAAACTTAAAGCTGCACGCGACACGACTTTTTTGGTGTAATTGCCATTGGCATCTGCATACTTAAATGAAACTTCTGCCATAGCAGGCTTTAATCCACTATAAGGCATCTGCGTATACCATAAGCTGAGTTCAATATCCGCATCGAACTCTCCCAAATCAATACTCGGACCCGCATACTTACGTTCATAAATGGTTAGACCACTCACCACCTGTAAGGCCTGAGTATTACTAAAACTATAATTA
The DNA here is from genome assembly GCF_014635885.1 of Acinetobacter vivianii. GTDB lineage: Bacteria > Pseudomonadota > Gammaproteobacteria > Pseudomonadales > Moraxellaceae > Acinetobacter > Acinetobacter vivianii. Next base: position 274,659 of record NZ_BMDR01000003.1, read on the forward strand.
TTTTTAAAACCTGTAAATAAGGTATTCATATCTTCAAAGTCATTCAACGTCCGTGTGGTTGAAACAGTTGTCGACTTACTTGCAGCCACTAAAAAGCCAAGATTATCCTTACGGGTAATATCATCTTCAAACTTGGTTTTTGCACCTGCCACACTACTGCTCAGATCTTCAAAGTCAGTAATATAATGATCATAGCCGCGGTATTTCAATGTGACTTCTTTGGCACCATTTTCAATCCGCTCTCTCAGGCTATACCCCATACTATTCAAAGGACAACTTCCCTGTGTATCATAAAACCGGATTTCACGCTGCGCATCCAGCCCCATAGTGCCTGTCACTGTACGGCTAATCTTGTTTTCGATCACCGTTTTTGCCTGAGTAAAATAGCGATTTACATCACTTGCTTCCGTTCCATAATTAAAGTTATTTGGATCTAATAATAATTTGTATTCACGACTTGTAACTTTAGGCACTGCATGGGTAATACAAGGCAAAATCATCGTGACAACCAAAATACCAAGCATTTTTTGTTTATGTTTCATGTTGTTATGACCTGCAAAAATACGATAAAAAAGCCCCAAAGCGTTGCATCTTGGGGCTGCAAGTTATGGGTTAAAAAGATTCAGCTTATCGATGACATATAAAGTGGATGCATCAATTCGTGTTCGTGCCTGATCGAGGTATTTTGCTTCCAGACCTTTACTGTTTTTCCATAATCCCATGTCATCATCATTCACAACACCTAAATGGTGCTGGTCAATCAGCCATAAACCTTCCATTTTGTCATGTGCATAGCTCACCCGTTTTGCCATATCCAGCACCAGTGTTTTGCTTACAGGCTGGATATTTAAAGCCTGAAGTTTGTCCCAACCTTGTGCCAAAACATATTGTTCCAGCGTTTTGCCTGCAATGGTTAAACCAAGTTTCGGGTCTTGCTGAATATCGCCTTGGGCAGTGATGCTTTCCAGATTAGTTGCATTACGTAAATCAATACGATAAACGTGCTTCATGATATTTGGTTCATCCTTTAAGAATGCGCCATCTCGCTCAAGCACTAAAAATTCATGTTCATTGATCGCCACAATCGCAGAGTTCGAGTTGGCCTCGATCTCTTGACGATACAGATATTGTCCAACTTTTCCTGTTTCCAGATTAATGGTCACGATACGTGTCAGTGTCGATTTATTTACAGCTTTGGTTGGCAAGTCCATTGTGGACTGCATGATACCCACCAAAGTTTTCTGATCTGGGGTAATGGTTAAACCTTCCATGCCTCGGTTGGCACGGCGATAGCTAAATTCTTGCGGTAAAGTAAACACATTGCGCGTATCGTTCGGAAATGGATTAATCCGTCCGATTTCCTTGCCATTGGCATCATAATGCACGATATGTGGACCATATTCATCACTGACCCAGAATGTACCATCTTTTAAAGCGGCAAGCCCTTCACTATCCAGACCATAATCATCTAACCTGATCGGATTGCTAACAGGATCATAAGATTTGTCTGGGTTTACCGTAATCACACGGCCATTGATGTCATATGGTGTTTCACCTGTTCCACCAAGTGCCGCAGTATTCGGTAAGCCACTAATATTTTTACCATTACGATCTTTCAATAAAATGGTTTTCACCAACTTCACTGAAGCATCGTCCTGTACCTCGAACAGGCCGATTTTAGGCACATAATCTGGAAGTGGGAAAATCTTGCCTACCCCATGTACACCATCATCGTAATCTGCATTTGGCCCACGATCTGTCAAGGCATAGAACTGCTTTTTGTTACTTGGATGTGCAGCTACATCTGAGCCAAAGCCACCTTGACGAATGGAAAATGGACTATCAATGGTCGTACCATTAGCCTTATATTGACCTAGTATCTGATAAGGCAGAACACGGCCTTGTGCAAATAAATTGGGGCCACACTGTACCGAACTTTGCTGCACTTCATCAGCATCTAATTGGCCATTTCGATTTTTATCTAACCCACTTTCAAAACGGGTTCCCCCACTCCAGCAATCATCATTGCCCAAGGCCAATGGACTTTGCTTGACCAAGCTATTCAAGCCATCTTGTCCATTATCTCCATCAAAACAAGCTGTTATTAGTGTTAGCGATGTCAAAAGCATCAAAGTTAACGATGTTTTTTTCATTGTTTTTCAATATCATTATCAAAGGTGGCTTTATGCTAAAAAGCAAAAATGACAGACTGATGAAAAAACACCCAATAAAAAGAACGATTAAGCGTGTGTATAAACTAAAACTTATCCACAGCTTCGCTGATTTAATCACCAGCCCTAACGATTCGGCCTGTTTATAACCTAATTAGAGGATATCCATTTTTAATGTATTGACCAAAATTCAGCCTCCACATAGCCATTCAATTAATTTCAAAGAAATAGTGCAATGCCATGCACCAAAATAGTTCTTTTACATTCCATTTACATAAATTAAATGAGAGTCCTAAAAATATTATCCCTGTGTAGCACTCAATTATTTGCTTTTTAAAAGATTAAAACCTATACATTGACCATTCTGACATCCTATATCTGTCAATGATTTAGCTCAAAATCACGCATATTCTCTGTATATAAAAATGTATTCATAAAAAGCATACAAAATAGTGTCATTTTCATGCTTCTTTAGCGGTATATAACATTCTGTAAAGATTCAGTTACAGAATCTTGCTTGGTTGAAAAGGAACGTATATGAGTCAGGTATATAGCAAGGAAGAAAAAAGAAGTCGCATCAAAGGTATTGTCGGTGCGGCATCAGGGAACTTGGTTGAATGGTTTGATTTCTATATTTATGCCGTCTTTGCTGCTTATTTTACGCATGCATTAACTGCGCCAGATATGGAGCCAACCACGAAAGCGATTTATGTCTGGGGTGTATTTGCTGCTAGCTTCTTTATGCGTCCAATTGGTAGCTGGTTATTTGGACGTATCGCTGACCGTAGCGGTCGTAAACAGTCCATGGTGATTTCTATCTGCCTGATGGCGTTGAGTTCATTCCTCTTTGCAGCATTACCAACGTATGATCAAGTCGGTATGTGGGCACCCTTCTTGCTCCTGATGGTTCGCTTATTGCAGGGTCTTTCTGTCGGTGGTGAATATGGTGCGGTAGCCACCTACATGAGTGAGCTGGGGTTAAAAGGACAACGTGGTTTCTTTGCTTCGTTTCAATACGTCACACTCTCAGGCGGTCAGTTACTCGCAAGCTTACTCGGGGTTATCTTGCTTGGCTTTATGACTGAACAGCAATTGAATGATGGCGGCTGGCGTATCCCATTCGTGATTGGTGGTATTGCTGCGATCTTGTCTTTACTGGCGCGTAGTCGTTTAGAAGAAACCTTATCGCATGAAGATGCGGAACGTGAGGAATCAGGTAGTTTAGTTGCCTTACTTAAACAGCACTGGAAAACCTTCCTGCTGGTAGTGGGTTATACCTCTGCGGGTTCATTAACCTTCTATGTTGTTACTGTTTATTCTAAAACTTATCTGACCAACATTGGTATGGATGGCAAAACCGTTGGTTTCATTATGACCACGGCTCTGTTTGTCTTCATGTTGGCGCAACCTTTGTTTGGTATGCTTTCAGACCGAATTGGCCGTCGTGCTTCCATGCTGGCTTTCAGTTTACTCAGCGCAATCTTTATCTATCCAGTGATGGTGACAGGTATGCGAAGCTTTGTTGATTCGCCTGTCATTATTACCTTATTGCTGATTTTCTTGATGATGCTGCTCAGCTTCTACACCTCGATCAGTGGTTTGGTGAAAGCAGAAATGTTCCCTCCACATGTTCGTGCCTTAGGCGTTGGCTTCTCTTATGCAGTGGGTAATGCCTTGTTTGGTGGTTCAGCACCTTCGGTTGCATTACTCTTTAAAGATGCAGGCATTGAAAATATCTTCTTTATTTATGTGATTATCATGCTGACAATCTGCTTCTTCTGTAGTTGGGCATTACCGAAGAAACCAGAATATCTGGAACATGACCACTAAATAAATTCGAGTCGAAATACTGAAAAAACCACTTTTGTTTAAGCAAGAGTGGTTTTTTTATTTTGGCTTATTACACGTAAGGATTTAAATTCACCAACTGTTTAAAACCGCTCTGTACAATCATTGCAGTACGAGATTGAGGCCGTTTATGTGCTTCTTGTTGCGTAAATTCAATCATGATCCGATTAAAATCGAGACGAGGATATTTTTGCTGCAATCGCTGTCTAAACTGTTTTGAAAACTCAAAGCCACGGCTTCCAATCACATCACAACTAGCAGCTTGTTGTAATAAATGAGCCTCAACACCTTCCTCAAGACCGACATATGGATTCATATGCATACTGATCACATCAAAAAGCTGATCAGCGCGCTCCTCTTCCCAACCTTGTTGAATTGACCAGTCTTTTGCAGCATAAGCACCTTGTCCAGCAAAACAACGACAATCCGCATGATGCCGATCATGTTGTGCCGTCATCCCCAGATCATGTAACAGGCAGGAGACAGCTAACAGTTCATGATCACATGGGTGTTGGTGTATTTTGGCAAAGGCACTGGCATAGCACCATGTTCGAAGACAATGATTCTGTAAGGCCTCAGTACTACAAGATTGCATTTGGTCTAAGGCATGTAGCACATCTGCGCTATCAGGTAATGTGAGATCCGCGATACTCAGCTCATGCTGTTTATCCACCTTGTCATGATGTGCTAAGGCATAGCTTTTAATTGTTTGTTGAATAACAGGAATAAGCTATGACTGAGTAACGCCAAACGGTCTCTTAAAGCTAAATCACCTGAAGTCCGTGTCATCCATATTTGTCGGCCAATTTGCATTGCATTTCTCAAATTAGAGTAATTACTCTAATTTTAAAGCAAAGAATTCATAATGTCAAAATCTTTAACTTGCTTTGATTCAGATGTTCTAAAAAAATAGGTCGTTATTAAAAAAATAATCCTCAACTTCATCACAAAGAACTCGACTATATCTCCTGATTATACGAATAAGAAAATGCTGATAACTTATCCACTTTTCAGATATTTTTGCGAATCAATTTAAGTCCATTTTTGCAATAAATTAAACAAATTGTTCATTTATCCACCTTTTCGTGTAGTTTTTCTTCTTAAATTTAAGCTTATTTTAAGATTTTATGCATAATGGACGGCGCTTTATTTTTTATTTTTGGTGTACTTTTAACACTTTTTTTATGGCAAGAGGTTACGGCTTAAGGGAGTAAATAATGCTTACGCTGATAGGTATTCTAATTATTGTAACGATTGTCGCGTTACTCATGTCTGGCAAAACCAGCCCGATCGTCGCAATGTCGATTGTTCCACTTATTGGGGCTTTAATTGCTGGTTTTTCTATTAGCGAGATTTCTGGTTTCTTTGAAGCAGGGCTATTAAAAGTCAGCAAAGTGGCCACTATGTTTTTATTTGCCATTTTGTTTTTCAGTATTTTAAAAGAGTTACATGTCTTTGATCCAATGATCCGGAACATGGTACGCATGACCCGCGGCAATGTGGTGATTGTTGCGGTGATGACCACCCTGATTGCTGCCGTTGTCCATCTGGATGGTTCTGGCGCAGCAACTTTTCTCATTATTATTCCCGCTTTACTTCCGCTCTACCGCAAACTGGGTATGAGTCCTTATCTGATGCTTCTTTTGATGGCTGGCAGTATGGGGGTCATGAATATGGTGCCGTGGGGTGGCCCGCTAGGCCGTGCTTCTGCGGTGACGGGTATTGAAGCCGCTGAACTCTGGCGTAGCCTGATTCCTGTTCAGGTCATCGGGGTCGTCGGTATGATGGGCTTTGCGGTATTGATGGGTTTACGTGAAAAGAAACGTATTCTGGCAGCGCAAGCGTTAGGGACCACACCTTTTGAGCAAGACTGCATGGCAGCTGACATGGCTGAAGATGTACAAGAAGAAGTAAAACCTAAGAAATTCTGGTTTAACATCGGCTTGGTTGTTGTTGCAGTGATCTGTCTGGCTTTTGGTCTGTTCTCAGCGCCCTATGTCTTTATGATTGCATTATCACTGGTATTACTGGTGAACTTCCCGAAACCAAGAGAACAAATGGCGGTGATTAGCCGTCATGCGCCTCAGGCATTAAGCATGGTTGCAATCATTTTTGCTGCAGGTGCTTTCTTGGGAATTCTCTCAGAATCAGGCATGTTGAAGTCCATCGCACTGGATCTGATTCATATTTTACCAAGTACTTGGGTCGGTAGCTTACATATTCTGGTCGGTATATTGGGTGTTCCAATGGACCTGTTTACCAGCACCGATGCTTACTACTTTGCCCTCTTGCCAATTGTTCAAGAAGTGACGGCAACGGCTGGTGTAACTGCTGATTCAGTGGTTTATGCCATGGCAATTGGCAATAACGCAGGAACGTTTGTTAGTCCATTCTCACCAGCAACATGGCTTGCGATGGGTCTTGCAGGTACAGATATGGGACGCCACTTACGCTATTCATTTGGCTGGATCTGGCTATTTAGCTTCTTTATCTTAGGCGTTGGGTTCTTATTCGGCCTCTATTAATCCTTGCCAAAATAAAAAAGCATACTTCGGTATGCTTTTTTATTGCCTGAATATTTGAGATTTATTCAGATAAAAGTTGAGGTGATTGCCTAAAGCTGACTTTTTAATAATTCATCCAGCCATTCAATAAAATCCTGAAAATATTTAGGGCGATACTGACGATCCGTCAACAAAATATTCACTGGTAATTGCAAACTTGGGACTTCGATAAATAAGCGCTGTAATCGTCCTTGTTGTACATATGGTGCAGCATCAAATTCGGGAATCTGGATAATACCAATCCCTGCTAAGCCTGCCTGAATATAGGCTTCGGTATTTTCAATCAATAAACGATATGGCATTTTTATTCGCTGATCCCGAAATACCAATTCACTCCATTCCCGATAATGTTTCGCTACATGATAGTCCACAGCGTAATGCTGCTGGAGTTCCTCAAAGCTCTTCGGCTCACCAAATTCGGATAGATAATTCGGTGCCGCTAGCGTCCAGATGTGGGTCTGTGTGATGGGTCGAATCAGTAGATATTCATCCTGCACCGGCCCAACCCGCACCACACAATCGAGTTGCTGCTCAATCAGATTGGAAAAATCATCACTGCTATTGACCAACACTTTGACTTTGGGATAACGCTGATAAAAATGTAGTACGTGAGGAATCAATACCTGTGTCGCCAACCGTTTGGGTAAGCCAATACTGATCTTGCCTTCTGCACTACGCACATGAGTTTTAAACCGATTGAGCTCTTTTAATTGCGTCACCAGACGCATCGCTTCCTCATAAAACAGACTCCCCTCATGCGTTAAAGATACTTTGCGCGTAGTGCGATAGAACAATAGCACTTCATATTCTTTTTCAAGTGCTTGTATTGCGTAGGTCACATTAGAACGTGGCAACCCCAGTTGCAATGCAGCCTGTGCAAAAGATTGCTTCTCTGCCACTAAACAAAAGATTTTTAAGCGGTCAATCTTATCCATTTTATTATTCAACTTTGTTGCACAATCAGTTCAATCCTAACAACTATTTCAAATAAAAAAATTCAATTAGCATAATTTTCATACAAGACAAGACGAGGATAAATCAATGTCAAAGCATGCTCTAAAAGGAAAAACCGTATTGATTACGGGCGGTGCCAAAAACTTAGGTGGCTTAATTTCACGTAAATTTGCTGAACAAGGTGCAAACTTACTCATTCATTATAATAGTGCGGCAACGCAAGCGGATGCAGAAGAAACCTTAAAGGCCGTGCAAGCGTTCGGGGCAAAAGCAATTTTGGTGCAAGCAGATTTATCCGATATCCAGAATATTGAAGCACTCTTTGTCAAAGCCAAAGCAGAATTTGGTGGCGTTGATATTGCCATCAATACCGTTGGGCGTGTCCTGAAAAAAGCATATCTGGACACCACGGAACAAGAGTTTGACGGGATGAATGATATTAACAATAAAATTGCTTATTTCTTCATTCAATCCGCAGGTCGTCATCTCAATCCGCACGGAAAAATCTGTACTATTGTGACCAGTTTACTTGCTGCCTATACGGGCCTTTATTCAACTTATGAAGGCTTAAAAGCACCAGTAGAACACTACACCCGAGCTGCATCGAAAGAGTTTGGCGAGCGTGGCATTTCGGTGACTGCGGTTGCACCTGGCCCAATGGATACGCCATTTTTCTATGGTCAGGAAGCACCAGAAGCCGTGGCTTATCATAAGTCTGCATCAGCCTTAGGTGGACTGACCCAAATTGAAGATATTGAACCTCTAGTTCGCTTTCTGGTGACAGATGGCTGGTGGATTACAGGCCAAACCATTTTCGCAAATGGCGGTTATACCACTCGCTAACTCCAGAAATGAAACGCTTGGGCATTTTATTTAACAGCCCAAGCGTTTAATGCAACCAAAATACCAACCCGTAAAAACAGGCCAGACTCAAGATAATTGTCAGCAAGGTATGCTTCACCTTGTAGGCAATTCCAATGGTAAGCAGTGTCGCCAGAAAATAGGGATTGAGTAAGGTGCTACGAAAAGCGCCATGCTCATCCATAAACACAATCGGCGTTGCAATCGCAGTCAATAAACACGGCGCAGAATACTGTAAAGACTGTTGGAACCATTTCGGTAAACGTAATGGAATATTCGGCTCCAGCAGAATATAACGATTCATGAATACGACGATTGCCAGAATAATCAGAAGAAACCAACTCATGCCGTACGCTCCCGCAGATTCTGTAAGCAGGTTGCGGTCAACATGCCAATCACACCAGCCAAGATCGCTGCACTTTTAATGCCCAGACTCAAGAAAACGACGGTCAGAATCACGGACACCAACACACCGACCAGCGTATTCAGGTTCTTAATAAATGGAATCACGATGGCAATAAAGGTGGCAACAATAGAGAAATCTAAATGATATTGATCCAGATTGGGCACCGAAGCTGCCAACAATACACCGCACAGGCTGAACAAGACCCAGCATAGATAAAAACAACTGCCTGCACCCAGCAAGTAATAAATATAGTGCTGCTGTTTTTTAATGCTGACTGCAAAGAGTTCATCGGTCAGTAAAAAGCCCAACATTAAACGATGCTTTAAAGGCTGTCTGGAAATATCTTCACGGAGATAGAGTGCATATAGATAATGCTGGGTCGTGATTAAAAAGACAGAGATGATGATCGTTAAAGCAGGTGTCCCTGCCATCACCAAACCTAAAGTCATTAATTGCGCTGCACCAGCAAAGACCAGCGCCGACATCCCCACCGCCTGTAAGGTGGTTAGCCCAGCCTGAATTGCCATAGAACCTGCAAGTAAACCCCACGGTAACACGGCAAAACATAACGGCAATATTTTGACGACGCCATTTAAAAATGCCCGCGTTACGGTCATGGGTGTGTCATCAGTTACGCTGTCAGTTAACATCAAAATCACAATCGTTGATCAAAGACAATGTGACTATGCCAAAACTTGATTCAGGAGAATTGTATAAAATTGCTGTTTTATTTGAGATAGGCAATATAACCGCCGGGGGTAATACCAAAGGTCTGACGGAAATGACGACTAAAATGACTTTGATCAGAGAAACCACATTGCTGTGAAACTTCAGATAGATTTAGTCCTTGTCTTAACAATCTTTGCGACTTCTGCAAACGCGCCTGTACCAACCATGCATGCGGTGACAATCCGACATGCTTTTTAAATTGTCTCAAGAAATGCCACTGGCTGAGATTGGCCATTTCTGCCAGCTCAGCCAAAGAAAACTCTTGCTCAGGCATACTTGCCATCAGTTCTTTAATATTGAGGATTCGTTGTTTGGCATTGCTCAAGTCGGTCACATGCGGTTTGACCTGACTGTATTTGGACACCAGCCATGCAATCGTAGACAAGAATAAGGTCTGTTTTAATAAGGTATTATTCGGCTGTTCCAGTAAATCAAATAATATGCGGAATTGTTGAGCCAAACCTTCATCATGCAGGACAGCTTCACGAAACCACGGCGCAGTACCATGAACAGTGGTCAGATCTCGAGTAAGTTCATTAAACACTTCAGGCGTTGGATAAATCGCACGATAACGCCAACCCGTATCTACAGCTGAAGATCCAGTATGCACTTCATCGGCATTGACCAGAATAATATCGCCCTGTGGTGCTACATGATTACCGCCTGTACGATAAAAGCGTTGTGCGCCCTCTTCAATCACACCAATACAAAATCCTTCATGAACATGTCGTGAAAACTCCTGCTGATAGTAACTTGCTTTCAGCATTTCCAGACCACCCAGTTCTTCTAGGTGTAAGTAATCAACTTGTTCCCGAGGTCTACGCGACATCACGACCTCCTTTGAATTTTTTGCATCATGTCAGGTTAGCGCGATTGAATGAAATTTATAGAATAAAATTGCTGTTTATTCGAGCTATTCTACGCCTAAGATAGAACTACGTAAGACTTTATTCTCCTTTTCACTCGATAAAATTCCAATTCAAGAGACAAAAAATAGATCTATCACAGCGCAAATAAAAAAAGCGCCTCAGAATAGGCGCTTTTTTTGGCTTTAAAGATCAACTATCCAGAAACTCGACATGCCCTGTTTTAACATCATAAATTGCCCCGACAATTGCAATCTCACCTCGCTCCAGCATCTCTCTCAATACTGGACTATGGGTAATGATGTATTGAATATTGTAGTGGACATTCATTGCCGTTACCTGATTGATAAAGGCCTTACTCAAATCACGTGGCTGCATGATGTCATAGACACTGTCGACCGAATGCATCAGTGGCCCCAATACATACTGGATATGCGGCATCTCTGGGACATCGGCCACCTGTTTATGCTGCAAACGTAATTGGCAGGCACTGGTGACAGCACCACAATCGGTATGGCCCAAAACCAGAATCACCTTTGAACCTTTGGCCTGACAGGCAAACTCAAGCGAACCCAGTACTTTTTGCCCAGCAATATTCCCAGCAATTCTTAAACTGAATAAATCACCAATCCCGACATCGAAAATCATCTCGGTCGGGGCACGCGAGTCCATACAGCCCAGTACCGCTGCAATCGGGTGCTGTCCTTCATCCGCAGTCACTCGGATCTGGCGATAAATATCCCGTTGCAGACGTTCATTTTTCACAAAACGTTCATTTCCCTCTTTGAGTAATGTAATGACTTCTTGCGGGCTTAATTTACGTTGCAGTTCTCGGGTACTGATATAAATATCCAATGCTGCTTCATCGACATCCTGATAATGTTGCTTAAATCCGATGAGCTTGAGATCGATCTGACGTTTACTGGCAGTTTCATTCTGATAGTCCTGAATCACTTGATAAATATCAGGATCAATCGAATCACACTGGGTTGCATCAATAATTAACTGTTGATGTTTATGCACATGTTCCAAGGCTGAAATCAATGCAGAACGGTTCAAAAAGGTCACTTGTGAAGGCAATTCAATACGGGTCACGATGCCATGCAAATGCTTTTCTTTATAAACCCGTACGCCTTTATTAAAATTACCATAGAGAATGAAGCCGCTACTGGTCAGCAAACCGATTACGATACCAGTCAACAAATCTGTCAGTAAAATTGCAACCAGCGTAATAATAAAAGGTAAGAACTGTTTCCAGCCTTTCTGATATAACTGCTTAAATAATTTTGGATGAGTAAGCTTAAAACCCGTCAAAATCAAAATAGCAGCCAGCGCAGATAGTGGAATCATGTTCATCAATGGCACAAAGAACAAGACTGCCAATAACAAAAGTATCCCATGAATGATGGTAGAACATTTACTGCGTGCACCTGTATTGGCATTGACCGAGCTGCGTACAATTACTGATGTCACAGGCATTCCACCAATCAAACCCGACACAATATTGCCCGCCCCTTGTGCCCACAACTCACGATTGGGGGGAGACGATCTTTTTTGTGAATCCAGTTTATCGGCTGCTTCCAGATTCAATAATGTTTCTAATGAAGCTACGATAGCCAACGTGACCGCACCAGTGTAAATCAATGGCTCGGCCAGATAAGCAAAGTCAGGGAAAACCAGCACCTCTTGAGGCGCCTCTAAGATATTAGGCAATTGGATCAGGTTATCGGTTTGTACCGCCCACGGCGAACCAATATGAATTAAAATAAAATTTAAACCCGCAGCCAGTACAACGGCTATCAAGGCAGATGGTAGAGCCAGTTTTTTCAATGGACTGCTATCCCAAGCCAAAATCAGAAATAAGCTCAGCAGGCCAATTAAGGCAGCGCCCAGATCAAAATGCTGAACCAAGGCACTCGGTGTACTGGTCCACAACATATCCCAAGAAAAGTTGGATAAACCGAATAAATAAGGCAATTGAGTCACTATCAGAATTGCGCCAATTGCAGCCAGTAATCCCAAGATCACATTATTGGGAATAAAATTCGCAAAGAAGCCCAATTTAAAGAGCCCAAATAAAATCTGTAAAATCCCAGCAAAGACGATACACAATAAAAAAGCGGCATAATTGCCGCCTAATTGATCCAGTTGTACCAGAATGACCGCAGTCAGTCCTGCTGCCGGGCCCGAAACGCTGATGTGAGAGCCACTCAGCAGCCCAACAATAATGCCGCCAACAATTCCAGCAATAATGCCTGAAATAATGGGCGCTCCCGAGGCTAAAGCAATACCTAGACATAAAGGCAAGGCCACGAGAAAAACGACAACGCCGGAGAGGAGGTCATTTAAATGGAATCTATTTTTCAGTGTTAAACTTGTCATGAGGCAACCATTTATAATAAAAAATAATTAATTTTTACTGCCTGAAAGTGTTTTCCCTACTTTAAGGCTTGCATGATATTGTCCGACAAAGTGCAAGTTTTAAAGTTTGGTTACGTTATAACGTTGTATATTTATTTATCGATTTAAACCTATTTTTGTTGATCTTAAGATTCGCCTCATCTTAGATTTCAACAGGCTTTAAATCTACAGTGCATTAAATGAATCACAGCAATAAAAAAACCTCCCGAAGGAGGTTTTTTTAGAAGCTATAAATTTATTTAGAACCTTTAATCCCAGCTTGTAATAACAATGCACCTAAACCACCAATTTTTTGCTCTTGAGGTTTATCAGATTTCGGCTTGTTATGTTGTGGGCGCTTAAAGTCACCTTCTTTGCGTGGTGGACGTTGACCCTGTGGCTTACGCTCAGTACGCTCTTGCGGAGCACGTTGTGGACGCGCTGCTTTCGCTGGCGCAGAACCTTCTGCACGCATACTTAAGTTGACACGATTACGTTCTACGTCAACCTGCATCACACGTACTTGTACGATTTGACCTGGTTTGACCACTTTATGTGGATCAGATACAAATTCATTAGCAAGTTCAGAGATATGGACTAAACCATCTTGGTGTACACCCACATCAACAAAGGCACCGAAGTTGGTCACATTGGTTACCACACCTTCAAGCTGCATGCCTTCAGTCAGTTGAGCAACCTCAGTAATGTCTTCACGGAACTTCGCAGTACGGAACTCTGGACGTGGGTCACGGCCTGGTTTTTCCAATTCAGCTAAAACGTCCTGAATAGTCGGCAAACCAAATTTGTCATCGACAAACTCATCTGCCTTCACTTGGCGAATGATTTCAGTGTTACCAATAATATCTTTTACCGTAGTTGCTTTTGCCGCAACAATTTTTTCCACCAAGCCATAACTTTCAGGGTGAACAGCAGATGCATCCAATGGCTCTGAACCATTTTGAACACGTAAGAAACCTGCTGATTGTTCAAAAGTACGTTCGCCTAAACGTGGTACTTTTTTCAATGCCTGACGGTTATCAAATCGACCGTTTTCTTTACGGTATTCCACGATTTGCTGAGCAATCGATTTATTCAGACCTGCAATATAAGCAAGAATTGCAGGCGAAGCCGTATTCACATCTACACCAACAGCGTTCACACAGTCTTCAACCACTGCATCCAGTGTTTTTGCCAAACCAGTCTGATTCACGTCATGTTGATATTGACCTACACCAATTGATTTTGGATCAATTTTAACGAGTTCAGCCAATGGATCTTGCAAACGGCGTGCAATTGAAACTGCACCACGAATCGACACATCAAGTTCTGGAAGTTCTTGTGAAGCCAGCTCACTTGCAGAATAAACTGATGCACCCGCTTCACTTACGGTAATACGCGTCAATTTCAAATCAGCATTGGCCGCCATCATTTCTGCAACCAAAGCTTCGGTTTCACGACTTGCAGTTCCGTTACCAATTGCAATAAGTTCCACGTGGAACTCTCGGCATAAACGCGCAAGTTCTGCAAGCGAACCTTCTTTATCTTCTTTTGGTGCAAATGGGTAAATCGTACTATGCGCCAGTACATCCCCTGCATCACTCACGACAGCAAGTTTCACGCCAGTACGGATACCAGGATCCACACCTAAAGTCGTGCGGCTGCCTGCAGGTGCAGAAAGCAATAAATGACGTAAGTTTTCAGCAAAGACATCCATCGCTTCAGCTTCAGCAGCTAAACGCTTATCTGTTAATAATGAATGTTCAATTTGCGGACGGATTTTACCCAACCAGAATAATTTAGCGGTTTGCTTTAAATAATCCTGACGGCTTTGTGGTTGAAGCTGCTCAAGATTATATTCTGTCTCAATACGTGCCAATGGTGCATCATCTTCACCATCCACTTTCAAGCCCAGTACATTTTCCTGACGGCCACGTAACATCGCCAATAAACGATGTGAAGGCACTTTATTGAGATTTTCTGAAAATTCAAAATAATCACGGAATTTCTTGCCCACTTCTTTTTTCTCATCAGAAGCGACTGCACTTTTCAATACTGCAGTTTTAGCAAAAGTTTGTTTTAATTCAGTGGTTAAGGCAATATTTTGTGCCCAGTCGTCAATCAGGATATGCTGGATTGCATCTAGCTGACTTTCAGTATCTGGATAGTCTTCATGACTAAAACCAGCCAAAGCTTCAGCAGGATCAATTTGATCTGCAAGAATTTTTTCAGCAATTGGCCCTAAACCAGCTTCTTTTGCTTTAAATGATTTGCTGGTGCGTTTTGGACGATAAGGTGCATAAATTTCTTCTAATGCATTTTTCGTTTCAGCCGCATTTACACGTGCTAATAAATCATCGCTTAATTTATCTTGTTCTTGTAAAGATTGAATTACCTTCTCACGACGCTCGTATAAATCACGTAAATAAGTTAAACGTGTATCGAGTTGACGTAATTGCGTATCGTCTAAGCCTTGCGTGACTTCTTTACGGTAACGTGCAATAAAAGGAACGCTAGCACCTTCATCAATTAAACGAATAGCAGCTTCTACTTGGTTTGGACGTACGGCAAGTTCATTTGCCAACTGCTGAACTAAGTCAGTCATCGTGATTGATTCCACAAGGGTTAAGTCTAAAAGCAATGATTATAAAGTTCATGGCTATAAAATCCACCATTGTTTTTTTGAATATTGTGTTTTCGCTGTGTATAAATTTTAAACATAGCGCTTTATTTGGTCATTATGCTCAGGGTTTTTCATAAAATCTGCCCTCTTATCTTTTATGCAAATCGCCGAATGTTTCCAAAACAAGCTGTTTTTTCTGCCTAAATATTGAAAAATAGGTTGATTGTCATGATTTTGCCTGTATATATTTGGTATCTATCTCTTGATTTTATTGGCAATATTTGTTGCTTTATAACATAGCCAAAACTGTGCAATGAATCGTATACTCGAAGGTCTATAGATATTTCACACTCGCATTGCATAAAGACGATGACAATAAACGATAAAGGAGCACAATCATGAGTTTAGTTGTACCTGCTGAATCGACGGAAACCGTACACCATGAGACAGACCGGGTCGAACGCATTTTAGTGGTTGATGACGATGTGCGCTTGCGTACGCTTTTACAACGTTTCCTCGAAGATAAAGGTTTCGTCGTAAAAACTGCTCATGATGCGACACAGATGGATCGTTTACTACAACGTGAACTATTCTCTCTAATCGTGCTTGATTTTATGCTCCCTGTAGAAGATGGTTTAAGTATTTGTCGTCGCTTACGTCAGTCTAATATTGACACGCCAATTATTATGCTTACCGCACGCGGTAGCGATTCTGACCGTATTGCAGGTCTTGAAGCGGGTGCAGACGATTACCTGCCAAAACCGTTTAACCCAAATGAGTTACTTGCCCGTATCCGTGCGGTACTACGTCGCCAAGTGCGTGAAGTACCTGGTGCACCAAGTCAGCAAGTTGAAGTAGTTAGCTTTGGCCCTTGGTCACTCGACCTGTCTACACGTACCTTGACCCGTGAAGGTCAGGTAGTGACGTTAACTACAGGTGAGTTTGCGGTATTGAAAGCCCTCGTTCAACACCCTCGTGAGCCGTTAACACGCGACAAATTGATGAATCTGGCGCGTGGCCGTGAATGGGGTGCAATGGAGCGTTCAATCGATGTCCAAGTTTCGCGTTTACGTCGTTTAATTGAAGATAACCCTGCCCGCGCACGTTACATCCAGACCGTTTGGGGTGTGGGTTACGTTTTTGTTCCAGATGGCGCAGAGTAAGTTCAGGAAATTAAACGTTGAAACTTGAACCAATTGATCCACAAGAATTTACCGAGTTCGCGGCTTATTCCGAAAGGCCCCGAACCAAATGGGAACGTTTTTTAGATAAAATTAAACCGCGTTCTGCTGCCATGCGCACCACCATTCTGGTCTTGTTCATGGTGTTTTTTAGCCTGTTTATGTCCTTGTGGTTCTTTTGGCGAACGCTTTATCTTCCTGAATTGCAGCAACATGCCCGCTATCTTGCGATTGAGCTGGAACTGGTCAACAATCCAGATATCCGTATTTTGCATCGTGATAGCGAAGTGGATGTCGATACATGGTTAAAAAATCGTATCGGCATTGAATATGTAACTGATCCTAAAGAATTTCCCAAAGTTGAAGATAAATTCCTAGCAGAACTGTTTACCAACCAGATTGAAGAAAAACTGGCGAAAGAGCTGGGCGTTAAAGACGTTACTGTTTATTTTAAATTTAAACCCATTCCACGGATCTGGATTCAAACACCTGAAATGAATGGTAACTGGGTCAGAGAGCCTTTAAAAACCTATACCAACTATAGTGTTGAGCTGATTGCTGGCTGGTTATTTGGTGTCCCGATTGTATCCTCTATCATTATTTTAATTCTGGTTCGCCAAATGAATCGACCTTTACGTCGACTGCAAAATACCGCGAATAATTATAGTAAAACAGGGAAAGCCCCCTACCTCGATACCAATCATGGCCCACTCGAAATCCGTCAGGTCAATCAAGCCTTTAACCATATGGTGTATACGCTGGAGCAAACCGAGCGTGATCGTCAAATCATGCTGGCGGGTATTTCGCATGATTTACGCACACCATTAACACGTATTCGCTTAACCGCTGAAATGCTACCTGATGAATTTTTCCGTGAAGGTCTGATCTACGACGTGGATGATATGGACGCGATTCTGAATCAGTTCATTTCCTATATGCGTGATGGTTCCGATGAAGAGCTCACAGAGACAAATCTGAATAGCCTGTTGCAAGAACTGGTGGTGCAATTTAAACCACTAGATATTCGTTTTGAAGCACAAGAGCTTCCGATCATTGCTGCCCGTAGTTTGTCGCTGAAACGCCTCATTGCCAATCTGATCAATAATGCCAAACGCTATGGTGCAGAACCGATTGAACTGTCTGCCAGTCATGTCGATGATCATATCCTGATTACCGTCGCCGATCATGGTGAAGGTATTCCACCTGATCAGGTCGAAGAACTGATGCAGCCTTTTGTACGCGGTAATTCTGCGCGCACCATTCAAGGTAGCGGACTTGGACTGGCAATTGTGAAACGTATTGTCGACATCCATCAAGGCCAGATCAATATTCGCAATCGTGAACAAGGTGGCTTGGAAGTGGTGATTTCTCTCCCTATTCCAACGGCTGCACCAGCAACCGAATCACCGAATAATGCCATTGATAAGATCAAGCAGACCCTTACGGGGCATTTTTGATTGCAAATGCCCAATTGAGCTAAATTAAGGAATACAAAATTCTATCCAGTTAGCCATTCCTCTTATTTATCTCACCGAAAATACATATATAATCAACTTTAAATCAAATATTGAAACACATTAATCTGGCTTAAAAATTCAAATCTTACTATTTTTACAGCCTCTTAGTTTCCATGTTTATAAAAATAAGAGGCTATAAGTAAAATAAATTAATGTTCTGAACAGTTTCTTATTTTTTCTACCGCCAATTTGTTAGTGCGGTGGTTAGAACCGCATTAAGAGCAGTAATGTACATAAGACCATTCGATGAAATTGCCAAATCTTTTGCATTATACATAACAGCATATTTAAGCACTTGAAGTTTACAACCTGAGGTTGTTGCATCACAAACTTGACGAGCCATGAGTATAGTTGATTCTATCGGGTTAATAATATAAAAATTACCGTTCGCATCTAATACTATTTTGCGAAGATTGAAATTTACTCCACCGCCTTCTATCGGTAAAGTACTCACCAGACCTGAAGGGGTAATTTTACGTACCGTACTTTTTTGATCAACTACATATAGATTTCCACTACTATCAACTGTAATTCCCGTAGGTAAATAAAACCGTGCAATATCCCCTTTACCATCAGCACTTCCCTTTACTCCAGCCAAACCTGCAAGAGTAGTAACAGTGCCAGATGGACTGATTTTTCTAATAATAGAATTTCTTGTATCAGCTACATAAATATTTTTGTTTCTATCAATTGTAATTCCAGATGGTAGAAGGAATCGTGCAGTTGCTCCATTCCCATCAACATCACCACTTTCCCCAGCTAATCCAGCTAAAGTAGTGACTACTGCTGATGGACTAATTTTACGTATAGTATGATTGGCAGTATCTGCCACATAAGTATATCCACTGTTATCAATAGTAATTGCCGAAGGCCAACTAAAGCCTGCTTTAATCCCTATGCCATCATTTACAGTAGATTCACCTGGAATGCGCAACCCAGCTAAAGTAGTAACCACACCTGTGGAGCTAATCTTTCTAATATTGTCATTAAACATATCAGTTACATATGCATTGTTATGTTCATCAACGGTAATTCCTTCCGGATTATCAAACAATGCTGCAGAACCTGTTCCATCAGTATTACCCACTTTACTCGCTGTGCCTGCAAAGGTGCTAACAACGCCTACTGAGTTAATTTTGCGAATGGTGCTATTTAGGCTATCGGCTACATAAACATTACCATCTATACCGACAGAAATTCCATGAGGGGAATGAAATCTAGCAGCATTGCCTTTACCATCGACACTCCCCCACTCTGCATCCTTTCCTGCTAGAATGCTGACCACGCCTGTAGGACTAAGTTTTTTGATAATATTTCTTATTGATTTTGTCGCATAGATATTATCCTGTAAATCAACTGATATTCCGTCACAATCAAAACCACCAAGAATAGTGGTAACATCAGCTTTAGGACTAATTTTACGAATAGTATAGCTACCACTATCACATACGAAAATATTATCATTATTATCAATAGCAATTCCTACAGGTAAACGAAATCTAGCGTTAGTACCATTACCATTGATATTACCCTCCTCTACCGTTCCTGATCCTGCTATCGTAGTAACAACACCCGTAGGACTAATTTTACGAATGGTTCTACTGAATGAGTCGGCTACAAAAACGTTACCATTCTTCCCTGCAGCAATCCCACCGACATATACAAATCTGGCCATTGAACCTTGACCATCAGCATAACTAGATTTTCCCACGGCACCAGCTAAAGTAGTGACATTACCTGTAGGGCTAATTTTTCGAATAGTATAGTTACCAGTATCAGATACATATACGTTATCACTACTATCAACAGCAATTGCTGTTGGAGCATTAAATCGGGCAGTAGTACCAGCTCCATCAGTACTACCCTTTACCATAGCTAGACCTGCTATGGTTGTAACAATTCCTGCAGGGCTAATTTTTCGAATAGTGTGATTAGAAGTATCAGCCACATAAAAGTTACCATGTCGATCACTTGCAATACTCTGTGCTCGACTAAATCTTGCATCAACGCCTTTACCATCAACAAAACCTTCCCCCCCTGTATTACCCGCCAACACTGAAAATGCAGATGCAGCCACAAGTGTTGGTGTCGGTGTCGGTGTTGGTGTCGGTGTCGGTGTTGGTGTTGGTGTTGGTGTTGGTGTCGGTGTTGGTGTTGGTGTCGGTGTCGGTGTCGGTGTCGGTGTCGATGAATTACTCCCCGAGCCGCCCCCACATGCTGTTAACATTATTGATAATAAGACAACTGGAATCGATGGATAAATATGTTTTTTACTCATTTTAATAACCCCTAAAACTATTTACATTTCTGCTTTCATTAAAATATTACAGATAAGTTTCTTTATTCTTGCATATTAGCTCAACCTAACATAAAGCTAATTCTTGCTGCAAAAAGATTAGTTAATATAACTCATATTAAGCCAGTTTATTAATAAGAAAATTAAAAGAATAGCCTTATATAGTTTCGCACTTGTTCAAAAAAAGGTAATCCATTAATTATTAATTCAGTTAAAAAATTACCTATCTCTGGGTGTATTTAGAAAATAAATAAAATATTAAGCTTAATTTAAATATCTATAAAAAACTAATTTTTAATTTTAAAAGATTTTTTAAATAGAAACCGCTTATCTCACAACTAAAACATCCTAAAAAATCAAACCTACAGATTGTGAAACGTATTGTCGACATCCATCAAGGCCAGATCAATATTCGCAATCGTGAACAAGGCGGCTTGGAAGTGGTGATTTCTCTCCCTATTCCAACGGCTGCACCAGCAACCGAATCACCGAATCACCGAATAATGCCATTGATAAGATCAAGCAGACTCTTACAGGACATTTCTAAACCCAAATGCTGAATCAATCGCATAAATTCTGTTGATTTAGACTAAAGTCGCCTATTTAATCACCACAAAATTGGCGACTTTCTACCCATTCGATACAGTTGTTAAAACTTGATTTATTCAACCCACCTTTATCTTTTTTCTTCTAAATTCAAGCAACTATCCCGCATCTAAAAATCAGGCTGAAACATAAGTGCATAAAGCGTATGCAGCTGTATTAGACCTTAGCCTTATTTCAATTCACTTTTCATGTTTTAGCGCTAAAATCCATACCCAATGAAAAGCAAAATTGAGAATGGATGATGTCTTTAAGTCGTATTCGCCTTGCAGCTCTACACGACAAAGTGATGAGTGCAGAACAGGCTGCCAGCTTTATTAAAAATGATATGACGGTAGGTATGAGCGGTTTTACCCGTGCAGGTGAGGCAAAAGCTGTTCCTCAGGCACTGGTTGAACAAGCCAAGAAAAATCCGTTAAAAATCACGTTAATTACTGGTGCAAGCCTCGGCAATGACTTAGACAAGCAATTGACAGAAGCAGGTGTACTTGCTCGTCGTATGCCATTTCAGGTCGACAATACTTTACGTCGTGCCATCAACAACGGCGAAGTGATGTTTATTGACCAGCATTTATCTGAAACCGTTGAGCAAATGCGTAACCAGCAATTGAAACGTCCTGATGTTGCGGTGATTGAAGCGGTTGCGATTACCGAAGAAGGTCATATTGTTCCAACCACTTCTGTAGGGAACTCTGCGAGCTTTGCGATTTTTGCAGAAAAAGTAATTGTTGAAATCAATACATCTCTCAGTGAAAACTTCGAAGGTCTGCACGATATTTATATCCCGACTTACCGTCCAACACGTACCCCACTGCCATTAACGAAAGTGGATGACCGTATTGGCTCAACTGCAATTCCAATCGATCCAGCGAAAATCGTCGGTATCGTATTAAATGATACGGCGGATTCTCCATCAACTGTGACGCCACCTGATGCTGAAACTCAAGGTATTGCGAATCACTTAATTAAATTCTTTGAAAAAGAAGTGGCTGAAGGCCGTTTAGCGAAGAACTTAGGTCCATTACAGGCAGGGATTGGTTCAATTGCCAATGCCGTTTTAACCGGTCTTAAAGATTCAAACTTTGAAGATCTGGTAATGTATTCAGAAGTACTACAAGACTGTACCTTTGAATTGATTGATGCAGGTAAAATGAAGTTCGCTTCAGGCAGCTCAATTACGTTATCAGCACAATGTGGCGAACGTGTTTTTGGCAATCTTGAAAAATACAAAGACAAACTGGTGTTACGTCCACAAGAAATTTCCAACCATCCTGAAATCGTACGTCGCTTAGGGATTATCGGGATTAACACTGCGCTTGAGTTTGATATTTACGGTAACGTGAACTCAACGCATGTCTGCGGTACCAAAATGATGAATGGTATCGGCGGTTCAGGTGACTTTGCCCGTAATGCTCACCTTGCAATCTTTGTAACCAAATCCATTGCCAAAGGTGGCGATATTTCATCGATCGTGCCAATGGTCAGCCATGTCGATCACAATGAACATGATGTGGATATTTTGGTAACAGAAGTTGGTTTGGCTGATTTACGCGGCTTGGCACCACGTGAACGTGCGCGTGTGATTATCGACAACTGTGTACACCCACTTTACCAAGGTGCACTCAACGATTACTTTGACCGTGCTTGCGAACGTGGCGGCCATACGCCACATATTCTGCGTGAAGCATTGTCTTGGCATGCCAACTTTGAAGAGACAGGTCATATGTTAGCACCTGTAGATATTGCTAAATCAGCTTAATATCTCCATGGTTCTTCATCAAAAAGCATGCTTCGGCATGCTTTTTTATTATCAGTCTTTTAAATGCTTTGCCGCCCCACTCTCAGCAGAATAGGAAAAGTGACCTGCATCGGCTGCTGGATCAGCAGGATATCCTGTAAATCTGCTAAAGCACTGACTCGCATTTGATCTTGGTAATGTTTTATCGCAGACCAAGTATTGAGATAATCCCACAACTGCTGTCCTGTCCAACATAGTTCAATCTGAAACTGTGGCATTGGAAGTTCCTCAAAAGGAAATGGAATCGTTTGATAATGCTCATCAATATAGCGCCGCTCTGCATCCCAGAAGCCGTGTAAGGTCTGAGAATAAAGTTGTCGTATCCGATCATTCAAAAGCGCGTCATCAAGCGCTAACAAGCCATAACCAATCACTGCAATCACACCATCTGGTTTGAGCGTGCGCTTCACTTGTGCGTAGAATTTTTCAAAGTCAAACCAGTGAATCGCCTGCGCAACGGTAATCAAGTCAAAATGATGATCTGGAAAAGTGCACTGCTCCGCAGCTTGCTGTAAATAGCTGACATTACTCAAAGCCGGCGCCTGATCGAGCTGGTTCTGGCTTAAATCAGTTGCGATCACCTGTTGAAAATACAGCGCAATCAGCCGCGTTAATTGTCCTGAACCTGCACCACAGTCCCATGCGCAATCAAAACCTTTAAGCTGCTTAATTAAGCTATCTATGAGCGATTGTGGATAAGTTGGTCGCGCCTGTTGATAAAGTTCACTTTGCGCCGAAAACAGATCTTTCATGCGATGTTATTCTTCAATTCTTCTACTTAACCTCAATATAGCAAAATATTGAAGCAATAAAAAAAGCCCCAAACTTTCGTTTGAGGCTTTTTGAATATGGTGGCGAGACCCAGGATCGAACTGGGGACACACGGATTTTCAATCCGTTGCTCTACCTACTGAGCTATCACGCCAATGGGGTGTATTAAGCCGTATCTCAGCCCAATAGTCAATAATTATCATGAGCTTTTGATTTGATTGCCCATTTTTCACGCAATCATTTTTTGAGATAAAAAAAATCCCTGATGGGATCAGGGATTGAAAATACAAATTTATGGTGGCGAGACCCAGGATCGAACTGGGGACACACGGATTTTCAATCCGTTGCTCTACCTACTGAGCTATCACGCCAAAGTGGGCGTATTAAACAATGTTTGTCTAAGCCCGTCAAGCAAATTTGTGGATTTTTCGTTTAAGCGCTTAATTTTGCTACAAAGCATAATTTTAAGGCAGCTTTTTAGATTTTACCGAGATGCGACAGGCAACGATGGATCGCCCCGCAACCTGGTTCAAACTGTTGCACGCCCTGCGCTTCTTCCATGCGGCAAACCTCTTCAACCAGACGTTCTGCAACACCACGACCACGATTGGCTGGATGAACCACAATATATTCCAGAACACGGCTTTCACCTTGTCCTGTCGCCCAAATTGCACCTATAATTTTGGTGTTAAATTCAGCAGTGTAAACTGTGGTATATTGCTGTAGATTTTGTTCAAGTTGTTCCATTGCATCTTGCCCGTCACCAAACTCTGGGCTGGTATCGTAAAGTCGCTCTAGCTGAGTACGAATTCCTGAATCTTCCAGAGAACTGTAAGCATGTACGGTAATAGGCATTGATTAACCCTCCTGAGCAAACTATGATGCTGTCACTTTTTCGTCACAGCGAAACTATTGGTTTTTAATTCAATCATTTTTGACGTTTTTTGAGGAACGTGTCCATGACGCAACGTATCAGTGAAGTGGTAAGAAATACCAACGAAACAAAAATTCGAGTTCGTCTCAATCTCGATGGTACTGGTCAAGGCACACTCAACACTGGAGTTCCATTTTTAGACCATATGATTGATCAAATCAAGCGTCATGGTCTATTTGATATCGACATTCATTGCGATGGTGATCTGGAAATCGATGACCATCATACCGTTGAAGACTGCGGAATCACACTGGGACAAGCCTTTGCACAAGCTTTAGGTGATAAAAAAGGCTTACGTCGTTATGGGCATTTTTATGCACCTTTAGACGAAGCACTATCTCGTGTGGTGGTTGATCTGTCTGGTCGCCCTGGCTTATTTATGGATATTCCATTTACACGTGCGCGCATTGGTAGCTTTGATGTCGATTTATTCTCGGAATTTTTCCAGGGCTTTGTCAATCATGCACTAATGACGCTGCATGTTGATAACCTGAAAGGCAAAAATAGCCACCACCAGATTGAAAGTGTATTTAAAGCGTTGGCACGTGCATTACGTATGGCCTGTGAGGTTGATCCACGTGCTGAAAATACCATTGCTTCAACCAAAGGTAGCTTGTAATGACACGTATTGCTTTACTTGATTATGGCATGGGCAACCTGCACTCTGCCGCGAAAGCGCTAGAGCATGTCGGTGCAACAGTGGACGTGACCAATGATCCTAAACTGATTGCCAAAGCTGATAAGATTGTGTTTCCGGGTGTAGGCGCAATGCGTGACTGCATGCAAGGTATGCGTGAAGCAGGGATTGATGAAGTGGTGCGTCAGGCAGCCTTCAATAAACCTGTGCTTGCGATTTGCGTGGGTATGCAAGCGCTACTACAAAGCTCGGAAGAAAATGGTGGTGTTGATGCGCTCGGCATTTTCGATGGTGTGGTTAAACATTTCCCTGAAATTCCAAATTTAAAAGTGCCACACATGGGCTGGAATCAGGTACATCAGCTTGATCCAGAGCATCCAATGTGGAACAACATTGAACAAGATGTGCGTTTCTACTTTGTGCATAGTTATTATGTTGAGCCAAAAGATGCAGCAGTCACGGCAGCAACCTGTGATTATGGCGTGAACTTCTGTACGGCGATTCATAAAGACAATTTGTTCGCAACACAATTCCACCCAGAGAAAAGTCATACCGCTGGTTTACAGTTGTTAAAGAACTTTGTGGAATGGAAAATTTAAGCTTCACTCATACAGATCAAGTCCTTTGTTATGACTTGGTCTGTTATATATAAAATAATTTAAGCATTAATTTAAAAAATTTCTTTAATATTCTAATGCATAATACATTTTTTAAGTTTTACAATCCCATAAAAACACTTAAATAGGAATAACAATGAATTCATCAACCCAAACCGTGGATCACCCTCTAAGTGCTAAAGGTCGCTTTGGTCGACTTTCCTATGCAGCTTGGACATTTTTAAGTAGTATCATTTTCTTTATTATTTTCTTCGTACTAGCCCTCTCCACTGGTCTATTTACAGAAAGTAGTTCTCAAGAACCAAACTTTTCAATTTTCTTCATCATCGTATTAGGAATTATATATATTGGGTTTATCTATCTATCTTTTGTATTTACGATCCGTCGTTTACATGATCGAAATCAAAGTGGCTGGTTATCCCTGCTGATGCTTGTGCCTATAGCAAATTTATTTCTTATGATTTATCTATTTTGTGCTAAAGGAACAGAAGGCGAAAATAACTTTGGTTTGGCACGAATAACTTCCGATTGGGAAAAGGTCTTGGGCTGGATTTATATCATTATCATCCCTCTTGCATTTATTTTTGGTATTTTGGCAGCAATTGCTATTCCTGCTTATCAAGACTACGTACAAAGAAGCCAGCAAGCTCAGATTGAGCAACAGATAAATCAAGCTAAATAAATACGTCATGTTTGCTAAGCCAAGTTTCGACTTGGCTTTTTTATTTCAATAAAACCCTTTAAGCTCAGAGAAATGACTTGAGTTTTAATGCAGATGGATACATCTCAACACGCAGTAGCGCCTTTAAGTAAAGAACAAATACGTGCCCTCCCTGCCTTTGAAAACCTTGCTTCAGACAAAATTATTGTCATTCAAACGCTTGAACAATGCTTGGCCCTGCAAGATCAACTCAGTTCCATCCAAGTCTTCGGTTTTGACAGTGAGTCGAAACCGACCTTTAAAGTTGGAGAAAAATCGACAGGGCCTCATCTCATCCAGCTTGCAACTTACGATAGCGTTTTTCTTTTCCAAGTCAGTGCCGAAATTTTGTCATTTTTAAAACCCATTTTGGAAAATGAACAGCAACTCAAAGTCGGTTTTGGACTCAAGAATGACGCACATATTTTCCGTGGCAAAGATATCCAGCCCACGTCATTGATTGAACTTTCCAAAAGCTTCGCAAGTTTTGGTTATCGGAGCCAAGTCGGTGTACAAACCGCGATTGCCCTACTATTCCAGCGTTATTTTGCCAAAAGTAAAAAGATCAGTACCTCAAATTGGGCAGTGAAACGTCTTAGTCCTCAACAAATCAGTTATGCCGCAGCGGACGCTTATGCAGCACTGCTGGTATTTGAACAGCTTTACCAGCAACACCGATTCACACCACAATTACAACAACAAATCATGAAAATACTTGAAGGATCAACAGACAAGGCTTAGAGATTGATCAATACTTTGCTAATATAGGGCACGCTGAACATTCAGAAATGCATTGCGTTGTAGGCTAAATTGCCTTCTTTGTCGCAATCATAGAGGGACGTTCAACAAGCCCCTAATAATTTAAACTCTATGATGACGCAAGGAGCGGTGTATGCTAATCATCCCAGCAATTGACCTGAAAGATGGTAAATGTGTCCGTTTAAAACAAGGACGTATGGAAGACGATACTGTTTTCTCTGATGACCCTGTGGCAACTGCACAACATTGGGTGGATGAAGGCGCACGTCGTTTACATTTAGTCGATTTAAATGGTGCTTTTGCCGGCACGCCGATTCATAAGCCTGTGGTCGAAGCGATTGTACGTGCACAGCCAGAACTACCAATCCAGATCGGTGGCGGTATCCGTTCACTTGAAACCATCGAGCATTATTTAGAAGCTGGTGTTTCTTTTGTCATTATCGGAACTAAGGCAGTTAAAGAGCCTGAGTTTGTAGAAGAAGCATGTAAGCGTTTTGCAGGTCGTATTATTGTCGGTATTGATGCCATGAATGGTATGGTAGCAACTGATGGTTGGGCCAATATTACTGACGTCAAGGCGACTGATCTTGCGAAACGTTTTGCAGATGCAGGCGTATCCAGCATTGTGTATACCGATATTGCCCGTGATGGCATGATGCAAGGTGTTAACGTTGAGCAGACTGTCAATCTGGCAGACTATTCTGGCTTACCCGTGATTGCATCTGGCGGTGTGACCAACCTTGATGATGTACGCAACTTAAAAGGCCAAAAAGGTATTTTAGGTGCGATCACAGGCCGCGCAATTTACGAAGGCACCTTAAACCTTCGTGAAGCACAATTATTGCTCGATGAAGACAACCGTCTTTAATTTTGCATAAAAAAGAAGTTATCTGCCCAGATAACTTCTTTTGATTTAATACAGCACATTACGAATGAATTTTAATGGCTGTGTACCCCGATTGGCATAACAATAACGAATCGAACTTTCAAATAGAATAGAGTCGCCTGCCTGAACAACTCGTGTTTCCTGTTCAAATTCCAGACTTAACTCGCCTTCGAGCACATAAATGAGTTCCCGCCAGCCCTTTTGATCCGCTTCCGCATGATAAATCTCACCAACAGCCAATGACCACGTCCACAACTCAACTTGTGTATACGCTGGAACTGAGGCTAACAGTGTGGCATGACTGGTCGGATGCTCTCCTTGCCAAGCCAAGGTATTTACGATTTCCGATTCACCCAGTTCAGGTGCACTGACGATACGCTTGAAATCAATTCCCAGTACTGCCGCAATTGCATCCAGTTTCGCCAGGCTAATATTGACCTGACCTGTTTCCAAGGCCGCAATGGTACGGCGACTGACCCCTGCCCGATCTGCCAGTTCCTGTTGGCTTAAATGGCCCTGATCCCGAAAATGGCGAATATTTTTTCCTACGTGGGTCAGGACAGTATCGGATGGATTCATAAACCACAATGATAAAAAATAAAACTTGCGCAATATATTGCACACATCGACCAACTAATGCAATATGTGCATTATATTGCACTTTTCTTAGGATCGTTGTTTTGGCCTCCTTATCCCAGTCTCCTAAAGCCGCACAATTTGCCCTGATTTTTATTACCATGATTTGGGGCGGTACTTTTTTAGCCGTGCAATACGCACTGAACTTTAGTACCCCGATGTTTTTTGTGGGCTGCCGTTTTGCAGTCGCCGCTTTGGCTATTTTCCTGATCTCTATAAAGTCGATGCGAGGTTTAACCTTTAAGGAAATACTGGCGGGTGCAGCCATCGGTCTGATGATTGCAATTGGTTATGGCACGCAAACCATTGGTCTACAAACCATCTTAAGTAGTGAGTCGGCATTTTTAACGGCGCTATATGTGCCTTTGGTTCCCATCCTGATGTGGGCCATTTTTCAGAAACGACCTTCACTCATGACGTGGGTCGGTACAGCCTTGGCATTTACGGGTTTGGTCTTTTTAACAGGCAATGGTTTTTCCAGCATTGATTTAAATTACGGACAAATGCTGACGCTGTCCTGTGCCTTCGTGATTGCACTCGAGATTATCCTGATTGGTTATTTTGCAGGAAAGGTCAATCTGAGACGAGTCACTGTTGTGCAACTGATGGTCGCGTCTCTCTTGTCCTTTGCCAGTATGCCATTGGTCGGTGAACATAGCATTCCACCCTTTTCTTGGGGGCTGGTCATCATTGCTGTCGCATTGGGACTCGCCAGCGCTTTAATCCAGTTTGTCATGAACTGGGCACAACGCATGGTTGATCCTGCACGCGCTGCCATTATTTATGCAGGCGAACCCGTCTGGGCAGGTGTGATTGGACGCATTGCAGGAGAACGCTTACCCTTGCTCGCGTTATTCGGTGGTTTACTGGTGGTATTGGGGGTCTTGGTCAGCGAATTAAAATTTAAGTTCTTTGAAAAGGAAAAAGAGAGCTAACTCGCTCTCTTTCAATTAATTCTGTGGTTCTTTCTTTTTCAGCAGCATGCATGGCTGGTAATACTCGACCGTAGGCATCGGATCATAAAAGGGATGCAATAGCGCTTTCCACTCCTGATACGCTGCCGACTTCCTAAATCCTTCAGTATGATGCTCAATACTGTCCCAAAAGATCATTAAAATATAACGACCATCGCCTGCGGTATGCTTAATCAGTTGAACTGCATTTAGCCCATCCATCGGATAAATAATCGATTTGGCCTGATGAAAAGCCGCTTCAAACGCGTCGCTCTGTTCAGCTTTAATATTCAAATAAACATGTTCAATAATCATAGGCCAACCTCAGGCATACATCGGTTTATTGTCATATAAACAAAATAAGCCATGAAGGCTCCGATACACCGCCCACGCCCATGCAGCAAATAAAAATGCCAATCCAATAAAAAATATCAAAGATGCATGATCATCAGAAAATGGAATACCGAGTTCCTGATGAAATAGTGCCAGTGCAAGTACAGCTAGGGTCAATAGATTCCACAGGCAGCACCACCAAAAGGTACGGATTTGCCAAGTAAAATGGCTATCGAGTAGCGTTCCTTTAACCTCTTTACGTTTGATATAGTTCAGCATTAAAGCAATGATGGCGAGTAAGCCGCCCGTGAAGCTTGAAATAAGATAAAAGATATATAAAACATAGGTCAGACCGCGATATGCCTTTTGATCAACAACATGATCCATTAAAACCCTCTTTTAAATTTTTCTTCGTTTTTCAATTCAATCAAAGTGATAAAAATATAATTTACAACTTAATCATTTTTATAAAAAAGAAGGCTGATTAAAACCAACTCATCAGCCTTCGGATGCTTATAACTTACTGGTACATCGGTTTATTGTCATTTAAGGCAATCAAACCGCGAATCGCACGATAGACAATCCATACCCATGCGCCAAAAATGACTGCAAAAGCAAATGTTGTTGCAGAAATAGCCACACCCGCAAAGGCAGTACCATTATCTCCCGTTAAAAACAGGAACGAGAACGGAATAAAGGCAATAATATTCCAAGCCAAATACCACCAGAAGGTACGGATTTGCCAAGTAAAGTGGCTTTCAAAAATCGAACCTTGTACATCACTACGTTTTACATAGTTAATAATCAAGGCAATAATCGCCAATAAACCACCAGAAAAAATCGCAATGATATAAAGCACATACAGCACCAAAGTCAAAGTACGATTTGGATCTTGATCAACGGAATAATTCATTTTTTATTTATCTCCAGCGTCAAACTCCCTCAATTAGTAAAACACATTGAGCGGAGAAATTAACCAACATATCAACAATATATGGAAGACTATGGTACAGAAATAAATCTTACGAAACGGTTGTTTTTGTGTTTTATGTCTCAGTTTTTGCTGAGCAAGCCAACCTGCGCACCATCCACCCAAAGAGTCCACAATATGCAAGGTCTGTTCGGGAATACGGCGGTTGCCCAATTGGGCTGCCTCTTTGTCTTGTGCATAAAGCCAATAACTCAAGACATTCATCAAACTGACAAATAACAAGGTATATGGCGGCAACAATTTGCTAAAGCTTGCGACCACCATAAAGACGATATAAATCACGATCGCAATCTGCATCGCTGACCAAGGTTTAGAGGCTGTTGGTTTTGCAGGTTTGGCTTTATGCTCAAACACTTGCGAGGCTTTTAAGTACACCGCCTGCTGAGCGCGATAGCGACCGCGCTCATCCAGAATCACCACATATTCCAGCGCACAGCCAACAAGTGGACGTGGCCCCGTACGAGCAAAGTCTTTAATATGAATAAAAACACGTTGTTTTTGTGGGTCATTGGGCTGAATAAAGCCATAGCCTTTATCATCAAACCATTCAACTAATCGACCTTGATCTCGCATGATACTTTCCTAAGCTGTGATTCGTTGTAGACGGTCTTGCAACATCATGCGCATTTCCAGCGGATTTTTTTGCAAAATATCATCGCCAGTACGCCCATGCTCGGCGTTTTTCTGGGCAACCTGCAAACGCATACTCCAGAAACGACAAGCCGCCATCGCCAAGAAAATGTTTAAACAAGCCAATTCATCCTCAGTCAGCGTCCGAATGGTCTGATAAGCATTCAAAAAGGCATCTGCCTTGGCTTGATCAAGATGGGCTTGCGGATAAGCGGTACAGAAGTCATTGATACTAATCGCAATATCAAATAACCATTCATCCTGATTCAATTCATAAAAATCAAGGATACCTTGCAACTGGTCGCCTTCAAATAAAGTATTGTCTCTGAATAAATCTGAATGAATAAAACCGGTAGGACGATCTGGATGCTGTTGCGTGATCTGCGCAAACTGCTGAAAAACCTGTGCCAATAAAGTCTGATCTTCCACATTCATTTGTGGTTTAAGCTGTGCTGCGACCTCTGACCAGTATTGATGATTACGATTAAAATCCCGTTCTAAAGGAAAGTCCTGCAAAGCCAAATGCAATTTTGCCTGCGCCTGTGCAATCGCCTGAATTTGGATAATACTGGCATCTTCAGGATGCTCGCCCATCAAACGCGGTGCAATTTGTGCAGGCTTATCGGCAATGCTATGAATTGCCTGACCACTATGCTTTAACGGCACTGCCACTGGCACACCCGCTTGCCCCAAACAATCCAGTACAGGCACCAGTTCGCCTGCCCCTTCAGCATCTAACTCTTCAAAAACCGTCAAAACATATTGTTTCTGTGATTGATCCACCAAAAAGTAATTGGTGTTTTGAATACCGCCTTGGATTGGAATCAGATCAATCACTGCTAAACCATAAGGTTCGGCAAAGGCTTGAACTTCTTCTAAACTCAACGGGGTATAAACCGACATGGAAAACCTGCAAAAAATAGCTGTGAAGTTTGATAGAATACCTGTTCCCTCCATGAAGGTGTAGCACCCCTTTCTTTATTGGCGATTTTTTGGAAAATTTTATGCTCGCAAAACGTATTATCCCTTGCTTAGATGTTGATAATGGTCGAGTCGTCAAAGGCGTTCAATTCCTTGATATTCGTGACGCAGGTGACCCTGTTGAAGTTGCCCGTCGTTACAACGAACAAGGCGCCGATGAAATTACCTTTTTAGATATTACTGCTACCCATCATGGACGCGACACCACATACCGTACAGTTGAACGAATGGCAGAAAGCGTTTTCGTTCCTTTAACTGTGGGTGGTGGTGTCCGTAAAGTTGAAGATATCCGTTTATTGCTCAATGCAGGTGCCGATAAAGTCAGTATTAACTCGGCAGCAGTATTTACTCCTGAGTTTGTACAGGAAGCATCGCAACGCTTTGGCGCACAATGTATCGTGGTTGCGATTGATGCCAAAAAAACTGGCGAAAATAAATGGGAAATTTTCACTCACGGTGGTCGTAAACCGACAGGCATCGATGCAATTGAGTGGGCGGTAAAAATGGCAGACTTTGGTGCAGGCGAATTACTGATTACCAGTATGGATGCCGATGGAACCAAAGCAGGCTATGACATTGCATTAATGCGTCAGATCAATGATCGTGTCAATATTCCAACCATCGCCTCAGGCGGCGTAGGGAATTTACAACATTTGGCTGACGGCATCTTAAAAGGCGGTGCCGATGCTGTACTTGCTGCCTCTATTTTCCACTTTGGTCAGCATACCATTCCAGAAGCCAAACAATTCCTTGCAGCACAAGGCATTGAGATGCGTCTCTGATTCATAATTGATAGAACAAATGAACCTCTCACTTGAGAGGTTTTTTTATTCAAAGTATTTTTATAGACAAAAAAATACCTTGCTGAGCAAGGCAAGAAACTGCGTTATACAACGCTAGAAGGTAACAGAAACATATCCATTTTGAGCAAAATACAGTCAAATATCATGCTTGAGCTAAATTAGCGATTAAATGCGCAGAAATATTGACATTAAAAACCAGTTTTATTGACAATTCACGACGAAAGCCTTTTTCCTTCGTCATGCATTGCCGATAAAAACCACACTTTCTCTTTGTTTCTCAACGCTAAGCGACCGCATCATTTTGTTCATTTTCTGCTTGCACTGCTGTGACCAGTTTTGGCTTGTGCTCCACCCACTTGGCAGGAAAGACTGATTCAATCGCTTGAGTGAGCGTTTTAGACAACGCTGCTGGTAATGGCAGACCTAATGGATTGGCTTCTTTTAAATCTGCTGAAGAAACTACACGGGTTCCCATCACATAATCAAACCACGGTCGGGTGACGCACCAGTTGGCATCCTGATTTGAGTTCATGTGATGATCATAGTGCCAAGGAATTGTTCGTTTGGCCCAATCAGGTTCCAAGTGGGCACGACGATGGACATAATAATAGTTGCCTGCACTATAAAGCGCTGCCAGAGACATTCCCTTTGAAATGGGATAAAACGCAATACTCGCCACTCCAGCCACCACAGCCAATGACATGATTTCATTACGTGTCCGCCAGTGATCGACACCTTCTACATAACAATCATCTGAAAATTGTTGCTTACGCACTTCACGATGATGTGCCCAATGTGATTCCATGCTTTTTGGCACAGGGCTGTAACGTGGCTGACCGGGACGATGTACACCATGCAAAATGTATTTATGTGCAAACCATTCAAATGCATTGGCTACAGCCAAGCCTGCAATAAAACCCTTAATCATGGTTTTCTCCAAATGTTTCCTTATTTTTATTAAAGATATAAATTTTTGTAGGCGAAGTATTGACGATACGATATATTTATATTGACAAAACACGACAGAATAAGAGGCGCACAGGATGTCGCAACTCAAAAACTATACAGGCTCTGTTTTTGGTGGTTTGGGGCATTTATTAAAAGCCTATTGCGAAGCAGAAAATATTTTAATTCCTGAACAATTACAAAAAGTTCAAAATCTGGAACGTTTTGATTATGTGATCTGGCGCGACCTGCTGGAAGATCTTAACCGCCTACATCCCAAAGCGGGTCTAGGACTGGATATTGCGGCTTATGTGCAACCTAAACACTTGGGTATTATTGCCTATTTGGCCTTGTCCTGTGAAAATCTAGGTGAAGCTTTGGCGCGTTATCATGATTTCCATCGCCTGATTTATGATGGCAGCCCATTGCTGGTCGAGTTAGGACTTCCCTATGGTTCGATTCGCTGGGAAGCGCCTGAACCTCATCCAACCCAGTTGACCGATGAAATTGCCATTGCGTTGATGGTGCAATTTCTGAAACTGTTTATGTCTGGAGACAGCATTCATTTACATGAAGTACATTTCGTCAATCCAGCACCTAAAAATATCAGTATTTATGAACAGTATTTTCACTGCAAAGTCCGCTTTGACCAGCCTAAAACACAACTCCTGATTCCTGTCAGCGAAGCATTTAAGCCGTTACGTACGGGTGATCATACCTTGCAGCAATTACTGCTACAGCAAGCCCAAGCCTTGTTGGACAAGCTACCAAACTCCACACAACTGGATCAGCGTTTACAGCATGCCATTTTGACAGGGCTGCAAAAAAACCAATATCAGCTTGATTTTATCGCAGAAAAACTAGGACTTTCGGTACGTCAATTACAACGCCATTTACAACAACAGCGCACCACTTTTCAGGAACGGGTGCAGCAAGTCCGTTTTATGCTGGCAACCGAATATTTAAAAGATCCGCACCTCAGTTTGCAGGAAATTGCGCTACTGCTGTGTTATTCCGAACAAAGCGCTTTTCAGCGTGCTTTTAAAATCTGGACAGGACAAACCCCGCAACAGTGGCGGAACAACAACACTATTTACAATTCTTAATAAAATTACCCATGAACTAACGGTTTCACAACTGACCCTTTTGCTTGCACGTTTTATACAAGAGCCTATATACCTTTGTGAAATAGTTCACATTTTTTCACTAGGTTGACACATATCCATAATAAATTTTTGGATGCTTGCTTTTTTATTTTTTAAAAACATGTTTGGTGATAACAATGAACAAATATTTAGCAGAATTTCTTGGAACTTTTTGGCTTGTTTTTGGTGGTTGTGGTAGTGCTGTCCTTGCAGCAGCATTTCCAGAACTTGGGATCGGCTTTCTAGGTGTTGCGCTTGCTTTTGGTTTAACTGTTTTAACAGGTGCTTATGCTTTTGGCCATATTTCAGGTGGTCACTTTAACCCTGCGGTCAGCGTTGGCTTATGGGTAGGTGGACGTTTTGATGCCAAAGACCTCGTGCCTTATATCATCTCTCAAGTCATTGGTGGTGCGCTTGCCGCGTTCGTTCTGTACATTATCGTACAAGGTCAGGCAGGTTTTGCTGGTACAGGTGGCTTCGCAACCAACGGTTATGGCGAACTTTCTCCAAACCATTTCTCTGTCGCATCTGCATTCCTGATTGAAGTAGTCCTTACGGCGTTCTTCCTGATCGTGATTATGGGTGCAACAGATCGTCGTGCGCCTGCTGGTTTTGCACCAATCGCGATTGGTTTGGCGCTTACGTTAATCCACTTGATCAGTATTCCTGTGACCAACACATCAGTTAACCCTGCACGTAGTACAGCGGTTGCTTTATTTGCTGAAACTGCTGCGCTTAGCCAACTCTGGTTGTTCTGGGTTGCACCAATTATCGGTGCGATTATCGGTGCAGTGATCTACAAGGTCGTGGGCAGCGAGAAAAACTAAGTTCCAACACGCCATAAAAAAACAGCCTTTATCGGCTGTTTTTTTATTTATAAAAATGGGTTTTCAATTTCCTGTTCTAGTTGGCGTTCAATTTGCTCAGGCAACTCCTGTTTCTCCAAAGCCGCCACCACATCATTGATAAAGCTTTGTAATGCCTTTGCAGTTTTTAAACCTGCCTGATCTTTGGTAATTTGCAGATTGCCATATAAGCTCACGCAATCGACCTGATTTTCTAGGGTCAGATCATAGATTGCTGAAGACTCATCTCCATTTTCAAAAGGCTTAAACATCTTTTCCCCCTCATTATTGTTGTATATAAAACAACATGGGCCAAGCACAATGACTTTGCAAGCGTTTCTTATCGCAACATTTGTAAGAAATACTGCACCAGTGCATTAATGAGCTGATTAATCATCACCTGTTTGGTCTCTTCATCAATTTGCGGGAATTTACTGCCCGTCGCCTCACTGGATTGTGAACTAAATTGACGTTGTTGAGCCTGAATGGCATCGGTCTTGGCTTCTTCCGCACATTGACTTTGCCCATCCCAATGCGAATAACTAATGTCTTTATTTGGCTTCACTTGTTGTGCAGACAATGGAAGCTGATAGACATTACGTTTCTGTTGTTCGGTCAATTGTGGAAATAAATTAATCCCTAGTTTTTCTTCCAGATAGCAGACACTTACCACTTTGACCTGTAGCGAATTATTGTTCGGGGCATAATATGCACCAATAATCCCCTGCTTGGGTAAATACACTGCTTTATACACGGCCGTCGGGACAATTACCCCTTTACCGATAGTTTTCAGACGCTTGCCTTCAAATATAGGGCCTGTCAGCACATAGGCATCTTTATGCTGTTTGGTCACCATCGAACGCACAGCTTCTTCCAATTTACGCCATACTTCCTGATTATTCTTAGGTGCTTGAGGCACCATATTGGCTAAGGAGAAACTGTCATATTGCGCTGCGGTATTATTCATATCCCCGTTCGGCGCCATATGCCCACGGTCATAACCTGAACCACGATAATCCGACAGCAAAGCACGATGAGCCAGTTGCACACGGGTTTCTTCGTGGAAATTGTCTTCACGTTTGATTTTGATGCTTAAACGTTCAGGCGTGAGGTATTCGGCTGACCATAAAGGCGTTTTCGAAATTCCCGAATACATCACATTGAAATCATTAAAACACAACGCATAACTGTCTTTTTTTAGACTGTCTTTGCTCAATAAAGGCGGGACATCTCGATAGAACTGTTTTAAACAGGCACCATTACTCGACTGAAACGGGATCAATTTAGAAATTTTTTCATTGCCAAACGCAATCGCAAAACTTCCCGTCGCGACCGCAGCCAGCATAATCTTTCCAACATTCTGGCTCAAAAAAGCAAATGGTGTTTTACCCTTTCTGGTTGGTTTCTTCGCCATAACTACATCAAAATCAATATGAACGCGAAGCTTAACAACTCAAAGCCTTGCTGTATATTGAGTTTCAGCCGAGAACGACATTTTATGTCGCAAATCTGTACACTTGCTCAACAGACAATAAAAAAGGCACTTTAGCGTGCCTTTTTTATCAATTTAAACTTAAATTTCGATCTGACTTCCCAACTCCACCACTCGGTTGGTCGGAATCTGATAGAAGTCACTCACTGGACTAGTATTACGCTGCATCGAGATAAACAGCTTTTCACGCCAAGGTGACATGCCGTCTCCCACGGTATGCACAATACGATCTCGTGAAATGAAGAAACTCATTTGCATCATATCGAATTCAAAACCCAGCTGTTTATAGGCCTGTTCCAGTGCAACTGGAATATTCGGCTGATCCTTGAAGCCATAATACACATAGATACGATAAAAATGCTCATCCAGCTTTTCTACTTTTAAGCGGTCGGCTTCAGCCACATACGGAATATCCTGCGTATACACCGTCACCATCACATTACGCTCATGCAGCACCTTGTTGTGCTTGATGTTATGTAACATCGCATGCGGCACAATATTTGGAGTACCCGTCAGAAAAATCGCTTCACCTGGCACATATTGTGTTTCCTTGCTCATACCAATACTTTTAATAAATAATTCAATCGGTAAAGCATTGGTTTCCATGCGGTTGTAAACAATTTCACGGCCCCGTTTCCAGGTCATTAGAATGGTATACACCACCACACCAATCAGGATTGGCACCCAGCCACCTGATAAAATTTTTAATGAGGTTGAACCCACAAAAATCAGGTCAATAATCAGGAAAGGACCTGCAAATAAAGCCACTTTCCACAGAGGCCAGCGCCATACACCATAGGCCAGTGTCGAGATCAAAATGGTACCGCAGAGCATAGTCATGGTCACAGCGACACCATAG
Source organism: Acinetobacter vivianii (assembly GCF_014635885.1). GTDB lineage: Bacteria > Pseudomonadota > Gammaproteobacteria > Pseudomonadales > Moraxellaceae > Acinetobacter > Acinetobacter vivianii. The sequence goes on from NZ_BMDR01000003.1 coordinate 313,390, forward strand.
GCACTTGCCAACTCGGCACTGCTTTCAAACAGTAGAATCAGGATCACCACCGAAATAAATAGCACCCAGTTAATGAACGGCAAATAGATCTGCCCTTGCTCTACATCAGAGGTGTGGTGCACAGTGAGACGCGGCAAATAACGTAACTGCATCGCCTGATTGGCCATTGAGAATACGCCCGTAATCACCGCTTGAGAGGCAATCACCGCTGCGGCTGTTGCCAGTCCGATCATCGGGAATAACGCCCAGTCAGGTACCAGTAAATAAAACGGGTTTTCAATCGCCTTGGCATCACGTAACAGCAAAGCGCCTTGTCCTGCATAATTCAGCAATAAGCAAGGCAATACTACGATGAACCAAGCCAATTTAATCGGCATACGTCCAAAATGCCCCATGTCGGCATAGAGCGCTTCACCACCGGTCATGGTCAGGATCACAGCACCCATGGTAATAAAGGCAACTGTCGGCTGATCATATACAAAATGCAGTGCCCAATAAGGATTGACCATCATCAATACATACGGCGTCTGAATGATGCTCCACAGTCCAATGAGACCAATTGAAGCGAACCATAGTAAGGTAATCGGCCCAAAGAATTTCCCCATGGTGGCGGTACCATGTCTTTGCACCAAAAACAAAGCCGTTAAGATACCGAGCGCAATCGGGACTAACCAACGATCTAAAGCAGGCGTGACCAGACTCAGGCCTTCAATCGCCGATAGTACCGAAATGGCTGGCGTGATAATCCCGTCACCAAAGAATAGTGAAGCCCCGATAAAGCCAAGTGCGATCAGAAATATTTTATTCTTGTTGCTGAATACGTTAGAGCGCAGGTTCAATGCCAGCAAAGACATAATCCCGCCTTCGCCATTGTTGTCTGCACGCATGATCATCGACACATATTTAAAGCTGATGGTCAGGTTCATACACCAGAAGATCAGGGAAAGAATACCAAGAATCGATCCTTCACTGATATCAACATGTCCCGTGACAAAGCATTGCCGTATTGCATAGAGCGGACTGGTCCCAATGTCTCCAAATACCACCCCTAATGCTGCCAGCGTCATCGCGGGCAATGCGGCTTTTTTTGCAGTACTTTGCATATTATGTCGTCTTCAAACTAGAACGTTATATGGCGCAATCTTATCACTAGCTAAAAAGTTTTTCTGCAAATCTGTTCGACTACAACTTGGCAGCCCGCATTTTTTTGGTTACTATCGCACACCTTGGTGAGGTGTCCGAGTGGCTGAAGGAGCACGCCTGGAAAGTGTGTATACGTTTGCGCGTATCGAGGGTTCGAATCCCTCTCTCACCGCCAGAATTTTTTAATTTAAAAAATCAATAATAACAACTTTATTATCAAACCTATTTTTTCTTACATTTGCTAATCTATTTCTTTTACTTTCCTCGCTTTCACTATGCTCAGTTTATTCGTTTACGGCACTTTAGGACCGAACCGTCCCAATGCCCATATTATGGAAAATATTGGTGGCACATGGGCAGACGCACATGTATTTGGTACGCTCAAACAACAAGGCTGGGGTGCAGAACTAGGCTTTCCAGGCATTGTGCTCGATCAAAGTGACAACAAGGTATCTGGTTTTGTATTCTTCTCAGACAATCTAGAACAACACTGGCAAGCATTAGATGAGTTCGAAGGTGCAGGCTATCAACGTGTGCCTGTCAAAGCGCATTTAAGCACGGGTGAAATCGTTGATTCCTTTGTTTATGCGCTGAATAATTAACAGGAAACTGGCGAAAATTCGACGCACTGATGAATTTTCTCCGTTTGCTCATTTTTTCGCTTGTTTTTTTAAGCAGATTCTGTAGAATTCTCGCCACGTTGCCGGCATAGCTCAGTTGGTAGAGCAACTGACTTGTAATCAGTAGGTCCACAGTTCGAATCCGTGTGCCGGCACCATCATTAAACCTCATGAATATTTGATTTATGGGGTTTTTTGTTGTCTGTAAGTTTGGTTCAGTTCTGACTCAACGGACTATTTTGTGATCCATTTGGTCGATAGCCTGATGGTCCAAATAAGTCACTGGACCTTCTCCACTCTACCCAACATGTTCCCCATACCGTTTCCAGCTCTTTGGCTTTCCATGCTAATTGTGATGTCGATACGCCAACTTTTCAGAGTTGCTATCGCTGCACAGAGCAACACGCATGGAAAACTTAAGGCTTAGGAAAATTTCCAAAGTTATTTACATTTCCTGTTTTTAAAAACCCTATAAGGCAATGAAATATATTATAATTTTTTATTTATATAAAAATATCCGTAAAACTATGCTATGCATTCACCCTTCTGGACAATAGTGGTACTCACTGGCAGCGCTGTTAGCTGTAGAAAAAAAGATGATGTAGGATTAAGGGGGAATATTTGAGGCTTTTCTGTTTATTGAGTTTTTTGTTTGTTTTCTTCGGCTTTATCTACTGGTGAGGTTGTATTTTGCTTTTTTCAATTATCTATATCAAATGGCTCCCATTGACAATACTTTCAGTTTTAGCAAAAATTAGATATATGTTTTATAAATCATATATTTAAATAAAATGAGTAGAGAGTCTTTTCGATTGGGCGTCATAGAACATTTGCAATATTATGTTTATCGTCTAATTGATCCCAGAGATGGGCAAACATTTTATATTGGTAAGGGTAAAGGAAACCGTATCTTTAGCCATATCTATGATGAGCAAATATCTCAAGATAGCAATGCTATATCGGATAAAATTCAACGTATTAGAGAAATCAAAGCTTCAGGGCTAGAAGTCCTTCACGTCATTCACCGACATGCTTTAGATGAAAAAACAGCATTTGAGGTTGAGGGAGCCCTAATTGACGCCTATTTAGGGCTAGCTAATATCCAAAATGGCTCGGGAAACAGTGAAAATGGAGTCATGCATGTTTATGAAATCAATCAAAAATATGCAGCGATTGAGGCTATTTTCGAACATAAAGTTTTATTAATATCAATTAATAAAGGAATTAAGAATAACTCAATATATGATGCAGTTAGATTTGCATGGCGAGTAAATAAAGATAGAGCTGAAAAAGCAGAGGTTATTCTTGCTGTTTCTCAGGGGATTATTCGTGGTGCTTATATCAATGCTATTTGGTTGAAAGCTACTGCTGAGAGTTTTCCAATGCATGTAATTCAAGAAAGTGATTTTAATAGATTTGGTTTTATAGCTGATGAAGCTCCTGATGATATCAAAGCTCTATATATAGGCAAAAAAATTCCGAAAGATTATGAAAGAAAAAAAGGGGATATTTCTCCTATCAAATATACTTACTAAGTCTTAATTTAATATCACAATTAACTAGTACTTACGTCAGGTCATCTATATTAAGATGACCGTGACTTTTCTTATATTTACCAGAAAGCCTATTCTTCTCTGATAGTTAAACCAGATCTTCTTAAATATTCATCTAATCGATTACCATGACTACCATTGATTATTGATGCAAACTGATACTCAAAGAATGGCACTTGCATTGTAGTCAAATCAGGAAGAGGTAAAGTCGCGCGATACCCATCAACATCAACTAACATTTTGTCATATACAGGAGATTGACCGTAATAGACTGTAAAAAAGACTCTTGTCGCATTTCGGTCTGGATGACCTACAGCCCATGGTTCATTAAATGGTGTATTTCGTTCATCACGACTACGGACAATTCTTAAATTGACATCATTTTTATACGTATATATTCCTAAATTATCGAAGTACAACCAGTCAAAAGAATCACCTTTTCTTAAAATATTTAAGATATCTTGATACGTCATATTAGCTTCCAATTGATCAAAATAAATATTTGATATGAGATTAAACTTATTTATTTGTATTTTATTACCAAACTGGAATAGTCTTTAGCATCTTAAAGGTGGTGTAGTTATGAGTTACCTACTCCACCTTTGACAGAGAAAAAATAATCACACCTAGTTATGATTATGCTCTAGTACTTTATTGATAGCATACTTAAGCCCATTCAAAGTTCTTATGCCATTAAGTACAGCAAAACGAATCGGTAACTCGTTTTCACTCTTGTATTCTTTATATGTTAAACGAATAGTAATAATTACTTTTTCGTCTTTTTCCCCGTTTATAGGATCATAAGCTTTGACAATCCCATAATAATCAGCATCTTTACCTTTAATTCCATCTTGATGAAAGCCATCTTTCCGCACATCTTGCCCTTTAGTAAGGCTCTTTCCTGCATGATTATAACCACCATCAGCTGTAATAAAAGCATGATCTAGGACATCCCCAAGCTCTTCTTTTTCAAAGTTTTCGATACAATTACGAAGATCCTTCGAAGGAATTTCGGCCATCCCACATAATTTACGTAGAGTGGTCAACGTTGTCCCCATAGCTTTTTCTGTTTCTGCATTTGGAAAAATAGATGTTAAATCTGCGCCTAAAATTAAGCTCTCATTTTTGAAGTCAAAAGCCACAAAATCAAATGCATTCATTGGATATTGAACAACTTTTGTAAGCCTTATAATTACTTCATCCTCATCATCCATAACTCTAGGAATCTTGTCATCTATTCTTTGTGACTCTTGTCGGTTTCTTTGAGATTTTAAATAAATTATTTTAAAATCATCATTATCAATGATTAAGCCTTTTTCTGGTTTATCACCCTTATATAGACTATAATCTATGTATTCTTTTTCACCCTCCTCGTATAAGTCGGTATTATTTTTTAATAAATTAAATAATTGCTCTAACTTTGAAGTAGAAAGAGTATAGAAATAAACTCTTTTGTTATGAAATTTAACATGTTTCAATAGCTCTTGATTTACGACTGTTAGAGCCGCCTGCAATTGCTTTTGCACATCACCCGAATCTAAGTTCTCAATTTTTAAAATTAAATATTTATAAGTATTTGAATTATCAAACCCTATTTGTTGAAAAAGAGCATTTATACTGCCGCACAGTGCTCCTCTTCGCTTTAACTCTTTAATTTTAAAAATGATATCTTTTCTTAAAGCATTCAACTCATCTTCTGAAAGAATTTCTGTCATGAAATAGAACTCCAATGTTAGACAGATTCTGAAAAACAGTGGATGTAATCACTTCACAAATTGGAAAACTAAAGCTCCATTGAACGTCAGTTACACTTTTTTTATTGTGCAAAAAAACGAACACATGTAAAATAGTAACCCAGATTTAAGAAGTCGGTTAGCAAAACGGCAATTTTGCTTTACCTGTTGACTACTTTTATCCACCAAACTTACTTTTGCTTGGTTAATCTAAGCTGCTTAATAAGCTGTAACTTTTATAGTTACGGCTTTTTCTCGTCTTTTAAAAGATAAACCTTACATTTTTTAATGATATATAACTCTTCAAATTAAGTCAAACATAATAAGTCACTATTTACACTGTATTGCGTTCTATGCGATTTTTATAGGTAAACATCAAAACACACCAGAAAGTACCAAAACACCCCAAAATAATGCACACAACGCAATTTATATAGTTTTCCAAAGGGTATCTGAAATTCTTTTTATTCTGGTATGAAAATTCAACTCCTCACAATTATAGCAAATACTATATGTTGTGGTAATAGCTAAAATCAGACACAAGCGACACATTTTGTCGTTCAATTTATTTAGAGATGTAATTTACGTTATACAATATTTTTTCTAATGGAAGCTGTTGACTGATTTTGACTACGGTATATGTCAGATTATTTAACTTAATAGCACTAACCTTTTTCCTACATCTAAGCAACTTGCTAGGCTATTTTGGCAGTGCACAAGCAGCGCTGTTAGCTGTAGCAAAAAGATGATGTAGGACTGTTGGGGAAAATTTAAGCTTTTTCTGTTTGTTGAATTTTTTTGTTAGGTTTCTGCACCTTTATCCACTGGTATAGTCGTGATCAGAATATTCCTATGTCAAACAGTCACGCCCAGCAAGACACGGTACTGTCTCATTCATTTCTGAAGCACTCTATTCTACTGAAGGTCCACTGCGGTACTTCATGAAAAGTACTAGTTTTCTTCAATTTTCTGGTTACGGTCCATTAATTGTATACCCTAAAAGATGTGGTCTAGTGATGGTCTATCAATCAGTATGCTTGTTATTTTTCTTAAACTTAGCATTCATCATTTTTCAGGAAGTTTTGGTCCCTATTCATCTACTCTCTTAACTTTCAATACCTTAGCAAGAATATCACGGTCTCATTGATTCTATTGAATTTCTTATCAATCCATAAGCCCAATCCATTGTTTTTATTTACAAATACATAGGTATTTTTTCGTACTTGTAATTAGTAGGTCCACAGTTCGAATCCGTGTGCCGGCACCATTTCTCTCTTTATTCTCTTTTCTTCCCCATCATTTTCTCAAAATGCGAAATATTCGGATTTAACAGATCCCATTCATTTGCATGACTCACAAAACATTCTGCTTGCGGTTGATACAAATTTGGATCATCCAGTGTTCCTGCACGTATTGAAATCATCTCAGGTACCAGTTCTGGCAAACCAAACATTTGCGAACCACAGTTCGGACAAAAAGCACGGCGGATCGGCTTACCCGATAACCCAAAAGATTCAAAATATTTGAGTTCACCTTCAATTTTCAATTCAGATTGATGAAAGAAGGCAATCGGGGCATAGGCACTACCAGTGGCCTTCTGACAGTCACGACAATGACAATTAAAACGATAACGCGGCGCAACCTCTGCCTGATAGCTCACTGCACCACAGAGACATGAACCTTTATATTGATTTGGCATATTCTTCTCACTTTTTTACTGCACTGACTTGAATATAACGCACCCATCCATCTTGGTAGAGTTTTCGGCACAACTTGGCAGTCATTTCGATTTTAAACTGGGCAAAATTAAAACTGTGCTTTTCAGCTTTTCGCGACGCAATATATTCAGCAAAACCATTCAATACTGGTTCAGAAAAATCCTGAATTTCTATCGCATCAAAACCATATTGTTCTAAAGTCTGTTCAAGCTGCTGCTGGCCCATTAAATTTTGCCAATTCACATCTGCACTTTTTAATAAGTAATGATATTTCTGTTTTTGTAGATAAGTGCAATTCTGCCAATTCTCTGACCACATCAGTGTATGAAAAGCGATTCGGCCTTTTGAATTTAAAACTGGGGAAACTGAATTAAGAAATGAATTCAAATCGCTGTGGTAAGCCGCATCTATACACAGCACGGCATCAAATGAATTTAAAAGTTGCAGGGCTTTTAAATTCAAAAAATTTTCACAATGAATTTGAATTTCAGGTAAGTATTCTTGAATGTGTTTGACACAATGAGGCTGAAGTTCAACCGCGCTGAGTTGCTGAATTTGATAATGCTGGCGCCAGTGCAATAGGCTTGCACCTTGTCCACAGCCAAGATCTAAAACACGATCTGTTGATTTGAGTTGTAGGGAAGTAGCGATCTGATCAGCCAGACTTTGGCAAGCCAGCGGATAGTCATGATGCTGTCCTTGCCAATATCCTAAATTGCTCCAAGCAAGCGCTGAGTCATCTCCGAGATGCTGTGCATCAATGGCATATTTATGCCCGATGACTTTTTCAATCAGTGCCTGCTTGAGGGAGGTCATATTAATAACCGAGTTCTGGTGCGACCTTCACTTTTGGTTTTAGCCCAACAAATGGTAACGGCGCACCCAAAATTTCAGAAATGTGCATCGCTGAGGTCACCGCTGATTCTAAAATTGGCAAACCATCACATGACCATGAACCACAATAAAAGACTTTACGATTCTGGTCTAAATGACGTTGCTGAATTTGCTTGTTCAATGCAACTGTTTCTGAATCCACCACGGCACGGGTCAATTTCACCTTGGAAATAATTTTTTTCGGATCAATATCAATCACTGGACACCAAGTCTGGAACACCGCATTTTTACCCACCAAGCTTGGCTCAATCGAGTTAATCCACACGGTAAACTGTTGACGGGTAAATTTACGATCCATCATATAGCTGAGTACAGCCCAGTCCTTACGACGTTGCGGCATCACGATCGGATCGGTATGAATCACCAGATCACCTTCTTCAAAACGGAATTTTTTCAGTAAGGCAATATCTTCAGCAAACTGCGGCTGTTTCAGGAATCCTTCAATCGCTGGCGTTGGAGTAGCAATGACCACACGATCAAATAACTGATGCTCACCCTGATCATTTTCAACCAGTACTTTATCGCCCTGTTCTTCCACTTTCTTCACAGGAGAACCGCTATGGATTTCAATACCATCAATCAGGCGACTCACCAGCGCTGGAGTACCGCCTTTCATACGCAATAGGGCTTCGCCTTCGGTCAATTGACGAATAAATTCCAATAACGGTTTCGCAGGCCATTCACCAATGGTCTTTGGATGGCAGGTACAAATCGTATATAGCACAGGCATGACCGTACCATGCCAGAACACTTCCTCAATATGATATTGATTCATGAATTCGGCTAAAGTGATGTCCTGATTGTCTGATTTAAAGAATTGATGCACGGCAGTTTTAAGTTGCAACATGCCCTTAACCAGACGCCAGCCATATTGCTGAATGCCTTTGCGGTTATTAATAATCGGGAAATTACCAATCCGGCTACGTGAAGTCGTCAGCCAGGTATCTGTTCTATCTTCAAACAGCCAACTGCAAGCCATAAATGTGCGTACAGGGAAAGTTTCAATCCCTAAATAACTGGCCAGACTGAGCGTGTTTTGCCACAGCTTTGGATTCATGACACGCAAAGGTGCATCAATGATGCCACCATCAAAGTCAATACTATGACTATCCATGCCTCGACCTGCGAGGGCTTCGAATATCGTTACTTTATGTCCTGCATCATGTAGGATTCTGGCTGAGGCAAGTCCTGCCATTCCACTGCCGATAATTGCAATATCCAAAATTATGTCCCATCAGTTGATGATTTTTCTTGATTATGACTGATAGTTCGCCTAAACACGGTATTAAAAAATACCAGATTCAGCATTTCAGCCCGTGTTTTGTTGAATTTTATTGTTCATTTATTGTTACATTTTATCACAATTCTACTTTTTAACTTAACCCAATGAAAAGATTCAAAATATTACCTTTTAGGCCACAAAAATATACAGAACATTCTTTATTTTTTCATTTTCAGTGCTTTAGGGGCTTTGCAACGCTCAAATTTAGCGCTATTCTTTTTGTATAAGAACGAGAACGAAGTCACATAATAAGCTGAATAACTATAAGTGACAATAAATTAAAAAAATCAATAGAGGACCCTTACAACGAAGGCCGATCACGCTTCAAAGCGTGATCGGCCTTCTTATATAACACATTGATTTAATTAAGCAATCAAGCTTCCATTTGACCAAATTTACCACTATTAAAATCACGAACGGCTTCTACAATTTCCGCTTGGCTATTCATGACAAAAGGTCCATACCCTTCAATCGGTTCATTCAGTGGCTGGCCAGTCAGGATCAAGAATTTACTGTCTTGTTCAGCCTTGAGACTGAAGTCAATTTCCTCTCGACTGAGTACCACCAAACTTGGCGCTTCAATGCTTTGATTACCATTTAAAGTCAACTGACCAGAGAGCAGAACCAGTAAGGTGGTATGCCCTTCAGTCACATAAAAGCTATGTTCCTGATCTTTCACCAGCGTACCATCCCAAACATTGACTGGGCTAAAGGTCGTCGCAGCCCCTTCAATATCCTGATATTGACCAGCGATCACACGCATTTCACTGCCTGCATCATCCAATGCAATGTGCTGGATTTGATCAGCTTCAATTGCCTGATACTTTGCGGGTGTCATTTTTGAATGTGCAGGCAAATTGACCCAAAGCTGTACCATTTCAAATAGGCCACCTTGATGTGCAAATTCAGGTGAATGAAATTCCTGATGCAGAATCCCGCCACCTGCGGTCATCCATTGCACATCTCCAGCTTTGATGGTTCCACCACCGCCGCTTGAGTCTTTATGAGTCACTTCACCTTGATAAGCGATAGTGACCGTTTCAAAACCACGATGTGGATGTGAACCTACACCATGCTTGGCCGTGGTTGGGTCAAAGCGATAAGGCGCAGCATAATCCAATAACAAAAATGGACTGAGGCTTTGGCCTAAACGGTCATATGAGAACAGGTTATATACTGGGAAACCATCACCAACCCAGTGCATGTGTTTGTTCTGATACACACCAAGAATTTTCTTCATTTGGTTTCTCCTATAGTGTAAAAACACTGCTGTTGAGATTCATTTTACGCCTCAACAATCGCTGCTTATAGCATCGGATTCGCAACACATTATTCTATATATAGGACAATTTTCTTATAAAAATAGATATCAGTTCACAATCAAAATAATCATCCTATTTTTGATATGGTTTATCTCATTTTTTGAACTTTTTCGACTGGCAAAATTTGACTAGGATTATTTCAGCACATCACAAAAAGAGCTGATCTTTTTATTCTACTTTTACAACAATCTGAGGATACAACCATGACTAAAGACTATATTCGCTTAGACAAAGACAATGCTGCGGTACTGTTAGTGGATCACCAAACTGGCCTACTTTCATTGGTTCGGGACATCGATCCAGATAAATTTAAAAATAATGTACTGGCGCTGGCAGATGCTGCAAAGTATTTTAATTTACCTACCATTTTAACCACCAGTTTTGAAAATGGTCCTAATGGCCCGTTGGTGCCTGAACTCAAAGAAATGTTCCCAGATGCACCTTATATTGCTCGCCCTGGACAAATCAATGCATGGGACAATGAAGACTTTGTCAAAGCGATCAAAGCCACAGGTAAAAAACAGTTGATTATCGCAGGCGTTGTCACTGAGGTTTGTGTCGCTTTCCCTGCTCTTTCGGCCTTGGCTGAAGGCTTTGAGGTCTTTGTGATTACAGATGCTTCAGGAACATTCAATGCACTCACCCGCGATGCCGCGTGGGACCGCATGTCGCAGGCAGGTGCGCAACTGATGACATGGTTTGGTATGGCCTGCGAACTACATCGTGACTGGCGTAATGATATTGAAGGTTTAGGTGCCTTGTTCTCTAATCATATTCCAGACTATCGTAATTTAATGAACAGCTACGCTCAGAATACAGCTCAAAAATAAAGCTTCACTACATCAGATTAGAATAGTTGATGCTATTCTAATCTTTTCATATTGATTGGAACGTACTGGCCTTGATCAACTCATTTGACGACTTTCATTATTTTTATCTGGTGGTCAAACATGGCGGCTTTAGTGCTGCCAGCGAAGCTGAAAATATCAGTAAGTCCAAGCTGAGCCGTCGTATCATTGAGCTGGAAAATAAATTTAATGTCAGCCTGATCCAGCGAACGACGCGCCACTTTAAAGTGACCGAGCTGGGACAGGAATTTTATGAAGAATGTTGCAAAGTGATTGCACAAGTTGAATGTGCTGAAAATATCTTGCTCAAACAAAAAAATGAACCACAAGGACTGGTCAAGATCAGTTGCCCTCAATTGATGATGCATTTTCAAATCCGGAAATTACTGAATCAGTTTCTCAAAACCTACCCTAAAGTCGAGATTTCTTTAGAGCTGACCAGCCGTCGTGTTGATATTCTTCATGATGATATTGATATCGCGATTCGCACCAGTTTTGAACCCAATCAGGATTCTAGCCTCATCGTTCGCGATGTGATCCGGACTGAGCATTGTTTAGTGGCAGCGCCCGAGTTACTCCAAGGTCATACAATTGAGCATTACTCAGACTTACAATATTATCCGAGTGTAGCCTTAGGCATCCAAAAGCATCAATATTACTGGCACTTATGTCATGTTGACAGTGATGAAACGGTGGATGTGCCATATCAACCGCGGGTTAAAAGTAACGATCTGGCAGGTGTCTATTATGTGGTCAGTGATGGGCTTGGAATCGCGGATCTGCCCTATCTGACCGTACAAGCCGACATTGAAAAAGGCAAACTGATTCATTTACTGCCAGAATGGAAATCCAATCGTGGTACGGTTCAATTGGTCTACGCCTCGCGTAAGGGCCAACGTCTCGTGGTGGAAAAACTGATTGAAAGCTTAATGTCGGGTCTACGTGAATTGGCAAAAACTGACAGTGGCTATTCTTTATAAGTCGATCGGAACAAAATATTTTTGATTCTTCACGGCCCCTGTCCCAGCAAATTAAAATGTAGATGATAATGAAATACGAAAAAAGCCAGTCATGAATGGGCATGACTGGCTTTTTATCAAACTTTTGCCGTGTAGGACATAAAATTTTTTATGTCTTATTCGGATAAATCTACACAGAGATATTTCATTTCGACATATTCTTCTATGCCGAATTTTGAACCTTCACGGCCTAAGCCAGACTGTTTAACACCACCAAATGGCGCAACTTCATTTGAAATAGCTCCAGTGTTGATGCCAACCATGCCATATTCCAGTTCTTCACCCACTCGCCATTGACGAGCTGTACTTTGGGTAAATAGATAAGCCGCTAAACCAAACTCGGTATCGTTCGCCATTGCCACCGCTTCATCTTCGGTTTTAAAACGGAATAAAGGAGCAAGTGGACCAAAGGTTTCTTCTTTCGACACCTTCATGTCTTGGGTGACGCCCGTCAACACGGTCGGTTCAAAGAATGTTCCACCCAAAGCTGAACGCTGTCCACCAATCCGTACCGTCGCCCCTTTCGAAGTCGCATCGGCAATATGAGACTGGACTTTAGCAATCGCATCTTCATCAATCAATGGCCCTTGGGTTGAACCATCCTGACGCCCATCTCCAACTTTCAGTTTGGATACGGCTTCAACTAAACGTTCCGCCAACGCATCGTAAATGCCATCTTGTACATAAATACGGTTAGCACACACGCAAGTTTGTCCGCTATTGCGGTATTTGCTGGCCATAATGCCCTGCACCGCCTGTTCAAGATTGGCATCATCAAACACCAGTACAGGTGCATTACCACCTAATTCAAGCGAGAGCTTTTTAATGCTTGGCGCACATTGTTGCATCAAGATACGACCCACTTGCGTTGAGCCTGTAAAACTGAGCTTACGGACAATATCGCTTTCACATAAGGTCTTGCCGACCTCAACTGCATCACCACTGATATTGATCAGCACATCAGCAGGTAAGCCTGCCTGTAAAGCCAATACTTCAAGTGCATACGCGGTTAATGGCGTCTGTTCCGCAGGTTTGACCAGCATGGTACAGCCCGCAGCAATCGCAGGTGCTGCCTTACGGGTAATCATCGCGGCTGGGAAATTCCACGGCGTAATTGCAGCCGTTACCCCAATCGCTTGTTTAATCACAAGTAAGCGCTGATGGGGCTGGGTTGAGGTTAACACTTCACCATCAATACGGCGTGCCTGCTCGGCAAACCAGCGAATAAAGGAGGCTGCATAGGTAATTTCACCACGTGCTTCTGCCAGTGGTTTACCTTGTTCAGCCGTTAAAATCTGCGCCAGATTTTCTTTATGCTCGAGCATCAGGTTGTACCACGCCAACAACACATCCGCACGGAACAGCGCAGTTTGCTTTTTCCATGCCGCCTGTGCTTGAGCAGAACGCTGAATCGCAGCGTCCACAGCCGCACGGTCATAGGTTTTGACCCAAGCCAAGGTATCGCCAGTTGCTGCATCATTAACTTCAATATAATCACTTGATGCAGGCTGATTAAATGCAATATCTGGGTGTTTTAAAAGATACTGCAAATTGTTTTGAATCATGCAGGTTGCTCCATTGCTGTTACGCGATTTGTATTCAATGCGACAAAACCTTGTTTCAAGATTTCTAGACCTTGACGGAATTGTTCAGCGGGAATCGTTAATGGATATAGGAAACGAATAACGTTACCGTATTTACCGCAAGTTAGGAGTAACAAACCGTTTTCCATTGCATAGTTTTGTACAGCTTTTGCTTGCTCAGCTGTTTCCAGCTCAACCGCCACCATCGATCCGAGTGCACGAATATCGGTAACCACATCACCCGATTCCGGCTGAATATTTTTAAGTACAGCAACCAATTCAGCACCCAGTTCATTGGCACGTTCGCACAGCTTTTCTTGTTCAATCGCATCAATCACGGCATGGGCTGCCGCAACCGCAATCGGGTTGCCTGCATAGGTTCCACCGAGACCGCCTGGGTTTGGTGCATCCATGACTTCGGCACGTCCAACCACACCAGAAATTGGGAAACCACCACCTAGGCTTTTCGCCATCGTGATCAGATCGGCTTTGGTTTCAAAATGATTCATGGCAAACAGTTTGCCTGTACGTGCAAAACCAGTTTGTACTTCATCGGCCACCAGTAAAATACCATGCTTGTCACATAAGGCACGTAAACGCTTTAAAAACTCGGCAGGCACCACATTGAAACCGCCTTCACCTTGTACTGGCTCTAGAACAATCGCCGCCACGTCATGCGGTGCAATGTCTTCACTGAAAATATCTTCAACACTGGCAATGGCTGCATCGACGCTAATGCCTTTGGCTGGCACAGGGTAACGGGCATGAAACACACCTGCTGGCATCACCCCAAAATCGCGTTTGTATGGTGCTGTTTTACCTGTCATTGCCATGGTCATGAATGAACGACCGTGGAAACCATTACCAAAAGTAATAATGCCATGACGGCCTGTATATGAACGTGCAATTTTCACGGCATTCTCAACCGCTTCGGCACCCGTGGTAAAGAAAGCAGACTTGGCTGCACCCGCAATCGGTGCGCGTTCATTAATCCGTTCAGCCAAAGCCACATAACTTTCGTAAGGGGTCACCTGATAAGCGGTATGAGTAAACTTGCTGAGTTGCTCAGTCACTGCGGCAATCACCTTGGGATGACGATGACCTGTATTTAGAACCGCAATACCACCTGCAAAATCGATAAACGCATTGCCATCCTTGTCCCAAATTGTTGCATTTTCTGCTTTTGCTGCATACCACTGGCACATTACGCCCACACCACGCGGTGTTGCTTGCTGTTTACGTGTGTTAAGTGCAGAATGTTGATCGTTCATTTAATTCCCTCATATTTTCATCATCAATTACAGTGTTGCCCGACATCCAGCTCGGTTTTTTTCAGGATGTTTTACAAGGACTGTCTATACCTGTAATTTCGCGCGTATGAAGGCCAGTGACGAGAGCCACTTTTAAATTGAAGGAGAGAGCCAATTGCGTAGTTTACTTGGAGATCATTTATTACAACGTCTCCAACAGGACATGGAAGGAAAACTACATCAGCGCTTATTTCGCTGTTTACGCGGGGCCATTATCGAAGGTGTAATCCAGC
The DNA here is from genome assembly GCF_014635885.1 of Acinetobacter vivianii. Lineage (GTDB taxonomy): Bacteria > Pseudomonadota > Gammaproteobacteria > Pseudomonadales > Moraxellaceae > Acinetobacter > Acinetobacter vivianii. Next base: position 328,648 of record NZ_BMDR01000003.1, read on the forward strand.
CCAAAACGCGTTTACCCGCTTCACGTGATTTAGCCAGTGAAATTCATGTCTCCCGTAATACGGTGCTTTCAGCCTATGAGCAACTTCAGGCCGAAGGCTATCTTGAGGCACGTACAGGTCATGGCACCTGGGTGGCAGAACATCTTCCCGAAGCCTTTTTAAATACCAAGACAAATAAAAAACAAGCGCCGATTGCTCAGCAACAAACCTCGTTTGTGTTGTCACAACGAGGTTCAAGTTTATTGGGCTATGCCGCGGCCTCTCCGCATCAATGGGGGGCTTTTGTCCCTGGTGCGCCCGATGTAACAGAGTTTCCACATCATATTTTCAGCCGTATTCAAGCTCGACTCAGCCGTGAACCCGATATTAACCGACTGATTTATAGCAGTGCGGGTGGTTGTATTGAACTGCGCAGTGCCTTGGCAGACTATTTACGTGTTGCCCGTTCAGTCCACTGCGATGCTGACCAGATTATTATTACCGAAGGCATCCATCAGGCGATTGATCTGGTCTCACGAGCGCTGAGTGATATCGGGGATCGTGTCTGGATTGAAGACCCTGCATATTGGGGCATGCGGAATACCTTAAGGATCAATGGACTGGATATTCAACCCATGCCTGTCGATGCCGAAGGAATTATTCCAGAGGAACAGCCTGCACAACCACCTAAACTGATTTTTGTGACACCCTCACATCAATATCCGCTCGGTTCGCATTTAAGTCTAGACAGAAGAAAACAGTTGATCCAGATCGCGCGTCAGCATCACAGCTGGATTGTTGAAGATGATTATGACAGTGAATTCCGCTTCTCAGGACAGCCTTATCCTTCCCTGCAAGGTCTGGAAAATGATGCACCTGTGATTTACATGGGCACTTTTAGTAAAACCATTTATCCCTCATTACGCATCGGTTATGTGGTGGTGCCTAAACCGCTATTTTCACCTTTACGGATTGTGGCGGCAGAATTATATCGGGGTGGACATCTGCTTGAGCAAAAAGCCCTCGCTGAATTTATTCGTGAAGGCCATTATGAAGCACATATCCGTCGCATGCGTTTGCTCTATGGCAAACGACGTGATTACTTGGTCAGCCTGATTAATCGATATTTGGGGACAGAATTTTTGCATGAATATGATGAAGCAGCAGGCTTGCATCTGGTGCTCAAACTTCCTGCCCAATGCGATGATGTTGCCGTTGCAGCCACCGCCCTAGAACGTGGCGTCAAGGTGCGCGCACTGTCACAATATTATATGCACTCCCATGCTCATGCACAGCGTGGACTGTTGATGGGCTTTGCCTGTGTCAATGAAAAAGACATGGTGATGGCCTTTGGTGTGTTATTACAATGTCTACGCGAAACAGGTGTGGCGACATTGTCTTAAATAAAAAAATAGAGAATCTCAATCATGAGATTCTCTATGGATTTAAACTATCGTTCATGCATGTTTAGATCGATTGTTTTTCCTGTATCAGGGCATTTTTCCCGACTTTCCCCTTATCCAATTTCTGTACTAGCACCCCCACCAATACAATCGCTAAGGCCAGCATTGAAGTATAGGTCACTTCCTTAAAATAAGTCCCTTCAATCAGCATCACTATCAGTGATCCAATAATAATGAATATCACGGCATAGGTAATCCATGGGAAAAACCACATTTTAAAGTCGATATGCTTGCCTTCACGTTCGTATTTTTTACGCATTCGCAACTGGGAACAAGCAATCGCCAAATACACATATAAAGCAACCGTGCCTGTCGCCATCATCAGTACGTCATAAACATTCATACTTTCTGTAGCAGTTAAATAGACGGCAACAACAGCAAACAAACTGGAAAATAACACTCCAATCCACGGACTGCCCTGACGATTGGTCACCGCCAGACATTTTGGTGCATCACCACGTTTGGACAATGAAAATAACATACGCGAACAGGTGTACAGTGCCGAGTTAAAGCAGCTACAAACAGAGGTTAGCACCACGAAATTCACAATATGACGTGCTTCAGGAATGCCAAGTGCTGTCAGGGTAACGCTATACGTTCCCCACGTCGGATCTTTTAATAAAGGGTTGTCATGTGGAATCAAACAGACCGTAATCAACATTGATCCAACATAGAATAATAAAATACGCCAGACCACAGAATTCGACGCTTTGCGAATTTCTTTTTCAGGACTTTTGGCTTCCGCAGCAGCCACCGTGACAATTTCAGCACCGACATAGGCAAACATCACACCCAATAAAGCGGTAATGACTGGCGCGATACCATTAGGCATAAATTCTTGTTGAAATAAGCCTCCTGAACTCGCCGTCTGTGCAATCTCACCCCACGGCCATAGATGTAAAATGGCTAAACTGCCAATCACCAAAAAGATAATAATGGCAACAACCTTGATCAGGGCAAACCAGAATTCAAATTCCCCATAGCTTTTGACGTCTTTTAGATTGACCCAGATCAAGGACACAATCACAAGTAACATGTAGCCCCAGATCGGAATAAAAGGAAACCAGCTATGCAGAATCTTCCCTGCCACATAGGCTTCCCATCCCATCAACAATGTCCAGAAACACCAGTACAGCCAGCCAATTGAGAAACCTGCCCAACGTCCGATGGCACGATCCGCATAAGTCGAGAATGAACCACTATCAGGATTCAGCACTGCCATTTCACCAAGCATGCGCATAATGAACAGAACCAGCAGCCCGCCTAAGGCATAAGCCAGAATAACAGCTGGGCCCGCGGAGTAAATAACGTTACCCGAACCAACGAATAAGGCACCACCAATCACACCTGCAATGGAGATCATGGTTAGATGGCGCGACTTCAATCCACTTTGTAAACCTTGCGGCCGATTGGCCTCAGAACAGTCTGGATGTGCTGCCATATTATTTTCCTTAATCTAAGGAGAATATCCCCACCTCAGAACAGTGCATTCTGAAATAAAAAATACCCTCAAAAAATTTAGTCGTTTTGTTCATCATCCATTCATGGATATTTATATGACTAAACCGACGCTTCCGTATGCATACGTCCAATACACTTAATTTGTCGGTTCGACAGCAAAGAAACGAGAGCCATTTTTATAATAAAAGAGAGGGCCAATTGCAGGATTTACTATCAACATTGCACATTTTCAAATCGGATGTTTAAGCGTGCTATTTAATTTGGTTTTTAGAATCAAATGATTGAAATCATCTCAAGAGGGATGCTACGAAGCGGGTTATAAGGATGTCTGGTGCTGGCAATTATCCAATAAAAAAGCGAGGTATAACCGAAGTTATCCTCGCTTTTGAGCGTCTGATTTGGGCTTAGAACGGTAAGTCGTCATCTAAGTCCGCAGGTGCTGCAGCTGGTTGCGGTGCTGCTTTTGGTGTATTAAAACCATTCCCTGCTTGAGGGCTACCCGCATAATTGCCTTGGTTGCCGCCGTTAAAGCCGCCATTCTGGTTGTTATTATTGTTATAACCCGTGTTTTGGTAGCCGCCGCCTTGATTATTATTGTTGTTAAAGCGTGGTTGATTAAAATCGCCACCGCTTTGCTCACCTTGCTGACGCGTATCAAGCATTTGCATCTGGTCGCCACGGATTTCAGTGCTATAACGTTCCTGACCATTTTGGTCTGTCCATTGACGTGTACGCAATGAACCTTCGATATAAACTTTTGAGCCTTTACGTAGATATTGTTGAGCAATTTCCCCTAAACGGTTATGCAACACGATACGATGCCATTCCGTTTGCTCTTTACGTTCACCCGTACTTTTGTCCATCCACGACTCACTCGTTGCGATCGAGAATTGAGTGAGAGAACCTCCATTCGGGAAGGTTTTTGTTTCTGGATCTCGTCCTAAAGTACCTACTAAAATAACTTTATTCACACCACGCATTAGCTGTCTTCATCCTATATATTTATATGTTTCACTTTATAAGAGTTATGATCAAATGGCTACCTCTTTGCCAATCAAGTGCGTTAAATCTTGTCGCCCAGCATCATCTATGCACTGTTTATCGACTTTAATATAAGCAACTTGTTGTTCAGGCATCACCACGACTTCTTCAATACCACGAATTGCCAAAAGTTTTGAAGTCCATTCGTCAGTTTGTACCGTCTGAGGTAAAGGCAATACAATTGAGGATAGATATCTTGGCTGTGCCAATCCAAAACTAATCAGCAGCCATATTATAGCAATCCCCGTCAACACACTCCACCCGAGCGCAGTATTCTGCATCATCAAAAGTTGCCCGCCCAAGGTACCACCAAAGAAAGCGCCGAGGAACTGGCTACTGGCATTCACCCCCATCGCAGTCGCTTTTGACTGGATCGGCGCGGCCTTAGACAACCATGATGGCAATAATGCTTCCATCACGTTAAATGCAATAAAGAATAGACCCAATCCAGCCAGTAATACGTATTTTGATTCATAGCCAAAAATCAGGATCAGTAAGCCACCGATAATCCCTGCAATGGCAGTGAGAAAAATCCCCCGCATCTTGCGATATTTTTCTGCAATGATAATGCTTGGAAAAGCAAAGAACAGACTGATCACCAAGAGCGGCAAATAGACTAAACCATGCTTTGCCAATGGAATTCCTGCATATTCAATGAGCTGTGAAGGCACATAGATAAACATCGCAGTCAGCAATAAATGCAGTGCAAAGACAGAGACATGTAGACGATTTAACTCGCCCATCTGGATGACTTGTTTCAGCTGATTCAGATAACCTTGCTGATAATTTCGATGGTGTCGCGTGACTTTAGGTACAAGCAATAGCATTGCTATGGCTGCCAAGCCCATAATCGTGGTCACAAAGAATAGACCAGAAATACCAACCAGACTGGTAAGCCACGGCCCCAAACTGAAAGCCACCACAAAAGACATTCCAATACTCATGCCCATAGCAGCCATGGCTTTGGTACGTTGTTCTTCTCGTGTGACATCTGCCAGTAATGCCATCACCACCGCTGAAACTGCACCTGCACCTGCAATGGCACGACCAATAATCACGCCATAAATGGTGTCCGATAAACCTGCAATTGCCCCACCGATTGCAAACAGCAACAGTCCAAGCACCACCAGAGGCTTACGACTAAAACGGTCTGCCAGTAAGCTAAATGGAATCTGTAAAATTGCCTGTGTTAAGCCATATACCCCGACCGCAAGACCAATTAAGGCTGGCGTCGCATATTGATAGGATTGTCCTGCCACTGAAAAGACAGGAATAATCATGAACAAGCCCAACATGCGTAAGGCAAAAATGCTACTTAAGGCAAAGGTTGAACGGCGTTCTAAAGCATTCATTGTTGATAAGACACTATAACTGGCTCAGCGAATTATAAGCCATTCGCTTGCAAAGGTTGTAAGTTAGATCATGAAAATCACAATCTTTCTTCAGGGAAAAAATAAAGGAGCGACATTCGCTCCTTTACTTAACATAGCTGTTCAAGCTGAAAACAAGCTTAAGAGGCCTGATGTTCCCGCTTGCTGTACTGTATCGAGGCAATCACCGCCCAGACAATAAAGGCCACACCGATCAAGCCAGTCACGATTTCAGGTACGTGCAAGCCAGTACCGCTAGCGATCATGATAAATGCCAAAGCACCAATCGCATAATGCGCGCCATGTTCAAGGAAGATATAAGCATCCAATGTGCCTTTCTCTACCAGATAAATCGTCATCGAACGGACAAAGATCGCACCAATCGCAAGGCCTAGCATGATGATCACGACATCGCTGGTAATCGCGAAGGCACCAATCACACCATCAAAACTGAATGATGCATCAAGTACTTCGAGGTAAAGAAAACCACCAAAACCCGCTTTCACTACACCTGTCGCTGCGCCATTTGAGTCATGAGTCACGGCATTACCATTTTCATCAATTTCAGGTTCACCACCCAGCAAATGACTCAAAACTTGTACACCGATATACACCACGATGCCCCAGATACCCGCCATAGTCACGGCCAAACGAGATGATTCTTCTACGTTTGCAGCCATAATAATCATCGCGATCAATGCAAGGAAAACCGACATTGCAGGTACGCTAGCCAAATGCGCCAGTTTTGCTTCTAACCATTTAAACCAATGGGTTTCTTTGCCATCATCAAAGAAGAAGTTCAGGAATACCAGCAATAAGAACGTTCCACCAAAGGCTGCAATTTCAGCATGATGCTCCATTAAACGTTCTGAATAGGTTTTTGGATCATTTAAGGCCAATTTTGCAACTTCGATCATGCCCATATCTGCCGTCACGGCAACGATCACTACAGGGAAAATCAAACGCATACCAAATACGGCAATCAGGATACCAACGGTTAAGAAAATCATCTTCCAGAAATGATCCCAGCCACGTAGAACCGAGGCATTTACAACCGCATTATCAAACGATAAAGAGACTTCCATTACCGCCAGAATCGCAGTAATCGTCAAGGCTTTGAGCATGGTGGCTACGCCTGCTTCAGGCCCGTGCGTATAGCCCCAGTAGGCCGATAGTGCAAGACACACGACCGTAAAGAAAATTGAGAAACGAAAATGCTTCATGAGCAGCCTTTTATTCAAATAGTCGGGTTATAAAAATGTGTCTATTGTAGGCGAGTTTGAGTTGAAATAGACAAAAGATTGTTGCACTTATTTTGAAGAAAATTTTATCTTCAGCAGACTCTGCTATAGTGCTGGCAGGTTTATTTATCGTGTTTTTTAATAGGTTCAATCCATGACGTTTTCTCAAGATGTTTGGCAACGTAATCAAGACTTATATCAAAAAATATTAGCATTGCCTTTTAATCAAGAACTTGCAGCAGGGACATTAGATCGTGAAGTCTTTTGTCACTATGTCATTCAAGATGCACATTACCTACTAGCCTATGGTCGTGCACTGGCTGTGGCTGCGGCAAAAGCCTATGAAGCCGATGATGTGATCCAGTTTTCTGAAGCAGCAAAAATCGCCATTATTGTAGAACGCAGTTTGCATAATGATTTTATGCAAGAATTTGATGTGAGCAAAACCGAGTTTGAGAGTACGCCGCTTACTCTTGCTTGCCATCATTACACTTCTTTCCTCACTGCCACAGCATGGTCAGAAAGCTATCCTGTTATTTTGGCTGCCTTGCTGCCATGTTTCTGGATTTATGCCGAAGTGGGCAAAGACATTATCAACCAATCTGTTGAAAATAATCCGTATCAGGCATGGATTGATACCTATGCAGGTGAGGAATTTAATACCGCAGTACGTAACGTGATTGCAACTGTAGATAAAGTGGCTGCACGTTGTGATGAGGATACCTTAGCGAAAATGCATGCCGCCTATACTATGGGTGCAAAACTGGAATGGTTATTCTGGGATAGCGCCTATCAGCAACGTCAATGGCTAGGTCTGGATCAGGCTTAAACCCCTTCACCTGCACTTTTCTCTAGACATAAAAAAGCCCCAATTAAGGGGCTTAGTCGTATATCGTATCGTCCGATATACTGTATGAGGCTCATCTCAAACTGGGCGCATTAAAACATAAATCCGTCCAGCTGCCTACTTATATCTCTCGACTAAAAAACATTCACCACAATTAAAGCAATCAATGCTGGCACAGCCTGAATGTAAATAATCTTCTTGCTGGCAGTCAAACCACCATAGATTCCAGCGATCAGCACACAACCCAAAAAGAAATTGGCAATCGCGATAGCATAACTTGCAGGCGCCAGTAATGACCAGAATAAACCTGCTGCAAGAAAACCATTATACAGCCCCTGATTTTGTGCCAACACTTTGGTGAGCTGTGCTTTTTCCAGACTATTGCCAAAGGCTTTTAAACCATAAGGTTTGTCCCACAAAAACATTTCCAGCACAAGAATATAGACGTGTAATAAGGCAATGAGCCCAATCAATAACGATCCAATCATCTGATTATCCTTTTTATAATGACGACATAGCGAATGAACCAGCCTCACGGCTGGCAGTATTGATTTAACTTAGGGCTTCAACAAGACTTTACCTTGACGAGCGCCCTGGGTTGCCTTGAGTGCAGCAGTTTTGATTTCGTCAAAGCTAAAGACACCTTCAACAGGTAGAACCAATTTCTTTTGCGCTGCCAGTGTCAGAAGTTCTACAAATAATGCCTTTTTACGCTCTGCTGGCATTTCTTTACTCACCACGCTTGCCCAGAAACCTTTTACCGTCGCCTGTTTAAAAATCAGGTCACCCGATGAAATCTGCATGGTTTCGCCTGTCATGCTACCAAATGAAACCAATAGGCTATTTTCACTGAGTAGATTCAACATTTCACCACTGGCACTACCACCAATAGAATCCACTCCTGCAATTAATGCTTGATCTGCATGGATGTTTTTAACTTGCTGTTTCCAATCGTCCTGATCCGTCGCCACCACGTGCTGGATGCCGAGTGCCTGCATTTCTGCAATCGCATCAGTACGGCGAACCAGATTAATAACTTGTAACCCACGTGCTTGAGCAATCATTGCCACGGTTTTACCAACCGCACCATTTGCTGTGTTCTGAATTAACCATTGACCCGGCTGTACATTCACAAAATCCAGTAGCATCAAGGCGCTGATTGGCATGCCGATCAATTGAGCTGCTGTTTCATTATCAATCGCATCATTTAAGGGAATAATGCCGTGTGCAGGTGCAATAAAATATTCTGCCCAACTGCCATGTACACCAGCAACCGCAACACGTTGGCCTAATTTACTTTCATCAACACCTTCACCTACCGCATCAACAATCCCCACCGCTTCGCTCCCCCCAATGGCAGGGAGTGTTGGCTTATAGCCATAGCTACCACGCACAGTCCAGACATCATGGTTATGCATAGGAGACATGATGGTTTTAATACGAACTTCACCTGCTTTCGGTTCAGGCTGTGGCATTTCTGCCTGCTGTAATACGTCTACAGGTTCACCAAAACTTTGATGGATAATACTTTGCATGGTTTATTCCTTGGTCGGTTGTAACAGCTGTTGTGTTGTTTCTAAAGCTAAATGTAGCGGCGCTTTGTCTTGAGCTAACTTGGTCATCAGGGCCGCACCCAGCCATAATTGATACATCACCTGCGCTGTTTTAAATGGGTCAAGATGTAGTGGAATGGAGCCTTGTTGTTGCCCTTCTTGCAGTAACAGTGCCACTCGCTGTGTCAGTCGATGGACACCGAGATTGAGAATCTCACGCATGTCCTCAGATAAATCTGCAACCTCTGCACCTAATTTCACAATCAGACAATTCTCCGCCCAACTGCCATACACAGGATCATCAATCCATGCCTGCCATAAAGCCATCAGGCGCGCATGGGCATTTGGTTCAGTCTGTTGCCAAAGTTGCTCTACCCGAACTTTATAGTCCGCCATGTACTGTTCTAGTAAGGCACAGCCAAAGGCTTCCTTAGAAGCAAAATAATGGTAGAACGACCCTTTCGGGACATCACAGGTCTTGAGAATTTCTTGCAAGCCGACCCCAACAAAACCTTTACGTAATACCAGTTCAAAGCTGGTATCAAGAATGTGTTGTCGAGTCGCTTCACTTTTCGTTGATCGTTTCATAAACACACTATAAATTAATATTAGACCAGTCGTCTAGTAATTTATGTATTTTTATTCTCTCTCTGTTTATCAGTAGTAATCTGCGACATTGAATGCTAAAAATACAAGGCATATTGCATAAGACAAATGTGAACCAGTTCATTAACCGTCACAATTTGTCGTTTTAAATATTTTTATACCACTTGAACAATTTTAAATCGTTATCATATACATGTTTTCATGTTCAGCTTATTGAGATGTATTTATGAGTCAAAGTCATATCCGTATTCGAGGCGCACGTACTCATAATTTAAAAAATGTGTCACTCGATATCCCACGTGACAAGTTTGTGGTGATTACGGGACTTTCTGGCTCAGGAAAATCATCCTTGGCCTTTGATACCTTGTATGCCGAAGGCCAGCGCCGTTATGTCGAATCACTGTCGGCTTATGCGCGCCAATTCCTGTCACAAATGGAAAAACCAGAAGTTGATTCGATTGAAGGCTTATCGCCTGCGATTGCGATTGAACAAAAATCAACGAGTCATAACCCACGTTCGACCGTCGGTACCATTACTGAAATTTACGACTATTTGCGTTTGCTTTATGCACGCGTGGGTACACCGTATTGCCCTGAACATGATTTGCCTATGGTGGCACAAACCATTTCAGAAATGGTCGATGCCGTTAAAAGTCTGGAAGAAGGCACTGCTTTGATGTTGCTTGCACCTGTGGTGCGTGAGCGTAAAGGTGAATACACCCAACTGTTTGAACAGTTACAAGGCCAAGGTTTTGTTCGTGCTCGTGTCGATGGTGAAATCATTGATATTGATACCCCACCTGAACTGGACAAAAAGAAAAAACATACCATTGAAGTGGTGGTCGATCGTTTTAAAGTGCGTGACGATCTCGGTAACCGTATTGCAGAATCGTTTGAAACCGCATTACGTCTAGGCGGTGATATTGCGGTTTTATCATGGATGAATGGCGAACATCCTGAACGCGTGTTTTCGGCAAAACATTCTTGTCCAGAATGTGACCGCGCCGTAGCTGAACTTGAACCACGTCTATTTTCATTCAACAACCCATTCGGTGCCTGCCCTGTCTGTGATGGTTTGGGCACGCGTAGCCATTTCAGTTCAGATAAACTGATTCCAAATCCTGAAATCTCAATCAGCCAAGGTGCAATTCGTGGTTGGGACAGGCAGCGCCCGTATTACTACACCATGTTGCAAAAAGTCGCGGATCATTTCGGTATTGATCTGGATGAGCCTTGGAATAAACTCGATAAAGATACGCAAAAGAAATTCCTGCAAGGCACAGGCAAAGAGAAAATCGACCTCAGTTATATTGATGAGCGTGGTCGTAAGCACAGTCGTGTGCAAGCCTTTGAAGGGATTTTGCCGCATCTGGAACGTCGCTACCGTGAAACTGAATCGAATTATGTCCGTGATGATCTGGCACAATACCTGTCGAATGCAGCATGTGATGCTTGCGGCGGTTCACGTTTGAATGAAATTTCTCGTCACGTGCGTGTCAAAGACAAAACCATTGCACAAATTACCAAGATGTCGATTGGTGATGCGGAAAATTATTATCAAGACCTGAATCTTGAAGGTGCTAAAGGTGAAATCGCCGATAAAATCTTTAAAGAGATTCGTGAGCGTTTACACTTTCTGGTCAGTGTTGGCCTGAATTATCTCAGTTTGGCACGTTCAGCCGAAACCCTTTCAGGTGGTGAAGCACAACGTATTCGTCTGGCTTCTCAGATCGGTGCAGGTTTAATGGGCGTGATGTATGTGCTGGATGAACCTTCGATTGGTTTACATCAACGTGATAATGATCGCTTATTACAAACCCTGATTCGCTTGCGTGATCTCGGCAATACCGTGCTTGTAGTTGAGCATGATGAAGATGCCATCCGTGCTGCTGACCATATTATTGATATCGGACCAGGTGCGGGTATTCATGGTGGCGCCGTGATTGCGGAAGGAACTTATGATGAATTGGCCAATCATGCCGACTCGCTTACAGGTCAATATCTGTCAGGTAAATTGAAGATTGAAGTACCAAAACAACGTACCCAATCTCCTCGCCCTGATGAAGTGATCAAACTCTCTGGTGCAAGCGGACACAACTTACAGAACGTTGATCTGACCATTCCATTGGGTATCATGACCTGTGTGACTGGGGTATCTGGTTCTGGTAAATCAACGCTGATCAATCGTACCTTGTTGCCTTTGGCTGCGACTCAACTGAATGGCGCAACAACACTGACTGCTGAAAAATTTGACTCGATTGATGGTTTACAACATTTGGATAAAGTGGTTGATATTGACCAGAGTCCTATTGGTCGTACCCCACGTTCAAACCCTGCAACTTATACTGGTTTATTCACCCCGATTCGTGAATTGTTTGCACAAACACCTGAAGCCAAAGCACGTGGTTATAGCGCAGGTCGTTTCTCATTTAACGTGAAAGGCGGTCGCTGTGAAGCGTGTGAAGGCGACGGCATGATCAAAGTCGCAATGCACTTCCTGCCTGATATGTATGTGCCTTGTGACGCTTGTCATGGCAAGCGTTACAACCGTGAGACTTTAGAAGTCGGTTATAAAGGCAAGAATATTTCTGATGTCTTGGAAATGACGGTGGAAGATGCAGCGGAGTTCTTTAGTGCCATTCCTGTAATTCATCGTCGTTTAGATACTTTAACTCAAGTCGGTCTTGGCTATATCCGTTTAGGACAAGCAGCGACCACCCTTTCAGGTGGTGAAGCACAACGTGTGAAACTGGCACGTGAGTTGGCAAAGCGCGATACGGGTCGAACCTTATATATCTTGGATGAACCGACTACAGGTCTGCATTTCCATGATATTGCCAAGTTACTCGACATTTTGTATGAGCTACGCAATAAGGGTAACACCATCGTTGTGATTGAGCATAATCTGGATGTGATCAAGACTGCTGACTGGGTAATTGATTTAGGCCCTGAAGGTGGTTCTGGTGGTGGTCAAATCATTGCCGAAGGCACACCTGAACAAGTGGCTCAAGTTGAGATTTCACATACAGGTCGCTTCTTAAAGCCGATGTTGAAATAAAATCCAATTTCTTGTAATTTCATGATAAAAGGGTGATACATTCACCCTTTTATCATTTTTATGCCAAAAAAAATCAAAGATAATCAGTCTATCAAGACATTAGTTGACTTACTAAAAGTAGGTCAAGTAAGTTTTAAAGTATTAGATAAACTTCCTGCTATTTATAAACTCAATCCAAGAATTAAATCATTGAAAGAAAATTTTTTAGAAATTCAAGATATGAGTAGTATTTTAGACTTACCAGACCAATTTAATGAACTCTTTGCCACGAATGGTTGGATTTGTCAAAACGATTTAAACCAAAATATTTTAGAAGAAGCTGTAAAACTCGGCTTAGAAAACAAAATTGATGAAGCTAAAAAAATTTTAATAGATTCAATTGATGAGATTTTTATAGATCGAATATTAATAAAGTGTCAAAGCCGTGAACATTTTAAATTAAGAGTAGATCTGCTTACGTTATTAAAAACAGATTATTTGGAAGAGAGATACCATGCATGTATTCCTCTATTATTAGCTCTTATAGATGGTCTAGCCAATGATATTTCAAAACATATAGGCTTCTTTACTGAAAAAGCTGAATTTGAGCTCTTTGATAGTATTACAGCACATTCTAGTGGACTGCCATTTCTTAAAATGATCATGAACTCATCACGTAGAACTACATGTAGTGAAAAAATCACTATTCCCTATCGCAATGGTATTTTGCATGGTCGAGACTTAAATTTTGCCAATAAAGAAGTCGCTTCTAAATGCTGGTGGGTATTAGCTGCTCTTATAGATTGGGCAGACGAAAAAAGTATTAAAAAACAAAAAAAAGAAGAACCATTCTTAGAAATATTACAAAGATATAGCGAAACTATTAAACTTCACCAAAGGATTGATTCATGGCAAAAACGCCCTATTCAAAGCTTATCTTTTTGGCAAAAACAGACAATTGAAACGCTAGAGAACAATAGCCCTGAATATAGATTATTAGAATTCTTACAGTTATGGAAAAATAAGCAATGGGGTAAAATCACTCCTATCTTATTTCATACTCTAGGTCTGCATCATGGAAAAGAAACAAAAAAAATTGTAAATGACTATTCTACTATTCAAGTATTAGATTTTTATATTATGGATTCTAAGGATCAGAATCCCTCAAGTACTATTATTAAAACCTATCTTCATTATATAAAAAATGGAACGAATTTTAATAAAGAAGTCTTGATATCTCTAAATTATGCCACTCAAGCTACTGGTTTGCCTGAGCTGAGAAATGAACCAAATGGGAAATGGTTTATTTTACAAAATGCACTAAGCGACATCTTGTTCTAAATAACACCTTTCATAGCAAACATTAGTGAATAAAATTAATAGAAGTTTGTAAATTCTACAAACTTCTATTTCAACCCTCTACAATATTCTTTCCTTTTGCCTTCGCTTTTAACAGCGACTGGTCTGCTTTTTCTAACAACGCTAACCAACTATTTGCCCCAATCGCAACCCCGATACTCACCGAAACCTGAATCGCCTCAGCCAAACTCGGAATCATAATATTTTCCTGAATAACACCTAGACGAATATTCTCTGCAATGGCTTTAGCAGCGTCCATTTGAATATTTTCAAGAACAATCAGAAACTCATCACCGCCATAACGCACGATCAGGTCAGAAGCTCGCACATTGCGTTTAAGCTGATCTGCAATCATGGTAATGACCTGATCTCCGACAATATGCCCGTACTGATCATTTACAAACTTAAAATTATCAATATCAATCGCGATCACACACGTTTGTGATAAGCCCTCAGGTTTAGCTTCCAGCGCAGCAATATATTCTTCCAATGCCAACCGGTTTGCCACACCTGTCAGTACATCAGAATTCGCGATTTGCTTTAATTGCAACTCCATCGTATCGCGCTGTTTCAACATACCTTTGAGTTTATCGATGGCTTCAAACAAGGAAAAAAACTCTTCCTTGTTTTTGGTCATATGAGAAAGCTCATCGGAAGTCCCCGAAAGACGCAAAATCATATTTCGTGCATTGATTAATGGCCCAAATACCCTTCTCTTGGCATAAATCATGGTAAAGATGGCAATCAGCAACGATAAACTGGAAATACACAGGGTAAAGATAAACTGTAGTTTTGCACGTCGGTTTTGATCTTCTGCAACTTCAATACTGTCGTTCAGAATATAACTCTGCAAATCCATCACAGTGGTAAATTTTCCGACCATTTGATCGGTCAATTCCGTCCCTGAAATAAAATAAGCTTCATTATTTTTACTTTCATCCAGTAACTGCGAAATGATGGGCAGTCCCTTATCCAGAAATTCTGTTTTTACCCGTAAATAAAGTCGAACATATTCAGGTGATTTTGATTGTTCAGGCTGGATAGTATCAATCAGCCCCCAAAGATAAATGGCTTGGTGCTGAGTCTGTAATGAACGCGCCCGATTCTCATCAGAAATTTTCTCATCGAATGTCACAGGTGCCATAATATTTGAAGCCACACGACCAGCCTGATCCCGCATATCGGTCAAAATCAGGATCGAGGTGAAATAGTTCGACATTTTGCTATTTTTACTGTTCGACTGAACCATCAGCCATTTTAAAAGTTCGCGACTTTCGTCCCAAACATCAAACATGGACAGAATAGCGCGATCAAACTGGATCGATGTTCGCTGATGCTTCGGAGTATCCGCATACGCGTCCACGACAGTACGTGCCTGAGCTAATTTCGTCTTAAGATCTGTATCTAGGTCTTCGGCAATCATTTCAAAACCATTGTGTTTTAAAACTTCAATGGTTCGATCAATTTGCATATCGACAAGTTTTCGATATTCCAGCAATTCCTTACGATTTTCAGCCAGATCTTGAGGCTGACTCGACATCACCTTATTTGAAGGCGCGCGCTCTTTGGAAATTTTATTTGCGGTCTTGACCAAGCTACGCAAACTAATAATTTCGGTCAGTGTTTGATTGGTTCTTATATATTCTTGATAACTATTAATAATTAAAGGAATGGAAAGATAGGAAATAGAAAAAATAATAACGAGCATGCAAAGAAATAGGCGCCGACTAATTTGCTCAGAACGTAATTTCGAGCTTTTTAAGTGTTGCCCCATTAACACACCTGACTATTTTTCAAAAAAGGTCTCGATTGCATTTTAAACAGATAATAATTTTACCTGAATTTTAAATCACACGACTACGATTATGCAGCGTTTTTTGTGCGTATTAAGCCATAACAGCAAGATTCTCAAGTTTTCCAAGCAAACAATGAAAAGAAATATTATTTATTGAGAATAATTTTTATTTATATTTACTGGATTAAATCATATTGATCGTGTTTCAAATTTAGAATATAAATGATAAAAGTCAAAAAGATAGCTCACATCTAGAAACTGCTTTAATTCAATTAATTACTCCAAAATGATCACTTACTTTTAAATATCAGTTTATTTTTAATCGAAAAACCCTATCTTTAAAATAAAAATTATCAATTTCACAAATTACTTTCCAAAGAACATAATTTCATCAAGCACTGAGATTCTTTGTTTTACATAGAAACCCTCAAGGATGTTTTCTCCCCAATGTGAAACATCCTTTTCGAACCCAGCTTTATCTTAAAAGCTGGGTCTTTTTTTATCAGAATTTTATTGAGGTAATAAACCTAACTGTTGTAAAGCTTGATAAACAATCGCTTTACGCGCATCCGCATGTTCTGCTTTTTTCATTTCCATATTCAGCGAAAATGCTGTGATTTGACCATTCGTTTGTTCAATCCAACCCGTCCACCATCCAACTTGAGGATTTACATCCATTCCCCAACCACTCTTGGCATAGATTCTGGTTCCCTGAACATTTTCGATCAACAACATATCTCTGACTTGCTGCTGTGTTGAGGGATCAAATGGAAGTTGCTGTTTGGCTAAGGCATAAGCAAATTTTACTTCCTCAACTGGCGTAATCTCCAAAGGCCCCACTAACCAAAAATTATCAACTTGCGCCCCTATATTTTGATTACCGTAGCCAACCCGCTTTACTTCACTTGCCATTAATTCTAGACCGATACGGCGCGCCAGCTCCTGATAGACAGGTACAGCCGAAGCCTGCATTCCCTCAGCAAGCGTTAAGTCCTTCTCCCAGCTACGGAAAGCCCGTTTCTGTCCATCCCATTTAAACACTTCATTAGGTGAGGTTTTATGGTGCTGTATACCAATCAAGGCATTGAGCATTTTAAAAGTTGAGGCCGGAATGTAACGCTGATCTGCACGGCTGAGATCATTGCCATATTTTTGAAAATTTTTGCCATCATAGGTGACTAATACACCAGTTGTCTGGATATTTTCGAATGCAGTTGCGATCTGATCCTGCGTCTGTTTCTTTAAGACTAGAGGTTGAGCTTGGGACTGAATATTTTGACAACCGACCAGTGTTGCAGCTGAGATTACAGTTGCACATAGCGCGAGTAATTTTAATTTTTTAGACATAATGAAAGAATTGAATAATACATGGAGAAATAATGACTATAAATTGTTTCTTCTCTCGGTGCTGTAGCATTATTTATGTGTACAAATAGAAATTGCAGACAAAAAAAAGCTCAGCCTTGGGGAAAGCCGAGCTAGTAAAACATTGATGTTTAAAACATCGAAATACTCAAGAAAATGTTATGAGATACTAAAATGCAAATTAGATACCTCTTGCTTAGTATTATGTGAAGTACTTCTCGGAAAGTAAAGTCGATTAAATAGATCGGAATTAAATTTCCAATCGTTTTTGTTAATTGGTTATTAAAAATCAGACTTATTGGGTATTTTCGGTTATATTAATTTGGCCAGAAGGAGCCATTTTTTGCATACTTCATCGCACAAAATACAAATAAGGTCATTTCAGCTCACGCTTTTAGTTGTCTTTTTATGACAAAATAAAGACCTTTATCAACGAAAAAAACGATTAAAATAATCGAACAAACCAATCAAACTATTCAACTGTGACATAGTGATTACATTCTATAAAAAGACAAAATGTAAGCTTATCTATTTGTTAGTTATATAATTTATAAAAGGTTGACAACAATTTAATTAAACGTTCACTTTTTGCACGATGACAAGTCAGATTTTGATCGCTTATCGGAAGGGAGAATTTATTACATTGACTTCATAAATTGTTACAATACAATGACTCCAAATTTACTCTTTCTTGTTTTAAAGCTGGAAATCATTATGAAAAAACTCGGTTTAGCCACTGCTCTAGTTTTAGCCATGACCGGCGCTCATGCATACCAATTCGAAGTTCAAGGTCAATCTGAATTCATCGAAGCTAAAGACTTAAATGACAAAGACTTTACTGGTGCTGCTAAAGGTACTTACTACTTCAAAAATGTAGACGCATCTAAAGGTCCTTTAGCTGAAGCGGCGTTCTTAAACCAAGCTTCTAATGTTTCTGCTGCATACAACTATGCAAAATTAAGCGGTGATGAGTCAGTAACTGTTAAGAACAACTCTTTCGGTGCAAAAGGTGAAGTTTATCTTCCTACTCCTTATGTACCTGCTTACGCAAGTGCTGCATATAGCCACTCTCAAACTAAAGCTGAAGGCGAAAAAGACAATGGCGACCGCTACTCTGTAGAACTTGGTGCTATGGTTTTACCTAACTTCTTAGTTGCTGTAGGTTATACTCGCGTTGCTGACCAAATTGCTTTAGATGCAAACAAAGCTGTTGAAAATGGCGTATTCAGCGCTGTTGCTGATTCAGCAACAATTGGTGATAAACAAGACGTTGTAACTGCACGTACTAAATACGTTGGTAACATCGACGGTACAAACATGGCTATTGGTTTTGAAACTGGCCTTGCATACGGCGAAAACCAAGCTTACGGTTTAAAAACTGATCTTTATTTAACACCTAAGTTAAGCGTTGGTGCTTCTTATGCTGAAGCAAACTTTAGCAAAAACCAAGCTAGCGACAACTTCTCTCCAATCAAATCTGCTTGGGGCGCGAACGTTAACTACTTCATCACTCCAGCTGTTGCTGTAGGCGCTAGCTATGTAAATGCTAATGCTAAAGGCTTCGAAAATATCTACGGTGAGACTGTAAACGTAGATACACAAACTGTTGGCTTAAACGCGAAGTTCCGTTTCTAATATTGGATTTTAGTTCTAGCGATAGAATAATGAATTCATAATAAAAAACCAGTTCGAAAGAACTGGTTTTTTATTATCTGTCATTTCATAAAATGGGAACCTAGATCCTCAATTCAACAGATTACATCTTTTTGTCTTCAATATTTAAAGCACTGATCGCCAATACAGCCTGAGTACGGTTCTGTACGCCCAATTTACGGAAAATTGCGGTGACATGCGCTTTAATCGTCGCTTCAGAGACTTCCAGTTCATAAGCGATCTGCTTATTTAATAAACCTTCTGCCACCATCATTAACACGCGGAATTGCTGTGGTGTCAATGATTGAAGACGTTCTGCCAAAGCAGTTTCATCCGCGGCTCTTGGATCAAAACCTGCATGGCTTGGTAAATTCGGTGGTAACCAGATTTCACCTTCCAGAACATGTTTAATTGCTTCACCAATATGACTTGGATGTGAAGATTTAGGGATATAGCCCATCGCACCATGTGCAATGGCACGTTGAATAATCGAAACTTCTTCATGTGCTGAAACAACAATAATCGGAATCGCAGGATATTGTGCACGGACATACACCAGAGCGGAGAAACCGGAAGCACCAGGGAGATTTAAATCCAGTAAAACCAGATCAGGTTCTGCACCATGTTCTAAGCGTGCATAGAATTCATCAACATCAGCCGTCTCCTGAATCTGTGCCTGAGGCAAACTATAACGAACCGCTTGAATCAAGGCATGTCTAAAGAGGGGGTGGTCGTCTACAATTAAAATATTCATAAGCGCTTAAGCTATCTGTAAGTACGTCACTGTACGATGTTTATTTAAATTCAATCCGTCTAAGCCTATTTTCAATTAGCGCCGAGGTCAAGCACAAGCATTGATTTATTTCCTTTTCCCGCAAAATAAATCAAATATTAATATAACTCGTTTAAATCATATTCAATTTAAAAAGTGGATGAAAAATCCTGAATAGAAACAGCCGATTAAACCCAGATTATTTTTAATTGATGCTGATTAATTGATATATCTATAAAAAAGATAAGCTTGCAGCATTTCCTTATTTTACAGCCCCCATGCCGATGTAGATAAATAAATAGCAATTCGAAATAATCTTTTTTAGGCAGTTATTATGTCCAATCGCAATACGGTATCTACTCCCCTCAATATTGTTGCTGTTTCTGGTGGTTTAAATAGTCCTTCAAAAACTGAAAGTCTGGTGCAAGCCATTCTGGACGAACTCTCAGAAGCCATTGATATCAAGGTGCATTTTGTCAAACTCAGCGAAATCGGCCCTTTACTCGGCGGTGCCATTTACCGTAATCAACTTCCGCAACGGGTTCAGGATGATTTGGCAGCCGTAGAAGCAGCAGATGCGCTCATTGTGGGTACTCCTGTTTATCGTGCTTCCTTTACTGGTCTATTCAAACATTTTTTTGATTTTGTAGAACAAACTGCACTGGTTGATGTCCCTGTTTTGCTAGCTGCATCAGGGGGCAGTGATCGTCATGCTCTGGTTCTTGAACATCAGTTACGTCCATTGTTTAGCTTCTTTCAAGCCCAGACCTTACCGATTGGTGTCTATGCGACCGATCGGGATTTCACCCCTGAATATACGGTCAAAAGTGAGCAATTGGCTGATCGCGTCACACTTGCGGTGGCACGTGCTTTACCGATTTTGGAATGGGCGCCAGCCAAAGGTCAGCGTGCTGCTGTAATTAAAACCAAAACTGAACAAGCCAATCAAAACCTTGGCATCAATAAACAGATCGAACAGGCAGAAGTCTTGCCTTCCGCTGCTGTACCGAATCTGGATGCAGCCGAATCGCGTCTTCATCCCAAGTCTGCAAAAAATTTAAACCACGTCGCATAAACCCTATCTCTGTGGAGGCTACAACGATGACAATAACAACATCAGCAATTAAATTTGCCTATTGGGTTCCCAATGTAAGTGGCGGTCTCGTTGTAAGCAACATTGAACAACGTACCGACTGGAGCTACGAATACAATGTTCGTCTCGCACAGGCAGCAGAAAAAAGTGGCTTTGAATATGCATTGACCCAAATCCGTTTTACGGCGGGCTACGGTGCTGAAAACCAGCATGAATCGGTGAGTTTTAGCCATGCCTTACTGGCAAAAACTGAAAAACTCAAAGTCATTGCTGCGATTTTACCAGGCCCTTGGAAGCCCGCACTTGCGGCTAAACAGCTAGCCACCATTGACTATCTGACCCAAGGGCGTGTTGCGATTAATGTGGTCAGTGGCTGGTTCCGTGGCGAATTTGATGCGATAGGCGAACCATGGCCTGAACATGATGAACGTTATGTGCGTTCAGAAGAATTTATCCGTACCCTCAAAGGCATCTGGACCACTGACAACTATAGTTTTGACGGCAAATATTACCAGTTCCAGAATTACACGCTTAAACCGAAACCACTGCAACAACCTCATATCGAAGTATTTCAGGGTGGTAGTTCCCGCGCCGCACGTGATATGGCTGCTCGTGTATCCGACTGGTACTTTACCAATGGCAACAGTGTGGACGAAATCAAAAAACAGATTGATGATGTACGGGCAAAGGCCAAGCTAGAAAATCGTCAGGTCAAGATTGGCGTCAATGCCTTTATTATCGCCCGCGATACCGAAGAAGAAGCCAAAGCTGTCTTGAATGAAATTATTGCTCAGGCCAATGTAGAAGCCGTCAATGCCTTTGGTGATGCGACACGCGAAGCAGGAGCAGCAGCGCCTGAACGTGAAGGCAACTGGGCGAAATCGACCTTTGATGATCTGGTGCAATATAACGATGGTTTTAAGACTAATCTGATTGGTACACCCCAGCAAATTGCCGAACGAATCGTAGCGTTGAAGAATGTCGGCGTTGATTTAGTACTTTCAGGCTTTCTACATTTCATTGAAGAAGTCGAATATTTTGGAGAAAAAGTCTTGCCTCTGGTTCGTCAACTTGAACAACAACAGGAGCATCTATTGATCGAAAAATCAGCTTAAGCTTTGGAACTAAACAAGAAGAAAAATAAAAGACATGGCACATACTCTCACCCCAAGACTCGGCTTGGGGTCTTTTATTTTAAGCCGTTGCAATTTCTCGCATCACCGTCTCGACCGAATAACGGCACCATTTGGATAACTGCTCAATAAACTCGTTTAACTGCGCAGGATTAAAATGACTGACAATCATGTAACAGGCATTGCCGAGAATTTTAAAACACTCATCCACCTGCTCATATTGTTTCACCAGCAGTTCCACTTCAATAAAAGCTTGCTGATCATTCATAAATAGTTGAATAAACTGCTTATGTTCATAATGAACAGCAATCGTATAATTTTTAATGATGCCTGCATCCATGAGTTGGGCGATACGCGCACCCACTGCTTGCCCTGTACGATGCACTCGCTGACCAATGTCTTTATGGCTTAAACGCGAATCTTGTTTGAGAAGTTCAATAATTTTTAAGTCGATGGGATCAAGTTCAATATTCATTTTTCATTACGAAAGAAAACCAGCAACAATGCTTTCATCTGAATATAGCGGATTTTTCACGCTTCCCCTACTCTTGTTTTAACTTAACACTGGAAGTAAAAACGATGAAACAAGCTCTCCTGATTATTGATATTCAGAACGATTATTTTAAAAATGGTAAAATGGAACTGGTTAATCCAGACCACGCACTGGCACAAACCAACCGATTAGAAGATTATTTCATCCAGAATGATTTACCGATTATTTATATCCAGCATATTAGCCCAGCCACTGCCAGCTTTTTTCAGGAAAATACCGTCGGCGCTGAATTACATCCACAATTAAAAGTAAACAATCACTCGATTATTGTCGAAAAGCATTTCCCAAATAGCTTTGTCGATACCAATTTGAAAGCTATCCTTGAGCAGCATCAAGTCGAACAATTGGTGATTACTGGCATGATGACGCACGTATGTATTGATTCAGGAACACGTGCTGCCAAAGAGCTCGGCTACCAACCCATCGTGATTGCGGATGCGACTGCAACCCGTGATCTCGAATATGACGGTAAAACCGTGAAAGCCGCGGATGTCCAAACCGCATTTTTATCGGCATTAGGTTTCTTTGCCACGGTACAAAGCACGGCTGATTTTTTAGCAAATCATTAAGTAATACACATAAAAAAAGAGCGTTCGTTTAAACGCTCTTTTTAAATTTAAATGGTTTCTATCGATTTGGATAAACCGTCGCAATCAAATGGTCAACCACTGCTGGCTCTGCCAGTGTTGAAGTATCACCAAGCGTATCCAGTTCATTGGCAGCAATCTTTCTCAAGATACGGCGCATAATTTTACCTGACCGTGTTTTTGGCAAGGCTGGTGCCCAATGTAAGGCATCAGGCGTCGCCACTGGCCCAAGTACTTTACGCACCCAGTTCACCAACTCCTTACGTAGCTCTTCCGATTCTGCCACATCGGCCTGTAAGGTGACGAAGGTACAAATGCCCTGCCCTTTGATCTCATGCGGCATACCGACCACAGCAGCTTCAGCAACCGCTTCATGTGCCACTAATGCGCTCTCAATTTCAGCCGTACCCAAACGGTGTCCAGAGACGTTCAATACATCATCGACGCGCCCTGTAATCCAGTAATAGCCATCTTCATCTCGACGCGCGCCATCACCTGTAAAATAACTGCCTTTAAAGGTTGAGAAATAAGCCTCAATAAAGCGCTCTGGGTCGCCCCAAATGGTTCGCATCTGGCCTGGCCATGAATCTTTAATTACTAGATTACCTTCAGTCGCACCTTCAAGTTCATTGCCTTCACCATCCACCAATGCGGGTTGTACCCCAAAGAATGGACGTGTCGCCGAACCAGGTTTGAGCGCAGTAGCACCTGGTAATGGCGAAATCAGAATTCCACCTGTTTCAGTTTGCCACCATGTATCGACAATTGGACAACGCCCCTCACCAACAACTTCGTGGTACCAGTTCCATGCCTCTGGGTTGATCGGCTCGCCTACAGAACCAAGTAAGCGTAAGCTACTGCGATCACTTTCACGCACATAAGCATCGCCTTCGCGCATCATGGCGCGAATCGCGGTTGGTGCAGTATAGAGAATGGTAATGTTGTGCTTATCAATAACATGACCAATACGTGCCCATGTCGGATATTGTGGAATGCCTTCAAACATCACTGTTGTGGTGGCATTGCTAAGCGGGCCATAAAGCAAATAACTATGCCCTGTAATCCAGCCCACATCCGCGGTACACCAGTACACATCATCTTCTTTCAGATCAAAGATTTCTCTAAAGGTACTGTTGACGTAGACCAGATAACCACCTGTAGTATGCAACACACCTTTAGGTTTACCAGTTGAACCTGAGGTATAAAGAATGAATAACGGGTCTTCCGCTTTCATTGGCTCAGGAGGACAATGCTCATCAACTTCCATGATCGCCAAGTGATACCAGATATCACGTGGTGCATTGAACTGAATCGGGTTACCAGTACGATGTACCACAATCACATTCTGGACGCTTTCTGTTCCCGCAATCTCTAATGCAGCATCGACATTTTCTTTTAATGGAAGCAACTTACCGCCACGCATTCCAGCATCAGCAGTAATCACCAGTTTCGCTTGGCTATCTTCAATACGGCTGGCCAATGAGTCTGGAGAGAAGCCGCCGAATACAACACAATGCACTGCACCAATCCGTGCGCAGGCCAACATGGCAATCGCAGCTTCTGGCACCATCGGCATATATAACACCACGCGATCACCTTTGCTGATCCCCTGTTTTTTCAAAACATTGGCAAAGCGGCACACTTCATCGTACAGTTCGACAAAAGAGATGATCTTATGACGTGACGGGTGATCACCTTCCCAGATAATCGCGGGCTTTAATGGATTATCTTTAAGGTGACGGTCTAAACAGTTTGCAGAGACATTCAGTTCACCATCTGCAAACCATTCAATTTTAAAATTATCTTGTTGAAAACTGGTATTTTTCACCTGCGTAAACGGCTTGATCCAGTCAATATTTTTTGCTTCTTCTGCCCAAAATGCTTCAGGCTGCTCAATCGATTCCTGATAACGTTTGAAATAGTCTGCTTCCGAGATTCTTGCCGTTTCTTTGAATTTATCAGGCACTGGGTAGATGTCTTTCATAGCTTACTTCCTTGGTCTTTTATCTCATATCCTAGATGCTCTCATCTATTCTTCTGGATATGTTTTGTTCTCTCTAGCAGTATGGGCACCATTTACAAGCGCAAACAATGCGGCTTTGGTCGTAGGAATGTTATTCTGTTACGACTAGGGGCTGTTAACATTTCACAATGGCTGAAATGTCAACAGCCCCTAATTTATTTTCAAAAATTTACTCAAAATAATTTAAATCTGAACTGCTTGTCTATGCTTTTTCTTTTTAAAATAAGTGATTATTTTGATCATTGCATCGAGCTTAAAAGATTTAATAAACAAAAGAACAGGAATCACCTATGTTTAACCCCGAAACACCCATATCTCCTCTACCGTTCAATGATCATCCATTATCGCCAAATGGACGTTTTAACCGTCTGAGTTATATCGGCTGGTACGGATTATTGAGTCTGGTGTGTATGGCTGCTTTTATCGGCATCTTTGCATTCACTGGATTTTTTAGCATGAATCAGGCGAATGTTGATGCAGCTATCATGTCAGTATTTTCAGGTCTCTCGTTTTTTGCCCTGATTGCATTGTGGTTAGTGGCGCTGTATTGTCAAATTGTGTTCTTGATCCGTCGCTTACATGACCTGAATAAAACGGGCTGGCTATGCCTGATCTTACTGGTGCCTATCCTGCAATTCTTCTTTACCTTATATGTGCTACTTGCACCAGGTACACCACATCGTAATGATTATGGTGATGTGCGTCCTTCACGTGGCTGGGAAAAGATACTGGCTTGGATCATGATTCTCATCACAATTCTGATGATGTTTGGCCTATTCACATTTGCTTATTATTTTGCCAGCCCAGACCTTTGGGATATGCCAACACAAATGATTCAAAATACAACTGAATATTTCTAGAACACAACAAAACTTACTGGATAATGAGAGAGATCGTATCAATGAATTTTGCATGCGTATTCGCAAGAAATTCATTATGATTGCTTCCCTCATTGACTCCTTCCTTTGCGAAATAGAGATTTTCCTGTGGCGAATGAACAAACAACATTGACTGAAGTCGCGAGAGATACGGGTGAGCTGATTCATCAAGCAGGGACAAAAACGACCCAGACCGTACTCGCCCATACTGAAAAATATCACGATGCCTATACCACGATTGATAAAATCATGGATAGCTTCTGGGAGCGTCTGCCCTATATCGGGATCGCGATTACGGTTTTCGTTATTTTCTGGCTACTCACCAAATTATTTAAACTGTTTATTCGCAAGACTTTAGAAAATCGCAGCTATACCCGACAGAATCTGGTACTGGTGCTTAATCGCGTCGGCAGTACCTTTATTATTTTCTTCGGTTTCCTGATTGCATTGGTGATCGCTATTCCAGGCTTTACACCAAGCCAGCTAATTGGTGCTTTGGGAATTGGTTCGGTTGCGATTGGTTTCGCTTTCAAGGATATTTTCCAGAACCTGCTGTCAGGCATCCTGATTCTGATCAGTGAACCGTTCCGTATTGGCGATGATATTGTCGTTAATGGTATGGAAGGCAATGTCGAAGACATTCAGATCCGCGCGACTTTTTTACGTTCTCCGGATGGTCGCCGCATCGTGATTCCAAATGCGACCGTCTATACCAGCGCAGTCACGGTCAATAATGCCTATCAACGTCGTCGTTGTGAATTTGTGGTCGGCATTGGCTATGAGGATGATATGCAAAAGGCCAAGCAGATCATTATGGATATTCTGGATCACAATCTAAACGTATTGAGTCAGCCGGGATTCTCCGTCAATGTCACGGCGCTTGCAGATTTCTCAATTAACCTGACGGTACGCTGGTGGGTCAATACTACAGAAACATCAACCTCGACCTCAATCAGTGAAATTCAGGAACTCGTGGTGACGGCATTTGATGAGAAAGGCATCTCTATTCCATATCCAGTACAGGAAGTGAAAGTCTATCGTGGCGATCAATCTGAACAGGCTGATTCTTCAGACAAACAAACGACCTAAAATATTTGATACGGCTGTTTCAGTCCGCAAAATTCGGTTGCCTATGCTCATTGCTTGG
This sequence comes from Acinetobacter vivianii, assembly GCF_014635885.1. Classification (GTDB taxonomy): domain Bacteria; phylum Pseudomonadota; class Gammaproteobacteria; order Pseudomonadales; family Moraxellaceae; genus Acinetobacter; species Acinetobacter vivianii. The sequence goes on from NZ_BMDR01000003.1 coordinate 355,604, forward strand.
CAGCCGTTTTTTTTCAGCAGCTCAATTTCATACGGAATAAAGCCACCTTCTGGCCCAATAATCAGGCTACAGCCATGCTGAATCGCATAAGGCATGTGTTGTTCCGCATAAGGATGCGCCACATAAGCAGGTCGCTCGGCATTGATCCATGTCGGCAAGACATCTTCAACAAAGGGCTTAAAGCGTTTATAAAGCTGGATCTCGGGTGCAATGGTATCGCCTGCCTGTTCCAGACCAAGCGTCACATAATCATCGAGTTGTTGTAAAAATGGCGTTTGCCAGTAACTTTTATCAACCCGATAACTATGAATCAGGCTGATTCGTTCAACGCCAACCGTCACTGCATCCATGATGATACGACGCAACACTTTGGGCCGTGGCAAGGCGAGAATCAAATGCACAGGCAATTTTTCAGGCACTCTATCTGCCTGAATCGGTCTCACTATAATGTGCTGTTCTGAAATCTCCAACACTTCGGTGAGATAACGCAATTCTTGGCGTATCCCCACTTTCAAGGTATCACCTACGTTTAATTCGAGATGCTGCCGTAAATGTTGAAGTTGTCGTGGATTGTCAATTTGCCATACATCATTGTTAAGAATGTGGTCGGGTTCAAGTAAAACAATATTCATGGCAAAGTGGTTTGTGCGAGGTAATGATCAAGTAACTGGATATGTTTTTGTAACGAACCCTGATTACGTTGCAAGACCTGTTGTGCATGTTCAACCAATTGTGATGTGTTTGCAGAATTATCTAGGCAGCTCAATAAATGCTGTACCACCTGCGCAACATCATCACCGATCAAGATACCTTGTTCAGCAACAAATTCATCCACAATACTCTGGAAATTGAAGTAACGCGGGCCAATTACGGTGGCAACATCCAGTGCTATAGGCTCCAGAATATTATGTCCCCCACCTGGCTCATTGAGTGAACCACCAACAAAACAGGCCTGACTCAAGGTATACCACAGCCACATTTCGCCCATACTGTCAGCAAGAAAAACTTGTGTATCCGCCTCAATCGGCTGTTGCAGACTACGACGTTGAGTTTTTAAATTTAAACTTTGGCAGACTTGATACACTTCATCAAAGCGTTCAGGATGCCGTGGCACCACGATACAAAGTAAATTCGGATTTGAATTTAAATGTGGCTGCAACTCTTGTAGCAGACTAAGTTCTTCAGGCGCATGGGTACTGGCCAGCGTGATGATCTGCCGACCCGCCAAATGCCATTCCTGTTTGAGTTGCTGTGCCTGCGCTACAAAATGTTCTGGCGCAGTAATATCAAATTTAATATTGCCCACCACCTGACTTTTGGCTTGATCAAGCCCCAAGCTGACATAACGTTGCTGCGTAGCCACATCCTGTGCCAGTAACCACGTTAACTGTTGCAACATTGGCTGGGTTAAAAGGCGAACTTTAGCGTAACCATTGGCTGATTTTTCAGAAAGGCGGGCATTTAATAGAATGCAGGGAATTTGCTGTTTTTTTGCTTCTGCAATCAGGTTCGGCCAGATTTCAGTTTCGACCAAAGCCAATATTTTAGGTTGATAACGCTGAAAAAACTGTTTGAGTAATGACTTCTGATCGACAGGCAGATATACCGCCTGAAATAAATCTAAATAAGGTGCTTTTTGAAAAAGTGACTTTGCCCGTGCCTGTCCTGTCTTGGTGGTATTGGTCACCAGAACCGGATGGCCTAATTTTAAATAATGTTCAATTAAGGGCTGGGCTGCATTGGTTTCGCCAACAGATACCGCATGAAACCAGATAGCTCCACTATTTTTGACGGGCTGAAATGGGCCAAAACGCTCAAGACATTCTTGCTGAAACAGTGCATCACTTTCCGCCCGCTGCTTGATTTTCCAACGATATAACGGCTTGATACATGTCAGTAAAAAGTTATACCAGAACGGGGTTTGCTGTACTGCGTTTTGCTGCGCCATCCGAGACCATGATTCACAATTTGATTCCCGCTCATTATGCGGAATTTAAATAAAAAACTCATGCAATTTTGGTAAATCACATGAGTCATTTTTTAAAGTTTTAAAGCAGATTAAACTTCTAACTTTTCAAATACAGGATAATCGGTATAACCTTCCGCACCTGCACCATATAATGTTTGTGGCTGAAGCGGATTTAATGGTAAGTCATGCTGCAAACGATCCAGTAAATCTGGGTTTGCAATATATTGTTTACCAAATGAAACGGCATCCGCCTGTCCAGTTGCCAAAATACGTTTTGCTGATTCGGCAGTAAGGCTTTCATTGGCAATCCATACGCCTTTAAATTTAGGGCGTAATTTTGGCATTAAGCTGTCTTCTGCTTCATATTCACGTGTGAAAATAAAGCCAATATTGCGTTGATCCAATTGCTCAACCACATAACCAAACGTTGCCAATGGATTTTCATCACCCATATCATGCGAATCACCACGTGGTGCAAGATGTACACCAACACGACCCGCACCCCATACTCCAATGAATGCATCGACCACTTGCAATAATAAACGCGCACGGTTTTCAATTGGGCCACCGTATTCATCATCACGTTGATTGGTGGTGCTTTGCAAGAATTGATCGATCAAATAACCATTGGCAGCATGCAATTCAACCCCATCAAAACCAGCCGCTTTTGCCAGTTCTGCAGAATGTTTATATTGCGCAACAATTTCCTGAATTTCTTCATGCGATAAAGCACGAGGGGTTACAAAAGGACGTTTTGGTCGAAGCAGGCTCACTTCACCTGCAGGCTGAATCGCACTTGGTGCGACAGGCGTATCGCCATCCAGTAAGTCTGGATGTGAAATACGTCCAACATGCCATAACTGAACCACAATTTTCGAGCCTTGTGCATGCACAGCATCTACAATTTTGTGCCATGCCTGAGCCTGTTCTTGTGACCATAAGCCCGGGGTATTGGCATAACCTGCTGCTTTGGGACTGATGACAGTCGCTTCAGTAAGAATTAAGCCCGCATTGGCACGCTGTTGATAATATTCCACCATTAAATCGTTCGGAATACGTTGTGCACCACTACGTGCTCTGGTTAGAGGTGCTAAAACCAGACGGTTTTTAATTGTAAAATCACCTACTTGTAACGCAGAATTTAGTTCAGCCATGATCGCCTCAACTTACACTTCTTGATTTAAAGTGTTTGTTTTAAATGTTCGATGTATTGCTGAATCAAAGCTTCATTGCGGGTAAAATAGGACCATTGCCCATATTTTTCGACATTAATCAAACCTGCCTGCTGTAAGACAGACAAATGATTCGACATGGTCGACTGTGCAACCTTTCCTAAACGTTCGATGTGCCCTGCACAAACGCCCCGTTCGAAACTGCCACCACATTCTTGTACCGGTAAAAATTGCTCAGGCTCTTTCAACCATTGCAAAATCTGTCGACGTAATGGATTGGCTAAGGCCTTGCTTATTACATCAATATCCATAGACTCACCACGCTTCTCAACAGGCAAAGCTTTGTTCAGCATCTAAACCCAGTATATCGAACTTTTTAAATATTAATATCTATTTTTCCCGATATTAATATCATATTTTTTCGATTAACTGGGCGATGCTGAACGAGATTGCCGTTTTAATTGGATTAAAACTTATAAACCTTGCTTCAAACTTGCTTCGATAAATTTATCGAGATCACCATCTAAAACTGCTTTGGTATTCGAAGTTTCCACACTGGTACGCAAGTCTTTGATACGTGAATCGTCTAAAACATAAGAACGAATCTGGCTGCCCCAACCAATATCAGACTTCGAGTCTTCCAGCGCTTGCGCAGCTTCATTACGTTTGCTCATCTCTAATTCATAGAGTTTGGCACGTAACTGTTTCCATGCGTGATCACGGTTAGCATGTTGAGAACGCTGGTTCTGACACGCCACCACGATACCTGTTGGTGCGTGAGTTAAACGTACCGCGGAGTCTGTTTTGTTAATGTGCTGACCACCCGCACCCGAAGCACGGTAAGTATCAGTACGGACATCCGAAGGATTGATATCAATTTCGATATTGTCATCAATCTCAGGTGAAATGAACACGGCCGAGAATGAAGTATGACGGTTATTGTTACTGTCAAATGGTGATTTTCGTACTAAACGGTGAACACCACTTTCGGTACGTAACCAGCCATAAGCGAACTCACCATCTACGCGAATGGTCGCGGATTTAATCCCTGCAACATCACCATCAGAGACTTCCATCAATTCCGCTTTAAAGCCGTGACGTTCAATCCAGCGCAAATACATACGCAATAACATCGATGCCCAATCTTGTGCCTCTGTACCACCAGAACCTGACTGGATTTCAAGGAAGCAAGGATTTGGGTCCATTGGATTGCTAAACATACGGCGGAATTCAAGATTACCTAAAGCCTGTTCAGCACTGTCTAATTCAGCCTGTACATCGACAAGCAGGCTTTCATCATCCGCTTCAACAGCAAGATCAAGCATCGCTTTAGCATCATCTAGCTGTTCTGCAAGACGATCAAATACACCAATGGTATTTTCTAAACTGCCCTTTTCTTTTGCGATGGCTTGAGCACGGTTTTGATCATTCCAAATCGCAGGGTCTTCTAATTCTCTTAAAACTTCTTCTAAACGTTCAACTTTTAGATCGTAGTCAAAGATACCCCCGTAGTGTTTGGCTACGATCAGATAAATCTTTCAATTGGACTAAATACGGATTAATTTCCACGCGTGTTTTCTCACAACTTTTTCACTTAATCCGCTATTTTAACATAACTGTTTTGGTCGACACAGCACCCTTATTTTGGCTTTATTTGTTTAAAAAAATAATATTTCAAGTTAGCTATTCAGCATAAAAAATTGGCTGAATTCGTCTTGTTTGAGTTTAAATTGCTTAACAATTCATCTAAATTTGTCTTAAAAATAGCCATAAACACAATCTCTCCTAAGTTTTAATAATTCAAAACAATTCAAATTTATAATTAAATATCAATAATATGCTTTGTCAATTTTACAAGTCACTTACATTCGTACAGTCCACTTACGTTCCTACGATTGACGCTCTTGTTATTTCAATTAGACTGGGAGTTGTAACAAAACATGTAATCAACATTCATTTGGTTCATTATCTCAAAAGGGGCATAACCATGAAAAAATTAGCAATTGCATCAGCACTACTCTCTGCTTTAGCAGTAACAGGCACTGCTCATGCTTATCAAGCTGAAGTCGGTGGTTCTTATACCTATAAAGACCAAGATCGTTTTGGTGATAATGATCGTTTCAGCGTAGATGGTAAGTATTACTTTAATCCAGTACAAACACGTAATGCACCACTTGCAGAAGCAGCTTTCCTTGACCGTGCTAGCAACGTGAAAGCACAGTACGCTCATGAAGAAGATGATGCATTCAAAAACAACCAATATGGCGCAGGTATTGAATACTTTGTTCCAAACAGCGATTTCTATTTAAGCGGTAATATTGGCCGTGAAGAAATCAAACCAAATTCTAAATATGCAACTGACGAAGACAAATTAAAAATTAACCATTACTCAGGTGAAGTTGGTTACTTACCAGCTCCAGGCTTATTAGTTGCTGCGGGTGCAAAAACTGTTGACGTAAAAGACGGCGACCGTGAAACTAGCCCAACACTTCGTGCCAAATATGTAACTCAAGTTGGTCAAAATGACGTGAACTTAGAAGCTTACACTGCTTTTGGTGACAACAAAGAAGTGAAATTAAAAGGTGATTACTTCATCGACAAAACGTTAAGCGTTGGTGTGGATTATCAAAAACTTAAGTATGACGACACAATCGTTAACTCAAATGAATGGGGTATTTCTGCGAAGAAATTCTTCAATCAACAAGTAAGTTTAGAAGGTCGTGTAGGCTTCGGTAACGATAAATCGTATATTGACAATGACTACACTTCATTCGGTCTTCGTGGTGCATACCGCTTCTAATACATGAAGCCCAGTAGCAACACACAAGAAACGCCCTGAATATTCAGGGCGTTTTTTATTGGGCCAGTTTTTTTAACAGCATCAGCTTTTCTTTTGCTTATGCTTTTATTCCCTCTTTAAGAATTGACGCTTTCAGATTTTTGAATACACTACAGCCCGTAACAAAATTTGTATTCTTTTTAATCGAGGGGAAGTATCAATGAAAAAATTAAGTCTTCTTACAGCACTAATCGGTGCATGTTTTGCAATCAATGCCCATGCCTATCAGACCGAAACCAAGGGATCATATGAACGGATCAACATGGACGATGGCAAAGGAAATAGCGCTGTCCTTACAGGAAAATATTATTTTAATCCCGTACAAACCCGTAATGCACCTTTAGCAGAAGCAGCTTTTCTGGATAGAGCATCCAATATTGGCGGCGGCTATGCCTATAGCAAACTGAAAGATGACGAAGGTTTTGGTGACCTACAATTTAATATCTTAGGTCTGCAAGGTGAGTTCTATATCCCGGATTCTCAATTCTATCTGTCTGGTGCTTTACACCGTACCAATGTTAAAACAACTATTAATGGAGTGGGTTCTCACTCTGAAAATGGTCATGGCTATCATCTAGAAGCGGGTTTTCTGCCAGTTCATGGTTTATTACTTGCAGCGGGTGTTGCAGATCTGTCAGATAGTATTGATCCAATACAAATTGCCCAATATGGCTTTATGACGAATATTGCCAACTCTGCCATTGTTTCTGAAGAAAAGGATGATACCGCTATTTCTTTACGTGCCAAATATGTCACGCAAGTGGGCGGCTATTACACCAATTTTGAAGCACTTAGCTATATTGGCGATGAAACAACATATCGTTTAGGTGCAGATTTATATCTTGATCCAACTTTGAGCATCGGTATCTCATTTGCTGATTCGACACTGAAAGATTCAGACAGTATTTTCAATATTCGTGCGCAAAAATTCCTTAATCCGCAATTTGCTGTAGGTGTCGGTTATACCACGACAGATGGTGCAGACTCATATGGTCTCAATGGAACAGCTCGTTTCTAATCACAACCTATGAATTTAAAAATCCGCTCTAATGAGCGGATTTTTTTATTGTTTTAAATGGGCGATTTGCAATTGCAGACTGGTATTGCCATTAAATACATTACGTTCCAGCGTATAAACCAGATCGACATAGCCCAACATCGGATCAAATCCAAAACGATCTTTTGCATTAAAGGCAATGGCATCCACAGAATGCGGCCCGACAGCCAGTTTCAATTTCAGGTGCAGCTCTTTCAACCAGCGATAATCAATGACTTTGAAACGTCCTTCAAATTGCGGTAATGGAAATTTTTGTCCCCATGGCCCCAGTTGCTCGATCCAGTCCAGCGTGCCTAAATGCAGATCGGCATCGGTCAACTCACCGTCGGTCCACAAAGTCGCCTGAAATAAATCTTCATCCATCTCTGCAATTGACTGGGTAAATACGGTTTTGAAGGTATCAAAATTTTCTTTTTTCAGGGTTAAACCCGCTGCTGCGGCATGACCACCAAAATGACTGACCAGATGAGGATATTGTTCAGCCACCTGCTCAATGGTATCGCGAATATGAATACCTTCAATCGAACGTGCTGAGCCCTTGATATGTACACCATCTTCATCAGGTGCAAACACCAGACTCGGACGATGGAACTGTTCCTTTAAGCGCCCTGCAACAATTCCAATCACACCCTGATGCCATTGTTCATCAAACATCACCAATGCAGCAGGCAAATGCGTAGTCTCCAGTTGAATATGTTGCAAGGCTTGCATCGCCTGTTGCTTCATCTCACCTTCAACCTGACGGCGCTCGATATTCAATTGATTCAATTGCTGCGCAAGTGGATAAGCCGTTTCCATATCTGCGGCAAGCAGACATTCGATTCCGATACGCATGCTTTCCATGCGACCTGCGGCATTAATGCGAGGCCCGACAACAAAACCTAAATCTTGTGCTCGCAGACTGGCAGGATCACGTCCAGCAATATCCAGTAAAGCTAAAATGCCCGCACGACATTGATGTTGCTGAATCCGCTTCAATCCAGCATCAATCAGGATACGATTATTATAGTCCAGTGTCGCAACATCGGCGTAGGTTCCCAATGCCACTAGATCCAGATACTGCGTGACCTTGCTGGTCGTTTTACCTTGCTGAGTTCGTAAACTTGCTAGTCGAGCCAGCACATAGAAGGCGACACCTACCCCAGCCAGTGCTTTACTGGAAAATTCACAACTCAGCTGATTTGGATTCACAACCGCTTCAGCAGTTGGTGTCGGTTTGGTGGTTAAGTGGTGATCGGTAATGATCACCTGCATTCCCAATGCCTGTGCCGTTTCCACGCCTGCATAGCTGGAAATACCATTATCCACGGTAATCAAAAGATCAGGCTGATAACTTTGCTGGGCCAGTTCTGCAATTGCTGGGGTGAGTCCATAACCGTATTTAAAGCGGTCAGGCACCAGATAGTCCACTTTGGCGCCCATTTCTTTTAAAACTAGCACCATCAATGCAGTACTGGTTGCCCCATCCGCATCATAATCCCCGACAATCACAATCTGTTTTTGTTGATCGATCGCCTGATCCATCAACTCAACTGCCGTCTCCAAACCTTTCAACGCCGGAGGTAACAAGTGTTTCAGTTTCAGTTCAAGCTCTTGTTCGGATTGCACGCCCCGTCTTGCCAGAATTTCAGCAATAAAAGCAGGCACGCCCTGAAACTGTTCAGGGCGTGTAATTAAAGGTCTTTTTTGAATTTGAATCTGCGTCATTTATGGCATCAAACGTTGTAGGGCCCAGTGATCGTTTTGTTTTTCATAACTCAAACGATCATGTAAGCGATTTGGTCGCCCCTGCCAGAACTCATAATAATCAGCTTCTAAGCGGTAACCGCCCCAAAACTCAGGTTTATCCAGTTCAGCTTGGGCTTGGCTCTGTAATTCTTGAAAGCGTTGTTGCAGTACTTCACGACTCTCAATCACACCACTCTGTGGTGTGCTGATATGCGCTGCGATCTGACTATCACGCGGACGTTTATGGTAATAATCCGTCGATTCCTGTTCAGAAATCTTTACGACTTTGCCGCCAATCCGTACCTGACGTTCCAGACTAGGCCAGTAAAATAACAATTCAGCATAAGGATTTTCAGCAAGATCCAATCCTTTCTGACTGTCATAATTGGTATAAAAGTCATAACCCGCTTCTGTCGCGCCACGCAACAAAACCGTACGCACATGCGGGCGGCCTTGTGCATTTGCTGTTGCTAAAGACATGGCATAAGGTTCATGCAAATTCGCTGCAAGGGCATGATTAAACCAGTTCAAAAACTGCAAGTGAGGCTCATTACTCACTTGGGTTTCATGTAATTCACCTTGCTCGTAACTTAAACGTAATTCACTCAGGTCTTTAATCACATCATTCATGCTGAGACTCTCTTAAGCAGCTTGGGCGTGAGCACGTACCGCATCAGCCAGATGATTTGCCAGTGCTTCAACTTCTTGTTGCTGATCGCCTTCCACCATGACACGAATAACAGGCTCTGTACCTGACTTACGAATCAACAGTCGACCACGGCCTTTCAGTTGCTGCTCTGCTTTTTCAAATTCTGCAACCAGTGCAGGAATCGAGTATGGATCAATCATATCCTGTAAACGGACATTCACCAAAACTTGCGGGAACAGTTCAAAACCTGCAACCAGCTCATGTAGAGCCTTACCTTGTTCAACCATTACGGTTAAGACCTGAAGCGCAGCAATGATCGCATCACCAGTAGTACTCTTATCCAGCGTTAAAATATGGCCTGAAGGCTCACCACCTGTCACCCAGTTGTTTTCTTCTAACGCCTGTAACACATAACGGTCACCCACTTTGGCACGGACAAAGCCAACTTCAGCCTTTTGTAAGGCAAGTTCCAATGCCATATTGCTCATCACAGTGCCGACAACGCCTGCTGGCTTGTGATTTGCCTGTGTCGCAAGGATATACAGGATATGGTCACCATCAACCAATTGACCATTTTTATCAACCATCACCACACGGTCTGCATCACCATCAAACGCAATACCAAGATCCGCCTGATGTTCGATCACTGCTTTTTGCAATTGTTCAGGATGGGTTGAACCACAGTTTTCATTAATATTTAAACCGTCTGGCTCATTAAACAGGGGGATAACTTTCGCACCTAATTCACGGAATACCGATGGGCCTACGCTATAAGCAGCGCCATTTGCACAATCCACCACGATTTTTAAGTTACGTAGGTCAAAATGGTATGGGAATGTCGATTTACAAAATTCGATATAACGACCATTGGCATCTTTGACACGTACGCTTTTACCTAGATTTGCTGTGTCATCAATAATCAGGTCTTTCTCTAATTCCTGATTGATCTGATCCTGAATGGCATCGGGTAATTTCTTCCCTTCGCTTGAGAAAAATTTAATCCCATTATCGAAATATGGGTTATGTGAAGCTGAGATCACGATACCTGCATGCGCATGTAGCGCACGCGTTAAATGTGCGATCGCTGGTGTCGGCAAAGGCCCTAACAGATGCACATAAACACCTGCCGCATTTAAACCCGCCTGTAATGCAGCTTCCAAGATATAACCAGATAAACGTGTATCTTTCCCTAAAACAACAATCGGCTTACTCTTAGGACTATTTCTTTTTAATACTGTTCCCGCAGCAAAACCTAGTTTTAATGCAAACTCTGGGGTAATTGGCATTTGTCCAAACTTGCCTCGAATTCCATCAGTACCAAAATAGCTCATGTTTTACTCACTTTCTTATCTTTTATATGGCCTGTAACCATATCTTTCTTCATCTTGTTCACTTTACACCAAAACAAAAAAAACCGTCAGTACACTGACGGTTTTTCGATCGGCAAAATTACCAAAAATCAACCAACTCGATAGTTTGGCGCTTCCTTGGTAATGGTCACATCATGCACATGCGATTCAGACATACCTGCTGAAGTAATTTTCACAAATTTCGCATTTTGACGAAGATCTTCAATCACAGATGAACCCGTATAACCCATTGATGAACGTAAACCGCCCATCATTTGGTGTACGATATTACCCATTGGACCTTTATATGGAACTCGGCCTTCGATCCCTTCTGGTACTAATTTCTCAGCACCCGCTTTAGAGTCTTGGAAATAACGGTCAGCAGAACCAGTTACCCCTGCCATCGCGCCTAATGAACCCATACCACGGTATGCTTTGTAGTAACGGCCTTGGAAGAATTCAACTTCGCCAGGTGCTTCCTCGGTTCCAGCCAAGAGTGAACCGACCATAATCGTGCTCGCACCTGCGCCAATTGCTTTCGCCATATCACCCGAGAAACGGATACCACCATCTGCAATCAAAGGAATCTGATCTTTCAATGCATTGGCAACGCTATCAATGGCAGAAATCTGTGGCATGCCAATACCAGCAACAATACGTGTCGTACAGATCGAACCAGGACCAATACCCACTTTAACTGCATCTGCACCGGCATCAAGCAACGCCAATGCTGCATCACCTGTTGCAATGTTTCCGCCAATCACTTGAACTTGTGGATAGTTCGCTTTTACCCAACGTACACGTTCAATTACACCTGCTGAGTGACCATGTGCAGTATCAACCACAATTGCATCGACACCCGCATCAACTAATGCTTCTACACGACTTGGTGTTTCAGCACCTGTACCGACTGCAGCGCCAACACGTAAACGGCCAAGATCATCTTTACAGCTGTTTGGATAGCTTTCAGCTTTACGGAAGTCAGTGACCGTAATTAAGCCTTTCAGCTCATGGTTTTCACCAATCACTAACACTTTTTCAATACGATGCTTCTGTAGCAAAGCTTGAATATTTTCTTTTGATTCGCCTTCACGAACAGTCACCAAGCGGTCTTGACCAGTCATGATGTTGCTTACAGGCTGTTCAAGATTGGTTTCAAAGCGTGTATCACGACCTGTGACAATACCCACCACTTTGCCATCTTTTACAACAGGCACACCGCTAATATTATTCGCTTGAGTGATCGCGATAAGTTCACGAACTGTTGTCTCAGGTGTCACGGTGATTGGATCTTTCACCATACCTGCTTCAAATTTTTTCACACGACGGACTTCAGCGGCTTGTGCTGCAATATCCATGTTTTTGTGCAAAATACCCATACCACCGTTTTGCGCCATTGCAATCGCCATACGTGATTCAGTCACTGTATCCATTGCAGCAGAAACGAGAGGGATATTAAGTTGAATTCCGCGAGTTAAACGTGTCTTTAAGGAGACATCTTTTGGGAGAACAGTTGAGTAGGCAGGAAGTAATAAGACATCATCGAAGGTTAACGCTTCTTGAACGATGGTCAGCATAACAATCTCACTGGTAATTTCCGTGAGCTATTATAAACAAATTTCGATGTGATTTTCATTTTCTATGATGAAAATAATTTCAATCATTGCTTAAAAAGCTGTCTGATGGATGCTTATTGCTTCCGAACCCAATAAATCCTGTTAGCAAACCTGATCGAAATTGTCATTATTTTCAGAGGACTGCTGCTCAATCGTGACCAGCGGAATCAGATTATGGGCCAGCCGTGCTTTGTTACAATGTGAATCGGCAATCTGCACTTCCTTGCAACTTGAACTCCGAAATGGGTAGATGGAACAGCTTACGTGCTGTCCCACTTCGCCTTGCAAGGCCACACATCTAACTTGTGCCTGATTGGTTCCCTTCATACAGGAATAGACAGCTGTAAGTGGTTCAACCATGTGCTCAGGGATTTGTTCCGCCTCGGCCCAATAGAAAGAAACACGATAATTTGCACAGCACGCACCGCAACTGACACACGCATCGGGTGTCGCAATTTGAGACAACATTTTCTTAAGATTCTCGTTATCAAATTCAATCCTTTATCCGATGATATCCTAAGAAAATTTATTGGTGGCGACAAGAGTACTGAATCAGCAATTTATGTATTTTTCAGTCATTCTCCTGACTTAGAACTTAGCTCATTTCGGTCGGCAAACTAAAAACATATTCATTCATCAGATCTACGCCACATTCCAGCGTTTCGATCCAGTCTAGAAATTGACTGATCATCTCTTTGCCAATAAAAGCTGTCCCGTGCTGTGGCACAATCATCTCCAGATCCATCTGCCGAACCATATTGACCCACAAACGAATCACTTTATTGGAACACATATAGCGCTGATGAAAGCCTTTCATTTTTTTGATATGCGCATCAAAGTCAGCAATTGGCAGGCTGGCATCGTCAACAATCGAAGCACCCATATCCCCTGAAAATAAAATTTTTGCAGTAGGATCATAGAACTGAAAATTACCAACTGAATGCAGGAAATGTGCAGGCACAGCAACAATGGCAGACTCACCCAAAGGAATGATTTGCCCCGTATCCGATAACTCAATCAGGCGCTCTTCCCAATTGCCTTTCATACGATCACTCATAAAGGCAGAGTTCAGATGCGGTAAAAAACGTGCCCACAGTTTAGAGGCCACGACTTTGGCATCGGTATACACCAACCAGCGTGGCATCGAAGTAATAATGTCGGGATCTTGGTGTGAGGCCATCACATAGTCCAGATTTTTCAGTTTGGTATAGCGATTCAGCTCCATGGTTAAAGGCACATAGGTCAAGTCTCCACCTGGATCTAAAACTGCGGCCCGATCATGGTCAATAATTAAAAACTGATTGGCCTGAATGCCTTCCCCTTTGACCAGACTGGTAAAACTGATGCATTTATGTGTGCCATTATCAAATAATATTTGTGATGTTGTTCGTTCGAAACTCATAGCGACCCCAGAAAAATTCTTTAAATATGAAATATTTTTAATTCCATAATAAAATAATGGGATTTGATTCGGGTTTCAATCTGATATTGGATTTTTATCATGATTTATAAAACAAGACCCATCACATCTGGATGGGTCTTTAAACAATAAATGCAGGGAAAAATTAAAAGAAATAATGCTGAACCAAAGTTGAAATACCCACCACCAAGAAGATTGCGGCACCAATTTTATGAATCAGGGAGATCGGTAATTTATCTGCCAGCTTATCGCCGATAAAGACCGCAGGTGCGTTGGCAATCATCATACCCAAGGTTGTTCCACACATGACCCAGAAAACACTGTCAAAACGTGCCGCCAGCGCCACTGTTGCAATTTGAGTTTTATCACCAATTTCAGCCAAAAAGAATAAGATGAAGGTTGCACCAAAGACGCCGAATTTCTGCCATTTATTGATGCTCTCACTTTCATCGCCCAACTCATCTGGGATCAGCATCCAGATTGCCATACCGATAAAGCCGAGTGCGAGAATCCATAACAGGATTTCAGGGCTCAGGACGGTCGTAATCCATTGACCTAAGACAGCCGAAATACCGTGGTTAATGGTGGTAGCAAGCAAGATCGCAATTAAAATCGGAACGGGTTTACGGAAACGTGCAGCAAGTAATAATGCAAGCAATTGAGTTTTATCGCCCATTTCAGCAAGGGCAACAATTGATGTGGAGATGAGGAATTCATACATAGTTGAATGCTCTGGCTAGCAAAATATACCGATGACCTACCCCTCCTGCTAGCCAAAATCAAATAGATTGATGCAGAGTGGTAAATCAAAGGTCTTGCCAACAAAAGCACAGCTGAAAAGCTGTTCTTGGTTCTTTGCTATGATGACCATGTTCTGTTGAACAATTATGTTGATCATCACCTCTTTACTTTGCGTAAAGAGCGGCTACTCCCCAATGAAGTAACGCCATTCTATCAAACAATAAAATGCTTTTGAATCGTTAAGCCCAAAATTTTTGGTAACTCCAAACCAAGATACGGACAAGCCCCAGAAAAAATGCCAAATAGGCACTGAGACCGAGAAAACCAAAACTGCCCCAGCCACTTGCACCACCGACATGCTGTGCCTGATATTCCATTGCCATCACCACGGTCGCGACCAGCACTTCCAGTCCCATGACGGCGTACATGACCCAGTCCCAGGGAAAATGTAAGAAACTCACCCATAAGCCCATCAATACAAAAACAACCAGCAATAATGGCAACATTACCCGATAAATCATCAACATCCTTGCTCCTGATCTCAAAGAAATTTCTTATAGATAAAACCGTATTCTAGAGAAAAGTATTTACAAATAAAGCCACAATTTTGTCACCCTAAAAACAGAAAACCCCGCTGATGCGAGGTTTTCTAGATTCAAAAACGATTAGAGCAATAGGCTACGAATGTCTTTGAGTAACTTGGTCAGCTTATTGGTAAAGCGTGCTGCATCCGCACCATTAATGACGCGATGGTCATAAGACAATGACAATGGCAACATTAAGCGCGGATCAAAGTCTTTACCATTCCATACAGGCTGCATGGTTGCAGGTGAAATACCTAGAATCGCAACTTGTGGCCAGTTCACCAACGGCGTAAATGCAGTACCACCAATACTACCTAAGCTGGTAATCGTGAAGTTGGCACCTTGCAAATCTTTCGGTGACAATTTGCGGTCACGTGCTTTCTGGCTCAGTTCAGCCAGTTCTGTCGCGATTTGCTTAATTGACTTCTGGTCAGGATTACGCAGCACTGGAACAGTCAAACCATCTGGGGTCGCCACAGCAATACCCATATGAATTTCGTTACGTAACAATACTGACTTCTGATCATCAGCCAAATGGCCTGCGAAATAAGGTTCTTCTTTCAGCAAGTGCGCAACTGCTTTGGCAATAAAGGCCAAAATAGTTAAGCTCAGACCCTGCTTTTTAAAGCCGTCTTTAAGCTCTCCACGCCACGCTTCAAGCTCTGTGATATCAGCCAAATCGAACTGGGTGACTTGAGGAATAAAGTTATTCAATGACAACTGCGGTACAGATACTTGCTGTAAACGCGTCATTGCTTTCACTTCACCGCCACCAAATGCACCAAAGTCTGGCAACTTCGGTAAGCCCGAAGCCACTGGTGCTGCTTGAGCAGAAGGTGCTGGCTGCGCTGTCGTGAGACGTGCTTTTACATAAGCAAAAACATCGTCCTTCATTACGCGACCATGTTCACCTGAAGCCTTCACCTGACCAAGAATAACGCCTAATTCACGTGCTAGTTTACGCACGGCAGGGCCTGCATAAACCTTCGCATTTTCTGCTTCTTGCTCTTTGGTCAACTTCTCAGCTTGCGCTGGCGCACTTGGTGCTGCTGTCTCTGCTGCCTGTGGTTTTGCTGGTGCTGCTTGAGCAGAAGGTGCAGCGGCTGGTTGAGCTTTTGGTGCTGCTGGAGCAGCGGCCTGACCACTCACCTCAATCGTTGCCAAAGCCACGCCTTGACGAACTTCTTGATTAGCAGAGACATGGATTGCTTTCACAATCCCTGCTACTGAACTTGGCACCTCAACAGACGCCTTATCTGACTCAACCACGCATAGGCTTTGTTGAGCTTCAACGCGATCACCGACATTGACCAAAATTTCTGAAACAAGTGCTTTTTCTACACCTAGATCTGGTACTTCAATTTCAACATTACCTGTTGAGGTATTGCTTGCAGCTGGTGCTTCAGTCGTTGCGACTGGCGCTTCTGTTTGAGCAGGGGCTGCTTGCGGTTCAGATGACGTTGCAGCGCTCGTAGTCTTGACCTGAATCAATACCACGCCTTCTTTGATGCTATCGCCTTCTTTAATCTGGATCGCTTCCACAATCCCCGCAACCGAGCTTGGTACTTCTACAGTCGCCTTGTCCGATTCAACCACAACAATACTTTGTTCAGGTTCAATCTGATCACCAACTTTGACCAATACTTCTGCAACCAACGCTTTTTCTACACCAATATCTGGAACTTTTACATCCACAACTTGGCTTGCTGTCGCTGTTGGAGCGGCAGCTGGTTGTACTTTTGTTTCAGCTTCGACAGGTTTCGCTTCTGCTTTTGGTGCTTCCGCTTTCGGTGCTTCGTTCGCAGGGGCTTCAGCAGCAGACTCCGACTCTAGTTCGATCAATGCAACGCCTTCAGTGACTTCATCACCCTGTTTAACCAGAATACTTTTTACGATACCTGCCGCAGTGCTTGGTACTTCTACCGTTGCCTTATCTGACTCTAAAACCAGAAGGCTATCGTCAACTGCAACATGGTCGCCTACTTTGACCAAGATTTCTGCAACGAGCGCTTTATCTACGCCAATATCAGGTGCTTGGATTTGCATGATTATTTCCCCTCACCTGTTTGTGTTTCATTGTATTCAGCAACGGCCTGAACTTCTGGATGCGCTTGTGGCGCCCATGCAACTGGACGATCCGTATCTAACTCAAAGTTAGAAATCGCATCTTTGACTAAACGTGCATCTACTTCACCTTCGTCAGCGAGTTTTTTCAAAGTCGCAACAACGATATGCGCAGCATCAACACCAAAGAAACTACGTAAGTTTGCACGTGTATCTGAACGACCGTAACCATCTGTACCTAATGCAACAAATGGACGACCATCTGGAAGATATGCACGGATTTGTTCGCTATACGCACGCATATGGTCTGTTGCTGAAACAACGATACCTTCTGTACCACGTAACTGTTTAGATACCCAAGACTCTTTCACTTCTTCAGTCAGTGGGTGTAAACGGTTGTATTCTTCACATGCCATACCGTCACGTGACAACTCATTGAAGCTTGTTACGCTCCAAACGTTTGAGTGGATCTGGTATTCATCACGTAAGATTTTCGCAGCTTTGATCACTTCACGCAGAATGACGCCTGAGCCAAGTAATTGAACCGTTGCTTTTTCATCTTTTTCAAACAAGTACATACCACGTTTAATGCCTTCCTCAGCGCCTTCTGGCATTGCAGGATGCTCGTAGTTTTCGTTCATTACGGTTAAGTAGTAGAACACACGCTCTTGGTTCACATACATACGTTGTAAACCGTCATGTACGATCACAGCCAATTCATAACCAAAACATGGATCATAAGATACGCAGTTTGGAATCGTGTTCGCCAAGATATGTGAATGACCATCTTGGTGCTGTAAACCTTCACCGTTCAATGTGGTACGGCCAGCTGTTGCACCCAACAAGAAACCTTGTGCTTGTGCATCGCCCGCAGCCCATGCAATGTCGCCAATACGTTGGAAACCGAACATTGAGTAGTACATGTACATTGGAATCATTGGCAAGTTATTGGTTGAATAACTGGTTGCCAACGCAGCCCAAGCGCTCATCGCACCCGCTTCGTTAATCCCTTCTTGCAACATGTGACCATCACTTGCTTCACGGTAATGCATTAACTGTTCTTGGTCTTCTGGGGTATATTTTTGACCGTGAGCAGCATAAATACCCAGCTGACGGAACATCCCCTCCAGACCAAATGTACGTGCTTCATCTGGAACGATTGGAACTACGCGGTCTTTAATTGCTTTTTCTTTCAGTAAAGCAGCAATTAAACGTACCATCAGCATCGTCGTCGATTGCTCTTTACCACCAGAACCATTTAATACAGCATCAAATACTGATAATTCAGGAATTGCTAAAGTTTCACTCTCTTTACGACGTGCAGGTAGGTAACCACCTAATGCCTCACGACGCGCCTTCATGTACTTCATTTCTGGAGAGTTTTCACTTGGGCGATAGAATGGAAGCTCTTCTAACTTATCGTCTGTAAATGGCAAGTTGAAACGGTCACGTACATATTTCAAAGAGTCGATCTGCATTTTTTTGATTTGGTGAGTTTTGTTCACCGCTTCAATTTCTTCAGATAAACCATAACCTTTAACCGTTTTCGCAAGAATAACGGTTGGTTGACCTTTGGCTTTCATTGCTTCTGCATAGGCAGCAAAAACTTTGTACGGGTCATGACCACCACGGTTAAGATTGTCGATATCTTCATCGCTTAAATCTTTTACAAGTTCCGCAGCTTCTGGGTACTTGCCAAAGAATTTCTCACGTGTATATGCACCGCCTTTCACTTGATAGCGTTGGTACTCACCATCAACTGTTTCATCCATAACCGCTTTTAAAGCGCCTGAGCTGTCTTTTGCAAGAAGTGGATCCCAATGACGGCCCCACACGACTTTAATGACACGCCAGCCCGCACCACGGAATAAAGATTCTAATTCTTGAATAATTTTACCGTTACCACGTACAGGACCATCTAGGCGCTGTAAGTTACAGTTCACGACCCAAATCAGGTTATCAAGCTTTTCACGACCAGCAAGTGAAATTGCACCTGTACTTTCTGGCTCATCCATCTCACCATCGCCCAGATAAGCCCAGACTTTACGATCTTCTTCTTTGATCAAGCCACGATTCATCAAATATTTTTGAATGTGTGCCTGATAAATCGACATGATTGGACCTAGACCCATCGATACGGTAGGGAACTGCCAATAGTCTGGCATTAAATATGGATGTGGATAGCTTGGTAAACCGTTACCGCCAACTTCACGACGGAAATTACTTAACTGTTCTTCGTTTAAACGACCTTCAAGGAAAGAGCGTGCATAAATACCAGGCGCACAGTGACCTTGGTAATAAATCATGTCGCCGCCAAAGTTATCGCTGTTTGCGCGGAAGAAATGGTTAAAACCAACGTCATACAATGTTGCAGATGATGCGAAACTTGCAAGGTGACCACCGAGGTCATCGCCCGTTTTATTCGCACGTAATACCATTGCCAAAGCATTCCAGCGAATCAATGCGCGGATACGGCGTTCCATATCCTGATCGCCAGGCATCGCTGGTTGCTCTTCAACTGAAATGGTGTTGAGGTAAGGTGTATTTAAGCGCTGGATTGGCACATGTTTCGCAATAGCCCGTTGATAGAGTTTTTCTAGTAAGAAAGCAGCTCGTTCCGTGCCCATGTGTTGTAATACAGAATCAAATGCTTCTTGCCATTCTTGGGTTTCTTGCGCGTCAGAGTCGCCATAAAACGCCATACAATTCACCTTTTCCCTTAAGTTATTTGTCGACCCTATTTTTATCATGTTTTGCTTTATAAGGGGTATGGCCTTGGCTGAATGGAAAACGCCTTATTATTTTCTGACAAAATAGTCATTGACCGAATTGAAACAAAACACATAAAAAATCGCCAATAAAGGCGATTTTTCTGAATATTTATATACAACTGTTAACAAATTACATTAAGGCAACATTGCGAGGTAAGTTGATGGGTTTTTACGTTGACCATCTTTCACAACTTCAAAATGTAAATGTGGGCCAGTACAACGACCTGTACAACCAACATTGGCAATATGCTCGCCTGCGCTTACACGGTCACCAGCATTCACGATTAAGCGTGAGGCATGTGCATAGCGAGTGATATAACCATTGCCATGATCAATTTCAACATATTGACCATAACCTGTACCCCAGCCTGATTTAGTCACGACGCCAGGGCCTGTTGAATAAATCGGTGTACCTGATGGTGCAGCAAGATCAAGACCAGAGTGATGGCGTGTTGAACCGAGCAGAGTACGGTTGCCCCAAGAAGAACTCACACGTCCTTCTTGTAAAGGATGGCTTACCAACCAAGAATAACCCGTGTTGGCAGAAAATGAAGGCGCATTATCCTGAGATGAAATCGCTGAACGACCGTATTTTTTCTCGATCGTCGCATTATTCAATTCAATGGTTTTTTCACGTAATTTAACCGATACATTCGAAACGGCTGGCAAATCCATATCAGCAGAATGAGTATAAGAACCTTGAGCCAAGGTTTTTGATAATTGCTCTAAACGGTCATCACCTGTTGACTGACCAATGTTCTGGTAGTCTGCAAAAGCAACCGAAGCAGCTGAAGCAGCCAATGAAAATGCGAGTAAAATACGACGCGTATGATGCATAAAAAACCTCTTGAAACCGTCCTTCAAACGTTCCTTTATCATCTCTTCCTTGATAACAGCTGAACCAAACGCTTAAGATGGACACATTACCTCCGAGGAAGTTCTATGTCTGAGCCTAACAACGTTTTCCAACAGAAAGGACAACACATAAAAACTGGAAACTTAACGTTTCTGACAACGCAAGTTACGCAATGGAAACAACTTACGAAAATTATTCAACCGTTATTGCCCCAACCAGAGCAATGGCAAGTTGTTTGTTATCAACATGGCGTTTTGATCATAACTGGTGAAAATCAGGCCATGATTAGTCAACTCAGCTATTTACAAAGCAACTATGTTGCGCAGTTAGCTCAGCTCGAAGGACTCAAGGAATTACGAAAAATCCAAGTTCGCTTAAGAAACAAAAAGGCTGTCTCTCGTGAACCCTCTCCCCCAACAAAAGCACTTACATCAGAGACCCAAGAGCAATTGCGTAGCGCCGCTGAATATGTGAGCGACCCTAAGCTTAGCCAAGCTCTACTACGTTTGGCAAGCAATAAAAAGTAAACTTCATACATTAAGTATCGAAATACATAATTATATTTTGTGACAAAATTCTCATTTTCATTTGTTATAATATAACATAGCCAATAAAAGACAAGGACTTATGTCACACTAACATAAGGAATCGGACAATCATTCTCGTTATTAAATGTTACAATTTCATAGCTGCTTGGATCATTTTGAACATTGCGTAATAACTGATTATTCAAAGCATGCCCCGATTTATAGCCATCAAACTTGGCAATAATCTGATGTCCAAGTAAATATAAATCACCTACGGCATCTAAAATCTTGTGTCGGACAAACTCGTCGGCGAAACGCAATCCTTCCTCATTGACCACACCCGTATCATCTACACCAATGGCATTATCCAGACTTGCACCCAAGGCCAGATTATTGGCTTTGAGATAATCCAGATCTTTCATGAAACCAAACGTTCGCGCTTCACTTACTTCATACACAAAGACTTCTGTCGAAAAATCAATGGTTGCTGACTGGTATTCTTTGGCAAAGGCTGGATGATCAAAATCGATGGTGAAGTTGAGCTGAAAACCTGAATGTGGCGTGAAAATCGCTTTTTTATCATCAATCAAAGCTTCAACTGGCTTTAAAATGCGGATGAACTTCTTTGGTGCATCCTGCTCTGCCAGCTCACCTTGCATGAGAAGATAGATAAACGGGCCTGCACTACCATCCATAATCGGAACTTCTGAAGCAGACACTTCGACAATCAGATTGTCGATTCCCAATCCGGCAATCGCACTCATGACATGTTCAATGGTGCCCACTTTAATGTCGTCACGCACCAGATTCGAACACATAAATGCTTCTTGGATCAGCAAGGCATTGGCTGGGATATCCACTGGGGGATTTAAGTCGATACGGCGAAAGACAATACCTCCATCAATATGGTGTGGAACAAAATTGATCAGCACCTTTTGACCACTGTGCAAACCAATCCCGCTCGCTTTCACCACACGCTTGAGAGTACGTTGTTTCAACATGCCATACCAACTTCATTTGCAAAAACCGATATAACTTAGCATATTTTGCCATTTTAAAAAAATAAAAAAGGGGGCAATTAATTGCCTCCTTTCTCTAAATAACTGATTTTATTATTTACGTTGCTGATTTTTCAGATAGTCTTGGATGCTCATTGGCGATGAACGTGGCGTAGAACTTGCTGTAGCACTCGCTGGAGCGTCTACATTTGCACGTTTACTAATCGCTGGAACGTCATCTTCATCAACAGGTTGTTGTGCCGCTTGAGAAGCGCTGACATGCGAAGCTGCAGTACGTCGTTTCTGATCAACTTCACTTGCATTACGCGTTAAACCAGTCGCTATAACCGTAACACGAAGTTCATCACGCGCATCTGGATCGAATACCGTACCGTAGAAAATTTCACCTTCATCAAGGTCAACAATCTGGTTCACCACATCTGTAATGATCTCGGTTTCACGTAAGGTAATATCATCGCCACCAGTGATGTTAATCAACACACCTTTCGCATTGATAATATTCACATTATCAAGCAATGGGCTACGGATCGCCTGCTCAGCTGCCTGACGGGCACGATCTTCACCACGGCCTAAACCAGCACCCATCATTGCATAACCACGTGTACTCATCGCTGTTTTCAAGTCAGCGAAGTCGAGGTTAATGTGACCACGATTGACCACAAGGTCAAAAATACTGCGAACTGCGTTCAACAATACATCATCTGCCTTTTTATAGGCATCTTTCATTGAGATATCGCCATATACGCTGAGTAAGCGCTGGTTCGGAATAATAATCAATGAATCAACATGTGCTTCTAAGGCATCAATACCTTTTTCAGCAGACTTTTGACGGCGACGGCCTTCAAAGTTGAATGGGGTTGTCACCACACCAACAGTCAGGATACCCATTTCTTTTGCAACTTCAGCAACAACTGGTGCAGCACCTGTACCCGTACCACCACCCATACCAGCGGTTACGAAGACCATATCAGTCCCTTCAAGGTGCTGACGGATCACATCACGGCTTTCTTCGGCTGCGATTTGACCCACTTCTGGATTCGCACCAGCGCCTAAACCACGCGTACTTTGTTCACCCAATTGAATTTTGAATGGCGCGTTCATGCTGTCCAGTGCTTGTTTATCTGTATTTGCACAAACGAACTTTACACCTTGAATATCTGACTGTGCCATGTGTTGAACGGCATTACCGCCACCACCACCCACACCAAATACTGTGAAACGGGCTTGACCGTTGCCATTGTCTAGTTCATCTTCTATAAATTCAAATGAGGCCATGACCTTTAGATTTCCTAATATTAATGGCAGTTACTTCAGCCCGTTACTGCCCTGATTTTTAAACAACTGATGTTTAGGATGCTGTTCAATAATCACCAGATTGTCAAGTACAGTGGGTGATTTAGAACAACTTCCTAACAAATTTTCCCAAAAATAACTACAACTTAAAAGATGGCCTTTAATTTGCTATTTAATGCATTCCAACCATTGGCAACCCGATCAACAAAACTACGATCGCTGGCCTCTTCTGGTTCTTCAACCGTATCTTGCAAATCACTCTGGCTAAACATCAACAGACCTGCCGCAGTAGCGTACATTGAACGACGCAATGCTGGTAAGTGCTGATCATCCGCATACACTTGCAATGGAGGATTGCCCAGATGCGCAGATACGCCTAAAGTACGACGCGCCAAATTCACCATACCTTCAATTTGACACGCATCGCCAGTCAGTACCACACCATGATATAAACCATGAATCGCGCCACTATGCTCCAGTTCTTCACGAATTAAGCTAAAGATTTCTTCATAACGCGCAATGATGATTTCTGCAAGTTCAATACGACTGATGGTTTGTGTGCCATCAATGCCTTGCACCTGAATCATATGATCTGGTTTTACTACACTAAGATCGACGCAGCCATGTAAAATCTTGATGCGTTCAGCTTCTTCAGTCGTGGTTTGTAAAACAGCTGCAATATCACGAGTGACATTCTCACCACCACGTGGCAAGGTACGTGCTAAAGCCAATCGACCATCCAGATACACTGCAATATTGGTAATGCCTGCACCGATATCAACCAGACATACACCATATTCTTTTTCGTCTTTTAGCAAACTTGCTTCAGCCGTTGCCAAGCAAGACACCACCATTTTCTCCACCCCGATATTCGCCCCTTTCATGGCACGATCAAGGTTTTGCATGGTGCTAATTGGCATCATCATCAACTGATAATGACCTGTCATGCTATGTGCAGACATATTCACAGGATTTTGCACCCATTCAGCCGAATCACCCAGCTCAAAGCCCAATGGAACAGCACTGGCAAGATAATAATCAGGTGATAAATGGCTGGCTTTGGCCAACTCTAATGCGCGCACCACTTCATTTGTCGTAATAATATGATCGTGGTTGGCTACAGGGGTACGACCTGATGCATAAAAACTTTGTAATTCAGTACTCGGGATAGACACCCATGCGCTATGAATACGGCACTCTGCCATATCCTCTGCTTCGGATACTGCATTTTTAATCGCAGCAATGACCTTGTCCAAGCTGACAATCTTGCCTTTAACCATGCCTCGGTTGCGAGCAGTTGCCATGCCAATGACCTGTATCTTATCCGGTGCATGGACCTTACCAATCAAAACTGAGACTTTATGAGTCCCAATATCAATCGCAACAACTGAGGGAACAGCTTCACTCATTACTTCAATACCATATCTTTAGTGTTGTTTAGGACCACTGCCCTTTATTTTAAGCCACGTATTATGGCTTTGCCTGAATTGCCCCTGCAAGGCTTGTGTCATCAATCGTTACAACTAACTGACCGTTGACAATCTTTGGCGGAGCTGCATTTTTCCATTGAATGGCCAAACCATTCCGGTAACGCAGGTCAATTGCCGTGATTTTCGACCATACAGGTTTTAGATCTGTTTGTGCCAAATGGCTTAAGCGCTGGAGCTTGTTCATGGTTTGATCCTGATCCACGATAATTCGCAAACCTGAATCAAACTGCATAAACCAGGTCATACGCTCAGTTAAATACAGTTCTTTTAATCTTAAATTCGCTGGATGAAATAATTGGTTAATTTCATTATAGCGACGCATCATCATTTTGGATTGGCTGGCTGGCCCATGTAACAGTGGCAAATTTGGATGTGCTTGAGGAAGAGCCTCACTAAACACTTCACCATTATCACTAAGCAAACGCCCTGTTCCCCAACGTGCAATCGCATGACGCGGCATCACCCGCACCCGAATTGCATTTGGCCAAGCCCGTGATACCACTACACGATCAACCCAAGATACTTTTAACGCCTGATCCCGAATCTGCTCTAAATCCGAAGTGAAATAATTATCTTTAATGACAGGATTTAGGTATTTAACTAATTGCTGATTTTCAACTTCAGAATTGGTTCCCACCACCTGCAACTCTGCAACTTTGGCATCCGTCATGACTTTATATAAGCCAAACAGACCTAATGCCAGTACAGCGAATGCAATAACAAGTAATGCCCAGCCCCCCGCATTCACCATCTTTTGTTTAGGCGTAGGCGGTTTCTCGTGAATCGAGCTAATGGCTGGTCGCGTTTTGCGACGCATAGATGCAGGAAGTTGAGCCATAAATAATTAAGCCGACTTTGCTAAAGTTTGCTCTAAAATCGCAACACAGAGCTGATCAAAATTATAACCAACGGCTTGCGCTGCTTTTGGTACGAGAGAGTGGCTGGTCATGCCTGGAACGGTATTAACTTCCAATAACCAGAAATTACCCTGTTCGTCCTGCATCGCATCAATACGGCCCCAACCTTCTGCACCCACGGCCTGAAAAGCACGTAAGCACAATGCTTGTAAGCTCTTCTCTTCCGCTTCAGTTAGACCACAAGGGATACCATATTCGACATCATTACGTTGGTATTTTGCTTCATAGTCATAAAAAGCAACATCTGCTGGTGGTTGTAAACGAATCACGGGCAAAGGCTGACCATTCAGGAATGAAATCGTGAATTCACGACCTGTAATCCATTTTTCAGCCATAACCACAGCATCATGTTGGGTCGCTTTTTCAATAGCCGCAGCAAAGTCTTCTGCTTTCTCAACCTTACTCATGCCAACACTTGAGCCTTCATGTACAGGTTTGATAATGACAGGTAGACCCAATTCAGCAATCACCGGATCAAGATCGGTGTCTTTGGTGATAATGCGGTAAGGCGCAGTCGGCAAATCACTGCCTTGCCAGATTTGCTTGGTTTTGACTTTGTCCATACCAATTGCAGAACCTTGCACGCCAGTACCGGTATATGGAATATTCAACCATTCCAGTACACCCTGAATTTGGCCATCTTCACCGCCACGACCATGCAATACGATAAAAGCACGATCGTAACCCACCAGCTCAGTCACACTACGATCTTGCGGATCAAATGCTTCTGCCTGCACACCCGAACGCAACAATGCATCTAAAACGGCCTGACCGCTGTCCAATGACACCGCACGCTCAGCCGATTTCCCACCAAATAACACAGCAACTTTGCCGAATTTCGCAGCATTTGACACGTTTATATCCTTAAAACTGTAAAACTTTTAATATTCAAAAAACAAAATTATTGGGCATACAAACGATGCTGAGCCAATTCTACCGAAATTGCACCCACGTTACCCGCGCCTTGTGTTAATAACAGGTCATTAGCTTGTAACACTTTTTGTAAAACGCTTGGTAAATTCCCTTCCACTGGATCAACCAGAATCGGTTCCACTTGACCACGCAGACGAATACTACGCGCCAAGGCACGGCTGTCAGCGCCCACAATTGGTTTTTCGCCTGCTGGATAAACCTCTAACAATAACAATTGATCGACTTGTGATAACACATCCACAAAGTCATCAAAACAGTCACGGGTACGGCTAAAACGGTGCGGCTGGAACAACATCACCAAACGACGATCTGGATGGCTGGCACGTGCTGCCTTAATGGTCGCTTCAACTTCTTTTGGATGATGACCATAGTCGTCTACCAATTTCACCATGCCCTCGCCAACTTCATATTCACCTTGAACCTGGAAGCGACGACCAACACCGCTAAAGCCTTCTAAGGCACGACAAATCGCACCATCAGACACACCTTCATCAGTTGCAACACCAATCGCAGCAAGCGCATTTAGGACATTATGCAAGCCAGGCTGGTTAATAGTGACACGTAATGGCTCACGATCTTTACGCAATACCGTAAAGTGCGAACGCATGCCTTCCTGAGCCACATCAACTGCACGGATATCATTGCCTTCATCGAAACCGTAAGTTAATACTGGACGGCCTACACGCGGTAAAATCTCACGAATATTGGCGTCATCACCACAGACAACTGCTAAGCCGTAGAATGGCAGGTTATGCAAGAACTGGATAAACGTATCTTTTAACTTATCGAAGCTGCCTTCATAAGTATCCATGTGATCTGCATCGATATTGGTCACAATGGCGGCCATCGGCTGTAAATACAGGAATGAAGCATCCGACTCATCCGCTTCTGCCACGATAAAACGGCTTTCACCCAACGCAGCATTGACCCCAGTGCTATTCAGCAAACCACCGATCACATAAGTTGGATCAAGGTTTTCTTCTGCCAACATGGTGGTTAATAAACTTGTGGTTGTCGTTTTACCATGTGTTCCCGCAACCGCGATACCATGACGGTAACGCATCAACTCACCTAACATTTCCGCGCGACGCACAATCGGCGTACGTTGTTCAATTGCAGCTTTAATCTCTGGATTTTCAGGATCAATCGCCGTCGATACCACCAATACATTGGCATTTTTAATATTGTCTGCCGAGTGGCCGATAAACACCTTAATGCCATTGGCTTCGAGTTGAGCTGTCGTTTTCGACGCTTTAATATCTGAACCTGAAATCTTATAACCTTGGTTACTCAATACTTCAGCAATACCAC
Organism: Acinetobacter vivianii; assembly: GCF_014635885.1. GTDB lineage: Bacteria > Pseudomonadota > Gammaproteobacteria > Pseudomonadales > Moraxellaceae > Acinetobacter > Acinetobacter vivianii. The sequence goes on from NZ_BMDR01000003.1 coordinate 383,909, forward strand.
ACATCCCCGCACCGCCAATACCAACAAAGTGGATATTTTTAATACGGCGCATTTCTGGCACTTTAATCAGCTTTTTGGCTTGGTTTGGATTTGTAGGAGACATAGATAAACTCGAATTACAATTTTTTAATTAGATCAACCACATGCTGCGTCGCATTCGGTTGTGCTTGTTGACGTGCTTTAATTGCCATTTCAGAGAGTAGCTGGCGATTGAGCAAACTGGCAAATAACTCATCTAAAACAGCAGGTGTCATTTCTGCTTGTTGGCAAATTTTTGCAGCACCTGCATTTGCCAAAAACTTAGCATTTGCAGTCTGGTGGTCATCCACCGCAATAGGTAAAGGAACAAAAACCGCGGCCAGACCCGCTGTTGCAACTTCAGTCACAGTCAACGCGCCAGCACGGCAAATAATTAAATCAGCTTCACTATACGCTTTGGCCATATCATGAATAAATGGCTCAACCTGAATATTTAATTGCTCAGATGCACCTTGATAAAGTGCACGCGTCGCATCTTGCTTATTTTGACCACATTGATGAAATACATTCAGCGGTACACTGACTTTCTTTAATGCTTCTGGCAAACGCTCATTTAACGCTTGCGCCCCTAATGAACCGCCCACAATTAAAATATTCAGTGGCAATTGTTCCTGTTCACGGGTTTGGTAACGCCATGATGGATTCAAAATCGCAGTGATTTCAGCACGCACAGGATTTCCTGTGGTCACCACTTTATCACTACTTGGGAAAGTATCTGGAAAAGCCTGACATACGGTTTTCGCGATACGTGCCAGTTGGGTATTGGTAAAACCTGCAATCGCATTCTGTTCATGGATCAACACAGGAATACCCAGCAAACGTGCAGCCAAACCACCTGGCCCTGCAACATAACCGCCGAAACCAGCGACAGCATCAATTTTTAGCTGTTTCATATAGCGCATTGCGCTTAAGGTTGCTTTTAAAATTTTAAATGGTGCACTGAGCTTACGTAGCAGACCATTGCCACGTACACCTTGAATATCAATCTGATAAATTGGAATATTTTGATCTTTGAGTAACCGGTTTTCCATTCCCGTCGGGGTCGCCAACCAAGAGACCTGACAGCCCTCTTGTTGCAGTTGTTTGGCAACAGCAAGCGCAGGAAAAACATGTCCACCTGTACCAGCGGCCATCATCATGACATGTTTGGGTTTGTTCTGTGGTGAATTGGTCACGGTTTAATTCTTCAACTCAAAAAAAGGTTATCGTCTATTGTTTTCGAGCGTTATTTTAATCCTAAAGCTTCATTCACGAAAAGCGAATTTCACTTGTTTACAACAGAAAGCTGAGCTTTTTTCGATTCTTTGTTAAAAACTAGAGACTGCCGATATCTAAAAGCCCATTTGCATCCAAAATTCGAGTAAATACAAACGGGCAATTTGGTCAAAAAATAAGAATTATTTAATTTTTAAGCCCAGCTTCCAGCACTGCAAATAAATCATCTGCAATCGAGGTACCGAATTGTGCATCAATCTCGCGGATACAGGTTGGGCTGGTCACATTAATTTCAGTCACATAATTCCCGATCACATCCAGACCAACGAAAACCAAACCTTTTTCACGTAAGAATGGGCCAACTTTTGCTGCAATCAGTTTATCATTTTCAGTCAGTGGACGAGCCTGCCCTAAACCACCTGCCGCCAGATTACCGCGCACTTCACCATTTTGTGGAATACGTGCCAGACAATATGGAATCGGTTCACCATTGACCATCAAGATACGCTTATCGCCTTCTACAATTTCAGGAATATAACGTTGTGCCATGATCGGACGTGTACCCATTTCTGTGAGCATTTCCAGAGTCGAACCGATGTTTACCCCATCTTGATACAAACGGAAAATGCCCATGCCGCCCATTCCATCAAGTGGTTTCACAATCACATCGCCATGTTCTTTGATAAATTCACGAATCAGGCTTTGTTGTGAGGTCACTAAAGTTGGGACTTGTAGCTCTGGGAACTGGGTAGCAAATAGCTTTTCATTGCAGTCACGTAGCGATTGCGGCTTATTGATAATCCACGCCCCTTCACGCTCAGCCTGTTCCAGAATATAGGTGGTATAGACAAAGTTCATGTCAAACGGCGGATCTTTACGCATTAATACCACATCGTAATCCGCTAACGACTCTTTGCGCTTCTCACCTAACTCGTAATAATGATTGTAATCTTCGAATACTTTTAAAGGAGAGATCAGACCAAAAGCCTTACCTTGGTCGATATATAAATCGTGCTGTAATGCATAACCCAATTCATGTCCGCGACGGCTGGCCGCCCATAACATTGCCATGGTTGAATCCTTTTTAAGATTCACAGTTTCAATCGGGTCCATCACTACAAGTACACGCATAATCTGACGCTCGTATTTTTAATCTTGGCAAAAAGTATAACGAAGTTTACTGATGATGTTTAAACAAGTTATGTAATTATTAAATCTAAAAAATTCTAATTTATTCAAATCACTAGATTCAATTTATTTAAATAGACGATTTTCTTATGGATAAAAATTACTGGCAAATGAATCGATCGCCAGTAATTTGTAAAACATCAAATTTTAAATTCAACTTAAGCCAAAAGTTTTTGAATATCTTTGGCAATTTTTTCAGGTTTGGTGATCGGCGAGTAGCGTTTTACTACCTCACCATTTTGATTAATCAGGAATTTGGTGAAATTCCATTTAATACTTTCACTCCCCAGAATCCCCTTGGCTTCAGAAGTTAAATATTGATACAAGGGATGTGCTGTTGGGCCATTCACATCAATCTTGGCAAACATTGGAAATGACACGCCATAATTACGCTGACAGAAGCTGCCGATTTCTTCGTTACTGGATGGATCTTGATTGGCAAACTGGTTACACGGGAAACCCAAAATCACCAGTCCTTGTTGTTGATAGTCCTGATATAACTTTTCCAAACCTTCAAATTGTGGCGTGAGACCACATTGGCTCGCCGTATTCACGACTAATAATACTTTACCTTGGTAGTCCGCAAGGTTCTTTTGTTCGCCTTCTAACAGTTCAGCCTGAAAATCATAAATTTTGCTCATAGGTGTTCTCTCATCTATCCAATGGTGGAATTACTCGAAATATATTGCTTAATCATTCAGCTTGCTTATTTAATATTGCACACAATTATATTGTGTACAAGTTAATTATGCGCAATGTACTTTCCAAACAATCCAATTTATACTGAATGTTCAACAATCAAGTCGAGCAAAAAACATCATGGCTGAAGTTTCATTTTTGGATAACCAAGTGTGTTTTGCCATGTATTCCGCGACCAATGCCATGATTCGCCAGTATCGTCCGTTGCTTCAGGAATACGATCTGACCTATCCGCAATTTATTGTGTTGCTGGCGTTATATGAGCGGGACAATGTGATGTTGTCAGAAATTGGACAAAAGACTTTTTTTGACTCAGGAACGCTGACACCCATTATTAAAAAACTAGAAGAAAAACAGTTTTTAAAACGTGTCGCAGTCAAAGAAGACGAGCGAATGAAAAAAGTGGTTTTACAAGAAAAAGCGCTGGCATCAAAAGATGAGATTATCGCAATTCCGTTTAAACTCGCCTGCGCTTTAGGCATGGAGCAGAATGATCTGCTGGCGATTCATAACTTATGCCATCGTTTTTTAAAGGGTTTGGAACAATCGAAACTCGAGTCTATGGAAAGTTAAATGCAGCAAGCGATTGTGGATTTTCATCTCGATGAAGAAGGACATTATGTTGCTGATCTCGCCTGTGGGCATGGTCAGCATGTCCGTCATGATTCACCGTGGCAAAATCGTCCTTGGGTGTTAACTGAACAAGGACGCCATGAGAAATTAGGTGTAATGTTGGAATGTAAGAAGTGTGAGGAGATAAATGGTGAGTGCTTTTAAACCAAGATAATTAAAAAAGCCCAATATATGATTGAGCTTTTTAATTATCTTTCTAGTTTAGATATCCATTTTTCTAAATAAGAAGAAAGGTAAATTACGGATAATCATCATAATGATTGCCCATTTACCTGGTGTATACACTGTCAATTTAGCTTTATCAATTCCTTGCACAATATCACTAGCAACTTGCTCAGGTGAGGCAAGCTTTCCTTTGCCAGACATTCCAGCCGTCATCGGTGTTGCTGTCGGACCCGGCTTAATTAAAGTTGCTGTAACAGAAGAACCGATTAAAGCTAAGCGGTGTTGTAATCCTTGCAGGTATTTATCAATCAATGCTTTGGATGCACCATATACATAATTTGATTTACGTCCACGGTCACCCGCTACTGAGCCAATCACAGCCAATTTACCATGATTATGCTCAATCATATGTTTCGCAATACTTTCTGTAAATAACACAGGTGAAAGTGCATTAACTTCGATTGCCTGTTGGCATTTGAGTAAATCATTTTGACATTGCTCTTGATCAGGTAAATTACCGTGAGCAATCAGCGCAATATCGATTTTCCCCTGTTGATTAATGGTATTAATACAATCCTGAATCGCTGTAGCATTTACAAAATCAACAGTCTGGAATTGGATATTGGCCTGCGGCGTACGCACCTTAAGATCATTCACAACACGCTGTAATTTTTCTTGATCACGACCCAATAAAATAATTTCACAAGGCTGCTGTTTAAGCCAAAGTCTGGCGCAGTGCTCAGCAATAGCAGACGTCCCACCTACAATTAAGATTTTTGGTTGATTTGACATTTAAGCCCCTAATAGACGACGAGACATTTCCGAGCTGATGCCGGGATCCCGATATTTTAAAAATTCATTTAAGCGCGGATAGCCCGCTTCAAATAGTGATCTTGGCATACGAGCATCTTTGGCTAAATAAAGACGGCCTTGTGCTTGCTCGACAATATGATCCAATTCATTTAACAGTTTTAACGTTTTTTCACCACGATTAGGGAAATCCAACGCCAAAGTAACACCAGATTTTGGAAAGCTCAGCAATCCGCCAGACTCACGATCACCAAATGTTTTTAATACGGCTAAAAACGAGCCCTCGCCCGACTTTTTAATCGCATTCAACATCTCTTGGGTAACTTCTTTACCGATCTCTTTCGGAACAACACTTTGATATTGGTAAAAACCTTTTGGCCCATACATTTTATTCCATTCGTGCATGGCATCTAATGGATAAAAGAATGGCTCGTAATGTACTTTTTGTGACTGGCTTTTTAACGAGTTGCCATGAAAATAAGCAAAGTTAAAGAGAGGTAAACTGAGTTTGTTCACCAATGAAATAGGAGGCGTAATTGGAAATGTTTTATCGTTAATTTCAGGTTCTGCTTGCGTAGACATACTCGCCAGATTTCCCCGCGAAAAAAGTCCTTTGGCATTCGCACCATTCATACAATCAATCCAGGATACCGTGTATTCCCAGTCTGGTTCAGATGAATCAGAGAGTGAAAAAAATTCATCTAAATTGTGATAAGGAATAGTTTCTGCATCAATCCACGAACTTTGAACCGGACGTAATTGTATTTTCGCCTCTAAAATTATACCTGTTAGGCCAATTCCACCTAAAGTTGCATAAAACCAATCTGCTCTTTCAGTCTTTGAACACTCAATAATTTCACCATCAGTTCGTACAAGTTTTATTTGCAGAACATGGTCACCAAAAGAGCCAAAAGCATGATGGTTTTTACCATGCACATCATTTGCAATCGCACCACCGACGGTAATCATTTGCGTGCCTGGCGTTACAGGCAACATCCAGCCTTGCGGGATCAATGTCCGGTGAATATCTTGTAAGGTCGCACCTGCTTCACAGTGTAAAATCCCGGTATTTAAATCAAAAGACATCAGATGATTCATGGCTGTGGTCAACCATAGAGTACCATTGCCATTTAATGCGACATCACCATAGCTACGCCCCATGCCATGGGCAATGCCTGGAAAGCTGCCATGCTGTATTTGTCTAGAGGCTTGTGAAGGCGTTATTAAAGGAATAGCGTGATGTTCAGTATTAGAAAGCCTACCCCAGGCCTGTACGTTTTTCATTTATGCCTCAACCTTACGAAACACAAAACGTTTATCTAAGTAATATTTGCAAATATAGCCAATCATTAGACCGATTATTCCACCTAGGTAACGCATTTCTTTGGTTTCAAAAACGATATGAAATCCAAACTCGAAACCCCAGAAAATAATTGTCGTAAAAAGGCCCATGATGGTATAAAGAATAAAGACTTTTCCATCATGTTTGGTATTCTGTGTTTTATATTTAAAAATATATTTCTTATCCAAAATGTATTTAACAACTAGGCCAACACCCGTGCCAATAACGATTGATATAAAAATATAAAAATTTCCAACATAAATATAACTAGAAATATCTTGTGCTATAATATTGCAAAACGTAGCAACTATAGCAAACGCTGTATAAAGCAGCGCGAGCTTAATCGAGTCCATCATTTATATTTAATATAGCGCTGAAAAAAAAATGTATGATATAGCAGAAAATCGGTCATTTCTAGCAGAAATCCCAGGACTGATTAAACTAATTAGGCCAAAACAGTGGCTCAAAAATACCTTTGTTTTTGCACCTTTAATCTTTGCAGGTGAATTCCTAAACTTAGGATCTATTTATTCTGTATTATTTGCCGCTTTTTTATTTTGTCTGGCTGCTTCCGCAGTCTATATCGTGAATGATTTAAAGGACATAGAAAAAGATCGAGCACATCCTGAAAAGTCTCTAAAACGCCCCTTAGCTTCAGGTCAAGTGAGTCCTCAGAGTGCAATTATACTATTAACTCTGATTTATATCGCTTTAGGATTTTCCTGGTTAATCGCACCTAAAGTCATCTACGTGATCGCAGTATATTTACTGCTGAACTGGGCCTATACCTTTAAACTGAAACATGAGCCTGTGATTGAAATTTTCATCGTGGCCTTTGGTTTTGTGTTACGTGTATATGCAGGTGCTGTAGCTCTTGCAGTGCCAGTCTCTCACTGGATGTTTATTACAACATTAAGTATTTCACTTTATCTCGCGTCAATTAAACGTCGTCAGGAACTGATACAAAGTGGCTCTCAAGGACGTGGGGTACTTGAACACTATTCAGTTAGTCTGATTGACCGCTTTGCAGGTATGTCTGCCGTTACAGCAATTATTTTTTATAGCCTGTATACGATGGAAGTGCAGCCACAGCTCATTATCACCATCCCATTTGTGATGTTTGGATTGTTCCGTTACTGGTTTATTGTTGAAACACTAAAAGGTGGAGAATCTCCAACTGATGTGATTGCTCAGGACTGGCAAATATTATTAACCGTTGTCTTATGGGTCGCATGTTGTATCTGGACATTATTGCCAGCTTAGTTTTATTTTGGATTATTACGTGAAGTCTTATATTTACCTTATTACCCCATTTCTAGCTTGGCTAGTTGCGGGCTGTCTAAAGTTTCTTATTAATTCAATTAAAGCCAGGAAACTGGCTTTTGGCTTAATTGGCTATGGTGGATTACCAAGTAATCATAGTGCCATTGTCAGTAGTATGACCGCGCTTATTGCTATAAAAGAAGGTATTGATACCCCTGCTTTTGGTGTTGCACTTACCCTATCATTTATTGTGTTATTAGATGCAAATAGTTTAAGACAAGCTATTGGTAAACATGCGGTAGTGATTAACCATCTGGCTAAAGATACACCTGAATATAAACAGCTAAGAGAACGTATGGGACACACAAAGATTGAGATCTTAGCTGGTGTACTGGTAGGTTGTCTGGTTGCTTATTTAGCGAGTACGTTATAAATAAAATATTAATTCGTGACTACATAACTCTAAATGTTAATTTAGTCACCAATTTATTTTTTTGTTTTATTAACCTAATATCGGTTAATTAATAGTTATTTCAAAATTAATTTCTAGTAGTATATCTATGAACATGTTCATTAAAGGTAATGAGGGATATATTAAGTTTATTTTATATTCCCTATTCACTCTCATTATAATCTTATTTATCCATAGCAATATCTATTCTTTTGATTTCACAATAAGACTACATGACTATTTATACTCCCAGTGGGTATTTAGCTATGACTATGGTTTTGTAAGAAGAGCCTTACCCGGTGAATTACTAAGTATTTTAGGAATAGATCCAACTTATAAACATGTTCGTATAGCATCAATTCTCTTATTATTGGTCTTATTCTATCTTTTTACCCGAATTACATATAGTTTCTTCAAGAAATTAGATCTTAAAAATGAATATATTATAATTTTTTCATTATGTGTTTTTAGTTTATCTTTCTTAACCTCCCAATGGGTAAGAGAACTATCTCGCTTTGATCACATTGGTCAAATTATTTTATTAATTTCAGTTCTACTTATATTAAAAAATGTAAGAAAATCTATTGTTCTAACATTTATATTATTAACACTCCCAATAATGGCATTAACACATGAAGCAATGCTAATATTTTTCGTTCCCACTTTGGCATTTATATATTATCAAAAATATAGAAAAATAAGTCATATTTTACTAATTGGTGCAGAGTCTTTTATATTATTGGTTGCAGTAGTTATTTTTGGGAAAATGTCTACTTTCCAGGTTAACTCAATTATTGAAAGTTTCATGTATTATGACCACTTTCAACCTTATGCGGTAAGTACATCGCTACTAACATTAAAAGAAAATTTTGTAACAAACTATCAGACTTTCTTTGAAACCAAAGCATATTTAAAAATATTTTTTACATTTCTATTTTGCTCTCCTATTCTTTTATTTATTAAAAAAAGCACAGACAAAACAACTTTCCTTTTAATGTTGTTCTTTTCAGCATCTCCCTTAGCTCTAACTTTAATAGCATTTGATTATATTAGATGGATTGCATTATTCTTCTTCAACCTTTCCGTAATATTTATGTCATTAGCAATAATGAATAATATTGACAGGAATTTAATTGCATCAAATTTTATAAATTTCAAAAAACTTATATATTCCTATTCCTTAGTTTCATTATTATTAGGACCTCTAGGAATAGGAAGTACTTTTACAAACTTTTACGAAATAAACCATCCTTGGGAAAAAAGAGAGAAATGGGATCAGGATTTACTTATTAAGTTAAATGATCCGTTACCTTTATCCAATATTAGATTAAGTATTGGAGATGTCAATTCAATCACACAACTTTTCTTTTTAAGTCAAGAAGAAATCAAACAAGATAAACTCAACATATTGGTTATTAATTACTATATCGAAGCTTCAAAAAAAGGAAGTACAGAAGCGCAAAATACTCTTGGCTATTTCTATTTTCATGGAATACATACATCTAGAAACTATTGTTCTGCATTAAAGATGTTTGAGATGTCTGCCCAAAATCAAAATAAGCATGCATTATATAACTTATCTATTATGTATAGAAACGGGATGTGTATCGAGAAAAATATTAAGAAGGCAAATAATTTATTAATACAAGCTTCTAACCATGGAAATGATTTAGCCAAATTCATGTTGGCTATCAATTACTTGCATGGAAACAATGGCTTTGTTAGAAATAAAAAAATCGCTTTAAGAATATTAACCGAACAAAAAGATAAAGGAAATTTACCAGCAGAAATTTCATTGGAAGCACTTAAGCTGAAATAACATTAAGCCCTTAAACCTAATAGTAAGCCGTTCCCAAGCCCAGTGTACAGGAACGGCTTTTTTATTTCACTCTCAAGCTTGTCATCTTAAAACAAAAAACCTTTCACATATTTGAAGCTTGACCTCAAGCCAACTTGAGCTTTTATAGTTGCATTTTGATCTAAAGAATACGAGTAGATGGATGGATAACTCAAATAAAACGTTTCTCATATACGGCGTCAGTAAAGGTCTAGGCAAAGCCATTGTTCAAGCTGTACCAAAGCCCACAGATACTATATATGGTGTATCTCGTACCCAACCACAAGAAACTCCAAATTTAAGCTGGATTTGTACTGACCTATCCAATCCTAAACAAGCTGTAATTGATGTAAAGACAGTAATTGGACAACAAAAAATTGATGTGCTGATTTACAACGTAGGCATTTGGGAGCAACAAGCTTTTAGCAAAGACTATAATTTTGAAAATGTTTCTGCTGCTGAAATCCACCAAATCATTAACATTAATATTACTACCTGTATCCAATCGATTCAGTCTCTCATTGAAAATCTTAAACACTCTGACAACGCTAAAATTATTCTGATTGGTTCGACTTGGGGTGTTGATAATCATAATGGTAAAGAACTTGTTTTCTCCGCTACCAAATTTGCCCTAAGAGGCATTGCACAATCCCTTCGAGAAATCTTACGTGAACACTTAATTGGCGTCAGCGTACTGAACTTAGGCTACCTTGCCAGTGAATACGAGATCGACAAATCGACTCAAGCCATTTTAGAAGAAACTAAATATTCTCTGATTCCATTATCAGATGTAATTCAGGCGATTCATTTTATTATTTCAACCAGCAAAGCAGCTTGCATCAAAGAGATACTCATGCCTGCCATGCTGGATAAAAATATCTAAACTCTTAGAACAACTTGAGTCTCGGAATAGAAACTACAACTGTTTCATCAAGGCGAATAAACGCGCCATATCGTATTTCCGACATCATCTGCAATCAACAAAGCACCGGTTTTATCTTCAGTGAGGCCGACTGGTGCACCATATAAAGATTTTTCATCTTTGGAATAGAAACCATTGACTACAGTGACAGGCATGCCATTTGGTTTACCATCTTTAAATGGAATAAAGATGACGTTATAGCCATTGAGAGGGTCTCTATTCCAACTGCCATGATTACTCACAAATGCACCATTTTTAAACCGATCAGACAGCTGAGTGGTATTTGAAGCAAACCATAAGCCTAAAGGTGCAACATGAGAACTTAATGCATAATCAGGTTTAATCGCTTTGGCAACCAGATCTGGTCGTTGAGGCTGAACACGTTCATCGACATGCTGACCGAAATAGCTATACGGCCAGCCATAAAACCCTTTTTCCTGCACCGAGGTTAAATAATCAGGCACCAAGCTAGCACCAATTTCATCACGCTCATTGACAATGGTCCATAACTTTCCAGTTTCTGGCTCCCATTGCAATCCTGTTGGATTTCGAATTCCGCTGGCAAAAATACGACTCGCCCCGGTGGCAACATCAACCTCTAGAACAGTTGCACGGCGATATTCGATCGCCAATCCATTTTCGGTAATATTACTGTTTGAACCCACACCCACATATAATTTTTGCCCATCTTTACTCGCCAATAAAGCTTTCGTCCAATGATGATTCACCGTATCTGGCAAATCAGACAATTCAACACCTTGGTCGGTAATCTTGGTCGCATTCTCCTCGTAGTTGTATTTCATAATATTATTGGTATTTGCCACATATAGGTGATTACCAATTAATTGCACACCAAAAGGAGAATGTAAGTTTTCCAAGAATTTATACTTCTTCCAATGACCATCTGCTTCCAGCCTAAGTAAAGTGATGCGATTTCCCCCTTTACCGCCTTTTCCTGATGATTTTTTAACAATACCAGCAATCGCCTGTTTCGGTGAGGTCAGTGGCGCCTCTCCAGGACTATTAGATTCCACAACGAGAATATCCCCATTTGGCAAGGTGTATAGTTGACGCGGGTGCTCGAGCTGATCTGCGATCTTTTCAATTTTTAAATCCGCAGCAACCGTAGGTGTTTGCTGAGCTTTCCAACCTACTCCATTCGGTACTTTCATCGGGGGAACAAGGAAATTCTGGGCTTCAGGTAATTGTGGGTCTGGGCCATATTGTGTTTGAGGATCAAGCGGTTTCCCACCAGAACAGCCGAATAATCCAACGCTAACTAAAGCTGAAAAGAAAAATGTATTTGATATTTTCATATTTATTCTCCAATCAGCTTATTTTGTGTATGAGTGGATTGATATAGATAATGCAGAGCAATAAGAAGGACCGTCAGCGTTGATAGAATAATATTTGCTGGAACGATGGCAAAAGCATCACGGCTATGTATAAAGGCATTAAATGTCGCTGCAATGATGGCAAAACCATAGAGCCAGAACCCAACGACATCTAGCCTCCTTTGCTCTATCACTGGCCGAAACCAAACATAAAATAAATTGATAAAACGTGGAATAATACAAAATAGCAATCCAAACGTAATACACCATGCGGCTGCCTTTGCCCATAAGACCTCAGCAGTTTTATTATAAAAAATATCAAAAATCCAACCTGCAACAAAGAAACCAAAAGGTAATGGATTCAATAACATATAAATAGAATATAGGACACCAGATCTTGGATTGTTTTTTTTCATTCAAACTTCTTCCTTTTAGATTATTTATAGGTGCTCAATAATGATTTAAGTAAAATGCGCTTATAATTTACTGAAACACCAGTCTGTATAATTTTCATCCACTATAAGTATTCTATGAAATAGCTGTCAAAATTCATCAAATATTGATTCTCAAAAAACTTTTGGGAAATAAATAAAACTGCTTCCATCTCTATGGCGAAAATAGACATTTTTGAGTTTCTTACTTAACAATAGGTTTCAAAATAAAAATAAATTCTGAGTTTTTTATGCTTTCGTAATTTTGTTTTTATTTAGCGTTACAGCTGAAGGTGTTTTGTTCTTATACGATTACCGAGTAATAAATTGTAAACTCTCTCATTATGTTAAATAAAAGAGACTATTTTGTAAGATTAAATAGTCGCCTTCGGTCAAAACTTTCATTTTTTCTGATTGACCACGCATATGTGAAATATTTCATAATAAAAAAGGAAGCCTCAGCTTCCTTTTTTACATCTAAAACTTAGATGCCATATTTTTCGCGATAAGCCTGCATATTGGCTAAAGCGTCTTTCTCACCTTTGGCATCCAGATAATCCATCAAATCTTTCATGGTAATTAAGGCATGCACTGGGATTTCGAGTTCTTTTTGCACTTCCTGAATCGCAGAAAGTTCACCTTGACCACGTTCTTGGCGATCTAGAGCCACCAAGACACCTGCAATTTCAGCACCTGCATTTTTCAAAATGGTCACCACTTCGCGAATTGCAGTTCCTGCCGTGATCACATCATCAATGATCCAGACTTTCTGACCTGCAACTGATGCACCAACCAACACACCGCCTTCACCATGATCTTTGGCTTCTTTACGGTTAAAGCCCCACGGTACACTTTTGCCATGCACTTGAGACAAAGCCACTGCTGTAGCAGCCACAAAAGGGATTCCTTTGTATGCTGGACCAAAAATCACACCAACATTGTCACACTGTACCAGTTTATCGGCATAGCCTTGTGCCAGCAAAGACAGTGCTTCACCATCGTTGAGTAAACCCGCGTTAAAGAAATAAGGACTGACACGGCCTGATTTTAAGGTAAACTCACCAAATTTAAGCACACCACGTGATAATGCGAGTTCGATAAAAGCTTGCGGATGAAATGACACAGGCGTTGTCATATAAGGTGCTCCAAATTCTTTAATTGAGGTTAAACAGACGTATGATACCAAAGGATAGCTATCCAAGTGATGTAAAAATTCTTCGAGTCGTTTCAATTAACGTAAATGGCCTGCGTGCTTCTGTCACCAAAGGCCTACTCGAATGGTTAGAACAGTCAGGTGCAGATGTGGTGTGTATGCAGGAAAGTCGCATTACGCATGAGCAATGGACGGATAAATTTAAGCCTGAAGGATGGTACACCCACTTATTCCCTGCGGAGCGTGCAGGTTATGCGGGCACAGCAATTTATAGCCGCCTTCCTTTCGTCTCCGTCACCAACGGCTTAGGCTTTGAACTGGCAGATACTCAAGGCCGTTTTATTTCGGCTGAATTTGATTTAGGCCTGTCACAAACCGTTCATATTGCCTCGTTATACTTGCCATCAGGATCAAGCGGTGATGAAGCACAAGCACGCAAAGATGTGTTCTTACAAGAGTACGCACAAATACTAAAACAATGGCGTGACGAGAATAAATCAATCATCGTGTGTGGGGATTATAATATCGTGCACAAACGCATCGATATTAAAAACTGGTCAGGTAACCAGAAGTCATCTGGCGTATTGCCACATGAACGTGCTTGGCTCGATCATATGTATGATGAGTTGGGCTATGTAGACACCTTCCGTGAGGTGCGACCTGAAGCAGAGTTGTACTCATGGTGGTCAAATCGTGGTCAGGCGCGTGCGAAAAATGTCGGGTGGCGTATCGACTATCATTCATGCTCTCCAGACTGGAAAGCGCGTACTGCGAATGCATGGGTCTATAAAGAACAATGGTTTAGCGACCATGCACCCGTCATTATTGACTACAAAATACACGAATAAGTGAACACTTGTTCACTTTGCCCGCTTCTTTAGCTTACAGAACTTGTCGCTTTTGTGTATTTTTATTTACCAGCTAGAACGGCATTATAGCTTCACGGCACAGGGAAGCGGTCAGGATGACCAAAAAGGGATAGGACGCCGTAGGAAGATAAAATAAACTTGATTCAAGTTTATTTGCATGGATGAGACATTGGACGTTGAAATGAGACCCGCATAATCAGGAAGATTAAATGCGGGTTTTCTCTTTTCTAGATATTAGATATTTTCTCTTCATCTTGTCGTTAGCACTTTTGCTCAAAAAGCTTGATCGTTTTGATCATTTCATTACCTCTTAAAACCCTCTACCGATTAACTTAATAAAAAATTTCAACTGGCACATCACCTGCTTTTTACGTTAGGCTTTGATCCATATTTTTCATTCTTTCTATGGTTTTTTCACATGTTTAAAATTTATGGTATTAAAAATTGTAATTCGATGAAAAAAGCCTTTGATGCATTACAGGCAAAAGGAATTGATTATGAGTTCCATGATTACAAGAAACAAGGTATTGATGCTGCAACGCTAGCAATCTGGCTAAAAGAGATGGGTGCAGATAAAGTCCTGAATAAAAAAGGCACAACATGGCGTAAATTGACTGCTGATGAGCAAGCGCATGCAACCAGCAATGAGCAAAACCTGATTGAAACACTGATTGCTCAGCCAAGTCTGATTAAACGTCCTGTATTGCAAACGCCAAAAGGATTTGTGATTGGCTTTAATGAAGCAACTTATCAAGATCTATCTGCTTAAATCTAAATAAATAGCAGATACAAAAAAACCGAGTCATCAGGCTCGGTTTTTTTATGTTTATCTTGAGCTTAGTTGGTACGAATCCAGGTCTGGTTACGACCTAAAGCTGCAACGCCAATATAACCACGTAATTTCAGCTTTTTACCACCTTCGATAATTTCAGCTTTTAATTTGTAGGTTTTACCGTTCTTAGGATCGATAATTGAACCGCCATCGTAATTCACACCACCTACATTTTTAAGGCCATGTACAATGGTCACGCCTTTAAGTGGTTTGTTGTGATAAGTTCCTTCACATTTAGAGCATGCATTTTCCTGACCTGCTACTAAATATTTTTGAATAGACGCGGTGAGGGTTCCATCCTTTTGCTCAGTAAACTTCACAATCGCCTTCGGCTGTTTTGTTTCATCATCGATGGTTTGCCAAACACTGCCATTCAGCGCATCCGCTGCATTGGCAAAAGTTGTTAAACCGAGCAATCCAAATGCTAGAGCAATTTTCTTCATTTTTGTAATATCCTTAAGGGGTCTTTCAAACTGAAAGTATTGAGAAGTTCAATCAATATTGCAATTCTTGATTATGACTATTTGGTATAACCTGCGTAAGAGTGACATAGCGCACAATTTTTCAGTTTTTATCATGATGTCTAGGCGCCACTTATATTCAAGAATTTTCTTATCGGTATACCCATCTAACAATATGGAAAAATTATGAAATTTGCTACTGTTTGGAAATATTATTTTACTGAATCTTTACTTAAAGCGACGATTCGGACACCGAGCCAATTTAATTTGGCGCCCAATGCTTTACGGCCGTTACTGGATCAACTCTGTCGCATATTTCCACAAAATCCAACAGTACAAATTCGACCATTACGCTTAGCGGGTATCCGTGGTGAGGAAATTAAAGCTCAAGCTTCGGCAACACAATTGATTTTACATATCCACGGCGGTGCTTTTTTCTTGGGTAGTCTCAATACCCATCGTGCATTGATGACCGATATTGCGGCACGTACGCAAATGCAGGTGATTCATGTTGATTACCCACTCGCACCCGAACATCCTTTTCCTGAAGCCATTGATGCGATTTTTGATGTCTATCAAGCATTGCTAGTTCAAGGTATTAAACCCAAAGATATCATTATCTCAGGTGACTCTTGTGGCGCGAACCTTGCCTTAGCATTGTGCTTACGCCTGAAACAACAACCTGAACTGATGCCAAGCGGCCTGATTTTGATGTCTCCTTATCTGGATTTAACCTTAACCAGTGAATCGTTACGCTTCAACCAGAAACATGATGCATTGCTGTCCATTGAAGCGTTGCAGGCTGGTATCAACCATTATTTAACAGATGGTATTCAGACAGATGATCCTCGCGTTTCACCGTTATTTGATGATCTGACAGGCTTACCACCGACTTTGGTACAAGTCGGTTCTAAAGAGATTTTGCTGGATGATTCAAAGCGCTTTAGAGAAAAAGCTGAAAAAGCCGATGTAGAGGTGAACTTTAAACTCTATACAGGCATGTGGCATAACTTCCAGATGTTTAATGCCTGGTTCCCTGAGGCTAAACAAGCCTTAGCAGATATTGCTGAATTCGCACATGCCTTAGATCGCGACTAAGCATCATCAAAATATGTGTAAAAAATGGTCAGCTTAGGCTGGCCATTGTCACTCTTCATTCAGTTTGGTCATCATCAAATAAAAATCATTGAATATTCTGATAACAGCTTATTTTTCAAAATATTTTTCCCGTCCTGATTTGCACTAAATCCTCCAGATGCAGACTTTTTTCTCATTCTAAAGATGCTATTGTTATTTGAATAATCGTTCCTCCGTATTTTGATGACGGATATACAGTTCCTAGGAATCTCATTGCATAAAAGGATGCATGCCAATGGTGAAGATTCATTTTAATAGGTCAACTGACGCGAAAAGATGGGGCTTTCGGCTTTCTTGGGAACATCATATTGTCGTCAATTGGACCATGCTTAAAAAAAGCATTTTATTACTGATACTTGCTGCATTAATGAACCTGTTCTGGATCAGTTGGGACATTTTCGTACTCATGAATCCTGTTTATTCAGAATGGGTACATCTCAAGCTGGTCCGTTCACAATTATGGACCAGCCTGATTATGCTGGTGGTTTTGATCCTGTTGATTATTCCCTGCCATCTGTTCAGGGAACAACACTGGGCACAGGAAGTTCTCCCGATCCTCAGTGTGCAGGTCTTTACCGCGATGCTGTGCCATAACAGCTATCTGGTCGGCAGCTTTAGTCCCGCTACCATGGTGGGCTATGTCAGTGTCGTTGGTGTCGGTCTGGTGCTTTTCGACCGCCGTATGGTGTATTGCGCTCTCATTCCTGCCACGCTGGCCTTGTTCTTTTGTAATTACCTGAGCATGGTCGGGATACTCACCTACGCGCCATTATTTAACATGCAACATCTGAATCAAGTCGCCATGCATCCATTTTGGGTAGGCAGCATGATGTTTTTTCTGGTTCCCATCTTGCTGGCCTGTTTATTTCTATTTGAAATCTTACTGACCCAATGGCGTACTCGTGAAATGACCATCCAGATTTTAAGTCGTCTCGATCCTCTGACCAATGTCTTGAACCGGCGCAGTATTGGGAGTTACTTAGAAAGATTACATCAGCAGCCTGATCAGCAATATTCAATTGTGCTGCTCGACTTAGATCATTTTAAAAATATTAATGATCACTTCGGACATAGCATGGGAGATCAGGTACTGATTCAAGTCGCCCAATGTCTGGCAACCCATCTCAGAGAGCAGGATATTATTGGGCGCTTTGGTGGGGAGGAGTTTATTTTATTGCTGCCCAATACCAATACAGCTCAAGCACAAAAGGTTGCCGAGCGCTGCCGGCAAGCCGTATCACAATTGCGTTTTATCACCGAACATAAGCAAGAATTCAGTATCAGTGCCAGCTTTGGAATTAGCAGCTCACTCAGTGCCGATGAGCCACATCTGATTATCAGTCAGGCGGATCAGGCCCTGTATGCTGTAAAAGCAGCGGGACGCAATCAGGTCAAAATCTTTACCGATCTGATCACCCATTAGCAAAGTGAAGGCAGTGATTTGCCTTCACTTGAGTCTCAATCAGCCTTTTAAAAATTCTTCCCGATGTTGGCGATAAGGCTCATCAAAAAGCACAAACTTCTGTTCTTGCCTGGCTTCAGCAATCCACTGTTGTACTGAAGGCAAAGCCAATATTTTCTGCATATAGCTTTGGCTAGAAGCCGAGATGGGTAATTTATAACAGTCAAAACGCATCACCACAGGTGCGTAAAATGCATCAGCAATACTGAATTCGCCACACAAAAAACTGTCATCATCTGGACGTTCTGACCAGATCTGATCAATTCGGGCAACATCAGCACGTAATTGAGCATGCTCTGCCCATAACTGCTTGCCAATATGCGTTAGCTCAGCTTCGACATTCATCGGACAAAGATTGCGTAATCCCTGAAAGCTACTGTGCATCTCGGCACTGATACAACGCGCTCTGGCACGTAAGGTTTTATCTTGCGGCCATAAGGCATGTTCAGGGTGTTGTTCTGCCAGATATTCACAAATAGCCAGCGTATCCCAAACCACCAGATCACCATCCACCAGATCACCATCCACCAGTGCAGGCACTTTCCCGGTTGGATTAAGCTTTAGAATTTCTGTTTTAAACTGGCTATCTGCTTCAAAGCTATCAAACTGAATCAACTGTTCCTGAAATGGAATACCAGCCTGTTTCAATAAGATCCATGGACGCATTGACCAGGTCGAATAATTTTTATTGCCAATCAAGAGCTGATACATATTTATTATTTTCCTTTAAATAAGGCGAGTTGTTGTAATAGCTCAGCTTTCTGGAACGCACCAGTTAAGCGTAGCGAGCGAATTTCTTGTTGTTGCTGATCGAGGAATAAATAGGTCGGTGGTCCCAAGATATCCCACTGCGCTAAAAGTGCCTGATGCGATGCATCATAGTGGCTTAAGTCCAGTTTAATCAGGTAATAACCCGATAATGCCTGCTGGACTTCGGCATCTTTTAAAATACGATGCTCAATTGGCTGACAAGCGACACACCAATCCGCATAGACGTCAATCACGATACCGCGATCTTTGGGTGCATTAGCGAGAATATGCTGAAACTCATCCGCAGTTTGTGCCACATGCCATTCAGCAAGTTTATCTGCCTGAACCGAGCTGAGACTTTGAATATGCTGGTATTGATTAAAAGCCAATGCGGGAATGACCAAAATCAGCAATATCGCATACAGCCATCGCAACTTGGATTTCTGCCCAAACAGACGATAAACCGCATAGATAATAAATGCCAGACCGAGAATTAAACTCAGGATTTGAATCACTAATTCTGGCAATAAAGAACGAATAAAATAAAGACTCAAGGCCAGCATTAAGAAGGCAAAAATCACCTTGATCTGATTCATCCAGTCGCCAGCTTTCGGTAAGGCTTTAGCGCCCAATACACTTGCCAAAAGCAAAGGTATACCCATACCAAAGCCAAGCGTAAAGAGTAATAATGCACCTTGCCATTGACTCTGTGTTTGCGAAATAAATAGCAAAACCCCAGCCAGAGGTGCAGTCATGCATGGCCCTACCAACAGCGCTGAAATCATGCCCATTACACTGGCGCCCACCAGCGTGCCGCCTTTTTGATTGGATTGCATCTGATCCAGTCGATTGACCCAACGCTGCGGCAATTTCAGTTCGAATAGGCCAAACAGATTGAGGGCAAACACCACAAACAATAAGCTAAATGCAATCAATGTGGCGGGTTGCTGTAACCAGCGCTGAAAATTCAAACCTGCTGCGGAAGCAATCAAACCCAGTACCGCATAGACCAGTGCCATACTGACCACAAAGGTCAGCGCAATTGACCATGCTTTAACACCTTTGTTGTCACGTACGATCAACGAGGTCAGGATCGGTAACATCGGTAATGAACACGGCGTAAAAGCCAATAAAATCCCTAAACCTAAGAATAACAGGATGCTATAAGCCAGCGAATGTTGCTCCAGTGCACTTGACCATTTCTGGTCTTGAGCCATTACACCTGAATTGTCTTGTGAGGGAGATGCTGCGGCTACTTCAGCCTGTACTTCATCACTTGCGGGTTGTTGAGTATTGAATGCGCTAGATGAACGTGCCACGTCCAGAAAGCTTTTTTGGGTATTAGAACTGACATTTTGAGCACTCACCAAACCATCGGCGTCAGTCTGAAATTCAATATTTTGGGGTGGATAGCAAATTCGGTCTTTGGCACAACCCTGCCACGTCACACGATAATGTTGTGATGCTTGAGTAGGAATACTGAATTCAGCTTGTTGATAATAAACCTGACTATGGCCATAGTTTTCATCATATTGCTCAACTGCTTTGGGCAAATTTAACGTAACAGGCTGATTGCCCTGCTGTACTTCAAATTTATGTTGATATAAATAGTAATTGGGCTGAATCGACCAATGCAAACGTGCCTGATTCGCTTGCGTCGATTCAACCGTAAATGCAAATGCCTGTTCAGGACTGAGTAAAGGTGCCGATGAATTCTCTTGGGCATAGGTCAATGACCCACATAACAACAATAACGTCCCAAGAAAATAACGCATCAATGCAAAACCTTCTCCATCTCGAACAGACATTTTCATTCTCATCTCACTATTTTTCTCCCGAATCTCTCTCCCACTTATGTAGAAGTGAATTTAAGAGAATTCAGGAGCATTATTATTAGAATAAAACCGATACGCCGAAGCCACCGTTATAGCTTTTCTGATTGCCATTGAGATCCACCCCAATGCTAGCGTCCAGCTGTGTGCGATTATTCAAGGCATAAACCAGACCTGTGCCGAGGCCATATTCATAATCCTGACTTTCTGCTTTACGGTAAATAAATTCAGAGAAGCCAGATAATTTACCCGCGATCTTATAATCAATGGTTGGTACAGCTGTAACTGCCCAATCGCTGTTTTGCGCTTCATAACGCATGGTAATTGAGGTACCAATCAGGTCGCTAAATTCATAAGCAACTGCCGAGGTTAAGCTATAGATATCATCATGGTTGGTGAACTCATCGTTACCTGTCGCAATGATTGCTTCTGCTAACAAAGCCATTGATAAGCGGTCATCTTTTAAATCAATCGCTTTTTTCAGACCAATGCTGACATCACCTAAACCATTGGTTTCTTTTTTCATGCCAGCACGCTTGTATTGCTGCCAGACTGGACCTTGCCAACCCAATTGCAATTCAAGGCCATCTGCCAGACCTGTACGCAATAACATATCGCCATTTAAGGTCAGGGTTTTATCTTTTACTCCATCGACATTACCTTCTTGGTAACTGACGCTCGGTAAGCTTTGTTCCCATGCCAATTTTCCAACAGGTGTAATACCTGTGCCCATGCCCGCTCCAGGACGGTCAAAAGAAAAATCAGCCGCAAAAGCGCTGCTTGCCATAATCGATACGGCAATCACGCTTAAAGTTTGAAAAGTTTTCATCATATTCCTCTTTCTCTTGTATCGGCTGGGCTTATGCGCCTAGCTCTTTTGACATCTTTGCGCCATGCTGACGTAATAATTCCAGTGTTGCACGTTCTTCTGGCAATGATTCTGACCAGTCAATTTCATCAAATTCACAATCAAAGAATAATTGGCTAATTGAAGATAAAACGGTTAAACCTTCTTCATCACGGGTATTGGGATCTACTTTTTCTTCGAGTAAACGTTGTACCACAGGTACACAAGCCGAACTTGCTGCATCCCAAAGCGGGCCATAAAATTCTTCAGCATCCCATAAGTGCAAATTGGCTTTGGCCTGAATCAGGGCATCTAAAATATCTAAATAAACTTGAAGCGATTGTTGCTTTTCTTCTTCGCTTAATGGTTGGCCTGCTTCATACGCTTCACAAATTGCTTCCCACCATGTGAATAAACCATCACAAATCACTGACACAGGCGGCCCTTGTTCAGGATCAATAAAATTCGGGTCGAGTCCTTCAGCAAGTAAAGATTGCACTTGGTCTAAATCGAGTTGTTGTATGGCTTGCACCAAGGCCTGCTGTTGCTTATTTAACATGACCAATTCTCACAATATTTTTTAATGAATGTATTATGCCGAATATCCTGACAGGATTTTATAAAACCATCTAAAAAATCATGTATAAATTTGATACAGGCATAAAAAAAGCCCCAAATGAGGCTTTTTTTATGCGTTTATCTTTACGCTTCGTCATCTACTTTGACATCTTCATCTGCATCGACATATTCTGGTAAACCACCACGGTGATGATCTTTTTTCTCATAGAGATGCTCCAGACTGCGTTTTAACTTATCAATCGCACCATGAATCGAGTTATCAATATTTGTCGCTTTATGTGTCACTGCAACAGGTTTCATTCCTGCTGGACGAGCCTCAATCATACAACGTTTGTCGTGATCGCCCGTTTTATCCCCATTTTCATCACTAATATGAACCGAAAAGTGCGTAATACGCTCGCTATAACGTTGGAATTCCTGTGTAAGTTCTGCACGAACATAACTAATTAAACGTTCACTACCTTGAATGTTTTTATCTGTACGGATTTCAATATTCATAAATATCTTCCTCTCTTTTCTGTGAGACGGTGCTACAAAACTTTCTTATTCAGCACACTTTGAGCATGCGATCATTCAGTGCAGTTGTATATTTTGATTATGTAAATGCTTGTGGTCTCCTCGCTTAGCATCTGTTGATTTTCAGTATGTAAGAAGATCTTCTATAGTTCCAATATCTGTCTTTCGTTAGAAATATGCAAGCTGATTTTTGACATTTTTATTAAAACTTAAACAAAAACTACTTTAACTTTACACGACTTTATTTTTGGCCCGACCTCTACAATTATTTTGTACCTTTGGTCAAATTTGGCTTTATTTTTGCTTAATACCTTGTATGCTTTACACGCCTTTTTGGGGGGAGATTTTTAAATGCAATTGAAGCAAGTTACAGCAGCATGTTTATTGGTATCTACAGCAGCTTTCGCTCAGGCAAAGCCAATCTGGCAGGACTTTAGCCTGACTGGTTTGTATGGGGAAAACTACGAAGTTGTTGATGAAAAACAAACAACTTTAACAGTTGAATATGCGGCAAAAGTTAAATATGCCGATGTGTTTTTCTTTATGGATCGTATGCGTGGCAACGAAGATCATAAAGTTACCTATTTCGAACTCTCTCCTCGTTTTAGCTTAGGCGAGATTTCTGGTCAAAAACTTGCTTTTGGTCCAATTAAAGATGTGTTGATCTCAACAACATGGGAAAGCAACAATGATGACTTTTCTAGTTTTGACAACTTCTTATACGGCGTAGGTTTTGATCTCGCAGTTCCATATTTCCAATATGCAAATGTGAACTTCTACCGTGCCAACAATGAAAATACATCTGATGACTATCAAATGACAATTGCCTATGCATTGCCATTTAAAGTATCAAATGAAGATTTCCTCGTAGATGGTTTCCTTGACTGGTCGACAGGTGAAAAAGATCACGCAAGTGAACTGAACTGGACGACACAGTACAAATGGAATGTCGGTAAACACATTTCACCAGATACACGCCTTTATTTAGGTGTTGAGCATTCAGTTTGGAATAACAAGTTCGGTATGAAAAACCGTGACGAAAACAACGTCAGCGCTTTGATCAAATATCACTTCTAAGCTTTTAAAGATGTGAAAAAAACAGCAAGGAATTCCTTGCTGTTTTTGTTGGTATCATCGAATATAAAGCTGAAATGATCTGCCGTTTTATCAACGCCTCATCTTTTGTTTTTGCCTGATTTGATGACCTGTGCCCATGCCCGTAAATCTTCCACTTGCACCTTATACGCTCGCCCCCCATTTCCAGATTCGCTTTGCGACAGTCGATGATCTAGGCGCGATTCTTGCGATTTACAATGCTGAAATTCTCAATGGAACAGCCAACTGGAATGATCAGGCCGTTTCTTTGGCGGAATATCAGCAACGCTTTCAAGGCATGCAACAGCAACACTTTCCAATGATCGTGGTGGAAGACCTGAATACCCATCAAGTTGCTGGTTATGCCTATTACGCAGCGTTTCGTACTATCAGTGGTTACCGTCAAAGTATCGAGCATTCTGTTTTTATTGATCCAAACTATGCACGCCAAGGTCTTGGCAAAGCCCTTATGCAACAACTCATTCATCTCGCCAAACAGCAAAACATGCATATTATGGTCGCTGCCATTGATAGTGAAAACAAAGGCTCTATCGTATTGCATGAACAACTGGGCTTCATTCAAACAGGCTATATGCCACACGTGGGACAAAAGTTTGGGCAATGGCGTAATCTTGTCTGGATGCAACTGCAACTCACAGAAGCCTAATAAAACATCACTTTTGTAATACGTTTCTAACAGCAATTTTTAATTTAAAATGAAAGATATACTTTATTTCAAAAATAGCCACAATGATTAAAACATCCCAACTCGGCCTATGCCTCACAATCGTACTTGTTTCAAGTGCCAGCTTTGCAGAACTTTCCTTCGAGCAAGAATTGCAACAGGGCTGCGCCAAAATAAAACAATATGCGCAAGCAGGTAAAAAGTTTTACGATCAAAAACAATATCTCAAAGCAGCCAAACAATTTGAAGACCAAGCCGCATGGGCACATTTCTGTCAGGCCAATGCCGATGAAAGCGGGATTCAGGTCAGTGATCGAGACATTGAAATCGCCAATAATAATGTGGGGTTAAGTTATGCCAAACTCGGTAAGCCGCAATGGGCCAGAGTCTGGTTTTTACGTGATAAAGACTCGAAAACCAGCCAATACAACTTAAAACAACTCCCGAAGCCCAAAGTAACTTCTGATTTACAAGGCACTTATGTTCGCGCCAATGGCTTTGGGCAATGGGACTACATCAAGGTCAGCAAAAAACAAAATAAATATGCGATTGCTTTTGATGGTTATTACTTTGGACTGCGCGGCCTGATCTATGGCCCCAATATGGGACAATTTGAAACCAGCATGCCAATCAAGTCAACGCAGGCCAGCTATCGCAATGAAGACTGTCTAATTAAGCTTCAATTTGCCAATGATGCAAAACTTGGACAAAAAATTGAAGTTGAACAAAACAATGGTGAGTCCTCATGTGGCTTTGGACACAATGTCTATGCAGGCGGAACGTTCTATAAAGTGGAAAACAAATGAGTGATCTTTACACCAAAACTCAACAAAAAATTTAAGAAAAAGTATGAGACTCGGAAACGTCATTCACAACCTGCATGATCTTTGAAAGATATTGTTTCTGCGAAACAATAGAAAAAATCCAAGAATTGAACAGGTTTTGTGAATGACAATGCCTTTGGTTACTTTGGGCGAAACCAAAGTAACTCCAGCCGAAGGCTTATTTAGACATTAGAAGACTTCTTGGTATGACTCCATAAAAATATTCATTTTTTAATATCTACTTTTCTAAATAGTAAAATGAGATATGTAGAGATGGATATTAAATCGCCACCAACTCCCGAATCCCCTTCTCAGGCATATCCTCACCCCGCCCTTGTGCAATCACCTGCCCACGCGCCATCACCGTATACGCATCTGCCAACTCTTCAGCAAAGTCATAAAACTGCTCCACCAAAATAATTGCCATCTCGCCCTGATCAGCCAGTTTACGAATCACCCGACCAATATCTTTAATAATCGAAGGCTGAATGCCTTCGGTGGGTTCATCCAAAATCAATACACTCGGTTCTGATGCCAAGGCTCGGGCAATGGCAAGCTGCTGTTGTTGACCACCAGATAAATCACCGCCACGGCGATGCTTCATTTCATCTAATACAGGAAAAATTTCATATAAATGGCTTGGCACTTTACGGGTCTTGGCACCCGAAAATTTCGCCATCCCGATTAAAATATTTTCCTCTACGGTCAAGGTCGAAAAGATATCGCGACCTTGCGGTACGTAGGCCAAACCAGCACGCACACGTTGCTCAGGAGACATTTTGGCAATATCTTTGCCATCTAACAAAATTTGCCCTGATTTAATCGGCAGAATGCCCATCAGACATTTGAGTAAAGTGGTTTTGCCCACCCCATTACGGCCCAATACCACACTACATTCACCGACAGGCGCGTTAAAAGACACATCTCGTAGAATATGACTGCCACCATAAAACTGATTAATTTGTTTCACTTCCAGCATGTGTCTCTCCTAACGCCCTAAATATTTTTCAATCACATCTTCATTGGCCTGAACTTCCGCCAATGTGCCTTCTGCCAAGATCGCACCTTGGGCCAATACCGTGACTTTTTCACTGATGGTGTCAATAAAACTCATGTCATGCTCAACCACCACAAGGGTATGATTTTTTTTCAGTTCAAGGCAGAGTTCAGCAGTGCGCTCGGTTTCAGCATCGGTCATGCCAGCAACAGGCTCATCCAGCAAAATCAGCTTTGGTCGTTGCATTAACAACATGCCAATTTCCAACCACTGCTTTTGTCCATGCGACAGCAAACCTGCTGGCTTCTGTACATATTCCTTTAAACGAATTTGTTCCAATGTTTCATCCAAAGCCAACTGCGCTTCTGAATCTAAACGAGAAAATAAGCTTTTTTTCACTCGTTTATCTCTTGGTGCGGCCAGTAGCAGATTCTCCATCACGCTAAAATTTTCAAATACCGTTGGTTTTTGGAATTTGCGACCGATACCTGCTTCGGCAATTTGCTCGGTACTCATTTTGGCTAGATCATAGTTTTGCCCAAAAAATGCCGTACCTGTGCTTGGGGGAGTTTTACCGGTAATCACGTCCATCAAAGTGGTTTTTCCTGCGCCATTCGGCCCGATAATGCAGCGTAACTCACCCTCGGCAATATAAAGCGACAGATCATTCAAGGCCCGAAATGAGTCGAACCAAACGCTGACTTTTTCCAGATATAAGGCAATGCCATGACTAAAGTCAGCCCCTTGTGGTTTGGTACGTCCATACCCTTCACCGAGTTGACCGCCATGTTGAGCAGCGTCAATTAATACATCACTCATTTAGTCGCGCTCCTTTTTAAAACGGTCAAATAGGCCAATCACACCTTTCGGCAGGAATAAAGTCACCACAATGAAGAGTGCTCCCAAGATCAATAACCATGCTTCTGGTGCAGCCACAGTGAAATAAGTTTTCACGGCATTAATTAGACCTGCTCCAAGAATTGGCCCGATCAAAGTGCCACGTCCACCCGCAGCCACCCATACCGCCATTTCAATCGAGTTGACGGGATTCATTTCACTCGGATTAATGATGCCTGCCTGCGGCACATACAGCGCGCCAGCAATACCCGCAATCACCGCAGACAAGACCCATGCCGACAGCTTGTACCACAGCGTGCGGTAACCCAGATATTGCAAACGATTTTCACTGTCGCGAATGGCTCCCAATACTCGACCATAAGGACGATTCATCAGTTGACGTAGACCGATAAAACACAGCATTAATACCAGTGCAGTAACAAAACACAGCGTGGCACGCATTGATGCAGAGGTGATGTCAAAACCGAGAATGGTCTTGAAACCAGTAAAGCCATTATTCCCCCCAAAGCCTGTTTCATTACGGAAGAACAATAACGCTGCGGCAAAAGTCATGGCTTGGGTAATGATGGAAAAATACACGCCTTTGATTTTGGAGCGAAAGGCAAAAAATCCAAAAATAAATGCGATCAAACCTGGGATTAGCACTACCAAGGCCAAAGCCCAAGCAAAATGCTCCGTCCCAACCCAATACCACGGCAATTCCGTCCAGCTCAGGAAGCGCATGAAGTCAGGCAGCCCTTCGCCTGCGGATTGGCGCATCAGATACATACCAAAGGCATAACCACCCAAGGCAAAATACAAACCATGACCTAAACTCAGAATCCCTGCATAGCCCCACACCAGATCCAGCGCCAAGGCGACCAAAGCCAGACACATGATTTTGCCTATTAAGGTAATCCAATAAGCGGACAAGTAAAATGCAGAGTCAGGAGACAGCAAATGCAACCACGGCAACAGCAACAGTACGCCGAAACAGATTGCAATCGCCACGGCGCTATACGGCTTATCTGCGAACATAGAAGTGATTTTCATTGGCTTACTCCACAAAACGGCCTTTGATGGCAAACAAACCTTGTGGACGCTTTTGGATAAACAAAATCACAAGAACCAAGAGAATAATTTTTGCTAAAACCGCACCTAAACCAATTTCTAGCACTGTTCCACTAATACCCAGTCCGAGTGCTGCAAGTACTGCACCCCACACTTGCCCGACACCACCGACCACAACAACAAGGAAGGCATCAATAATGTAGTTTTGACCGAGATCAGGCCCAACATTACCGACCTGTGCCAAGGCACAACCGGCTAACCCTGCCAAGCCAGAACCGAGGCCAAAAGCCATCATGTCAATCCGTGCAGATCGAATGCCAACAGCACGCGCCATTTGACGGTTTTGTGTGACCGCACGAACAAATAAACCAAAGCGGGTTTTATTCAGTAAGAACACCAGCAGTAATAGCACAGCAACGGTAAACGCAATAATGGCAATACGGTTATATGGCAGCATCAGGCTTGGCGTAACCGCAATCCCGCCACTCAACCAGCTCACATTAGAGACTTCGACATTCTGTGCACCAAAGACCATGCGTACCAATTGCATCAGAATTAGACTCACCCCAAAAGTGGCAAGTAAGGTTTCCAATTGACGACCATACAACGGACGAATAACGGTGCGCTCAATCAACATCCCAATCAAGGCACTCACTAGAAAAGCCGCAGGAATCGCAGCGATGAGATACCAATCCACCAGTCCAGCAAAATGGGTTTTAAAAAAGCTCTGGATCACATAAGTGGTATAGGCGCCAATCATGATGAGTTCGCCATGCGCCATATTAATCACACCAAGTAGGCCATAAGTAATCGCGAGTCCCAGCGCAGCAAGCAATAAAATGCTGGCGGTACTTAAACCTGAAAATACATGCCCCGACCACTCACTGATTTGCAAACGGGTTTTAATTTTATTTTGTGCATCCAGCAAAGCTGCCTTTAAAGCTGGATTCTGTTGCGGTTGCTCTAAAGTCTGGGTGATAAGCGCGAATACATCTGGACGATTTGAATCAGCCAAGATCTTCACGGCTTCAAGCTTGGTAAACTCATCAGGACTATTAAAATCCAGACGCGCCTTAAGTTGCGCTAAACGGGCTTTGACCTGATCATTTTTTTCATTGACGTAGAGTTGTTTCACGGTCGCCAAATCTAACTCGGCCAAATTATTTTCTAAAATATCAACCGCGGCTAATCGCTGTGATGCATCATTGGAGCTGAGTTTAGCTTTGGCTTGCCCAAAATTCAGTGCCTTACGTAAAGTATTGACCAAAGTCACTTGGGATAAATCCGCAGGCCATTGCTCCAGTGCTTGCTGTGCAGGGTAGCTGAATAATTTGTCATCATTTTTCAGCAAATAGGTATTGCCCGCACTATCGGTATACAGCTCATTGTCATCGATATACGCCACCAATTGATCCAATTGTTCAATACTGGCAGGCCATTGATTGAGCATGGCACGACGTGTGGCAAAATCAGCTTTTACGAAAGTTTGAATGGCATCTTGAGAAGCTGTAGACGTCACGGTTGCTGTGGATGTGGCCTCTGCCCATGCTGGACTAAATATCAGTTGTGCCATGATGCAGAGCAGTGCCAAAACATAATGCTTCGCCATAGAACTCCCCTTATTGTTACGGTTTAAATAGATCAAGCAAAAAAACAGAATAAAAAGGCCTGCTGCCAAGACAACAGGCTTGAAAAATTATTTAGGGATATACGGACTCCAAGGCTCCGCCTTGATGGTTTGCGGTGTTTTGTAGACTACATCGAACTGACCATCACCACGGATTTGTCCAATCATCACAGGCTTATGCAAATGGTGATTGCTTTCATCCATTTTGAGGGTATAGCCTGATGGTGCAGCAAAGGTTTGACCTGCCATGGCATCACGAACTTTATCCACCTCAGTAGACCCTGCTTTTTCAACCGCCTGCTTCCACATATTGATGCCCACATAAGTCGCTTCCATTGGATCATTGGTCACCACTTTGTCAGCATTTGGCAGTTTGTATTCGACCGCATATTGTTTGAATTTATTCACAAACTCGGTATTTTTAGGATTCTTGACCGACATGAAATAGTTCCATGCGGCTAAATGACCCACCAATGGTTTGGTGTCGATGCCACGTAATTCTTCCTCTCCTACCGAGAAAGCCATCACTGGAATATCGGATGCCTTAATGCCTTGGTTACCCAATTCACGATAGAACGGCACGTTAGAATCACCATTGATGGTCGAGATCACCGCAGTCTTTTTACCAGCAGAGAATTTTTTAATATTGGAAACAATGGTTTGATAATTACTGTGACCAAATGGCGTATATTCTTCCATGATGTCAGCATCAGCGACGCCTTTAGATTTTAAGAAGGCACGCAGAATTTTATTGGTAGTGCGTGGATACACATAATCGGTGCCAAGCAATACGAAGCGCTCAGCTTTACCACCTTCTTCTCCCATCAAATATTCAACCGCAGGAATCGCTTGTTGGTTTGGAGCAGCCCCCGTATAGAAAATGTTTTTTGATTGCTCTTGGCCTTCATATTGCACCGGATAGAACAATAAGCCATTCAGTTCTTCGACCACAGGGAGCACAGATTTACGCGAAACTGATGTCCAGCAGCCAAAAATAACCGCGACTTTATCTTGAGTAATCAGCTGACGGGCTTTTTCAGCAAACAGTGGCCAATCTGAGGCTGGATCGACAATCACAGGTTCTAATTTTTTACCTAGCACTCCACCATTGGCATTAATTTCATTGATGGTCATCAAGGCCGTGTCTTTTAGCGAAGTTTCAGAAATCGCCATCGTGCCTGAAAGCGAATGCAGAATGCCGACTTTAATGGTGTCACCACTTGTTGCGGGCGCTGTTTTAGCTTCCGTTTTGGTTTGTTCTGTTTTTTCGGCCGGTTTTGAACATCCAACCAGACCAATCCCCATCATGGCTGCCATCAGTACAGACATCGACATTAATTTATTCTGCATCTTTATTCTCCACACCTAAATATTGTGATTTCTACTGGGTGGGGTTATTCAATTTTTATGCCAACACGGCAAGCATATGTTTTTATTCTGTTTTAATAAATTTCACTGATGATTTTTTTGATCTTGTATACAACATTGCATACAAAAAATACCTCCTGACCTAAAATGATGCAAATTTGTTCAAGCCAAATCCACATACTTTAAGCAAAGAAAAAGCCAAGCATTGGCTTGGCTTTAATCTATAGATTTTTTCGGGAATTTAGACGCTAATATCCGCTAAATTACCTTTTTGTTCTAACCAGTGTTTACGGTCAGCTGAACGCTTTTTCGCAAGTAATTTATCCAGCAATCCAGCCGTTAAATGCGCATCATCCAGATCCAGTTGCACCAAACGACGGGTATTCGGGTCCATGGTCGTTTCACGTAACTGACTGGCATTCATCTCACCCAAACCTTTGAATCGGGTAATTTGTGGGTTTTTATTGCCCTTCACCTTTTTCAAAATCGAGTCGAGTTCGTCATCGTCCAAGGCGTAATACACATCTTTGCCAATATCAATACGATACAGCGGTGGCATCGCGACAAATAGATGACCTTCCTCAACCAGTGTCGGGAAATGTTTTACGAACAATGCGCACAATAAAGTCGCAATATGCAAACCATCCGAGTCCGCATCGGCAAGGATACAAATTTTGCCATAGCGCAATTCAGACAAATCATCACTGCCCGGATCAACACCAATCGCAATGGCAATGTCATGTACCTCTTGCGAAGCCAAGACTTCGTCCGAAGATACTTCCCACGTATTCAGGATTTTTCCGCGAATCGGCATAATCGCTTGGAAATTCTTGTCGCGTGCCTGCTTGGCACTGCCACCCGCAGAGTCTCCTTCCACAATAAACAGTTCACTGTCTTCACGGGTTAAACCGACACAATCGGCTAATTTCCCAGGTAGGGCTGGGCCTGCGACAATCTTCTTACGTTCTACTTTTTTCGCCGCTTTGAGACGACGTCCCGCTTTGGCAATCGCCATTTCAGCCAGTTGCGTCGCAATCTCAGCATGCTGGTTTAACCATAAAGCAAATGCATCTTTGGCAATATTCAGCACAATATTTGATGCTTCACGGCTGGATAGACGTTCCTTGGTTTGTCCTGAGAATTGCGGTTCCTGAAATTTCAACGATAAAATGAAATTTACGCCATCCCAGACATCTTCCGCAGACAGTTTCATATTACGCGGCAATAAATTGCGTAATTCACAGAATTCACGCAGTGCTTCAGTTACACCTGAACGCAAGCCATTCACATGCGTTCCGCCTTGTGCGGTTGGAATCAGGTTCACATAACTTTCCTGAATCTGTTCACCACCTTCCACGTTCCAGCAAATCGCAAATTCACAGGCTGCACGATCCGCTTGCCCACTACTCACAAAAGCAGGATCAGGTAAAATTTCGCGATCTTGCAGTTCATCCATTAAATAGTCGACCAGACCATTTTCAAACTGCCATTCAATTTTTTCTTTATTAATTTTATCGTCATAAATAATTTTTAAACCTGCCGCTAATACAGCTTTGGCTTTTAAATTATGTTTGAGGGCTTTCAGCGCAAATTTAGGACTATCAAAATATTTTGTTTCAGGCCAGAAACGAACGGTTGTCCCTGTCGCACGCTTTGCCACCTTGCCTTCCAAAACGGCTAATGGCGCAACTGGCTCACCTTGTTCAAAGGCCATTTGATAGAGATTGCCTTGGCGTTGGACAGCAACTTCAACACGGGTCGATAAGGCATTGACCACCGAAATCCCGACCCCATGCAAACCACCTGAGAACTGATAGTTGTCGGTACTGAATTTACCACCAGCATGTAACTTGGTCAGAATAATTTCGATACCGCTTTGCCCATATTCAGGATGGATATCGACTGGCATTCCGCGTCCATTATCTTCAACTGACAACGAACCATCTTCATATACGGTCACACAAATCTGGTTGGCATGGCCTGCAAGTGCTTCATCGACTGCATTATCAATCACCTCTTGCGCCAAATGGTTTGGACGCGAGGTATCGGTATACATGCCTGGTCGACGACGAACAGGATCTAAACCAGAAAGAACTTCAAGGGATTGTGCCGTGTATTGTGTCACTTGGTCTGACTTCCTTATTGGAGGGCTGCCGATAAAAATTCGAGTACTAAAGGTAATTTTTCTTCAAAATCATCCATTGCATGATTACCACCAGCGTCAGTTAAAATCAATGAGGATGGATGAACTGCACTATAATAGCGTTGAGCCTGACGATAATCCAAGACTTCATCGCCTTGTTGCAAAAGCACGAGAATTTTATCAGCATGCTTTAACTTCGTGTCAGCAATCGATTGTAATTGCTGCAATTGATCTGTATCAAGTGTCCAAGATTCAGTGACTTTGAGCGGGATTTGTTCAATGCCGAATAAATCTTGAAATAATTGCCATGGTTGCATAGCAGGATTAATCAGTACAGCAGGACAGCCATACTTTGCGACAAGGTATGTCGTATAAAAGCCACCAAGACTGCTTCCCACCAAAACCACTTTATCACGTGGTAAACTTTCGATAAGCTGAGAAAGCTGTGCAAGTACCTGATCAGGTGTCCGATTTAAATCAGGTAAATGCACCTGAACATGATCGAGTCCTGCACAATATTGTTGCAATAATTGCCCTTTTATCGACATCGGGCTACTTCGAAAACCATGTAAATAAATAATTTGCATATGCACCAAAAGAGACAGCGGCTTGACTTACAGTGAAATAAATCACATTATTTTGCTTAATCGTTATGCAAATAACAATATTAAATACAGATAAGCTCAATATTGTCGGACATAAAAAACGATACTGCACTCCGTTCATCAGTATTCTAAAAAAACTACTTATGAAAGATTTAAGATGTAAGCGTTTGTTGTAGTTTATCTAAATAGTATAACGTGAATCACTTCAAACCTTCGGTATATATCAAGGATGGGGAAATCAATATGCCAAGTTTAACACCTCTGCATGAAACCTACTGCAAGTGGGATCGTACGCCCCCGAGTCAGGCAGATGTTCTGGAGGGTTTGGCCCAGCTCGTCAGTACCAGCTTAAGCGGGGTGCACGAATTGGTGCAACTGGTACAAACTGAGGTATTACGGACAACGCTCGGTTTAAGTGCACAAAAAGCCAAGAATTTACAAAAACACCCGCAACTGCAAAAGTTCTACCAGTTTTCCTATGTGGCCCTACAAAAATACGGCAGCCATTTTCTTGCCCCTAATTTACGCCGCATTATCGCCAAATTCCCTATTCTGCATGACAAACCGCTGACACCGACATTACATTTTGCAGTAGGTGCATTGAACGGCATTTTTGGTGATTTCTTTTTAAAGCAACATAATCCAATGGCATTGCCGATGGTGCTTTACGACCACTATGGGTCTTTGCAGCAAGGAGAACTGACGGGCCGTGTCGTGATCCTGACACATGGTTTATGTATGAACCATCTAACTTGGTCTAACCATCGTTATGGCGGGATTGGGGAACGTCTGCTGGCTCAACGTGACAACAACACCATGTTGTATCTGAACTACAACACAGGGCGCCGAATTTCTGCCAATGGCCGTAGTTTTGCCAACACGCTCGAAGATCTGGTCCAGCGTAATCCACGTATTACCAGTATCGACCTGATTGGACATAGTATGGGTGGACTGGTTTCTCGCAGTGCCCTGTTTTATGGCAAGCAGAATCTATATCAATGGGTACATATGGTCGAGAACCTCGTCTGTATCGGCTCGCCACATCATGGTGCAGTACTGGAACGTTTTGGCTTTGTATTGCAGGATAAACTTGGTGCATTTCCATTTATCAGCCTGATTGGTCAGTTGGTCAATGTACGCAGTAACGGGATTCTAGATCTGCGCCACGGTAGCGTTCGTGATGATGATTGGGAACATAATGATGCACGTATTGGTTTTGCAGATGACAATCGTAAGCCCGCACCATTACCTTCGCATATCAATACTTTCCTGATTGCAGGAACTTTAGAGTTTGAGAAGCTTCGTAATAAAGCACTCTCTGTGATTGGTGATTATCTGGTCAGTGTCAAAAGTGCTTTGGGCGAGCATCCAAATCCTCGTTTTCAACTCAAGCTACCCGATACGCATAAAGCTGTTTTCTACGGACTGAACCATTTTGAAATTCAGTATCACTCCAGTGTAGCCGAGCAGATTACGCGTTGGTTATATCCTGATGCGAGAGAAAAAGTGGAAGCTGGAGTACAGACACATATGATCAATGTACCAAACAATTATACCTTTGATGACTTAGAAGGGATTGTTGAGACCTAAAAGATAAAAGCTCAGCTTTCTAGCTGGGCTTATCTATTAATGAAATATTTTACTCTTTGAATTGATCGTAAACTCTATATTTAAAAATATTCCGAATTGATGTTTCTTGAAATAAATATCCATTAAGCACAGATACAATATTGCGATCACTTCCTGACTTTGCACAAGATAAATTCACATCCACTGAATCTTCTATTCTAAAGCCTTCTTTTTTAAGCTTTGTACGATCTATTTCTCTGGAGTATACGAATGAATTACTATCATTATAAATCATAATAAGATCTGTCCGATTATGCTTCAGACAAGACCAGTAAATATAATAATTCTTATTTTTATATAAAATATGATTACATGTTCCTGTAGACATCCAGTTTTTATCTTTTAAGTTAAAACCAAGTTCTTTTACTAATTTTTTATTATCTTTATTAAAACTATCTTCCTAGATATCAGGACATTCCGTATCTTCTAAAACTTTTACTTGTACAGCAACTTCATTCCAATATTTCTTGCACTATGCCATTCTTTCTGCATATACATAACCTGTGGTTAATAATAAACTTAATCCCATAATTATCTTTTTAATTTTCATGACTCATATTTCCTTAAAATCCATAAATCCTGCTTTCAAATTATATAAAGATTATTATACCTTATAATCACGTCAAAAATTTCATCCAAGAATTATTGCCAAAATAAAACTCATTTAGATAAACCCCCTAAATTCTATAGCTCTCTCTACAATAATACTAGTTTAATTAAATTTTAAAAAAACCCGAAATATAAATCCTATATTTCGGGTTTTAGGGAAACTAAATAGTTGTCTGTTATTTTTTAACCACACTATAATTTCTAAATAGCTGCCATAAGCAGATCAATAAAATCAAGCTGAAATATAATAAAGACCACACTGGTAGTGATTGTCCCAAGAAAGTCCAGTCCACCACCGCACATTCGCCCGAACCCGAAAGTACTTCTTGCAGTACAGTTTTCATTGGTAAGGCATCAACTAGATAATCCAGACCCGGACCACAGCTTGGCACTTTATCTGGCGGTAAACTTTGCAACCAGACATGACGTGCCGCCACGCCAACCGACCAGCCAATCGATAAGGTCGCCAAGAACGCATAAAAACGTTTGAATCCACTTGAAACAGGGTTATGAATAAATGCAACCAGTGCAATTAATCCCATTCCAATCAAGCCAAGGCGCTGGAAAATGCAAAGCGGGCAAGGATCCAAACCTTGCACATGTTCTAAATACAACGCAAATGAGATACCAATGATGCTCGTCAGTACCAACAACGCACTCACTAAGCGGTAATTCCAACGCATGGGAAATCCTCTAAAATATTAGGGTCTGTTGACCTGTTGCTCGTTCAACAGGCCCTAGCGATATTGTGCAAGATATTGTTCAAAACTCATGTCGTTATCTTGTTCAAGTTGCGCCTGTTTTTGCAATGAAGTTTGCGCTAATTGCGCAAAGTATTGTTTGGTTTCTTCACTCAGTGGATGCTGGTCATAGTGATCGACGTGTTGCTGCGCCATCACACTACCAAAGTTCCAGGTTCCACCATGTTGTAAGGTATCTGCAATCACATGGGCTGAAAGTGTTTCTTCAACATGGTCCAAACGCTGCTGCATAATCTGGATCGCATCCTGATAAAGATGCGTATCTTCCATTTGATCTAATAAAATCGCGCAACCTTGAATTGCATTTAAATGACGTTGTGCCCAGTCTTTTAACGCAATCGAGTTTGAGCCTTCTTCAATCTGTGCATCTCCTGCACGACCACGATTGACCACTTCAAGTTGATTACGATCAATCTGTTCCTGCTCTTCCGCAAATAGATCTGGACTGTCATTCAATAAACAATAGAGCGCGAGACTTTCCAGAAAACCAGCCGAAATCTCGTCAATACCAATCGCGCTATATGGGTTCACATCGACTGCACGCAATTCTACATATCCAACACCACGGTTTTTCAATGCCTGAGATGGTGTTTCACCTGCTTGAGGCACCTGTTTTGGACGAACCAGACTATAGTATTCATTTTCAATCTGGAGCACATGATCATTGATCTGAATTGGCTCACCCTGCTCATCATTTAAACCTAAATCGGTAAATGCAGGATAAGGGGTATGCACGGCTTTTTGTAATCCATCCAGATAATCATGCAGGTCATTGTAGTGAATACCCAGTTCTTTCTGTGCCGAGTTCTGATAACCCAAGCGTCCCATCCGCAAGGCGGTCGCTTCTGGTAAATATAAAGTTCCTTTTACCAAAGGCTGCAAATGATGTTCACGACCTGTCAGGAAACAGCGACATACCGATGGACTCGCGCCTAACATATACATGACCAGAGGAATTAAGCGGATAAAATTCCGGATCAAGCCAAAATAGCGATGACTACGATAATCTTGCAGACTGAGCTGTTTTAATTGTTCATCTTGCTCATGCTGCTGTAAGGCAATAAATAACTGGTCTGGAAAAGATAAATTATAGTGAACCCCTGAAATGGTCTGCATACGGCGACCATAACGTACCCCCAAACCACGGCGGTAAAGCGTTTTAAAACGACCGATATTGGAAGAACCATATTGAGCCAGTTTAATATTTTCTTCGTTATCGTCCAGCATACAAGGCATGGATAAAGGCCACAGTCGTTCGCCTTCTTCCAGTTGCTGATGCACGACACTATGAATATCACTTAACTCATTTAAAGCTGCAGCAATCGTCGTTTGAGGAGTGGTAATAAACTCCATCAAGGCTTCTGAATAATCGGTGGTGATATGTGGATGTGTCAGTGCCGAACCCAAAGCTTCTGGATGATTTTTTTGTGATAAAAATCCATTACTTTGCATACGTAAACTTTCACGCTCAATCCCGCGTAACATCCCTTTTAATAGCGATGCATCTACCCAAGTTGGTATCACAGAGGAAGTAAGTGTGCTGGGTTGATTCATATTATAGGCTCGCTTATTCAAGATCAGCCGACCACATAAAAGGTAGCGACTTCGTCGACCATACAGACATCATGACAATGCCAATCCCTTCGACTCAGCCAATTATAACGACAATTATGATCTAGTCATCTAGGCTCTGTTAACATTTCATAAATGCTTTTGACAGAAATCCCTGTTTAGTTTGGCAATTTTTATCACAATCTTGTTACATAAGACACGCTGAAATTGTGATTTTATTAAAAAATAAATCTTCTAGAGGAGACTCGCCCATGCAAGCGCAAGACATTCTGAATTTTTGGTTTGACCCTGATCATCGTTCACTGTGGTTCGCCAAAAGCGATGATTTTGATGCAAAAATTCGCGAGTCATTTCAAGAGATTCATCGTCAGGCAGCTCAGGCGGAACTTTGGTCATGGCGCAAAACCCCTGAAGGCCGTTTAGCTGAAATTATTGTACTTGACCAGTTCTCCCGAAACTTATATCGAGATCAGGCACAGGCCTTTGCTTACGACAGTCTGGCCTTGGCACTGTCACAAGAAGCGATTAGCCTACAATTAGATGCTCAACTCAGTCCTGATCAGCGCTCATTTTTATATATGCCCTTTATGCATAGCGAATCCAAACACATCCACGAATTTGCATTAAAATTATTCCAGCGCTTAGGCAATGAAATTAATTTAAATTTCGAGAAAAAGCATAAAGTGATTATTGATCGCTTTGGACGTTATCCGCATCGAAATAAAATTTTAGGGCGCGACTCGACACCAGAAGAACTGGAATTTTTAACACAACCGAATAGTAGCTTTTAAGTCGATCTCCCTCGACACTGAACATAGGAAAAGCATATGAAATCTTTATTAATATGCACACCGCTCCTTGTCGCACTGACATTTGCAGGATGTGCAACGGTTCCTTCCAAACCCAGAACATTTGACCAGCTCGGTCAATTCACCGCTTATCCGTTAAATAACAAAACTTACCGTGTCGGTTTTCAGGCGGATAACAATTTGAGTTATGGTACAGCAGAGGAAATCACCTTGCTCAAGGCAGCGCAAACCACCGTTAAAAATGGTTTCCGTTATTTTAGTGTGGTGGATGACCCAAGTAATGCCCGTCATAAAGCACCACGTCAGGCTGTGATTTATCCGACACCATCGTATTATCCTTATGGTTACTATCGTCGTCACCCAGCCTTTTGGCCTGATCCATTCTACGATACCCCACAAGTGGTCAATATTGATCCAATTCAAGTGTCGTATACTATCGAGTGTTTCAAGACTCAGCAGCAATCGCCAGATGCCTTTGATGCGCAACTGATTTTGCAATCTTTGGGGCCAAAATACGGTTTGAGTCCAACTGGAGAAGTGTTGCAGCCGCCTGCACCACCTCAAAATAAAAAGTAAGTTAAAAGGATGGCTCAATGAGTTCAGTCGAAGAAATCCACGTACCTAGCCTACAAAGAAGTAAATACTTCGCCACCATGGCCCTGATTATTGCCGTGGTGTCATGGATTGCTTTAATGGTTGCGGCGCATTTTCTCCCTGAATATAAATGGCTCATCCATATCTTTATGCTAGGCGCAGAAGCAGGCGTGGTAGGTGGCTTAGCCGATTGGTATGCGGTCACGGTCTTGTTCCGTAATCCCTTTGGCAGAATGCCTCTACCCAAACTATTGCGTGACCACACTGAAATTATCCCGCGTAACAAAGCCCGTATTGCCGAGTCGATGGGACGTTTTGTGCAGGAAAACTTCCTGTCGCCGCAAATTGTCGAACGCAGTTTACAAAATGCCGATATCAGTTTGGCCGTTGGACAATGGTTAGCCAATCCAAAGAATAATCAGCATGTAGTGCAGATGATTCAGCATACTGTGCCAAGAATTTTTGAATTTGTTAGCCAAGATCAAATTGCACACTTTGTCCAGAATAACAGTGTGCAATGGGTCAGAAGCACCAAGGTCAATAAGCTGGCCAGTGAAATGCTTCGTGCAGTGCTGGAAAATGATTTCCATCAGGATGTATTACA
Organism: Acinetobacter vivianii; assembly: GCF_014635885.1. Taxonomy (GTDB): domain Bacteria; phylum Pseudomonadota; class Gammaproteobacteria; order Pseudomonadales; family Moraxellaceae; genus Acinetobacter; species Acinetobacter vivianii. The sequence goes on from NZ_BMDR01000003.1 coordinate 424,506, forward strand.
ACGCGGACTGGATCTGGCACATGAGTGGATGGTATCTCATCCTGAAGAAGCACGCGATTTATCACGTAAACTGTTTCAAGAGCTTGGTGTCTGGAAACTAGCCAAAGGCGCTAGCTGGATCGGGATTGATGTCCAGCAACGTACCATTGACTCGCTGATTGAAAAAGTTGAGTCGATGCTGGCCAATCCTGATCATCCGTGGCGTCAGGATATTGAAACAACCACACATAATCTGATGCTGGAACTGGCAGATACCGAAAGCGAAGCCAGCCAACGTTTAAACCGTGGCAAAGATGCATTGCTGGATAGCCCGCAAGTATTGAACTTTATTAGTGGTGCGGTCGCGATTCTATGTGATGCGATCAAGACCGATTTAATGCAGGAAGATTCAGGGATTGCGACTAACTTACAGGCGGCGATACAGCAACTAGGTGAAAGCCTGATTCAAAATGAAAAAGTACGTCATGTGTTAAATGAAAAAATGGTTGGCTTGGCGACCAATTTCAGTGAGCAATACAGCGACAAGATCATTCGCTATATCAGTGAACGCATCCATGAGTGGGATTCACGTGAAATGATTGCCAAAATCGAAAGCGAGGTTGGCGGTGATTTGCATATGATCCGTGTTAACGGCGTGATTGTCGGGGCTTTTATCGGTTTAGCACTCGGTATTATACGTGCTATTGTGGAAAATGTTTTGTAAATAAATCAAATCGTAAAGTTCTCTAGCTCAATTTAAGTTGGGATCAACTATCGTGACGGCGGCATGGATGCCGCCCGTAGTGTTGCGGCCTCAAGGATGGGCCGTCAGCACTACAAAGGATTTTTGTTACTTTTCATCCTTGAAAAGTAAAACATGCCTATGCAAATTACATATAATTTCTCACAGCATATGAGGCTGTGCAGAGTCATCGTAAAAAAGAAATTAGATATTAAAAAGGACATCCGATGTTGCAACTTCAGTCAAAACTCCCAAGCCAAGGCGTTACCATCTTTAGCGTAATGACTGAACTCGCACATCGCCTCAATGCCCTCAACCTGTCACAAGGCTTTCCCGATTTCCCAGCTCCACCGGCATTACTTGAAGCGCTTAGCCAAGCGACGCTCTCAGGCCATAACCAATATCCACCAGGTGATGGTGTGCTGGCTTTACGAGAACAACTCGCCACACAATTTTTACAACGCGATCAAATACAACTTAATCCTGCCACTGAAATCACCATCACGTCAGGCGCAACCATCGCGATCTTTTGCACCATTCAAGCCTGCATTCATGCAGAAGATGAAGTGATCATTTTTGATCCCAGCTATGACAGCTACGCCCCAGCAGTTCAACTGGCTGGTGGAAAATCCATTCATATCAACTTGGAAGCACCATCTTTTCAGGTGGATTGGCAAAAAGTCAAAGACAGTATCAATGCGAAAACCCGCATGATTATTGTGAATACGCCGCATAACCCAACGGGTGCAATCTGGTCAGAACAAGACTGGCGACAACTGATTGAACTAATTCAAGATAAAAATATTGTGGTGCTATCAGATGAAGTCTATGAACATCTGGTATTTGATGGACAAAAGCACTTTAGCGCACTGCAATTTCCTGAATTACGCGAACGCAGTTTTGTGATTGGTTCTTTCGGTAAAACCTACCATGTCACAGGCTGGAAAACCGGTTATTGTGTTGCCTCTCCGCAGCTGATGCGTCTGTTCCGCCAGATCTATCAGTTTGCCAATTTCTGTGGCAATACCCCTTGCCAGTTAGCCCTTGCCCATTACATGCAACAGCACCCTGAACATATTCAAGCGCTACCTCATTTTTATCAGGCAAAACGCGATCTGTTTAATACACACATTCAAGACTCACGCTTTCAATTCCTGCCTTCCCAAGGCACCTATTTCCAGAATCTGGATTACAGCAACATTCGTCCAGATCTAAATGATGTTGAGATGTGCCAGTTCCTTGCGGAGCAACACAAAATCGTGGCGATTCCCATTTCAGTATTTTACCGACAAGCACCAGAATCACTGCGCTTGATACGATTCTGTTTCGCCAAGACTGATCAGACACTACAACGTGCAGGTGAAATCCTCCTACAGTGTTGATCAACAAAAAATAAACCGAACGATAAAGTTCCCAGCATCGCTTATGATGGTATGTTGAAAAAAATAGATACGCTTCAGGATGAAGGGTGAAGGAAACTGAATGACTCCACGTCAACCTCTGGTGATGCAACCGAATCTCTGGAAAACATTTTTTGTGTTTCTGGTGCCTTTGATTGCCACCAATATTTTACAAAACCTGTCGGGAACGATTAATACCATCTTTGTCGGTCAGATGATGGGCGTAGATGCGATTGCGGCTGTTTCCGTGTTCTTTCCGATCCTGTTCTTTTTGCTTGCCTTCGTGATTGGTATTTCTGCTGGGACAACCGTACTGGTGGGACAAGCCTGGGGCGCACAAAACCTTGAAAAAGTCCGCTGTGTAATAGGTTCGACCTTATTTATGACCATGATTGGCGGATGCATTATCGCGGTGCTCGGTCTAGTATTTGCCAAGCATATTCTGGAATTATTGGGTACAGATCCAAAGGTAATGCACCTCTCCTTGCCTTATGTGCAATGGATGCTGGTCGGTAGTCCGCTGTTGTTTGTTTATATTATTTATACCTCGATTCTTCGCGGTGTCGGTGATAGCGTCACGCCTCTGATTGCCTTAAGTCTGACCAGCCTAATTGGTCTAGCCGTAACGCCAGTTTTACTGAAAGGTTATTTTGGTTTCCCTGCATTGGGAATTGTCGCGCCTGCGATTGCGACCATTATGGGCTATGCCTTTGTGCTGATTTTTTTAGCCGTTTATCTGAACCATAAAAATCATCCATTAAAGATAGATCGCCAATTGTTGCAACATATCCGCCACGATGCCGAGCTCAGTAAATTAATTCTAAAACTTGGCATTCCAACAGGCATTCAGATGGTCACGACGTCACTGGCGGGACTGGTGATTATTGGTCTCATTAACCATTACGGCGCGCACGCCACCGCTGCCTATGGTGCCGTGAATCAGGTGCTGAACTATATTCAATTTCCAGCCTTGTCGATTTCAATTGCTGCCTCGATTTTTGCGGCTCAAGCGATTGGTGCAGGTAAACCTGATTTATTGGCCAAAGTGACCCGTACCGCTTTGGGTATGAATTTCTTGTTTACGGGAACATTGATTGTTCTGGCCTATTTATTCTCAAAATATTTAATGGCGCTGTTTATTACCGATCACAGCGTAATTGTATTGGGACAACAACTGCTCTTTATTGTGTTGTGGTCAATTTTATTTTTTGGTGCCAGTGCAATTTTTGCCTCGATCATGCGTGCCAGCGGTACAGTCAATATCCCGATGCTGATCAATATTTTTACCATTATCCTGATCGAAGTACCGTGTGCCTATTGGTTTAGTTCATTGTGGGGCTTAACGGGTATCTGGATTGCCTATGCGCTGTCCTTCGTGAGTCTGTGCATCTTCCAAGGTTTTTATTATCAATTCTTCTGGAAGAAATCAAAAATCAAAGTCCTTATTTAACCTGAGTTCGAGGCTGAATATGGTACTTGGAAACGTCATCTACAACCTGCTTGGTGTAAACAAGGTAATGTTTTTGCGATATATTTTAATAAATCCACGAATAGAACAGGTTTTGTAGATGGCCATGGTTTTGCCTACTTTTGCCAAAACAAAAGTAGGGCGAGCCGCAGGCTGATCCTAAAATTGGGTGAGAACATGGTAAGATTCCACCAAGCTAATTATTTTCAATAGCTTAGAGGGTAGTCAAACCGAACTCAGATTGTTTAATATCTGCTTGTTCTGACACAAATAAAAAAGCCATTCACAGAGAATGGCTTTTTTATGCTGTAATGACTTACATCATCTTGGTTGCAAAGGCGGCAATACGTTGATAACCCGTTGGGAATAAACGCTGGAAAGAATCCACAATACGCGCATCTGTACCAATTAGCAGACGGCGTTTATCCTTCTGCACTGCATTTAGAATTTGACGTGCAGCTTCTTCTGGTGGCGTACGCAGGAACTTATCAAATTGCTTGATTGATTTGCTCGGATCCATCCCCAAACTCTTCAAGCTGTCATTCATTTTCGCTGCTTTGGCAATATTGGTACGAATCCCGCCTGGGTGTACACAGAGAGAGCTGACACCGCCCTTCTCAATATCCAACTCCTGACGTAATGATTCAGTGAAACCACGTACTGCAAATTTGGTTGCGTTATATGCAGATTGAGTTGGCTGCGAGGTTAAACCAAAGATACTTGAAATATTGATGATATGACCATCTTTAGTTTGTTTGATAAATGGCAGGAATTCTTTGGTGCCATACACCACGCCCCAGAAGTTGATGCCTACGATCCACTCCAAATCTTCATAGCTTGCACCTTCCACGGTTGAGCCAAGTGCTACACCTGCGTTATTGAAGATCATATTAACCGAACCATGATCCTGTACCGTCTCTTGCGCCCACTGTTTCACCGCATCACGGTTTGACACATCAAGTACTTTCGTCGTCACTGTTACAGGGTATTGCTTCAATAATTCAACGGTTTGTGCCAAACCTTTTTCATTGATATCACTTAACGATAAATGACAGCCTTGTTTCGCTAACAAGATCGCCAGTTGTTGTCCAATCCCAGAACCAGCACCCGTGATCGCTGCGACTTTATTTTTAAAATTTTTCATTGCCTATCCTTTGTGTTGCGAATGATATGCACAATATTCGCCCCAATCATGCGTTGTCATGTGCTGTTTAACCTGTAACCAATATAATTTTGACAATACAGGTTGTCAATATAGTACACTCAAGCTTTAAGACAAATGGCAATAACCGACACCTAACATGTCATAATAGGCCTATTTACATTCTTGATCGAAGATGTTTAAAAGAGACAATGCATATTTTCAAAATTTAGTTATGCTAGATCAACAGCACATAGTAGCTATGTAAAAAAGCACGAGATAGACGATTTAGAGAATTTTAGGGAACGGTTTTTCAATGGCAACTCAAGAGCAAGCGACAGACAAGAAAAAAAAGACAGCAGTGAAAGAGCGACAATTCAAGGGTCTCTCTTTAACTGAACGCAAAGAAGCACGTCGTGAAAAACTGATTGAAGCGGGTATTGCGACTTACGGTACACATGGCTTTTTCTCGGTGACCGTTAAAGATGTCTGCAATGAAGCCAAGCTGACTGAACGCTACTTTTATGAATCATTTAAGAAAAGTGAAGATCTGTTCCAGACTGTGTTTCTGAAAATGATCGAAAAAATGCAAACCTGTCTGACTCAGGCTGTACTCATGGCAGCGCCTGAACCTAAAAACATGGTAAATGCAGGTTTATCAGCACTCCTGAATGCGATTAAAGATGATCCGCGTATGGCACGGATTATTTATATCGATGCCATGCTGGTTCAGGACCTGCATAATCAAGCCACGATTCAGGAAACCTTGACCCAGTTTGATCGTATTATTCAAGGCTTTGTGATGATTACCATGCCCAATGCGCCACAAAGCACTGAAGAAGTGTCTTTAATGGCAACAGGCTTAAATGGTTATGTGACCCATATTATTATTCGATGGGTCTCAGAAGGCTTTAAACAGCCGCTTGCAGATGTGCTTTCAGCTTGTTGTGCTGTCTTTTTGTCCTTTATCGAAACAACATCTCAAAAAAATTAAAATCGTTTTACAGTTTTGTGACATGAAAAGTAGTTCCATGACAAATTGATTAACTCAATGAATTTATTTGCTTTATGGCTAGGTAAGCTGTCATCATTTGGTCATTGCGCTGCCCCACAATTGTCACAATTTATTGCTAAATTCGACTTTATTCCCTCTTTTGCAATGATATTGTCATAATTAATCTTTGTAATAAGCCTGTCATAACAACAAAACGGTTAAACCGTTACGGAATTTAAGGGTATTGCGCTGTGAAAGATGACTATATTTTAATTGTCGATGATGAGTTACCGATCCGCGAAATGATCCATACCTCTTTGGATATGGCAGGCTTCCAATGTTTACAAGCAGAGGACGCCAAACAAGCGCATCAGATTATTGTTGATCAGCGTCCTGCACTTATCTTGCTGGACTGGATGTTACCAGGTGGTGTGAGTGGTGTAGACTTATGCCGTCGCCTTAAACGCGACGAGAACCTGTCTGAAATTCCTGTAATCATGCTCACTGCACGCGGTGAAGAAGACCATAAAGTTCAAGGTCTTGACGCAGGTGCAGATGATTACATGACCAAACCCTTCTCGACACGTGAACTGGTTTCCCGTATCAAGGCGGTATTACGTCGTGCCAACGCACTGAGCGGTGAAAAAGTGATTGATGCCAATGGCTTATTGCTGGATCCTGTCAGTCAGCGTGTTAGCTTTGGCAATAGTATTTTAGATATGGGTCCAACAGAATATCGTTTATTGGCCTTCTTTATGACTCACCCTGAACGTGCTTATACGCGCGCCCAGTTACTTGATCAGGTGTGGGGTGGCAATGTCTATATCGAAGACCGTACCATTGACGTGCACATCCGTCGTTTACGCAAAGTGTTAGAGCCTTTTGGTGTCGACCGCTTTGTCCAAACGGTTCGTGGCACAGGTTATCGCTTCTCGACACGAGCTGATTTAGCAGTAGGTTAAAAATCTTTTATGTATGAACCTTATCCCGTCCCTGAACTGGCACGTGAACACCAGCGTTTTCGCTACAGCAGTTTATGGACGTTTGCAAAACAAGATTTAAGACTGTTACTTTTTTTCTTATTGATTGCAAGCTTAATTGGATTTGGGGTTGGATACTTTTGGAGCTGTATTTTTATTGCTTTTGTGGTGTTTTTCGCCCTGCAGCTCCGCTCGCTTTATCTGGTCAATGAATGGATTTCAAACCGCCCCTATGATGTCCCGCCCAACTTAAACGGGATCTGGGGTGCATTACTGTTCAATGTTTATCGTGCACAACGTCAGGAACGCATCGTTCAAGCGGAAATGGTCGGTCTCATTGACCGTGCCCAGTCTTCTCTGGTTGCTCTGGCAGAAGCCGTGGTTCTGATTGATGACCAACATCAAATCGAATGGTGGAACCCCGCAGCCGAAAAGTTATTGGGTATTAGTCCTCTCGACCGCGGACGTAACTTATTGTCGATTTTACGTCAGCCAAGTTTCATTGAATATTTTAACAACCCGGATCAATCCCCTGATGGGATTCGTCTGCAAGCGCAGATGGAAGAAGAGCGTTATGTGCACGTCAAACTCACCCGTTTTGGGGGAGAAAGTCGTTTATTGGTCGCACATGACACCACGCGCGTCCATAATCTGGAACAAATGCGTAAAGACTTTGTCGATAATATTTCACATGAATTGCGTACGCCGCTGACTGTACTCAGTGGTTATATCGAAACCTTTACCGATCAAGATGACATTACGCCACGCTGGAAACGTGCTTTTACGCAAATGCAGTCCCAAACCAAACGTATGAATGCCTTGGTCAATGATTTATTGTTGTTATCGAATTTAGAAAATAATAAGAAAGTCGCAAAAAATCAGATTATTGATATGGCAAATCTGATGAACCAGATTTTTGATGATGCGCGTGCTTACAATCTTGATTATGGTCATACTTTAAATCTGGATATTGATAGCCATTGTGACCTGATTGGCTCGGATATTGAAATTGCCAGTGCTTTCAGTAATTTAATTACCAATGCAATTAAATATACGCCGCCTGGTGGCATCATTACCATTGGTTGGCATGAAGCAGGTGACCATGCCTCCTTTACGGTACAGGACAACGGCATCGGGATTGATCCAAAACATTTACCACGCTTGACTGAACGCTTCTATCGTGTCGATAGCGCGCGTAGCCGTCAAACTGGTGGTACAGGTTTAGGACTTGCCATTGTAAAACATGTACTCATGCAACATGGCGCACATCTAGAAATCACCTCTAAAGAAAATGAAGGCTCAACCTTTACTGCGATCTTCCCCAAAGAACGTCTTTATCGAATGCTGTAAAAGTTTAACTTCAATAAAAAAGCCGATCCTTCTCGATCGGCTTTTTAAATTCTGGATCATTCCAATCAACTACTTGCTTTCGCATTAAGCTCTGTCGACTCGACCAAATGACTTGGCAAGCCGAAGATATGGTCAAAAAAGTAATTATAAACAAAGGTATAACATGGGATCAGCACCATCAAACTGAAGTCCAGCAAGAATGCTTTGACTAAACTGATTTGCATCCACCATGCGATCAATGGAATCAAAATCATAACCAGCACAATCTGGAATCCAATCGCATGCGCAACACGTCTCAACACAGTACGCTTTTTCGATGTTTGAGTTTTTTCCCACATCTCAAACACGTAGTTATAAAAAAAGTTCACGGTTACAGCAATGACTGCAATTAAAATCGACAAAGGCCCTGTATGGCTAATGGTCGTACCTGAAAGTACTGCCAGCACCATTGCACAGATAAAAAAGCTAAAAACTTCATAGAAAAAGACGTATGTGACTCTTCTCTTGGTTCCTTGCATTACAACACCTTGAAATAAATAATGAGTGGATTTTACGCTTTAATTTTGATAAAAAAAGTCAATCGTTATCAGTACAGCTGACAAGTGAATTAAAATGAAATTGACCAGTGAACAACTTGAACTGATTCTTGAAATTATTGATCGTGGTAATTTTTCGGCGGCTGCCCGAGCGCTCAATCGGGTTCCTTCCGCAGTCAGTATGGCGATTGCCAATTTAGAGGCAGAATTAAATTTAAAATTATTTGAACGCAGTAAAAACCATCTTGCTCCCACTGAAATTGCTCTGTCCATCGAACCCCATGCCCGATTGATTGTGACTAAATTGCGCCAGCTGGAAATGCATTTAACTGAACTTTCAACAGGACTGGAAACCCGTATTGCGATTGGGATCGCTGCGGACATCAACCAGAAGCTGCTCTTGGCTGGTATTGAGCGTCTGATGCAGCGTTATCCACTTCTGGATATTGAAATGGTCAGTGCGCCACAACAAGAATTAAAAGCACGTTTACATCAAAATGAAATTGATCTTTATATTGCCTATAGCTCATCTGAACTCGACCTGAATGAACGATTCCGACTGCTCGGAACTGAAAAATTTGTCGCGGCGGTTTCCCCGAAAGAGGCACAACAGCTCAAGGACAATAATAAAAATGAACTCACCATGCTCTCTGAACTCAGACAGATTATTGTGGCAAGCAAACACTATCCCCTTCCAGATAGTCGCGTTCTGGTTTCTGATTCCTGCTGGTATACCGATAGTTTATTTATGGCGATTAATATGGTGGAACAAGGCTTCGGATGGGGAAATTTTCCGCTCTCGATCGTGCAAGAGCATTTTGCGAAAGGCAGTTTGATTCGACTCGAATTTCGTGACACCACAAATCGACTGGATATGCCGATTCATGCAATCTGGCCGAGCCACAAACCTTTAAGTCAAACAACTCAGATGCTCATCGAACTCTGGACAAAAGAAATCAATATTGAATAAAAAAAGCCCGACATCCTGTCGGGCTTTTTCGTATTCCTTTCATTAGATACAACTCCTGTCATACCTCACATCCTGATGCCTGAACTTATCATTTTTGTTTTATGTTCTGGAACTTCCTGTTCCTGATGTGTTCATATTAGGCAATTCAACCTAGGTTGAAAATGGGACATTTCCTCTAATCAGTGTAAGCAAAAACGTACATCAGCATGCTCTCATCTCATTTTTCCAATTAGACATAATATAAAAGATAATGCGAGCACTTCTCTAATCTCCTGCCAAATCAGCCTGCTGCGATATCACCTGCACCCCCATATAGCTGTCATAACTCTGCGCCAATAGACAAATCATCACAAAGGCAACTAAGGTCAAAATCTGCTTTTTCATTCCCATTATTTGCTACCTCATTCAAGCATCTATGAAAAAGGTATAAGATTTTTCCCATCTCATCTAATATAGAAAAAACCAGCACTGATCTAATTTTGAGATATGTGGACATTAAAACAATTTAATTACCTAATCACGATTGTAGAAACGGGCGGTTTTATTGCCGCCTCAGAAAAGCTGTTTATTGCCCAATCCGCCCTAAGCAGGCAAATTAAAAATTTAGAAGAAGAACTAGGCTTTGAAATTTTTGATCGGTCCGAGAAAAAAATTAAACTGACCACTGCGGGAGAAGCACTGTATAAAAGTTTAAAAACTAATATTGATCATTTAAAAAGTTCAATTGTTAGCGCCCAAAGTATTAGTCGGGGTGAAGGTCGGATTATTAAGATTGCCCATTCCAGCAGTATTGTACTTGATCAAAACAAACTCGAAATCTTCAAGCAGCTCTGTGATACCCATAACATTGATATTGAGATGAATACCTTATCATCCGAGTTACAACTCGAATATTTATTGAATGGCACAATTGATCTGGGTTTTATCCGCCCACCGATTTACCACAACCTGAATGACGTGAATGCCATCAGTTTATATACCGCACCATTGTATGTCGCTGCCCATATTGCAGATCCATTTTTAGGTGAAAAAGAACGGATTTCGATACGGGAATTAGCGTCATTAGATTTTGTTTCTGTGCCCCATAAAGCGCGTGGGGGCTTAAGTTATCTGGCTGCCAATTTATGTCTGGTCAATGGATTTACGCCAAAACGAAGCAGAATCTATTCAAGAAAAAGATCTCAACTTGAGCTGGTTGCTAATGGCTTTGGAATTTGTATCGTGCCTGAAGAATTTAAAGTGATCCTGCCAAGTAATGTCAGGCTTATCCCAATTCAAGATGAAAATACGTTGAGTGAGGTAAAACTGATTTGGAGAAAGGACAATGATCTGATCGTGAATAGCTGTGCTGATGCGGTCCATGCTTATTACAGTTCACAATAAATAAAAAAGCCCGACATCCTGTCGGGCTTTTTCGTATTTCGTTACTAGGTGCAACTCCTGTCGTACCTCACGTCCTGATGCTCAAACTTATCATTCTTGTTTTATGTTTTGGAACTTCCTGTTCCTGATGAGTTCATATTAGGTAATTTGGTTTAGGTTGAAAATGGGACATTGCCGTTAGTGGATGTAAGCAAAAGCTTACATGGTTTTTATGTTATTCATTAAATGAAAATTTCACCTTCTAGATATAAGTGACACTCTCCCGCGATCTCTATGCGGTCATTCTCAAGTAACTTGCAATACAGTACTCCACCTCGTTTTGATGCTTGATAGGCAATAATATCTTCCTTTTTAAGTCGCGACTGCCAAAGTGGTATTAACGAGGTATGCAACGAACCTGTTACAGGATCCTCATCTATTCCCATAGAAGGCGTGAAATAACGGGAAACGATATCAAACCCACTCATTTTTCCCTCTGTGGCATCATTTAAAGCAGTAATTGCAACACGTCGCCCACCCAGAGTTTTGATTAAATCAAAATTAGGGTATTCATTTAAAACAGCCTCTGTATTTTGATAGATCACGATATAAGCCTGTGGATTGATATATACCTCGGCAATGTCTTGGGACAAGCTCTCTTTTAATGCTTGAGGAATCTGTTCCATTCGACTTGGGATCTGTACAGGAAAGTTCATTTTGATCCTGCCATTTGCACCACGAGTGATGAAAAACTCACCCAAGTTCGCCACATGAAATACCAACGATTCAATTTCAGGTTGATTTTTAAAAATAATAAAACTGGTTGCTAAAGTGCCATAACCACAAAACTGCACTTCTTGTATCGGTGAAAACCATTTAATTTCATAGTTTTGATCATCAATTTTCCTAGCAAAACTGGTCTCAGATAAATTATTTTCTAATGCTATATTCTGCATTAAACATTCATCCAGCCACTCTTCCAAAAGAACAACCGCAGCAGGATTTCCTTTAAACAACTGATCACTAAATGCATCAACTTGATAAATTTTCATTCTAAACAACTATAAATTTTTCCAATAAGATACTCTTTATTACGAGTAATAACGTATTTTTTGATATGCAAAAATTGCTCATTTAAGATTTTTGGATTTAAAGCTATAAAAAATCAAAATCTGCTTTAGATAAAAACTGGCTAATCTTATTTTCTCATCGCTGTATCATCTCCGTTCAAGATTTGATTAAAAAGAAAGCTAAAATGCAATTTTCGATTCTTGTCAGTATGTTTATCTTTTCGTTAAGTATGTCCATTTCACCTGGGCCAATTAATATTACAATTCTTTCAACCAGCTTAATTCACGGTTTTAAGAAAACGCTCCCCTTTATCTCAGGCGCAACGCTCGGCTTTACCTTACTATTGATAATTTTAGGCTTTGGTTTTAGTCAAACGATTAGTCATCATCCTATTTTTTTCAAAATACTAGAATGTACAGGTGCTTTATTTATTTTTTATATTGGTCAGAAAATTATGTTTTCTAAACCAGAGATTGAAGTTGTAAAAAATATCTCTGTTGCCAGTTTTACAGATGGATTTCTATTACAGTGGCTCAATCCTAAAGCCTGGATTGCGTGCCTTTCTGGTATATCTTTATTTTCCTCACCAATCAGTTATTTCCCCCTCATTCTATTTATTCTTATTTATTTCGTTATTTGCTATATTTCTTTAATTTTGTGGGGAATTTCTGGCCACAAATTATCAAAAATATTCACTAACACCTCCAATATCAAAACTTTAAATTTTTTAATGGGTGGATCTCTCATCCTTTTTGCAATTCATATGTTACTTAAGATATTTTGGATTAAATGATTCATATATTTTTTCAATTAAAGCATGGGCAATTCCATTCATCGGAATATTGGCGGGCCAAACCGCATAGACACTTAAAGGTTCAAGCTTCCACGCTGGTAAAACTTGTACAACTTTCTGTTGGTCAATGTCTGACTGAGTCAAGTAATCAGGTGGTGCAGCCAATCCTGCATTCAATTTTACCAATTGATAGGAAGCCTCAACATTATTTACGTAAATATTGGGCTGATATGAAATTGCTATTTCTTCTTGAGTATCTACATTCCTTAAAATTCTATTATTTTTTCTCATGCTCAACCCTATCCACTTCATATTCATCAAATCTTTAGGATGATTAATACTTGGATATCGTTTTAAAAAATCAGGGCTTGCAACAATACTGCGAGCTAAAGGAAATAGATATTTCGCTTTAAATGAGCTATCCGGTAATTCACCAATTCGAAAAGCAATATCAACATTATCAGCAATAAGATCTGTCCGGCTATCATTGCAGGTGATATGTAAAGTAAGATCTTTATATTGATCACAGAATGCCGTGATACATTGCATAAACTCTCCATGAATAAAGACTGCAGGAATCGAGATATGAAGCTGTGTTTTTTTAATAATAGAACGTTGCTTAAAATCTAAAATTCCTGATTCATATGTTACTAACATGGCCTGAGCCGTATCTAGAAGCTTCTGACCATCATGTGTTAAGGTCATTTTCCTTGTATTTCTATAAAATAAAGCACACTCTAAATTTTTTTCTAGTTTTGTTAGATGTAAACTCACAGTCGCAACAGATAATCCTAAGGCTTTGGCGCCTTTAGAAATTGATCCAAACTCAGCAATTTTCGCAAAAATAATTAAATATCTTATATCTTCAATCATATTTTTTGATCTATAAAAGAGAAATTCATAAACAAGGATCGAAGTTAATCGGAAATTACCACATTGCTTTTATAACGTAGATAAAAATTTAAACTTGATAATGCCCCAGCAAAAACACAATAAATCATAAAAATAGTTATATTGATCAGTGGTCGATCTAAAAAGTAATTACTGACTATTGTTCCAAAAGTTAAAATCCCGATAAATTCAAAAAAAGAAAATTGTGGTATTAAAAATTTCATTATTATCTACCTTTATCTTAAATTATCTAAAAATATTTTGAGCTAAACAAATATATAAGATTTCGTCTATAAATAAAAAGCCCCAATTTTGGAGCTTTTTTTAAAAATCACATCTAAATTAAACCGAATGACCTAAACGCTCACCCATCACCACTGTCGAATTGGCTTTAAATTGCTCTTCCCATACCATTTTATCTTTTTCAAATAAAACCACAGCGGTTGAGCCAAGATAGAAGCGACCTAATTCCGCGCCTTTATCCAATTTCATTTGATGATGCTGCAATTCAACTTTGCCAGAAGGTTTTACTTTGCCTGTAGCAACAGTTTCAATACCAGCCACAATCATTGCACCAACTAGAACCACCGCCATACGACCGAGTTCAGTATCAAATAAACACACCATACGCTCATTACGCGCAAACAAGCCCGGTACATTCTCAGCAGTCACTTGGTTGACCGAGAATAATTCACCTGGAATATATAAAGTTTCGGTCAATGTACCCGCCAAAGGCATATGCACACGGTGATAGTCTTTAGGTGACAAATAAACCGTAGCAAATTGTCCTTCGTGGAAAGGCTTCGCCAACTGCGGATCACCAATCAATTTTTCCACTGAAAAACTTTGGCCTTTGGCCTGAAAAATATCACCCGCTTCAATTTTACCAAGCTGTGAAATTGCACCATCGGCAGGACAAACAATACTATCCGCTTGTTCATCAATACCGCGTATACCTTCTTTGAGTGCACGGGTAAAAAATTCATTAAAAGATTTATAATGTTGCGCATTGCTTTGTTCAGCAATACTCATGTCAATCCCGTATTTTGCTTTAAACGCCTGAATAACAGCAGTTTTTACCAAGAGATTTTCACTTGCGGCAACCTTGCCAATCACACGGCTGAGTTGATGTTGCGGCACAAGATTTTGTGCTTTGATAAATAATTGTTTTTTTAAATCTGCTGCAAAACTCACAACGGTGACTCTCCTGAAATAATAGGACTATCGAGGCGATTGCCCCATTCGCTCCACGCACCATCATAGGCTTTAACTTGCCAGTTCAGCAATCTTGCCAGAATATACGCCAAGCCCGAACGATGGTGAGACTGACAGTACACCACCACAGGTTGTTGTAAATTAAAGCCTAATTGTTCTAAACGTTGTTGTGTGCGTTCAAGCGGGTGTAATTTTAGATGATTTTCACGATTAAGGGCAGTACTCCACTCAAAATGTAACGCATTTGGGATGTGACCGCCGCGTCGCGCAGCTAAACGTAGGCCTGTATATTCATCATTACTGCGACAGTCCCACAGTTGAATATTCTGTTCTTCGACTTGCTTTAACAATTCCTGATATTCAACCCGATATTGCTGAACGGTGTCTAAATCAATCTGCAACAGATCCACAACAGGTTTCACTGGATCGACTTCAGCCGTCGTCGGCAATGCAGCGCCCAACCAGCCATGAATCCCGCCATTAATCAGACTGGTATGATGAAAACCCAGACAATGTAAATTCCAGATTAATCGCCCAGCCCAAGCACCACCTTCATCGTCATACACCACCACATGATGTTGCGGTGAAATATTTAGCTTCTCAATTAAAGCTTGTAAACCTTCTAAATCAGGTAACACGCCATTGGCTTGTTCTTGTTGTGCAACCAGATATTTCGGTTGTAAATGAATCGCATGGGGAATATGCAGTTGTTCATAAACCGATGTCCGGCTTAAATCGACAATACGAATTCGTTCGTGTCCTAAATAGGGCACGAGTTGTTCAGGTTCAATCAGTAAATCAAGTTTAAAATCTACATCAGTCATTGTTATGCTGTTTTGTCATCCGCCTTATGCGTAATTTTAGCATAGCCGACTTTTTATCTTTGTCTGATTTTTTGCATTCATTTAGCAGAAAAGGAGATATAGCATAAAGCTAAACTAGGATGAGTCAAAAATTAAGAATTTGCTGATCATCGCGGAAGTTAGGCTATATTACTTTACTGTGAAAAAATTTAATGGTGCTAAGGCGGCATGGATGCCGCCCGTTGAACTGCGGCATCAAGGATGTGCCGTCAGTTCAACAAATGCCTTTGGTTACTTTGGGCAAAACCAAAGTAACTCACCGAAGGTCTATCCTGAAAATTGATGATAATTAGGTAAGACACCTCAATGCCTCTACTCAACGTCCTCAATCTCAAACACCTGACGCAAATACGCCAAGAACGTATCATTATCAGTCATCGTTTTTCCTGGGCTATCCGAAATCTTCGCCACCGACTGACGATTACACTCCACCAGCTTCAACACAATATTCAAAGGCTTCTGCCCCATATCATTGGTCAAATTGGTGCCAATACCAAAGCTCACCTGAAAACGGTCTTTAAAATATTGATGCAATAACCATGCTTTTTCCAGATTCAGCCCATCACTAAAGGTCAACATCTTGGTTTTGGTATCAATCTTGAGCTTACGATAATGCTCAGCCGCCTTATCGCCCCACTCATACGGATCACCACTGTCATGACGTAAACCATCAAACAGCTTGGCAAAATACAAATCAAAATCGCGTAAGAATGCATCCATGCCGACTACATCAGTCAAGGCAATCCCAAGGTCACCCCGATATTCTTGTACCCAAGCTTCTAAAGCCGCTTTCTGGAAATTACGCAAACGTACATCAAGCGCCTGAAAAGCCTGTAAGAACTCATGTGCCATGGTTCCAATCGGGCTAATCCCTAATTGTTTCGCCAACAGCACATTACTGGTACCACGAAATACCTTTGGTGCCGCAGTATGAAATGCTTGCACTACATGTTTTTGCCATTCAAAGCTATAGCGACGGCGTGTCCCAAAGTCAGACACTAAAAATGGAGGTTCATGATCTTGTTGTTCTTGTGCGTAATGTTGCAGTTGCACCAGTTTTTGCTGTAAACGACGTTCACCTTCTGCCAGAACCTCATCACTACGGATACGGCGGAAATATAGTTCATTGACAATCGCAAGGACAAAGATCTCAAACATCATGGCCTGAACCATTGGCCCTTCAATACGAATATCGAGACGCCCCGCTTCATCAATACTGGCTTGAATAAAACGACGTTTTAACTGAAAGAGTTCCAGATAATCAACAAAATCACTTTTAATAAAGCGTAACGAGCGCAGATATTGAAGCTCATCTTCAGCAAAGCGCAATTCACATAGCCAGTCGAGCTGCTGATTCAAGTCATCCAGAATTTCAACGAGCGGATAAACCGTATCTTCGAGATTTCGACAACGGAATAGATACACACTATGCGTTTGTGGAAACTGATGTAACACCACCTGCAACATGGTGAATTTATATAAGTCGGTATCAAGTAAAGATTGAATAATTGGTGTAGACATGACTGACTAGGATCTATTCTCGTTCAAGCATTAAAGCACACTTTTGCACAGAAATGAGTCTGTCGATTGCAATGGATGATTTTTCACGAAAATAAACCATTGGCAGCTTTTTAAATTCAATGTGTTAGCTAAACCAGATACTATTTTTCTTGTAACGGCTGGATTTCTTTTAAACGTTGTTGCTGACCAAATTGTAACGCAAATTGTTCTGCCGTGAGTTGACCTGTTTTGGCAGCATTGACATCACAATCCACCTGACGCAACTGCTTGGCAATACTCCACTCGGCTTTCACGATTGCACCCATCAGTGCGGTATGCCCTCGTTTGTCTCGGAGACAACGATTGGCACCTTGTTGCAGCAACAGTTTGACGGCATCTTTCTGACCGTAATAACTTGCCATCATTAAAGCGCTATAGCCAGATTGATCCTGAATATCAATCGGAAAACCATGCTTTAAATACTCTTGCAGGACTTCAATATTTCCCACTTTAGCCGCAGAGAAAAACAGCTCAATGACTTCTGCTGAACCATTGTCCTGTGAAGATGGCACTGCGGCATAGACAGAAGTCCCCACATTGCTGCAAAGTAAACACGCAGCAAACAAGAGCGAACGTAAATGGATCATGAGCATTCCTCAAAAATCTGAACAAGGAGTGCCTGTAACACTCGCCCTAGGTGCAGGAAAGGCTATTGAGGTTACAGGACTTTCTGGGGGTAACATTCAGGCACCTGTTACCACATCAACAAAGCGTTTATTCGTCTTTCAACTGAGCTGCTTTACTCTGTACATTTTTAAGATTTACGCCCACAGCTTTGGCCAAACGCGTTCCATAATCGGCATCGGCCTTATAGAAGTAAGACACCATAATGCTTTTGGTTTCTACATCTTTAACTTGGCCTAAATCAGCCGCAAGGTTACGAATCAGGTCATTCTTTTCCAATGCTGAATAACTGCGATATACATCACCAGCCTGTTTAAATGGCTGCTGTTTCTGAATCGCCTGTTGCATGACGCTACCTTGCAACGGCGTTGCTACTGCACGCGCAATCTCAGTTGATGGCTTCGGCTCAATCGTACTTGGTTCATAATTCACATGAGACTCCGTTTGTCCCATATTCATGAAGCCTTCCTGATTATTGTTGTTCACTGCGACACGCGGACGGTTCACTGGAATTTGCTGGTGATTGGCGCCCAAACGATACAACTGTGTATCTGAATAAGAGAAAATACGGCCTTGTAATAAACGGTCTTCCGATGGCTCAATACCCGGAATTAAATTGCCAGGCGCAAATGCCGACTGTTCTGTTTCCTGGAAGAAATTCTTCGGCATACGATTTAGCGTCAAAGTCCCGACTTTCATTTCAGGTACCAGCTCATTCGGCCAGATTTTGGTTGCATCTAATGGATTGAAATCAAATTTATCTAGGTCTTTTGGATCAAGCACCTGAATGTATAAGTCCCATTTCGGATAGTTTCCTGCATAGACATTTTTATACATATCATTGGTCAAGTGGTTCCAGTCACGGCCCTGTACTTCTCGTACCTGATCCAGATTCAGCCCTTTTACCCCTTGCTTAGAACGCCAGTTAAATTTGACGTACTTATACTCACCCTTGTCGTTGTATAACTTGAATGCATGCACGCCAAAGCCATCCAGCGTACGGTAGCTTTCAGGTGTGCCCAAGTTTGAATAGACATAGGTCAACATATTGATCGACCACGGCTGGCTTTTTAAGAAATCAAAAATGCGGTTAGGATCCTGAACATTGGTCACAGGATCAGGCTTCATCGCATGTACAAAGTCAGGAAACTTGATCGCGTCTCGGATAAAAAATACCGGCAAGTTATTACCGACCAGATCCCAGTTCCCTTGCTGGGTATAAAACTTCACGGCAAAGCCATGTGGATCACGCGCAGTTTCTGGTGAACCTTTCGGATGAATCACCGTAGAAAAACGAACAAACACAGGTGTGGTCGTACCTGCTTTAAACATAGAAGCGACGGTTAAATCAGACAAATCTTTTGTTGCGACGAAATCACCGTATACGCCTGTACCCCGTGCATGGACCACACGCTCAGGAATACGCTCACGGCCAAAACGCTGTAATTTTTGAATCAGCTGCACATCTTGCAACAAGGTTGCACCATTTGCGCCAGCTGTGGTTGAGTTCTGGTTGTCACCGACAGGCGCACCATTGTCTTTTGTTAAAGGTGCTGCATACGCGGTGCCTAACGTTGCTGCCATTATTGTGAATAAAAACGTTCGTTTAAACATACTGTTAAATCCAAAATCAAATACCTTTCCTGCACGGGGACTATACAAAGATTTTAACAATAGATAAAAAAGATAATTTTAATAAAACAAATCGAAAAATAAGATCAAGCATTAGGAGGCTCTATTTTGCACCCCGCTGTAGGGTCACTAAATCTGCTAGACTGCGCAACTGAATAAACATTTAATCTTTAATTCTTATGCGCGCACTAATTCAACGCGTCCTCGAAGCGAAAGTGGTGGTTGAGGGCGAGACTACAGGTGAGATTCAACACGGCTTACTGGTATTTTTAGGTCTGGGTAAAGAAGATACTTTAGAGAAAGGCCAGAAGCTGATTGATAAAATTCTGAAATACCGAATTTTTGATGATGAGCAAGGCAAAATGGGCTGGAATGTCAGCCAAGCAAATGGCGGGATTTTATTGGTCTCTCAATTTACCTTAATGGCCCAAACGCAAAAAGGCTTACGCCCAGACTTTGGTCCAGCGATGCCGCCAATCGAAGCCAAAGCACTTTATGAACAGCTAGTGGAATATGCCCGCCAACAATTCAATAATGTGCAAACAGGAATTTTTGCAGCAGATATGAAAGTTCATTTAATTAATGATGGGCCAGTGACCTTTAATCTGGACGTTGAATAATTCGAGCACATAAAAAAACTCCCGATTTGGGAGTTTTTTTATGACATTTTTATTTGCCTGTTTTTTCTTTAATAAATGCACGTGCCTGACGGATTTTTTCTTTTACTGGTTTTGGTACTTTAGGTGGAATCAGTTTTGCAGCTTGGTTAAACCACACCAATAAGCTAAAGTCCCCTTCCATTTTAATGCTGCCGTCCTGCATCCCTGTCATAAATGCAGTTGGATCGCCTTTCAGTAAGGTTTTTACGCCTTGCTCACTTGAAGCAAATTGCAAAATAAAATCAGCTTGTTCCGGGTTACCTGCCACTGTATCAATTTTGCCGCGGTTCACAATAATTTGACGCGCAAAACCTAAATCCGTACCAATCTGAATACGGAACTCACGGTCATGAACCAATTCAATAAACTTCGGGCTAGTGCGTGCCAATTGCTTCATACGTAACGCCAAACCTGCCACTAATAGATCAAGTGGATCAGTGCTTACATCAACGATAGGTAACTTAACCACAGGTAAAGAAGAAAGCTTCATGACATTTATGCCTACAGTATTATGATGAAAATTAAGACAACTGTATCCTAGCACAATTGTAGAAAAGTCGGAAAAAGCTTTGTTGCAGAAAGTTAGTGCAAAAAAGGCATGCTGAGCATGCCTTTGATGTTGTTAAAATTATTATAATTTATCTGCTAGAACATTGTTGCTGATCATCCTTATAAACAGGTGTATGTTCAATATACTGACGATTTGCCAGTTGTTTTTGTGCTTGTTTATCTTCACGTAACAAAATAAATGTAACCGTAATCATCGCGAAGCTCAATGCGGTGAGATAGCTATAGGCGACTGACATCTCGAATATGGTTTGCGCACCAAAGCGTACCACTTCTAACAGTCCCCAGCAGAGCATACCTGCCAACATAAAACCTAACCAACGACGATAAGGAGAAAAGAAAACAGCAATAATTGCGACAGCGATTAAGCCAAATCCAACCAACATGGTGAAATTCGCTGCTTCCATAGAAACCTCCGTCTTAAAAAGGATGGTCTGCAATTGTGTCCAGACCTCTATATTGTTCTGTAATCTCAAACAGTACTTGGTGTTGCATTAACGTCTTTATGCATTATGGAGTGTTTTTTTTAGAAAAAAAGAGCCTGAAATTAACCTTACGACATAAGCTGTCGCAATATGCTTTTGTAATTACATTTTTTAAAATTACAAAAGTCCCGAATCTCCATATAGCATCAATTGCGGCGTGTCATTACAAAAAACTATCGATGTTTTAGACCTTAAAAAAACTTTTTTCAGAAATTTTTTATCGTTGTTTTTCTATACATTTAGACATAAATATGACGGAATCGTGACGACTTAAAAATGAATAAAGCCGCTTCAAAAGCGGCCTTATTTGAACCCGAAAATCGCTGTGTTAAGCGCGATTCAAGTCTTTATCATGCATACCTAACAAGTACAAAACACCATCTAAACCCACACTGGAAATTGCTTGATTGGCATTTTGGCGAACCAAAGGCTTGGCACGGAATGCGACACCGAGCCCCGCAATCGAGAGCATTGGTAAATCGTTAGCACCATCTCCAACTGCCATCGCCTGTTCTAAGGAAATCCCCATTTTCTCTGCCAGTTGACGAAGTAATTCGGCCTTGCGCGCGCCATCGACAATCGCACCTTTCACTTCACCTGTCACGATGCCATTTTCAACATCGAGAATATTGGCATGCACCTCATCAATCCCCAGTTTTGCTTGCAAGTACTCAGCAAAGTACTGGAAACCACCTGATAGAATTGCGGTCTTATAACCTAGTGCTTTCAGTGTCGAAATCAGACGCTCTGCCCCTTCAGTTACCGTCAGACGTTCTGCAATTTTAGGTAAAACTGATGCGTCCAGACCTTTTAATAAAGCGACACGGGCACGGAAACTTTGCTGAAAATCCAACTCCCCGAGCATGGCACGCTCTGTAATTTCAGCGACTTGCGCACCAACACCAGCTTCTAAAGCCAGCTCATCAATTACTTCTTGCTCGATGAGGGTTGAATCCATATCGAAGCACACCAGACGGCGATTGCGGCGATACGCATTGTCTTCTTGTACAGCAACATCAATATTCAACTCACCTGACAAGCTCAGGCAAGCTGCACGCATAGCTTGCGCATCTAGCATCTGCCCACTCAATCCAAATTGGACGCAAGCCCGACGCGGGAAAGGACTCTCTGTATCCAGCTCTAAACGGCCAGATAAGCGCGTGACGGTTTCGATATTAAAACCCTGACTCGACACAATTTTTGTGACCGCTTGCAAATGCGCAGCCGTGAGTTCTGGAGCAAGTGCCGTCACGATATAGCGTGTTCGGCCACCTTCACTCACCCATTGATCATATTCTGCGTTGGAGATTGGTTTAAATCGCACTGTTAGGCCAATATCATGTGCTAAAATCAGAATCTCTTTCATTGCCAATGCAGTAGCAGTCTCATTATCCGATGCAACAACGATCCCGAGGGTGAGTTGATTGTGGATAACGGCCTGACCTACATCAAGTATTTGCAAAGAATGTACGGATAGTACCTGCATTAATCGAGTAAACTGATTCGGTTGATCTGGTCCTAGAAAGGATATAAGAATGATTTCTCGCATGAATTGACTCGTGGTTGAGCGACAACTATTGTATGTAAGAATCATAACATAACCGAACCTAAATCTATTTGCCTTGGAAGTTTAACTTGAATGCGCCTCGCCAAGGGCTATTTGCTAGCCTACTGATCGTAAGTTTTGCATTGCATACCTTTTTATTGGTGATTGCAACGACACATCAACTCAATGAAAACCGCGCCAGCCAAGGTCAACTGATGACAAGTCAGTTAGTGGCAGATACGCTTTCCGAGCTGGAACCTGCCAACACCGTTTCATTGGCTCTGGTGGCGAATCGTTATGCCACCAATCCAAGTGTTGCTTCGATTCGTATCCTGGATGCCAATAAGCAAGTCCTTGCCACCAGTGGTATGTCGAAAACTCGCCAAGGTGAAGTGTTTGTTCGTGATGCATTGCAAAATGAGAAGAAAGTTGGAACGGTTGAAATTACTCTCATCCAGCCAAGTATCGGTGAAATCTTACGTACCCAATGGTTAGCGATTTTAGTCTCGTTATTTATTCATGCCTTGATCTGGCTGGCGTATCGTGCCATTGCCCGTCCAACACGCAGTGAATATCTGGCTCGTATTAACCAAGAGAATCACCTTAAGCATGAAATTCAACGTTTAACTCAGGCATTGGCACTCGAAAAACAAAATACGGTGACACTGGTTGCTCAGGCTCAACAACAGGCCAAAGCGCAGAGCAAGGCGCGTATCGAGAAGCGTCCAGCAGAAGCGGTTCAACTGGATGATCAGGCATTGGCTTTGAACATTCAGTTCTATGATCCGAAGCAACTTCTGAATAGTGTCAATCAGTCTGTTTCGGTGCCATATTTTAAACTTTGCCAGTTATTCTTGGATAAAAGTATCGACCTCTGTGCCAAGCATTATGAAATTGATGCCGCTAAGATTCATGTCACCCAAGAATTTGATAGCGAAGGTGCAACTTTGACCACCAACACGGAACAGCCACAAGCGCTAGAATGCCTGATGATGGTCGGTGCCGTGTTCCAGTTATTGTCTGATGTATTGTATAAACGTTACCGTGAAGATAAACGCTTTGCCTTGCAAACTCGTGGTGCGGTTGCTGGCGCGGTCGATGCCATGCAACTGGATGCAGTTGAAGCAGCGAAACGCTTGACTCAGCATCTACATGCCAAAGAAGCGGCTTTACACCTCAATCATGATCAGCTTAAGACCATTCAAAATAATTATGAATTGGTGGCGATGCCGAATCCAAGCAATATCATGACTCGCCATGCGTTCATGATTAATGGCATGAATGAAGCCTGTGCAACTGTAGCACAAACACTGCGTACTGAAATCTTGATGGGCAAAAAAGCGAAAGCAGCCACTGAGTCCTGATTCAAGCGCCGCATCTTAAAATAAGGCTTTGTTTCATAACAAAGCCTTATTTTTTTCCCTGCTCAAACGCCTCACAAAATGAGCCTAGAAAGTTCACAACAGCAGCCCCAGATCAAGCCATTATCTGCTTTTGCAGATGACATATTTGAATTGATCAAGAAGCACAGGCGAAATTTTTTAAAATGCGGTAAACTATGCCAGATTTATCGAATACTAGAGCCTTAAAAGGCAACATCAAAGGTGAAAGCGAATGCCGCTGAGTCGTGTTGAAGAGCTTGTCGCAGATATTCGTGCAGGCAAAATGGTCATCCTGATGGATGATGAAGATCGTGAGAATGAAGGTGACTTAGTCATCGCTGCAACGCATGTTCGCCCTGAAGATATTAACTTCATGATTACCCATGCACGTGGTTTGGTCTGCCTGACTTTAAGCCGTGAACGTTGTAAGCAACTCAACCTGCCATTAATGGTTGATCAGAACGGCGCACAGCACGCGACCAACTTCACGCTTTCAATTGAAGCAGCAGAAGGCATTAGCACAGGTATTTCAGCAGCTGAACGTGCACATACCATTCGTACTGCGGTTGCTGCACATGCCAAGCCAAGCGATATTGTACAGCCAGGGCATATTTTCCCATTGATGGCACAACCGGGTGGTGTATTACACCGCGCGGGTCATACTGAAGCAGGTTGTGATTTAACCCGTTTGGCTGGCCTTGAACCTGCATCAGTGATTTGTGAAATCATCAATGATGACGGTACTATGGCACGTCGCCCTGATCTGGAAGTCTTTGCAGAAAAGCATGGCTTAAAAATTGGGACCATTGCGGATCTGATCCATTACCGCATGACCAACGAGCAAACCGTTGAACGTTTGTCTCAAGAGACCATTGAAACTGAATATGGTACTTTTGAGCTGTATAAATACCGTGAAATTGGTAATCCTGATATTCATGTTGCCTTGGTCAAAGGTGAACCGAAACAGGGTGTTACGACAGTTCGTGTACATGGTTTTAGTCCAATTCGTGACTTGTTAAAGCTGAATAAAGCAGACGGTTCACCAGCATGGAATCTTGATCTTGCAATGAAGACTATTGCTGCAAGTGATCGTGGTGTACTGGTCTGGATTGGTCAAAATCATTTAGAAGATTTAGGCCCAGCTTTAAATAGTTTGAATCAGCCAAAACCGCTGAAATCAAATGCCGCGCTTTCTCACCAATATCAGACCATTGGTGTCGGTGCACAGATTTTACGTGACTTGGGTGTTGAGAAAATGAAGTTGTTGAGTTCTCCACTTCGTTTCAATGCCCTTTCAGGATTTAATTTAGAGGTAGTGGAATACATCACTGCCGATCAAATCACAGCAAAATAATCGAGGTTGCTATGGCAATTCGCCGTATTGAAGGTTTATTACATCTCGCAAGCGAAGGTCGTTATGCGATCTTAGTGGGTCGTTTCAACAGCTTCGTGGTTGAACATTTACTTGAAGGCGCAATCGACACTTTAAAACGTCATGGCGTTTCAGAAGATGCGATTACGGTTATTCATGCGCCAGGTGCATGGGAACTGCCAATCGTTGCGAAAAAATTAGCGGCTTCAAATAAATTTGATGCCATCATTGCATTAGGTGCAGTGATTCGTGGTAGCACACCACATTTTGATTTTGTTGCAGGCGAATGTGCGAAAGGTTTAGGTGTGGTTGCACTTGAAAGCACAATGCCAGTGATCAATGGTGTCTTGACGACAGACAGCATTGAACAAGCAATTGAACGTTCTGGTACGAAAGCAGGAAATAAAGGTAGCGAAGCTGCATTGACTGCAATCGAAATGGTTAACTTATTAAAGGCAATTTAAAGCATGTCGCAAACACTTCAGGCCGCTTATGCAGCGAAACGCAAAGCACGTCGTTTTGCTGTACAAGGGATTTATGAATGGCAAATGAGTCATAACCCTGTACATGAAATTGAAGCACGTACGCGTGTTGAAAATGCGATGCACAAAGTTGACCTTAACTATTACCATGAATTGCTCACTCAAGTGGTTGCTCAACATGAAGCCTTAGATGAGTTACTCATCCCGGTACTTGACCGTGAGCTAAATGCCCTTGATGGTGTAGAGCTTGCAACTTTGCGTTTAGGCGCTTATGAACTACGAGATCACCTCGAAGTTCCGTATCGTGTTGTACTTGATGAAGCAATTGAGTTAGCGAAACACTTTGGTGGTGCAGACAGCCATAAATACATCAATGGTGTATTAGACCGTCTTTCATCAAAACTTCGTGAAGCTGAAAAACAACAAGCAAAATAATAGGCTTGATGTTGTATGGCTGAGTTTTCCATTATTGAGCGCTACTTTAAGCGTACATCCAATGCAGATGTAAGTTTAGGCATCGGTGATGACTCAGCCATTGTCACCCCCCCTCCTTCACAACAATTGGTGATCTGTGCAGATACACTGGTTGCTGGTCGACATTTCCCCCTAGATACGGCTCCCCATGCTATTGGCTGGAAAAGTGTCGCTGTCAATTTATCTGATCTGGCTGCAATGGGTGCAAAACCCCACAGTATTTTACTGGCACTGAGCTTACCGACCGTTGATCACGACTGGCTGGCTGGATTTAGTCAGGGGCTTTTCGATTGCTGCGATCAATTTGGTGTGAGCCTGATCGGTGGCGATACAACTCAAAGTAGTCAACTCACCATCAGTGTGACTGCGTTGGGCTGGATTGAACAAGGTCAGGCCATTACTCGTGCAGGCGCTCAGGTTGGTGATTATATTTGTGTCAGTGGGCAAGTTGGAGATGCAGCCTTTGGATTGCAGCATCTTGGTCATGCCCTGCAACAACGTCTGGACTACCCAACGCCACGCTGTCAACTCGGCCAACAGCTGAAAGGGTTGGCATCCAGCATGATTGATGTGTCAGATGGCTTGGCTCAGGATTTGGGTCATATTCTGAAAGCATCCAATGTCGGTGCAAAATTACAGCTTGATCAACTTCCGTTAGATCCATCACTAAAACAACTCGATCTGCAACAGGCTTGGCATTATGCACTTGCAGGCGGTGATGATTACGAATTATGCTTTACAATATCACCGCAAAACTTTAAGGAACTGTCGCGACAACAATTAGATGTTCCGATTACAATAATTGGCGAAATTACCCAACAAACTGGATTGTTATTTGAGTATATGGGCGAAACATGCCCGTTACATGTTCATGGATACCAACACTTTGCATAAACCTCCCATTCACTTTAACCAAATGTCTTGGTTTGACCGTTTCATCGTTTTTTGCGGTGTCGGTTTCGGTTCTGGTTTAGCACCTAAAGCACCGGGTACATTTGGTTCGGCCTTTGCACTCCTGTTTATGCCACTATGGGTATATCTCGGTCTGTCTGCTAGCATCGTTGTGGTCATTTTAATGTCATTGATTGGCATTTATATCTGTGGCCATACAGCAAAAGTAATCAATGTCCACGACGATGGACGTATTGTGTGGGACGAGTTTGCAGGACAATCCATTAGCCTGCTCCCTTTGCTTTATTTGCAACAAGTGAACTGGTTATGGGTCATTGTTGGATTCGTATTATTCCGTATATTTGATGTCTGGAAACCATTCCCGATCAGCTGGGCAGATCAGAAAGTTTCTGGCGGCTTTGGAATCATGCTCGACGATATCATTGCGGGACTTTGGGCAGCACTCTGTATTCTTATTATTCATTTTTATATTTTGACTTAAGCCATAAATTAGAGTTAGTTATGTCAACAACTGTTATTATTCTTGCAGCAGGGAAAGGAACGCGAATGCGTTCACAACTACCAAAAGTATTACAACCATTGGCAGGTCGTCCACTGCTGGGCCATGTGATCCAGACGGCAAAAAAACTGAATGCGCAAAATATTATTACCATTTATGGGCATGGCGGTGAGTTGGTTAAACAAAGCTTTGCTGCCGAGCAAATTGAATGGGTCGAGCAGGCTGAACAGTTAGGCACAGGTCATGCGGTTCAAATGACTTTACCAGTACTACCGCAAGATGGTATTTCCTTAATTCTCTATGGTGATGTGCCACTCGTTCGTCAAAGTACGCTTGAACAATTATTAGAAGCTTCGAGTCAATCTGGTATCGGTATGATCACCCTGAATGTTGAAAATCCAACAGGTTATGGTCGTATCGTTCGTCAAGCTGGCAAAATTCAGGCCATTGTTGAACATAAAGATGCCAATGAAGAACAGCGCCAGATTCAGGAAATTAATACAGGTATTTATTGCGTCAGCAATGCTAAATTGCATCAATGGTTACCAAAGCTCTCTAATAATAACGTTCAGGGTGAATATTACCTGACTGATATTGTGGCAATGGCAGTTGAAGATGGCTTAGAAATTGCGTCTATTCAGCCTGAGCTAGAATTCGAAGTTGAAGGTGTCAACGACCGTCTGCAACTAGCGACCTTAGAGCGCCAATTCCAGCAACAGCAAGCCAAAGAGTTAATGCAACAAGGTGTTCATCTGATTGACCCAAATCGTTTTGATTTGCGCGGCAGTCTCAAGTGCGGTCAAGATGTACAAATCGATGTCAATGTCATCATTGAAGGTGACTGCGAACTTGGCGATAACGTCCACCTCGGCGCTGGCTGTATCTTAAAGAATACCCGTATTGCGGCAGGTACCAAGGTTAAGGCCTATAGTATTTTTGAAAACGCGGTAGTTGGAGAAAATACCCAGATTGGGCCATTCGCGCGTTTACGCCCAGGCGCTAATCTTGCCAATGACGTGCATATCGGCAACTTTGTTGAAGTAAAGAATTCAAATATTGGTCTTGGTTCTAAAGCCAACCACTTCACTTATCTAGGTGATGCGGATATCGGTGCAGGCTGTAACATTGGTGCAGGCACCATTACCTGTAACTATGATGGTGCCAACAAACACCGTACCATTATTGAAGACAATGTATTTATTGGAACCAATAACTCATTGGTTGCACCAATCAAAATCGGTCAGGGTGCGACCACAGGTGCGGGATCTACCTTAACACGAGATGTGGCTGAGCGTAGTTTGGCTGTGGAACGAGCAAAGCAGTTTGAAAAAGCGGATTATCAACGTCCCCAAAAACTGAAAAAATAAGAGGATAAAATTATGTGTGGTATTGTTGGTGGCGTTGCTGAACGTTGTGTAACCGAGATTCTGATCGAAGGTCTAAAACGTCTGGAATATCGTGGCTATGACTCTGCAGGTTTAGCCTTGCTCAATAAACAGCAAATCCTGCGTGAACGTCGCGTAGGTAAAGTGGCTAATCTAGCTGAAGCCGTAGCAGAACAGCATTTAACAGGTAATGTGGGTATTGCACATACCCGTTGGGCAACACACGGTAAACCGACTGAAAACAATGCGCATCCACACGTTTCTGGCAATGTAGCAGTTGTACATAACGGTATTATTGAGAACTACCAAGAACTTAAAGATGAATTACAAGCTTTAGGTTATGTCTTCACCTCTCAAACAGATACAGAAGTTGTTGCGCATCTCGTTAATGAAGCACTAAAACAAACTGATAGTCTGCTGGAAGCGGTACAAAAGATTACACCTCGCCTAAAAGGGGCTTATGCACTCGGTATTGTACATACAGCACATCCAGATGAGCTGATTACCGTGCGTGAAGGCTCTCCACTGGTCATTGGTGTGGGTATTGGTGAGAACTTTATCAGTTCAGACCAGTTGGCTTTGTTGCCTGTGACCAATCGCTTTGTTTATTTAGAAGAAGGCGATATTGCACGCTTAACCCGTAATAGCATTGAAGTTTTTGCAAATGGTGAAGCGGTTGAACGCCCAGTCAAAGAATTAGATGCAACGGTTAGTAATGCTTCTAAAGGCGAATATAAGCACTTCATGCTCAAAGAAATTTATGAGCAACCTGAAGCGATTCAGCAAACTATTTCTCAAGCATTGAATGGCAATAGCTTACGCGAAGATTTCTTAAATCATGCCGATGCCGATTTCAGTAAAATCCAGCAAATTCAAATCATTGCCTGTGGTACCAGCTACCATGCGGGTATGATTGCCAAATACTGGTTCGAGCAATTGATTGGCGTGCCTTGTCAGGTTGAAATCGCAAGTGAATTCCGCTATCGCACACCTGTTATCGTTGCCAATACGCTGTATATCTGTATTTCTCAATCAGGTGAAACTGCGGATACCTTAGCTGCGTTACGTGAAACTCAAAAACGTGCCAAAGCCAACAACATTGACATCACGACAATGACGATTTGTAATGTCGCAACCTCATCAATGGTGCGTGAAACAGATCACCATTTACTGACGCTGGCTGGCCCTGAAATTGGTGTGGCATCAACCAAAGCCTTTACCACTCAGCTTGCGGCATTGATGTTGTTAATCCTGAAAATTGGTCAGGTGAAACAACGCCTTTCTGATGCCCAGCTGAATGAAATTGCTACTGCTTTATGGCACTGCCCGAAAGTCATTTTAGATACCTTGCAAGGTGATACTGAAATTCTTCGCTTGTCTGCGCTGTTCGTGGAAAAGAATCACTGTCTGTTCTTGGGTCGTGGAACACATTTCCCAATCGCACTTGAAGGCGCATTGAAACTGAAAGAAATTTCATATATTCATGCTGAAGGTTATGCCGCGGGTGAATTAAAGCATGGTCCCCTTGCTTTAGTTGACAACGAAATGCCTGTAGTTATCTTGGCACCGCATGATGAAATGCTCGATAAACTGAAATCGAACATGGAAGAAGTACAAGCACGGGGTGGTGAATTATTTGTTTTCGCGGATGAGAACAGTGGTATTCACGGTAAAGACCGTCAACACGTCGTACATATTCCAGCAGTCAATGAATGGCTAGCGCCAATCGTTTACAGCGTACCAGTACAATTATTGTCTTACCATGTCGCTGTATTACGTGGAACTGATGTCGATCAGCCACGTAACCTCGCTAAGAGTGTAACGGTAGAATAATAAAATTATTAACTCTACACAGTTAATAATCAAAAATAGCCCAGACATATTAAATAAAAAGTATGCTGGGCTTTTTTATAACTGAATCACAGAATAGCGTAATCAAGTTAAGATAAAGATCATCAAATAATCCAAAGTAAATCATTAATAAGATTCAAATTTTGAATTTCATAAAACGTAGAATATACCAATTAATTCAGCGATCTATAACACGCTAAAACAATCTTTGCCAAAAGATGAATAGGGCTAAAATCCAATCTATGTGTGCTCTCAGTATCTCTAGTGAGAACAATATAGGGAAGAATAAAATCTACCCCTCTCATAAATCATCTTTGCCTTAGATATTTTTTATTACATTCGTCAACATTAAAACTTCAAATTTTCCAGATATTGATAGTCAGAATTTTTGCACTTCGTTATAAATACTTTAATAGATAAGCTCAAGCTTTAAACTGATTTAATTATATATAAATCAGTTAATTAGAAAACGCAGAAAGCATATTTAGCTCAACCCGTACTTATGAAAATCTAACACTGACAAAGCCTACGAATAGGAAATGGAGAACCTTATGGCTTTTTTAAACACAAATCGATAGGGAAATAAATTTTATTTCCTCTTAGATGCACTATAGATAGGGATGGTCTTTATACAAAA
Organism: Acinetobacter vivianii; assembly: GCF_014635885.1. GTDB lineage: Bacteria > Pseudomonadota > Gammaproteobacteria > Pseudomonadales > Moraxellaceae > Acinetobacter > Acinetobacter vivianii. Next base: position 456,328 of record NZ_BMDR01000003.1, read on the forward strand.
AATTAAGCCACAAAAGTAACCGGCTTTTTAGCCCAGTCGTGCCTAATTTTCTGAACAGCTCTTCACTCATCGTGAACAACCCAACCTCTGTACTATCTATTTTAGCGAATCTAAATCTATAGTTATTTAAAAAATAACGATTTTCTTTTTAATATCAGGATTAAAATATGAAACTTGATTACGCTGAATCTTTAAGAAAATTCTCTGAAACTTTCAATCTTTCCAAGGAAGAAACATCTAAAGGGAATGATCAAATCCCAGGTGGTTTTAGTCGTAGAACGTTTGCCTATGGCCCGCATGCAATTTTCGCTGAGCGAGGTGAAGGCCAATATGTTTATACAATTGAAGGTAAAAAACTACTCGATCTGAATAATAACTTTTCGACCAATGTCACTGGTCACAATCACCCTGAAATTCTCAAAGCTATTCAGGAAGTCCTGAAAAAGGGATTCTCATTTGGTAATCCTGTAAATTACGAGTTAGAGCTTGCCCAACTCCTATGCCAACGAATTGATTCTATTGAGAAGGTTAAATTCTTCTGTTCCGCTAGCGAGGCATGTTTGAGTGCGATCCGTATCGCCCGAGGATACACAGGAAAAAATAAAATAGCCAAATTCGAAGGGGGTTATCATGGATTCTGTGACGATTTAGCAATTTCTGCACATCCAACACCTGCTAGTTTTCCAGGTCCAGACTTCCATCCAAAGCCATTACCAGATTCAGCAGGGATCCCAACCTACAAAAGCGATAATGTCATTGTATTAGTACAAAATGATTATCAAGCATGCGAAAGTATTCTTCGTAATCATGCAGATGATGTAGCTTGTGTCATTATGGAATTGCAGTCAGGCGCAGGAGGAGTCGTTGAGCTTGATAAGGAATTTGTTGCTCGTATTCGAAAGCTTACTCAGGAGCTTGGTATCCTTTTAATCATTGATGAAACCATGACCTTACGTGCAGCTAAAGGAGGACTACAGAGTATCTATCAGGTCCATCCAGATCTTACTGTAATGGGTAAAATGATTGGAGGTGGGCTTCCTATTGGTGCTGTAGGTGGTCGTCGCGAAATCTTCCGTGTTCTAGAAGAAAATCAAGTGCTTATTTCAGGCACACATCATGGACATCCACTTTCATGTGCAGCCGGTAGCGCTTGTTTACGAGTCATGAATGATGAAGCTTACGAGCATTTGAATCGTATGGCAAAAAGAATCAAGGATGAACTCAATCACTGGGCGAAAGCATCTAATTATCCTTTTATTGTTTATGGTGCATTTTCAATGCTAGGGTATGCATTTACCAAAGAAATTGGCCAAGAAATCAAAACTCATCGTGACTATTGGCATAAAATTGATGAAGATTCTATGAATACTTATGCATTGGAAATGGCAACGCAAGGCTACTTTCCTGTGCATCGTGGACAAATTGGTCTTACATTACCCATGACCGATGAAGATATCAGTGGATATATCGAAACCACTAAAGCAATTATCCAAAAAATGCATGAATGAAGCCAAGTTATAAAATAATAGACATCCATTATTATCTTATTTAATAAAATAATGGATGTTGTTATTTATAGCCCAAGTCACCTCGAAAGCTCTAATGTTGTTGAGGGTAATTCTCCAAATAATCCCTTATAATCTTGTGCAAATTGAGAAAAATGCCAAAATCCCCAATATGAGGCAACCTGACTAACCGTCGTTTTTTCTTCATTGGCTAATAGCATTTTTCTTGCACAATTTAGCTTCCAGTATTTTAGAAATAAAGATGGGCTACACCCTATAATAATTTCAAAATAATTTTGCAAGGTTCTTCTAGATGTATTGGTAACCTTACAAAAGTCTTCAACTGTAATTGGCAGATCGCTATTACTTTGTAAATAATATAGAATTTCTTTAATGACCCGTTCTGCTTTATTCTTAGCTTTCTTATGTTCGAGCTTGTCATTCCTAATGGAATTTATATATTCACAACCAATATCAGTAAAATCTGAAATAATATCTTTTTTAGCTACCTCATTTAAAAAAATATTTTCAAATGCGTTAAATAAGAACCTAATTTTATTATAAATTTTATTATTTAGTTCAGCATTTCTGCTTAAACTCATCATGTCTTCTAATTGTTCAATATCATCCCCGACCAATGATTGCAGTGGCATTTGCAACGCATAGAACTTTGATTCTTCAGGTGTTTTTATCAAAATCTCTTGATTGGGTCTAATACTAATAATATCTGAATTTTCTACTGTATGTCCTAGACAAATCGCTGGAGATTGAAAATTTCGAAATATACCTATACATAAAACCCCTTGCTGACAGCATCCTTCTTGAAATACTGCAGTTGATAGCTTTTCCTCATAAATTTCTATATCACCAAGCCAGATCTTACTTAGATTACCAATGAACTTTCCAGAAGATACTTGGTGATAAGAAAACTCCCAATCTTCTATCAATTTTGTATGATAATAAGGATCTATATGACCATTATGAGATACATATCCAAATTCCAAATTTTCTTTCATTGCAATTTCCTTTTTTGCAAATAGTCCTTGATAGCAAAAAAATACCGCCCCAATGAAATAAACTCTTATTCTCTACCTTGCCCTGTTCCTTTCATCCAAAAGAAATTTTTTAAATTTATATAAAAAAGAGAGGAAATTATAAAAATCATATATTTGCACAAGAAATAGAGATGTTTTTATCTAATATTAATTTTATATAATTAAAGCTTTCATCTCTTGGCTAAAATTTAACACATGCACAAAATTCGTTCAAAATCTATATTTCATCATTATTGTATAATTTAAGTTTCTTTTGTCTAATTAATAAAAAATAATTGTTCTAAAGCTTTGTATTTAAAATACTTTCTATATAAGAAATAAATTGTATTGCTATAAATTTCTTATAATTTACAGCAACACGATTTTCAAATAAATAACTACAGCACGCCCTTAATTATTTTTATTTTTCAAATGTTAAGAATAAAACAGAACAGATTTACGCAATATAGCGTGTGGTTTTATGATTCAGCAGAATAATCGAATTTAAAATAATGACACCCATAATTGAAACCAGAATCAACTTCCAGTCTACAAACAGCAATGACGTGAGCAAGATTGCCATATCAATGCCCAACTGCACTTTACCTGCCGGGATATCGAAGCGTTCCTGTAAATACAATGCAAGCAAATTGATCCCGCCTAGACTTGAACGGTGTCTAAATAAAATCAGGAAACTGACACCCATCAAGACATTGGCAAAAATGGCTGCATAAATCGGATTGACGTCAGAAAGATGAAAAAACTGGGGAATGATTGCAGAAAAACCTGCCAGTAAAGCAACCGCAATAAAGGTTTTAACCACCAAGGCCATGCCCATTTTTTTATAGGCAAAATAATAGAATGGAATATTGATGAAGAAGAATAAAACACCAAATTTAATGTCGGTAATATAGTGGAGGAGTAAAGACAGACCTGCTGTTCCTCCAGTCATAATGCCAGCTTGCTGCAATAAGGTCATGGCAAAAGAAAGGATAAATGTACCCGTCAACAGCGCCAATGCATCTTCAACTTTGGAATGTTGGTCAATTATAGGCACGACTGGACTGACCAGAGATACATTTTGCTCGGTATTCATAAGGGTAAAACTCAATCACAGAACAGCAGAAGGGAGAGATGCCTTCCAAATAAAAGGCGGCATATTTGATCATTTTTATTGTAAATACGCAATTTATTCTTATATTTTTGCCATAAATGCAATTTATATTCAAAATAAGCCATTTAATATAAACAGCTCATTTTCAGTCAGTCATAGCTTTCTGATCCATCTTTCATTAAAAATCAGCTATTTTTATTTAATCGCGATTCCATTTTCTTTGAGTTTTTCCAAAACAATCGAGGTATTCAGGTTGCTAACTCCAAAAGTCTGGGAAGAAAGGATACCAATCAACTTGACCATTTCATCAAGATTTTTAACCGCAACTTTCAAGGCAAAATCATAGCTCCCCGTCAGTTTGTGAATATCCTTAACCGCTGGTTCATTGAGAAGGAACTCAACAAAACGATCATGCGTGGCATCATGATAATTCTGTAATTTCACTTCAATAATGCCCATGATCGGCGCAGGATCAGCCCTCAACGCAATTTGTGCATAATAGCCGGTGATAATCTTTTTCTGTTCGAGATTCACTCGACGGCGTGAACATTGGGAAGTCGACAAACCCACCAATTCAGCGAGTTCCTGATTGGCCAAACGTCCATTCATTTGTAAATGATGGATAATTTTCTGATCAAAATCATCAAGTTCGACTGTCATAAAACGCTCAATTTTGCCTTAAGTCACGGTTTGACTGATGTGGATTCATCAGTTTTCAAAGTTTAACGCCTTTCGCTCAGGCAGCTCAAGCTTATGGCAAAATTGCACTCGACTGAATGCATTGAATACCCTCTGCCTGCATACTTTGCCATGCACTTTGCAATGACCCATTTAAATCAATTGCCTTGCACGCATCTTCGATGACATAGGTTTGAAATCCCATTTGTGCCGCATCTAAGGCAGTCCATGCCACACAAAAATCTGTGGCTATCCCCACGATATAAACCGTATCAATTTGATGTTCTGTTAAATAGCCCTTCAAACCTGTCGGAGTTTTGCGATCTGCTTCCATAAAAGCAGAATAACTATCGATATCGGGATGAAAACCCTTACGGATAATCAATTGGGCTGTTGGAATATCAAGAGCTGGATGAAACTCGGCATCCTCTGTCCCCTGCACGCAATGCTTAGGCCACAATACTTGGGTTCCATAAGATAGCTCAATGGTTTCAAAAGGCGCTTTATTCTGATGATTATCGGCAAAAGAAATATGTTGTTCTGGATGCCAGTCTTGGGTAAGCACCACCATTTCAAACTGGCGGGCCAGTTGATTAATCACTGGAATAATCTGATCGGCATCAGTGACTGCCAAGTTTCCACCTGGGGTAAAACCGTTTTGTACGTCAACAACAATGAGTGCGCTGTGTTTCGCAAGTGTATACATATTGTGTTTCATTCTGGATTGCTCGCTCCTTTCTAACATACGCTGCTCTTTATCGTCTGGCTACTTCGACCTGAACTTTTCTTAACATGAAAATTATTCAGGTAAAAGTTGAATTAAAGTTTTCGGCTGTTTGACTAAAGCATATTGTTCTTATGCCGCCGATCAGTCATAATTTGCATAATTGTCATTCAATCGAATTCATTATTGGACGACGAATCAAAATACTGCAACCATCCAATATTTCGTTTCAACTAATTCAATCTCGGATGGGAAAATAGGATAGTTTTTTAAAATGACTCAGCTAGCACAGAATATTCAAGGCTCAATTGTCGCACTCGTCACCCCTATGTTTGAAGATGGTCGCGTAGATTGGAAGAGCCTGGAGAAGCTCGTTGAGTGGCACATCCAACAAGGTACACATAGTATTGTTGCTGTTGGCACAACGGGCGAAGCCTCAACATTAAGCATGGAAGAACATACACAAGTCATCAAAGAAGTGATCCGTGTAGCCAATAAACGCATCCCGATTATTGCGGGTACAGGTGCAAATTCAACACGCGAAGCAATTGAGCTGACCAAAGCAGCAAAAGAACTCGGTGCAGATGCAGCCCTGCTCGTTACGCCATATTATAATAAACCAACACAAGAAGGCTTATATCAACACTACAAGGCGATTGCTGAAGCAGTTGATATTCCACAAATTCTTTATAATGTTCCAGGTCGTACTGGTGTAGACATGCAAAACGAAACCGTCATTCGTCTTGCTGAAATTAAAAACATTGTTGGGATTAAAGATGCAACTGGCGATGTACCACGTGGTCAAGCCCTCATCGAAGGTTTAAAAGGTAAAATCGCAGTATATTCAGGTGATGATGAAACTGCCTGGGAACTGATCTTGCGTGGTGCGAAAGGTAATATTTCGGTTACCGCCAATGTTGCACCAAAACAAATGAGCGAAGTTTGTGAAGCTGCATTAGCAGGCGATCAAGCAAAGGCTCAAAGTCTGAATCAGCAAATTGCAAATCTACACAATATTTTGTTTTGCGAATCAAACCCAATTCCTGTGAAATGGGCGTTGCATGAGATGGGATATATCAGTACAGGTTTACGCCTGCCATTAACCGCTCTAGCAGAACAATATCGTGAACCTCTCCGCACAGATTTAAAAACTGCGGGAATTATTTAATACGAGCAATTTATGATGCAATTACGTCTTGGTGTTGTCCTAGTCATTTCAGCTTTAAGTTTGGCTGGTTGTGGTCGTTTTGCCCTCAATAATCATTCTTTAGATTATAAAAAAGCGCAAGCGCTTGAACCACTCAAGTTCCCTGAGAATGCAACGGTAAGACCATTTACGCCATTGTATCCAGCACCAACGGTTGACCCGCTTGCGATTCAACATGCACCAACATTTGAGAACAAGACGGGCAAACGTTATGCGTTACCTCGCCCAGAGGCAGCGCAAACTGCAACCACGACAACTGAAGCAACAGCAACCAGCTTAGGTCGTCCACAACTGGTGATGGATGGGAATAAGAACCCATTGCTTAAAGTAGATGGCCCAACTGCAACTGCTTGGCAATATGCTTTTGCGACCGTCAGCAGCCTCAACTACAAAGTCATCTCTCAGGCAGATCATGGCTATGAAGCAACCATTAAAGTGGGTGAGCAAAATTACCTACTGAAGCTTACCGCTGTTGGCTCAAGCAATACCATTGCACTGTTTAAACTTGATACAACCTTTGCAGACCCTGCGGTTGCAACGGAAGTATTAGCCCAGATTTACCAAAACTGGCCAGCCTAGTCGTTTACTAGGCATTTTTTTCAAAAGGTTCCCTCATGTTAAAACAAACCTTGCTCTATACTGGTAAAGCAAAATCTGTATATGAAACAGATAACGCTGATCACCTGATTTTAGTCTTTCGTGATGATGCCTCGGCATTCAATGGCGAAAAAATCGAGCAACTCGATCGTAAGGGCAAGGTCAACAACCGTTTTAACGCCTTCATCATGGATAAACTGGCTGAAGCAGGCATCGAAACCCATTTTGAAAAATTGCTTTCTCCAACTGAAGTCCTCGTTAAAAAACTTCAGATGATTCCTGTTGAATGTGTCATTCGTAACTATGCTGCTGGTTCACTTTGCCGTCGTTTAGGCGTTGAAGAAGGCAAAGAGTTAACACCGCCAACATTTGAATTATTCTTTAAAGATGATGCTCTTGGCGATCCAATGGTGAATGAATCTCAAGCGATTGCTTTAGGTTGGGCGACTGCTGAACAGCTTGAAAAAATGAAAGAACTCACTTACCAAGTAAATGATGTGCTTAAAGCATTATTCGACGCTGGTAATATGATTCTGGTAGATTTCAAACTTGAATTTGGTGTATTCCATGACCGTATCGTACTGGGTGATGAGTTCTCTCCAGACGGTTGCCGTTTATGGGACAAAGACACCAAGAAAAAACTTGATAAAGACCGTTTCCGCCAAGGTTTAGGTGGTGTGGTTGAAGCCTATGAAGAAGTTGCGGCACGTTTAGGTATTAACCTAGACGATATCTAAGCTCAGCTTAGATCGCATATAAAAAAACCGAGCTGAATAGCTCGGTTTTTTTAGGTCTTTAATTTTTTGAATCCTGATAAATGAGCTTACCTTCTTTATAGGTCGCCACCACCTTGATTTTTTTAATCTCGCGGCTTGGAATAGTCAGCGGATTCCGATCCAGAATCACCAGATCTGCCAGTTTGCCTTGAGCTAAAGTTCCCTTCTGTTGATCTTCAAAATATTGATAGGCAGCCCAGTCCGTCATCGACTTTAACGCCAGATAAGGACTTACCCGTTCATTTGCGCCCAAGACATAATTACTACGGGTGGTTCGATTCACAGTCGCATCAAGCATCATCATGCTACTTGGCGGTACAACAGGCGCATCATGATGTTCGGTAAAAATCAAATGTTTCTTTAACGCCGTTGCTGTTGGAGAAATACGTGCTGCACGCTGCTCACCCAGTGTCTGTTGACGATGCCAGTCCCCCCAATAAAAAGTATGCAGTGAGAAGAAGGAAGGAATAATATCCAGTGCCTTGAGTTGGTCCAGTTGATCATCACGAATCGTTTGTGAATGAATCAGCACACTTCGACGATCTGCTTGACCCTGCTTTTGGGTCGCGTCTTTTACCGCAGTAATAAACTGATCAATTGCAGCATCACCATTGGCATGTGCAAGCACTTGCCAGCCTTGTTTGAAGGCTAAATTAATATAATCCTTCACCTCTTGATCATTGCTGATCGCCGCATAGCCTTTGTAGGTTTTATCCTTGCCTTCAGGCGGCACCAGATACGGTTGTGTCAACCAAGCAGTCTTGCCCTGAGGTGAGCCATCCAGACTGATTTTAACCCCACCAATACGGAAATGGTGATCATATTGACGGCTGCTACCGTATTTGAGCATATAGTCCTTGCTGGTGGTAATATCTGGATAAGACACCATATCAATCGGCAGCTGATTTTGCTGGCCCAAGCTCCGCCACATCTCAGTCGTACCCTGATCTGCCCGTCCTTCCTGTACCGTAGTGAAGCCATTTTTCACGTAAGCATCAATGCCTTTCTGTGCAATCTGGAACATGACAGCGGGTGGTACATCTTTAAAAATCGAACCGATTGCAGTAAAGAGTGCCGACTCCTCAAGGACACCATTCGGTACGTTGGAATTGGCTTCACGGCGAATCACGCCACCCGCAGGATTCGGCGTATTCTGATCGATTTTTAGCAATTCGAGTGCTTTATGATTAACAGAAGCCAGATGTCCAGATTGATGCAAAATCATCACAGGCTGATCTGTTGAGACGCGATCAAGATCAGTTGCGGTGGGATGTCTTTTTTCATTGAGTTGTGCATCATCATAGCCATTGCCCAATATCCAGCCGCCCATGGTCTGAATCACTTCTGGATGCTGCTTTTTCCATGTATTCAGCACATTGACCAATGAATGAATATCCGAGACCTGTCCATCAGGTTGCGGATATAGATTGGCGACCATCTGGTGAAAACCCACCATATTCACATGGCTATGGGCATCGATAAAACTTGGCAGCAAGATTTTGTTTTTGAGATCGATGACTTGAACGGTTTTATCAGCCAGTTGTTCCGCCTGCTGTTTGCTGCCCACAAAACGGATGGTACCATTCTTGACCAGCAAGGCCTCGGCATATTCTGGCGTATCACCACTCATGGTTAAAATGGGGCCGCCATAAAACAGTTTTTCGCTGGAACTGACGGGTATGGATGAAGTTGCACAGCCTGATAGAACAATTGAAAAGGAAGTGACCCATGCAAATTGATGCAGATGGTTACGGTTCATATTTTTAAACCCATATTTTTATTATGCCTTTTATGATTAAAACTGATTCTGGGCTGAATAGAAAGCATTCACTGATTATTTTTGTAATGTTTGTTCAATTTTTTAAGGGCTATGGCACAGAATCTGATCTCGTTCTAAAGACTAAAATAATTTAGCCAGTTTATTCGATACCTTGATTGCAGCATCGTCAATATAACGGCTATAAAACTGCGCCAAAACGATACTTACCACCATCGTAAACAGGCTCGCCAGCAGTCCTGCATTAAAATAAGAGAACGCCAGCTGCGCATGCAAGAGATTGAAGAATGGAATACCCAAGGCATAAAGTATTGCCAAGTGAATCAGATAAATTGAAAAAGACACTTTACCCAGGAACACCAAAGCACGTCGATCAAAAAAGTGGGCCAGCCATTTGCCTTTTAACACAGCATACACAACCAGAAAGCCACCAAGAAAATTCAGATAATCGTAAGTTTGTTCGCCCAGAAATGATATAAAAAACTGATAACTCGAGCTGCTATTATGTGCCCCACAAAAATACAGACCGAACAAGAACAAGAGTATAGAAACAGCCTTCCCTAGCTCTGCCGCATAGCGAAATAGCCCCATTCCCAATATAAAGCTGAGAATGCCAAGTAATACGGTCTGCGAAATCATATAAGCCGCAGCAACGCTCAACAGCAAAAAGAGAGCAGATAAAATGGGCAATTTACTATATAGATAACTTGCCAGATAAATCACCAATGAGCCAAGCAATTCAATTTGCATGGTCCACAGCACCCAGTTATAGCTTGAATCTCCAAACAGAAATGCACCAATGCTTCCTTCATAGAGGGCCGTCTTCAGTTGAGGATGAGGATTGGCCAAAGCAGCCCCCCATTCTGAAACATGCGAGACATCAACGGGCACAAAACATACCAGATAGGCCACAATACAAGAGACAAACGCGGGAATGGCCAAACGTGGATAGCGTTTAATCAATGATTTTTTCAGCTGTGTGGCGGTATTTTGTTTTTTAAAACTGGATAGGGTCAGGACAAAACCACTTAAAACGAAGAAGACAAAAACTGCGCCCGTGCCCGAATAAAAGAAGGCCAATGGAGAATGATGTAATTGTGCAAAAACCTCATATTGAGGCACGCTACTCCAGCCAAAATTATGCATTTGGGGAAAGAAAGTTAACGATAAATGTGACAACACAACGGCGAGACATGCCAAGCCTCGGATACTTTCCGCTGCATTAATTTTGTTTGTGGTCATGGTGGAGCTTTATCATCCTTGATAAGCGGGGATGATGCGACCTTTTATCCAGAGTGTCTAGTGGTCACTTACAAAAATATCATGCTCGATACCAAGTCATGACATGACTCAAACTTTCTGGTACGCCGTGCCCTCTTTTGATATTAACGATTTAAATAATCTCTTAAATAATGTGCTGTATAAGATTCCTTATTTTCTAATAACTGGCTCACTGGCCCTGCAAACATCAGTTCTCCGCCCTGTTCACCCGCCAATGGTCCAATATCAACAATCCAGTCTGCCTGTGTCATGATTTCCAGATTATGCTCAATCACAATGACGGTATTTCCCTGCTCAACGATGGTATTGAGTAGCTGGATCAGTTTAACCGTATCAGACGGATGCAAGCCTGAGCTTGGCTCATCCAGCACGAAAATATTATTGGTCTGATCAAGCTCACGGCTGAGTTTCAGGCGTTGTCGTTCTCCCCCAGAAAAGCTATTCAGGCGTTGACCAATGGCAATATAGTCCAGACCTAAATCAATCAGGGTCTTGAATTGTTGCTTCAATTTAGGCACTTCAAAAAAATCATAAGCCTCTGCAACCGTCATTTTTAAAGCATCGGCAATATTCTTATCTTTATAAAGATAGTTGAGTACCTGTTCTGCATAGCCTGAACCATGACAGACCTCACAGACCATTTCGACATCATCCAGAAAGGCCAGCTCAATTTTCTCAATACCTGAACCTTTACACTGCGGACACGCCCCTTCACTATTAAAACTAAACAGTTTCGCGCTGACCTTATTCTGTTGCGCATATAACTGGCGAATGCTGTCCAGCAAGTCCAGATAAGTGAGTAAATTTGATCGGATCGTTGCAGTAATGGCAGATTGATCAATAATTTGCACTTCGGGATATTGCTGCGGTAAGACTTTACTCATCAACGTACTTTTACCTGAGCCAGCAACACCCGTTACCACGGTCAGACAATTCTTGGGAATATCAACGCTAATATTCTTCAGGTTAAAGAGCCGCGCATTTTTTATGGTCATTTTTTCCAGACTGCTTCGTGCCACCTGTTTATATTGATTGGGGCGCTGGAAAAACTGCCCTGTTAAACCAGAGGAGCTTTTAAGGTCCGCAAAACTCCCCTGATAAATGACTTCACCGCCCTTTTTTCCAGATAAAGGGCCCATATCAATCACATGATCCGCAATCCGGATCAGGTCTGGATCATGCTCCACCAACAGCACGCTATTGCCCTTATCCTTAATTTTTTGAATGATCTGGATGATATTTTCCAGGTCTTTAGGGTGAAGGCCAATGCTGGGCTCATCGAAAATATAAAGCAGATCGACCAGACTATTGCCCAGATGTTTGACCATTTTTATGCGTTGCGACTCTCCACCCGATAAGGTGTTGCTGACGCGATCCAGTGTCAGATAACTGAGCCCAACCAAATTTAAATAATGAAGTTTATTGCGAATTTCATGTAATACCGTCTCCAGCTTTTCATTCTCGATCGATTCGATAAAGTTCAGCAATTTAGCCACCGACAATGCAGTGCAGTCTGAGATATTTTTACCCTGAATCTTGCAACTCAGCGAAGTCTGATTCAGACGCTGCCCCTGACAAAGACTACATTTTTCGACAGTAATGATCTTGTCCAGAATATTGCGATAACGGTTGCGCTCTTGTGCTTCACCTTTTAAAAAATTTCGCTCAAAACGTGGAATCAGGCCCTCATATAAAGCTGTTTTTCTCCAGTCTTTGCGAGGATGACGCGGTTTATGCTGTGCAGCATTTAAGAAAAGCTCCCACTCTTCCGCATCATAATCCTTAAGCTTTTTATCCAGATCAAAATAGCCCGAGTCGGCATAACGGGTCCAGCGCCAAGCATGTGGCTGATAGGTCGGAAAGTCGATTGGCCCTTCATTTAGAGATTTCTCTAGATCTAGAATTTTATAGATATCAATAGTCTGTTCCAGACCGATCCCATCACATTGTGGACACATGCCATTGGGGTGATTAAATGAAAAAACATGAGAGTACCCGACAAAAGGCTCACCCATTCGTGAAAACAACAATCTTAAATTGGCATATATATCGGTAATGGTGGCGATGGTTGAGCGGATATTTCCGGTTAAGGGCTTCTGGTTGATGATCACGGGAACATTCAGATTTTCAATTTTATCAACATCCGCCACCCCAAAATGCTGCAAGCGGTTGCGCACAAAACTGTCCTGTGTTTCATTGATTTGGCGTTGTGCTTCGGCGCCAATGGTTTCAAAAACCAGTGAAGATTTACCTGAACCTGAAACACCCGTGAACACAACGATTTTGTTTTTGGGAATTTTTAATGAAATATTTTTAAGATTATTTTGCCGCGCGCCGTAAATATTGATTGTTCTGCTACTCATCTGCCGTCTCGCTATGCTCTTTAAAACCACGATAAGCCAAAAAGAATGTGAGAGATGTAGCTGTTTTTATGAATAAATGAAATTGATGTAATGGGCTGCTGGATCGCCAAAGCTGTGACCATCCAGCGCTATAAAACTAGAGATAATTTATTGTTGCTGATCTTGCTGCTGCCAACGGCGCTGTTGTAAACGTTCGCCTTCAACTTCACGCTTATTCAGGGCACGCTCATACAGCTTGGTACCGCGTAGCTCAGGTGGCAAATATTCCTGTAATACAAAATGTTCAGGATAATTATGCGGATAGAGATAATCGACGCCATAGCCCTGCTGTTTCATCAACTTGGTCGGTGCATTGCGCAGATGTAAAGGCACAGGCAAGTTCGCCGTTTTTTCTGCCAGCTCCAGGGCACGGTTAATCGCCAGATAGGTACTATTACTTTTCGGACTGGTCGCCAGATAAACAGCGCATTGGCCCAAAATAATCCGTGCTTCCGGCATGCCCACCGCCTGTACTGAACGGAAACATTCTCCCGCCAGCAACAAGGCATTGGGATTAGAGTTACCAATATCTTCCGATGCGGCAATCAACATACGACGTGCGATAAACACCGGATCTTCACCGCCTTTCAGCATACGCGCCATCCAGTACAACGTTGCATCCGGATCACTCCCGCGAATAGATTTGATAAATGCCGACACCAGATCGTAATGCTGCTCACCAGATTTATCATAGCGGGCAATATTTTGCTGCGCCACTTTGACCACAATCGCATTGGTGACCATATTTTCCACGTCAGGCTCAAAAGTACTGGCGATCAGGTCAATCAGATTCAGTGCCTTGCGCGCGTCACCCGCTGCAAATTGAATCAATGCATCATATTCTTCGATATGAATAAAACGCTCTTTTAAAAACTTATCTGTTTGTATCGCTTTATTCAGCAAGGTTTGAATGGCATCTGTATCCAGACTGTTCAGAGTATACACCTGACAGCGAGACAGCAACGCACTGTTCACCTCGAAAGACGGATTCTCCGTGGTTGCGCCGATCAAGGTAATTTTGCCTTTCTCAACGGCATTGAGTAAGGCATCTTGCTGCGACTTATTGAAGCGATGAATTTCGTCAATAAACACAACAGGCGTCAACAGATCACCGCTTTCAGCAATCACTTCCCGAAGCTCTTTCACGCCCGTATTCAGTGCTGACAAGCTCACAAAAGGACGATCAACCGCTTGGGCCAGTAATAATGCGATCGTGGTTTTTCCTACCCCTGGCGGTCCCCAGAAGATAATCGAAGGCAAATGCCCCTGATCAATCATTTGACGTAAGGGTGCATTTTCGCCCAGTAAATGATCTTGCCCGATAATTTCTGACAAATCACGAGGACGTAAACGTTCAGGTAAAGGAATATGCGTATCTGACATCATCAATGGCTTTATGCTGTTTTATCCTAGTCTATTGTGTCTGGCACAAATCTACAATTTGAATCTGCACTCACTGCGTCATTCTATCGCGCACTGTTTTGCTGAATCAGTTGCTGTATCACGTTGTAGCTGGCTTTAATCCGTTCTTCATTCGGGAAATTGGTATTGGCCAACATCACGATGCCAATCTTTTGTTGCGGGATAAAAGCAGCATAAGCACCAAAACCATTGGTCGCACCAGTTTTATTAAAAAAGGTCGCTGCTGGAGCAATTTTTGGCTGCGCGATTGGTGTCACCGCATGGCTTTCTAAAGCCATTTTGCTGGAGTTGCCCTGTAATAACGTTTCCAATTTCGTTGGATAAGCATATTGCTCCCAACCTAAACCCTGTGTCATTGCGCCTACTTTAAAATAACCCACATGCGTATTTTCAATGCCTTTACGTAGTGGTTGTTTCAACTGTTGCGGATTGATTTGTGCATCCAGAAATTTCAGCATGTCCGCGCTGCTACTTTTCACGCCATAGGCTTCAGCATCAAACATCCCAGGTGATACCCGCATGGCCTGATCCGCCTTATAACCCCAGGCATAATTCGGCATTTGCTGCTCAGGGACTTGAATAAAACTTTGTTTGAGACCTAACTGAGGAAAAAGTGTTTTTTCTAACAATTCGGTATAAGGCTTTTTCATGGCCAAGGCAGTGACATAGCCCATCAAGCCGATACTTGGGTTGGAATATTGACGGGCAGCACCGATGGTGGTCTTCGGCTGCCATGCCTGAAAATACTTGATCATCTCCTGTTGCTGAACCACCTCATCAGGGAACTGCAACGGAAAGCCGCCCGCAGTATAGGTGCCCAAATTCAATAGGGTGGCACGATTCACAGCACTGTTTTTAAGTTCAGGGAAATATTTGGCAGGATGGTCAGACAAGGAGAGTCGTCCTTGTGCCTGTGCATAGCCTGCTAAAGTTGCATTAAAGGTCTTACTCACCGAGCCAAGTTCAAATAAGGTATTGTTGCGAATCGGCTGTTGGCTCTGTTTTGAAGCCACTCCATAATTCACAAAATAATGTTGTCCATTTAAAGTGATCCCCACCGCCATTCCTGGGATTTTGTATTGTTGTAAAAGCGGTTTAAATTGCTGGTCAACAATAGCTTTTACTTGCTGCTCGCTGAGCTGTTGTGCCCAAAGCGGTGCACTGCAAGACAGAAGTCCTGCAAGTACACATAATTTTTTCGCAGGTATAGAGAACCGTTTTGAATTTGGCATGGATGATTTCACTTTAAGTTAATAATTAAGAAGCTGTTAGTTTGAGTAATTTGGCTTGCGCACCATCCTCAATGACCCAGATCGAACCATCTTGAGCCTGATGTAAACCACGAATCCGCTGTTTCATATCTAGTCGCTGAATCTCTTTCACAGGTTGCGATTTTAAGTCCACCACCACAATGGCTTTGGAAGATAAACCACCGATGAGCGCCTTATGTTGCCATAAAGGGAACTGCTGACCTGAGTAAATGATCATGCTGGAAGGCGAAATTACAGGGGTCCAGTCGATTTCAGGCGCTTTAAACTCAGGACGGGTGCTGTGATCTGGGATCGGTAAACCTGAATAATGATCACCATTGGAGACTTTCGGATAACCGTAGTTGGCACCTTTCAGGATCAGATTCAGCTCATCACCACCTTTAGGCCCCATCTCGACCACCCAGAGCTGCCCTTTCTCATCAAATGCCATACCGAGTGGATTACGATGACCCAGTGACCAGATTTCAGCAGTGACACCACTTTGCTGCTGAAATGGATTGCCATCCACAGGGATGCCATCATCATTCAAGCGCAACACTTTGCCTAGATTACTTTTTAAATCCTGAGCTGGATCAAACTTCTGGCGCTCTCCTGAACTCACCCATAACTTTCCATCTGAACCAAACAGCATCCGATGTCCGTAATGTCCCTGACCAGAGACCTTCGGCACTTGCTGCCAGATGGTTTTTAAATCGGTCAATTTGGGTTGCTCCGGATTGGATAAATCCAGCTTGGCACGTGAAATCACCGCGCCGTATCCACCTTGTCCTTTGCTGGCATAACTCAAATAGAGCCAATGGTTATGCTGAAAATCGGGATGTAAAACCACATCGCCAAGTCCGCCCTGTCCACCATAACTTACTGAAGGAACACCTGAAACATTCAGGCTGGTCTTGGTTTTAGGATCAAATAATTTTAATTGTCCTTTGCGTTCTGTAATCAACAAACGTTGATCAGGCAGACTGGTCACCGCCCAAGGCTCATCAAATGAAGCGACCGTCTCGGTACGATAGGTCTGCTTAGCCGTATTGGTTGAGTTTTGCTGCTCAGCATTTTGATCAGGGGTTTTAGAATTGGTATTGTTCGGACCACAGGCCAACAAAAATAAAAAACTGCTGCAAACCAAAGGTGTTATCAATAATTTCTTCATTACTTATCTCCCTCTTTATAAGACTCATCTTACGGAGATACGCAAATCAAAATACTGTAAAAATGTTGTTTTATGCAAAGCATGTTTTAAACATTTGGTGAAATTTTCAGTTAGCGGACCCAGCGCACGATATAGTCTTCGATCTGCTCTTCATCAATCTCGCTTTCAGAGATGCAACGTCCTGCGGCAGATTTCTTGGCTCGAATCACGCTCTGACGAGAACCAGTATTTAAATAATGCCATGAGGGTAAATTCTTGCCTTCACTCAAACGACGATAGGCACAGCTCGGCGGTAACCATGAGATTGTTGTGAGCTGCTCTAATGTGAGCTGGATGCAATCTGGTACTTGCTGCTGACGGTTAGGATAATCTGAACAACGTGCTGTTTTACAGTCCAGTAATTTGCACGACACTTTGGTATAGGCAACTTCGGCAGTCTCCTCATCTTCCAGTTTTACTAGACAACACAAACCGCAGCCATCACACAATGCTTCCCACTCAGCCTCATTGAGCTGATCAAGCGAATATTGTTTCCAGAAGTTAGGACGCAGTTCGAGGGACATACCAGTTGTTTCTATTTCAAACGAGTGTTTGATTATAGCATTGCTGTCCTAGGTCTTGCTTTTCAATCTCATTTCTAGCTTAACATTTCTTTAAGTATTAAACATTTGAACCACAGAAACACCACATTTTGTTCAAAAAACCCACGCTATATTAGATTCATAACGAAAAATTAGGAGGACACGACATGTTCCGTTGGGCCATTATTTTTGCTGTAATCGCACTCATTGCCAGTTTATTAGGTTTTGGTGGGGTTGCTGGTTTATCCAAAGATTTCGCTGTGATCTTACTGGTTGTCGCCGTGATCTTAGCCATCGTTGGTTTCATATCCAGAGGTAAAGTCTAAGGATTTAACCCGACTTAATAAAAAAGAAGAATCTCCGTATTCTTCTTTTTTTATGCCTGTGTAAGACCAAGACGCTAGCATTTGTTGTTTGACGATATCTTCAATTTTCTTTTTTTATGCTTTAATCAATGCATTCTAAAAATACAGATCAGGATTATAGAATGAGCTTTACAGTCAATACTCGTGAAATTGAATACACTGCACCAGATGGTCAACGCCTGATTGGTTATTTCGCAACGCCCGTCACTGATCAACCCGTTGCTGGGGTGATTGTTGCACCTGAATGGTGGGGTCGTAATGAATATACCGAACAACGCGCGCGTGAGCTAGCCGAACATGGTTTTGCCGCACTAGCAATTGATATGTATGGCGATAAAAAAGTTACAACGGCTGTACCTCAAGCTTCAACATGGATGAATCATACCTTTGAACAGCCAGAGACCATTGTTGATCGTGCTCAGGCAGGTCTCTCAACCTTGGCTGCTCAACCAGAAGTCAATGCTGAAAAACTGGCGGCAATTGGTTTCTGTTATGGCGGAAAAGTAGTGCTGGATTTAGCGCGCTCAGGCGCACAGATCGAAGCAGTTGCAACCTTCCATGCGGTTTTAAGTCCAAAAGCACCGGCTGAAAAAGGCAAGATAAAGGCTGAGATTTTAGTTCTGCATGGCGAGCTAGATAGCATGGTAACTTTGGATGATGTTGCGAGCTTCCGTCAGGAAATGCATGATGCTGAAGTCGACCACGACGTGATTATTTTTGAAGATGCCAAGCATGGTTTTAGTAACCCGCTTGCTGATGAACGTGCCAAAGCCAACAATGTTGATTTAGGTTATAACGCAGAAGCAGAGCGCCAAGGGCTTGAAGCAATGTATGAGCTGTTAGATAAACATTTGAAGTAATCGGTAAATGATTTTTCAAAACCTAAATCCCTGTCAATATCATCCTGATATTTAAGCTTGTGCAAAGGCGGCATCCATGCCGCCTACCCAAAAACAAATAACGACTAAAATTTAATAAAAGTTTGAAATGCTTTGCTATCTATACACTGTTTATGTTTCAACAGAATTTTAACGCCTAAAAAACCTATTTCCGCTATACTACAGCCCTGCTTTTTATTGACCTGATTCATGTCTGATTTCTCATTTTCTGATGCACTACTTCGCTGGTACGACCAACACGGTCGCCACGACTTACCTTGGCAAATCGCCGATGATCCTTACAAGGTATGGGTCTCAGAAATCATGCTGCAACAGACCCAAGTCAAAACCGT
The DNA here is from genome assembly GCF_014635885.1 of Acinetobacter vivianii. Classification (GTDB taxonomy): domain Bacteria; phylum Pseudomonadota; class Gammaproteobacteria; order Pseudomonadales; family Moraxellaceae; genus Acinetobacter; species Acinetobacter vivianii. Next base: position 475,443 of record NZ_BMDR01000003.1, read on the forward strand.
ACTGCAATATTTCGATCGTTTTATCGAACGCTTTCCAACCGTGGAAAGTCTGGGACAAGCCAGTTGGGACGATGTCGCCCCCTATTGGGCAGGACTTGGTTACTACGCCCGTGCCCGTAACCTGCATAAAGCTGCGGGAATCGTCAGCCAGAAAGGTAAATTCCCAGAAACACTAGAAGAGTGGATAGAACTCCCTGGCATTGGCCGTTCAACTGCAGGGGCGCTAATGTCATTGGGCTTACGCCAATACGGCGTGATTATGGACGGCAACGTAAAACGCGTTTTGGCCCGTTTTCTTGCCATCGAAGATGACCTATCCAAACCACAGCACGAACGGGCGCTCTGGCAAATCGCAGAAGAGCTTTGTCCGCACCAACGCAACCATGATTACACACAGGCAATTATGGATTTAGGCGCGACGGTGTGTACCCCGAAAAAACCCCTGTGTTTATATTGTCCAATGCAACAGCATTGTCAGGCCTACCAGCAAGGTGTGGAACAGCAACTTCCTTTTAAAAAAGCCAAAAAACCCGTTCCAGTCAAAACAGCCAATGTGTTACTGATCCAATCTGGTGATGAATGGCTGTGGCAACAACGTGAAGCCCACGGGCTGTGGGGCGGATTGTACTGCCTCCCTATCATTGAGCAAGCAACCGAATTACAACAGATTGAACAGCACTTTAAACTGCAAGCTCAAGTATCATCTTTGCAGATTAGCCATAGCTTCACTCACTTTACATGGTTACTGAATGAACAGCCGTTCCACGTGGAACATGATCAAAAAGAACAGCTCAGTATTGAACTCAATGGCGTATGGCTGAGTCCAGAAACAGCAATTGCCAAAGGTATTCCCACGGCTATGAAAAAACTGATTACAGCAAAGAAAAAAGCTTAAGTGACCTCAATGCTGTAGATCAAAATATAAGGAGTTTTTGTGCGTCATCCAATTTCTTATACGCTGCTTGGTGTGTTCATTATTTTACTTTCAGCTTGTGCCACAGCGCCGAAAAAACCAGCACCTTTGCCAAATGCACAGGTTAATAAGCTGAAAAGCATGCGCTTGGATAGCCGCTTGCCAGTTCCAGTAAAAGGCGTCAGCCGCAATGAATTACGAGATACTTGGGGCGCTGCCCGCAGTCAGGGACGTAGCCATGAAGGTATTGATATCATGGCAGAGCGCGGTACGAAAGTGTATAGTGCGACCGAGGGCTTAGTTGCTGATTTACGTAATAATAATTTAGGTGGAAAGGTGATCTGGATCATTGGTCCAGCAGGTTCGTGGCATTATTACGCCCATCTTAACGGACATAAGCGTGGTCTCAATGTCGGGGACTATGTTCGCAAAGGCGACCTGATCGGTTATGTGGGCAATACGGGCAATGCGCGTTATACCTCTCCACATTTACATTACGGAATTTATTTAAATGGCAAAGGGCGTGGTGCAGTCAATCCATACCCATATTTACGTTAGGAATCTACAATGTCTGAAGCATTGATTGAACGGCTGGTAGTATTTGCAGAGTCGGGTAACCAGCAAAAAATCATCCTGAATGGCACTTGCTATCAAGGCTGGATCATGGAAATTACTGAAGATGCCTTGCTCATCAGTACGGGTTTTGCCGATAAATCGGGGAAAGACTTTTGGCTTAAATTTGCTGATTTAAACAACGCAGAACTGTATTATTGGGATACTCGCCCAAATGAATGGGTGGCATTCAAAATTTAATTATCATGTACATATAACAATAAGGAGCATCAAATATGTCAACTCAACGCTGTGGCTGGTGCTCCGATGATCCGCTCTATATGGCCTACCATGATCAGGAGTGGGGCAAGCCACAACATGATGAAGCACATTTATTTGAAATGCTCTGTCTTGAAGGTCAACAAGCAGGACTTTCTTGGATCACAGTTCTGAAAAAACGTGAACACTACCGCACTCATTTCTTCGACCATCCCATCACAAAAATTGCTGCACTGACAGATGATGAACTGGAACTCAAGCTCAGTGATGCAGGTTTAATCCGTCACATTGGCAAACTGAAAGCAATTCGAGACAATGCGCTGGCTTGGCTCAAACTCAAAGATGAAGTCTCAGATGTACCTGCCTGGCTATGGAGTTTTGTGGATCATCAAACCGAAAATAATGATGTAGTGAATTATCGCGAAGCCCCTGCCCAAACAGAAATAAGCAAAAAATTATCTAAAACACTCAAAAAGCGTGGTTTTAAGTTTGTCGGCCCGACCACCTGTTATGCTTTTATGCAAGCCGTTGGCATGGTCAATGACCACGAAAATCATTGTCATTTTAAATAATCAAAAATTATCGCTTTTCCTTCAACAGGAGTTCCTTGAATGAGCAATAACCAGATTCGTGCTTATGCAGCAATGCAGGCTGGTGAACAGTTAGTTCCTTATCAATTTGATGCGGGCGAGTTACAGGCGCATCAGGTTGAAGTCAAAGTCGAATATTGTGGCCTGTGCCATTCCGATCTATCTGTCATTAATAATGACTGGCATTCATCCGTCTACCCTGCGGTCGCTGGACATGAAATTATTGGTACCATCGTTGCGCTTGGTTCTGAAGCGAAAGGACTTCAGATCGGTCAACGTGTTGGTATCGGCTGGACGGCTGAAACCTGTCAGGCCTGTGATCCATGTATTGGCGGTAATCAGGTGCTCTGTACGGGTGAAAAGATTTCAACCATTGTCGGGCATGCAGGTGGTTTTGCCGATAAGGTCCGTGCAGGCTGGCAATGGGTCATTCCGCTGCCAGAAGCGTTAAATCCAGAAAGTGCAGGTCCGCTACTGTGTGGAGGTATTACTGTATTTGATCCTTTGCTGAAACATAAAATTCAGGCGACCCACCATGTCGGGGTGATTGGAATTGGTGGTCTCGGCCATATGGCGATTAAATTGCTCAAGGCATGGGGTTGCGAAGTGACCGCATTTAGCTCTAGCCCAGACAAGACCGATGAATTGAAAGCCATGGGTGCAGATCATGTGGTGAATAGTCGTGATGCACAAGCCATCAAGGCACAACGCGGCAAATTTGATTTGTTGCTCAGTACGGTGAATGTGACGCTGAATTGGCAAGCCTACCTCAGCACGCTTGCAGCGAATGGCAGTCTACATTTCTTAGGCGTGACTTTAGAACCAATTCCAGTATCAGTTGGAACACTCATGAATGGGGCTAAATCAGTCACTTCCTCTCCAACAGGTTCTCCTTTGGCACTGCGCCAGCTTTTACAATTTGCAGCGCGTAAAAATATTGCCCCACAGATTGAGCTATACCCAATGTCTCAACTCAATGAGGCAATTGAACGACTGCATTCAGGCCAAGCGCGCTATCGTATCGTTCTAAAAGCAGACTTCGATTAATTCAAACTTTTTCGCGTCCAGTCCGCCAATTGCTGTATGGCTTGGCGGATTTCTACAGTTAAGGCATGTCCCGCATTTAAGCGTAGAAAATGCTGATAGCGTCGGTCTTCTCCAAAAACTTCCCCCGGCACGATATTAATGCCCTGCTCTTGCGCCAGATAATAAAGCTCCAAACCTGTAATACTCGCTGGAAGTTGCAGCCATAAAGCATAACCACCCTGTGACTGACTCAAGGCTATCGGAATCCCCTGAAACACCTCTAAGATAAAAGCCCGATACTGCTCCACCTGCTGCATAAGCTGAGGTCTTAAATGATCGAGATGCTCCCGATAACCACGACTATAAATAAAATCAGCCAGACCCAACTGTAAAGGCGTATTCACCCCCACATTATTTGCCAATAATTTCGGTCTTAAATATTGTAATTGCTGTCCCAAACAGAACCAGCCAACACGATAAGCGGCCGATAAAGATTTAGACACCGATCCACACCAGATCACATAGCCCTCCTGATCCCAATAGCGTATCGGCAAAGGTCGCTCCTTCTGGAAACTGCATTCTCCATAAATATCATCTTCCAGAATAAAACACTCATACTGCTGAGCCAGCTTGGCGATGTGCTGCTTTTCTTCATTCGTCAGGCAATAGCCCAAAGGATTTTGAAAATTGGCGGTCATCAAACACAGCTTGGCACTGCCCTGTTTCATAAAGAATTCCAAACGCTCCAGATCAATGCCACGATGGTCGGCTGGAATTTCGATAATCTTACGTTTCAGGCTGGCCAACATTTGCAACTGACCATTAAAGGTGGGTGTTGGAATCAGAATGCTATCGCCTTGTTTGGTGATCTGCTGAATCAACAGCGACAATGCAGGCATACACCCATTGCTGATAAAAATATCGTCCGTCGCAACATAGATACCATCTTCGCGCCAATGATCCGACAAGGCCTGTCGCAACTGGTGGTGTCCCTGTTTATTACAATATAGAAAATCTTCTGGCTGACAGTGTTTCAGCGCACGTTGCAAGGAACGGCGTAAGCCATCCACGGGAATCAAATGTGGGGATAATTGAATCGCGCCCAAAGGCGTTAAATGGTTCTGGATCGAAGCGGTTTGAATCTGATTTTGCAGGTCTAAATTTGAAACTTGCCGAATCATCGATTCAAAACGTGGGCTATCAGGTACAGGACTTTGATATTGCCTTGAACTGACGAAATAACCCGATTTGGCTTTGACATAAATCAGCCCTTTGGCTTCCAGTAATTCATAGCATTGCTGTGCCGTACTCAGGCTAACACTTTGCAGACGAGCAAATTCCCTTAAAGAACTGAGCTTCTGCTGAGGTTGTAATTCATGTTGATAAATTTTATGTGCCAGCTGTTCTGCTAAACGTTGATATTGGAAAGTCATCTCTGTACTGCTTTTTTATAAATTTCTGTATCTGTATTGGTTTATACAACACCGTTAAGCTATAAAAATCAACAGCCAAAGGATAACATCATGAAAAATAAAATCTTATTTATACTCAGTACAATTCTATTTACGGGCTGCGACTTCTCGGCTCAGGCCAGCTATCCACAACAACAGGTTTGTAAGTCTCTCTCAGAAGGTTACTTACGTATGCAAAATCAAACCACCTATGAGCTATGGAGAATGGAAAAGCGCGATGCTCCAGAGCAGACCCGTATCATCAAAATGACTTATAAAAAGCCAAATGAAAATGGTGTGATGCTGCCAAGCCAGTATTTACCGACCATGGAACTGGAATGCCGCTTGCAACAACAGCATATTGTGGTGTCAGTCATTCAGGCCACTGGTGCATTAGTACCCGTCCTGAATGTACAGCTGCAAAATGATGCTATTGGCAAACCGAAAAGCCCTGACTTAATTGCTCAGTCAAAAATTCAATAAATAAACGGACACGTTTCGGCAAATGCTCTTGCTGATAATACACCGCATGGATGCGTTGATAAGAATGTTCGATCTGGTCTTCAAACAGTGCGACCAAATGCCCTTCATTCAAGTCTTTCCAGATCTCAAACTCTGACAGACGAGCAATACCTTGCCCCCGCAGGCACAATTGACGAACAGTTTCTCCACTTGATGCCTTGATTTTAGGTTGCGCCTGAAAATATTCCCCTTCAATTTTCAGAGGCCATTTATTGATATAGGCTGGTCGGGTAAAGCCAACAACATCATGTTCAAGTAAATCTTTCGGCTTTTGAGGAATGCCTTTACGGCTTAAATAATCGGGACTGGCAACGATATAAATACGACTCTTACACACCAGTTTGGCATGCAGACTGGAATCATGCAGTTCCCCAAAGCGGAAGGCAACATCGGTTTTATGTTCCAGTAAATCAATCACCAGATCATTACTGTTCAACTCAATTTCAATATTGGGATAGCAGCGTCGGAATTTATGGACCAGTGGCGTAATCACATGCAAAATAAAAGGCGTCGCAGAGTCAATCCGAATGAGTCCTGAAGTGTCCTGATCGGATTTTTGCAGTGCTTCTTCCGCCGCGTTGAGATCGCTTAGGATTTTGCGGGCATGATTAAGAAATTGCTGCCCTTCCTGCGTCAATTTTAATTTGCGGGTGGTGCGTTCTAACAGCGTCACCTCCAGCTTGGATTCCAGACGGCTCAGTGAACGGCTCAGTCCAGATGCAGTTTGTCCCAGACGTTCAGCAGCAGCGATAAAAGAACCGGTATCGACAATGGTCATAAAGGCAAGAAGTTCTTCTACGGTTGATTTCATCACCGCCTCTCTATTATTGATATTTAGTCAACTGTATTTTGCAAATTCATCTATTTTTTAGCAACAATAATCATCGCAAAATGACAGCCATCAACAAAATCGCTCCTTAGAGCATGAAAAAAATCAGGTGAAAAATATGCGTATCCCTCAATTTGGTTTAGGTACTTTCCGTCTCAAAGATCAAGCCGTGATTGACTCGGTTAAAACAGCGTTAGACGTCGGCTATCGTGCCATCGATACCGCACAGGTTTATGAAAATGAAGCGGCTGTGGGTCAAGCCATTGCTGAAAGTGGTGTCGCACGTCAGGATATTTTCCTCACCACAAAAATCTGGGTCGACAATTTTACGGAAGATAAGTTTATTCCAAGCCTAAAAGACAGCTTGCAAAAGTTGCGTACCGATGCAGTAGACCTGACTTTAATTCACTGGCCTGCCCCACAACTGGGTGTCTCCATTCCAACCGTAATGCAACTGCTTCTAGAAGCCAAACAGCAAGGTCTGACTCAGCAAATTGGGATCTCGAATTTTAATATTGCCTTGACTCAACAAGCGATTGACAGCATTGGTGTAGAACACATTGCCACCAACCAGATTGAACTCAGTCCATATTTACAGAACCGCACCTTGGTCAACTTCCTGCGTGAGCAAAATATTGATGTGACCTCTTACATGACTTTGGCTTATGGCAAGGTCTTAAATGATCCCACCCTACTTGAGATCGCTGCACAACATCAAGCGACTAGCGCACAAGTGGCATTGGCTTGGGCACTACAAAATGGCTTTGCTGTGATTCCTTCATCAACCAAACGTGAAAACCTGATCAGCAATCTAAAAGCACAAGACTTAACTTTAACTGCAGAGGAAATGCAGTTGATTGCCCAACTGGAACGTAATGGTCGAGAAGTAAGTCCAGAACCATTTGCGCCTGAATGGGACAAATAACATGAGCAGCCGCATTAACCTGCCCTTGCTGGCTTTGGCGATTGGCGCCTTTGCCATCGGCACCACCGAGTTCTCACCCATGGGGCTATTGCCCAATATCGCCAATGATCTAGGGGTATCGATCCCCAGCGCGGGTATGCTGATTACGGGTTATGCACTGGGCGTAATGCTGGGTGCACCGATCATGACCTTATGGTTTGGTGGTTTTGCGCGTCGTAATGCATTGATTTTGCTGATGGCAATTTTTACGGTCGGTAATCTGATTGCAGCATTTGCACCGAACTATATGAGCTTAATGGGCGCTCGACTGATTACCAGCCTGAACCACGGCGCTTTCTTCGGAATTGGCTCTGTGGTCGCTGCCAGCGTGGTTCCTGCCAATAAACAGGCCAGTGCTGTTGCCACCATGTTCATGGGTCTGACCATTGCCAATATTGGTGGTGTCCCGCTTGCAACTTGGGTCGGACAAAACATCGGCTGGCGCATGTCTTTCCTTGCGATTTCAGCACTTGGTGTGATTACGATGCTCTCCCTCTGGAAAGCGCTGCCTGTAGGATCAGTTGGACAAAAACCAAATGTAAAAATGGAGCTGAAAGTCCTGACCCGTTTACCTGTGGTATTGGCGTTGCTCACTACGGTGTTCGGAGCATCAGCGATGTTTACGCTCTATACCTATATCGCGCCAAGTCTGGTTGAGTTTACACATGCCTCACCGACCTTTATCACCATGATGCTGGTCTTGATCGGGATTGGTTTCTCAATCGGTAACCATTTCGGTGGCAAGTTTGCAGACCTGTCTATCAACAAGACTTTGATTGGTTTCTTAGGTTTATTGATCGGATTGATGCTGATTTTCCCAATCCTTGCTCAAACCCAAGTAGGTGCAGCACTGGGTTTGGTGATCTGGGGTGCAGCCGCCTTTGCCATCGTACCGCCATTACAAATGCGTGTGATGTCAGTGGCACATGAAGCCTCGGGCCTTGCTTCTTCCGTGAATATTGGTGCCTTTAACTTGGGCAATGCGATTGGAGCCGCAGCGGGTGGCGCGGTATTAAGTCTTGGTCTGAATTACACTGCGGTCTCAATGATCGGCGCTGCACTGGCAGGCATTGGTTTAATTCTGGTTTTCATTCAAATGAAACTAGCAGCCAAACCAGCCACTCAGCTACAACAATGCCCACAAGCCTGATGGTAATAAAAAAGCCTGAATTCAATCAGGCTTTTTTATTATTTCAATAAATCTGGCAACTTTGGTTGCGCATAGATCGGGTTGAGTACTTCTTTTTTCATTTTCATGAGCATCTGATACGGTTGCTGTTGCACAAACATATTCACAAAGCTCAATGGAATCGAACCCGCTGGATCGGCATATCCGCTGGTGGTCACTTTTACCCGATTATTCGGTAATTTCTGGAAAGTCCAGTCACCCGCATATTTGCTTAAACGCACCACATCAGGTTGCTCAGGATAATTGTTCTGAATGGCATTGTTTTTAATGCTAATGCTGCCATCCGCATTTTTGGTCATTTTGCCTTTAATCACCACATCGCGGTCTTTTAAAGGAAATGGAAAATCCAGCACCATATACAAGGTAAACTCGCCTTTCTTGTCATCGCGAGATAGCATTTGCGCCTTCCCCACATACGGCACCCATTGTGGCGTACGCTCGACATCGAGAACCACCGCAACGGCACGTTCCAGCGGCACATCATAAATCGTTTCGGCTTTATATTGAATAATTGGATTATTTTCTGTCTGGTAGGTCCAGACCTTAATATTATTACGATGCAAACTCAATTTGGCAGTATCTGATGCAGCAGTCACCGCAAAACTGCTGATACTGAGTAGTGTAGCAAGGACGATATGTTTTTTATTCATGTCATGCTCAATTGTTTTAATGATGGCAAGAGCCTGCTTCACTTCTACTGAAAAGAAAGCTCAACAAGCTCTTTTATAGTACAAAAAAGGAACGTTTTATACTTCAATCTCGTTAAAGCCTAAAACATCTTTCATATCGTATTTACGTGCTTCACGGCCAACTACCCATGCTGCTGCACGAACCGCACCTGAAGCAAAGTTCATACGGTTGGTCGCTTTATGGGTGACTTCAACACGTTCGCCTTCACCAATAAACATCACGGTATGTTCACCCACGATATCGCCACCACGAATGGTTTCAAAGCCAATGGTTTGACGGTCACGCGGGCCGGTATAACCTTCACGTCCATACACCGCAACCTCTTTCAGGTTACGACCTAAAGTATCTGCAATCGCTTCACCCATCATGAATGCAGTACCTGATGGTGCATCGACTTTATGACGATGGTGCGCTTCAATGATTTCGATATCTACGGTATCACCAAATACTTTTGCAGCGAGTTCCAATAATTTAATCGAAACATTGACTCCTACTGAATAATTGGCAGCGTACACCACGGGTGTATGCGTTGCTGTTTCTTCAAGGAATGCCTTTTGTTCATCTGACATACCCGTGGTACCAATCACCATTGCCACACCCGCTTCACGGCAAAGCTTCAAATGCTGTTCAGTGGCAACAGGTGCAGTGAAGTCAATCACTACGTCACAATCCTTCAGTACTTCACTCAAACTTCCCACGATCTTGACGCCGATGTTGCCAATACCTGCAAGTTCCCCTGCATCTGCACCCACCAAACTGCTTTCTGGACGTTCAACTGCGGCTGCAAGCTGGTAGCCTGCCTGTTGTACCGCTTGAATCAAAATGCGTCCCATGCGTCCGCCTGCACCCAAGATCCCAATGCGTGGAGAAGTTGACATAATTTTTCCCAGTCTTTTATTTAAACAATTCAGCTACTATAGCAAAACTCTGTGCTCGCGCTAAAAATTTCCCATAAAAAAACCTGCCGAAGCAGGTTTTTTTATGAATGCCAATTAGTCAAACAGGCGATCAAAGAATGATTTTTTCTTTGGAGACGAAGCATGGCCATCCCCATCAAAAGAAGCTTGTAGCTCTTTCAACAATTCACGTTGGCGACTGTTTAGATTGACAGGCGTTTCGACCACAATACGGCAGAGTAAATCACCGACCATGCTGCTACGTACAGGGCGAACACCCTTACCACGTAGGCGGAAAAGTTTACCTGTTTGTGTGCCTTCAGGAATTTTCAAACTCACGCGCCCTTCTAGGGTCGGAATTTCAATTTCTTTACCTAATGCAGCATCTGCAATGCTGACAGGGACATCCATATATAGATCAGCACCATCACGTTGGAAGATTTCGTGTTCACGTACCACGACTTCAACGTATAGATCACCAGCCTGACCATCACGGATCGCTTCACCTTTACCCGTCAAGCGTACGCGGTCGCCATTGTCCACACCAGCAGGAATGGTAACTTCAAGTGTTTGCTGACGGTCAGCAACGCCTGAACCATGACAGCTCTTACATGGGTTCTTGATGATTTTGCCTTGACCGCGACAGGTGCTACAGGTTTGCTGAACCGAGAAGAAACCTTGTTGCATACGCACTTGGCCTGCACCATGACAAGTACGGCAGGTTTCGACATCATTCGGATTTTGAGAACCTTTACCATCACAGGTTTCACATGGCGCTGGCGCAGTAAACGTAATGGTCTTTTTCACACCTTTGACGGCTTCTTCGAGCGTCAATTCCATCACATAGCGAAGGTCTGAACCACGGCGCTGACGTTGTTGCTGACGGCCACCGCCACCGAACGCACCACCGAAAATATCGCCGAACTGGCTAAAGATATCTTCTGCACTAAAGCCACCGAAGCCGCCACCTGCACCACCAAAGCCACCTTCAAAGGCACTGTGCCCAGCACGATCATACATGCTGCGCTTTTCTTCGTCAGAAAGCACTTCATACGCTTCTGCCGCTTCTTTGAACTTTTCTTCAGCTTCTGCGTTGTCAGGATTACGGTCTGGATGATACTTCATCGCCAACTTACGATAGGCTTTCTTGATCTCATCATCACTTGCGGTTTTCGAAACGCCTAAAACCTCATAATAATCACGTTTAGCCATGGTTGGCGATGCTCCTCACGGAATTTATTCAAATCTAAAAAAACAAATAGGCTCTGCTGACTTTTTATTTCTAAAGTCAACAGAGCCTTAATAGGGGCTGTACGATAAATTTACAAGGTCTAATTCAATAAAAAAGCAGTAAAATTAAAAAACTGCTTTATTTTTAAAGTATTTAGCAATGCCTTTTAGCCATGCATTCAATAAAAATAACCAGGCAATTGAACTAAAGACCACACCTGCAACGGTCATTGCAGTTACCCAGAGTGCACTATCCCATGCAAAAAAGAACAATGGAATAAACCATAGGGCAGCAAAAAAGGCCATCAAGATAAATAACAGCACATTACGCATAATCCACAGTGCATGCGCATGTATCCATACTTCAGCATTATCCACAATCGCAACTTTTCGTGCTAACAGGTACGCAAACGCTGCAAACACGATTGTAAATAATGCAAGAAACATGAACACGTAAGAAATCGCCACATAGCGGCGATGCTGCTCAATATTGTCTTGCCCCATGCTCTATATCACCTCATTCACAGCATTGTGCAAAATTTGTCATGCAATGAAATTCAATTATTTTTTGGTCTTAAAATATAGGTGCTACTATATTGAAATTTTCAATATTTCGCACCTTTATTCACAAAATAATTACGATAGTTATGTTGTTTTTTTGACCTTAAACCATGCTGCATAAAGTGCAGGCAGGAAAAACAGGGTTAATAAGGTCGCAACAATCAATCCACCCATAATCGCAACGGCCATCGGACCAAAGAAAATACTGCGAGATAACGGGATCATCGCCAGTACGGCAGCCAGTGCGGTCAGGACAATGGGACGGAAACGGCGCATGGTTGCATCAATGACTGCATCCCACGGAACATGTCCCGCCTGTATATCCTGCTCGATCTGATCAATCAAAATGAGCGAGTTACGCATAATCATGCCTGACAGTGCGATCGTACCGAGCATCGCTACGAAACCGAAAGGTTTATTAAATAGCAGCAGGAATGCCACCACCCCGATCAAACCCAATGGTGCAGTCAGCAACACAATGGTTGCCCGCGATATACTACGCAGCTGGATCATCAATAAAGTCATCACCACAGCCAAGAACAATGGCATACCTGCATTGACCGAGTTTTGTCCCTTCGCGGACTCCTCAACGGTACCCCCCACTTCCAGTAAATAACCACTTGGCAGGTCTGCACGTAAGGTCTGCATCTGCTCTGCCAACTGTTGCACCACAGTCGCAGGTTGCAAGTGTGTACGGATATCCGCACGAACGGTAATGGTTGGCAGGCGATTACGATGCCAGATTAAACCCTCTTCAAAACGGGATTCAATTTTTGCAATTTGCGCTAACGGCACTGTGGTGCCTTTGCTGGTCGGTACCGCCAAGCTCGCCAAAGAAGCCACTTCAACCCGTTCCGACTTATCGCCACGTAAGCGGATTTCGATCAATTCACGTTTTTCACGATATTGATTCATCACCGATCCTGTCACCGATGCATTGAGGAAGTTCGCCAGATCAACACTGGAAACGCCCATTTGACGTGCACGATCTTGATCAATTTCAATCGCAATGATTTTGCTTGGCTCGCCCCAATCCAGATGTACATTGGTGGTGTTTGGATCTTCACTCAGGACTTTTGCCACTTTCTGTGCCCATTGACGTACTGTGCCGAGATCTTCGCCCGAAACACGATATTGCAATGGATAACCCACAGGTGGGCCATTTTCCAGTAATGACACCCGAGTGCGCACTTGAGGTAATAGCTGCTTGATTTGTGTGTCTAGAGAACGACGGATTTCATCACGATCATCTAAAGACGAAGCCAACACCACAAACTGGGCAAAGCTGGCTTGCGGCAATTGCTGATCCAAAGGCAAGTAGAACCGTGGTGAACCCGTCCCGACATAAGCCACATAATTATCAATGCCTTTTTGTTTCGACAGGAATTGTTCCACCTTATGCACGGCTTGTTCCGTCGCGGTCAAAGATGCGCCTTCTTCCAGTTTTAAATCCACCAGAATTTCAGCACGATTGGATGGCGGAAAGAACTGTTGCGGCACCAGCTTAAACATCGCCACCGACAACACAAAAATTCCGACTGTGACAGCAATGACAGTTTTACGATAGGTGATACAGATTTCGACCACACGGCGGAAAGACTGATAAAATTTGGATTGGTAAGGATCATGATGTTGTCCATGCGCTTCCACGATAGGCGCAGGTTGCTTACGCAATCTTGCCCATAATCGAACATACCAAGCAGCTTGCTGCTTCTGTTTGGTAAAATCAGGCAGTAATTTTTCCCCCAGATAAGGGACAAATAATACTGCGGCAATCCATGACACAATCAAGGCAATGGTCACCACCTGAAAAATAGAACGGGTATATTCCCCTGTTCCAGATTGGGCAGTTGCGATCGGCAAAAAACCTGCTGCGGTAATCAGGGTGCCTGTCAGCATCGGGAAGGCCGTGGTTTGCCATGCAAAACCTGCTGCTTTGAGTCGACTGTAGCCCTGCTCCATCTTAATCGCCATCATTTCAACCGCGATAATGGCGTCATCGACCAGCAACCCGAGCGCCAGAATCAATGCGCCCAATGAAATCTTATGGAGTCCCACATCGAACAGGTTCATGCCTGCAAAGGTCATGGCTAAAACCAGTGGAATAGAAAGTGCCACCACTAAGCCAGTACGGAAACCCAATGAGAAAAAGCTCACCAATAAAACGATAATCACCGCTTCCGCGAGAACTTTTAAGAACTCTTGAATACTGCGTTGTACCGCCACAGGTTGATCAGAAACTTTTTGCAGTTTCATGCCCAAAGGTAAGCTTTTTTGCAGACGGTTAAATTCGGTTTCGAGATTTTTACCTAGCGCAATGATGTCACCACCTTTACGCATCGAGACCGCAATCCCAATCCCGTTCTCACCCATAAAACGCATGCGTGGCTGCGCAGGTTCGCTAAAACCGCGATAGACCTCAGCAACATCACCCAGTTGAATGGTTCTGTCACCGACCAATAACGGCATTTTTTTCAGGTCATCGACACTATGTAAATGTCCACTGACCCGAATTTGAATACGGTCAGTCCCTGTTTCAAAGAAACCCGCACCCGCCATATCGTTTTGCTTCTGAATGGCTTCCTGTATCGCGGTGACAGGCACACCTAATTGCACTGCCTTGGTATTGGACAATTCAATCCAGATTTTCTGGTCTTGTAGTCCTACCAAATTAACCTTCCTGACATCTTTGACCCGTTGTAATTGCAGTTGCAAACGGTCGGCATATTCTTTCATTACCGCATAGTCAAAGTCTTTGCCCGTCAGCACATAGATATTGCCGAAGGTATCTCCAAATTCATCATTAAAGAAAGGCCCTTGTACACCGCTTGGCAATTGGGTCCGAATATCATTGACCTTTTTGCGCACGTTATACCAGACGTCTGGAATGGCACTGGACGGTAAACTGTCTTTAGCCACAAAAGTCACCAAGGACTCTCCCGGACGTGAATAGGCCATGATGCGGTCATACTGCCCCGTAGTCATCAACTCCTTTTCAATTCGATCCGTCACCAGCGTTGAGACTTCTTTTGCGGTTGCCCCCGGCCAATAGGTCTGCACCACCATCACTTTGAAGGTAAATGGCGGATCTTCACTTTGCGAAAGTTTGGAATAGGACATTATCCCAACGATGCCGAGCAGCAGCATAAAATAAAGGATAATGCCCTTATTTTTGAGTGCCCATTCTGAGAGGTTAAATTTCATGTTTAACCTCCCGCTTTGACACGAATGTCTCGGTTATCACGATCAACGGGATGAATTTTTTGCTGGTCTCGTAACAAATGCACACCCCCCACCACAACCCAGTCAGACGCTTTCAAGCCTGAAAGGACGGGTACACTGTCACGACCATAAGTCCCTAAAGTCACAGGCACTTTACGAATGGTTTGATTGGCATTCACCACCCAGACGTAGGCTTGCTGATCATTGGCAGTAACACTGGATAAAGGCACACTCAATACATTATTGTCTTGTGCAACAAAGAACACTCTCGCACTTTGTCCAAGTTGAATGCTGGACTGCCCTTCCAGCAAAGAAACTTTCACGGTAAAGGTTCGAGACTGATCCGCTGCTGGAGAAACCTCACGCACTCTGGCAGCAAAACGTGCTTCAGGTTGCGACCACAAGGTGACCCATGCTGGCTGTCCTACTTTAATGGTGCTGACCGCCTGTTCAGGCACACCAAACACCACTTCGCGTTCACCATCAATGGCTAGCTGGTAAGCAGCCTGCCCTGCCGCAATCACCTGTCCAATCTCGATCTGACGCTGGGTAATCACCCCGTTCTTATTCGAGATAAGCTGGTTATAACCCGTTTGATTGGACGATACTTCATAATTAGAACGAGCTTGCTGTAAGCTTGCCTGTGCAGATTCATACTGATTTTTGACCGCATCAAATTGCGAACGGCTGACCGCATTGACAGGTAATAGCTGCTGATAACGCTGATATTCTTCTGCGGCAATTTTTGCAGCAGCCTGTGCACTTTGTAACTGTGCCTTGGCCGCATTCATTTGCAATTGCGCATCTTTTACATCCAGCTTCGCCAACACCTGTCCAACTTTGACCCGATCCCCGACATCGACATAACGTTCGGTGATCTGTCCCCCGACACGGAAGGCCAAAGCAGTTTGCTGTTTCGCCTGCACATCCCCTGCATAGCTTTTTTGCTCAACATGGTTGCCACTCGGCTGGGCCACCATGACATAAGGAATTTCCTCAGTCTTGGGCACCTCTTTCTGGCAGGCGCTGAGGACGACACTACTGACAATGACGAACCCCAATATGATACGATTGATCTGCTTCATCTGTTTGCGCTCTTATTCAAATTGATTTTTAAGGCGTGATATGAGCATTATCATAGATTGTTTATTTTTTAATTAATATACTCATAGGTACATTAATTAAAAAATAAATCTACCCATCTGATTTTTAAATTGACTAAAAGAGAAAGATAACGTGCAAATCCATAGTGGTCGCCCTAAAGATTTAGAGAAAAGAGCCAAAATTTTACAGGCCGCAAAATCTATTTTTTTAAAAATGGGTTACCACGCCACCAACATGAACCAGATTGCCAAAGAAGCAGGTGTCACCAAACTTACGGTGTACAACCACTTTCAGGACAAGAACAATCTGTTCATGTGTGCGATTCAAGAAAGCTGCGAAGAATCGATTCGGGCCAAACAGTTTGAACTGACGGCGGACTCTGATTTTAAACAGGCCTTGCTTCTCATGTGCCAGCGGGCTTTAAATATTATTTATCTTCCTGAAGCCTTGAAACTGGATTGTGTCCTGTTCGAACTGGCGGCAGAACAGAGCCCCTTAACCCGACAGTTTTTTGATGCCTCACATACCCGCATGTGTCATGTCTGGTGTGATTTTTTTGAGCAAGCTATCGCGTTTAAATTTATTCAGGCCGATGAACCGATCAAGCAGACTGAACTGATCATTTCCTTGCTGCTGGGGATCCGTCACCAGCAAGTGTTGCTCGGTTTAGCGCCTGTTCCAACAGCAGATGAAATCGATCAGATGATTCAGCATGCAATCGAGATTTTTTTGCTTAAATATCAGACTAAAGTTTAGATAAATTTCACATTTTTTTACGTTCTGCTCTTGGATTGTCTTTCAATCGCGCTATAGTCGAATGAGAACAACAGGAGAATTAGAATGATTCAGCAAATCACTGCTCCACTACGTGAAGATGTCCGCTTACTGGGCAACTTACTGGGAGAGACCTTAAAGCAACATGCTGGGCAAGATTTGTTTAATCAGATTGAGCAAATTCGGGCATTAGCCAAAGGCGCACGTGACGGCCAGATCGAAGCAGAAAAACAGCTAGAACAACTTTTCCTCGGTTTAAAAGATGAAGAGATTTTACCGCTGACCCGTGCTTTCTCACATTTTCTTAACTTTGCCAATATTGCGGAACAGTACCATGTGGTGCGAAGCCGTCGTCAGGCCGAGTTTGATGAGCAAGCGCCAAGTCCTAATCCACTCCCGCATTTGTTTGAAAAATTCAAAAGTCAGCAGATCAATGCACAACAACTGTTTCAACAAATCTGTGATTTAAAAATTGAACTGGTACTGACGGCCCACCCAACCGAAGTCAGCCGTCGTACCTTAATTCAAAAATATGACGACATTACCGATTGTCTTTCACAATTAGATCAGCAAAAGCTGACCCCGAAAGAACGTCAACAAACCATTGCAACGCTCAAGCAATTGATCAGTTCAGCATGGCAGACCGATGAAATCCGTCAACATCGCCCAACCCCTGTGGATGAAGCGAAATGGGGCTTTGCGACGATTGAGCAGTCGCTCTGGAATGCCGTACCTAAATTTGTTCGCGAACTGAATGAATTGTCTCAACAGCATTGTGAACAAAGTCTGCCACTCAATGTTGCACCAATTCGCTTTGCCTCTTGGATGGGTGGAGACCGTGATGGCAACCCGAATGTAACGCATCAAGTTACACAAGAAGTCCTCTGGTTATCGCGTTGGCAAGCAGCGGATCTTTATCTGCGTGATATTGAAAATCTGCGTTGGGAATTGTCGATTCAAAGCTGTTCCGATGAACTGACTCAAGCTTTGGGTTATGAACATCCAGAACCGTATCGTGAATATTTACGCGAAACCCGCGAACGTTTAAAAGCGACACGTGCATGGTTGGCCCATCGTCTGCAAGGCACTGAAGCAGCAGATGACAGCAATATCATCAGAACCAAAGATGAATTACTCGCACCACTATTACTGTGTTATCGCTCACTGATCGACTGTAATATGGCTGAGATTGCCAACGGACAATTACTCGACTTTATTTATCGGGTGAACTGCTTCGGAATTGAACTGCTAAAACTCGATATCCGTCAGGAATCGGGGCGTCATCGCCAAGCGATTTCAGCCATTACTGAATATTTGGGTCTAGGCAATTTTGAATCGTGGACCGAACAGGCACGCCAAAACTTCCTGATTCAGGAACTGCAAAGCAAGCGCCCATTACTGCCGAAATTTTTTAATGAGCCTGAAGGTAGCCTGATTCAGCATTCCGATGTGCTCGAAGTGTTTGCCACCATGCGCACCTTGGCAGAACAGCCACCTGAAAGTCTGGGCGCCTATATTATTTCGATGGCAGAATATCCAAGTGATGTGCTGGCAGTCTTGTTACTCCAAAAAGAAGCGGGCATCCAGCAGCCTCTACGTGTGGTGCCTTTATTCGAGACCTTGAAGGATCTCGATGGCGCCGCCAAAACCATGAATACCCTGTTCAATATGCATTGGTATAAACAGCATATTCAAGGCAAACATGAAGTCATGATTGGCTACTCCGACTCCGCCAAAGATGCAGGCTTTATGTCAGCCAACTGGGCGCAATATCGTGCTCAGGAAGAACTGACGGCGATTGCCAAACAGCATGGCGTGCAATTGACCTTATTCCACGGTCGTGGGGGTTCAATCAGCCGTGGTGGTGCACCTACCCAGCAAGCTTTGTTCTCTCAACCACCGGGTTCGATTTCTGGCGCGATTCGTGTCACCGAGCAAGGTGAGATGATTCGCTTTAAATTCGGTCTGGAAGGCATTGCTCTGCAAAATCTGGAAATCTACACCGCAGCGACTTTGGAAGCGACCTTACTCCCGCCACCTGAGCCGAAACAAGAATGGCGTGACCTGATGAATCAAATGACGGATTTATCGGTACAGGTTTATCGCCAAACCGTGCGTGAAAATCCAAATTTTGTGAGTTATCTACGTACCGTTACCCCTGAGCTGGAATTACAGATGTTGCCGCTCGGATCACGACCAGCCAAACGTAAAGTCAGTGGGGGAATCGAGTCCTTACGTGCCATTCCGTGGGTATTTGCATGGACACAGATTCGCCTGATGCTACCAGCATGGCTCGGTACGGGCACCGCAATCAATCAGGTTCATGGGCAACACCAAAACACGCTGGATGAGATGCTTGAACAATGGCCTTATTTTCAGACATTGATTGATATGCTGGAAATGGTACTGTCCAAGTCTGATGCAGATATTGCGCTGTATTATGAATCGCATCTGACTCAAGATCAGGACTTAAAAGTTCTTGGTGTCGAGTTACGTCAACGCCTGCAAAATGCGGTCGATACCCTACTTCGCCTAAAAGGTGAATCTAAACTTCTAAGCAATAATGAAGTGCTGGATCAATCAATGCAGGTGCGTAAACCGTATTTGTTGCCTTTGCATTTATTACAGGCTGAATTGATGAAACGTCGACGCCTCTATCTGGCCGAGCATCAAACTGAGCACAGTCCAGTGGATCATGCCTTGATGGTTAGCATCGCGGGTATTGCGGCAGGCTTGCGTAATACGGGCTAAACATTATTTCCAAAATTGCCATCAACACAAAAGACCGCTGTTGATGGCAGAATTGGCAAAATATGCCAATTTCATAAAAAAATTTGAAAAAGTTTTTAAAATTATTTTGAAAATAAAAGAGTTAATTTTTTAAAATGTCTAAGCAAAATAAATAATAATTCCACTAGCTTATTTTGAAACAAATTTTACCAAAAGGTAAAAATACAAAGTCCTCACGCCTGATCTGGCAATATTCTCAATGACTTATAGGTGAAAGCTCGTTTTAAGACAGGGTATCATACGCGCTGATATCAAATAATGAGTCTAATTTATGTCCAGTTGGTTTCCAAAATGGCAGCCGTATCAGGGGACGGTCGATCATCGCCCTGTTGCGACAAATGAATATTTACCGCCCTTACAAAGCGCGGTACTGGGGGTTCAACACGCATTTGCAATGTTCGGCTCAACCGTACTTGCACCGTTATTGATGGGTTTTAGCCCGAACCTTGCCATTTTAATGTCAGGGATCTGTACCATTCTGTTTTTCTTTATGACAGGTGGACGAGTTCCGAGTTATTTAGGCTCAAGTTTTGCTTTTATTGGTGTGGTGGCAGCAGCAACTGGTCATATTACGGGTTCAGGTGCTAATCCAAACTTATCAGTCGCATTAGGCGGGATTGTGGTCTGCGGTATCGTATATGCCCTGATCGGTTTTGCGGTGATGCTGACAGGAACTCGCTGGATCGAAAAACTCATGCCTCCTGTGGTCACAGGTGCGATCGTGATGATCATTGGTCTTAACCTGGCACCCGTGACCATCAAAGGGGTTGCAGGTCAGCCTTTTGAAATGTGGATGGCATTAACCACCGTACTGAGTATGGGGATCATTGCGGTCTTTACCAAAGGGCTATTACAACGTTTATTGCTATTGATTGGCCTTTTAATTGCCTATGCAATTTATGCCATCGCCAGCAATGGTCTGGGTTATGGCAAGCCGATTGATTTCTCCCAAATCTCAGCGGCGCCATGGTTTGGTGTCCCAAGCTTTTCACATCCTACTTTTGATTTGAATGCCATTCTGATCATTGCACCTGTGGCACTGATTCTAGTGGCAGAAAACTTGGGCCATATCAAGGCCGTCGGAGCAATGACTGGCGAAAACCTCACCCCACAACTGGGTAAAGCCTTTGTTGCCGATGGTGTTGCAACCACGTTATCAGGTGGTGTGGGTGCGCCAGGTATGACCACCTATGGCGAGAATATCGGGGTGATGGCAGTTACTCGCGTTTATTCGACACTGGTCTTTGTGATTGCAGGTGTATTTGCAATTATTCTAGGGCTTTCACCTAAGTTTGGTGCAGTCATCAGTACTATTCCAAATGCGGTACTCACAGGTGCATCGATTGTTGTCTTTGGTTTAATCACTATCGCAGGTGCAAAAATCTGGATCGAGAATAAAGTCGACTTCTCAAACAATAAAAACCTGATCGTGGCTTCAGTGACCATTATTTTAGGTGCAGGTAACTTTGAATTATTGTTTGGTAACTTCAATCTCGGCGGTATCGGGACTGCAACTTTTGCAGCGATTTTCCTGAACCTGCTGTTTAATTTAAAAGATAAAAACTAAAATATTGAAGGCAGCCTCCAAGCTGCCTTTTTTTCATCTTGCACTTTTATCCTATCTTTATCTTGCTCAGTTTTAGTATGATGGCCTTTTATATTTCAATACGTTCCGCTCATGCGTTTCGATTTCTTTGATTTACAACTGGTTCTTCATATTGTGGCAACAGGCAGCCTGACCAAAGGCGCCGAGCTTTCTGCCATTTCCTTGCAAGCTGCCAGCGAGCGGATTAAAAAACTCGAACAATATTTTGCAACGCCCTTATTTATTCGACAAACAACGGGCGTTGAGCTGACCACCGCGGGTCATGCTTTGGCTGAGCATGCGCGACGCCTCATGCAGCAAAAAGATCTACTTGAACACGACATGCAGCGCTTTCGCCCCACGACACTGGAAGCACTGACTTTATGGTGTAATTCGTCTGCACAAAGTGAATATTTACCGCCTCTGTTACCGCAATATTTGATGCTACATCCCGAGATCAATCTCGACTTACACGAAGCAGAAAGTTCTGAAATTGTTGAAGCATTGACTCAAGGCGTGGCGCGTTTAGGACTGGTCTCCAGCTTTTTTGATACGCGTCATTTGCAAACGCAGGAATTTGCCAGTGATCCATTGGTGCTGATCTGCCCAGCTCATCATACCTTGACCCAGCAAACGCAACTGAATCTGGTCGATGCCTTAAATTATGGTTTTATTGGTCTAATGCCCCATCATTCTTTGCAACAATCGATTGAAACTCAAGCCAAGCTATTGGGCTTCAATATCCAGTATCGCCTACGTTTACCCAATTTTTCAGCCATTGCAGAGGTCGTCGCCAAAGGCGTAGGGATTGCGATTATGCCCGCGCGCGCAGCACAGCGTTTGCAGCCAGAGTATGATTTTCATGCAGTACAATTACTGGGTGCCTGGGCGAACCGTAAATTGCTGTTAGCAGCACAGGATTTTTCTCAGCTGCCACAAGGCTACCAATATTTTGCTGAATTTTTGATGCAACATCGTCCCTCTTGCTGAATGCGGTTAATGCGCAATCATATATAGCCCTAATGCCATTAAGCCCATAAAGAATAAACGGCGAAAACGTTGCTCATTGAGTTGATAACGGATTTTTTTACCCAGCCACATCCCAAATAAAGCAGCAACTAAAGCCACCGCAGACAGTCGATAATCCAGCGTGATACCAGCCATCGGATTGTGATGCAGGAAAAAAGCCAAACAGAAGGTGGAAACGGTAAAGGTCAAACCTAGCGCCTGTACCAGTTCATCCCGTTTCAAATGTAAGGACTGCAAATACGGCACCACTGGAATAATGACCACCCCTGTGGCAACGGTCACTGCGCCGCCAATATAGCCAACAATAGGCGACAACCAACGCTCATATTTAGCCAGATGAGGTAGTCTTTTCACACAGAGGCCATACAGTCCATATAAAGCCAACATACAGCCCAATAAAATCTCACTGCTGTGCCCATGACTCTCGCTTAAAGTTGGTAAGAAGCTCCAGATCGAACCCGCCACGATTCCAACCAGTAAAGTCCAGAAGCGGCGGATAAATAACCACACTCGACCTTCGGCAAACAGTTGCCAGATATTGGTGACTATTGAAGGCACAATCAATAAAGAGGCAGCCTGAAACGGACTCATTGCAATGGTCAGTAGACCCATGGAGACCGCAGGAAGGCCCAGTCCGATCATGCCTTTAATCATGCCGGCAAAGGCAAAGACCACGATAATGATGGCTAGAAAAGTCACGCTTTAACTCCGATTTTGCATCGAAGCTATGCTACGGAAAAAACCGTCGCTTGCCCTATTCTTATTTTTGGGAGCAAGCCTCAATCAAAAGTTGAGGCCATTTTATATTTTTCTTCCAGTACATTACTGAGAATACTTTCAATCATCCAGACTCGATACAGACTATTGAAGACATAGCTGTGTCCATCAATCCTTAACTCCAATACAGGGAAATCAGGCTGATGCTTCTGCTGGCACAATTCATCATTTTGTTTTAACTGTGCGTCGATATCCTGTTCGGTCACCTGCTCAATGCCCAGACGTCTCTGCATCCGTTGAAAATGGGCTTTAAACGACAGATCTTTACCTTGTGTCCAGACTGATTCCAGAATCTCATGGATACAGTCGACTTGCTGCTCTTCTGGCACACTATAAAACAGTCGTGCCATTTCATAAGTGGCTTCTCTGGTTGGTCGGCAGAACGGGGTAAATGCGACTTGTGTCCGTTTCGAGACACGGGTTGCCAGACTCCAGTCAAACCAGTCCCTACCGTGATAACTGAGCGGATAAACCTTCAACTGGATATTATAATAATTGGCTAGCTCTTCTTTGATATAAGCCAATAATAACCAGCTCATCGGGTCTTCAAGCGCGATATACAGATCTAGTTCCGGATGCAAGGCCTGCACTTCTGCCAAAGCCTCTCCATCGTTAATTAAATGCTCGCGCCACTCGATATGGTTGATCAGGAAAATCGGATTGCCAGTCAGTAATTTCTGTTGTTTTAAACGGCGTGTCAGACGGAGTAAATCATCAACCGCCTGATATTTACGTTCACCAAATTCAAAATAACTGGCGATCACAGGTACATCTTTGAAAATACGCTCAGGATAATCTTGTGGTTTTTGATGCTGGGAGGCCATTGCATATAAGGTACGCAATTTACCGTATTGCTGCTGCCACAACATGTGGAAGACATCTTCGAGCAAATGTAAGAAGTTTTGTTCTCTGAGGGGGGTATTTCTTAGAATTGTTTCAGCTTGTTGTAATGCTTCTGCACTCGGTATTTCAGGGGTTTCATCGAAACCAAAACGATGCTGCTTGGCAAGGATCTTCGCATCATTTAAACAGTAGCTTTGCCAGTCTTGCTTGGACATGCCATTCGGAGGCTCTGCATCTTGCCTCGAAATAATGACTTTTAAGGGTTTGAGTTCATCACTCAGGATTTCATTGAGCTGATCAAGCTCTTGCACCGCAAGATAGCTATAAACATCGTCTAGACGTAGGTAAATACTTAAACCCTGTTCCGTAGGTAATTCCGCTTGACGAGATGGTTTCTGGTAGAACCAACTCGATCGTATGGGATCAAACCAACGACGTAACAAAGACATGTCGATAGCCTCTAATGGTCATAAATTGAGATATGGATAAGTTTACTCAAACCTGAGTCAGAACAGGTGAGCCAATAAGTATGTTCAGTATCTTATAAAATGAGACAAAAGTCCCCCTTAATTGAAAGAGGGACTCAAAGGGATTACAAAACTCGTACTGCGCCTTTGGCTGCGCTGGTCGAATGCATTGCGTAAATCTTCAATGACTTAGACACTTTACGTTTACGTTCTTCCGCAGGATACCAGCCTTTCGCGTCCTGAACTGTACGACGATGCGCCATAGTCGCATCATCGATATCAAGGTGAATAGTACGGTTTGGAATATCAATCTGAATGGTATCGCCATCTTCAACCAAACCAATCGCACCACCTTCAGCCGCTTCTGGAGAAACGTGACCAATCGACAAGCCTGAAGAACCGCCAGAGAAACGACCATCGGTAATCAAGGCACAGTCTTTACCCAAACCTTTCGATTTCAGGTAACTGGTTGGGTACAACATTTCCTGCATACCCGGTCCACCACGTGGGCCTTCGTAGCGAATGACCACGATATCGCCTGCCACGATTTTATGATCCAGAATTGCTTCTACTGCCGCATCCTGACTTTCAAAAACGCGTGCTGTACCGGTAAATTTCAGAATTGATTCATCCACACCTGCGGTTTTTACGATGCAGCCATCTAATGCGATGTTGCCGTAAAGCACAGCCAGACCACCATCTTTAGAGAAAGCATGTTCAGCATTACGAATTACGCCTTTCTCACGGTCACCATCTAGAGTTGAATAATAACGGTTTTGCGAGAACGCGACCTGCGTTGGAATACCGCCCGGTGATGAACGATAGAATTCGTAAACATCAGCATCTTCGGTACGGATAATATCCCACTTGTCCAAAGCATGTTTTAACGTTGGTTCATGTACAGTTGGACATGACGTATTCAGTAAGTTGGCACGATCCAGCTCACCTAAAATCGCCATGATCCCGCCCGCACGGTGTACATCTTCCATATGTACGTCTTGTTTTGCTGGTGCAACTTTTGACAATACTGGAACCTGACGAGACAAACGGTCGATATCATCCATGGTGAAATCAACTTCGGCTTCGTGCGCCGCTGCAAGCAAATGCAATACGGTATTGGTTGAACCACCCATTGCAATATCAAGCGTCATGGCATTTTCAAATGCCGCCTTGGTTGCAATTGAACGTGGCAAAATGCTGTCATCATTTTGTTCATAATAACGTTTTGCCAGTTCAACCACTAAACGACCCGCTTTCAAGAATAGCTTCTCACGGTTGGCATGCGTTGCCACGATTGAACCATTACCCGGTAAAGATAGGCCCAATGCTTCAGTTAAACAGTTCATTGAATTCGCTGTGAACATCCCTGAACATGAACCACAGGTTGGACATGCTGAACGTTCAAAAGCCTGAACTTCTTCATCGGTATAGCTTTCATCGGCTGCAACCACCATGGCATCAACCAGATCAATGGCCTTTTCATCGCCACGGAATTTCACTTTACCCGCTTCCATTGGCCCGCCAGACACGAACACTACAGGGATATTCAGGCGCATTGCTGCCATCAACATTCCCGGTGTGATCTTGTCACAGTTCGAGATACACACCATCGCATCGGCGCAGTGTGCATTAACCATGTATTCAACCGAATCGGCAATCAAATCACGTGATGGCAGTGAATACAGCATCCCGTCATGACCCATTGCAATACCGTCATCGACCGCAATGGTATTAAATTCTTTTGCCACACCACCAGACGCTTCAATTTCTCTCGCAACAAGTTGACCTAAATCTTTGAGATGCACGTGACCTGGAACAAACTGGGTAAATGAGTTGACCACCGCAATAATTGGCTTGCCAAAATCTTCATCTTTCATACCGGTCGCACGCCATAAACCACGCGCGCCCGCCATATTTCTTCCATGTGTTGATGTTTTTGAACGATAATCAGGCATTTTGTATTCCCAACAAGTTTGTGCTCGAGACGAATAGGACATTCGCTCTGGCGAAATGATACTGAGCTCTCTGCATCATACTACAAGTTATCGTTTAACAGATGACCAACAGGCCTATCTTTTTTTGTACAAAAGCAATTAATCCACCTGATTAGGGACTCATCACTTTTTCGCTTATAATTTGAAGCAAGTTTTAGTTGGATTGTCTTTGTGAAAATCATTTTTGCTGGTACGCCTGAATTTGCGGCAACCGCATTGGCGGCATTATTAAAAACATCACACCAGATCATTGCGGTTTATACCCAGCCTGACCGTAAAGCAGGCCGTGGGCAAAAACTCACCCCTTCTCCTGTTAAACAGTTAGCACTTGAACACGGTTTACCGGTTTATCAGCCTTTGAATTTTAAAGCATCGACAGAAGAAGGCTTGGCAGCTCGACAAGAACTTGCAGCCCTTGGCGCAGATGTCATGGTCGTGGCCGCTTATGGCCTGATCTTGCCACAAGCAGTTTTGGATACCCCGAAATATGGCTGTTTAAATATTCACGGTTCATTACTGCCACGCTGGCGGGGTGCTGCACCGATCCAACGTGCCATTGCGACAGGCGATGCGGAAACAGGCATTACCATCATGCAAATGGCTGCTGGTCTGGATACGGGCGACATGATGTATAAAACCTATTGTCCAATTACAGCCGAAGATACGTCTGCCAGCTTGCACGATAAATTGGCAGATCAAGGCGCCGAAGCGATTTGTACCGTGCTTGAATCAGAACAAAGCTTGCAGGAATTCATTGAAAAACGTGAAGTGCAAGATGAAGCATTGACAGTCTATGCACACAAATTGGTGAAAGCAGAAGCACGTATTGACTGGAGCCAGAATGCGGTACAAATCGACCGTAATATCCGTGCCTTCAATCCGTGGCCTGTGGCGTTTATCCAACTCGATGAAAGCAATGCCTTACGTGTGTGGGGTTCAATGCTTTCTCAACATCAAAAAACTGATGCACAAAGCGGTGAGATCCTTGCGATTGATAAACAAGGCGTTCACGTTGCCTGCGGCGACAATACCGCAGTGTGCCTCACCAGTCTGCAATGGCCAGGTGCTAAAGCCCTAAATCCTGTACAAATTGCCCAAACTCAAAAATTGCATATTGGACAAATTCTCCCATGAGCCAATCATCTACAAAAAATTTAAATCTACGTGCACAAGTGGTCAAAACTCTTTTGGCCGTTCAAAATGGGCAATCTTTGTCTTCTGTTCTGAATCAACATATCAATATCGTTTCTGAACGTGACCGTGGTTTATATCACGAACTTACTTTAGGCTGTTTACGCCAATGGTTTTCTTTAAAAGCAATTACCCTGCCATTGCTGACAAAACCGTTAGACAATGAAGCGCTAGAAAGTTGTTTATATCTTGGTTTATATCAAATTTTATGTACGCGTATTCCTGTACATGCGGCGATTTCAGAAACGGTAAATGCTTCTAAGCAACTCGGTTTTGAGCCAATGAGTGGTCTGGTGAATGCGATTCTGCGTCGTGTTTCACGTGAAACAACTGAATTTGAAAAAGCATTAAATAATACGCATGGTTTACCAAGCTGGTTATTCAAGCGACTTAAAAAAGATTGGCCTGAGCAAGCAGAGTCTCTATGCCAAGCCTTAAAACAAGTCGCACCACTAACCCTGCGCATCAACGAACGCCAAGTCAGTCGTAACGAATATTTAGAGATTTTGGACGAAGAGCAGATTGATGCTCGTCCTTGCACGCTTTCAGATGTTGGTATTGTTCTGGAGCAAACGGGCAATATTACCCATTTACCAGGTTTTGAAGAAGGTGGTTTTTCTGTTCAGGATGAACATGCCCAATTGTGCGCGACGCTTTTACCGAACTTAGATAATAAAGTTGTTGTCGATGCCTGCGCTGCACCAGGTGGCAAAACTGCGCACATTCTTGAGCGCTTTACTCCTCAAAAACTGATTGCGCTTGATCATGATGCCAAACGTTTATTGCGTGTTTCTGAAAATTTAGAACGTCTTGCCTTAAATGACAACAATGTTGAGATTATTACCGCTGATGCGACCACTTGGCAGGCACCAGAACCCGTCGATTGTATCGTGCTGGATGCGCCTTGTTCTGCAACAGGTGTGATTCGTCGCCACCCCGATATTCGTTTACTCAGACAGTCGACCGATATCGCACAAACGGCTGCGCTACAACAACAGATTTTGCAGCAGATGTGGCAACAGCTTAAAGTCGGTGGCACTTTGCTGTATATCACCTGCTCGATTCTAAAAGCTGAAAATGAGCAGCAAATGGCGGCATTCTTTGCAGAACATGCTGATGCAGAAGAAATCAAAATCGAAGCAGATTGGGGCATTGAACAGACCCATGGTCGTCAGTTGCTTCCTTCTGCACACGCTGGTGATGGTTTCTATTATTGCCGGATTAAAAAATTGGGATAAATCAAAAATAAAAAAGCAGGCTTTAAAGCCTGCTTTTTTATCTAATATTGTCAATATTTCAGTCTATGTTTAAAATAATATCAACAACTTATTTAATTATCTAAAATGAATTTTAGTTACAAAGAATATAAATTAGCCATTTGGGGAATCACTTTTACTGTAGTTCTAATACCAACCTTAATTGCTTATAAACATAAGCTTCAAACGGAGCTTGTTGAATCGATAGCTAAAGACCTTTTAGTAGAACAATCACAAATACCTTTTAATGTTAATTCAACGGTCAAACTTATTAATATTAAACAGGATAAGCTTCATGTTACTTATACTTATCAGACATTTAACCATACTGCAGATGAAGTAGATCTCGACGATGCAAAAAACAACTTAATTCCAGAAAATCAAGCATATAATTGCACGTATTTAAAGAATTATATAAAAAATGGTATTATGGTTGATTACATTTATATAGATAAGAATGGTAAAAAGCTATTCACAAATACGCTTAATAAAAAATCCTGCAATATCTAAAATTTACTTATACAGTTTAAAGCCTGCGTTATTATTCAAAAAATAACCCAATCTATGATTGGGTTATTTTTAGCTTTAACATTTAAAGCGTATGCTGATCTTTGACTTCTTCCAGAACGTCATCCAATTCTTCTGGGTGTTTGGTTAAGTGCAGAATAGACAATGCCAATCCACCCCATAAAAACACCATTGAAATCACCATCATTACGATTGCTGAAGTATTCATATTTGTTCTCCTAGCGATCTTTGATTCGGCTGAGTACAATTGCAACGACAGCACAGAAAATCACGCTGCCCCATCCAAATACGCCTTGTAAGCTCATGCTATAACTATCGTAACCGTTTTTCACCAAGTTAAATACGGTCATGCTTAAGGTCGTTAACAAGATCAACGATGTGATCACCGTTAAAGTGAAATCCCAACCTTTGCCCAATTGAACAGTCGAAATACGATTCACATGATCACGCAATTCACGCAAGGCAGAACGTTTAAACCAGGCAATACTAATAATTGAAATCAACGCACCACCAATAATACCGATGTTATTGATGAAGTGATCCACGATATCAACCAGTTTAATCGCATTTACACTTGAAAATAGGATGACTGAAACTAGCGCACTACCACCACCAATAATGGTTACGGCTTTAGTACGACCCCATTTCAACTTATCCTGCATTGCTGCAATTGGCACTTCCAGAATACTCACCATTGAAGAAATACCCGCAACGAAGAGTGATGAGAAGAACAATAAGCCAAATAAGTCAGCACCAGCACCTAAGCTTGAAATGATTTTCGGGAAAGCGATAAACGCTAAACCAATACCACCACTTACTACATCGTGTACTTCTTTACCAGCAGTATGCGCCATAAAGCCCAACGCAGCAAAGATACCAATACCTGCCAAGATTTCAGTTGATGCATTGGCAAAGCCAACGATCAAGCCAGAACCCGTTAAGTTGGTTTTTGGTTTGAGATAAGAGGCATAAGTCACCATGATCCCGAAGCCAACTGACAGCGAGAAGAAAGTATGACCATAAGCCGCTAACCACACTTTATAATTCATCATCGCAGACCAGTTCGGGGTAAAGAATGCATTTAAGCCCTCTGCCGCACCCGGTAAACGTAATGACTGAATCACCAAAATGGTAAATAGAACGAAGAGTAATGGCATGAAAATCTTATTCGATAATTCAACGCCTTTTTTAACGCCGCCATATAAAATGATTAAAGTGAGCGCCCAGATCCCAACAATTGGCCAGAACAAATGACTCACGAATTGTAGATCAAAGCCCGTCGCTTTCGAGGTCTGCAAATACGTATTGAAGAAGAAACTTTCAGGATCACTGCCCCATGCCTGACCAATCGAGAAGTACACATAACTTCCCGCCCATGTCAGTACGCTGGCATAGTACAAACCGATGATGATACACACACAGACTTGCCACCAACCTAGCGTCTCGCCACCTTTGAATAACGCACGATACGCTTTTGGTGGAGAGTTACGCGCACGATGACCTGTGGCATAGTCTAAAAAGAGAAGAGGTAAACCAGCGGTAATCAACGCTAGTAAATAAGGGATAAGAAACGCTCCGCCGCCATTTTCATAAGCGACATACGGGAACCGCCAGATATTACCTAAACCTACAGCTGAACCAACAGCTGCAATAATAAAACCAGATCGTGATGTCCAGTTTTCACGAGAATCTGCCATAAAACACCTAAATTTGTCCTGCTGACCTTCCATGCTGCTTTCAGTTTTTTATTATCCAACAGACATGAAAATGCCATAAAAAATCTTGTTTTGTTTGGATGAAATTTCAACCTTGTGAGCTTCTTATTTTCAAGACCAAACAAACAAAAAACCAAACCATCTTCCTTAAAGATTGGGCATTGTTTTTCTGCTTTTAATAGCCGAACAATACCTGTTTTTATTTATTTTTACTGTAAATTCTGCAAGAAAATATCAGCTTTTCAGAACAATTGATTATTTTTCAACTGCCTGTAAATTTGACCTTGCAGTCAATCTATAAAAATCAAGTACATAAAACAGGCAAGCCAAATCCTCACCACGCTTTTCCTCCTCTATTGTTTAATTGCCAAAAGTCTTTGTTCTTGCATATCACGGATAGCAGAATGGATGCCTTCGCGACCTAAACCAGAATCTTTTACGCCCCCATAAGGCATATTATCGACGCGGAACGTCGGGACATCATTAATGATGACACCGCCCACATCCAGATGATCCCACGCATACAGCATTTTATTGAGATTTTGCGTATAGACACCTGCCTGCAAACCAAAGCGGCTTTGATTAATGGTCGCGATTCCCTGCTCAAATTCCTTAAATTTTTCTAAAATGGCCACTGGGCCAAAAGCTTCATCTTTATAAATTTCCAGCTTGGCATCGACATTTTCCAGTAACACAGGTTCAAACAAAACGCCTTGTAAACTACCACCAAGCAGGACTTTCGCCCCTTTCTTCTCAGCCTTATCAATCCATTTTTTTAAGCGTAATGCTTCCGCCTCTTTAATCATCGGGCCAACCAATGTGGTACTTAAAGCAGGATCATCAGCCTTAATTTTTTTCAGTTTGGCAATGAGTTTCTTTTTTAGCTCAGCATAAATATCTGCATGGACTAAAATCCGTTGCACACTGATACAGACCTGCCCTGCATGCCCATAAGCAGCACTTATCAAGCGATCAATCAAGGCATCATCAATGATTGTATCCGCATCAATCAGGACTGCTGCATTGCCACCGAGTTCCAGCGTCACTTTCTTGCGACCTGCCCGCGCCTTCATATCCCAACCGACTTGATCTGAACCCGTAAAGCTGAGTAATTTAAAACGATCATCAGTCACTAAAATATCCGCTGCCTCACGATTACAAGGCAAGATTGACCAAGAACCTTTGGGCAAATCTGTTTCAGCCAATACAGCCGCAATCTTTAAGGCACTGATCGGGGTAAAACTGGCCGGCTTCAACACAAAAGGACAGCCCGCTGCAATCGCAGGTGCAATCTTATGTGCCACCAGATTGAGAGGAAAATTAAATGGACTAATTAAAGAAACCGCACCAATCGGTACATGCTTCACCATGCCACGAAACTTCGCGGCAGCAGGTGTGACCGCCAAAGGGATTAATTGCCCATCATCGAGCTGTGTCACCGCATCTGCAGCCAATTGAAAAGTATTAATTAAACGTTCTACTTCAGCACTTGCTGCACCACGTGGCTTGCCACCTTCTGCAATCAGAATCTCGGTCAGCTCATCCCGCAGTTCATTAAAACGCTTTACACAATGCAGTAAGATTTTTTGTTTTTGAAACGGTTTTAAGGCTGCCATCTCAGCTTCTGCCTTCACCGAAGCCGATATCGCTTTTTCAAGCACTTTAGCATCCGCCAAGGCGACTCGTGCATAAACGGTATTATTATACTTATCATGGACTTCAAGCCATTGACCTGTTATAACGGCTTTCCCAGCCACATAAAGCGGATAATCCACCACACTTTGTTTATCCGTCATTATTATTTATTCCTTTATAAAAATTTAAAATTAGACTACTGCATATTTACCAAGATCACTATATGATTCGCCCATTCATAGGTGAATTCACAACAATTCATTACTGTTTTCGATATTAATTAGGATAATGCAATGAAATTATTAAAAATATCAATGCTTGCTTTAGGAACGAGCATTTGTGGCCTGGCACAAGCCGATGTTATTGGTGTTAAAGGTGACCTCAGCTACTGGAACTACAATGGCGAAGCCAATATGGCCGACCAAAGTGCTGCGCCTGATCAGGACCTTAAACGTAAAGGTTCAGCTCAAGTATCCCTTGCTGTTGAGCATCCAATTCCATTGATTCCCAATGCAAAAATCCGTTATGTAAATTTAAAAACAGAAACGGATCATAAAGTTGCAGGTCAACCTGTTTACGACCTCAACATCGATCATACCGATTTCATTTTATACTATGAAATTTTAGATACGATTGTAAATGCTGATGTCGGTCTAGGTGCAACGAACTTAAATGGTGATGTCAAAACCCTTAACATCAGCAAAACAGATATCGATAAAACTGTACCTGTGATCTATGGATCGGCGGGAGTAAAACTGCCATTTACAGGCTTGAGCGCGAAAGCAGAACTCTTATATAGCAACTTTAATGATGCCAAAATCACGGATGCTCAAGCAGAATTACAATACAACTTTATCGACAATCTACTAGTGGATGTTGGTCTGAAAGCAGGCTACCGTATCTTGGATATCAAGCTAGATGATTATGAAAAAAATGACCTTAAATTTAACTTTAAAGGTCCTTATATTGGCTTAGATGTACATTTCTAAGACCTAAAATATATAAAAAAACGGAATTTCATGATTCCGTTTTTTTATGGGAAACGACTTTTTCCTCATTCATGTACGCCAAAACGTACACAGATCGCAGCCATTAGCGAATATACCGAACTCGACTTTTCGCCTATTATACAAATCATAGAGAGACAGGAAGTCTCATTGAGAATAATAAGACGCACAGGAAGTGGTCGTTAATAGGATATCAACGACATAAGCTGAATATGAAGAAGCCCCGTCAGGATGATGGGGCTTCTTTTTATCTAATGATTCTTATCCACGATTTAAAGACTTTTTAGGTAGGCAACAACTTCGGCATGCTCCGCCATTTCTGCAAGCTGTAGCGCTGTATATTCGCTCTTATACGCCACATTTGCACCTTTACTCACTAACAGCTTTACTAGCGCTAAATGATCATTCTCGGCAGCAGCCTGTAACGCGCTATAACCTTCATCATCGGTCTGGTTTGGATCTATTCCCTCTACCAATAGCTGCTCGACTTGTTCCACATCACCAAGAGATGCCCAATACACTAGCTCAGGAAGATGCAGTTCTTCATCATCTTCAGGCAGTGGAGAGAAAGAGTTGAGTTTCATAATTTAATTATCCAATTTTTGAGATTCTAAAATTAATTTCTCAAGCTTCAACCTTGTAATACGTTGGTTATAACTATAAAAGTCATCTTGAGATTCTACACCAGAGAGCTTTCTGTCCGATTGATTAGCTAGCCAATCCTGAAACTCCGCGATTTCATGGAATATGCTAATGATTCCACTATATCTGTTTTCGGTATTTTGATAATGCTCTAAGTCTGGATATCCATCAAAAAAGTGAGTATAAAAAATATTCTGCCCATCAAAGTAAAACCCAGTTCCACAATATTCTTTATGATAATTACTAATTTGCGTCTGCTTTATTAGGTACTGTACAACGTTAAACGCTAAAGCTTCTCCAAATTTCTGCTCACTATTCACTTTCTTCCACCCGATATGATGTCACTTGCATACTAATTTAAGATAGATATAGGCCTAACTATATCTGATTTATTTTTTGTTGTTTAAGGCATTCTATCATTTCATCAAATACATTTTGTCCCATAGTTGTTCGTACAAGGTCATTTAAATCACCTGATAGAAAGCCAGACCAAGTCGTACTTGTGGAACCAGAAGACATTGCATATCGACCACTAGCAACCCCCACCTTTTGATCTGACGTAATAAAAGCTATATAAAGCTCTTCTTCTGGATTATCGAGAACCCATTTGCAAATTGTTCTAGGTGCTTGATATTGTTGCTTAGGTTTTTCTAACCACTTCCATACTAAAAAACCTAAATAGACAATTCCAATAGCTGATAAAAGTGTATGGAAAATCATCTCAGTCCTAATATCATCTCTTATTTGCATTTAATCAGGATAAAAATAGCGCGACTCTTTAAATCTTGACTTATATTTCGTCCAAGCATAAAAAACACCCCCTCTGCGTTAGCGGAGGGGGTGTTTCTAATTTAAAAGCTGGCGATGACTTACTCTCACATGGCAAGTGCCACACTACCATCAGCG